>CALGAW010000025.1 GCA_937959115.1 uncultured Saprospiraceae bacterium
GCACTGCAATCATCAGAAGCTGCTGCAGGATCCGTCCCATTCGTACATTCTGTGTAATTATCAACGCCTCCCGCATCACAATCAAGACTTGACATTGGATGTGCGGGATCACCATTGATGATTGCACAAACATCCTCTCCCGTTGCAATTGCGCCTAGACAGTCATCTGTCGGATCTCCCGGATCACCACCATTTGCGCACTCAGTTCCGTTATCAATTCCTCCATTATCACAATCCTGCGAAGCGTATGGACTATTCGGATCAAATGCAATGATTGTGCAGATATCAATTCCCGTCTCGAGTGCTGCTAAGCAGTCATCTCCTGGATCATTAGGATTTGTACCTGCTACACATTCAACGTGATTCGAGATACCACCATTGTCACAATCTAACGATGATAATGGGTGTGTTGGATCACTACAAATCAACAAACAAACATCAATCTCTCCAGCTATTGCTACTTGACAATCATCTGATGGAATGCCTGGATCACCATTGTTCATGCATTCAATGTAGTTTGGAACGCCACCATTATCACAATCCAAATCAGCTAATGGATGATTAGGATCGCCATCGATCAATACGCAGATGTCTAATCCGCAACCTAAGGCAGCTTCACACTCATCTGAGGCATCTTCTGGATTATAACCATACAAGCATTCATTTATATTCGGTACACCACCATTATCGCAGTCTAGCGTGGCAAGAGGATGATACGTTCCATCAGGATTGATCAAGATAGCACAAAGATCAATATCACCATCTATTGCCGCTTGGCAGTCATCACTAGGATCTAGAGGATCGTCTCCTGTATAGCATTCATCAATATTTGGAACACCACCATCATCACAATCAAGGGTAGCCAATGGATGCGTTGGATCGCCTCCAATTACAATACAAATATCAACATTGCCAGCAATAGCCATATCGCAGTCGTCACTTGCATCCCACGGATCTCCTCCGTTATCACATTCTGTTTGATTATCCACTCCACCATTGTCACAGTCTCCTGTAGCTAATGGGTGAGCTGGATCACCAGCCAGTATTGCACAAATATCCTCTGAACCACCTAGTTCATCACAAGGATTGTCTGCTGTACAATATACATCATCACTCGGTTCATTCGGATCACCACCAGTGTTACATTCAATGATATTGATGATGCCACCATTATCACAATCTTGAGTTGCTAGTGGGTGCGTTGGATCAGCCAATACAATTGCACAGATGTCCATTTCTGCTAGGATAATCGTTTCGCAGTCATCGCTAGGATCAAGTGGATCTTGGCCATGGTAGCATTCTTTAATGTTCATTGCGCCACCACTATCACAATCCGCTGTAGCCAATGGGTGATTTGGATCTGCATTGATCAAAGCACACAGATCAATCTCCTCATCCAACACGGTCTGACAATCGTCAATTGGATCGCTTGGATCTTCTCCGCTGATACACTCTGTAAAGTTCATGATACCGCCGTTATCACAATCAAGGCTTGCCCATGGATGTGATGGATCTCCATTAATGATCGCACAAATATCCACGTCTCCAACTATTGCTGCTTGGCAATCGTCTGCTGGATCGTTTGGATCAGCTCCGTTATCACATTCTACATTATTAGCAATGCCACCATTATCACAGTCAAGTGTTGCCAAAGGATGTGTTGGATTGCCATTGATCATCACACAAATATCAAGATTCCCATCTATTGCGGATTGGCAATCGTCTGTTGGATCAAATGGATCTTCCCCAGTATTACATTCATCAATATTAGAAACACCACCATTATCACAATCAGCAGTTGCTAACGGATTGTCTGGGTTGTTAATTATGAAAATACAAGCATTTGAATATTCCAATTCTAAAATAGTACAATCATCTGCAGGATCGTTTGGATCACCACCGTTGTCGCACTCTGTTTGGTTATTCATTCCTCCTTCATCGCAATCTTCAGTGGCTAAAGGATGGTTTGGATTGCCTGCTAGAACAACACAAATATCCATACCATTATTCCCTACTGTTTCACAAGGATCACAAGCTTGATCATCAACTGGATCGGAAGGATCACCACCAACAAGGCACTCATCTCCATTACTCATTCCTCCATGATCACAATCCATTGTCGACCAATTCGGATTATTTACAAGCATAGCACAAATGTCCATGTTGACATCAACTGCTGGATAACAATCATCCGTAGGATCACTGGGATTTCCACTATTCATACATTCATGATAATTGGAAACACCTCCATTATCACAATCCGCATTGGCTAATGGATGTGTAGGATCTGCTCCAATAAGTATACAAATATTTAATCCGCCATTGAGTGCAGTATCACAATCGTCCACTGGGTCACTTGGGTTCCCACCATTGTTACATTCATCAATGTTTGAAACACCACCGTTATCACAATCCTGTGGTCCTAGAGGATTATCAGGATCTGCAGTAAGGATTGCGCAAACATCCACATCACCACTAGTAACGAGATCACATTCATCATCAGGATCATTTGGATCGTTACCATTGGTACATTCTACTAAATTAATAATACCACCTTCATCACAATCTAATGTTCCAAGTGGATGTCTTGGATCTTGACTTAGGATCAAGCAAATATCTAGAGTACCAGACGAAGCATCATGACAAGGACAATTTCCATCATCAATCGGATCATTTGGATCATTGCCGGCAAGGCATTCAGTATAATTATCAACTCCACCATCGTCACAATCAAGCGTTGTCCAAGGATGATTCGGATTATTAGTGATCATTGTACAAATATCCATTCCTGCATCTGCTGCTGCGTGACAATCATCTGTTGGATCCGTTGGATTGCCACCGTTCTGACATTCTGTAATGTTATCAACGCCTCCATTATCACAATCCATTGTTGCCATTGTACCTGTTGGATCATTAAGCACAATTGCACAAATATCCAAGCCATTATCCATCGCGGACTGGCAATCATCTGCTGGGTCTGTTGGATCTTCTCCACTGTTGCATTCATCAATGTTTGAAACCCCACCATTATCGCAATCAGCTTCTGCCAATGGACCAGTTGGATCAAGGATGACCATTGCACAGATATCAACACCTGCATTAATGATCATTTCACAATCATCACTTTGATCTAATGGATTTCCACCATTATTACATTCGATACTGTTAATCGTTCCACCGCCATCACAATCCAATGTTCCGACAGGATGGTTAGGATCACTATTTAAGATCTCACAGACATCAATCACTCCGTTTTCAGCATCAACACAAGGATCGCTCGGACAAGATAAGTCATCACTTGGTTCGTTTGGATCCGTGCCATCCATACATTCTTCATAATTAGAAATACCTCCATGATCACAATCCATTGTTGCCCATGGGTGTGATGGGTCTGAAGTAAGCACTGCGCAAATAGCAACATTGATATCCGTCGCAGTATAGCAATCATCTGCTGGATCGGCAGGATCGCCACCATTCATACATTCATCATAATTGGAAACACCTCCATTATCACAATCTTGATTTCCAAGAGGGTGCATTGGGTCTGCCCCAATTAATATACAGATGTCTAATCCTTGGTCTATTGCAGATTGACAATCATCTGCTGGATCCTCTGGATTTTCACTGCTGTTGCATTCATCCATGTTTGTCACACCGCCATTATCACAGTCCTGCGTTGCAAGTGGATTGTTAGGATCAGCACTGAGCAATAGGCAGACATCAATATTTCCAGCGATTAAAACATCACATTCATCTGAAGGATCTAATGGATCACCACCATCTTCACACTCTTCTGCATTCGTTAAACCACCTTCATCACAATCTAATGTTCCGATTGGATTCGTTGGATCAGCCGTTAGAATTGCACAAATATCTATGGTTCCCATTTCAGCATCATGACAAGCGCAAGTTGGATCATCACTCGGATCGTTTGGATCAGTACCTACAATACATTCATCAATATTACTTACTCCTCCTTGATCACAGTCAAGCGTTGCCCACGGATGATTGGGATTGAATACGCCGTCACCGTTTCCATCGAGGATGAGGCATATATCCATTCCAATTTCTGTAGCAGATTCACAATCATCTGTTGGATCACTTGGATTACCTCCATTTGTACATTCATCATAATTAGAAACGCCTCCATCATCACAATCCATTGTTGCCAGTGGATGCGTTAGGTCTGCTCCTATTAAAATGCAAATGTCAAGTCCACCATTGATGGCAGCATCGCAGTCATCACTTGGATCTGTTGGATCTGTGCCCGCATCACATTCATCTTGGTTGGTGACCCCACCGTTATCACAATCAGCAGTAGCCAATGGATTACTAGGATCAGCATTTATAATTGTGCAGACATCTAGCGTTCCGTCATTGACTAAACTGCAATCATCGTTTGGATCATTTGGATCTGTACCATTCGCACATTCCGTTTGATTGAGCACACCACCACCGTCACAATCTACCGATGCTAATTCATGTCCTGGGTCTAGCACTAGGATTGCACAGATATCAATTGAACCATTTTCCGCTGCATCACAAGGATCACAAGTTTGGTCATCAATAGGATCATTAGGATCTCCACCTACCAGGCATTCATCCGCATTACTTACTCCTCCGTCATCACAATCAAGACTTGCCCATGGGTGAGTTGGATTCGCAGTGATCATAGTGCAAATATCCATCCCTGCATTTGATGCTGCATGACAATCGTCTTCTGGCACAGTTGGATCACCTCCATTCTGGCATTCTACGATGTTGGTCACTCCCCCGTTATCACAGTCAAGTGTTGCCATCATACCTGTAGGATCGCTGAGTACAATTGCACAAATATCTAACGCATTGTCAATCGCTGACTGACAGTCGTCTGTTGGATCGAACGGGTCTTCACTTGAAGTACATTCATGCATGTTGGTCACACCTCCATCATCACAATCGGCATCGGCTAATGGATGATCAGGATTAGTTGCCAAGACAATACAGAGGTCCATTCCAGTATATTGCCATTGATCACAATCGTCATTAGGATCAAGAGGATCTCCGTTGTTACTGCATTCTACATGATTCATTACGCCACCATCGTCACAATCTAGCGTACCAATTGCATGAGATGGATCGGCTGTTAATAGTGCACAAATATCAATTCCACCTGACATTGCTTCATCGCATAAACATTGAGGATCATCGCTTGGATCAGTTGGATCATTGCCAGTAATACATTCAGTGATATTAATCACTCCACCATCATCGCAATCAAGGGTTGCCCATGGATGATTATTGTCAAAGGTGCCATCTCCATCTGGATCTAACATCATACAAATGTTCATTCCTGCATTTGCTGCTGCGTCGCAATCATCTGTAGGATCGCTTGGATCGCCACCATTGTTGCATTCAGTAATATTATCAACGCCTCCCTCATCACAGTCCATCGTTGCCATTATTCCTGTTGGGTCTGCGAGCACAATAACACAGATGTTTAAACCTTCATCTAGCGCTGCTTGGCAGTCATCTGTTGGATCGAATGGGTCTTCACCATTGTTACATTCTACGTAATTCATCACACCACCATCATCACAATCCTGCGTAGCTAAAGGGTTTTGCGGATTATTCGCGATAAGCGTACAAATATCTACACTAGCATCTTCTGCAACAGCACAATCATCCATAGGATCTAAAGGATCGCCATTGTTATTGCATTCTGTTTGGTTATCAATGCCTCCCTTATCACAATCAAGTGTTCCAAGCGGATTGGTTGGATCAGCTGCTAAAATGTCGCAAACATCAATTGTTCCTATTTCTGCATCATGGCAAGCGCAAGTGGGATCATCACTAGGATCGTTTGGATCTGTGCCTGCAATACATTCATCGATGTTTGAAACACCACCATCATCACAATCCAAGGTTGCCCACGGAATCGTTGGATCAAAGGTGCCATCTCCATCTGGATCAAGCAATGTACAAATATTCCATCCTGCAGTTGAAGCAGTATGGCAATCATCGTTAGGATCGAGTGGATCGCCTCCGTTTTGACATTCTTCCATATTGGTTACCCCTCCGTTGTCACAGTCCATAGTTGATATGATTACCGTTGGATCGCTGAGGATGATTCCACAAATATCGATGTTATTATCTTCAGCAGCTTGGCAGTCGTCCATTGGGTCAAATGGGTCGTCTCCTGTGCTGCATTCATCTATATTACTTACACCTCCATGATCACAATCTACATCGGCTAACGGATGGTTTGGATTTGCTGCAAGAACGATACAGATATCCATTCCTGTGAACTGCCATAGATCGCAATCATCGATTGGATCGAGTGGATCTCCCATGTTACTGCATTCTACATGATTCATGACACCACCGTTATCACAATCAAGTGTACCCATCGGATGCATTGGATCAGCAGCAAGTAAGGCACAAATATCGATTCCGCCATCCATTGCTTCTTCGCAAAGGCATTGCGGATCATCACTTGGGTCATTAGGATCATCTCCTGTTATACATTCTGTGATGTTGATCACACCACCTTGGTCACAATCAAGAGAAGCCCAAGGGTGCGATGAATCAAAGGTTCCATCTCCATCTGGGTCAAGCATTGTACAAATATCTACACCAACATTTGAAGCGACCTCACAGTCATCACTAGGATCACTGGGATCTCCTCCGTTTTCACATTCTGTAATGTTAATCACTCCTCCATCATCACAATCTTGATTCGCCATCATTCCCGTAGGATCGTTGAGCACAATTGCACAAATATTAATAGCATTATCAAGAGCAGATTGGCAGTCGTCAGTAGGATCAAAAGGATCTTCTCCGCTGTTGCATTCGTCTTGGTTCGAGACACCTCCATTATCACAATCAACTGTAGCGAGTGGATGGTTTGGGTTTGCCATTAGAATATCACAAAGGTTTTCTCCAGTATGCTGCCATAGGTCACAATCATCGCTAGGATCATTCGGGTCACCACCATTGGCACATTCAGTTGCATTGTCTACTCCTCCATTGTCACAGTCCAGAGAACCGATTGGGCTCATTGGATTATTCATTAATTCTGCACAGATATCAAGTGCAGTTGGATCATTAGGATCGAAACAGTCACAATCTGCAGGCGGTTCCATAATAGAGGTCATTAATGTTGCAGTACAGCCATTGCCATCTGTTACTGTAGCCATATAATTTCCTGCTGGTAAACCAGTTGCTGTTTGTGTTGTTTGTCCGTCGTTCCAGGTATAAGAATAAGGCAGAACACCTCCTTGTGCAAGGACACATATGCTTCCATCAGATTGACCATAGCAAGATACTTCGCAAGCCGCTCCGCATAAACCAACCATTAGAGGAGTTGGCTGGCTGATCATTACGGAGCAAATAGCACTACATCCACTGGCATCTGTAACTGTGGAGGTATACATTCCAGCCATGAGGTTGGATATGAAGTAAGTGGTGTTTGATATTGCAGTTCCGTCTTTTTCCCATGCATAAGTATATGGGCCTGTGCCACCATTGACAGATACAGCGGCGGATCCGTTAGAGCCATTATGACAATCAACATCATTGCCATTTACAGTACAAGTAAGACCAGCAGAGGCATTAATTACAAAGGAGGCGGTTTCACTGCATGAATTACAATTAGGGTTCATTGTCACTGTAACAGTATACGTACCAGACCCAAGACCTGATATGTTCGGGGTCGTAGCACCGTTAGCGTTAGCGCTCCAATCATACACCGTTCCTCCGCAAACTACGGCGATGGACGGACCTCCAGAAACGGAAAGCGAAATACTTCCATTTTGGCCACCTGCGCACAGTTCACTGTCCACTGTTCCTGTTATTATTATTGGAGGAGGTGGGGCAATTGTGTAAGAACCTGTAATCTCGCAATCATTACAATCTGTTACAGTCACGGTATATGTTCCTATGGGAGCACTAAGAGTTTGTGAAGTGCTTCCATTACTCCATAGATATTCAAAACCATTGCACCCCGTTCCTATTGGTGGTCCTCCACCCCCAGGGGTAAGCTGAATTTGCCCTAAAGACATAAGATCACAAGAGGAGGCATCGAGAATTGTTGCTGAAAGCGTTAAGGCAGGTGGGTTTGTAAGCGTATAGGAGGCTGTAGCTGTGCACCCTTGACAATCTGAAACTGTAACCACGTAGGTTCCAGCTGTTAACCCAAATATGTTAGGACTAGTTGCTCCATTACTCCATAAAAAGGTGTTCGTATTCGAATTGCCTGAAGGGCCACAAATGTTCCCACCAGAAACGAATAAATCAATTCTTCCTGTACTATCATTGTTACAACTTAATGGAGTTGGAAATCCTACTATGCTAATTGCTGCGGGCTCTGATATAATAAAGGATCGAGTCTCAGCACAGCCAAAACAATCTGAAACTGTAACAGTATAAGTACCTGGAGTAAGATTGGAAAGATTCTGTGTTGTAGCATTATTGCTCCATAAATAAGAATATCCGGTGCATGTTGTTCCAATTAGAGTTCCTCCACTTGGAATAACTGAAATACTACCCTCTGCTCCACCATTACATGTTGTTGAAGTACTGTTTCCGCCGATACTTATTGCGACAGGCTCAGAAATGTTATAAGATCTTACTATTGTGCATCTATTACAATCCGTTACTGTAACGGTGTATGCACCAGCTCCAATATTATTTAAATCCTGAGATGTTGCACCGGTACTCCAAAGATACGAGTAACCAGGGCATGGATTCGTTGGAAGTCCAGTTACTGTTCCACCTCCTGGGGTGATGTTTATATTACCGTTTGCCGCCATATTACAGGAAACATTACTAGTTATAGCTGTCAGAGTCAATGCAGGAGGTGTATTCAACATAAAGGAGGCGGTTGCGGTGCATCCTTTACAATCTGTAACTGTTACAGTATATGTTCCTCCAGCTAACCCTGTTAAATTTTGCGTCGTTTCTCCATTACTCCATAGAAAGGTGCAATCAAGGTTCCCTCTAAGATTCCCTCCATTACCACCACGACAGGTGTTTCCACCAGTAACAGTAAGATCTATTGTACCTGTGTCTTCACTAGCACAACTTGGATGATTAAGACTACCAGAAACCGTTAATACTGGTGGTTCTATTACTGTATATAACCTTGTACTGGAGCAACCATTGCAATCTGTTACAGTAACGGTATATGTTCCTGCCGTAAGATTACTAAGATTTTGTGTTGTAGCACCATTGCTCCATGAATAAGTGTATCCAGTGCAGGTTGTTCCTGTGAGCGTTCCTCCTGCAGGTAAAATGTTAACAGCACCGTCTGACCCACTATTACAAGTTAAAGGTAAGCTAGAGCCTCCTATTGAAATAATAGTAGGTTGAGAAATAACATAGGATCTGACAATTGTACAACCATTACAATCTGTAACCGTTAAGGTATAGGTTCCGGGCCCTAGATTATTGAGATCTTGCGTTGTTGCATTGTTACTCCAACTGTAGGTATATCCAGCACAGGGAATATTTGGGGATCCTGAGGTTGTTCCTCCACCTGGGGTGGTATTTATACTTGCATTTGATGCACCGTTGCAAGAAACATTTGTTGTTGTAGCAGACAATGTCAATGCTGATGGCTGACCAATCGAATACGACCGTACAATTGTACAATCATTGCAGTCCGTAACTGTTACGGAATAATTCCCAGCTACTACATTCATAAGATTTTGAGTTGTTGCACCATTACTCCATAAGAAGGAATACCCCATGCAACCTGTCCCCATCGTTATGCCTCCTCCTGGTGTAATATTAACAATACCAGTAGAAGCGCCATTACATGAGGCGTTTAAGGAAGATCCAGTTAGCGTTAGCGTTGGAGGTTGAGTGATCGTTGTATCACCCGTAGCTGAGCAGCCAGTAGCGTCAGTAATGGTTACAGCATAATTTCCAGGAGCAAGATTATTGATTGTTTGAGTATTAGCTCCGTTGCTCCAAACATAGGTAAATGGTCCACCGGTAGCACTATTAATGTTTGCTGTTGCAGACCCATTTCCATTTCCATTACAGTCAATCATTGTTGCAGTAAATGGTGCTATTGTACAACTACAATCTAACACATTTATAGAAAAGTTTATGGTATCAGAAACACATGACGTTTGACTTGGTTGCTGTACTTCAATGAGAACAGAATAATTCCCAGCATCGGCTAGGGTAAGACCGTTAAAGTCAATACTTGAATTTGCGGATGTGAATCCATTCGGTCCGGACCAAGTGTATATCCCTACAGCGAGGCTATCAACAAAGAGATTGACGGTATCACCTGCGCAGAATGTTCCTCCACCATATCCTTTAAGACTGGGGTCAAATGGTTCTATGGCAACTGTTTGAACAGCAGAGTTGTTGCAATTATCATTGAGCCTGATGTCATAAGTCCCTGACGGGAGTCCAGGAA
This sequence comes from uncultured Saprospiraceae bacterium, assembly GCA_937959115.1. Classification (GTDB taxonomy): domain Bacteria; phylum Bacteroidota; class Bacteroidia; order Chitinophagales; family Saprospiraceae; genus JAHDHB01. The sequence goes on from CALGAW010000025.1 coordinate 10,415, forward strand.
AAGTAGGCGTGGATTGAAGAGGCCTTGTAACTGGGCCTTGGAATAATTCATAGGTATATGGAGTATTCCCTCCAGAACCAGCAACGGTGATCAATCCAGTTCCATTATCACAGTCAATCCCCCATGCTCCAGTAATTTGGGGAGGTTCATACTCCGGAATGACAATAGTGTCTTGCACTATATTACAGCCAGCATATATATTTCTGACATCCAATCTATACGTTCCAGTTACCAAATTATTCCATAGGGTGTTGGTGGTATAAGATTCAATCAATTGAAAGGTAGGTGTTAGACGGTAAAGATAATACCGTAGTGTTGCATTGGTAGAATCAATGGTTTCTATACTATTACCAGTCACGCAACCAGGTGTAACAATGGTTTCATGATTGAAGTATAGTGGATTTGTCAAATTTTGACAATGCGTATCTCTTCTTAAAAGACATTCATCCCACATAATAAAACAGTATTCTCCAGGCGGCCCTTCTACCAACGCATTATAATTGAATGTATCACGCACTTGACCAGTGTAACCTAATGGAGCACTAATAATTTCATAGATTGCTGATGTAGGTGCTGGTCCTCCATTTGAAGCATATCTTAATCTAAAACCAACTACTCCTAAAGAACAGGTATATATAACAGATTCACTCAGGAATGCCGTCCAATTAGGAGCATCGACATTAACACACCTAGTAAACACATTTCCACAGCATTCTGTTACTCTATAGCAATACTGACCACTTTCTAATCCGGTCCAGTAACCAGTATCCTGCGGAGGAGGAATTGGAGCACCAGGAGGGACTGAAGTCATTTCGAATAGCATTGATCCAGCAGGGCAGTGTCTTGTATAATTTGTTGTAGTATAAATGTAAGCTCCTTCACTACACGAAAACCTATCATAACCATACACATTAAAACCATCCAAATAAACCGACCTTGTTGCTACTCTACCGCAGGCATCTGTTACTTGGATAGTCAATCGAGCATTTGCGAATAATGGTGTATAACAAAGTGTATCGTACTCATAGTATCCATCAAACTGTCCAGAAACGCCTAATAATTCTGATACATTTGTATCTGCAGCAATAATTTCCCATTGGAATGGGAACTCTCCCCATGGAAGGGTACCTGAGTTAAGATAAGTATAAATACGAACACAACCTGTATCACAGGATTGATAAAACCATGAATCAGCGTAATAAAAGGTTGGTCCATAGGCAGTAGCAGCTAAAATAACATCTCTTGTTTGGAAGTTGTTACAGCTGTCATATGCACGAATCTGATACGAACCTGCCGCGAGATTGGTAAAGCAACTATCTAATCCGATTGGTCCTAGTGGAGTAGCGGGATTGGTAGATGCATCGAATAATTGATACTGATAATATCCAGGAGGCCAAGGGCGACCTTCATCTGGAGTTCCACAGATCCATCCTCCACCTAAACCGTCACAAGTTGCATCACTAAAGGTTGGAGTTAGCTCCAATTGCATATGCGTACCAGGAACAATGACTTGATGGGTAACTGTTGTACCACAGGCATCTTCTACCTCTACAATATATGCACCAGAGGCCAGCGCATTAAAAATCGAATCTGCTTGTCCACCAATTGGGAGGATAAATGGCGAAATGATTGTATTATTATAGATTAAATTTCCAGTACCTGATTCTACAAAAGGATTACCTCCGGTAATGTGAAGTGTGATTGTCCCATTTGATTCACACCTCGATTCTGTAGATTCAAATGTAAATCCCAAGGGAGGTGTAGCAGGACATTGGGCAAACAATTGATTCATACAAGAACAAGCAAACAAACTTATAATTGTGTACGTGATGAATAGTTTATTATTCATGTGTCGAAATTTTAGAAGTGGTTAGAACATTGGTTTGTTACTATAAAGCTTTTAAGTAGGATTGATTAAAAGCAATATTTGGCATTTGATTATCCTTTGAAATTCAAAATACTTAGCTTGTTGAGCTAGAAGGAATAAGTTGATTGAACTTTTATTACGTAATTACTTGAATATGATAGGTTGAAGAATGCTAAAAGGAGTCGAAATTTTAGTCTTCTTGGAGGAGAATTTAATAGGCATGGCATTAGTTTATTTGGTTCTCAATCGTTGACAGTACCTGAGAATCGGGGTAGGATCATCATTTTTAAAGAGAATTATTCATTGTAATCTAGTAGGATAACTAAAAGATCAAACAAACATTTTTCTTTAACAAATGTAATATTTAACTCAGATATCGAAATGTACAAAATAATTTTTATCATTCTCACTTGAAATAAGATTTTCTTAAGATAATATTAAGATTTTCTTAGGATTTCAGTAAAACACGTAGATTTCTGCTTTATATTCCCATTCCCTGCTCAAAACCTAGCAAAAATGGTGATGGCACTACCTCTTACACGTTGGTTTTATATTACTAATTGCGTAAATAGTAACTAAAAATTTAAATCAAGCAACATAAAAACGCTTTGACAGAAAGGCATTGAATCAAATCAAATACATAATTTACTGAAGTTACGGACTATGACAACTTTTAATTTTCAATAATTTGATACCTTTGGAAAATGGAACAGCACCAACAATATATGCGAAGAGCATTTGATTTGGCATTGCAACACTTGGGCAACGTAAAACAGAATCCAATTGTAGGAGCTGTGATTGTGCATAATGGTCGAATCATAGGTGAAGGTGCACACCAGCAATTTGGAAGTGCGCATGCAGAAGTTAATGCGTTTAACAGTGTTAAGCAGGAGGACTTTCATTTGTTGCCACAATCGACTATGTATGTCACACTAGAGCCATGTCATCATTTTGGAAACACACCTCCTTGTGTGAATGCAATTTTAAAGCATAAAATTCCTACTGTAATAATTAGTTGTGTGGACCCCAATCCGCAGGTATATATGAAGAGTATAAACCGAATGAGGCTTGAGGGCGTAACGGTAGAGGTTGGCGTAGAAGAGGAACATGGGAAAGAGCTCATCAAACGGTATTTGACCTTTCGAGAGAAGAAAAGGCCGTTTGTAATTCTGAAGTATGCTCAATCAAAAGATCAGTTTATTGGTCAAGAAGGCAAACAAGTTTGGCTTACGAATGCCATTTCGAAAAAATTAGTCCATAAGTGGCGCTCAAAAGAAAGTGCTATACTCGTAGGAAGAAATACAGCCGTAACGGATGATCCTGGGTTAACCACAAGGGAGTGGACGGGCAATCACCCTACACGAGTTGTGCTAGATACTAGACTCGTGTTACCCCCTACCCTTCAAGTGTTTAACGGTAATTCGCCTACGCTTGTGCTACATTATTCTGGTAGCCCGCTCCAAGCAAAAGCCAATCTAGAGTATCGAAAACTTTCATCCGAACGGTTTGACGTGACAGAGATCTTGGAAGTACTGTATAAGGAACAACTAAAGTCAGTAATAGTGGAAGGCGGTGCTAACATTTTATCTCAGTTCATTGAGTCTAATTTGTGGGATGAGGCAAGGGTTTTCACTAGTACTCAGAAGCTAGAAACTGGCATTGCCGCTCCTCTAATCAATCAACAACCTGTCATGAAGCAAGATATAGCTGGGGATTTGCTTGAAATCTATAGAAATTACCCAGAACAATGAGCAAGGCGACAGACACCTACCAAACCTTGAAAGCACCTTCTGAAGGGATATTTAGAGATCGAGGCAGCAAGTTTATTGCCTATGCAAGTCGAGTGTTTTCTGAGGAGGAAGTAAAGACGCATCTGGAATTTGTAAAAAAGGAGCATCCGAAAGCAAGGCATCACTGCTACAGTTACCGTCTAGGGATGGATAAGAACCGATATCGTGCAAATGACGACGGTGAACCAAGTGGCACAGCTGGGAGGCCTATTCTAGGACAGATAGACAGTTTTGGGTTGACGAATATTTCAGTGGTGGTGGTTCGGTATTTCGGTGGTACAAAACTGGGGGTACCAGGGTTGATTAATGCGTACAAGACAGCGACTGCTGAGGCACTGAATGCTGGAGCAATAGAAGAACGGACAGTGGATGTGCTGATCGAAGTTCAGTTTGGCTATGGTGTAATGAATACTGTGATGCAGCTGGTAAAACGGATTGACTGTGAGGTGTTGTTTAAAGAATTTGAGACTGAAGCCTTATTGCGGTTGGCTGTGCGTCGGGATTTGTCGGAGCGGCTGATGACTGAATTAAGTGCTACAGAGGGTGTTGAAATTGAGGTATTGGGGGAACGGTGATCATCATTGTTAAAGATTAACGGACTAAATCAAAAGGAAAAGGGACTCTGGTCTTTACCAGTGTCCCTTTTGAACTAACAAACATTTCCTTTTACTAACCTTGTTATGCTTCTTTATATAGTGTAGAACTATTTTTTCTATTTGTTTCTAATTACAATTCAAAGATAAGGGGATGGAGGGTGCTGTTCAAACCAATATCTAGGGCGATATCTAAGGGACAACTTGAAAAAAAGTGTTCATTTTCTGCTTAACTCTTACCTAAAACACTGATTTACAACAACATTGTACAGTACAATTTTTAATAGGGAAATATAACTTAAAGCAATTTTATTGGCTAATTATTTGTCTAAGACAAACTTAAAATATGATTCTCCTGTTTCCTTGTCCGTGAGCACTTCCTTTTTGTCGATGCCCCATTTTTCACATAGGGCAAGTGAAAATAGATTATCAGGGCTGACCGTGGCGATGATCCTTCTATCCCATGTTGCTTGCATTGATTTTAGGAAGGTGCAGACATCAGTCATGACTCCTTTTCTTCTATGTTTTGGATGAATCATATAAACAATTTCCAATTCGCCAGGCATCGTGTGGATCGATTCTTTTAGTTCTAGATGACCACACAGAGATTCATTCTGGTAGATCCCCCAAATCCAAAACCAACGTTTATCCATACGCTTGTAAATATCAAAACATTTATGAAACAAGGCTCTTTCCTCTTTCTCTATTCCAGTGGCACCACCCATAAACCGAATGCATTCTTTGTCTAGTGCCATTTCTATAAAGCAGTCTTCATCCTTTAGATCATACGCTTTCAGGATGCATTGCGAAGTTTCAAAAATTGGAGGCAACATTTTAATTAATGATTAATGTTTAGTTATTGACCAGAACGGTGTATTGATACAAAGATCGTATTTTATTGTGACTTTGCGTTAAATCCATATTCGTGAATCTGAGTTAAAAGGAAAAGGGACTCTAGTCTTTACTAGCGTCCCTTTTGAACTAACAAACATTTCCCTTTTACTAACCTTGTTATGCTTCTTTATATAGTGTAGAACTATTTTTTCTATTTGTTTCTAATTACAATTCAAAGATAATGGGACAAGCAATGTCATTCAAACCAAATTTATTGGTTAAATCTAAATACTAAGGTCCATTTTTTAGAAATAAAAATCGAGGAAAATTCAATTAACAAACTGATAAACAATCGAATATAAGATACAATTTTAATAGCCTAAATATAATTCGACGAGAAATTTTCTATCCTGATAGTGAATAATATTTAATAATAGATTGGATGGAAATAAATTAATTTCGACTGATTGGTATTGCGAACAGGAATAATAGGAAATAGTATTGTCTGTTTATACTCCCTATACTTGCCTACTGGGTTATCGCTATTAGTTACGGCAAGATAAGAAGGCATACAGTAGTAAGGTGATTGTAGAATAATTAGAAGATAACATACAGGCTACGACAGATACGACAGGATTATTGAGATACTTTAGCCTGAATGGCCGATCTGAGACGATCTTTTGAAAAGTGCAGAATGATTGACGGTCTTACATATGAAAAAGGAGAATGTAAAATCGTTTAAAAGAGCAGTGAATGGGCGACCTGTTACTTCTTCAAGAAGTGAAAGGTCTTTCGCTATGGAAGCAAAGATGATTGAAGCTTCCGCGTCTTTGCGTCTTCGCAGAATGACGATTTATGATTGGAGGTATTAAAAATGATACTTCACAATTGAAAATGGAAGAAGCTTTCAACTTTCGTTAAAAAATATTTTAAGGAAGCATCATCTTGAAGGAATCACAAATCTGGCTAAAAAAGGAAAAGGGACTCTGGTCTTTACCAGCGTCCCTTTTGAACTAACAAACATTTCCCTTTTACTAACCTTGTTATGCTTCTTTATATAGTATAGAACTATTATTTCAATTTGGTGCTTTCATCATTCTATTTCCTCATTCAATAAGCACTTGTTTCTAATTACAGTACAAATATATTGTTAAAAAAGTTCCGTTAAAAACCAAAGAATACACCAGAATATAATTTCCAACAGGGCATTTTTTGAAATAATTAATCAATCAATAATATTTAATAATCTATTTAACAATAGTTTATATCAAATTTTCCTTTACCACAGAATAGTGGATTTGAAGGGTTAAGAGCACAGGAACAGCTCAATATTTGCTAAAACCCCTTAAGTTTAACTGTTAGAAGCACAGGTTGGTGATCTGAGAATTCGAAATTTTGATTGATGCCTTGTGTTTTCAGAATTTCGACATTCGGTGATACAAGGTAAAAGTCAATCAGTGTTACGAACGTATTTCCCTGCTCATAAGCGTCTGTTAGCTTACGGTTGGTAGGCACATTTGAGTCAAACGCCCATTGCCAGTCTTCCGGAAGATAGTCCTTAGCGATATTCATCTGAACATAATTTCGCCCCTTGAGATCAGATGGTGAGAACGAATCAAAGGCTTGTCCAGGCGGACACTGATTCCAGTCGCCTCCTACGATAACATAATTGCCTTTCTCGTATTCATTCACAAGCATTTTTCGCATGTATTCCATCTGTTGCTTCTTGAGTGTGCCGTCATCATAAGCTGAGTTATGCGTATTGATAACAATTAACTCCTTACCATTTTTAGTTTTAAAGCGGTGTAAGGCAAAACAACGGTCTAGCTGGAAGATTCGCGTTGGCCAGCTGTAGTTTCCTGGGAACTGATATCTGGTGGTCTCCGTTGGTTGATATTTCATGTATGTCCCTAATCCGCTTTCCATTTTGCCCATGACTCTCCAGAATTCGAAGACGGGCAGTGGCACGCGTGCAGATTTATAGTTGATCGCAAACGTAGCAGCATATTCTTTTTTTGTATCAATGTACTGTTGATGCTGATTGATATAATAACTTCGCTTCGAGTTTTTGTCAACTTCTTGAAACAGATAAAAGTCAACAGGTTGCTCCTCTAGAAAGGACACAGCGCCCTTGATATTCTTTTCTACATTTGGTCTGGGTGCACGAATCATTTTACCCTTTGAGGTCAAGAACCCTCCTGAATCATAAAAGAAATTAGACTCCTTGCCTAGTCCACCATACCCTACATTCCAATTTGCAAAAGTGAGTACATCCTGCTCTATCACTTGAGGTCCAGCTTTTCCGCCTTCTACATCAAGTTTCATTATATCTTCCGCCTTAAAATCAGAATATGTTCCATGACAAAGACATCCGACAACATAAAGTAAAAAAAATAGGATTGCAACTAGGAGAAGTTTTATTACCAACACAACATTTCTTTTCATGATCAACTTAAATTGACTGATTGATATGTTGATCCTAAATAAAAAAAGTGGACCAACAGTCCACCGGTAAATCTAACAATATTTTATTAATGATTAATGTTTAGTGTTTAATTATTCATTGCGTATTCCAATAAATGATTTCTTGAACTGGTATTGAGGATCTTGAATTACTCAAACAAGACTGAAACACAAAAAACCTAAATAATTCACCATTCACAGCATGAGTTATACATTAAACATTATTTCGTCCACTTTACTTCTACTTTATCAAAAGGATTGAGCGCCGTACCAGAAATATCGGATTCTGCTTCTACAAAGTACTTAGATTGAACGCCTTTTGCCTTCTTGGCAAAGCCAGCTAAAGCTCCGGTCACTCCGCCTTTTGAATGTATCTTATCCATTTCGGATTGCACATAATTGAACGTTAGTTTAAAGGGTACTTCTTTTATATCTTCAGGATACACCATAAACGAATCCGAAATCTCAACTTCGGCGATTAGGTAGGTATCTGTCTTTTTGGCTTTTCTACGACCTCTTGTGTATTCTTCGTACAATTTGATCGTTGTGCCCAATACCTGTTGTGTATTTTTTGTTGAATACCTAAGCGTACCAGAGATTATTCCATCTGATTGAACCAAATCTTCAGGTAGCGTTATTTCTAACTTAATACCTTCAATTCCTAGCCATTCTTTTACTTTTCCAAATACCATGTTTTCTTTTATTTAGACCAATAGAATGATTTTCAAATAAATAAATCATCCATTTTGACTTGCTCTTTTTTATATCTAATTGTTATAAAAATCCTAACTTAGTTATTGCTATGTGCAGTTTTCATGCCGCGATCTAGAAAAAAATAACTACGTCTAAATGGATTCTTTATTTAAACATCATTCCAAAAGAATTATTAATTCAATAATTTATCAAAATTAAACGATAAATCTGCTAATTTAGACGACGAAATCTTGTATTTCTTTAGTTGCTTTGAATATTCCATGCTTAGTTTCCTTTATTCCATAAAACGCAAGCCATGTTTCGATATCATTTCCTATATACTGTAGTTACAATTCTTGTCCTCCTTTTTTCGCTAAACAGTTGCAAAAAAGACAATCAATTACCAGTCGATTTTTCGAAGCGCGGAACGGTAAACGAGGCGACCCTTCTATACAGTTATTCTCAACAACAAGTTGACTCCTTGTTTGAGTCTTTCAATCAACCTCTATTATCCTCGATCAATCCTTTATATGGTCTTGACCTTTACAAGGTGCAGTACAACACACCTGATGCCAGAGGCAATAAAATGACGATAGCTTCTGGACTTGTGGTGATTCCAACGGGCACTGCCGCTCCTTTACCAATAGCTTCTTACCAACATGGCACTATCATCAAAAAAGATCGAGTACCATCAAGTTTGGGCGGTGAATATATCATTAACGTTATTTTTAGTGGTTTGTTTGGTATAATTACCGTGGCTCCTGATTATCTAGGATTGGGTGATTCGCCTGGCCTTCATCCATATGTTCATGCTGATTCGGAAGCAAGTGCAGGCATTGATCTCTTAAGGGCCACCACCCTTTTTGGCAATGATTTGCAATTAGACATTACAAATGAGGTCTTGCTTTTTGGTTATTCTCAAGGCGGTCACGCCACTACAGCGATGCACAGGGAACTAGAAGCCAATCACAGGGATGAGTTTAATGTATTGGGTGCGGCGCCTATGGCTGGCCCTTATGATATGTCGGGTTATCAGTCAGAGATTTTTACGAGTGGTGAGCCCTACACCGAACCATTCTATTTACCGTATGTGCTCCTTTCTTATAATATGGTTTATCAGATTTACGCTGATCCAAGTGACTTTCTAGCAGCGCCATACGATGAGCTCTTGCCTCCAATGTTTGATGGCACCAATAGCGGCAACACCATAAATCAAGTTATGCCAACGCTTGCAAATAGCATTATAAAGCCAGAAATACTAGCTGCTTTCCAAAATGACTCTGATCATCCATTTAAGCTAGCACTCAAGGAAAACGACATGTACTTTTGGACACCTGACGCCCCCGTTTTGCTTTGTCATTGTGAAGGGGATGAACAAGTAAAGTTTGAAAACTCCGAAATCGCGTACAACACGTTTAAGTCAAGGCAATCACCAGACATTCGCCTAGTAAATAAAGGGAATAGTCTTCATCAAGACTGCGCGCCCTTGTGTCTTTTCGATGTTGTCATCTTCTTTACGGAACTATTGAATTAATGTTTAATTGTTAATCATTAACATTCAGAACATACTACTGACTGCACTAAGCAATCAAATCTGCTCTAGTTAGTTAAACATTAACAATTGAACATTAATAAAATTTACTTACTAATAATTAGCTTTTGTTGAATTGTTCCTTTCTTTGTTTCAAGACTTAGGAGATATAAGCCAGTGCTTAAGTCTTGTACATCAATCTGATAGTTGTTTTCAGAAGATCTAATATCTAGCACTTCTGATTTTAACTTCCTACCGTCTACTGCAAAAATGTTCACTGTTGCTTCTACATCTCGATCTGAGTTTAAAGCCAACGTCACTTGATTCACACCATTCGTAGGATTCGGGTATACTGTTACGTCAGAAACTCCTTCAATATCATTTACTGCAATCATTGCATCAAACGTTGTAAACTTTCGTGTTGCTGAATTGGATGCACAGAAATAACCTTGATTAATCGGCTTTACTCTCCAGTAATAATCTGCAAACTGATCCAATCCAGCTTTATAAGTCAACCAAGGATATTTTGTGATCAATGTTGTTACGATAGCGTTTGGAGAAAATGATTGATTTCTACTTAACTGGAAAACATAATTAGTTGCATTAGGAACAGGCAACCATGAAAAGAATTGCTCAGCGTATCCTACTGTTGTAGAATTATCTGCTGGCTGAGACTGTTGAACTGCTGCTGAAATGGTATCGCTCATGATTGGTCCTGCTGGGTGAATGTCTGTCCTACCATCGTAATCAATATTCATTGAAGCGTTTTGCTCTCCACTAAATAAGGTAACACAATTATCATTGGAGTAAGACATTGCATTTTTGCCACTTGGGAAGAAAGAATCTCCATTTGCATCAACATGCTCACATATACTATTTCCATTCACTGAACAAAACCAACGGTTGTTTTGGTAGTCTGGTCCTGTATCACAAAATCGATCTCCCACTGTGGTACAATTGGATCCATCATTCTTCTCATAATTAGCTGGTGCTTGCGCACCACAATTGTAAGCAGGAAAACCTTCTAGTCCACTAAATGTATGTGGCAGGGTCAACATGTGTCCAAGTTCGTGCATCATGGTCGTATTGTTAGGACCATAACAGCTTTTCTGAACGACAACAAGGTCTTGTTGGCCAGTATAAAATCCACAAACCACTGTTCCTCCAGATTTTGCTGTTCCTACGATATAAATGTTCATTGAATTTTGATCTCTGTGGTATGCATATAATGTGCCCATACCATCACCATCATACCAAGTATCATTTTGCGGATAGTTGATTGGCGGGACAACACTGCCGTCCGTATCATCATCATCAAGATAAAACTGAATACCTACTTGCAAGAACTGTTGATTCAATTCGCAAAGTCTGTCAATTGCGTCCATTGCAGGATAATGTTCAAATCCATTAGACTTACCAACTAAATGGAGTGTAACCGGAGCATATTTAATAACATTGGATCGTTCGTAATTTCCTGAACGCATGATCTTTAGATTACGATCTAGTCGTTGTTCAAATTGTGGTGTCATTCTAAAGCCACAAAGCTCATCAACCTCATTACTCGTTGTAAACTGAGCGAATGAAAAAGAACACATTAGCATTAGCACAATTAGAGTAGAAATAATATTTCTCATAAATTCTTGGTTTTTATTAGATCAAAAATAACAAAATTTAAAAGCTAGATCAATTATTTCGCGATTAACCTTTGCATTTGACTGATTTATGACAATTCGACAGTTATTATTGACAGCCAATTACTGCTTCAAAATTGGATCCTGGTAGCGCTTCGAATCCAGTGGTCATTTCAACTTCCCCACTCTCAAAAATAGTTCCGCCTCCTACAGGTACTGTGCCATTTGACGAAATATTGACTTTTGTTTGAAAATGTCCTTCTGGAACAACACCTGTAAAGCTTCGCGTACTTGCTGTTGTTATACAATTATCTTGAGCATCTGGAATACCATCATTGTCTAAATCTCCATCTGAACCAACAATCCAGTCAATCGAAAAATCGGTACCTGCCAGATTCGTCGGATCAATCCGTAACTTGGTGATATTGTTTCTCCATTCTGGGTCACCACTAAAATCAAAAATCAGCGTACGGTATTGACCATTGCCTTGATAAGGAACACTCCCTACTCTACTAGCAGCAAAATTCGGTGCATCATTCCTAGCAAAAAAGATTTGACAATTACGGTTACTCGTTGCCTTCATCCGAACAATAATACTGGTCACTTGATTCGCAGGAAAGTTAAAATCATCCTTTATTATCATTGGATCAAGTGTTGTAGCCGATCCATTAAAAATGTTATTTGTAATCGTATGATTATTAACATTGTTAAGGGTATTCCAGCGCTTGTGTTCTTCATATGCAAAGGTAAAGGCTAAATCTTTTGGGTCATTCGGATTTCGATTGTGTGCAATTTCATAGATATCGCCAATCCCATCACCATCTGTATCGCTTAAAGGCAATTCTAGGCTAGTTGACCAAGTAACTTCAAGCATTTGCTGCAAACCAGTTGCTACGGGTCTATAAAATACATCACCATTGGTGTGAATGTAATACCCAGAACTGTTTGAAGCATACAAACTTGCATGTGAATAATGCTGTACGAGAGGTCCTTGGTTTGAAGCTAAATTTAATCCTGGAAGTAAGCCGAGTTTTTCCAATCTAAATCTCGTATTATCTCCAATGTTTAAACAATCATCATAAAAGAATCGAAACCGTTTTGATGTTGGTAATTCATAAAACGAATAGGTATACAGATACGAGTCATTACCGATCACAGGCATTAAATGCTTTGCCAATATGCCATTTGTATGATGAAAACCAGCGGAAGGCTTCCCCAGCTTGGTTCTAGCAACAGTAACATGAGGAAACTTCGTGTAATCAGAAATTCCAGGATACAGAATAAAGACGAGTGGAAAATAGTTCGTTGTCCGATAGGCGTTTACCCAATTTGGATGTTGAAACTCGCCTCCAGTGAGCATCATAGGATTCGAACTAACGATCGTTGCTCCTGCTTGCCCAGTCAATGAGCCGTCAATATCAAAAAAAGACTCCGTCCACACATTCGGGTTATCAGCTCTATACGTCTCATAATCTTGTAAGACAATACTCATATATCCAGGATGATCTGTCGTAATGTCTTCCCACGTGTGGTTGGTATGTTTTATCGAAGCACCACCTGCTTGGATCAAGGAAGCTTCCATCGTATTAAAACCAACAAAATGGCATTGTTTCATTCGTGCAGCACCATCATAGGTGTGAAAAGCAAATCGATTGCCGTTAAACATATTGTCCCCTGAATAGGCCGCAAATAGGCAATTCTCTACATGATTATAGGCTGCAAGAAACAAGGCACATTTATTTTCAACAAAAATGTTGTTTCTAAAAATCACGTTTTCAACGGGACCACCTACACCGATACCAGTGTAAATACCATTGGTACAACCATAGATTAGCGTATTTCTGAATAAATGAGTTGTACTGTTGTTCCAACCCCAATTTGCTTGAATGGAATGATCGGTTTTTAGGCGATCAAACAGATCCATTCCATTCCCTGAGCTATGCACTGTGTTTTTATTAAAACTGCCTAGAGGCTCTTTCCAAGGTTCTTGCGTGCTGTAGTAAGGATCGTTACCAGAGTCTCCTACCGGATTCACAGGAAAGATGAACCAGTAGCCGGTTCCTGGTGTTCCTGCTGCTACGTTTTCTTCAATAATGTTGTTAGGATTCGTAATCCAAAAAGAAGACGGGCTTCTATTTTGGTTTTGGCTAAATTGATTATCGGAAGGGGTAACCTCTTCACCAGCGGGTGGTTTCTTTGTACTTAGTACAAGGTTTTTTCGAATGACATTGAATCGCTCACCACCATCTTCTAGAAAAACACCATGGCCAATATGATCATAACATACATTGTTTTCTACCTTGGCATTATCTGTTCCGTGAATTGTAATTGCTCTGTTATATGACCGATGCACACTACTGTTTTGGATATATTGTCCCGTACCGCCATTCTTTACTAGATGCCAGTGAAATGGATATCTTCCGAGCTCGCCCTTCTGTCCCATACGGAAGAGTTCTACATTGCTCAAATACGCTTTACTACCAAAATGCACCATGATATGACCACCAAACCCAGTGCTGTTTGATGCGGCATCTCCTTGTATAATGATATTCCTGCTTAGTAAGCCTACTTCTGCACGGATATCAGCTGTCCAAGTTTTATTGTCTACAGAACGAGTAAAGGATTTTGTGTCTCCGATGTGCTTGTGGTCGAGTTTCGAAGCAAGTGTTATATTTCTTCCATTTGCACTAACATTGGTGATGACATGCTCTTCTGCCTCTGCCCAGCTTCTAGAGGAAGAAGTAATAACGATTTTTGAACCAACTGGCCAATCGATTGGCTCCTTGACAGTGATTGCTGTTGCGTCTTTAGCTACATTTGCACCTAGGCTTGTCCAACTGACTTTATCAATACCGTGCATGATAATTTTTCCGCCGCCAATCGCGCTAATAAACTTATCTCCTGATGCGTAAATATCGTCTGCGTCTTTTGTTCCTAGAAGTGTAAAAATTCCGTTGCCTGTATAGGGAACACCTGAAGTACCAACTTGTAGCTTAGCGCTAGTTCCAAGGATTAAAATCCACTCTGATTTTACATGAAAATTCTGCATGGCGCCCATATTGATCAGTGAACCTTGAACTGTGATATTTTTTGCTTCACAGACCCCAACCAACCTAACGGTAAGATTTGCAGGGATGATTACTGCATCGTTGGGTCCAGGGACGTTCCCTCCTTGGTTCCAAGTCGCTCCACTATCCCATCTACCGTTATTCGTTATTGCAGTGAAAGTGGCATTGGTTTTCTCCTTACGGTAATTGTCTAAATCTTTAAAAACCTGACAGGTAGTTACGGATGGAGGAGCGATGTATTCATAATTCTTAAACTCAGTCTCTCCATTACCCCACCAACTGCCAATGGTAGAGAAAAATCCGATAAACAAAAGCGTTCCTAAAGAGTAGTTCATAGATTGTTCTTTGTTGTTATTGACACCCTATTTTGGCATCAAAATTTGAATTAAGTTGTGCATCAAACCCAATTGTCATATCAATTTCTCCACCTTCAAATGTGGTTCCGGTTCCTGCAGGCACTGTTCCATTTGATGTTATTTTCACATTTGCTTGGTGCAATCCAGTTGGCACTACCCCGGGAAAATTCAGTGTAGGAGCAAACGTGATACAGTTGTCTGAGGCGTCTGGGATCCCATCATCATCAATGTCACCATCTGACCCTACAATCCAGTCGATTTCAAAGCTCACTCCAGGGGTTGGGGTTGGATCTAATCGCAAGCTTGTAATCACCGCATTCCATTCTGCGTTTGTGCCGACCTCAAATACGAGTACTTGCCAATCGCCATTGCCAGTATAGGTTTCGGTTTCTACGCGTGTCCCTGCATAACCAGGTGCATTTCCTCTTCCCCAGAACAGTTGTGCATTTTTATTTTGAGAGGCTTTCATTCTCACTAGAATGTTAGGAAAGACACCAGCAGCAAAATGAAATTGGTTTGTTTTTATCAGTTTAGAATCATTTGTACTAGAAGTTGCTTTAAGCGTTCCGCTAGTTACCGCACCTCCTGTTGTACTGTTCAGTGTCCAGCCTTCGAAGTTACCGTTTTCGTTATACTGGAAGCCTAAATCTTTTACGTCTGTTGGATTTCTATAATGATTTGATTCGAAACGATCAGGTGAACCATCACCATCACTATCCAATGTAGGTACTGCGAAGTTTGTTGTCCATGAAATAATCCAACTTTGGGACTTTGAAACTGCTTTTGGTCTGAAAAATAGGTCGCCATTCGGTTCTCTGTAATAGCCAGTTGTATTGGAGGCGTTCAAATTAGCTAAGGAGCCGTGTGCTGTTGCTCCAGGTAGACTAAAACCGCCTAGCTTCCCAAAATCTTTAAATACGAGCAACACCTCATCACCGACATCAACATCTTGGTAGTAGATTTGGACTTTTTTAGCTGTTGGCAGTGCCTCATATTGGTAGGTATGGGTAAACCCTTCATTTACGATCAATGGCAACTGGTGTTTTTCAGTATATCCATTCACGTAATATACACCTGCTATCGGCGTTCCAGGCTTCGTCCGTTTCATTGTAACATTAGGAAAGTTGGGCATTGACACACCTGGGTACCAGAGCCAGACTAATCCAAATTTGTGGTTACTACGATAAATATTAGTCCAATTAGGCGCTTGGTATTCTCCGCCTGTCAACATTAGCGGATGATTAGAAACGATTGTAGAGTTAGCAGCGCCTCCAAAACTACCATCTAAATCTCGAATGGCAACATTCCACACCCTAGGATGGTACTGACTGTTAAATGCAATGTTTGGGGGTGGATTCGCAGAACAATCAGGGTAATCTATGATGAAGGAGGAGGAGGGATCGTCCCGTGTAATTCCATAAAACTTATGATTGACGTGCTTCGTTGCTGCGCCTTGTCTTCTAAGAAGATTAACACCCGTTCCTGATGTCCATCCAATAACGTGGCTATTTCTGACAGTTCCTGCTCCGTCATACATTTCGTACATATGCTTAGTACCATTGAAAAGATTCTCACCAGAATTTGCAACAAATACACTTTGTTCTACAATGTTGTAAGTCGCAAAGAAAAGAGCGGTTTCATTTTCAACAAAAATATTATCTCTATAAATAACATTATCCTGTGGACCACCTGCTCCAATACCTGCATAAATACCAAGGCCGTTCGCATACCAAGTACAATCTTCCATAATGTGTGGACCATTATTTGACCAGCCCCAGTTGGTTCGGATAGAATGATCTGAAAACAATTGATCAAAAATGTCAAATCCATTCATACAACTATGCGCCTTGTTTCGTTTAAATGAACCGAGGGGTTGTTTATGCGGTTCCATACCACTGAAATAGGGATCATTACTTGAATCTCCCATTGGTGATTGAGGAAAAATAAACCAGTAGCCTGTTCCATGGGTTCCAGCAGCTACATTGTCTTCAAAGGTATTGTTTGGATTGGTGATCCAGAAGGAAGATGGTGTTCGATTTTGAACTTGATTTAACTCATTATCTGAAGGCGTTAGTTCTTCTCCTGCTGCTGGTCGTTTTGTTAGTAGTACAACATTCCGTTTAATGATGTTGAACCGTTCCCCACCATCTTCTAGGAAGATTCCGTGTCCGAGGTGGTCGTAGCAGAAATTGCCCTCTACAAGGGTTGATTCAGTGCCGTGGATAGTGATTGCTCGGTTGTAGGATAAGTGGATGCTTGTGTTTTTCAGGTATTGCCCTACTCCACCATTCTTAACCAAATGCCAGTGAAAGGGATAACGTCCTAATTCTGCTTTCTGTCCCATTCTGTATAGCTCGACACCGTCAATGTAAGCTTTGCAGCCATAGTGTACCATGATGTGTCCACCAAATCCAGTCGCGGCGGATCCTGCATCTCCTTGTACGGTTATGTTTTTAGAGAGCAGTCCAACTTCGGCTCTAAGGTCTGCAGTCCAAGTTTTTGCAGGATTTGCTCTTGTATATGTCTTTTGAACACCGACATGCGGATAGGTTAGCGCACTGTTGAGTGTAAGGGTTCTATTGTTTCCACTTTTCGCAGTAATTGTTCTTTTTTCAGCTTCGTTCCAACTTTTTCGTGAAGAGACAATTAGAATCTCTGCTCCGATTGGCCAAGTGACGGCTTCTTTCATTGTAATTGTGGTGGCTCCTGCTGCTGCGTTTGCGCCTAACTGGCTCCAGCTAATGGTGTTTACGCCGTGCATTCTTATGGTTCCTCCGCCAATTGCACAGATAAATTTATCTCCGCATCCAGCGATGTTCTGATTGTCTTTTGTTCCAAGAAGCGTTATGACTCCTTTGCCTGTGTACCTGTTGGTGGTAGTTCCCAGTTCAAGCTTTGCTGTTGTGCCTTGTACTAACAACCACTCCGTGTCTAGGTTGAAATTTTGAGTCGCTGCATTGTATGTGAGGGTACCGTTGACGGTGGTGTTTCTTGCCTTACAAGGGCCAAAAAGCCTTACCGTTCTTCCAGCGGGGATAATCACAGCATCTGTTGGGCCAGGGACGTTGCCTCCTTGATTCCAAGTGGACCCTACATCCCAACGTCCATTTGCGATTGCAGTATAGGTGGCATTTGTATTCTCATTGCGATATTTCTGTAGATCGAATTCAGCAGCGCAGAGGGTTACTTCAGGCGGGGCAATATATTCATTAGATTTAAACTCATTGTTACTCTGATCTACATTAAAAAATGAAGAAAGAAAACTGATAAATAGTATTGTTAAGGTAGAATTCATAGGTTGATAGGTTATAATATAAATATACGGAATTTGAAGTGGAAAATCTAAAAATCAAAAAGATGAAACTAAAGATAGAATTAAGTAATAAAATCCATTGAAACTATGATGAAGAAAGAGATTGGATAGATTGTTTTTTACACAAAAGGGTTGGAATGATTAGAACTACTTCCTTATCAGTTGCTTATCATTAAGATTGTAATGAAAAACATAATATTTAGACTAGATAGCGTAAATCATTTGTCTGGAATCCAGGGAGATGAAAGCATTGCAACCTCAATTAAAGATTTGTTTCTTTGGCACCATGCGAATAACTCTAATGTTTGAGCAAACTGGGCTCAAGGACGGGAGTTGTCCTTATTACAGATAATTCATTCTAAAACATCGAAGTAAACAACAGGAATTGGAGTTCAGAATTTGACAACTTGATAAAGGAATAACAATAAACAGACGCTTGAAATATGATTTAATCTCAATTTTTCCAAGGATGATGAAACAAGAATTGATGACACTATTTTAAACCTCGTCTTCTTTGATCCCAAGCTTATTGGCATCCAATTTTCGCTTCAAAATTAGACCCTGGCAACGCTTCAAACCCTGGTGTCAGGTCAACTTCGCCACTTTCAAAAATAGTTCCTGTACCGGCGGGCACGGTGCCAGTAGAGGTAATCCTAGTTGCTGCTTGATGCGTTCCAGTAGGCACTACCCCAGGGAAACTCAAAATAGAATTAGCGAAACAAGGATCTATCCCTTCAGCAGTTATCCAGTCGATTTCGAAGAATATACCAGGTGTATTTACCGGATCAAAGCGTAAATTGACAATGTTATTAATCCATTCTGCACTGTTAGATACCGGGAAAACAAGTTCTTGCCAAGCTCCTGCGCCAGTGTATACTTGAGTAGAGACTCGAGCTGCAACAAAGCCAGGTGCATCATTTCTTCCCCAGAATATCTGGGCAGGGATATTATTCCCGTTTGTCCGCATTCGAACCTTGATCTTAGCGACTTTAGCTGCTTCAAAATTAAAATCATATTTGATGACCATCGGATCATTTGTACTAGAAGTTCCTTTCAAAATATTGCCAGATACGACTCCACCAGATACGTTATTTAGATTGCCCCATCCTTCAAAATTACCATTGTATTTGAATTGGAAAGCTAGATCAAGAACGTTATAAGGATTTCGGTATTCTGCCATTTCGAAAACATCAGAAGAACCATCCCCATCACTGTCAACAACTGGGACTGAGTAGTTAGTAACCCAGCCCATGAGCCATACTTGATGTATTCCTGCCGAGACTGGTTTAAAGTATACATCACCATTCGGCTCACGATAATAACCTGAGGCATTCGTGTTTATTAGGTTTGCCAAAGAACTTCGAGAAGGAACACCATTCATAAAGAAGCCGCCTAATTTACCAAAATCTTTGAATCGTAATAGTGTGTTATCGCCAACGTCTGTGTCATCAAGGTAAATTTGGATCCGTCTACCCGATGGAAGCGCCGTATATCGATAGGTATGGAGAAATCCTTCATTCATAATTACAGGCAACTGATGCTTTTCAGTATAACCATTCACATAAAAACAGCCAGCATCAGGTGTACCCGTTTTTGTACGCATCATACTCACATCTGGGAAGCTTGACATCGCAACACCTGGATACCACATCCAAGCTAAGCCAAACTTATGGGTACTTCGGTAAGCATTGGTCCAATTTGGTGCTTGATATTCCCCTCCAGTCAGGTGCAGCGGATGATTCGTTACAATGGAGGTATTGGCAACGCCTCCCAATGAACCATCTACATCACGTAATACCATGTTCCAAACTCTAGGGTGCAGTATTGCATTTGCACCAAGATTGGGTGGTGGTGGAGCGGAATGATCGGGATAATTAATAATTAATGAGGCATTAACGTCTTTTGTAATTCCATAGAATTTGTGGTTGAGGTGCTTGGTTGCAGCACCTACTCTTCTTATCAAATTAACGCCTGTGCCACTGCTCCAGCCCACGATATGACTATTTCTTACTGTTCCGGCTCCGTCATAGGTTGCATACATTACCTTTTGACCAGAATAGAGATTTTCGCCTGATTTAGCAACGAATACACATTGTTCTGCGATATTGTATGTAGCAAGGAACAGTGCTTCTTTATTTTCAACAAAAATATTGTTTCTGTAAATTACATTGTCTTGTCTTCCTCCAACACCAATACCCGCGTAAACAGCAACATCATTGGCATACCAAGTACACTGATCCATGTAATGCAAGGTATTGTTGTCCCATCCCCAATTGAGTTTTAAGGAATGATCTGGGTTGAGGCGATCGAAGATATCAAATCCACTCATACAACTATGTGCCTTATTTCTTAGGAAGCTACCAAGCGGTTCTCTATGTGGTTGGATCCCATTAAAGTAGGGATCATTGCCTGAATCTCCCATTGGTGCCTCAGGCATTGCAAACCAATATCCAGTACCGTGCGTTCCTGCTGCAACGTTGTCTTCAAACGTGTTGTTTGGATTGGTGATCCAAAAAGAAGAGGGAGTTCTGTTTTGAACTTGATTAAATTCATTATCTGATGGTGTTAATTCCTCACCTGCAGCAGGGCGTTTTGAAAGGAGCACCACATTTTTTTTGATTACGTTGTAGCGTTCTCCTCCATCTTCAAGGAAAATCCCGTGTCCGATATGGTCGTAGCAAAAATTTCCTTCTACTAAAGCTGACTCTGTACCATGAATGGTAATTGCTCTATTGTAAGACGTGTGGATACTACTGTTTTTAAAGTACTGTCCAGCTCCACCGTTCTTAACTAGGTGCCAGTGAAATGGATATCTTCCAAGAATCGCTTTTTGCCCCATTCTGAATAGTTCAATCCCATCGATGAAGGCTTTACTACCGAAATGAACCATAATATGACCTCCAAAACCTGCAGTGACGGAACCGCCACCTCCTTGCACTTTGATATTGCGTGACAACAATCCTACTTCTGCTCTGAGGTCTGCTGTCCATGTTTTAGCTGGTGAAGTCCTTGTATACGTTTTTTGAACACCGACGTGAGGAAAGCCCAATGCGCTGTTGAGGGTAATCGTTTTACCGTTTGCGCTAACATTTGTGATGGTTCTTTTTTCTGCTTCGTTCCAATTTTTACGAGAAGAGGTGATTAATATCTCTGCTCCAACAGGCCATGTAACGGCTTCTTTTAAGGTGATGGTGTTACTTCCTGCAGCTACGTTTGCTCCAAGCTGAGACCAACTGATAGTATTTTTACCGTGCATAAAAATTCTACCTCCGCCGATGGCCCCGATGAATTTATCACCCGTTCCTGAGATGTTTTGGTTATCATTTGTACCAAGCATGGTTATGATACCTTGACCGGTGTATCTGTTGTTGTTTGTTCCTATGTTTAACGTTGCATTCGCTCCACTGACGAGCAGCCATTCGGTTTGCAGGTGGAAGTTTTGTGTGAGGGTTCTGTAGCGTAATACGCCGTTGAGTGTAATGTTTTTTGCGTTGTTATTGTTGTTCAGAAAAACGGTTCGACCTGCAGGTATGATTACTGCATCATTCAATCCTGGTGTAGCTCCGCCTTGATTCCAAGTAGCTCCTGCGTCCCAGTTACCATTGGCGATGGCTGTGAACGTGGCATTTGTATTCTCCTCTCTGTATTTCTGAAGATCGTAAATATTGTAACACATGGCGACTTCAGGAGGCGCAATATATTCAGAATCAGGTGTTGAGACGTTTTCTTCAAAGACTGAGGTAAAAAACGAAAGGAAGCCTATGAAAAGTAATGAGTTAAATGAATTGACCGTCATTCTTGATTGTTTTACCAAAAAATGTAAGTAAAGGGATGATATAACCTTGTTAAAAGTAATTAAAATATCGTGTTTTACATAATCTTAAGGGAATTGAATGTCGAGCAACGTTAGTGCTCTTATGGCTAGGCAAAATTAGTAAGACCGGAATGTAGAATTAGGATTTATAGGCTGAAAAGTGTTTTAGGATGCTATTTTATCAAAATAATACACAATTATCATTCTAACGCTTTAGAATTAGAAAGAATACTACGCATTCCTATTCACTGGGAGCCAAATTTTTAGGAAGGTTTTACCATTCTGTCCATCATCGATTAACAGATGCCCGTGGTGTAGTTTAATGATTTTACGTACAAACGCAAAGCCGATATCTACTTTGCTGGTTTTAATAAAATCAGTGGTCAACACCTCTTCAAACCAGTATTTTGCGAATTTCAAGGTGTTCTCATCATCCGTAATTAGCAGTAAATCTTCTTTTCCATCAGATTTCTGGGTGATATTTATTTTTACTTGATCTTCTTGGCCATGTTTGAGGATAAACCGAAACAAATACTCAAACATTCGTCTAATGGCTGTTTTATCGCCATAAATAGTTGAAAGATCATCGTTTATCTTGATTTTGACCTTCTGCTCATTCGACTGAAAACTGTTGATTAGAGGATCGAGCACTGTATTCAAGTGAAACTGAGTTTTATTTGTTGATAGCTTAAAATTCAAGTACTTCTCAGTGACATTCATTTTAGTGTAGATTTCCTGTGTCCCGCTAGAGATGTATTCGATATAGTCATTGATTTCATTATCGCTCTTAATTTTTAGTTTGTTCTTGATTAAATTGACGAACGACCCGATAGTGCGTATTGGAGTTTTTAAATCATGTGCAAGGAGTTTACTCACCACTTCTAACTCTCTGTTTTGTTGTTCAATTGCTTCGTTTCTTTTTTGAACTTCCTCAATCTCTTTTTCTTTATACTTGAGAATATTGGTTAAATCATTTTTCTCATTTAATTTGTTTGAATCTGATTTTAGTATTTTGATATAATCTCTATATGTTTCAACTAGTTGCTCTGGTTTATGCTTCAACTCGATCTCTATTTTCAATTCATACAGATCACTGTAATCTTGTTCTACGATTTCCTTTGCAAGGACAGCGTCTAAAAGGGTTAAAGCTTCATTGTATTGTTTGAATTGGTACAATACCTTTGCTTTAGAAAAAGAAGCGTCAACAAACTCGTTTGTACCAAATTGTTTGGCGTATTTCAGAGCATTGTTGCAATTATCTAATGACTTTTCATATTGCTTTAACTCAAAATTAACTTCGGCCATTTTTTTATACGCGAAACCGAGTGAGATATAAATTTTATGCTCTTCAATAATTTCGAGACTTTCTTCGTAAACAGATAAAGCTTTCTCAAACTTCCCTTGTTTGAAAAAGAATCCAGCAATGTTAAATAAATCGAAAACTACAAAACGCTTCTCACCCGCTCTTTCGTTAAGTGATTTAGCTTTGTTTGCAAACTCCAATTGTTTTTCATGCATGCCTAATTGTTCATAGATTTTTGCTAGATTATTATAGGTTTTTGCATTCAATTCTGCGGACTTGAATTTCAAGCTTTCAAATCCACATTCTAGGCCCAATGTATATTGTTTGGTTCGTATGTAAAGGCAAGAAATATTAATTAATGCTTTCGTTTTTATTTCAAGATAATCATGTAAATCACTGATTTCAATCGCTTTGCTAAGGTGGATATGTCCTTCAAAGTATTCACCCTGTAAAAATTGGATTATACCAATCAAGTTGTGTTTATTGGCAAGAATAAAAGGGTCAGTACTCTCAATATCAAATAGTTGTTTCAAACATTCATCAGGAGAAGACAAAAAATTCTCTTGAATCCACTTGATCTTGGAAAGGTCATTTTTTTTAAGGGTTATATCAACCATTTTATTGTTCTTTCATTGTAAAACTTGATAGGAAGTTCTGCTCTAATACAGATACGGAAAAAATGTAATAAAGTTGCTCGTACTAACGATATCTTAAAAAAAAGATGGCAGGCTTATCAATTCTTAGGTGGCTAAATGGAAGGACAGGTAGGAGTAAAAGCGAACTCAACGACAAGCTTACAGATTATTTGCCGTTTCTACAATAAAAGAGCCACTTCCACCGTCTGTTGAGCTCCAGGTCACCGTCTGAGTAAAATTTTGAACACAGCAGTTTGGTGCACTCGTGCCAGAGCCTGCCTGAACATATAAGTTGACGCTACTCCCAGCAGTAAGGAGAAAATTACCTGGTTGTGGACTTTGATCAGCACATCCAAAATTTGGTATAACCATAGTAATATTAAAACTAGTATTGTTAGTGATTATTCTATTCCCTTGCGCAAAGGAATACGGAGTAAAACCAACACAATCAAATATACCAAATAAGTAATAATCGCCATCTGGTTCAAATGCAGAACCTGGAACTGTACATCCCCCATTATCAGTTAATACAGTAGAGCAAGTGCCATTATTGGTAGAGCTAATACATAAATTTCCTCCTCCAGAACTATTAAGATTGACAGCATTTGCAGCAGTAGTTGTAATACTAAGTGTTTTACAATGTGCATTGTTATTAATTGTAGGATACTCCGAAACAACAGGAATAACCACCGCATGCGTTGCAGTAGGGATAAGATCTAAACTCCAGTTGCATGCTTTATGCCAGTCATTATCCGTGCTACCCGTCCAAGTATTTGTTTGAGCAAACACATGATTAAACATCAGCATCAAGGTAAAAAGGAGTACAGTCTTATTCTTCATTTGAAAAATTATTTTGCTAATCAAGGCAATCTGATCAAACTTTGTTGACTCTAATATAGTAATTCTTGCGGAAAAGTTGTTGATATCTTTGGAGCTACCTGTTCTTGAGACTGAATTGGTTTGCTTCATAGATTTACAGAAAAAAAGATCCGATTTTTTTAAGATAAATCTATTCATAGTATTTAGGGATTCAGCAGATCATCGCTACAAAAGAGAGATCACTGATTTTGAAGGTACGCTTGAAAAAGCAATGCTTCTTTGAGAAGTTATCTATTAATGGAGAACGGAGAAATATCCTAAAATGAATTTTGAGAACGGTGTTCAGCTTGGTGTTATTGCACAAGAAATTGAAGCTGTTTTCCCTGAAGTTGTGCTTACAGATAAATAAGATTATAAATCATTAGAATACAGTTACTTGGCACCTGCATTGATCGAAGCGGTTAAGGAATCAAACGAAACGTACAAGGACGATTTTGCTGGTTTAAAACAAGAAAAACAAGCACTGAAGGGTCAGTTAATTGAGATCACCTCAAGTCTTAATTCAATCAAGGAGTTGTTGAATATTGATCAAGGATCGGAGACTGTTAATTCGAAGAAATAAAGTATTCTTTCTATTTTCAATTCAAGCATTTTTTGATTTAGAAACGGTTATCGAAAGCAGATCCGTATTACAATTACAGATTACATTTTAATCAACCCCTACTTTTACTGGCAACCATATTTTCAAAATTGGTTCTCCATTTTGCTTTTCATCAATCAATATGTGTCCATTGTGAAGTTTTATGATTTTTCGAACAAAGGCAAACTTAATATCTATTTTGTAGGTTTTAATTAACTCAGAGTGGGAAATATCTTCAAACCAATACCGAGCGAACCGCATAGTGTTTTCATTATCAGTGATGAAAAATAAATCTTCATTTCCGTCCGACTTATGCGTAATTATTATCTCTACTTGATCTTTTTTACTGTGCTTTATGATAAACTGAAGTAAATATTCAAACATTCGTAGAATCGCTATTTTATCGCCATAGATAGTAGGGCCATCTTCATCTACATTTACCTTGATGTTCTGGTTATCTGAATGAAAATCAAAGAGTAGAAGGCCTAGTAACTTGTTTAAGCTAAACTCAGATCTATTGTCTGCCAATTTAAAGTTCAAATACTTTTCAGTAATATTCATTTTCTCATAAATCTCCTTTGTTCCATTAGAAATGAATTCGATATACTCGTTGATTTCAGGATCGTTTTCAACCTCTAATTTGTTTTCGATTAAATTCACAAACGACCCAATTGTGCGGATAGGCGTTTTTAAATCGTGTGCAAGGAGTTTACTAACTACTTCTAATTCTCTATTTTTTTGTTCTATTGCTTCATTTCTCTTTTGAATTACCTTGATTTCCTGTTCTTTATATTTCAGGATATTAGTTAACTCATTATTCTCATCAACATTCGTTGAGTTTGACTTTAGTAGCTTGATATAATCTCTATAGGTTGCTGCTAGTTTTTCAGGCTTATGCTTTGACTCTATTTCAATTTTTAACTCGAAGATATAAGTGAAGTCTTGTCTTTTTTTTGAGTTCATCGAATTTTCAAAGACACTGTTTAAAAGTTTTAACGCCTCATCGTATTGTTGATAATGATTCAACACCTTTGCTTTTGCATAAGAAGCGCTGGTTAACTCATCTGTTTCAAATTTTACCGAATATTCAAACCCTTTATCGCTATTGTACAAGGCTTTCTCATACTGTTCCAATTCAAAACATACCAGTGAAATTTCAGTATGTGTATAGGCAAGCGAGATGTTAAATTTATGCTTTTTTATAATCTCCAAACATTCTTCCAATGCAGCAAGAGCCTGTTCGAATTTACCTTGATTGGAATAAAAATCTGCAATATTATATAAATCTAAAACGACAAGGCGTTTCTCACCGGCTTTCTCATTTAGTGACTTGGCTTTATTCTGAAACTTTAATTGTCTATCCTTATTTCCTAGATGGTAATAAATCCTTGACAAGTTATTGTATGTCATTGAATTTAATCGGTCAAATTTATACTTCAAGCTTTCAAATCCAAATTCCAAAGCTAAATTATATCGTTTTAGAATGATGTATGTGCTGCAAATATTAATTAATGATTTCGTTTCTATTTCCTTAAATCCGTGTTCCTTACTGATCTTTATCGACTTTTTATAGTGTGCTAATGCTTCAAAATATTCGTATTTTAAAAACTGAATAATTCCAATCAAGTTGAGCTTGTTGGCAACAATAAGAGGGTCTTTACTTTCTAAACCAAGTAGAATATCTAAACATTTACCAGGTGCGGTCATGTAATGAATCTGTACCCACTTAATCTTGGAAAGGTCATTTTGTTTAAAGCTTACGTTAGCCATTATAACATTCTTTCATTTTCAAACTGAATTCTGAGATTCACTATTATAGAGATACGTAGAACTAGACATTTTGGTTCTTGATTTGGCGAATTGTTTATGAAAAGAATTAATGTAATTTTGGAATCAAGTTTACAGTTTCTATCCTAGAAAAGTTTGCCTCAAAAATGAAGAAGAAAATTGTATCTTAAACAATTTAATTAGAATTGTAAAACACTTAATATTCAATAACAAAAATAAGCAATGCCAATAAAAACATTTATCGTTGATGCCTTTACGGATCAAGCATTCTCAGGAAATCCAGCAGGCGTTTGTTTATTGGATTCAGAAATCAATGAACAATTGATGCAATCAATTGCAAGTGAGTTAAACCTATCCGAAACTGCATTTTTAATTCGTAAAACAGATGATAGACAACTATACAATATACAATATTTCTCCCCTACGATGGAAGTCGCTTTTTGTGGACACGCTACCCTAGCATCTGCTAAGATTATCCTTGACAGATTTGAGAACGAAACAGTCGATTTCATAACTGGAAAGTCATTGAGAATAACAGCGATAAGGCAAGGAGAACAGATAAAAATGGAGTTTCCGCTCTACCAAACCCAATCCTATGAATCTAATGAAGAACTATTGGATGCCTTCGGAATCCTCTATCCGATTTACCAAGGATACTGCAAGGAATTGGATATGCTAATAATTGAAGTAAGTGATAAGCAGACCCTTTTGAATATCAAGCCTGATTTTCAGAAAGCGCTCAATAGTTCCAACACTATAAAAGAAGTTGTAGTAACCACTATATCAGAAGACAAGGCGTTCGACTTCTATTCGCGATGCTTTTGTCCTTGGATTGGGATAAATGAAGACCCAGTTACAGGAGCATCTCATTCTGTACTTGCAAAGTATTGGGGAACTAAATTAAATAAACAATCCATGTCTGCTTATCAACTTTCTAGCCGTGGAGGTTTTCTAGACCTAAGCATTAAAGACGAAAATACGCTAGAAGTAGTCAGTAATGCCCGAATTGTTTTTGAAGGCCAGTTAATTCTTGACTTAGGCTAACCCTAGTTTAAATTAGATTAAAGAAAAGGTCTTTCCAAACTAGCAATTAGATGTTTATGTAATTAATTAACCACTAATAATTATTAATTAACAATTTAAGCCCCATCTTTAAAGAAATTTAAGGTAACTGATTGGAAACCATCTAAAGTATCGTCTACGGATAGTTCTAAAGCCCATAAAATAGTAACATTTGACTGCGTCTTACCGACCAAAAATTCAAAATCAAATGAGATACAGTGGAATGGCACACCTTCAATAAGTAAGGATTATGAGAAAGCAAGAACGATTATTAAACAAAATGTTGAGCATTTGATCAATAACCTCGTACAACAGAAAGTTATCTAAGTTGAACCAAATAAAAAATAACAATGAAAGAGCAATTTGAAAAACACATTCGGAGCTACCAAATACTAACCGACGAAGAGGTAAGACTGATTGTTGATGGGACAAATGTTCAAGCGTTTACCGCAGGAACCTACTTGATCAAAGAAGGACAGATTGCAACAAAATGCTACTTGATTTTAAAAGGATGTATAAGAGAATATTACCTAAAAGATGGCCAGGAGAAATCAACTGCCTTTTTTACAGAGGGAGATTCAGTCGCCTCCTTTTCAAGTCAGAGCAACAATACCCCGTCAAAATACAATTTAGTATGTGTCGAAGACTGTGTCCTAACGGTCAGCACTAAAAATCTTGAAAAGCAAATGTGCGAAAAAGTCCCGCGTTTAGAATCAATGATCTTAAAGACGGTAGAACAAATCATGGGTAAAAAGCAAGATGAACTAGCTGCTTTTATATCGTCCTCACCAGAAGAACGTTATCAAAATCTAATTGCAAATAGACCCCATCTCTTCAACAGAATTCCTCAACATCAAATTGCAAGTTATATCGGAATTAAACCAGAATCATTAAGCCGACTGCGCAAACGACTGCACGAAAGAAAATGAAACTAAGGTGTTCTATTTGTTAGAAGTTCCTTTGAACACAATCCAAAAGACAAACGCAATCTCTCCAAAGGTAAACACCTCAAAAACAGATAATATCATTGCAACATCTGGAGTTAATATTTTGCCAAACGACCCCAACACATAGCCAACACCTGCTACAATTAAGCAGTATCCAATAATCTTAGGGAAGTATCCTGATTTGATAATCAATAAGCCAAGTGGAAAAAGCCATAATCCCCAAAATATAGAAGGAATCACCACGCCTTGCTTACTCATTTCGAGAAACTGCATCATCTGCTCAGGAAACGCTAAGAAGGAAAGCGCTGTTAGCTTATGCAGCTCATTATACATGGTCATAGGAACACTCACCAAGGCCAACAGCACCATCAACACGCTTAATCTTTTGCTGACACCTTCAAAGAGCACATAAAGCAATAATGGAATAAGAATGAACAGGATTTGGGTTACCAGACTCCCAACCACACCTAGTCTAAAAAGAAACAAATTTGAACGTATGTTTTCAGCTGTTAGTTCAGCATTTCCTTCTACATACAATTGACTAGGAATATACAACAAACTGAAGATGGCAACACACATCCATATTGGATACAATACCCTTAACCATTTTGCTACTTGAATTGACTGTTCTTCTCTTATCATAATTAGTTTCTATAATACATTTGAATCAAAATCGATCATATCTAATCCTTATACAGTAAAATTGCTAAAAACAATCTTTACTCGCATTGACTTTGGTTAAGAAAGAAATTTCAAACATTTAAAACTTATATGTATATTGACAAAAAACGTTCATACCCATCATGAATAGAGCAAACAGAACTAGTTCATTACGTTTGGCAATTGCCTTTTGCTTACTGTCTTTACTAGGGCTTCCGGTTATCAATTGTCAGGATTCTGATAAAATAGTTGTCGGAACAAAGGAGAATTTTTTAGGATTCTATACCGTCATACAGCCATCTACTTCCTACATTAGCAGTTACTTGATCTTAATTCCAGGACTTGGGCAAACACACGAAAATCTACTTATTCAAACGGACTTAACAGAAATCGCAAAACAAAACGGGATTCTTACCATCATCCCAACCTTTCAAGATGGATTTATGTCTCTTGGCTTTGACGATAAAAGCCAAGAATCATTGGTTAAAATAATCAACAATGCTAAGGATAAATTTGACTTACAGAACAAGAAGATGTACATCGGTGGATTCTCTATAGGAGGAAGTTGCGCAGTGAAATATGCGGAACAAGCCAATACAAGCCCAGTCTACAGCAAACCGAATGCTGTTTTTGCGATTGATCCACCACTCGATTTTGAACGATTCTATCATTCCGCAAAACGGCAAATCAGACTTGGCTTACCAGCAGAACCCAGTCGGGAAAACACCTTTATGATCAATAAGCTGGAGGAAATCATGGGAGGCGCTCCTAGCGAAGCGTTACAGGCCTATCAGCAAACGTCCCCATATTCGATGTCAGACACCACTCAGCAAGCCGTCAAGGCCTTAACAAATATGCCAATCAGGCTATACACCGAACCCGACGTTGATTGGTGGATCAATGAACGGGGCAGCGATTTTTCTGGAATGAATGCCCTCGACTGCTCTGCCATGATCAACGAATTGAAGCAACTTGGAAACACCAAAGCGGAGTTAATAACCACTGTAAATCGAGGCCTCCGAAAACCAAGCAACCAAAAACATCCACATTCATGGAGTATTGTTGACAGCAAAGAACTCATCAACTGGCTTCTTACCTATTAATGGTTTAACTCGCAATATGCATTAATCATCAATTACTTCAGTTAGTTCCTCGAAATAACAAACAGGGACTACTATTCCTAGCAGTCCCTGTATAACTTATAAAACTCTTTTTTCCTGTCTATTTTTTAATTGAATGGAGAATTAAAATACAAGAATAATTATTCACTGATAATTAAACAGTTAGCATTAAAAAAACTATTTCGGTAAAGCATTGAAGATACCGTTGTTGCTATTCCACAATGCTTTGTCTCCTCCAGTAATGTCTCCTGAGAAATTCAAATCATCGGGGCTGTATAGATCAAACAATCCATTGTTATTAACAATCTGAGCATTGTCACTTCCATTAATATCCTGGCCTGCAGCAGCGTCTGCTGCTTGATTCGCATCACCAACATACATGACATAAGTACCGTTTGTCAATTGCTTTTGACCTGTACCTAGTAGTCTAGACTGATTAGTCGTAAAGTCAAAACTTATAGGTAACTCACTTGTGATATCAAGTTTTACTGGAGTACAAACTCCAAAATGATTTCTATGTTGGATCACTACATTGACAGACGTTTCGTTGATTGTAGATAAATCTGGTAAGGCCAGTAGGGTCACATTTCCGTCTTCGTTAATCCATCCTGCAGATTCCCATAAAGGTATTGAAAGATCATCGTTTTTAATGGATACTAGTACCCAGTCGACTACTGATTCAGGATAATCTGTCACCCCAACACCTTCTGTACCTGGATAACTCCAAGGTGCAACATTATATGGCTGACCCATTGGAGTCGGTGTTGCAACACCACTTACTGGGGTTTGACCAGGAAGCATTCCTCTGTGTGCAAGCGAACCACTCTTTAGATTTAAAAATGTATTCATCAATCTTGTAGCTGGATCATATGGTCCTTCTAAGAACGCTTTAAGATTAATATTGAACAAGGATGAACACGTAATTACAGTCTCGAAAAAGTTGACGCCATCATTTTCAACGGTGTAAACGGTGGTTTCAAACAACCCTGGGTCACTCTTCAATGCAATTTGTGCATCTTCAGCTGTGGCTCCAGTAAATCCGCCAAGCTTAAATCTTCCTAGACGGTGATCAGCCATTGACCCATCAATCTCCGCAACCCCAATATCAAATGCAGACTGCGTACTAGGACTTGTTCCATAGACGTTCACAATCAATTCATTCATCACAAAGTCTGTTGTCGTATTGTTTTGATAGATCGTTCTTAATACGGAAATATTATTCCCAGATTGGTCTACAGGCTTTAACGTACAAAAACCAGGCTCTAGATCAAATGTTGGACTGTTAAAAGCTTGGTTGTCATAAGTTAGTAAAAAATCGCTATTTCCTAGATATAGAGTGGATCCATTTGTTGTATTGATATACAAATCAAAATAGACATCCGTTCCTACCTTATTGAGGTTTTCAATTCTATAAGATGTACAAATTTGTGCGCTTAGACTCGTAGCTAAGAAAACAAATGCAAATAGTAATGCATAGGCAGATTTCATAATTGTAGTAAGTTAGTTAGTTCTAAAATTGGGAATAACATGGCTGGTTGATACCTCAATTTAAACAAAATACTGAATACAAACAAACTAAAAATTATAAATATAAAGTTTTATTCTCGAATTCTTACGTGACTAATCTAACCTGCAAACGCTTTTGTGATGAGTTCTTTTTGCTCTTTATCATGCCTTTTTCTAAAGCCAGTTGCTGTAGAAGCGCTTGATTTTCTTGCAATTAACTTCATTGTATTTTTTCTATATCTTGCTAGAATATATTGCCAAGCTCCCATGTTGGAAGGCTCTTCTTGCACCCAATATGCGTCTGCATTTTCATACTTTTTAATTAACGCATTTATTTTTATCTCAGGTAACGGATAAAGCTGTTCCAAACGAATAATGGCAACATCATTTCGCTTCAATTTCTCTTTTTCTTCTAATAACTGATAATAGATCTTACCAGTACAACACAGTACCCGCTTGATTTTCTTAATGTCTGCTTTCTTATTCCCTACAGAAGCATCATCCAACACCTCCTCAAATGACCCCGTTGTGATATCGCTGATGTCAGAAACGCATTTAGGATGTCTCAACAATGACTTAGGAGACATTACGATCAATGGCTTTCTGAATTTACGCTCTAGTTGACGGCGCAAGGCATGGAAGAAGTTGGCTGGTGTCGTGATGTTGACGACTGACATATTCTCTTCTGCACAAAGCTGTAGAAACCGCTCAAAGCGCGCGCTAGAGTGCTCTGGGCCTTGTCCTGCGTAACCATGAGGCAACAGCATAACCAATCCACTGGTCCAGTTCCATTTACTTTCTGAAGCACTGATAAACTGATCTACCATTACCTGAGCACCATTATAGAAATCTCCGAATTGTGCTTCCCAAATCACTAGTGTGTGCGGAGATGCCAAGGAATAGCCAAACTCAAATCCTAACACCCCAAACTCAGAAAGTAATGAATTGAATATTCTGAATTCCCCCTGCTTTTTGGTCATCGTATTCAGTCGATTGTATTCTTCATTGGTCTCGACATCCATCAACACAGCATGACGATGCGAAAAGGTGCCTCGTTTGACATCTTGACCGCTCATTCTTACGTCTTTACCTTCAAGTAAGATAGATCCATAAGCTATTAATTCTGCCAATCCCCAGTCCAGTTTGTTCTGATCTAGCAGTTTCTTTTTCCCTTTTAGGATTCTATTGATTTTACTTAATGCCGCAAAGTCTTTAGGTATTGTCATCAAATGCTTGATGATACTTTCTACCTTTTTCTTAGAAACGCCAGTTGGAGGTGAAGTATAAAAATCTTCTGGTGTCGTAAATGGCTTTAGTTTCAACCATTCAAGCTCTGGCTCCTGCAGTTTATAAGGAAGAGGTTTTTGTTTAACATCATCTAATCGTTGTTGAAGAAAGTCCCAAAACTCCTTGTCCATTTTAGCTGAAAGCGCAGCATCTACATCCCCTCTATCGACTAACAACTGTGAATAGATATCCCTCGGATTTGGGTGCTTAGAAATGGCTTTATACATAGCAGGCTGAGTGAATTTAGGATCATCACCCTCATTGTGTCCATGTCTGCGATAACAGACCATGTCGATGTACACATCAGAATTAAACTTCTGTCGGTATTTTGTAGCCAATTCTACTGCAAACACAACCGCTTCTGGGTCATCTCCATTCACATGGAATACTGGAGCCTGAACCAGCGTAGCCACGCTTGTACAATAAGTTGCAGAACGAGCATCGTCAAAATCAGTCGTAAAACCAATCTGATTATTGATCACAAAGTGAATGGTTCCACCCGTGTAGTAGCCATCCAACTTACTCATCTGTGCTACTTCATAAACAACTCCTTGCCCTGCAATTGCAGCATCTCCATGAATCAATATAGGAAGGATCTTATCATAGTCACTACCATACAAAATATCCGCTTTGGCTCTTGCGAACCCCTCCACTACAGGATTTACTGCTTCAAGATGTGAAGGGTTTGGTGTTAATTTTAGCGTAATTTTCTTTTTATCTGGTGTTTCTGTCTGTGCAGAAAAGCCCAAATGGTATTTTACATCACCATCTCCAAAACTATGGTCAGGCAAGACAAATCCTTCAAATTCATTGAAGATCTCCTTGTAGGTTTTGCCCATAATGTTAGCTAGAACATTCAATCTTCCACGGTGTGCCATACCGATAAGTACTTCTTCCACTCCACCGTTTGCTGCTTCACTGATAATAGCATCAAGAGCGGCGATGGTGGTCTCTCCACCTTCTAGTGAGAACCGTTTTTGTCCGACATACTTCGTGTGTAGAAATTTCTCAAAAACGACTGCACCATTTAATTTTTCTAGAATCCGTTGCTTCTTTTTCACATCAAACTGATATCCATTTGTCATAGTACTTTCAATGTTCTCTCTCAGCCATAAGCGCTTTTCGCGGTCTTCTATATAGGCATATTCAAACCCAATTGTACTACAATATATTTTCTTCAGATGATCAATAATCTCTTGAAGTGTGGCATTTTTCAACCCAATTTCCTCACCTACATGAAATACCTCATT
The DNA here is from genome assembly GCA_937959115.1 of uncultured Saprospiraceae bacterium. Lineage (GTDB taxonomy): Bacteria > Bacteroidota > Bacteroidia > Chitinophagales > Saprospiraceae > JAHDHB01. The sequence continues at coordinate 45,386 of CALGAW010000025.1, forward strand.
GAGATCCAATTCAGAAAGATTGTAATCTTCTAGGTCTAGATTCGGTCTTCTATCTCGTCGATCTCGGATCGGGTTGGTGGTGGACAGCAAGTGTCCTCTATTCCTGAAAGCAAAGATAATTGCTAGGGCGTTGAGCTCCCTGTCATCTAGTCCTCCTGATTTTGCAGATGCCTGTCCGTTTCCGTTTTGGGAGGCTGCAAACTCAAATCCTTGGAAGAAGGTTCTCCAGCCATCATCAAGGGCTTCAGGGGTTTCTTTATATGTTTTATACATCGCATCGATGTATGTTGGATGTGCATTAAATATGTAAGAGTAGTCGCTCATAATATGTTAACTCTTGGATTAGTTACTGATATTGTATCTATAAGATTAAATTGATAGCCAAAAGTCACGGTTATTCAGGAATAATACAAGATTATAGAGAAGTTTTTTTAGACATGATGTTGGTTACTTAGGAAATTGGGGGTTTAATAGAGGACCTGATTTGATAATAAACGCTTAAAATAGACTGGAAATCGATCAATTTCTTGCAAATTGAACCAAGGGCTCGATGTTACCTTGATCACCTTCACGAATTGCAGCAATGTATTTTGATCTTGTCTCCCCAGCCTTTACCATATTAGAGTAGTGCCATGAAAACAGCTCACACTTAAACACCTTTTCAATCATGATATCAGCCATTATTCTAGAATGTCTGCCATTTCCGTTGGGGAAACAATGAATATTTACCAGTCGATGTTTAAACCTTATGGTCAATTCATCCGGTGGGTAAATTCCATTTTTTTTCCAATAGTCTGTATCGTCTAACAATTGTCTTAATTCGATTCCGATATTGACCCAAGGAACACCAATATTTTTTTCTGATGTTCTAAAAGAACCAGCCCATCTCCATACTTCAGAAAACATTTTTTTATGCACTTCTTTGATAAACTTTTCACTTAGAATTTGATTCGTCTTAAAATTTGATCTAATGGTCCATTCAATGGCCTTTTCAATATTTCTTTGCTCGTGTTCATCAAGCTCTCCATGCGTCGTTATCGTTTTTATTTTTAAACCTTCTGCCTCTTCTGGACTCAAGGGAGTTTGCCCATCTTCATATACTAGTGTTAATCCCATAGCGATTTTCTCAATTCTCGTTTTAGTTCTTGAGCGGATTCTTCAATTGCTTTTTTTATTTTGGCATCACTATTCCCTTGATTTTCTAGTCGCATGTTTTGATGTGTTCTTAGCACGATTTTTCTAGCGAGAATTCTAGCCTTGTGCTCTACCATTTGATCTATTGAATCATAATTTGGTGAAAAACCATAGATTAATTTCATATCAAGTGCCTGCCCTACTTCCTTCAAAATTTTGAGAGAGATGACTCCATTCGCTTCCCTTTGCTCGATATTCCTGATTCCCTGGCGAGTGATTTTCATTTTCTTACCTAGCTGTTCAAGCGTCATATTGAGACTTTTTCGAATAGTGTATATCCAGCCTTTCTCAGGGACTGTAGCCCTTTCTAGTTCTTTGTAAGGTTGCAATTTGCTATCAAGTTGATTTAGAATTAGTGTATTCCTATTTCTCATAAGTCAATCTTTATGTTTATAATTCATTACAAATGTAAACCTTTTTGTTTACAAACACAAATTTAAGTAAACTCTTACGTTTACTTTTTAACACTTAAGTAAACTTATACATTGACGATATATAGCTTATTGATGATTAGACGAATAATTATTTATTTATTGCCTTAATAATTCGCTCTTCCTTTTTGATAGATATTCTCTTTATTTGAAGGTGCTGATAATTTTTCAAAATCACTTTTCAATTTAATCAATGAAAAGGATAAACAGATCACTAGTATTCCCGCTTGAATTATTTTGTACTTCGTGTTATTCTCAAGATAAATAATGAAGGAAGATAGCATGAGCAATATTACAATCGCCAATATAAGGAGGTTTGCAAGGAATGGGTTTAATCCATACCAGGTAAGTTTTGAAATAACGATTAGTGATGACAAAACAACTGAAACCACAAGGATTAAAAAGGTCTTCATTTTATTTTGAATAAGATAGCCTAATTCCCCAGCTTCCGCTTCAACTCATTCAGCTTCATCATACACTCAATCGGGGTCAGACTATCCAAATCCAGCGCTTTCAGCGCACGAATCAGCTCAGCGGCTTCAGGGTCCGCCATATCAAAGAAACTCATCTGATACGGCTCATTCGGCAACTCCTTAAGCGTAGGCGTAATGTCACTGTTATCAATGCTTTTCTGCTCCAATGTAACTAAGATCTCAGCCGCCCGCTTAACAATCTGCTTAGGCATACCAGCCATCTGAGCCACATGTATCCCAAAACTATGCTTACTGCCTCCAGCGACTAGCTTCCTTAGAAATAAGACCTTCTTACCAACCTCCTTCGTCGAAATATTGAAATTGCGAATCCTAGGAAATTTGTTGGCCAACTCATTCAATTCATGATAGTGCGTAGCAAACAAGGTTTTCGGATGTGCCTCATTATTGTTATGCAGAAATTCAGCAATCGACCACGCAATCGAGATACCATCATACGTACTTGTACCTCGACCAATCTCATCCAACAAAATCAAACTTCTGTCCGAAACGTTGTTAAGTATACTGGCCGTCTCATTCATCTCTACCATAAAGGTTGATTCTCCAGAACTAATGTTATCCGACGCACCAACACGTGTAAACACTTTATCGACCCAACCGATCTTTGCAGACTTAGCAGGCACAAAACTACCCATCTGAGCCATCAGCGCAATCAATGCCGTTTGCCGCAACACCGCCGACTTACCAGACATATTGGGCCCAGTAATCATGATAATTTGTTGATCTTCGTTGTTCAGATAGATGTCATTCGGCACGTAAGGCTTGTCAATCGGCAACTGTTGTTCGATCACTGGATGGCGTGCTTCTTTGATTTCTAGTTCCAACGTATCCAACATCTCTGGCTTACAGTAATTCTGTTTCAAGGCTATATTCGCAAAGGCGATCAAGCAATCGAGCCGTGCAACCAAGTGGCTGTTGAGCTGTATTGGAATGATGTAATCATTCAGTTCGATTGTCAAGGCTTCAAACAATTGATTTTCCAGTCCGATCGTCTTGTCCTCTGCGCCTAGGATTTTGACCTCTAATTCCTTGAGTTCTTCAGTGATATAGCGTTCTGATCCAGTCAGTGTTTGTTTACGCACCCAGTTGTCTGGTACCAGTCCTTGATTCTTGTATTTATTAGTCACTTCAAGGTAATAGCCAAACACGTTATTAAAGCCGATTTTCAGGTTGGCAATCCCGGTTTTCTTGGCTTCTTCTTGCTGAATGTTCAAGAGAATCTCCTTGCTGTTTCGAATGATATTGCGGAGTTCATCAAGTTCTTCGTGAATGCCGTCAGCCATCACCCCACCCTTTGCTAGATTCACTGGTGGATCGTCCTTGATTCGCTTGTCAATCTGATCACGCATCACTTCACAAGGGTTAATTCGTTCACTGATTTGTTTGAGATGCTTATTTTTCTGTTTGGCTAGTAAATCCTTTATTGGCTGAAGCACACCAAGCGCACGCTTGAGTTGAACGACTTCTCTAGGGTTGATTTTACCTAGTGGCACCTTAGAAATTAGCCGTTCTATATCACCAATCTGATGGATGTCTTTTAACAACTCCTCTCTGATGTCTGGATTTAAAATAAAGAACTCTACAATCTCATGTCTTGCTTCGATTTCCAGTTTCACTTTCAACGGCATCGCCACCCATTTTTTCAGTAGACGAGCGCCCATTGGTGAAATGGTTTTATCCATGATTTGGATCAACGGCACACCGCTTTCGTGTGTGCTGTGAAGCAATTCTAAATTACGAATCGTAAACCGATCAAGCCAAACGTATTTATCTGGCTGTAAACGATTGATTTGAGAGATGTGCTTAATGTTGTTATTCTCTGTCGTACTCAAGTAGTACAGCGCTGCGCCTGCTGCCACTTGTGCAAGATCATAATCCTCTACCCCAAACCCTTTGAGCGTTTTTACTTCAAAGTGATCGACGAGTTTTTCTCTAGTAAAGTCATAGGCAAAAATCCAATCATCCAATGGATAGGTGTAAAACGATTGTCCGAATTGATGATTAAAATCCTTAGCTCTTGCTTTGCCGAAGATGACTTCTGACGGATTAAAACTTTGAAGCAGTTTTTCGATATAGGATTTACGGCCTTCGGAGATCAGGAGCTCTCCAGTAGATAGATCTAAGAAGGCAATTCCGAAGTAGCCTTTTTTGCCATAATGTATAGAAGCAAGGAAGTTGTTTTCCTTGTGATTGAGCAACTTGTCGTTGGTGGCTACGCCTGGGGTAATGACTTCTGTAACACCCCGCTTCACGATTTTCTTTTCTTTGGACGGTTTTTCCAATTGTTCGCAGAGGGCGACTCGGTATCCTGCTTTTACTAGTCGAGGCAGATAAGTGTCTAGGGAGTGGTACGGTACGCCTGCTAGTGGTGTCTGATCACCTCCGTTGTTTCGGGCGGTGAGCGTAATACCTAGGACACTAGAAGCTGTGATAGCGTCTTCGCCGAAGGTTTCATAAAAATCGCCTACTCGAAACAGTAAGATTGCATCTGGATATTTCGCTTTTACAGCATTATACTGCTGCATCAACGGTGTCACGCGTTTAGTCTTGTCCTTTACGGTCGGTTTTTTTCCTGCCAACGGTTTAGTGCTTTAAGAGTGTGAGTTGCAAAAATAGATAATAATTGAGATTTTAATTGAGAATGGATGATTTTATTAAGAATGCACTAGTATTATCATTATAGTGTAGAGCATGTTTTAGCCATATAACTGCAAATGTTAGGACAGACCTAATGTGGTCTAGATAAATAGTCTTCGTATGATATACTCGTAGGGCACAAACAATGCCCTAACAACTTTATAACCCAACGTAATCTACTCGCTACAGCACTAATTAATCAAAATTTCAGACTGTAAACCTTCAAAATTCATTCAAATGCACGATTTGTACATGTTTTTGCAGAAAATGGACAAGTAGAACACTTACTCCCCCCTTACCTTTGTATTGTCAGTAATTGATAAACGAATTAAAAAAACAACACACACTTAAAATTTAAAAATCATGAAAAACTTAATTAATCTTTCAATCATCCTTTTCGCACTTATCTCATTTTCTTGCTTCTCATCCTGTACCTCCGATTCTATCTCAAGTGTTGAACATGAAATTCTTAATGTAGAAAAAGAAGCAGAGACTCATCAGCACTTGCACGATGAGATGCACAATCATGTAGAAAATTTAGGCGTAAATCTTGAAAATCCAGAACCAATCGATTTCGTACTTCCTGACGGAACAACTGAAAACCGCTACTTGATTGAAGGTGACATCGCACTGACAAGATCTGAATTAGATCAATTGAGAGACGATATGAACGGTGATTTACGTCAATACCACACCAACAACCTAGTAAACTCACCACAAGAACTTACGATAACTGGATACACGGGTAATTACTACGCACTAACAGAAAAAATGAAAACAGGTCTTACAGCAGCCGTCAATTCTTTCAATGCGTTAAACATGGGCATTACATTTCGATTGGATTTTGCTCCTAATGTAGCAGCTGACATCGTTGTCTATCAGGTGAACAACGGAAAATCTGGAGGATCTGCAGGATTTCCATCGGCAGGAAAACCACATAAGTGGGTTCAAATCTTCAATCGTCTTCAATTAGAAAGCCCAGGACTGATTCAGCATGTAATAATACACGAAATTGGTCACTGCCTAGGCCTAAGACACACGGACTACGCTACAAGATCAAGCTGCTATTATTCTAGTAATGAAGGAGACGGGGGTGTGGGAGCAAATCATATCCCAGGAACACCCATTCAAGATGCAAACTCTGTCATGAAGGCATGCTATAACGGAACTGAAACTGGTGCATTAACATGGTATGACATTATAGCTTTCAGACATTTGTACTAGAAAACAAATTGATTGAACATTGAGATTCCAGTCTTTTTGTCTCCTTCCTAGAAAATAAAACTAAAACGATATGCCTCGATCGGATAATTCTGATCGCGGCATTTTTTTCTACAAATACTTCCCAAAAGGGCTTCAACAGACTAGATAGCGACTCTATCTATTTCATATTCAGTAATTCGAGCGTTGTATTAAGTTCATAACAGTTAAATTTATTTTTATTGAAATATCCCATCAACAATAAAGCTTGCACTGCCGAGCGCTATCGGATCAGTACTTAGTATCTCAAATCATTTCAAGAGCCTACCGCTCACTTTTGTAGTACAAGTTGGCAGATCATTCTCAACATTATGAGCCTAGGGAAGTCAAAATCCAACAAATATTATCCCTTTTTGAACTATAAATAAAATTATTAGTTTTATTATTGCACAATTATGACATTCGGGCTTCTATCAATCAACTCAAACCTTGATTATACTTGAATTAATCATTAACAAATTAATAATTGATCATTATTTTAAGACCATTATTATAATAACTCCAAGATGAAATTGAGACAATTAATTATCTCTGTCGTGCTAACTGCCATCGTTCTACTAGGCGGCGCCTTAGCATTTCAGCAAATGTCCAAACAAAAAAAGTCGACCGTCTCCAGCAAACCGATCAAAGAGGATATCAGACTTGTCAAAACAGCCACCTATCCACAGAAAACAGTCAGATCTAACATCCAAATAGACGGTAGACTCAGAGCGTTCGAGCAACTAGAACTCCTCACCGAAGTCACTGGCATACTGCAAGAAACAGGCAACAGATACCGAGAAGGCGCCTCCGTAAAAAAAGGGGAACTACTCTTTCAGATTGATAGCCAAGACGACCGTTACAATATCTACGCAAGACGAAGCAGCCTTATGACTGCCATCACTCAAATGATGCCCGATCTAAAAATTGACTACCCAGATGCCTTCATCAAGTGGAAACAATACCTCGACAACTTCGAAATCGAGCGCTCCGTAAAACCAATGCCAACCTCCACTAGCCAACAAGAAAAATACTTCATCGCTAGCAGAAACCTGCACAATCAATATTATCAGATCAAAAGCCTTGAGGACCGACTGCAACAATATGCCATTTATGCTCCGTTTGACGGCGTTTTCCTATCTGTCAACCGATTTCCTGGTGCATTGATCACACCAGGACAATCCCTAGGACGAATCATGAATACCACCGACTACGAGCTCGTCGCTCCTGTAAACATGAACGACTTCAAATATGTGCGCATCGGGCAATCCATAAAGCTAGAATCAGAAGAACTGAATAAACGATGGACGGGCACCGTTACTCGCATCAGCAATCAGATTGATCAGGCCACTCAAAGCATCCCAGTATACATCAGAGTATCAGGTGCTAGCCTCAGAGATGGCATGTTTCTCAAGGGAACACTTTCCGGTACAAGCATTGGAAAGGTCTCTAACCTTCCTAAAACCGCTATTGTAGATCAAAACCACGTTTACCTCGTGAAAGACAGTCTAGTAATAAAACATCCAGTGCAGGTGATGATACAAGAAGAACAAACCGTTGCAGTACGCGGAATATCAAAGGATGATCAAGTCATCTTCGAAGGTGTCAACACGATTTTTGAAGGGCAGAAAGTAACCGTTTCAAACCAGTAAGCCATGACAGGAATCATCAACTTTTTTCTAAAAAACACCGTGGCTGCCAACCTGTTAATGGTATTCATCCTTATCATGGGTGGCTTTGGATTGCTAAGTCTAAAAACAACCTTCTTCCCCGAACAGGAACTTCGATTTATAAACATTGAAACCGTCCTACCAGGCGCTTCTCCCGAAGAAATGGAAGAAGGCATTATCACAAAAATAGAAGAAAACCTAATCGGTGTTACAGGGATCAAGGAAACAAGCTCCGTCTCCTCCGAAAATTTTGGTTCAGTGACTGTGGAAGTAGAACGAGGCTACAGTGTTGATCTAGCCCTGCAAGACGTCAAAAACGCAGTAGATAGAATCAACTCCTTTCCTAGATCCATGGAACCGCCAGTTATTTTCAAGCGAGAACAGTTGAACACTGCCTACAAGTTTTCAATCAGTGGTGACCTTGATTTACGAGCATTAAAAGAATATTCAAGAACAATCAAGGACGATCTTCTAACCATTGAAGGCATTTCCAAGGTAGCCATTAGCGGATTCCCTGCAGAGGAAATTGAAATTACCTTCCGAGAAAATGATATGCGTGCCCTCAACATCACATTCGATGAGGCAGTGAGCGCTATAGCAAATACCAACCTCCTCTCCACTGGTGGAACAATCAAAACGGACAAAGAGGAATTGCTTATCCGAGCCAAAAACAGAAATTATTACGGCAGTGAACTTGGAGAAGTCGTCATCAGAGGTTCGAATACTGGAGGACTTATAAAGTTGAATCAGATTGCCACTATCCGAGATGGTTGGACGGATTCTCCTAGGCGATCTTACCTTAATGACAAGCCATCCGTTATTATAGAAGTTCAAAATACGATTGACGAAGATATGTTTAGCGTAAGCGACTATACAAAGGCTTATTTAGATGAATTTCAACAAAAAGCACCTCAAATAAAGATTGATGAGATTCAGGATGGTAAATTATACCTTGAAGGTCGAATTGAGTTTATTAAGGAGAATGGACTAATCGGCTTCCTACTCGTCCTCATCCTTTTAGCGATGTTCTTAAATATCCGTATTGCCTTTTGGGTCGCCTTAGCCATTCCGATCTCGTTTGCAGGAATGTTTGTGGCAGCAGCCTACTTAGGCATTACCATCAATGTTATTTCTACGTTTGGAATGGTCGTCGTAATTGGAATATTGGTAGATGATGGGATTGTTATTGCTGAGAACATCTATCAACAATATGAAAAGCAAACTGCATTGTTAGATCAGTTAAGAGATGCTGTAAAAAGAAATGATTTTACTGATATTTCACATAATGAACATTCAAATCACCTCCTACAACTAACCAATGCTCTGGTAAACAAGGAATTGGATGAATTGCAGATTGAAGAAGCATTTGAAGCAGAAGCCAAATCAATTCCTTTCAGATCTGCACTCAAAGGAACACTTGAAGTTCTACCTGCTGTAGGTGCTGCGATTATCACAACAGTGATTGCCTTTTCTACCTTCTTCTTCATTGAAGGTCGGTTGGGTGATATCTTTGGTCAATTGGCAATTGTTGTAATCTTTACGTTAATCTTTTCCTTGATAGAAGGTGCTTTAATTCTACCAGCTCACATTGCTCATTCTAAGGCATTGAGTAGCAACAAACCGAATCCGATCACAAGGGCATTCGACTACTTAATGAAACTGTTCAGAACGTATTTATATGGTCCTGTTTTAAAATTTTCCATCCATTTCCCAATCCCAACCATTGCAATCTGTTTTGCAGGCTTGATGATGGTAGTCGGAGCGTTTTCAGGTGGATTGATCAAAGGAACGTTCTTCCCGTTTGTTCCTAGGGATGAGTTTGCTGTTAACTTAGAATTACCAGCAGGCACTAGAGAAGATCAGGTCTCGGACATCCTTGCAAAAATTGAAACAGCAGCCTGGGAAGTCAATGAAGACTACAAGGAAAAATATTTTAATGGTGAAGGCAATGTTATCGAAAAAATTCAGAAAACAGTAGGCCCGGGCATCAATGTAGGCAAGCTGGATTTCTACTTAATGAAAGGAGAAAATCGGGACTCTGTGAAAAACCGAATGATTACAGCAGCCATTCGCAAAAAACTTGGCCCAGTTCCAGAAGCCGAACGATTAAATTTCGGATTAGGAAACGTTTTTGGAACTCCTGTCTCCATTTCTTTGTTAAGTTCAGACGAGGAGCAATTACTTGGTGCAGTGGATGAGTTTAAAAACCAGCTCAAACTAATCAGTGAGTTGCGTGATATTGAAGACAATAACAAATTAGGTTTGAAAGAAGTATCAATAGAATTAAAACCTAAAGCCTACAATCTAGGCTTTACCATTGGCGACATCATTAGAACGGTGCGGCAAGGCTTCTTTGGTGCTGAGATTCAACGATTACAGCGTGGGGTGGATGAAGTAAAAGTGTGGGTTCGATATGCTCTAGAAGATCGGAGTTCACTCAATGATCTAGGAAACATGCGGATTCGAACACCAAATGGGCAGTCAATTCCATTGAAACATCTTGCCGAATTTAAAATAGAACGAGGCATTGTCAACATCTTTCACATCAACGGTCAACGAGAGATTCGTGTAACCGCAGATGTATCAAGCGACAATGCCGCAATTAGTGATATCAATTCTGATATTCAAAATGAGTTGTTACCTAAAGTCCTAGCCAAGTACCCTAGCGTCCGTGTTGGAATTGAAGGGCAGGCAAAAAGTAGTGCAGAAGCCGCTGCCTCCATGCAGGCGGTATTACCGTTAATCCTTTTGTGTATGTTCTTCGTTATTGTATTGACGTTTAGCTCGGTCAGTCAAGCAATGATTGTATTTTTCTTGATTCCCTTTGGTTTTATTGGTGTTGGATTTGGGCACTGGATGATGGACAAACCGTATAGTTTATTGAGTACACTCGGAGTCATCGCATTGATTGGTATTCTTGTCAACGATGCCCTTGTGTTTATTGCAACATTCAACGATAAAATTAAAGAAGGATTGCCCTTTAAACAGGCATTGATGGAAACTGGTCTCTCTAGATTCCGACCAATAGTTTTGACAACCATTACGACTGTTGTCGGATTGATGCCGCTACTCTTGGAGAAAAGTGTGCAAGCACAATTCTTAATACCGATGGCAATTTCGGTCGCGTTTGGTCTGATTATCTCTACCTTCATTTTACTTGTATTGATTCCAGCACTGATAAGCACTGCAAATGGGATACGTCGAGTCTCCTTCGGATTGTGGACAGGAAAAACCTACAATGCCAACGAAGTAGAACCAGCTTACCCAGGAAGAGAGCATCCTTGGATTTTGACTTTAATCTTTGCGCTGATTACACTTGCATTGCTAGCAGGCTTAGTCTATGGCAGCATACAATTTTCCGCCAAACTCATAACTTAATACCTTGAAAACATTTGAAACATCCACATATCGCTCTCAGGTTTATCAGCTTCGTCAACTCGGTAAAGAGGTCCTAAAACAATATGACCTTAAAGTAGAACAGTTAGAGTTTATCAATCATGGTGAGAATGCGACTTACAAAGTAATTACCAAGAAGGGGAATTATCTACTTCGGATCCATCGAGATCGCTATCATACGAGTGACGGAATCAAAGAAGAATTAAATTGGCTAAATAAACTACATAGTAATGGGCTTTCTGTTCAAAAGCCTGTTCTTTCTTCCAACAACGAATTAATAACACAAGGAAGTTATAAAGGAGATTTTTTAAAACGGACCTGCACCATTTTAACATGGGAAGAAGGTATTTTTCGTAGTAATTCAATCAATGAAGACTACTGCAAAGCAATCGGAAATCTTCTAGCGCGTTTTCATAAGAAAGAAAATCAAATTCCAATTAAAGCAAGGAAATATTGGGATGCAGAAGGGCTCTTGGGAAAAGGGGATCGATTCAATGGGTTATTTGCAATAGAAGAAGGGCTTTCAAAGAAGGAATACAAGATTTTTAATGCCTGTCGGGAATCTTTATTTAATGTCTTAAAAAACTATCAAGAGGAGCATCCGGAAAAATTCGGATTAATTCATGCGGATCTTCACTTTTGGAATGTGATCTGGAAGGATAAATCACCGATACCGATTGACTTTGATGATTGTGGTACTGGCGCATTTTTATACGATTTGTGCATCTACCTTAAATCCATTGAGGGCAATATGAAACGAAAAAAGAAGGATAAACCAGCGAAACCATATCTAGATGCCATGCTAGAAGGATATAATAAGATTGGCAATCTCACACAAAAGGACGTTGAACTATTACCCTTTTTTCGATTGACAAGAGATCTTGTTATGTTCGGCTGGTTGTATAGCCGAAGAGATAATGCAAATATATTTAAGCATTTCGAACTAGGACGTGCTAAACGAATAGAACGATATTCGAAATTTTTGAAGGAAGGTCCAGAACGTTTTTTTGTTTCACCTTAATTTCCTTAATTCCTTGACGTCTTAATAATTCAGAATAAACGAAGATTATGAACCAGTTACCAATCATATTTTTGATTTTCACTAGTTTGATGTATTCCTCTTTTACGTTGTATAGTCAAGAAGAAATGACGCTTGAAAAAGCGATTGCTCTGGGCTTGGAAAATAACTTTAGAATCAAAGTAGCCAAGGAGAACATCAAGATTGCTTCTAACAACAATACCTGGGCAACAACAGGAAAATCACCTACCGTTGACCTAAATGGTTCGTTTTCTTCTGGTTTAAACTACACCACCAATAGTTTTATCAACCCTGATGGTGTTGCATATAGTGGTCGTATTGGCGGCTCCCTAGATGCACAATGGATTCCATTCAATGGCGGACGCTATGAAATTACAAAAGACATCCTTGAAAAACGCGTCTCCCAAGCAGAATTACAAGAGACCACGGAAGCGAACAACCTCTTCAGGGCGATCACTCAACAGTATTATGCGGTATTGTTCCAGAAAGAGCGTAGAGAAGTCTTGAAGGATGTTCTAAAGCTTTCTAGAGACCGGCTAGCATATGAGCGGATCAAAAAAGAATTTGGGACCAGTAATTCCTACAATATCCTACAGTTTGAAACCGCTGTTTTAACAGATAGCACCAACCTAGTCAGCCAAAAGGTACAAATAGAAATTGCAAAGCGAACACTTTATAACACGCTTGACATAACAGGAGATCAAGACTTTACCTTCCCAGATAGATTAAGCGTGGAGCCAGAACAGCTCAACGAAGAAAAGCTAGCAGAATTACTTGGAGAAGAAAGTTTTACCTTAAAATCGCTCCTTGTTTTAGACGAGTTGAGCCGTTTAAACGCTGCGCTTGAGAGCCGAAATAGAAAGCCAGTGGTTGCCCTAGGCGCTTCAGTGGGCGTAGCAGAAAGCGCGTTTAAATTATTCAAGGAAAATCCGCAAACCGGTAATCCCTCCGACATGATCTTCCAGACCAATCTCAATCTAGGCGTTTCTGCCAACTTCAACTGGCGGGTGTTCGACGGTGGGCTTGCGTTACAACAGCAAGAAAGTGCACGCTTACAAACGGAAGTCTCGAATCTTAACTTACTAGAAGCACAAGCAGAACTCAACAACCAACTCGACATCTTAGTTACCAATTATACACTACAACAGGAAGTCTTGCAGTTGACTGATCAACAAATCAACTTAGCACGGAGGAACTTGGAAATGACAATGGAGCAATTCAAGGCAGGTCGCATTACTTCCTTGGATTATCGGAATGTGCAGATCCAGTTTCTAAATGCTGCGTTTAGCAAGGTGAATGCGATCTATAATCTATTGGTCACGAAAACGGAGATTGATTGGTTGGTCGGGGTGTTTTAAAATTGAAATACAAAAAGAAGTGCTTCAGTCAGATTAAACAATCTTATAAATCAGGTTGTTGACAATATTTTTTTATTAACTTTCGGATAAAGAAAAATTACATCTAATTACATGAAGTTTCCAAAGTGGTTAATGGTCTTATGTCTGATTCTGTTGTCCTTAGCTGGATTCTTTTATTATGCATTATTCATGCCTAAGCATTTTGCAACCTATCGCAGCCCTGACAAGGTATATACCTTAAAGATCTACAAGGAGCCTAAGCTTTTTTCAATGCCCGGAGACGGAAGCACAAGCTGTGTAAAAGTAAAATTATATAAAGGGTTTTGGCGAATTAAAGATAATTGTCAGGATTGTCCGGCATTTTCTAGCTCAATAGATGTGAGTTGGCATATGAATGCACGGGTGGTATTATTTGCAAAAGCACGAGGAATCTCGCTTGATACAGGGGATTGTGAGTAAACATAGACAGATTGGGTTTTGGATTTAATAAAAACAATAAACTATGTTAAAAGACATCAACGAAATTCGGGAGTTACTGGTCTCAATCCTCAGAGAATACGAGGGTACACTTAAAATCACATCAGACACCCCTGATAAGTTTGAAGTAACGGGTACCATACCAACTATGCAAGGCAAGAAGAAGGTGCCAGGCATGTATTTTGCCACCGTCATCCCAAAGGCAAAGGACGTACGACTATATTTCTTCCCAGTTTACACACACAAGGATGAAATTGGTGCATTGCCTGAAGACTTACAAAAAGCATTGAAAGGTAAATCCTGTTTTCACATAAAGAAAGTAGACGACGCCTTCGAGGTAAATTTGAAGGCGATGGTGCAAAAAGCGGTAGAGGTGTATCGTGGTGATGGTTTGCTGGAAGGTTAAGGATAAAACGTTCACTAAAACGTACAACTTATACTTCTGAAAATCGTTTCGAAGCTCGTCACTTGGATCATAACGTTTGCCGCATTGCTATTTTAGCAACGTATTTTTCTAATTTACCCCATCATCCAATAGACACCAAGATACAATATCCCAGACAGCATCACCCACTTGGCCAGCCCACTCACCCGCGCAAAGCCACCCGCATCCTCCGCCACAGCCAATCTGCCAAGAGCATACAGCAATGGCAAAATAATGCCGACAATAAGATATAAGAGCCCAGCCATCATAAAATCACTGTACAGCCAATGCAAGTAAGTCAGATAAAAAAGAAATCCTAGTAAGATCAATCCAAACACACCTGCGATAAATCGTGTCTTGCGAATCCCTAGTATAATTGGCAAGGTCTTACAGTCATACTGTTGATCTCCAGACACATCTTCCATGTCTTTAACAATTTCGCGGAACATGGTGCTATAGAAGGCAAAATTGGCATATCCGAGAAAAATGAAATACACATAGGTAGCTGAAGTCGGCGAAGCCTCCAGTAATTCGGCATACGCTTCGCGCTCAGCAAATAGCACAAGCACCGCCACCATTGCACAGAAAACAGCAATCAGCAAATTCCCCAACAGCGCTACCTTCTTCAAATGATAGGAATACAGCCACAAGGGAACAGCAAACAGCGGAAACAGAAGCACCAACGGCAGATTTTCGACCCGCCAAGCCACAAATACCGCAATCAGCAGTCCAAGCATATTCAAAATATAGTACCAGCGCCAAGCAGCACCTTTTGATATCTGATTGTCGATAATCTGTTTATGTGGTTTATTGATCTTGTCGATCTCGTAGTCATACAAGTCATTGACGATGTAGCCAGCACCAGCGATAATAATGGTGGTGAACACAAGTAGGAAAAACTCGAAATCGGTTAGGGCTGGAGTTATATTTTGTGCGGTATAATAAGGTTCTAGAATACAATAGCGTAATAAATACTGCGTCAACCCGACAATAATCAGGTTGGGAAATCGCAATAATCGGAGAAACGCCACTAGCATAGCCGCTTACTGATTATCACGCCATTCGTATACCCATTTCGCTTGAATTTGCTCTAAGTGGCCTTCGCTGCATTCTTCTCTCGTGCCCTCGAAATTCTCTACTTCCAATACCCATTCGATTAGTTCGGTAAACCGAATGCGGTAGATTTTTGATTCTGTAAATTCATCACCGAAGCGGTCATAAAGCTTCATGGCGATATCCTCGTGATCAGGCCAATTAATAGGTAAGTCTTCTATATCAAATCCCATATCTGGTGGTTGATTTTTAATTAATGTTCATGTCCGATAATCCCTGATTGGTCAGGAATCGTGACTTCAATTTCTGCATCTTTTTCTAGGATAATACACTGACAAGCAAGGCGTGACTCCAACCGTGGATTAATCGCACGGTCAATAAAGTCCTCTTCCTTATCACTGATCTCTTCGAGTTGATCCTCTCCTTTATCGATGTAAATATGGCAGGTACTGCAAGCACACACCCCACCACAATTGTGATTCAAATGTATATCATGGTCCTCCGTTACTTCCAAAAGGCTGTACCCTTCTTCCGCTTCCACCGTGATCGGTTTGATTGCTTCTTCTTCAAATTTAAATGTAATCTTTGCCATTTATTCTATTTTCCAACCAGTTGATTTCGTATAATCTAGTTGTTCATCTTAAAAATGCTCAACGTTCAACTGCAAATGTAATTTTTCTAAATTCTATTTCCTATTAAAACTTATTTATTCTGTTTGACGGTTTAAAATACTTTCCGTCATTAATTTATAAATCTGCTGCTGTTCGGGAAATTGCGCTAGATAATCCAAGTGCCGTTTGATTGTTTGTTCATCACCTCTTGCCGCTGGCCCAGTCTGTATATCTGCTGCTTTATTTTCCCTTAATTTATTAACAGTTTCATTGATCAAGGGTTTAAGAATCTCGAAACTAATTTTTTCTTTATCTAAAATTTCTTCTGCTAGTGCAAACATTCGATTGGTAAAATTATTAACCATCACTGCTGTCACATGCAGTATCTGTCGTTCTTCTTCTGTTATTTCATAAACATTGCCAGAAATTGTAGAAGCAATTACTTTCAACTCGTTTAACGTCTGTTCATTACCACCATTAATACAAATCGGCAGAGTTGAAAAGTCAGGACGAATGTCTTTTGTAAAGGTTTGTAATGGATAAAATATTCCAAAATTGCTAAAGGAGTCACTAATTGAATGAATAGTCGTAGAACCAGAAGTGTGTGCCACAATTTTCTTAGGGTCTAACTGCTTGGAAAGTTCCTTCGCAACTTCAACAATTCCATCATCATGAACCGCCAGAATATAAATATCAGCTGAATTCTCGGTGTCTCTTAACTTATTCAAAGCAGTTGCATTCACTTGATCCGCTAGTCGTTGAGCTTTAGACATTGTTCGACTGAACACTTGCTTGATTGGGAAACCCAATTCATGAAAGCGTAAGGCTAGATGTGTCCCTACGTTGCCCGCACCAATCACTGTAATCTTTTGCTTAGGAATCGGCAATCCGTTTTCTTTTTGAGCGAATTCGATAAATCATACTAAAAAACAATCCAAAAAGCGACAGTAGACAACCAATCCAAACAAGATTAATCCAAGGAAACAAAATGGCTTGTAACACAACGTACTCCTGCCTAGGCTTCGTTTCTGCCATTGCAATTGTAACTGTACGATCTTGCGGATTCACCTTTGGAAACTTAAACTTCAGTCCTAGTTCTTTGATTTCATCATCAATGCTTAAGCCGAAGCTTTCACGGATCAGATAAATCGGTTCTGCTTTCCATATCTTTTCGGTATCCATTTTTCTTGCGACTAGGTTCGCAGCTACGGGGATATCGCCTGATTTGGAAACGTACTTTTCATTGGTTGGTTTTTGATTAAACCCTTCAAATACAATGTAACTCTTCGTCGCCCATATCGTATCACCTTGCTTCAGTATATGCGTTTCATACTTTAATGAATCAAGTTGTTTCTTTTCTACCTCCTTGTCTACTTCAGAGATTGGAAGCCCAACAACGTGTGTAAAAATATCTTTGTGTGCATAGTGTTTAGTATCTGGATTTGATGCCTCAATCTTAGTCATCATCTTGTTGTACAAGACATTAGGATGCAAATCAAACTCTTCTAACACTTTCCCATCGTCTCCTAGCTTCTTATAATTAATGTTAAACGTTCTAGTAAAACCATCGATTTCATCACCGACATAGGTTACTAAATAGTCGGACATTTTTGTTGGCAACCCTTTCGGTAATAATATATTTTTGTCCGCATCTTCCTCAGTAAACCCTTCAATCATACTAGCATCCATAAAGCCTCTTGACACAAAATCTTTATTCGCACCAGAAAATAGCACTCCGATCATAAGAATCCCAATTCCAAGATGTCCCATTGCAGAACCTGCCAGTTTCATGTTAAACTTAACGACAGACAAAATGTAGTTCATATTAATCAGGATCGAGAACACACCAGACCAGAGTAAGAGCTTATACTGCCATGCATTGATATTACCTGACCATGCGATCAAAAAACTAACAAACGACGTCAGAATCGCGGTATAACCGATATTGCGCACTAATTTCCCTATCCTTTCATTCGAAAGCGAATCCTGTTCCTTGAATCTAAGAAACTGTGCAGCCCCAGAAAAAACAGCCAACAGCACACCGATCCACAGCTGATAGCGGTTGTAGTGGTCTACCACATCTATAGGAGGACGGCGTTGCCAAGATTCTGGCATATCCAACGCAGTGAAAATCGTATTATATACAGGTATAGATGTTGTAAACGAAATCAAGATCGAAGAGAACAATAAGACAAGTGCTCCGATAAACATCCAGAATTCTCGGGAGTAAACACTTTCTTCCCGCTTAGGAGATGGTATACTTCTCATTCGATAAAAGAACATCCCTAATGGTGGAATCAAAAAGGCCATAATAAAGCCAACTAATTGCCACTCCATACCCATTTCAGTAAAGGCATGGACACTGGTATCTCCTAGGATTCCACTCCGTGTCAAAAATGTAGAATACAAGATTAAGACAAAGGTAAAAATGTAAAAGAGATAAGTCGACTTAATACTATATCCAGCGCCCTTCGCAATAAGATTTGCGTGTATTCCTGCAATTAAAATGAGCCAAGGTACCAAGGACATATTCTCTACCGGATCCCATGCCCAATAGCCTCCAAAACTCAAGGCTTCGTAAGCCCATGCACCTCCCATTAGTATTCCAAGCCCTAGTATTGCTCCTGAGAATAACGCCCAAGGCAATACAGGTTTCAACCATTCCTTATGCTTGCCCGTCCAAAGACCGGCAACGGCATACATAAAGGGCACACAGGTTGAAGCAAAGCCCAAAAACAGGGTTGGTGGATGAATTGTCATCCAGTAATTTTGTAAGAGTGGGTTCAGCCCATTTCCATTAATAAGTGAGGTGTAATTCGGGTTGGAGAAGATCGGGGCATCTCTTACATCTCTTGTCAGTACTAGTGGATTAGAACCAATTTTGAAGAATTCATCACCAAAATAAAAATACAATCCTAAGATCATTGACACTAAAAACACTTGGATAAAAGACAAGATACTCATCACTGGAGCCTCCCATTCTTTTGCGGTAAACATCAACACTCCTCCTAGGACGATGTGCCAGAACAACCAAAGCATAAAACTCCCTTCTTGTCCTTCCCAGAAAGCGGAAAAAATGTATTTAAAATCAAGATCATCACTTACATGCTGCAGGGCGTAATCATATTCATAATACGAATTGATCATCACGTAGAATACACAAGCAATTACGATAAATATGCTAATGCCATGGACTGTAAATGCTAAGCGACCAATGCGCTTCCAAGATTGTTGCAGGATATCTTCTTTGGCATTCGTCGCTGCAAAAAAGCTGACTGCTGCTAAAATGCTGGACACAAATCCTAGAATAATACAAAAATGACCGATCTGGCCGGGTAACAGGTGTTCGTTTATATACTCCATACCGTGTTAGGTGCGATAACGCTTACTGATAGCTAATTTCTTTTAATCTGACTTCCTCTTCAACATATTTCGATGGACACTTTACGAGCATAGAGGAAGCAATGAACTCCCCATCTTTCATGCTGCCAGTAAGCACAATCTCTTCAGTACGCTCAAAATCTTGAGGTTTGGCATCAAGCAACACAACTTTTCGCTCCTCTTCATTCTGATCTCTCATATAAAAACTAAAGTAATTTGGATTTTCTTCAGGATTATAAACCATCTCTTTATCTTTCGATAACTGCCCTACTACCTGAAACTTACGGTCTGGCTGTTTGGCAGCATCAGAAAAGGAAACATAAGGACTCATCTCCTGAACCATCGACATTAACGCGATTACAGAAATAAGAATTAATATGCCACCTATTAAATGTGTCTTTTTCATTGTTTTGAATGCTTTGTGACAAAAATAAGACATTTTGAGCAATCGTGTAATGCTTATTTGGATTTATATTTCATCTAAATAACAATTGTAATTTTAAAAGGTTGTATTAACTGAAGTAAATATGGTTAAATTCATTTTATTTACCTTTGTGGATTACAGCATAAAAACATAAAGTACTGCAAGTAAAAATGAAAGAACAAAGCCCAGTCATCGCTTTAAGCAATGTTTCTATTTTTCAGAATAAACGCTTAGTTCTGAAGAATATTAACATCGAAATCAATAAAGGTGAGTTTGTTTATCTCATCGGCAAAACTGGAAGTGGCAAAACCACCTTTCTTAAATTGCTTTATGGTGAACTGCCCCTATTAGAAGGGGAAGCAACAATAGTAAACACGGACCTACACCGTCTCGCTTGGAAAAATGTGCCCGCACTTCGAAGAAAACTAGGAATCATCTTCCAAGATTTCAATCTGCTAACGGATCGCTCGATTTATGACAACCTTAAATTTGTGCTGGAGGCAACTGGCTGGAAAGACAAAGCAAAGATCGAAAGTCGTATTAAAGAAGTCCTAAGCCTCGTCCTACTAAAAGACTGTCAATCCAAAATGCCATTTGAGCTATCAGGTGGCGAGCAGCAACGCGCAGTGATCGCACGTGCCCTACTCAACGAGCCTGATATCATTTTAGCTGATGAGCCAACGGGGAATCTCGACCCTAATTCCTCTGATGAAATCATTCAGTTGCTTCGAAATCTCAATAAAGCAAAAGCGACTACTATTATCATGGCAACTCATGACTACCCTATCGTAGCAAAATACCCAGGTAAAATACTACGATGCAGAGACAATCAACTCTTCTTCCAAGAGACCTACGATTTGTCTTAAGGTCTGCTTTCTAGTACAAATAAAATTTTAGTCCATTAATAATTAACAAAAACCTGTCGTTTTGTCACCCTAGACTGACAGTCCGAATAGATTTCCAAGTGTTTTGCGTAAAAATGACAGTCTAACAACTCAAAAATTGGACTGGCATACCAATTGAATTGTATTAACCGTATTTCAAAAATAACTTAATTTAAATAGTACAGAAATGAGTAAAATTATTGGGATTGATCTGGGAACAACAAATTCCTGTGTGGCAGTGATGGAAGGGAATGAACCCGTCGTGATTCCTAATGAGGAAGGAAAAAGAACAACACCTTCTATCGTCGCTTTTTTAGATAATGGCGAACGCAAAATTGGTGATCCGGCAAAACGTCAAGCCATAACTAACCCGACACGAACGATCATGTCGATCAAACGGTTTATGGGAGGCAAATTCAAAGATGCTAAAAAGGAATCTGAGCGTATGTCCTACAAGATTGTAGAAGGCTCAAACGGAACTGTAAGAGTGGAGATTGAAGATAAAAAATATACGCCACAGGAAATTTCAGCGATTGTACTTCAGAAAATGAAGAAAACAGCTGAAGACTACCTTGGCCATGACGTTACAGAAGCTGTTGTAACAGTTCCTGCATACTTTAATGATTCACAAAGACAAGCGACGAAAGAAGCTGGTGAAATCGCAGGACTTAAAGTAAAACGAATCATAAACGAACCAACAGCTGCCGCTCTCGCCTATGGATTAGACAAGAGAGACAAGGACATGAAGATTGCAGTGTACGACCTTGGTGGTGGCACATTTGATATCTCTATCCTTGAATTAGGTGACGGTGTTTTTGAAGTAAAATCAACGAATGGTGATACTCACCTTGGTGGTGACGACTTTGATTATGTTATCATGGATTGGTTAGCAGAGCACTTTATTAGCCAAGAGAATGTTGATCTAAGAAAAGATCCAATGGCACTTCAACGGTTGAAAGAAGCTGCTGAAAAAGCAAAAATTGAGTTGTCGACGTCTAATGAAACAGAAATCAATTTACCATATGTAACGGCAGTAGATGGTGTACCAAAGCACCTTGTACTTAAGTTATCACGTGCAAAATTCGAACAACTTGCTGATGAACTAGTATCTAGAACACTGAAGCCTTGTGAAAATGCATTGAAAGATGCAGGATTGAGCAAAAGTGAAATCGATGAAGTTATCCTTGTCGGTGGTTCAACTAGAATTCCTAGAATCCAGAAAGCTGTAGAAGATTTCTTCGGTAAAAAACCTGGAAAAGGAGTCAACCCTGATGAAGTTGTTGCAATTGGAGCATCCATCCAAGGTGGCGTATTAAGCGGAGACGTGAAAGATGTACTTCTACTTGATGTTACACCTCTTTCACTTGGTATAGAAACAATGGGTAATCAATTCACCCCTTTAATTGAATCAAATACAACGATACCAACTAAGCGTTCTGAAACCTTTTCTACCGCAGCAGACAATCAAGCATCTGTAGAAATTCACGTTCTACAAGGAGAGCGCACAATGGCAAGAGATAATAAAACCATTGGAAAGTTTATCCTTGACGGAATTCCACCATCAAGAAGAGGCGAACCTAAAATTGAAGTTACCTTCGACATTGATGCAAACGGTATACTAAGCGTTTCTGCTAAAGACAAAGGAACTGGCAAAGAACAGTCGATCAGAATTGAAGCTTCTTCTGGGTTATCCAAAGAGGAAATCGAACGAATGAAGAATGAGGCAAAAGCGAATGAAGATGCTGATAAGAAAGCAAAAGAAGAAGTTGAAAAAATCAATGCAGCGGATTCTATGATCTTCCAAACTGAAAAACAGTTGACTGAATTTGGTGACAAAGTGCCAGAAGCAGAAAAAGGAAACATCGAAGCAGCATTGGAAGAACTGAAAAAAGCACATGCTTCTAAAGATCTAGTAGCAATTGACGCCGCTCTTGAAAAGATGAATACGGCTTGGCAAGCAGCTAGTCAGCACATGTATGCTGGTGCTGAAGGAGCTCCAAATCCGAACGCTGAGAACGCTGAACCAACTGCTAACACAGGAGGTGCAGAGGAAGGCGGCAACGGTAAATCTGCTGAAGATGTAACTGATGTTGAATTTGAAGAAGTAGACGACGCTAAGTAAGCTACAAATAGAAAATAAATCATTTTCAAGGGTTGTGCCAATACGGTGCAACCCTTTTTTATTGAGCTAAATTATTATTTAAAGCGGATCACCCAACTCATTTAAAATTATTCTTATATTACATTATTAAACCTTACAATAAAATTAGGTCACCCAAATTCATTGCTCAAACTATCACTATGCATTGCCCATTAAAGGTTACAATCACCATTATACTGCTGCTAGGCATTTTATCACTAAATGCGCAATTCGTAAACTTCGAAGATACTTGGAAAGAGTTCCTCAGCGACAGCAAAACCTCTAACATCAGCAAACTCGTTGAACCATCAAAGGATCAGGCAGAGAACTATGTTAAGTATTGCCTGATGTATGCAAATGACCATTTCTGTGCAAATGAGATCAATAATGCCGAGCAACTAATGCTAGATATTAAAACCTTGGGATCTGACAAATACAGCTCCATTCCTGATTTTAAACCACGATATGATGACCTAGGTGAAAAAATAGAAGCTTATCACAAAGTAGACAAGGCCTGGAAACTATACTTGAAAAACAAAACAGTGAGCCACAGTGATCTAGAAATAGAACATGGTGGCCGCTTATGCGAAAAAGGAACACTTGCTAAGTTCAACTACATGAAATTTCATGCAAACTACTGTGATGCAGAAATCGGGAAAGCCAAAGATGTCTTTGAGAAGCGAGTGCTCAAACTAGCAGAGAACACCACGTTAGAAATAACTGATGTGGAAGGTCTTCAACCTAAAGTAGAAATGACAAAGGAGCTATTTGCTGGTTTGAAACGTCTAGGACCTGCCTGGAAAGAGTGGATGGATACCGAAGAATCACCAGGCTTTGAAGGTGACCTACCAGTCATCGGCTGCTACGCCATTCCTAATATGAAAGTCTATCTCTTGAAAGCTGCTGTTGACCTTTGTAAAAACGGAGCAGCAATGCTCAATAAAATCAATAAGCTCAAAGCAAAAAGTACACATCCAATTCCAGCAGACGTTGCAGAAAAAATTAAATGGTTGGAAAAAGAAGCGGGTACATATAGCGGCGATGTTGCTGCACTTAAAGCTGCTTGGAAAGAGTTTGTACCTACTGACACCTTAAAGAAAAAAACAACGTTTGGAGAATACTGCCATAAGGACGATCAAATCAAGGCGTATGTCATGGAAGGAACCATCGAGGCATGCGAAAAAGGCGAGCAAATGCTCAAAAAAATTGGAGAAGTGATGGAAGAGTTCGAACCAGAACTTGATGCCAAAACACTTGAAAAAATTGACAACTTAGAAAAGAAGATCGCCGCATATGAAAAAGACCTTGAACACCTCAATTCTACTTGGAAAACCTTCCTAGAACAAAAAGACACCTTGACTGAGCCGCATGGACTTGTCAACTTCTATTGCGATAAGATCGCTCAGGTAACGTCATGGGCAATCAAGGGGCATTTAAATTCTTGTGAAGATGGGGAAGGCTATTTAAAGCGAATTGATGGTCTACAGAAAAAATACAACCTTAAGTATGACAAAGAGCTTGCTTGTCGAATTCAAAGACTAAGAGGAAAAGTCTATCAATGTATTTACATAAAGCTTGTCAGACAAGCACAAAAGGAAACACACGAGGAACGCGAGAAGTTTGGTCCAGTCTCCGCCGCCAAAATGCAAGCAGCACTTAATAGCGATAAATTGCCTTGCGAAACAAAAGTACAATACAATCCACTAGGTAAAATTGGTATTCGGTATACTGTTACAACCTACATGTGTCAGGATATTGACCTTGCAAAAATGGGAGATCCAGAATACTATCGAAAAATTGCAAAATGGGTAGACGATGAAGTATTATCTAAATACTGCGAAGCAACCATGCGGTGTAAGGAAAAATTCTACATTTATTTGGAAGGACATACCGATGGACATGCCTTCAGAGGGGCGACCTATAAGCGATCCCTAGACATTCCTTCTGGTACTTCCTATACACATTACCTCAATGGTCAACCAATGGATAAGATGACGGACCGCACCATCACCACCTCCTTGAAAGATAATCGAGAACTGGGCATCGCTAGAGCTTGGACGGTCAAGCAACAACTAGATTTCATGAGGGTACCAATCAGTGTTGGAGCTTATGAGCACTCTTCTTCTGAGAAAGGCGGTCAATACCGTCGAGTAGAGATTGATCTGAACATCACCAATCTACTATTAGACTATTACGAGAAGCGATTGAAAGAATTAATCAAAAAATCAGGAATTGGCGAACGCCCTAAACCTTGTTAGTCACTTCCACAATACTTAATTCCTTGCTTATTGATGAAGGATGAATTTAACATTCATCAATAATAATTAACAATTACTCCTTCGTTCCTCTAATATTTTGTTAATTCTGTAGAATTAATAGCTTTTTTCATATGAAACCCATTAAATTGGAGAAAATAAAAAACTAAGAAGAACATGTCAAAATCAAGAGCAACCGGTTGTACTAGATTCATTGTAGCCATGATGGTCATTATTCCTTTAGCCTATTTCGCTAGTATGATGATTACTGGTGAAACGGTAAATTTTAAAGCTTTATTGAATAGATGGTTAGGGAATAAAATAGAAGTAAAAGATGCTAGACCTGAGAGAAATGACAAAACCGTCTCCTACAAGGATAAATTAAACGAGAAAAAAAGTTCTTCAGGAGCATTAAAAAATATCGGGGACTTCAAAGATCGGATCAAAACACTTGAAGCACAAGTAAAAGACAAGGACGAAAAAATCGAATATTTGTTCAAACAACTTCAAAAATCAGAAAGAGAACTCGAAGCAGCAAAAAAGAAATTATCTGGTAATTGATAATCATTCAATTCTTATACTACCAAATAATATTAAAATAGTAGGCGTTTGTTCGTTAATTTACATGGAATAAACCAATGATGAAAAAAGTATTATTATTCCCTGGCATTGATGCAATAGACAACTTCAACACTCGGCAAAAATGTATGGACTTGCCAGAGGTTAAGGTTAGAATTAACGAAGCACAAGCTATACTTCAGGAGCTTAACATCCAGATCGATCTGACCAAAATAATGATAGAGCCTCCAAATGAATCGGTAGATTGGATCATCGGCTTGTCTCTTGCTGCTATGGCAACTCAGGTGGGAATTTTTGACCGATACATTAAAAAAGGTGGAAAAGTAGATGCACTACTCAGTATGTCGCTCGGTGATTTATCGAGATCTGTCTGCGCTGGTGTAGGCTCCTTCAAAGAAGTTTTTATTGGGTTAATAATTTTTGCAAACGGCATTAAATCGCTCCTAGGAAAAGGACTAACGTATCAAGTTTCTAGCGAAAACGATATAAACTTCAGTGAAGAGTTTTTGAGATTAGACGAATTTGAGATTAATGTAGCTGTCTATCAAACCGACAAGGCCAATCTGTATGCTGGCGAAATGAAGAACATGAAACGTTGGTTGTCTTTTCTGGATACACTTAAAGGAATTAAATATCAATCTTTATCTAGATTACCAGTCGCTTTACATCACAAATCCTTGAAGCCGCTGGCGTTATTGATCAACAAGAATATCATTAGAAATATCGACATCAACAACCAATCGTATCCTATTTACTCAACTGTGTTCAATAAATATCTCACAAAACAAGAAGATCTGATTGAGGAAATGACAGAGAATATTTATAGACCAGTTAAATTTTATCAATCTATAAAAACGCTTGTTGCTACTGAACCAATTGAATTTGTAAACATTGGACCCGCAAGTACACTTCTCACCTTTATCAAACAAGCGGGACATTGCGGAAATCCTTTTAAGCTCAAGGATTACTTCGGAGAAATTATTAACCAACCTGCAAACTAATGAAGAAATGATACTTGTATGAAAAAACTAAAAAAACTCTTTATCGGTTTAAAAGTCCTCTACTATCTAATTAGATTGGCGATTTCCCCTGGCAAGAATATCATCCCCGTTATTAAACTTGGCAATGTCATCAGTGAGACTGAAGCGGCTAGGAAGGCTACTGAAAAGGTCCTAGAAGACCCTCGAGCACAGCAGTTAGTCAAAGAGCGCTATGGTGATGGCATTCCTAAAGTAGATAGGCTGCTAGAATATCCTGACACTAGTGTGGGCTACGCGCTTGGGAAATTCATGCAAGCCAACGGACTCGACCACTACCCTTTCCCAATCGACCCAAACGACACCGATGAGATTTATGTCCGTGAGCGAAGAAGACAATTACACGACATCCTCCACGTGATAATGGGCTGGGACACAAGTCTTGAAGGAGAAGCCAAAGTCAATGCATTCGTTGTCGGTCAGGCTGCATTCCCGATTTCTGTCATTATTTCAACAGGAGTCTTGATCATCAGTATTTTCAAATTCCCAGGACGTGTACAACAGATTTATCATGATTTAATGGCGGCTCACCTCCTTGGTAAAAACAGTCGATCCATTTTTAGCATTAAGTGGGAAGAGATGCTAGAAAAACCGATCGACCAGATCAGAGAGATCCTAGAAGTACATCAGAAATCAGAAGAATTGGCATAAGCACACACCTATTCTCTTTTGGCAAACCGCTTCATTTTGTCTTTCATACCAACACCACCAGTGAAGACAAACACAGGCGTATGGCCAAATTGTAACTCGCCCCACCCTCTCAGAAGACAGTACTCCTCTAATTACTATTAATTCTATCTGTCATTAATCATTAACAATTGACAATTAACAATTAAAAACAGTACCTTTGCACGCTCAAATAAAAAACCAGTTAAATGGCAAAGGAAATTAGAAATATCGCGATTATCGCACACGTTGACCACGGCAAGACTACACTAGTAGATAAAATCCTCTACCAGTGTCAGTTGTTTAGAGACAATGAGGAGAAATCTGAGTTAATTCTTGACAACAATGATCTAGAACGTGAACGAGGGATTACCATCCTCTCTAAAAACGTATCTGTTCAGTATAAGGGTGTTAAGATTAATATCATCGACACCCCTGGTCACGCCGATTTCGGTGGCGAGGTAGAGCGAGTCCTCAATATGGCGGATGGAGTACTCCTCCTAGTAGATGCCTTTGAAGGCCCAATGCCTCAAACTCGATATGTATTGTCTAAAGCCATTGCCTTAGGTAAAAAACCATTGGTCGTTGTCAATAAAGTAGACAAAGACAACTGTAGGCCTGATGAAGTACAGGAAGATGTGTTCGAATTGATGTTCAACCTTGACGCTTCAGAAGATCAGCTAGATTTCCCAACAATCTATGGTTCAGCCAAGAATGGTTGGATGGGAGAAGACTGGAAAACAGAAACATCAGATGTTACTTACTTATTGGACAAAGTAATCGAGTATGTTCCAGCACCAGAAATCAAAGAAGGAACAGTTCAATTGCAAATCACAAACATCGATTACTCAAAATACATCGGTAGAATTGCCGTAGGACGAATTACAAGAGGAGAGATTTCTGTTAATCAGCCAGTTTCATTGGTTAAGAACGATGGTTCAATCAAAAAATCTAGAGTTAAAGACTTGTTCGTGTTTGACGGATTGGGAAAAACAAAAACAGAAAAAGTAACTTGTGGTGATCTTTGTGCTGTATTCGGAATTGAAGACTTTACCATTGGAGACACCATCGCAGACTTCGAGACACCAGAAGGCCTTTCACCAATTTCCATTGATGAGCCAACAATGAGTATGCTCTTCACGATTAATGATTCTCCTTTCTTCGGAAAAGAAGGAAAATTCGTGACCTCAAGACACCTCAGAGAACGGTTGTTTAAGGAATTAGAAAAAAATCTAGCGTTAAAAGTTGAAGAAACTGCTTCACCAGATTCATATATTGTATTTGGTCGTGGAGTACTTCACTTATCGGTATTGATCGAAACAATGCGTAGAGAAGGTTATGAATTCCAAGTGGGAAAGCCAAGAGTAATTATCAAAGAAATAGAAGGCAAAAAGTACGAACCACTCGAGCTGCTAACGATTGACCTTCCTGAATCAGTTTCAGGTAAAGTAATTGAAATCGTGACTCAAAGAAAAGGAGAAATGTCAATCATGGAGCCAAAAGGAGACTTGATGCATCTGGAATTTAACATTCCTTCACGAGGTATCATTGGTTTGAGAACTAGCATCCTTAATATGACAGGAGGAGAGGCAATTATGGCTCACCAGTTCAAAGAATTCACCCCTTGGAAAGGAGATATTCCAGGAAGAAACAAGGGAACACTTATCGTATTGGAAAATGGAACAACCATTCCATTTGCAATGAATAAACTACAGGATAGAGGAAAGTTTTTTGTCCCACCAGGCGTCGATGTTTACCAAGGTCAAATCATTGGCGAACATTCTAGAGAAAACGACTTGGTAGTCAATGTTACAAAGACAAAGAAAATGTCTAACATGAGATCTTCTGGTGCAGACGATAAAGTAAAAATTCCACCACCGATCATTATGTCTTTAGAAGAAGCGATGGAATATATTGGTGATGATGAATACGTGGAGCTTACACCTGAAAACATTCGTCTTCGTAAAATCTATTTGTTAGAACACGAAAGAAAACGCGCGGCTAAATAGGTGCATCAACACTCAATTAGGTAGATCTTCCTTATGAAAGTCCTTATCCTTTCCCTACTGTTCCTCCTTACTGGTACAACAGCTATTGGACAAGTAGACGTTAACAAGAAAGAAATCCAGATCGTCAGAGATCAATGGGGCGTGCCACATATCTATGCAAAAACTGACCAACAATTAGTTTACGGGCTTGCTTGGACTACCTGTGAAGATGTATTTGACTATCTCCTTGAAAGTGTATTGGCCGTTCGTGGTAGACTTGGGGAGGTCAAAGGCAAGGATGGCGCTGTGATGGACTTCATTGCTCATTTCCTAGGCGTGAAAAAAAATGCAAAACAGTATCACGCTGAACTTTCTGAGGAATACCAACAACTGATTAAGACGTATGTTTCTGCGATCAATCGCTATGCAGAGCTTCATCCAGAAGAACTTCCCTTAAACGATTTAACACCATTCACGGAAACAGATGTAACGGCTGGCTACCTGCTAGCAATGAGCCTGATCAACAATGTGCAATACGAGTTGATTCGCCTGTTCGAAAATAAAATAGATCAACTGGAAGCTCATAAACCGATTGCCGGCTCTAACGCCCTTATTTTAAATAGTACAAGAACTGTGGACGGAAAGACGTACTTAGCAATCAACTCCCATCAACCACTAGAAGGGCCGTATAGTTGGTATGAAGCACACCTCAACAGTGAAGAAAGCGGAATCAATATTCTAGGAGGCACATTCCCAGGTGGCATGAGTATTTTTCATGGTGCTACCCCTAATCACGCTTGGGCACACACTGTAAACTGGCCTGACTTTACGGATGTTTACCGATTGACCATGCACCCAACGGATAAAAATCGTTACAAGTATGATGGTGACTGGAAAGCATTAGAAGTCAGAAAAAAAACGATTAAAGTAAAAGTAGGCCCAATCAAAATTCCAATTTCAAGAACCTTCTACTGGAGTCAATACGGTGCTACGATCAAAGCAAAGGATGGTAATTATTACTCTGTTCGCCTGCCAGGAAACATGGAAGTCCGGTCTTCTGAAGAATGGTTCCTCCTTAACAAAGCACAAAACATAGAAGAATTTAAGGCAGCGCTCAATAAGGGTTGGATGGCAGGAACCAATATCGTATATGGTGATATTCACGATAACATCTTCTTCATCAGTAATGGGATTTTCCCAAATCGCGATCCCAATTATAATTGGATGGGGATTCTGCCTGGCGACACTAGTGCTACGTATTACGAGCGCTCCAACCGTATTCCAGTTCAGGAGCTATTGCAAATTACAAATCCATCCTCTGGTTATCTGTTCAACACCAATCATTCTCCTTTTAAAGCTACTGGTGATGGGGATAACATTAAACCAAACGAAGTCGATCCTCTAATCAACTACTCTACTTTTGACAACAACAGGAGTGTCCGTATGAAAAAACTGGTAGAATCAAGGGAGAAACATACCTACGAACAGTTTAAGGCGATCAAGTATGATAAGGCGTTTGAGGCAGACTTTTATACCTACCTAGTCACGAACTTATCCGATATCTTTTGCGCTGCTCCAGGCACGTTCCCTAAGTACGAGACTACGTTATCAATGCTTAGAGATTGGGATCGTATTTCTTCGGCTGATAGTCCTGCGGCAGGTTTTATGGCGTTATTCACCCAATTCATGCTAGACGATTTGCTGGAAACAGGTGAAATTCCTAGAACTGGTCCATTGCCTGTTGACCGGTTACTTGATATTTTTGAGAAGACTGAGAAACACTTAAAGCGTCATTTCGGTTCTTTAGAAGTGCCGTTAGGCGAAATCATGCGTCATGTCAGAGGTGACCAATCCTATCCTGCTCAAGGAATTCCTGATGTCATCGCGGCTATGTACATGGTAAAACACAAGAAGGGCCGTTTTAAGACCCATGTAGGCGAATCTTACATCCAGTTGGTACAACTGAGTCCCGAAGGAGTTAAAATCGAGTCAGTGAACTGTTATGGCGCTTCAAACAAGGAAGATAGTCCTCATTTTGATGACCAAATTCCTCTTTTCATAAACGAGCAGCTCAAGCCGATGACACTAGACAAGGAAGAAATCTTTAGAAATGCTGCTCGAATCTACAATCCTTTTTAATTGTTAATAATTAATTGACCATCTATTGATACGTTGAATCAGTTAACTGAAATCGGATTTTTGATTAAGGTTCTTTCTTAATTGATCATTAACATTCAAAAAACTACTCCCCAATATCTTCATTCCAGAGTTCTGGTTTTTCTTCGATGAATTTTTCCATCATTTGAATGCATTCTTGATCTTGAAGATTGACGACCTCTACGCCATGGGATTTCATAAATTCTTCGGCACCTTCAAATGTGGTCGACTCTCCAACGATGACCTTTTTTATCCCAAATTGCACCACTGCACCTGCGCACAGATAGCAAGGCATCAGTGTTGAGTAAAGTGTGGTGCCTCTGTAACTGCCAATCCTTCCTGCGTTTTTGAGGCAATCGATTTCTGCGTGCGCCATTGGGTCATCCTGTTGTACACGTTGGTTGTGTCCCGATCCGCATATTTCGCCATCCTTTACCAAAATAGATCCAATCGGAATACCACCTTCAGACCATCCTTTCTTCGCCTGCTCAATTGCAGCCTTCATAAACTTATCCATACATTATTTTTTGTTTAGCAAGATATCAATTTTCAACCAAATGCAAGTGCTTCTAGAACAATAGACGCTTAAACTTTCTTTTTCTACGTCGACATTCCACGTTAAATGTTTATTTATAAGCTTCTGCATTCGACATTCTTCTATTTGTATTCTTTGTTATATATCAAAAGTAATAATTATGTAAAATAATGGATTTATGGGTGCATCTTAACTTTTGTATCTTTATATTCATTTCGAATCAAGATACAATGTCAGGAAAAATAACAAAAACCAGGATTTTCACTTTCTTCTTAATGGCCTATGTGCTAATTGCCTGCACGTGGTGGACTTTTTTGTTACATAAAAAGAACAATGAAAATTTTGCTGTAAATATTGCCTTGTTAAAGCAGACCAAGATTGGTGATAATAGTTTTAATGAAGCAACATTTCATAATACTCAAGCTTATCTCTTAATTGAAAAAAAATTCAATAGCCAAAGAAGAATGATTATTGGAGAGGCAATGACGTTTTTCATTATACTATCCTTGGGCATTTGGTTAGTAACAAAAGGCATCAGAAAAGAAGTTGCCCTTGCTCGGCAGCAGAGAAACTTCTTGCTAAGTATCACGCATGAACTGAAATCTCCCCTAGCAGGAATTAAGCTAGTGCTAGATACATTCAAGAAAAGGGATCTAAAGAAAGAACAACATACCAAGCTCACTTCTAATGCACTAGACGATTGCGATCGGTTAAATGAGTTGGTTAATAATCTCTTACTCGCTGCGAAAATAGAAAACGAGTATAATTGGCAACTAGAGGAGATCAATCTTGCTAATGTGGTGACCAATACAGTTGACAGCATGAAGCAAAAACACCCAGAAGTCTTATTTACTAGCGACATGGCAGTCGACCTAAAACCGATTAAAGCCGATATTAATAGTATTCAGTCCGTAGTGATAAACCTTCTGGAGAATGCTGTTAAGTATTCTGACAGCTCTAAGGAGGTAAATGTTGAGTTGTCCCAGCAAAAAAACAACGTAATGCTTAACATTGCTGATAAAGGAGTGGGTATTCCAGATCAGGAAAAAAATAAAATATTCAATAAATTCTACCGAATAGGAAATGAAGATACTAGAAGTACAAAAGGTACTGGACTTGGTCTTTTTATTGTCAAATCTATTGTTAAAGCCCATAATGGTAGCATTTTTGTTAAAAATAATAAACCAAGAGGAACGATTTTTCAGGTTTCGTTTCCCAATTCATAATCCCTAAATTAAATTAATATGTCAAGAATTCTTTTAGTTGAAGACGAGGCCAATATTAGAGACGCCATCAAAATCAATCTTGAGCTTGAAAACTACGAGGTCGTCGCCACAGACCATGGGAAGACCGCCATTTCACTATTTAACAGCCAACATTTCGACCTAATCATCCTAGATGTCATGCTACCCGAAATCGATGGGTTTCATGTATGTGAACAGATCAGACTCGTTAATCTAGATATACCTATCATGTTTTTGACGGCAAAGGACGCCTCACTAGACAGAGTTTCTGGATTAAAAAAAGGAGCTGATGACTACCTGACAAAACCGTTTAACTTAGAAGAGTTATTACTTAGAATTTCAAACCTACTTAAGAGATCAAATCACTCTGTACCAGAGAAATCTGTTGAGGAGTTTAAATTTGGAGTAAATGAAGTTAACTTCAAAACATTTAGCGCATCTGGAGTCAATGGTGAACTCCAATTGACAAAGAAAGAAGCGATGCTTTTAAAGTTGTTGATCAATCGTAAAAACGAAGTTGTTTCCAGGCAGCAAATCCTTCAGTCCGTTTGGGGATATGACGTCTATCCTTCTACTAGAACTATTGACAATTTCATTCTTTCCTTTAGAAAATACTTTGAGCTCAATCCTAAGAAACCGCAATTTTTCTTATCTGTAAGAGGCGTTGGATATAAATTCATTTTAAGTTCTTAGCGCTTTTTACTAGAAATAATGATTGCTTAATCAAAAGACAAACAAAGAAGCCGATGATGTCTACAGTCCCAAGGGTTGTTGAGAGACACTATTCCCAAAGCTTCAGCAATGAGCCTGTCTGTTCCGCAACGAAAGGCAGGCTACAATAGTTGTTGTGCTTGCAGCACTCTTGGCTCAGGGACTCTGTGTACCAAAGCTCATTAATCTAAATCAGGCTGCAAGGAAAGAATGAAGGCAGAATCTATACGCTTTTATAGGCGTCCAAATTAACTATACTTACTTACACCCTTCTTACAATTAAAAAACGGCAGAATGCAATGCAATCCGCCGTTTTGTTATTTAGACTAAGCTAATTGTTCAATTATTCAAAGTAAACAAGTCGCTCAGAGTCTGTATCATTTAAGATATTACATTCACCGCCACTAAATGGTACAATAGAGGCTGTAACTGTAGTCTGTCCGTCTGTTGCTTGTGGATCGTAAGTTGCTTCAAATCCAAATGCTTCAGTTGCACCACCACCAATGACCAGTCCTGGTCCATTATACTGGAAGGTACAAACAATTGGATTACAGCCAAGGAACGTCCAAACAGCGTTGTTAACAGGTGTTAAGGCAACAGAAGTCAATGTCGGATCCCAAACATAAGTCAAACGAGGATCAGCTGGCATTCTCACAATAATTTGAGAACCGTCTGTATCGATACCCTCAAGCTCCGTAATTTCAACCGCAACGCCTACTGAAGAAACACCAGCAATATTACCAGGTAGTATTGTAGTAATTGGAGTTAAATCAGGACAAGGCAATACACAATCTGATTGGTCTGCCGTTACAGGTAAAGTGATGCTTCCATCCACAAAGTCACATTCATCTAGTGGGTCAGTTTCGTCAGTACATTCAGTAACATTATTCACGCCGTCTCCATCACAATCGGCACTTCCGATTGGATTTGAAGGATCGTCCGTCAATATTACACAAATATCCATGCCTTCAGCAACGATAACAGCGCAATCATCGACTGCATCTGCTGGATCACCACCATTTTTACATTCTGTCCAGTTATCAATTCCTCCACCATCACAATCCATTGTAGACATTGGGTTTGTAGGATCGTAGTTTATAATTTGACAGATATTGATTGCATTATCCATTGCTGACTGACAATCGTCACTTGGCATAACTGGATTCTCTCCACTTGAACACTCATCTAGATTAGAGATTCCACCACCATCACAGTCCATACCTGCTAATGGATGTGTGGGATCACCGTTAATTAGAGCGCAAAGATCAAGACCAGCTGCCATTGCTACCATACAATCATCAGAGGCGTCTAATGGATCCCCTCCTTCAGCACATTCTTCAGCATTTGTAACTCCACCACCATCACAATCAAGTGTTCCTAGAGGGCTAGTTGAATCTAGTAGTATTTCAGCACAAATATCAATCGTGCCTGCGGAAGCATCTTCGCAGAGTGATGGAGGACAATTAGCATCGTCAATAGGATCACTTGGATCACCACCGTTCATACACTCATCTAAGTTAGGTATTCCGCCATTATCACAATCTAAGCTAGCCCAAGGATGAGCAGGATCTTGATCAATTATAACACAAAGATCTAAACCTGCAATTACTGCTGAATGACAATCGTCCATTGGATCATTAGGATCTCCAGCACCGTCAACACATTCAGTATAGTTGTCAACTCCTCCGTTATCGCAATCTAGCGAAGCCATTGGGTGATTTGCATCATATCCAATTAGAGCACAGATGTCAAGACTTGCATCTTTTGCCACCATGCAATCATCAGCAGGATCAGAAGGATCTCCGCCATTCTCGCATTCAGTATAGTTATCAACTCCGCCGTTATCGCAATCCTGAGCACCCATTGGATGTGTAGGGTCACCGTTAATTACAGCACAGATATCTTCACCTTCAGCAATTGTTGAATAACAATCATCTGCTGGATCCGTTGGATTTCCTCCATTATCACATTCTGTTTGGTTATCTACACCACCACCGTCACAATCTAGTGTTGCGATAGGGCTGGTTGGATTTACAATAATAATCGTGCAAATATCAGCATTTACATCCATTGCAGCTTCACAATCATCTGCAGGATCGCTTGGGTCTTCGCCATTTGCACATTCGATCCAGTTTGGAATACCACCATTATCACAATCGCTTGTAGCCATTGGATGTGTAGGATCATAATTGATAATCGCACAAATGTTTACACTATCTGCCATTGCAGCAATACAATCATCTGCAGGATCGTTAGGATCACTTCCAATCTCGCATTCCGACCAATTCGACATTCCACCACCGTCACAGTCTTGATCCGCTAATGGATGATTTGGATCACCGTCAATAATCGCACAAACGTTAAGGTTACATAAGATAACAGCTTCACAGTCATCACTTGGATCATTTGGATCAGTCCCGTGTTGACACTCATGAGCATTATCAACTCCACCGTTATCACAATCAAGGGATGCAAGTGGATGGTTTCCATTGTTTGATACAATAATTATACAAACATCAATATCTTCATCAATTACTGTTTCACAGTCATCAGCTGGATCTAAAGGATCTTCACCACTAATACATTCAGTATAGTTATCAACACCACCCTCATCACAATCTAAATCAGAAAGTGGATGATTTGGATCGTAATTAATCAACATGCAAATATTAACTCCACCATCTTCAGCAACCTGGCAATCGTCAGAGGCCTCAAAAGGATCACCACTATTTGCACACTCAATATAATTAGGAACACCGCCATTATCGCAATCTAAAGATGCTAGAGGATGAGCGGGATCTAATGCAATTGCTGCACAGATATCAACTCCAGCAGTTTCTGCAATAGTGCAATCATCAGAGGCTTCAGAAGGATCACCACCATTTGCACATTCAATATAGTTTGGCACACCACCGTTATCACAGTCAAGTGAAGCAAGTGGGCTATTTGGATCACTTAGAAGAATCGCACAGATATCTACATTATTCTTAATTGCAGTTTCACAAGGATCGACTGGACATCCAGCATCATCAATCGGATCGCTTGGATTTGTTCCATTTACACATTCAATATAGTTTGGCACACCACCTTCATCGCAATCAAGCGAAGTCCATGGATGCGTACCTGGCTGAGTCAGTATAATGGCGCAAATATCCATCCCAGCATCGGCTGCAACTTCACAATCATCAATTGGAGTAGAAGGATTACCACCATTTGTGCATTCCGTGTAATTATCTACGCCTCCGCTATCACAATCTTGTGTTGCTAGAGGGTGTGTTGGATCTGCATTGATCAATACACAGATATCTAACCCAGCAGCAATAGCTGCTTGACAGTCATCTGATGGAAGACCAGGATCTGTATTATTGTTACACTCTGTTTGATTATCAACTCCTCCATTATCACAATCTTGTGTTGCAAGTGGTGAGTTAGGAGCGTTACCAATCAAGTCACAGATATCAATTTCTAAAGTAACTGCTGCATTACAATCATCTGAAGCTTCTAATGGGTCAGTTCCTGCAGCACATTCAGAACCATTTGTGATTCCACCGCTATCACAATCTAATGTTGCAAGTGGATGACTTGGATCAGCTAAAATTGTAGCGCAAATATCAATTGTACCTGCTGTTGCAAGTGCACAGAAATCACAAGATCCTTCATCCAAGATTACAGAGGTCGTAAAGCTACAGTTATTCACATCTAAAATTGTTACAGCATAAGTTCCTGCAGACAATCCAGTAGCTGTAGCAGTAGTTTGAGCTCCTGCTGCTGCATCCCACACATAAGCGTATGGAGAAGTTCCTCCGGTAGCCGTAGCAGATGCTGAACCATCACTATATCCTTGACAAGAAGCATCCGTTATGCTTACAGTTGCTGAAAGTAAATCTGGTTCAGTGACTATTACTGCAGCTGTTTCTGAACATCCATTAGCATCGGAAACAGTTACTGTGTAAGCACCAGCAGCAAGGCCTGAAGCCGCTGCACTCGTTTGCCCAGTACTCCAAGCATATGTATACGGAGAAGTTCCTCCTGTTGCTGAAGCCATTGCACTTCCGTCCGTCTCTCCATTACAATTAACTTGAGCAGTTATTGTCGCGGATGCCATTAGCAAGGGTGGCTGTGTTATTGTAACAGCTCCATTTACAGTACATCCATTAGCATCGGTTGCAGTAACAGTGTAAGAACCAGCTCCTAGACCAGAAGCTGTGCTACTGGTTTCACTATTAGACCATAAGTAAGTATAAGGAGAAGTACCGCCAGCAACTGTTGCCGTAGCAACTGCATCGGTATCTCCATTACAACTTAATGTAGAAGCTGTAGTAGTTAGAGTCAAGGCAATTGCCTCTTCAATTAAGATAGAATCAACTAAAACGCAACCTGCAGCATCAGAAACAGTTACAATTGCCATTCCTCCAGCTAAACCTGAAATAGTGGCAGTTGCTTGTCCATCAGCCCAAGCATAAGTATATGGTGCAACTCCGTTTGTTGCAGTTGCAGTTGCTGTTCCATCGCTAGCTCCATTGCAACTTACATCTGTACCTGTCAAAGTAGCAGACAAATTACAGAATTCAGGAATCAAGCACCATTTTACAAGTTGACCATCATCTGCTGCTTTTTCATCATCAACGACGCAAAGAATCCAATCTCCATTAAAGATTTCTCCATCAACATCGGATAAAGAACCACTTGGCACAAATACACCAACTGTTGGCTGACCACAAACTAATGTACCACCCTCGTCATCAAACTCGATGTCCATATCATTATTTTGACCGCATTGATCAAGCATTAGATCAATCACAGCGCCACCAGGACTTTTAAGTACAATGTCTAGATCTTCTAACCATGTATGATCAATCTTCACAACCACATTTAAATCAGTTAATGGGAATGGTACTCCTGTTACAGTAATTGTATCAATTGCATCTAGATCGTTTCTTCCATCAATATCTTTAGCTGGTGAACTAGAATAAGCGCCACAGTTATCTGAAGGAATGTAACAGCTTGCAGGTGCAGTGAATAAGGCTGCAGAATCTAATGCACATGTAGTATCATCAGAAAATAAAGCACTAACGGTTACCGCTAATCCATTTGATTGTAAACCCGTTAAAACAACGGTTTGAGGACTTGTTCCAATTGGAAATGATTGTCCATTTACGTCTAGGGTTCCAGTAGTTGGTGGTGTAGAGTAAGTTATAGTGACTTCTTGAGTATATTCATTCGTTAAAACATCACACGTCGTTTGAGTACCTGCTGTGATTTCAGTGATACTGCAAGCAGAAGTAATCGTACCAAAGGCACAAATTTCAAAACTACCTGTTTGGTCATTGTTATAATCCCACGCTCTTAAATAATAGGTACCTGGGGTTAATCCTGTAAAGATAAATGGCCATCCTGATCCAAATTCTGTACAATCTTCTTCAGTTAAAATGCCGCAAGTTCCTGAATATAAGGATGCAGCAACACTTGTCCAAGACACATTTTGCACATCAAAGGTAACTTCACCAGATGCTGGAACAGTAACCTCATACCAAAGGTCGCCACCTCCATATGCCCCACAAGTTGGGTCTGGCACACTAGAATCAGTTGCACTTGTATTATCACCAACAGTCCATGTAGCACATGAATCAGCTTGAACTGGTAACATTTCAGCGATCGCACATGAATCGTTTGCAGGAGGAGGAGGCAAAGTACCGATGCAAAGATCGAACGTTTGGCTACTTGTTGATCCCCAACTATGCACTCTGACGAAATATGTTGTACCGACTGTAAGGCCTGTT
Source organism: uncultured Saprospiraceae bacterium (assembly GCA_937959115.1). Taxonomy (GTDB): domain Bacteria; phylum Bacteroidota; class Bacteroidia; order Chitinophagales; family Saprospiraceae; genus JAHDHB01. The sequence goes on from CALGAW010000025.1 coordinate 85,187, forward strand.
ATTGTGCTTGTATTCGGATCACTACAACCAAGAGAAGTCAACGTTCCGCAGGCTCCAGAGAATATCTCATGTCCCATGTCAGTGCTTGTTCCATTAACTATGGCAACATTTTGTACTTGAAAAACGTGAGCAATATCTGTTGCTACAAATGAGAACCAAACATCATCATTAGCATTGCCAGTGCATCCTGGTAGCGATTCGGTTCCTGAAACTGTTGAACCTGATACTACAGAGCCACAATTTAAATCTGCGTTTACTGGCGCGGAAACTGCTCCGGCACAATCGTCATTTACAGGTGGAGGGGGTTCAGTTCCAATACATAGATCGAAGGTTTGGCTACTTGTTGATGACCAACTATAGACTCTAACAAAATAGGTGTCGCCTATTGTAAGTCCATTTACGGTGCTTGAATTTGGATCACTGCAACCAACAGAGGTCAATGCTCCACAAGTACCAGAGAATATTTCATGTGCCATATCTGTACTCGTTCCAGATACAGCAACTATGTTTTGAACGGTAAGTGTATGAGTAGTATCAGTTGCAACAAACGAAAACCATACATCGTCATTTGCAGTACCTGTGCATCCTGGTAAAGATTCTGTTCCTGAAACTGTAGTACCAGAAACAACGGAACCACAACTTAAATCAGGATTTACTGGTGCAGTTAGAGCGCCCGCACATTCATCATTTGCTGGTGGACCGGGTGGTGTTCCTATACATAAATCAAATGTTTGACGGCTTGATGAAAAGTAACTATATACTCGAACAAAATAAGTAGTCCCAACAGTTAATCCGCTAACGCTACTTGAATTTGGATCGCTACACTTTAATGAGGTAAGTGTTCCGCAACTTCCAGAAAATACTTCATGCATCATGTCGACACTAGTACCAGAAACAGCAGTAATGTTCGATATCTCGAAAGTATGTGCCGCATTGGTTGCAACAAATGAGAACCAAACGTCATCGTTTGCAGTTCCTGCACATCCAGGCATTGACTGTAGAGCGTCAAGTGTAGTTCCTGAGACCACTGCGCCACAAAGTTCATCTGCATTTACAGGAGCAGTAATCGCTCCAGTACAATCATCATTTGCAGGTGGTGGTGGTGGTGTCCCAATACAAAGATCAAAGGTCTGTCGACTAGTAGCCAACGAACTGTAAACTCTTACAAAATAAGTGTTGCCTATGGTCAATCCTGCTGCAGAGCTAGTATTCGGGTCACTACAATTTAAAGAGACAGTTGTTCCACAGCTACCGGAAAATACTTCGTGCACCATATTTGTACTTGTGCCTGAGACAGCAACAACATTAGATACTTCAAAAGTATGAGATGTATTTGTTGCAACAAATGAGAACCAAACATCGTCATCTGCTGTGCCTGTGCATCCAGCCATAGATTGTGTTGCATCAAGTGTTGTTCCAGAAACTACTGAGCCACAAAGTTCATCTGCATTTACTGGCGCTGTCACTGCACCACTACAATCATCATTTGCGGGTGGTGGTGGAGGTGTAATCAATGTTACATCCAAGCAAAAATCTGTATCATCTGGAGTACCCCAGCTTGAAACTACTATATAATAGGTGGTTCCATTAGCAAGAATAGGGGTAGTAGCACTTAAATCCAACGTACTATTTCCATTTACATCTGATCCAATACAAGTTGGACTATTTACTGGGCAATCATCAAGGATGAATACTCCTGCATATGTTTCAGTAATAGATGATAAATCTACCTGAACACCATTTATACCATCTCCGACAATACTAAACCAGTATTCGTCATCATTATAAAATGAATTGCATGGGTTTGCTGGTGTGCCGCCTGCATTTGGAAAATCTCCAACTTGTCCTTGTGAACTGCCACATTGCTGAGTTCCAACAGTTACTGGAACTGCGGATGCACATGTTGCTTGAGAAAAAAGTTGATTTTGAACCAAAAACAGGGGAATAACTAAAAAGAATAAATACTTATTCATAGCTCGTGAATGGGTTTAATTAATTAAATTTGGTTTCCTTGTTGGTTGTTATAGCGGGATATAACTGTTGTAAAAGTACTATTAATTAGTGGCTAAACAAAAAATAATTCCCTTACAATTCAGGATTTAAAATAGAAATAAAAAAATTACAAACTAATAATTCATTGAATATGTTTAATTTACACCATGAATTAGATTCTATTATAAATACATTGAAATTAACATCTATCGAATTAAGATCTAAATATTCTACTTATTTTTTTTTATAAAATACTTTCCAATTCATAATTTACAAACCTTTTTATATGACTATATTAAATGAATTAGCAATAATTTTAAAAAATTAATTTTATTTAAAAGTAAGATTTGTTTCATTTTTATACGATCTAAAAAACAAGACCAATAGAAAATTCGTATTAATATTTGTAATTTGCGCTCCACGTTAATATTCCAACCCCAAACAAGTTTTAAATAAAGAAAATCACTTTTTTTGGTAACCTTTTTGCTATTAATACAGTCTAAACACTAAAATAGCTGATGTTGAATCAAAAATAGTTTGGTTTAAACCTACTCGATCAGAAGAATCATAATTTAGTTTACATGAATAATTTTTTACTTACAATCCTGTTTACTGCATTTTCATTTTGTGCATTTAGCCAAATTCCTAGCAGTGGTGTCATATTAAAAAACTTTTCAAAAAGCCTTAAAGTTGTAAATGCAGATGATGGAGGATACATGGTAGTAGGCCTTGACAGACAAGGTCAATATAATGAACAGCTTAATCGCGAAGCCAAAAAGTGTTATTACCTAACCAAACTTGATAAATCTGGTAATTTAAGATTAAGAAACATTTCTAAGTTACAAACTGACGAAATGATTCATGAGATGTGGAATATTAATGGGCCAAATTATATAATAATCAAGTCAAAAGGTGATACTAAAAATAAACTAAACAATAATTTCTTCATCCAAGAAATAAATGAAGCAAACATAGTTTTGTGGGAAAAAGAAATTGGGAATTACTCAAAATTGGGATTTATTTCTGGTGATGTAGATAATAAGGAATCCTTTAAACTCTTGTTTGAAATCAAAAATGGTAATTACGAGTTGTTATCTTTTAACAATAAAGGAAGTAAACAATGGAGTAAAATGCTTAACCTAGGTAGCAGCCGCAATATTAATTCCATAAAAGTATCGTCAAAAAATGAAATTCTTGTTGTTGGAGGAATTGAAAAGGTAAAACAGCGAAATGAATATTTTGATGAACTGTTTGCCATGTTGTTAGATGAAAAAGGAATTACAAAATGGGAAAAATACTACCCAACCAAAGGAAGTAGCACGGGTATTAAAGCTTTCCCTGAAGGTGATGGTTTTGTGATCGGAGGTAGTATTCAGAACAACAGATATAAGGACAAAGGAATTAATAAAGCCTATCTATATGAAGGTCCCGAGCAAATTCGAGTATTAAAAATCAGTGAATCAGGACAGGTAAACTGGGACAGGAAATACGGTGGTTTTGGAACTGAAAAATTTAGAGATATCAGTGTCTGGAACAATAATAAAATCGTTGTGTTTGGCTCTAATGATCAATCCGACAATCAAGTTTCTTACAACTATGGGAAAAATGACATTTGGATTTTCAGCCTGAATATGAAAGGTAAATTGATCAAAGAACAAAGCTTTGGTAGTAAGGACAATGAAATGTTCAACTATCAATTACTTGATTCTAAAGGAGATTATGTAGTGTTTGGGGAAGTCGGACGATGGAACAATACCTCACAATGGGTATTTACCTTAGAGGACGAATTTTATGCTTATCTAAATTCTGAAAAGGGAATGCCTACGAAAGATACCATTCAATATCTCATTGTTGATAGCTTAAACACAAAAAAAGACTACGACAAATTCCTTTGGTATCACCTCTTTCACAAACAAGATGGCATCGCAAATAAGGAGTACTTGAAAAACATGAAAAATGGTGACTTGATCAAATATGATTGGAATAAGGATGAAAAACTTGACTTGCTAGTGTTTGGTGAAGATATAGATGAAAACTATATTCTTTATGCAATTATCAGCGACAGAGGAACTTACGAAAGTGTTGATCTTTATAATCTGAATCATATTACGGACTTTGATTTGGATACTGCAACGATCAATGGCACCAATGTAATAATAGTAGAACAAAATGCCATGAATTGGAAGAAGCCAAAGGCAGATACTCTATCTTATGTAAATAATAATTTCATCAATTTCAACGGTACTCCAATCAAAGAGAAGGAGGTTAAGGTGATTGAATATGAAATGACAGACAACGTCTCCCTTCCAGTAATCTTAAGGCTTTCTAGCGATAAGAAATTTGAAGCGTACACCTTTAATGATGAAAAGAAATACGATAAGAAAATTGGAGAATGGAAAACTTCGAAAGCTCAATTTAATCGTATTATGGATTACGTGACTACAATACGATTTGGTAGTGAAGATGGTTATTATTCTGAATTGAATCCCTACAAAAACAAGCTTTCCGTCTCCCTAAAGGATGGAGAACAACTTGTGCAGTCTGGGTGTAATCCATGTGCAAACCTTAGAACTTATAGGCTCTTACATGACATGTTTGAGCAAGAATATAAGAATATCGCTATTCAATATCGATCTGGATGGTAAGTTTAGAAGCGATCGGAAGTAGGAAGACCTAAGACGGAAGTAGCTTCTAGACATCTCCTATGGTCAACCTTCTTTTAGCAACCTATTTCTTTAGGAAATACCTTTATTTTTTAATTGGATGATTTGAGCAGCAATGCTTACAGCAATTTCCATCGGTGTTTTACTAGCTATAGACATTCCTATTGGCATATGAACGGATTCAAGAACTTGCTTTGATATTCCTTCCTCCAATAAACGCTCTTTAAGTTGTTCTATCTTGGCTTTACTGCCCATCATACCCAGATATGCAAACTGCTTGTTTAACAGTTGTTTAATGATCACCTTGTCACTTCTGTAGCCAAAGCTCATAATCACCACATATTGATGTTTTCCTTCAGGGATCTGAGTGCCAATTGTCTCATAACCAAATATCTGTTTTTCATGGGCAAACGGATTATCAACCATGGTATTTAGCTGTTTTCGATCATCATAATTAATGACGTAAAACGCTAGGCGGTTAAATAGTTCACAGCAAGCTCTACCAACGTGTCCGCCTCCTACGATGTGGACGGTTGGCTTAAAGCCAATTTGTTCCAAGTACTTCCAACGTTGGTCAGACTTGCTGATGTATTGGAATGGTGTTGTCTGTTCGCCAGATGCAATGAACTGTATCCCTGAAAAAGTGATTTCGAGTGTACCGTTCATTTTTTGAAGAAGTGCCTTGATTATTTGATTAACGGTTGACAAATCTTCCTGTTTTAGGGGCATCAACACGACAATCTGTTCACCAGAGCAAATCATACCTGACTGATTGGCAGTTGCAGATTTTCTGTGAAACTGAGGGATAAAGAAGGCGTTGGTTTCCCGTTTCTTTAACATGTCTTTCGCCTTTTCCACAAGCTTGAATTCCATGATGCCTCCTCCGATTGAACCTGACATACTTTCTGCTGTAACAGCCATTTTAAAGCCTTGTCTACCAGGACTACTGCCTTGACTATCTAGCACATAAAGTAATATAGTTGGAAGGTTTGCCTTGAGGCTGTCTGCTATAAATTGCCAGGTATTATTCAAAGAAAAAAGTTAAAACAGTTAAAAATGCCAATAAATTTAAAAAAATTAATCTGATCGACCGTTTACTAGGTATGATAATTGATATTTATTTGATACCGATTAAATAATTAAATAAACTATTTAAGATGAATACTAGAATCCTTAGCTTTGGCACAATACAAGTTGCCTTATTGTTTCTTGTTGTTTTTATGGCCTCCTTTTCCTCATGTAAAAAAGACGATAAGAAGACAATTATTCAATTAAATCATGACAGTGCAAATTTAGATGCTCCTAATTTTCCAGGAAATACTTATGCAGGAGCTGCAAGATTTCCTGCTTCGACTATTACAGAATATAGTGGTGGTTCATTGATTGAGGTAGAATACTTTATCAAGGAAGTGCCTAATTCCACAAAACTAATTGTTTATAGTGGATCTACTTCAGGTGCACCAGGCAGTATAGTCTATAGCTCCACCTTAACAGGATCTGTGCAAGCTGATAGTTGGAATACACATACCTTGACAGAACCATTATTACTAGATGGTTCAGACCTGTGGTTATCTATTGAATTCACACACTCCGATTCAAGACAAGTGCTAGGTTGTGACCAAGGGCCAGCGCTTAGTGACGGAGATCACTTTTTCGATTCAGCTACAGGCTTTTGGCAAAAGTTGAGTGTTTTCAACTCATCGATCAGTATTAATTGGAATATAAGAGGAAAAGTACAGATTGAAGAGTAATCTTTCACCATCGATTTCTTGTGGCTTATCTTGAGTCAATACATTGCTTTGAATCAGTACGATCCATGCTTTTTAGCACATAATGAGTAATCGTATTGGCTCAAAGGCTCGTGCTGACTTTGACTTGATTTTTTTTTAAAATACATTATGTTTTTAATCTTCAATTTATTTATTCTTGTTTTGGGTCTCCTTCTCTATTTGTTTGTGACGCGAATTTGGCAAATGACAAGTGAAGAAGGCTTGAAGAAACAGGAGTTGATTATCTCGAAATCTGGAAGCATGTTAAAAATTGTAGCCTTGGCATCTATGGCACTGTCCACAATTAATGTTGTCTATCAATTAATCAATTAAGCATGATCGAGTATTCTGATTTTGCAAAAGTGGATATACGAGTAGGTACTATTGTAGAAGCAAAGTCTTTTCCAGAAGCAAGAAAACCTGCTTATCAAATATGGATAGATTTCGGAGGTTCTCTTGGTGTTCGAAAAACTAGCGCACAGATTACCGATCATTATGATTTGGACCAACTATTGGGAAAACAGGTGGTTGCCGTAGTCAATTTCCCTCCTAAGCAGATTGGAAATTTCATGAGTGAGGTCTTAATACTAGGAGCCGTAAAGGCGGATAACTCTGTGGTTCTACTTCAACCGATGACTGTAGTAGCGGATGGACTAAAGGTTAGTTGATTTGTTTTTTTTGGAAATATGCATTAATTCATTCCCCTAGTTAAGTCTTGGATTTCAATTACATACCGTTCTTTCTACAACAAGTTCCCCACTTACGTTTGAATACCAGCGCGAAGCGGCTCATATACGAAAATAGAGTGCCTTATTAACTTTATTGATGCCATCACAAATATCCTTCTAGTAAGCAGCAACTTGCCCCTTATTCAAATAAATAATTAGGATACTCGATTTAAGCGAATTGTTCATATATTAGCGAAATGGAATTAAAAGGTGCACAACTCGTATTTAATGACAAGTCAATCAATATGGTTCCAGGCAAAAGCGCCTTCGCTGATGAGTTATTTGTCGAATTCAAAACCGAAGAATTGTCTCCAGGTACTAGAATTCAGATCACCATCCATCCAAAACAAAAAATCACCCTTAAATCGCTGACAGTAAAACTACAACACAGCTTCTCCCCTTCTGACAAAATATTCTGCAATGGGTTTCAGTCCTGGACAGAATCAAGAGAATTCACGCCATCGGAAACTGTTTTCCCGATTAAAAAGATAGCTACCAAATACCTTCAATATTGGGGAGACTACTCCTTTGTTGACTACCCTGAACAGCCAGGCAACTTTCATTCATGGACTTACTCTTATGTGCGTTCAGGACGTGAGCTCGCCTTCATCGGTTCTCTCAACGAGTTTACTGGCTTTACGCTGATCAAACACAACAGCAGCACCAATGAAATCCTAATAGAAAAAGATTGTAGTAACCTAGCATTAGATCACAGTTATCCAGCATTTGACCTCTTGATTACAAGAGGATCAGAACAGCCTGTATTCGACCAGTATACAAAGCTTATGGATATCAAACCACCAACAGCCAAACCCGCCATTGGCTGGACAAGCTGGTACAATTACTACAACAAAGTTACAGAAGAGGATATTATATCAAACCTAGAAGCTTGGAAGCAATCGAACCAACAGTTAGAGGTGTTTCAGATTGATGATGGCTACCAAAAACAGGTAGGAGACTGGTTAGATATCAAGGCGTCTTTTCCAAGTGGAATGAAAGGCGTTTCTAGTAAAATAAAGGCAGCAGGGTTCAAATCAGGGATTTGGATGGCTCCTTTTGTTTGTGATTCAAAATCAAAGATATTTCAAACTCAAAAAGATTGGCTGATAAAAGATGCTGCTGGCAATCCCTTGAAAATTGGTTATGTTCCAATGTGGGGTGGATGGTTTTATGGATTAAACTTTTACAATAAAAAGGTTCAAGAATACCTCTCTGGTGTCATCTTCACTATGACAAATAAATGGGGTTATGACTTGCTTAAGCTTGACTTCCTATATGCCGCAACAATCAATCCTCCTTCTAATAAAACTAGAGGTCAAGTCATGAGAGAGGCCATGGAATTTCTCAGGAAACAGATGGGTGACAAACAGATGCTTGCCTGCGGGGTGCCACTTGGAAGCGCTTTTGGCATTGCAGACTATTGTAGAATTGGGCCGGATATTCATTTGAAATGGGAACATAAACTTTTAAAATTCTTACGACTTAGAGAACGCTTGTCTACTGTTCAAGCCCTTAAGAATACAATTGGACGAAGACAACTTTCAGGTAGAGTCTTTATGAATGATCCTGATGTTTTCATCCTAAGAAAGGAAAACAACAAACTGACAGCTACGCAGCAATACACTGTCCTATTAATCAATGCTTTGTTTGGTGATTTCTGTTGCACCTCTGACTTACTTAATAGCTATGAAGAAGAACAGTTTACGGAGTTGGCAGAAATGTACAAATGGAGAAACAGTACGGTCCAATCAGTAGAAGATGATGGGAATCTATACAAGATCCAATTTACCAATGACAACCTTCTTTATACTGCTTGTTGTAATCTCTCTAGCCAAAAACAAGCGCTTAGACTTAAAGAAAACAGTATGGAGTTGGCTCCATTTGAATCAATTGTCCTTTCAAAACAAAACTTCGCTTAAGCTACTAATTCTATGAGAATACTGATTTATTTCCTTTTTATTACTATTGGCTTATCCAGCTGTACTTCCAACAATGCTGATCCGAATGCTAAACCAGTCTCAATAGACGAACAAATTGGTCAAATGCTATTGCTTGGATTTCGAGGATTGGCGATTGATTCTTCTGAACATATTCGTCGAGATATTGAACAACATAAAATTGGGGGTATTATCCTTTATGAATACGATGTTCCTTCAAAAAAACGTCCTCGAAATATACAGTCAAGCAGTCAAGTAAAGCAACTGGTCACCGATCTGCAGAAAATGAGTGGGAATAAGCTTTTTGTTGCGATAGATGAGGAGGGAGGCAGAATCTCAAGATTCAAAACAGACTATGGATTTCCAGCTACCCGTTCAGCTCAATATCTAGGAACATTGAACCAAGAAGACAGCACACGGCACTGGGCAAGCGTAATCGCTAAACAATTAAAAGCGCATGGCGTAAATCTGAATTTTGCTCCTGTTGTGGATTTAAACACCAATCCTGCCTCTCCAGCCATCGGCAAACTCGAACGCAGTTATTCAAAAGACCCCAAAACAGTTACCAGACACGCCCGCTACGTGATTGAAGAGCATCGGAAACAGAACGTACTGACTTGTGTCAAGCATTTTCCAGGCCACGGAAGTGCTTTAGCTGATTCACACAAGGGATTCACGGATGTAACAACCACTTGGATTGAAGAAGAACTGAAGCCTTATGAACTCCTAGTAAAATCAGGCGGATGCGACATGGTGATGACCGCTCATGTCTACAATAAAAAACTAGATGACTTACCAGCAACGCTTAGCAGCAAAGTGATGGACGATATTTTAAGAAAGCAGTTTGGGTGGAAAGGAGTTATCATTTCAGATGATATGCAAATGGGCGCAATCGCTCAACACTATGGTTTAGAAACGGCGCTTGAAAAGTCCATAAATGCCGGGGTGGACGTTTTGATATTCTCAAATAACATCCCTGGTGCGTACGATCCAGAAATTGTGCCTAAAGCCATCAAAACGATTAAGGAATTAGTTTATTCAGGTAAAATAAAGGATGATCGTATTCGCGAAGCATATGATCGGATCATGGCGTTAAAACAAGGATTGTAATGATTGATATCATACTAACAGATCAACCACTTTCCGTTGAAGCTTGTAGAGAAAAAGTGACAACTCCAGGGTCAGGAGGCATCTCCCTGTTTGTAGGTACGGTGCGCAATCAGACGAACGAAAAATCAGTCCTTCGATTAGAGTTTGAAGCTTACGCTCCGATGGCGATAAAAGAAATGCGTAAGATCGCAGAATCAGTAAAAGAAAAATGGGATGCCCACCATGTTTCTATTCATCACAGAATCGGTGTGTTAGGTATTGGCGAAATCGCGGTAGTCATTGCTGTTTCCTGCGCCCATCGGAAGGCTGCATTTGCTGGATGCCAATATGCTATTGATACAATTAAAAAGACTGTTCCAATTTGGAAGAAGGAAATCTTTGAAGATGGTGAAGTCTGGGTGGCTGCACATCCGTAGGTGCTTAGAGGTTCGTGCCTAAAAAGGATTCTATTGCTGTTATTGAAGGAATAGTAAGCACTACAAACTAAGTCCCTCCTAACCTCCGCTCACGGGAGGTATAATCACAACTTCCTGATTTTCAGATAAGACATAAGAATCTAACTGATAATCCTGGTCTACAGCGAAAGATATTTTCTGTAACTTTTTAAATTCTGGATAGTTAAGGAACAAATACTCTCTAAACTGTGTTAATTTATATGGAGGGTCAATTTCAACAACGGTTTTATTCGACCCAATTATGTCTTTAGCAATTCCAAAAGCGATCAGTCTAACGTTCATTTCGAAGTTGTTTGAAGCATATATTTATTAATTTTCTAAAGGGATTGAAACATAGAAAACAGGAAAGTTAACATATAAATAAAAAAGTACAATTGCTAAACTTTTCTTATAAAGTTTCGTTCTAATATCTATATAATGTGTTAAAAATTTAAATTCCTGCCCATATTTCAGTAACTTTACAGGCTAAAAGGAGCCAGAGATCAATCACGAACAAATAAATTGTAATGAAAGTAACAGAAAAAACTGAAGAATTATTAAATCATGTTATTAAAAACTTTGTAGAAAAGAAGGGCTACAAGGACATTAAATCACGGTTAGGAGATGACTATCCTGATACTGCGAAAATTATGCGTCCAAATTCTGAGGATTTTCTAGAGCCTGATATCACTGCTACAAAAAATGATTTTAAAAATTACTTCGAGGTAGCAATCAAAACTGGCGAAACTGACAGACTAGTGAGCAAGTGGATGATATTAAGCCAGCTAGCTTCCAGAAAAGGTGGTTACCTGCATGTAATTGCTCCTAAAGGTCATTACAGATTTAGCGAAGACCTTATTACAAAAGGTAATATCAATGTAAAGTTGATTAAATTATAATAACCTAAAACCGTTCCCAAGACAGTTTTTCACTCAAGTTCACTTTTTCTGAATTATGAGTAATTCTTAACCAAATTTAAAAATTTATGGCAATCAAAAGAGGTTTCAAATACAAAGTAGATGCATTTTACATAAGCATTAAAACAGGAGGATCAAGCATAGTATTCTCAAGAGAATCAGAAGAAGAAGCGAGATATGTATTCGAAAATTATAAACAAGTAGGGAAAGATTGTAGTTGGTTGGGTCGCTGGGACGGCAAGAAGTTTTTAGAATAACATCCAGATTTAAAAAAATATAAGGTGAATCAATTTAGTTTGGTTCACTTTTTTTTATGGATTCTTGAATGCAGTCACTTCTATTTCGATCTTCATCCTAGGGTCATACAACCCAGCAGAAATCATCGTTGCGGCAGGACGAACTTCACCAAAGTATTCCTTCAGTATTGACCAGCATAACTTAAACTCTGATGTATTTGGAAGAATATACATGACCTTCACAATGTCCATTCTGTTAAACCCAGCCTCTAATAGCGTTTTGTCTATGTTTATCAGCGTTTGTTTAGTTTGCTCTTCAACGCTATCCAATATGGTCATTTTCTCGTAATCAAACCCAGTTGTGCCTGCCATAAACAACCAATCACCTTGAACAACTGCTCTAGAGTAACCAACCTCTTCTTCAAAAATAGAACCCGAACTAATTGATCGTCTTTTCATATTTCATTGATATTAACCTATTAAAAAAGGGTAGCATAGTTAGACTACGTTACCCTTCCTGTTTTTTTTGTAGTTGATTACTTTTTCAAAGCATCTCTGATTTCTCCAAGTAATACTTCTGAAGCAGTAGGAACTGCTGGAGCTTCTTCTTCAGCTTTCTTAACTTTATTAACTCCTTTAACAACAAAGAATAAAGCAAGAGCAACCAATAAGAAAGAAATAAATGCGTTAACAAAATTTCCAAATCCAAGACCTACACCTTCTGCATCTTTAAATGCGTTGAAACTCTGATCAGCAGGTGCTTTAGCAGCTGGTGTCAGCTCCACAAACATGTTAGAAAAATCTGGCAAGTTTGCTGCCCAAGACACTAGTGGAGTCAATATATCACCTACTAAAGAAGTCATAATTGTTCCAAACGCTGCACCAAGAACGATACCTACCGCCATATCGATCATGTTACCCTTAACAGCGAATTCTTTAAATTCTGAAATCATACCCATAATTCGTAATATTTATATTAGTTTAAAAATAAAGCCTAAAATAGTAATTTCTAAGTAAAAAGTTGCGTTCATCCCTTACAATTACTGCCTAACTCCTTTGTAACCAGTTGTTTTGTGGATAAGTAGCATAGTTATCAACAAAATGTAGCACAAAAGCATGACGAGAATGCTTAGAGACGTTCGCTTCACTGAAATGAACAAGCCGACCGTGCAATAGTACTAAGTCTCCAGCCACCACTTCCAACGCTACCTTGCGTGATACGTCAAAAGCTTGCTTATGTTCGGTCATCGAGATAAATTTTGTCCCTGTTCCGTCTTCTGTTCGCACGTATCGCTCCTGTAATGGGATATTGTGCGACCCCGGAACAGCCCACAGACATCCGTTCTCCTGCGTAGCAGCATCTAGTGCCAACCAAAACCCTAAACAGCTCTCTGGTTCAGTATACAAAAACGTAGAATCCGTATGCGGTACCACCTCTCCCCCAACTCCAGGTAGCTTTAATATGTATTGACTCTGAAGAATTTCAGGGGAACTATTTCCCAATTGCTTTGCAATTCTACGATAAGATGCTTGATTGGAAAACTCAGTAAACACGGCATTCAATTGATGCAGTGCATGACCAACTTTGTTCACAGCTAACGTGCCATCTGCATTTCTTTTTGTCTCAAAAAAACATCGAATTTTGTCCCCACTCTCTAGGAAATAAGAAAGGTCAGTTTCCACATTCTCTTTTGTACTAAAAATAGCATTGGTATTATGCGGTGAACGAGCAATCACATCAACTATTTCAGCTTTCAACTTGTTGATTTCAGTACTGTTGGCAAATCGAGGAATGATCAGATAACCATTCTTTTCATAGAATGCTACTTGGGCGCTACTTAATGGTGTATTCAGATTATTTGTCATTGATTCTGCTAAGGTCTTCTACAATCTTACTCCTCAGGTCAGCCTCCATATCCATAATAAAGTTGGCCTCAGATTCGTCCATCCCATCACTGGAAACTGATATTTTTTCAAGAAGATCAATTAATAAGTCATAATCGGGATCCGGTCCATTGTCTTGTAACACTTGAATTGCCTTATCATAGACTTCGGCAGGATCATTCTGTTTTTTCATTTCATAGTTGAACGACCACAATAATTCTTTACCGAGCTCATGATTCTTTACTTGCTCTTTTACTTTTTCAATTTCGGATGGTTCTATGATCCCATCTGCTTTTGCCACTAAATATACGATTTCGCCAAACGCAGAGTACAATCGTTCCCTAGGCACACCAACTACGGTGTTGGCTTGTTGAATCACCCGTTTTGAAATTACGTCATAGTCATCTTCACTGATCAATCGTCTAGATTGTAGGTCCTTCTTTAATTGGACTTTGAAATCATACTGAAAACTAAGAATCATCTCAAGTTCCTGAGGGTCAATTTTGTTAGAAGCGGCCGCCACATATTCCATAATTTCTAACAAACGCTTATATTCTTGAGCAGGACCGTAGTCAACAAAGGTTTGCATTGCTTTTTTATAGACCTCTTTTACATCATTTCCACGTTTCCGCTCATAATTAAAAGACCATTCAATTTCCTCAGCCCATGGATGTTTCATCAATTCTGCTTCCAAGGCATCCATTTCCTCAACCTGTACCTTGCCGTCAGCCATTGCCAAAACATAGATCATTTCACCAAAAGCATCATATAGTCTTTTCTTTTCAACCATTACAATCGTTTTAAATAAGGACTGAAGTTTTTCTTGTCTTAACTTCGATTTTCGGTCTTCCTCACAAATTCTTTTCAAAATATCCGTGCAATTTAAACTCAAATTCCTTATTATTCAATAATTCGTCGCACATACTATAAAAAATTAAACGGATAAGTCCTATAATATACTTATGAACCACGTAGCTAAAATTAAATTATTCATTTCTTCCTTAATATGTTTATGTGTCATCCAGCATAGCTTATCTGCTCAAGAAGTGATAAACCACTCCGATATAGATACAATACAAAAGAAAAAGAAATTGGATATAGATGGTGTACCAGCAATTGGTTTTAGTCCAGAAACAAAGTTTACTATTGGGGCTGCTGTGATTTATAGTTACTTCTTTGCTCCGCCTACTCCACTATGTAGAAAATCGAGTATTCAACTAAGAACGGTTTATTCAACAGCGAAACAAATTGAAATCAATACAACCTATAATTTGTTCACACACAAAAATATTTATTTCTTCAGAGGCCAGAGCTATTATCAAAAAAACACGGATAGAAACTATGGGATCGGTAATGACGGATTGTCCCGAGTACTAGAACAACAAGAAGATACAATTACGAATCGCTACAATTATGCAAATTTTGGTGCTAAACAACTATTTTTCTCTTTAATCGCTGCCCGCACGATCGCCAAACATCTGTACTTAGGTATTGATTATGAGATAGAATCTGTTTATAAAGTTGAATACACTGCTGAAAATACTGACTTTCTAACACCAGAACGCTTCAATAATCCAATAGCTGGTTTGCGATCTGGACTGGGTTTCAACGTCACCTACGACAATCGAGACAATGTAAATGCTCCGTACAGGGGAATGTTTGCCTCCCTCTCCAATCGTTATTACGGCAAAGCTGTAGGTAGCGATTTTAAATACGCCTTTTTATTAGCTGATTTTAGATACTACAAAAGCACTTGGAAAAATCAAGTGATTGCAGTAAATGTGAGATCTGAAAATCGGTTTACCGCTGCAACAAACGAACTGCCAATATACGGACTCGCACGATTCCAAGGAAAAGATTTCATCAAAGGATATTTTCGAGGGACTTATCAAGACAAACACCTCCTTGGCTTCCAATTGGAATACCGAGCACTGTTGTTTAAGACACCGTGGGTTCCTTATCTGAAGGCTATCGGCGTAGTAGGCATGTTCAACGGTGGTCAAGTATACAATGACATCAACGACCTTAGTATCAAACAGCTAAAAACAAGTGCAGGTTTTGGCTTTCGAGCAGTCATCGACGAGGAACAGCGCATCAGCACAGGCGTTGATTTTGCTTGGGGATTGCACCCAAAAGCATCGATCAATGGCAAGCAATTTGGTATGTACATCTCTCTAGGAGAAACATTCTAAGAACTAAGCACTAAATACGAACCATCAATTCACAAAATCTCATCAAACTCATCCTCAGCATCCATTTGGATATTTCTAATTTTTGCATCTTCTAAATCCTTGTGCATATCCATAAATCGGTGCATAACTTTTCCAATCAGTTCTTCATCAACTAAAGCGGAAATTTCCTTCATACCACTGATTTCATCGGACATGCGCAGTTTATATGTTTGTTCATAAAGATTATCTTCAAACTTAATTGAAAGCTTATGATCGAGCTGAAAAACAGTGATTTTACAAGATTTATTTTCTATATAGCCTAATATTCTCATGCGTTTATTTTTTTGGCAAGGTACGAATTAGCATATTTGTACCCAAACCAAAGAATCGAACTAAACAGTTTTTACCTTGTAACAATTAATCCATAATCTTATAAAGATTGAAGATGAACAATGAAATTAAGCGATTTGCGCCACTTGTAGGCCTTGTTTTAGTCGTTTTAGGCATGTGCTTCCAACTGCGTAACCAAGGCCGTCTATGGCTTGCTAAAGACGGTACACTCAAGTTTTGGATTAGTGATGCTTGGGGAGGTGATAATTCTCAGCACTTTACCGATCCGTATAGCTTCTCTCATATTCTACATGGTATGGTGTTTTTCGGGGCATTGTGGTTCTTTCGCAAGTATATTTCACTCGGTTGGCGCTTTGTTATATCGATTGCAGTGGAGGCACTTTGGGAAATCCTTGAAAATACTCAAATGGTGATTGATCGGTATCGTGAAGCAACTGCAGCCCTAGGTTATTTTGGTGACACTGTTGTCAATTGCCTTGGGGACCTTGTAAGCTGTGGGATTGGATTTATGATTGCTTACTATCTAGGTTTCTGGCGTTCTGTCGCACTTTTCTTACTAATTGAACTTGCATTGATTCTTACAATAAAAGATAGTTTGTTAATCAACATTATCATGATCATTTATCCCTTAGACGCTATAAAAAACTGGCAGACAAGTTTCCTTGGGTTGATTTAAATGGTTTTCTCTCTGAACATCTATCAGAACGGCTTTCATTACAAAAATCAGTTCACAACTTGAACGGCCTCCAAGACCAGCACCGGTTCACGTCTCAAGCATTGCACACGACAGATATCTCTGAAGACAAAAGGCTTTTATAAATCACCCATCCACCACATAAACACCCAAACAGTCGCGAGTCGAATCAGCATTGTGCCATCAAGAAGCCCCGTAAACCAATAGTCATGTTTCCAGTGCTTTGAATTCCAGACCAACAAAACAGTCAACAAATAGCTTACAGAAACACCGATCAGCCGCCAACCGTCTAGAATAAAGAAGCAAATACACCATCCTAAAACAAGCAGGGCAATCGCTAAGAAAATTGACTTTTGTACGCCTACACTAGATGGAATAGTCCGAACACTATTGTGTTGATCTACCGTTAAATCACGGATATCAAATGGTAAGGTAATCGCAAAGATAAAAAGCATCCGCTCCAACAATAGCAACCAAGATCTATGATCAGCGAACAATTGATACTCCGCCATAGGCAAGAAAACAGTAACAAATCCCCAGACGATTGCAACGAGGTATATTTTGATTAAATTATAATCACGTAACCGAAATTTCCGTCCTCGGAATACTGGCAAGACATATCCTAGTGAAATCAGCCCAGGCAATACTAGTGCTAACTGAACAGCAAAGGGCAAGTAAATAAAAGCAATGCCTCCACCTAGAACAGCAAATCCAGCATACACCCAAATGTGATGCTTGTATTGAGTAATAACTTTGTAGCGCTCTTCTTCGATAAACTCATGCACCTTAGAGATACCTATGATTCGATGTAAGGCATAAATGACAAGAGTGGCACAGAAAACAAGTACAAGGACCGGGGAAAACTGAAGGGGCAATCCAAGAAGGATGTGCGTTTCAAGCGTAAGCGCAACGGCACATAAACCAATGTAGATATTGCTATAGAGCAACAAATCTATTCCTTTCTTCAATAGATTCATAGGTGCAGACTTGTAACGCTTGGCACGTTGTTGCGTTTTTACTTCAAATACTTAAAGTTATGATTCTTTTTGATCTTAAGCAACGTTGAGTAGATTAGCTTGATCACGTTCATTACATCTTCCTTATGCGCCGTTTCAACAGTCGTATGCATATACCGTAAAGGCAAGGAAATTAAAGCGGAAGGCACTCCTTCATTGGAATAGGCGAATGCATCTGTATCCGTGCCTGTAACACGAGAGGTTGCTTCTCGCTGTAAAGGAATTTTGTTCTTTTTCGCTGTATCAATAATCAACTGCTGTAATATGTTGTGAACAGAAGGCCCAAACGTAACCGTTGGTCCTTTTCCAGCACGAATGTCTCCTAGCTCATTAGGCTTTAGCATTGGTGTGTGTGTATCATGTGTTACATCAGTGACAATCGCTACGTCAGGCTTGATTTTATTGGCAATCATCTGTGCTCCCCTAAGTCCAACTTCTTCCTGAACCGCATTGACAATATAAAGTGCGAAAGGTAGTTTCTTCTTGTTTTTCTTGAGTAATCTTGCTACTTCTGCAATACAAAAACCTCCCATTCTGTTATCAAGCGCTCGGCCTACGAAAAACCGATTATTCATTTCAAAAATTTCGTCTGGATAACAAGCGATACATCCAACTTCAATACCCATATCTAATACTTCCTGCTTGCTTGCAGCTCCGACATCGATAAAAATATTGTTCAGCTTAGGCGCTTCTTCTTTCCCTCCTTTTCTAGTGTGGATGGCTGGCCAACCAAAAACACCAGTCACAATCCCTTTCGGGGTATGGATGTTAATTTTCTTTGACGGTGCAATCTGATGATCAGATCCACCATTTCGGATAACACTGATAAAACCAGACTCTGAAATATAGTTGACAAACCAACTGATTTCATCAGCATGAGCTTCTATAACTACTTTGTAACTTGCTCCCGGATTAATCACACCGTAGACAGTTCCATAGTTATCGACATGGTATTCATCAATATAGGGTTTGATATAATCTAGCCAAATCTGTTGGCCTGGAGCTTCAAATCCAGTTGGTGAAGAATTATTCAGGTATTTGAATAAAAATTCTTTTGATTTCTTATTAATGATTGCCATAAGCTTTTTAGTATTGATATGCTATTTTCAAGTGTGCAAAAATAGTATTTATGTTCATTAAGTAAAATTTTATTCGATCAAAATAATCAATCTAATTTCAACAATCTTACATGACTAGCTGATTAAAAGTCGTTTACAACACGTTTACATCTCAAATCAATTTAACGTATCTTTTAAAATTTTGTTCGAATTTGTGAATACAAATTTCTTTATTAATTTCGATTAGAAAAACCAAAACCAGCACACAATGAGTGAATTTGACATTAACAGAAGAACATATTTGAAAATTACAGGTTTCTTGACTGCGGGTTTTATTCTTTCTGGATGTAAAAATACGCACTCACCTCAGCCGATAATTAACGAGCCAACTGATCCAATCATTCCAGATGAAAAGGCTATTGAAACCGTCATCGACTTGCTTAATAGTAAGGAGGTGGTTGTTTTACAACAATCTGATTCCGACTACGAATTAAAGCGGATGGGCTTCAACCTAAGAGTCCCAAAAAAACCAAAGTATATTGCACTCTGCAAATCAACAAAAGGGGTGTCTGAAGCCGTTAAATTTGCTCGACAAGAGCAATTGGCTGTTGCAATCAAAAGCGGTGGACACAGTTTTGAAGGATTTTCTAGCAATAATGCCGGTCTTGTTATTGATCTTTCTTTATTTAAAGCAATCAAATGGTTGGACAAGGATAATGTGTCGATTCAGCCAGGAGTCACCTTAGCTGAGGTGTACGACAATATCCTTCCAAGAAAACGAATTATCCCAATGGGATCTTGTGGAGGTGTTGGCGTTGGAGGCTTAACACTAGGAGGTGGGTATGGTTTATTTAGCAGAAAGTATGGACTAACGTGTGATCACCTAGAGGAATTTACAATGGTAGATGGCAAAGGCAATATCATTCAATCGTCTGATGACAAGGAGCTTGCTTGGGCTTGTCGAGGTGGCGGCAATGGTAATTTTGGGGTGGTCACTGAAATGACCTTCCGCACACATGAAGCACCAAATTGGTTTATCAGACATCGATTCAAAGCCTATAATCTGACGACTGAACGCGCAAAACAATTATTGGAAGCGTGGTTTACTTATGCTGGTCAATTGCCTGGCTCTTGCTTTGCAGCCTTCGTCCTAAACCACAAGACGCTGACCTTACTCATCACTGATTTTGAGGAGCAAAGTCCTGAGCTCACCACCATGATTGAGCAATTTACGTTGTTGTGTGACAAGTATATTCCAGATACAAAAAAAGACCTTGCACCATCACTTAAGAAGTACTACGGCATCCAACATTCTATTTTCTTTAAAAATGCCTGTGCTGGCCTTTATACAGGTTTCAGTGACGTTGCTCCTTCTATCGAAAAAGTAATCGAAATTGTAGGCAATACCAAAGGGTTGATTTTCCAAGTGAATACGTTAGGAGGTGCCATTAATACGGATGCCTTTGAAACTATTTCCTGTTTTCCGCATAGAGCGCGGCCGTTTATGGGTGAACTACAAGCTTATTATGACAAACCTGCACAAGGGACAATGCAGATTGAGCGATTTCAAAAGATTCAAAAATTGCTGAAAACGGGTGGTGTTAGCGCACACTATCGCAATTACCCTGACTTAGATTTTGAGGATTGGGAGTCTGCCTATTTTGGGAACAACTATCCAAGGCTTCAAGCTGTAAAACGGAAATATGATCCTGACAACGTCATTCGACACGAACAAAGCATTAAGATTTAATTGATCATTGAGCATTGCTATTTTCTCAACTATCCAAATAGTCGTTCTCGATGCTCGCTTAACTCATTGTGATCTGACATTTCCACTAGGAGCGATTTCCTGAAGGTTTCCTTTGCTCTTTGGATCCGCATTTTAACTGCGGAAGGAGATAAGTTTAATTCTTCAGCAATGGTATTTACTTTTTGACCTTTACAGTACTTTCTCCAAAGGATGTTCATGTTTTCATTCTTCACCATTTTAAGAATTAAATCATGGAGTAAATCTTTACTTTTATGATCATTTTCATTTTCAATATGATGAGAATCCATTGAATTAGCACTTTGAAAATCATCGAAGTATCTATACTTCTTAGTTGTTTTATTATTTTTCTTTCGAAGGAAATCAATACAATGATTGTGGGCGATCGAGTACAACCAGGTAGACGTATGACACTTATTTTTAAAATTAAGAATGTTACGCTGAACTTTTACCCAAACTTCTTGACTTAAATCGTGCGCATCTTGTTCAGACTTAACCATTGTTAGACATTTGTTGTAGACTCTTTGTCTGTACTTCTGATACAACCCTTCTACTAGCAATTGTTTAATGGTTTGCTGCATTTGTTGGTAGGCCTCTTGCTCTATTTGCTGCATGTATTATGATGTTTCATTCATCCCATTATGTATAAATATTGTGCCACATCCCAATTTGTCTTTTTTTTACGACGAATGGTAGGATATTTCCGTTTTACGTCATGATTTTGCCGATAAACAAATTTGTTCAAATGGATGTTTTATCTTTGAAAATAAAAAATATTCTATGAGCTCAAAATTGATTGTGTTTGGACTGCTCCTGTTTACAATGTTCTCAAATCCTTGGTCTACGAGCATTGAAGACCAGCTGACCCTTTATGTTAGCAAACAAAACAAGGCTGTTGACCAGATCTACCTTGAAAAATTCAAGACGTTTGCCGACCAAAATGAAACGTACCCAGTCATCCGATACATAGAAGCGGACGGCGCTCCAGAAGGAATTGCAGTCACGCCATCAATCGTATTTCAAAACAACCACGGCCATTCCTTGTATTATGGGCGTTATCGAAATTTTAGTCGAATGAAAACCTTCGTTCGGAAATCACGCCTAAAGCACAGTCAATACAGTATCACTCCAAAGAAAGAGCTACTCGTGTGGAAGGATCAGCGTGCAACGATTACAGCTCCTTTAAAAGTAACTCCAATGACTGGTGATCTGCCTTCAGGCTTTGATCAAAATTCATTTAGTCAAAGTGCAAACGTCTGTTTCGCAAAGGGAATGAAACATTTTGAGCTATTACCATCGTTTGACCAACCAAAAACAAATCGTGCATTCTACATCGATATTCACCCACACCTCAGTAAAGACAAAACGCTCACCTTAAAAGCCGAAATCTATTCTCAGTTCAACTGTATCCGATCCGTTTATCATTCAATGCGAGAACCACTGATCTCTGGCAAATGGAAAAACAGGCGTCAACTCCTTGAAACAGCTGCCGAGTTGCTAGAAGCTGAGATCTTAAACGTGATCAAGCAATCTGCGGATGGTGATGACTTTGTTACTATCCCTGTTACTACAAAGACGGGTAACTTACAATTGGATATTGCGGCATCTGTCGTAAAACGTAACACAACACCGTTATCTGAAACAATACCACGTAACTGGAAAATCAAGCAGACAGCCAATAGCCGTGTGCCTTTGGGCGCCTTTAGCTTCTTATCTCCCTTAGACGGTTATGCAGGAGAAATCAAGCAACTAGCTGGCAACTTTTCTCTAAATGAAAACAAGGGGCTGAATGACGCAGAAGGAATGTTTTCGGTAGCAATCAAGGATATTACCATGGGCGAAAAAAGCTTTGACCACGAAGTACATTATAAAATGTTAGACATAAAGCAGTTTCCTTCCTCCACATTTAAATTTAATAGGGTAACTGGCGGCAGTGATCAATTGAGGCTCTACAGAGAGGAGCAATGCACTGTAGAAGGAACATTTACAATGAAGGGCATTGATATACCAATTTCTGTTCCAGCAACAATGGAATTACGGTTAGACGCTGAGGGGCAGTATTTACTGCATACCGTTGCAACCTTTAGTTTAAATCTTTTTGATGACTTTAAGGTAAAGGGACCTGATGGCCCAAGTCCTTCAAGAGATGTGCTTGAATTTGTATTAAAGTTTGATCTTGAAAATAATGATTAATGATTAATTGCGCTAGCACCTTAATTCAACCTTTTGAGTGGACGAATGTCCCGCTCAATATACCTGAAAATTAATCATTGAAAATCTATGGTACAATAATCGTGTCACGAGAATTCGTCAATGCAGTAAACACCCCGATTCCACCTAAAACTGTTGATTTGATACGGGTAGGTTGGGCAAATGGATTACCATTCGCTTGTACAGCATCTTCAAAGGTCTCAGAGAAGTCATAATACGCCTCATCTATTGAAAATATTGTAGAAATCAGTGTATCATTTTGTTCGAAATCATTCGCCGTTCCTAGGACAAAAGATCCTTCGAGAATTGAATCATCAAATGAAAAAACTTGATACGGACGTCTGTAAAGCGTTGACTCATTCACCACACGACGGTAGTAATTTCCAGTTGGTTCGGGATCAGTCATCCAAGTCTCAAGAGAGGCTTCATTCGAATTATTGAACCGCACCCGTAAACTATCAATTGGTACAGGAGGCTTGAACAGTGCTTCACCTGTGACTACCCTACCCTGATCATCAATAATGGATAAAAAGAATGGATTGTCATAATCGACTGTAACTGGTGTCCTAGAAATGAAGTTGTAATACTTAAAATAAGGACTCTCTGCATCGGTTCTTGGATCTAGGACAAGGTAAAGTATATTTTCAAGGGTATCTGTAATTCCTTTATGAGTAACAACAACCTCTGCATCGTTAAAAGTAGGAGGCAAAGATGGAACATCCTCAGCAGTTAAAAATCCTTGATCAATCAATCCTTGAATCGTCGTTTGTAGTTCAAACCCATCAATATTTAGAATGAGCGCTTGGTTCAAATCTACAGATTCAAGGGTCGGAATTTCAAAATAACTGATACTCTCAGAGAGTGTTAACAAAATCGGTTTATCTGGTTCTATATAGGATTCAACTACTAGCTGATTTTCATACGGTGGTAAATCGATTTCAATTTCACGTTCTAGATTACAAGAAGTAAAAATCAACAAGAACAATATATATGGAAAATATTTCATGATTATTTAAATTCAAAGTTAAACGTTAGAGAAGGAAGAATTGGAAACAAGGAAACCTGCTTGGGTTGAATACTTAAGATGTTGTTGTTATTATCCGTCTCCGTATCATAATAAAGGAAAAATGGATTTCTACGATCATAAGCATTATAAACGCTTAGATTAAGATTTCCATCAAAATTCGGCTTCTTCATGAATACATTCATCGTAATTCCAAAATCAAGACGAGAGTAAGGAGCCATTCTAAAACTGTTTCGTTCAATGTAAATTGTTCCAATGTTAGGCCTTGTTCCATCAACGTCCTGAAAATAAAATCGTGCTTCTGGCAAGGAAGTATTGTTTCCAGTTTGGTAAACCCAACTCCCTGAGAACTGAAATTTCTTTGATAAATTGTAGATCGCTACAACTGAAATATCATGTCTTCTATCAAATCTTGGAGCAAACCGCTTTCCATCATTTATATCCTCAAATTCTCTCCAAGACCATGAAAGCGTATAACCAATCCATCCTCGGAACTTTCCTTCCTTCTTTTCTAGGTAAATTTCATTACCATAACTGTATCCAGTGCCGAACACAAATTCATCATCAAGATTGGGATTGATAAACAGATCAGCTCCATCCTTGAAATCAATCTGTTTTCGCTGCCACTTATAATACAGCTCATTTGTCAACAAAAATGACTGACCGATTGCAGCGGAAACACCAGCCGCCACTTGATCAGATTGCTGTGGTTTGATCTTCTCGTTTGAAGGATACCAGACATCAGTAGGAAGACTCGCTCCGCTATTAGAAACTAAGTGTACATATTGATTCATTCGCGTATAACTGCCTTTCACAGAAACGTCGTCAGATAATGAATACTTCATGGAAGCCCTTGGCTCGATCGCAGCATAGAACGTCTCATTATTAAAGCCCGTTCCTCGCAATCCGACATTAATAGACAGTTTTTTGCTGACTTCTATGTCATCTGATATATAAACAGCCATTTCAGTCGCATCAATATTAGTATCCGAACTAAAAATTGGATCATCCAACTCATCAGACTCCACGCTCAATCTTCCAACATTAAATTTATGCTGCGTAACATCTGCCCCAAAACGAATGTTATGCTTATTGTTGGGTGCATAATAGAAGTCCGTCTTGAAATTAACATCCGTAATACCAGATCCGACCTCAAAGTCAATCACATCGAATGAACTATTGATTAGGTAATCGTAATCAGAAAACGTGAACGTTGTATTCGTAAATAACTTGGGATTAAAGATATGATTCCAGCGAGCAGTAGTCGTGATGTTACCCCAGTCAA
Organism: uncultured Saprospiraceae bacterium; assembly: GCA_937959115.1. Lineage (GTDB taxonomy): Bacteria > Bacteroidota > Bacteroidia > Chitinophagales > Saprospiraceae > JAHDHB01. The sequence goes on from CALGAW010000025.1 coordinate 110,435, forward strand.
ACCCAGCAGAGAAGTCGTCCGTGTTAAAACCAAACACATCACGACCGAAATATCCACTAATAAATATCCGATCTTTTTCTGTGATATCGTAATTGAACTTTGCATTCAAATCATAGAAAAAATAATCAGGAATCTGATTCCAATCAGGGTTATCTGTATTTTGATTATTGGCAATTCTAGTAAAAATATCAGCATAGGTCCGTCTACCAGAAACAATAAAAGATCCTTTATCTTTTACAATGGGTCCTTCAAGTGTTAATCGAGAAGCAATTAGGCCTAATCCGCCTTGTGCAGAATATTTCTTACGATTTCCATCCCGCAACTTCACATCAATCACAGAAGACAGTCGACCACCATACTGTGAAGGGAATCCACCTTTATACAATTCTACATTCTTTACAGCATCAGAGTTAAACGTACTGAAAAAGCCAAAGAGGTGCGATGGATTGTAGACAAGTGCCTCGTCAAGTATAATCAGATTTTGATCGGGTCCCCCACCCCGCACTACAATCCCAGAAGATCCTTCTCCAGCTGACTGTACACCAGGTTTCAGTTGAATTGTTTTCAGGATGTCCACTTCACCAAAAAGGGCTGGCAGTAATTTTGCATCTTTCGTCGAGAGTCGGTCTACACTCATCTGTGTGCTGTTCACTTGCTCTTTTGCTGAGTTCGCAGTAACTGTTACCTGAGAGAGTTCTTGGGAGTTAAAACCAAGTTCCAAATCAATCGTGATATCACTTGTTGCAGTAATTCTTTTCCTCACTTCATCAAAACCAATGTAAGTATAGACCAGTGTAGTCGCTTCATTGGAAGGAATAGTCAAACTGTAAAATCCGTAAGCGTTACTAGTCGTTCCATTTTGGGAAATCGAATCAATTACTGTTGCCCCAATCAATGTTTCTCCGCTAGAGGCATCTTTTATGTAACCACTTACTGTGATATTTTGCCCCTTTACCAATGCTATTCCAATGATATTCAACAGGAATAGAAATAAGATTCTTTTCATATAAAATTTTAATTTAGTCGTTTTGATCAAAGCAATGCACGCTTTAATCAACATCAATCGTCAATTAATAAATGGAAATTGGTCAAGAAAGTTCAATCTATACTAAACTAGGGCATTTAGTTTTGATTGAATAAAACCCTTCACAACATCCACACCAGAATTAAAATTTGTGTTATTATTAATAATAATGTGGGCATCACTTTTATAGGGCAAAATGTATTGTTCATATGCAGGAGAGACATGCTTTGCATAACGATAAAGCACATCATCTAACGGATAATTTCGTTCTAGTCTATCTCGTTTGATACGGCGAATCACTTTAAGTGTTTCCTTTGCTTCTACAAACAATTTCAATTCTAATAATTCAGCTACTTCAGGATAATGAAAAATAAATAATCCTTCAATAATCAGTATAGGAGCAGGTTTGAAAACAAGTTTCTTAGGCGTTTTTTCATCATTATTAAACGTATACTCTAATCGTTCAACCACTTCTCCGTTGATCAATTTCTTAAGATCAACAACCAATGCTTCACTATGAATAGAATCTGGAAGATCGAAATTTTTAATTCCTTCGTTGTCCTTTTTCTGTTCTTCACGTGGTTTGTAGTAATCATCCTGCGAGATAATACAAAGTTGTTCACTCGTAAATCCTTCGGTGATTTCTTTTAGAAAGGTTGTTTTACCTGAGCCACTTCCTCCAGTAATCCCAATTATGTAAGGTTTATTTATTGTACTCATATTCAGGCAGCAAAAATATAAAAATCAATTTACATTTTTTCTAAAAATAAAAAGCTTAACAATTTGGTAAATCTAAAAGGAAGATATACATACTAGAATCAATAATTTAACTATTTTTGACAGAATGTTCATTAAACTCAAATCATAACTATGGAATTCATCAGCATTGGGAGAGGTCTCTTGGCAATCGTTGTTCTTATTGGCATTACCTATTTATTTAGTGCTAATAAAAAGGCAATTGATTGGAAACTAGTTGGAAAAGGGATTTTACTTCAAATAATTCTAGGACTCTTAATTCTAAAAGTTCCTTTCGTAAAAGATATCTTCCAAGTTGTGGCTGATTTTTTTGTAAACATTACTAGGTGGACCGAATATGGGGCTGGTTTTGTACTAGGTGGATTAATGGATTCCGAAAAGGTCGGTTATATTTTTGCAGCAAAAGTCTTACCTACCATCATCTTTTTCTCTGCAATTTCTTCTGTTTTGTATTATTTAGGAATTCTTCAAGTTATTATAAAAGGATTTGCTTGGTTTATGACAAAAACGCTTGGTATCTCTGGTGCAGAAAGCCTAGCGGCCGCAGCAAACGTCTTTATCGGACAAACAGAAGCACCATTGATGGTAAAACCATATCTAGAAAAAATGTCGAAATCAGAAATCCTTTGTTTGATGACTGGAGGAATGGCTACTATTGCAGGTGGAGTGTTCGCTGCTTTTATTTCTTTTCTGGGTGAACAATACGCCATTCATTTTCTAACTGCCTCCATAATGTCTGCCCCTGCTGCAATTGTAGCAGCCAAAATATTATACCCTGAAACTAGAGAAGACCTAGACATGGATCTAAATCTAACCTCGGATGAAATAGGCGCCAACTTATTGGATGCTATAGCGAGAGGAAGTACCGACGGGGTTAAACTAGCCGTAAATGTCGGAATCATGATTATCGTTTTCATGGCCTTTGTCATGATGATGAACGAAGCACTGATGTGGGGCATTGGCTCTTGGACAGGGTTGAATGAATATGTTCAAAGCACTACTAATTTTGAAGGATTCAATTTTAATTATGTGATGGGAGTTATCTTCTCCCCAATGGCATGGATACTAGGCGTTGCTGCCGAAGACATGACATTAGTTGGCCAATTACTAGGAAAGAAAACTGTGATAAACGAGTTTGTCGCCTACCTAGACATGCAAAATGTATTAGGTGAATTGCAACCCCGCTCGAAAGTAATTTGTACCTATGCCTTATGTGGTTTTGCGAATTTTGCCTCTATCGGCATTCAAATTGGCGGTATTGGTGCGATTGCTCCAGGCAGAAAAGTACTCTTAGCTCAATTTGGAATGAAAGCCTTAATCGGTGGAACTGTTGCTTGTTTTCTGACCGCTGCTATTGCTGGTGCAATCGTTGATCCTTCAACTATATAACATGGACTTCTTCACTATAGCAACCATTCTAACTCTACTATCCGCTTTCTTTGGGTACATCAACTTACTTTTTTTCAAATTGCCGAATACGATAGGCGTAATGTTGGTCGCTATTTTATTTGGTTTAAAAGCGTTTATAGTAGTCTTAGCTGCTAGATATATATCATTGTTAGTCTCTGTAAAGCTCTTTAGTAAAAAACTTGATTTTGTTAAAAATACAAACTTAATCATGAGTATATGACAAGAGATCTATTTTTTACAATTACCTACATAGCAGTTGTTTTATTTATATTGGACCAGGTTTAACAATTGGGAAACTAGTTAAATCTTTAAGTAAAACTAATAAATTAAATGCCTAGCAACGGATTTCTAAAGTTATTCGTTTTATATTTGTAGTTATTCCCAAACAAGCTATTTATAATGAAATTATTTTTTCATATTTCCCGACAAACCTGTAAATTATGAAACACGTATCTATCTTGATACTTGGTGTAGTATTCCCACTTCTACTTTTTGCTCAGAACCAAGGTAACATATGGTACTTTGGTGAAAAAGCCGGCCTAGATTTCAACGCTGGCAGTCCTGTTCCGATCCTCGATGGCCAAACCTATCTCAAAGATGGTCACAATGAAGGTTGTTCAGCGATTAGCGATGAAGAAGGTAACCTAATAATGTACTCCAACGGGGAAGTAATATGGAATAAAAACCATCAAATCATGCCGAATGGGAGTGGCCTACTTAGCCACTACTCCTCTTCTCAGGCTGCGTTAATACTACCAAAGCCTGGTGATTCCAGATACTATTACGTGTTTACAGTTGATGGATTTTACCAAAACAACTTACAATATGGATTCCGTTATTCAATTGTTGACATGACACTCGATAATGGAAATGGGAATGTTGTAGCTTCTGAGAAAAATATCCTGTTGTCTGATACCATGACAGAAAAATTAACTGCTGTAAGACATGCAAATGGAAGAGATTATTGGATAATCACACATAAATATTGGTCAGATGAGTTTATCGCTTTCCAGTTATCATGCAATGGCATTGTAAACCAAGTCACTACGGCTATTGGTTCCAACCATGAAGACACTAACTCACCGAATTCAACCGCAGCAGCTATCGGTCATATTGCTGCTTCTCCCAGCGGTAATAGAATTGGAATTTGCTTCGGCAATACAAATCCATCAAAAGCAGAGATTTTTGATTTCGACAAAGCCACAGGTGTTGTAAGCAATTGGATTCCCTTGCCTGATATGCCTTCGTTTTATGGCGTAGCATTCTCTCCAGATGAATCCAAGGTTTATTTTACAGCAGATGGATTAGGAGGAAAAGAACTTTTACAATTTGATCTCAATGCAGGAACACCGTCGGATATAGCTAATTCTTCTACAACTATAGCATCACCCAATAATATCTTAGGATTACAATTAGGTCCTGATAATAAAATCTATAGCACTTATTATAATGAAAACTATCTTGGAGTCATAAATTTTCCAAACGAATTAGGCACTAGTTGTGACTTTGTTTCAAACGGTGTTAATTTATTTGGTAGAAATGGTTCATACGCTCTCCCAGGCTTCGTTGCAGGGTATGATTACAAAGAAATAGAAAATTTTGATTTAACATACAATATAAACCATCCAGCTTGTGGAGAAGCCACAGGTGAAATCATGGTGAACGCAAATGGCGGTTCTCCAAACTATAGCTATGTATGGAACAATGGACAAAGTGGCAATACTGTAGCTGGATTAACTCCAGGATCATATAGGGTTTCTACAACGGATGATGTAGGCTGTAAGCAAGTAAATGACTTAATCGTTTCTTTTGAAAACAATCCTGAAATTGAATGGGGTTCTCCTATTGGAGGAAGTTCTAGTGATTTCTTAAGAGATATCATTCCAACAAATGATGGTGGCTATATTGGTGTAGGCGAAACCGAGTCTAATGATGGCGATGTTCTTCCAAACGCACCCAACGGTAAGGATTTCTGGGTGGTTAAGTTTGATGCAGCAGGAACGATTGTATGGCAAAAAGTGTATGGCGGTTCACAACAAGACTACGCCTACACGGTACTTCAACTTAAAAATGGCGACTATTTAGTAGGAGGCAAATCAGCTTCAAGCGATGGTGATATTAATAGTACAGCAAACGGAAACCTTGACTATTGGGTTATTCGTTTGGATAATGTTGGGAATATAATCTGGGAGAACCTATATGGAGGTAGTAGCGAAGAAGTGCTTTATGATATGGAAATCACTCCTGAAGGTAATCTAATTATTGCTGGAGCTTCAGCCTCAAATGATGGAGATGTTACGAATGGTCATGGAGGCGATGATTATTGGATTGTTAAAATTGATCCTGACAATGGAAATCTTCTATGGGAAAAAACCTTCGGAGGAAGTCTATCTGAAGAATGTAATGCGATTAAATTAACGGAAGATGGTGGATATATAGCCCTCGGCTGGTCAAATTCAACAGATGGAGATGTCAGTTCTTCTAATGGTGTTGAGGATTTTTGGGCGCTTAAATTAGATCAAAACGGTAATCTCGAATGGGAAGCTACTTATGGAGGCTCTCAATCAGACTATGGTGAAGATGCAGTCCTAACTGCAGACGGTGGTTACATTTTTGTTGGTTGTTCAAACTCAAGCGATGGCAATGTGCCTGGCAACTTTGGACAGATGGATTATCTAGCAATAAAAGTTGGAGCTAATGGCAATGTACAATGGTCTAAAAACTATGGAGGTGCACAATACGATGAATGCAGAAGAATTGTTACTACCTGCGGAGGTGAGTTTGTTCTAGGAGGTACCTCTTACTCAAATGCTCCAAATGGCAGTAGTGACTATTGGGTACTTCGAATCGATGCTGCCGGAAATCAAATCTGGGAAATCTCAGCTGGTTATACAAATGATGAAAGACTAAGTAGCATTGTACCAACTTCCGATGGTGGTTACATCCTCGGTGGTTACTCATTTTCAGCAACAAACAACTTCGACTTTTATCCAGCAAAAATCAATGCGACTCCAGACCTAAACATGTCTTGCAGTTCTGTTTTTGGAAGCTCTGATGTTGTAATAGCTTCAACCGGTGGATTACCAAATTATATGATCAACTGGGAGGATGCTAACGGGAATACAGGCGTATTTGCAAATGGAGATGGAACAGATACACTAACGAATCTTAACACTGGTACATACAATGTTTCTGTCACAGACCTTAATGGCTGTGTAGAAACCTGCATATTCAACCTTGGAAGTTGCCCAATTACAATCAACACAAATGTTACTCCGACAGCATGTATTTCTTGCATTGGCTCAATAGACCTTACGCCATCTGGTGGTGTTGCTCCATATTCCTTTAATTGGTCGAATGGAGATGTTACCGAAGATGTTTCTGGACTATGCATGGGTGTTATAACCGTAACTGTTACTGACGCAGCAGGGTGTGTAGAATCTTCATCCATAACCGTATTAAGTACCAACACTTTTGGTATCTCACAAATCGGTATTACAAACCAAATTTCTTGCCATGGAGATTGTGATGGTGCTGGATCTGTTTCCGCTACAGGCGGTCTTCCTCCATACACTTATCAATGGGGTGACGGTACTACCACATCTACTATTTCAGGACTATGCCAAGGCGCTTATCCTGTAACAGTTGAGGATCAAAATGGCTGTAAAGAAGTAACAGGAGTCTTTTTACTTAACCCGCCCGATTTAACAATAAGCGTTACTGTCAACAGCAACGCGGCATGCTTTGGAGAATCAAATGGGAATGCTACGGTCACAGCAAATGGAGGTGTTCCTCCATATGTATATGCTTGGAGCAATGGTGGGAATACACCAACAGTCAACAATTTACCAGCAGGACCACATTCTGTGACCGTTACAGACGATACGGGTTGTTTTGAGACAGCCTCCTTAATGATTACAGAGCCTACCCTAATGTCTACTACAGGTAGTGCAACACCAACATCTTGTACTTCCTGTATTGGAACTGCAACACTCGTCACTACCGGGGGTGTAACACCCTACACTTATACCTGGTCAAATGGAGCAAACACCTCTTCTCTAACAGGTCTTTGTGCAGGAAACTACACAGTAACAGTAGTAGATGATAATGGATGTATTAATACTTCCTCTCTTACTGTTAGTAGTAATAATAACTTTAATGTAACTGGTGTAACTGTTAACAATAATATTTCGTGCAATGGGCTTTGCGATGGCTCTGCAACAGCAAATGCTACAGGTGGACAAATCCCTTACACCTATCAATGGGATTCAGGCCAGAATGGTCAAGTTGCGACAGGCCTATGTGCAGGAACACATGCAGTTACAATCACAGACGCTAATGGATGCTTTGGAGTCGCCTCAACAATGATTACTGAACCAACAATCCTTACTTCATCTGTTACTGGAACATCCACTGCCTGCACTGCTTGTATTGGTTCTGCTGATCTTACAGTTATGGGAGGAGTTACTCCCTACACCTATCAATGGTCTAATGGTGCAGCCACAGAAGATGTTTCTGGACTCTGCGAAGCTACGTATACCGTTACTGTAACTGATGACAACGGCTGTTCTAATACACACAGTGTCATCATTCAAAGTACAAACACATTTGGAATTTCTCAAATCGGTATTATCAATAACGTAAGTTGTAATGGTTTATGCGATGGAGTTGGTTCTGTAACCGCTACTGGCGGTCAGTCTCCTTATAATTATCAGTGGGGAGATGGTCAAACCACTTCTCTAGCAACAGGCTTGTGTTTTGGTCCGATTCCCGTTACGGTAACCGACCAAAATGGTTGTAAAGAAGTGACAGGTGTCTTAATCACTCAACCCACACCTGTGAATTCAAGTGTGACGACAACCACGACACTGTGTTCTTCTTGTGTAGGAACAGCGGATGTTACTGTTACTGGTGGTGTCCCGCCATATATATTTAATTGGTCGGATGGTACCACATCGGAAGATGCAACAGGATTATGTGCTGGCAACTATATCGTGACAATTACAGATAGTAACATGTGTAGCTCCACACTTGGTGTCAATATACAAAGTTCCAATACATTTGGAATTAGTCAGATAGCAGTAGACAATAACGTAAGTTGCAACGGAGTGTGCGATGGGCAAGCGACAGTAATGGCTTCTGGCGGTACTCCACCTTATACTTATGTCTGGAGCAATGGCGATAACACCCCATCAATCTCAGGTCTTTGTGCTGGAGCTTATACCGTCACCGTTACAGATGATAGTGGTTGCTTTGAAGTAGGAAATATTAATGTAACAGAACCCCCATTACTCACAGTCACCTCAACAGTGAATGCCAATGTGAGTTGTAATGGATTATCCGATGGCTCAGGAACTGTAAATACAACAGGAGGAACGCCACCTTATGTTTATACTTGGAGTAATGGAGGATCAACACCCTCAATAACAAATTTACCCGTTGGCAACTATTCTATCACCGTCACTGATAATAATGGATGTGCAGGAATTACAGCCTTTGTCATTACTGAGCCACCATTGTTAACTGCTACAGCAACAATAGACAGCAATGTAAGCTGCAACGGACAATCAGATGGTTCTGCTACTGTAAGTACAACAGGTGGTACGCCCGCCATAAACTGTGTTTGGAGTACAGGAGCAACAACTCCTTCCGTCACAGGATTAGGCGCAGGCACCTATACCGTCTCTTGCACTGATGCCAATGGATGTTCATCAACAGCAACCGTTACCATAACTGAGCCTACCCTACTCGGCTTAACAGTTACGAGTACAAATTTAACTTGTAATGGTGTCTGTATTGGTACCGTTACCTCAACCGTAACAGGTGGAGTTGCTCCGTATACTTATACTTGGGATTCGGGGCAGAGCAGTTCTGCAATAACAGGATTGTGTGCAGGCACGTATAACTTAACCGTAACTGATGGCAATGGTTGCACAGAAACAGCCACCAGTACAATCACTGAGCCACTACTTTTGACTGCTACTTCAGTTGTGAACAACAATGTTAGTTGTAATGGACTATCAGATGGTTCTGCTACCGTTACCGTAACTGGTGGATCACCTCCATTTGTTTACACGTGGAACAACGTAGGCTCAACAGCTACCGCAACGAATTTACCAGCTGGCAACTATTCAGTAACAGTCACTGACAATAACGGATGTACTGGAATTACAGCCTTTGTCATTACTGAGCCACTATTGTTATCTGCTAATGCAACAGTAAACAACAACGTTAGTTGCAACGGTGCTGATGGCTCCGCAACAGTAACAACAACTGGTGGAACGCCTGCAATAAGCTGCATTTGGAGCAATGGAGCAACAACTGCTACCGTCACTGGATTGAGTGGAGGAACCTATACCGTCTCCTGTACTGATGCAAATGGATGTTCGTCCACAGCAACTGTTACCATCACAGAAGCACCGCCTCTTAGCCTTACTGTATCAAGTACGAATTTAACTTGTAATGCTGTTTGTATTGGAACCGCAACTACTACAGTAACTGGTGGAGTTACTCCTTATACGTACACATGGGATAATGGTCAAACTACACCAGATCAGACTGGCTTATGCGCAGGTAATTATAATTTGACCTTGACTGATGCCAATGGTTGTGCTGAAACAGCTTCTGTTACAATAACAGAACCGCCGCTTTTAAGTGTCAACTCAGTCGTAAATAATGATGTAAGTTGTAATGGATTGTCAGATGGTTCTGCTACCGTTACTGCAACAGGAGGAACACCGCCCTATGTTTATACATGGAGTAATGGAGGATCTACTCCTGCTATAACTAATTTACCTGCTGGTAATTATTCAATCACAGTGTCAGATAATAATGGATGTACTGAAATCACTTCCTTTATTATTACTCAGCCCCCTATGTTGTCCGCTACTGCCGTTGTAAACAACAATGTTAGCTGCAATGGCGCTGTGGACGGTTCTGCTACAGTAACAACGACTGGAGGAACTCCTCCTATAAACTGTATTTGGAGTTCTGGGGCTACAACCGCGACGGCAACTGGCTTAAGTGGTGGCACCTATACCGTTTCTTGTACCGACGCCAATGGATGTTCTTCAACAGCAACTGTTACAATCACTGAACCAACACTTCTAAGTTTGACAGTTACTAGTACAAATATTATATGCAGTGCAGTTTGTATTGGTACTGCGACAACTTCTGTTACTGGTGGAGTTACACCTTACTCCTATACTTGGAGTAATGGACAAACAACTCCAAACCAAACTGGATTATGTGCTGGTGCTTACTCCTTGACTGTTACTGATTCCAATGGCTGTTCTGAAACCGCTTCAGTGACAATAACAGAACCGCCACTTTTAACCGTGACTCCTGCAGTAAATAATAATGTTAGTTGTAATGGATTGTCAGATGGTTCTGCTACCGTTACTGCAACAGGAGGAACACCGCCCTATGTTTATACATGGAATAATGGAGGATCTACTCCTGTTATAACTAATTTACCAGCTGGCAATTACGATATAACTGTAACGGACGATAATGGATGTGTACAAACAACCACATTACAAATCACTCAGCCAACAACATTTGGAGTGACCATTACTAGTCAAAATGTTGATTGTAACGCAGCCTGTAATGGTTCGGCAACGATTTCAACAACTGGAGGAGTTTCACCATATACATATCAATGGTCTGATGGTCAAATTACACAAACTGCTACAGGATTATGTGCTGGATTCGTAAATGTTACCGTGACTGATTCTAATGGATGTGTTAATTTGAGTGGCGCACTTATTACAGAACCGCCCGCCTTCAATATCAATTTGAATACTCAAAACGTACTGTGTAGTGGAGACTGTGATGGAGAAGTAGCCGTAGCTATTTCTGGAGGAACACCTCCATATACCTATCAATGGTCTGATGGTCAGAGTACCCAAACTGCAACAGGGCTGTGCGCTGGATTTATTAGTTTAACGATCACAGATGATAACGGTTGTATAAATCAAAATGGTGCCGTAATTACGGAAAATTCTATTCTTATTGTTTCAGCAGCTGTGGACTCAGACGTACTTTGTAATGGACAGTCTAATGGTAGCGCAGCAGTAACTCATACTGGTGGAGTCTCTCCCTATACTTACGAATGGTCAAATGGAGCAACAACCTCTAATGTCACTGATCTAGGAGTAGGATATTACGTTGTTACAGTCACCGACAATTTTGGGTGTACTACAACAGATGATATTCAAATTAATGAACCATCTCCAGTTGCAATAACAGTCTTTATTGACAAAGGCGTCTCCTGTAATGGTGATAGCAACGGTCAAGCGGCAGTGCTTCCTTCTGGTGGTACTTCACCTTACGTATATATTTGGTCGAATGGAGAGACTATTGGAACCGTCACCAATCTTGACGTAGGATTTCATTTTGTAACAGTAACGGATGATAACGGATGTAGTATTACTGGATCAGTTAACATGTCAGAACCAGACCTCTTGGTAACAGCAATAACTGGTACGGATCTCCTTTGCTTTGGAACTAGCGCTGGAGACGCTACAATCTCAGCAACAGGAGGAGTTATGCCATACTTGTATGACTGGAACACTGGAGCAACTACTACGACTATTACGGGACTCTCGGAAGGAACATTTATGGTAACTGTTACAGATGCAAATAATTGTTCATCTACTCAGATGATTACGCTTTCAGAACCTCCTGCCTTAGAAATAGATTCTATGAATAGTGGACCTTTAGTCTGCTTTGGGAATACAGATGGAACAATTACTTTTTCTCTATCTGGTGGAACACCTCCTTACCTTTATAACTGGTCGAATGGTGCTCCTTCAACCCCTATGGCTACAGGTCTAAGTTCTGGGACTTATACGATTACCGTTACGGATGATAATGGTTGTATAATTACAGCAAGTGAAACAATCACAGAACCAGGACAGCTGGCAGTAAGCTCTACAACAACAGATATCTCTTGTAATGGCTTGTGTGATGGCACAGCAACCGTAAGTGTCTCAGGGGGAACCCCAGCATTTAACTTTGTGTGGTCAGCCAGTGCCAACGGTCAAACAACAATGACAGCAACAGGTTTGTGTGTGGGATCGCATACCGTGACCATTACGGATGCCAATAGTTGTACAACGATACATACTGTAGTTGTTAGTCAGCCTACTTTAGTTACCGCTTCCGCTGTAATTGTTAGTGGTGTTACTTGCTTTGGTGGCTCGGATGGTTCTGCAACTGCCTCTGGACAAGGAGGAATTAGCCCTTATACATTTTTATGGGATAATGCTGAAACCACTGCTACTGCTACAGGATTAACAGCAGGACCACATTTAATAACGGTAACTGATTCGAATGGATGTACTGCATCTACTTCAGTGATCATTACTGAACCGAGTCTGCTTTCAGTTATTGGAAACGGCATTGACGCCTCTTGTTTTGGAAGTAGTGATGGATCGGCTTCTGCTGCTGCAACTGGTGGTACACCTGGCTACCAATACACTTGGAATACAGGTCAAACAGGAACAACAATAAACAATTTACCTGCTGGTACTTATACTGTTATGGTAACAGATGCAAATCTTTGCACCGCTGTAACTTCAGTTACAGTAGGACAGCCTGGAGCATTTTCAGCTACAGCTATTGGTACAGCATTAACTTGTTTTGGAGATACAAATGGTTCTATTACAACAACTATTAATGGAGGAATTCCACCGTTTGTATTCCTTTGGACAGGTAACGCAAATCCAGTTCAAAACCCAACAGGACTGAGTGCAGGAACCTATACAGTAACGATAACAGACGATAACGGATGTAAAGCAACTGCAAGTGCAACGATCACTCAACCGACTCAAATAGGTGCTTCAGATACAACTGTTGATGTGCTTTGTGCAGGCGCTTGTGATGGTTCTGCAACTGTTTCAGCAACAGGTGGCGCTGGAGGGTATACTTACTTATGGTCTTCTACAGCAGGAAGTCAAACTACAGTTACGGCAATAAACCTCTGCGCAGGAACACACTTTGTAACGGTAACGGATGCAGTTGGATGCAGTATTATCCACACCGTAGTTATAAACCAACCTTCTTTCCTTACAGCGAATACCACTGCAATTTCACCAGCGGTTTGCTTTGGCGATGCCAATGGCTCAGCTACAGTTACTGCGGGGGGAGGAACCAATCCCTATACGTTTGAGTGGGACAGTGGAGAAACAACGACAATAGCAACAATGCTGAATGGAGGTGTTCATTATGTTACTGTAACGGACGACAATGGATGTTCAACAACAGCAAATGTACTCATCGGACAACCTTCAGCAATGTCTATGCAAGTTACTGGAACTGATGTTACTTGTTTTGGTTTGAGTGATGGTACTGCTACAGCTGTTGCTTTTGGAGGAAACGGCTCCTATACTTATAGTTGGAGTACTGGTGCATCTGGCCCAACTGTCATTCTACTACCAACTGGTACACACATAGTAACAGCAACAGACAGTCAAGGCTGTACTGTACTAGGAAGTATTGTAATCAATCAACCAAGTCAGATATCTGCCGTAGTCACGGGTCAAGATGTCAGTTGTAACGGTGGAGTTGATGGTAGTGCCACAGTGACTCCTCTGGGCGGAAATCCTCCATTCACCTACTTATGGGATAACGGTGAAATCACGAATCCAGCAATTGGATTAACTGCAGGTCCACATACCGTTGTAATTACAGACATCAGTGGCTGTAACATCACTGAAACTGTTACTATTGGGGCGCCGACGGCCTTATCCGTAAGTGTGATGACTGTCACTCCAATTTGTTTTGGATCTAATGATGGAAGCGCTACTGTAACACTTACAGGTGGTACGCCGCCATATGCATACAGTTGGGGAACTACTCCAATACAAACTGGGCAAACGGCCACTGGACTTGTAGGAGGAATTTATGTGCTCAATGTATCTGATGCGAATGGATGTCAAATCAACAATATCAACGTTACAGTTGACGATGCTCCAGTTGCTTTAGACTTAACAATTACTTCTATTGACGCATCTTGCAATGGTAGTCAAGATGGTTCTATGACTGTTGTGACTACAGGGGGGACGGCTAGTTACACTTATGTTTGGAGTGATGGAACTACTGGTCAAACTGCTTATAACCTTGCAGCTGGTGGATATGGAGTGACGGTTACCGATGCAAATGGATGTATGTCTACTGCAGCAGGAACCATAAATCATCCAGATGAAATTATTCCTGATTTTGTTACGGAGGGAACGATTTGCTTTGGTGAACTCAATGGTAGTATTACAATAATTGATTCCGCAATAGTAGGTGGAGTTGGTCCTTATATGTATTCAATTGATGGGATCACCTACGTGCCTAGTGACTTCTTTGGAGGTTTAGGCGCTGGAAACTATACTGTTTATGTTCAGGATGCAAATGGCTGTGTTGTCACTGCTTCTACCTATGTAGCTGATCCTCCAGAACTAGAGGTTAACCTTGGTCCTGATATCTTGATCACAATGGGTGATAGTGCTCAACTATGGGTTCAAGTCGCTCCTGATACGCTTGGTGTCACCTTTGAATGGTCACCTGATGTTGCTATCAGCTGTTTAGACTGTCAGACACCAGTTGTTGATCCATTAGAAACAACCTTATATCAGGTCATGGTAACAGATACGTTGACAGGTTGTACAGCAACAGATGATATCCTTGTGACAGTTGATAAGGACAGAAATGTATTTATCCCGAACGTATTTAGTCCAAATGGTGATAATACAAACGACATCTTCATGATCTATTCAGATGGTGGAGTTGGAACCATTCGAACCTTCAACATTTATGACAGATGGGGTGAGCAAGTATTTGCAGCTAGTAATATCCAACCAAACAATCCTACCTTAGGATGGGATGGACGATTTAAGAATCAACGAATGGACGGTGCTGTATTCATTTACTATGCTGTCGTAGAATTTGTCGATGGAGAGGTTGTTGAATACAAGGGTGACGTTACACTCGTCAGATAGATAAACGGCTCTTAGAGTTAAGATAAAAGGCATTACCGGGTAATTTGGTAATGCCTTTTATCTTTTAAGCAGGAATCTGCACTGTTGTTTCTTATTATTAGACCATCAGCGTCTGCTGGTTGTAAATTAATACCCAAGGGTAATGCTAGGATCTTGAACGCTTATAGCGTTAGCACTATTACTAGCTTAACATGATGGAGATGATTGCACTCTTGCTAGCTCTATCGTACGTTTAGGCGCTTGACTTTATATAACAGTTTGCTGAAGGCAAGCAATCTAGACACCTTGAACCCGCTTGCTATTTATAACAGCGTACATCCATTTTCTATTTCCCTACCACAGTCAAACTAAAATTAATTCATTGCGCCTGCCCTGGATAGAAGCGGTATTCAGTGCTTATGAAGGCTAGTGGTGCTGGGGGTGGCGAAGGCTGAACGATGAAGTGAAGACTAGACGCGACCAAGCAACACAGTCTTCATAAGTGCTGAATGATAGCGGATAGCGAGAAAAGGCAGCCTAAAAAAACCTCAACGTACGTTACATACATTAAGGCTATTTATAGTGAAGCTATTTCTTTTTTAATTTTTCAAAAACCGAACGACAGCTTTGCCTTTTTCTGTGCTAAGCTCAGCGAAATAGATTCCTGTTGCTTGCTCCGCCATTTCAATAGGAACTGAAAGGGACTTGCCATTGATTGCTTTAGTGAATAACCGTTGGCCTAAAACATTGTATATCGCAAGTGACGCCTTTTCTGCATGATCAAACTCAACCAATATTGTAAACCGCCCATCGCTTGGATTAGGATAGAGCTCGAACGATTCTAAGTGTTCGATGTCAATTACGGCGGTATTCATTCCTATTATAACAGATTCTGTTATGCTACATCCATTGATATCTGTGATGGATACATCGTAGGTTCCTGCTGACAAACCAGAAATGCTTGCTCCTGTTTGCCCATTGCTCCATAGATAAGTGTAGCTAGGAGTCCCTCCTGCTGGAGTTGCTGTTGCAGTTCCGTCACCATTGGTTCCATTTTCATCTGTATGCGTAATGGTTACAGTAAGTGGAGCAGGTTCTGTGACAGTAACCGTTCCTGTTTCTTGACATCCCATAGCATCTGAAACGACTACAGTGTAGGTGCCTTGCGTCAAATTCATTGCAGTAGCAGTTGTTTGATTATTTGCGGCGGCGTCCCATTGATATGTAAATGGTGCTGTTCCTCCACTAGTTGCAACAGTTGCCGAACCACTAGCCCCCCCACAAGATGGTACGCTAGAAGTCGTGACGGATAAGTTACAAGTGGCGTTGGAAATAAAACAGATTTCAAGCGTCCAGCCATTCAAGGAGCCGCCATCTTGATTTGCACCATCATCTACAGTAAACATCCAAACTCCTTGTGGATTTTCCCCATTAAATGCGGCTAGTGGATTTGCTGGTATATAATCTGCTCCACCAATAGGAGGACAAGGAAGTGTATTAGTAGCAGCGGCATCACTAAAGCCTAAGTCAAAATCATCTTCACTGCCACAGGGTTCAGCCATTAAAACAACGGAAGTACCTGCGGGAGAAGTTAATGTAAATGTAAGGTCACTAATCCAGGTATGTACACCTACAACATTTGTAATATTGACCTCGGCAATTGTACCAGATCCTGCCACTGTGAGCATTGAGGTAATGGACGGGGTGCCAGTTGCAGAGATAGAAATCGGTACATCAGTCGCGGAGGCAGATATACAATTTGGACAATTGGTACCACTGACTACTGTAATATAACTTGTGATCATGCTTGTATCTGATCCATTTGCATTTGTTGCGATCAAGGACACATTATAGATACCAGGCGTGCTATATACAACTGAAGGGTTTTGCATTGTTGAGGTAGCTGGTGTAGCCCCAGGGAAGGACCAATTCCAAGAAGTAGGATTTCCAGCAGAATTATCTGTAAAGGTTACATTACCTCCGTTATCCGTGCAAACCACCGTTTCGTCTGCTGCGAAGTTAGCAATTGGTGGTGCATTAGGAGGTAATGGTAAATTGTATCCACATCCTGTCAATAAGGTATAGATTTGAAGCAAATCAGCTAATGGATAATTGAGATTTTGCGCTGCTTGGTAAACCGCATTTGCTGCATCATCTTGGCTTGCAGAACCATTGGTCATACTTAAACCAGAAAGGAATATCTTATCTGTTTGTTGTTGTCCGATTGCATCCCATACTTTCATCAGACAAGTCGCCCAAATTTGTCCATCTGCGTGAATACCACCTGTAAGACCACCAGGGTAAGCAGCAGTGTAATCAGTTACTCGGCCTGGCCAGCAAACATTGTGGCCATCCCAGTTAAAGACATAGTTGTAAGCGGGGTCTGTTGAAGCCCATCCTCCATAACCACGGTTGTAGGATTGAGCCCAATAGTCACCAGAACCTTCACTTAAACCGTCAACTTGAGAAAGGTTTCCGTTGGTAATCCAATCATGAATTCCATGTCCAAGTTCATGATGAATTACATCAGAATCTTCAGCATCATCTACACAACCTTCACCAAACTCTACATGTCCTGAACCTGAAGAATAGAAGGAATTATCAGCGCTATTTGCTCCTTGAGGATCAAACTTTACCCCACCAGTGTACTGGTAAGGTATGACAGGTTCTAACAACGTTAGATTCATGTAGCGCATACTAGAATCAATATGAAAGTAGGTATTGACAGCTTCGAAAGCATCATCGCCTCGGTGATAGTTAAAAATGTTTGTTGCTTGTGTAAACAAACCTGTACTTGGAGATCCTAGGTCGACTACTTCAGCGTAAGGCCCTTTCAGTGTATAGACACCCGCAGTAAAATCAATATCTCTAAGTGTAACAGGTACTAATTCGCCATTTAGATCAGGAGAATCTAAATCGTTGTTATCTGTGAAGCCACCAGTTCCATAGGCGACTTGAGCAGAAGATAGTGGATCTGGATCAAATATGTTCCCAGTTCCGTCTACTACATTATTTATTTTATGTTCCTTTTTACAAGAATGACCAACTTTATTATGACCATCTTTTCCACAGTAAAATGCGCCATCCACTGCTTTAAAAAGCTCTTGAGTGATTGCATCGATGTAAACATACCAATCGCCTAATGGCTGATCAGCCCCAAGGTTTACTTTATACGCAAGTCTAGATTCGCCTCTATTGGAGTAGACCATTAATTCTGTATGCTCGTATTTAATTTTTCCGCCAATGTTAATATAATCTCTTGCCATTGAAAGGGCAGTTGAAGCAGAAAACTTTGGTTGAATGTCTTTAATCGAAATACCTGGTTGATAACTGTTCATCACAAAGGTGACATTATCTTGATGATCGAGCGTCACTGTGAGTTCAGACTTATTGACAGCCAATCCTTCATATTGTTGCCGATATCGAACAACGTGTCCCATATTTGTTGTTCTAGTGTGATGATGTTTCAGATCATCCAAATTAGGATAAGACAAACCAAACTGAGCGGCATTTGCCTTAAGATAATTAATTGTCATTTCTTCAGGTGTATTTCCAGTGGCAGCATAATTTACATTATACAAAGCGATAGGAAAACCTGTTTCAATATTTACTCTTGCATTATCCTTTGCCATCGCACGGATGGTTTCATCGGGTTGAATTTCAAAGGGTTGTTTATCTGGAGCATATTGAGCTTTAAGCAAGCTTGAAGCAAAAAGAATTAAGAAAACAATAAAAATTGAGAGCGTTTTAAATGAAGACTGATAAAGCATATTTATTGGATTTTTACAATTATACGATTGTATTAGCAGGTAAGAGTCAAATGTAAGCATTTAACAATTATTTATTGTCAATTTTTTGTTAATATTTACTTATTTCATAATTTAATTTCTAATCTCTCTAAATACACCAATGAATATTTTTCGAATCCCGCTTCTTCAAAGAGTTAGGCTAACTTTAGGACATACACGCTATTATCGTATTAAGCGAAGATATCTATACCTTTTAGTCCACTCCGAACAATATATTTTGTGATAAATTTATTCTTCTTATGATAAGATGATTCTTCTTAAATAAAAAAGGGCTTTCTAATTAAAGAAAACCCCAACTACGTTTCGTGTTAACATAGTTTCTATTCAACCATTAATTCTTTTCTATTGGGTTGATTTGTTGTCTCTTGCATTCGTTTCTTAACACGTTTCAATATCCAATCAGAAATGATGTTTACAGCTCGGAGTAATCCTGAATTGAATTCCATATAACCGAGAAAGTATAATCCTGGGTGTGTTTTAGGAAATTCCCATGTGTTGGGGTAGCCGTAATTGTCAGTAATGCTACTAGCATCTTCTAAGATCTGATCTAGATCTCGACGATAGCCAGTAGCTAGTATGACGACATCAAATTCTAGTTCTTGTCCGTCGACAAACAAAACGCTGGTTTTGCTGAAGCTTTTCACGTCTGGCATTACTTTAATGTTGCCTTTTTTGATGTGGTCGATTGTTCCTATGTCGATTAATGGTGTTTTTCGGTACAGGCGCATTTGTTTACCAGGAGACATGGTGGGTTTGCCAAGACCGTATTTCGTCAAGTCTCCTACGACAAATTTCTGAACTGTTCTTCCGATAAAATCACTAATTGCATTTGGCACTTTCTCCATGGTTATGGCAGATAACTGATAGCTGCGACCAAAGATTTCTCTAGGAATTACATTGATTGGGCGACGCACAGAGATGAAGGACTCTGCTCCACACTCTATAAGTTCCATTGCCAATTCTGCACCAGTATTCCCAGCACCGATCACCAATACTTTTTTGCCTTTGTAGGCTTTCGCATTGCGATAATTCTTAGTGTGCAAAACTTCTCCGTCAAAAGACTCGATGCCTTCCCATTTAGGTCTATTCGCATTTCTGTTTTGCCCTATTGCAATGATGACATTGTCAGTGAGGTAATCTCCTTGATCCGTTTCCACCTTCCAGCTATTTCCGGTGACCACTTTTTCAATCCACTTAACTGTAGTATTATATTTGGGCTGAATGCCCATTTCTTCTGCATAGTTTGCCAAATATTCTGCGACTTGGTCCCTTGGAACATATTCCGGATAATGATCGGGGAAAGGTAGATATGGCAACGCTGAATGCTGTTTTAGGGTGTGAAGGTGTAGACGCTCGTAATGTTGAGTCCACATAAAACCCGCCCGATTGCTTTTTTCCAAAATCAGATAAGGAATGTTGTTCTTCTCGAACCTAGCAGCAACAGCTAAACCGGATGGCCCAGCACCTAAAATTAAATTTTGAACTTTTTCCATCTGTAATTATTAATTCATTTGTATCTTTCCGTAATAACGACTAAATTGAGTGTTACCAAACGGTAACATAAATGTACAAAAAATAATTGACATGGAATTCATCACTGCGTATTTTTCAAGTATTCCAACAGCGCACAGGTCTGCGATTTTGATAGGCGGCTTAGCATTTTTCTTTCTCCTAGAGAATCTAGCACCATTTTTTAAAGGAGGATACAATAAATGGAAACACTCTGGCATCAATATATTTTTCACATTTACTACAGTGCTTGTCAATTTCTTCATGGCATTTATCTTGTATTATGCAACGATGTGGGTGAGTTCTCATCATATCGGAGTGCTTCAAATGATAGAGCTCCCAATTGTAGCACAGTTGCTTATTGGATTAATGTTGATGGACCTGATTAGCGCATATACAGCGCACTGGATTGAGCATAAGGTCACTTGGATGTGGCAGTTTCATGTGATTCATCACACTGATCAAAACATAGATACGACTTCTGCAAACCGTCATCATCCTGGGGAAAGTGTTATCCGTTTTCTTTTTACTGTGCTTGCAGTTGTTGTCACTGGTGCTCCGATTTGGTTAGTTTTTCTTTATCAGTCTTTATCAGCGCTTCTAAGCCAGTTCAACCATAGCAATCTAAATATACCGATATGGCTTGACAACCTTTTAAAACTTGTCATCTGTACCCCACACATGCATCGTGTGCATCATCATTACCGCCAGCCTTATTCTGATTCGAATTATGGGAATATCTTTTCGTTTTGGGATCGGTTGTTTGGAACTTACGTTGCAGTAGATAACAACAAATTGGTATACGGAGTGGATACTTATATGAATACAGAGGAGTCAGAATCCATTGGTTATCTGCTAAAAATGCCTTTTGCTGGTTATCGAAAGCCCTTGCATTATGATAAGGAGGAGACGTTGTAGGATTATGTTGTTCCGTTAGATAGCGCTTAATTTACTTGTAAATCCTATCTTTTCGTTGCCCGTTTATTTTAGGCCAAACGTCTAGAGCGAGGAGATAATTCGTGAATTATCTCTACGCACCAAACTGGAAAGGACGAGAAGTATCTAGAGAATAACTACTTCTTCACAGACTAAATTACTTTTAAATTATTATTCTTGTTTGTATAGCCGGTTACCTTGCCATCGACGATAGAAACGACACTATTTCCAAATTGTAATAGCTCATAATCTCCTAGGCGTTTTATAGCAGATGGCTGGCCTTGTAAGTTAAGGACTAGTTGCTTTGACGAACCAATTTTAAAATGTTTATTGATTGTAATGCTTCTATTTTTAAGTTTAAGATTTCCTTGGTTGGTAAAAGCAGTTACTACCCCATTTTCGATCAGTACTTTACTACTACCATAGTGTAATATGATATTCCCCCCTACTCTTTTCATGCTAGATGGAACGCCTTGTGCATTCAAGACTTGCTTTAAAGTAGCTCCTTTTTTGAAACTCGTTGGCTTCTTTTTCTTTATAATTTTAGGTGCTGTTTCAACCAGCTGTTTTTTCGGTTTCCTGTTGATTTGTTTAGCGGGAACTTGCTGTGGTGTTTTGTTTTGATATTCCTCGATGGATGCTTCCTTCTTCTCCTTTATAGCTTCGTCCTTATTGACTACCAATGATGCTTTCATTGCAAATGTTTCCTGAGGCAGTTCACTAATGACCGTAGGAGTTGATTCTGCTATGACTGGACTTGCTATTGGAACATTCACCTTAACTACTGGCTGATCAACAGAATTGCCGATGGTAGTCCATCCATAAATTCCTGCTAAGCCTAGTACTGCGAACAATCCAAACACGGCAGTAGCTGGAACAAATAATCTGTTCACCTTATTTATTCTAGAAGCTGTTTTCTTTTGAGCTGGACTCTCTTGTGGAATCGTATCCGCTGGAGCTTTGTCACCGACAACTGTCATGTAGACATCTTGTTGAATAACTTCTCCTGATTTACCAATAGCAGAAAGGGTAATAACACATTCCTCTTGAGGATCGTTGAGTGTGATTTCCACTGAGCCAGCTGGTGGGACAGCTCCAAACTTGTTTATATTGATTTGGCTGCAGTGCTGGGTGCTCCAAGACAGTTTTACAGTTTGACCAGATTCAACGGTTCTTGTGTTGGAATAAAAATACTTGATTTTTGAGGTGGTTGCTTCTACAAGCTCTTCACTTACTACGTTTGGCGCATTGATTAAGGCATCATATGCCTCTCGTATTTCCTTAAAACAGACATCATAAAAACTCACACCTCCGTTAATATCGGGATGAAAGATTTTAGATAACCTTCGGTACGTCTTCTTAATTTCTGATTTGTTAGACGGATAGGTAAGTCCTAAAATTGAGTAATAATCTTTCATTTGCAAACTGGTAGTATTGGAAAATAATAGAACCCTAGTTATGAATGGTTCTAACTAACTTATACGTAAAAGATTGGAATATGTTTCATTTTCAGCGTAACCTACTGAAAATGAGTAAACGATCGGGCATCGTTTGAATTTGATTCAATAAAAATACGATATATTTAACTGGGATGAAAGCAATAAGTAACTTAATTTTTTTACTTATAACTCTTCTAGCAATGTGTAGGCTGTTTTTAAATCCTTCCCCCAAGCAATAATTCCATCTTGATGTCCTCCCATGATCAGTACACCTGAATCTTGAAGCTGTCTCATTTTGTACATGTCTCTGATCTCATTTGCCATATGCACAGTTCCGTATTCTATCTCAATCGGGGTGGTTGGAAGCTGGTTAAAATAGTGTTTCCAAAGTGTATTGTGATGAATATGTATTACAGCGTTAATCTTGTTACTCAGGGTATAAATTGAAGCATGGGTGAGCGATTCAGATGAGGCTCTAATTGTTCCTTCAGCAGTTATTTCATTTAGTTGGATATCACATTCGCTAACAAAAGCAAAGTGACGTTGTTTAAGTTTTTTTATATGCCCTGTTTGCGAACCACTTATGAAAAATTGATTCGATTTAAGATAGCGAATGCTTATGTTTCCAAATCCTACGTTTAGTATAGGATCTAAACCTATCCAATTTCTGTTAAAACATTGATTCCTATGAGAAACAAGGTCTGAAAGATCAAAGCTTGGAAGTGCTTTTTCCTTTTTCCAATTCAGTTTATACTTTATAACACCTTCTTTCTCCATTTGATTCTTTCCAATGTAAATTATCCGACATTTCATTACCTATTATCGAATTTAGGCAAACTTTTGAAACAAATAGTGGATATTTGTGTTAGATTTGAATAACCATATTTTTTTCTTATTTTTAATTGAATAAACTTTAAAATAACATTGTTATGCGATTGAATTCATTTATCCTCAGTTTACTCTCTCTCTTCCTTTTTTCTACTGCTATACAAGCACAACTGAATGTAAAATTGAATGCTGACTATGCAGTTGCCTTAGGAGATTTTAAACAAAACATAGACAACAATCTAGTCGGCGGTGGATTTAGTGTCTTCAAACAATTTAAAGAAACAGACTTCATGTTTGGAGTTGATTTTAACAATTATTATTATAGTAAGTCCTCCTACGAAGTTGACCTGACTCACAAAGGATTTGACAATTACATGGCTGAGGAAAAAGAAGTCGATTTGTTCCATAAAACGGATTTTTTCCTTCGTTACTTAATCAATAGTGATGCCTCATTTGTACCTTACGTTGAAGGAAGATTTGGGCCTGCAGGTTTTGCAAGTTTCACAATGATAAATGACGAGGATATTGATTATCACAACTACAACTTAGATTTCCACGGAATTGGATTTACGGGTGGTTTGGGTACTGGTTTTATGATCAAACCTAAAAATTTTCCAGCATCGTTTGACTTTAATATCACTGGTTCAACTGGGAATAATATGAGTTATAAAGGAATTGGCAATGGCGAAGAACTGCCTCGACCGAACATCTTCTCGTCTAATCCGACACACATTATGGCTCGGGCTGGTGTGATTTTCCAACTGAATGGTTGTAACTGTGATTGTAACAAATCAGACAATGTGAAATCAGACCTTCTCCCTGAACTATTCTAGCTAAAATATTCAAGAAATACTTAAGAGGATTACTGTATATCAGTGATCCTTTTTTATTTTTGTGGCAAAATTAAAAGCATGTTAGACATAAAGCACACCGTTACTGAACGCTTCTTAAAGTATGTAAAGATTGACACACAATCAGATCCAACCTCTCCGACTTGCCCCTCTACTGAAAAACAAAAGGATCTTGCCCGTATTCTAGTAAAAGAGTTACATGAGTTAGGCATTGATGATGCGCATATGGATGAACACGGATATGTTTATGCAACCATCCCATCCAACTCAGACAAACAGGTGCCGACCATCTGTTTTTGCTCCCATATGGACACGTCACCTGATTGTAGTGGGACCAACGTAAAACCCATCGTTCACAAGGATTATGATGGAAGTGATATTGTCTTACCAGATGACAACACCCAAGTCATAAAAATGGGAGAACACCCGGATTTAAAAGATCAGATTGGCCATGATGTGATCACTGCTAGTGGATTAACGCTCCTAGGAGCTGACAACAAGTCTGGTGTTGCTGCGATCATGGATGCTGCTCATTTCTTAATCAATCAATCAGAAATTAAACATGGTGCAATCAGAATTCTGTTTACACCAGATGAGGAAATAGGAAGAGGTGCCGACAAAGTAGACATCAAAAAACTAAATGCAGATTTTGGCTACACGATTGATGGGGAATCCCTTGGAACAGTAGAGGATGAAACCTTTTCTGCTGACGGTGTTACCATCCACATACAAGGCGTTAGTGCACACCCTGGTTTTGCTAAAGGAAAGATGGAAAGTGCCATTAAGATTGCTGGAGCTATTATCGACAGATTGCCTAAAGATCGACTGTCTCCAGAAACAACAGAGGCTAAGGAAGGCTTCATCCATCCAACCAGTATCCTAGGAAAAATCGAACACGCTACCATCAACTTTATCATTCGTGATTTTGAGGATGAGGGGCTTCAGCAACATGAGGCTGAGCTTAAAGCTATTCTAGATGATGTCTTAACGGAATATCCAAATTCATCCGCTACATTTGAGGTAAAAAAGCAATACCGAAACATGAAATCTATCCTCAAAGAGCGCCCTGAGATTGTTGATTATGCGATTCAAGCAGTTAAGCAGTCTGGTATTACTCCAAGGCTCAATAGTATCAGAGGAGGAACTGATGGTTCTCGATTATCTTATATGGGTTTACCTTGTCCTAATATCTTTGCAGGAGAGCACGCGTTTCACTCTAAGCATGAATGGGTTTCAGTGCAGGATATGCAGAAATCTGTTGAAACAATTGTGAATTTATGTAAGATTTGGGAAGAAAAGAGTTAACTTATTCATGGTTAACCATTTGTACCATGAGTTTTTCCAGTTTCTTTCGTACGGGACTGCTTTTTCCTAGGTGGTTGTTGACGATAAATGTGAATGCTAGTTCCTTACCTGACGTAGTCGTGACATATCCAGTGTAGCTGCGCACGCGTCCCATAAAACCGCTTTTGGTACGGACTTTTCCAGCGGCGGGTGTGCCTTTTAGCATATAGCTGAGTCGACCTGCCCCTCCAGCAATGGGTAGCGATTTTTTGAATACTGGATATAGGTTTGGGTCTTTCGCGATTTTGGCCATGATGGCGGTGAGTTGCTTTGCCGTAATGCCATTGCGAGGAGAAAGTCCACTGCCATCCTCCATAAACCAGCCATCTGTGTTGACACCTCTACCCTTCCAGAACGCTTGAATTGCTTCTATACCAGCTTCATTCGTGCCTTTGCCTGATGTCTTATGGCCAATGGCCTTGAGAAGTGCTTCGCAATAGAGATTAACGGAGAAGGTGTTTGCTCTGTTTACGATTTCAGACATCGGTGGTGACTTGATGGTCTGGATGGTTGTTCGTTGTTTGCTTTTGGTTGCTCCTACAGCTGCTTGAATTCGATTCAATTCTAGTTGAGTGGTTGTGCGTCCTTGGGTTTTGATGCCTGCTTTCCTTAGTGCTTGGTGCAACTGGTAAGCTAGGAAATAAGGCGGATCAGGGATGGAGCCTTTTATTTTGAATGTACCGTTTCCGATAGGCAACGTGCCTCGAATATGTCGATTATAGGATCTTGGAGCGCCATAGATATAAGAGTTGTCGCCACTTCCCTTTGGAGCAGACTGCACTTCATTTACAAAATAGAGATTGGGAACTGTTGGATAAACACTTTTGATTTGAGGTGGCTTGCTTACCGTTGTACCTAATTGAAATTCAAGGTAGTATAGATTCTCTAGCACATTTAACCCACTTACACCAGCACCGTAGTAATTGCCTAAGTCATACCAACCCCAAGAAGGAGCATTCACTGCTGATTCGTAGTGTGTACCGTCTCCTACGATTTGTCCATTGATTTCTTTAATGCCTTTTGCTTTAATCGCCTTGGTCATTTTATCCAGTAGATGGCTCAGAGTATCAACACCTTCCATCTCAAAGGAGCCAAGTGTTGGATCTCCATAGCCTTTGATGTATAGATTTCCATTGAGGATACCATCTGTTAGTGTTCCATCGTGCTCAACTACCGTTTTAAACCGGTAGTCTTTTCCTAGGACAGTTAATGCCGTGGCCGTTGTAACTACTTTAATTGACGAGGCGGGAATCAGGCTTAGATTGGATGCATGGCTTGCTACTGTTTTATTTGTCGCCACTTCGGATATCTGAATTCCTACACTTGCATACTTCATGTCTGGGTGGCTGACAAATTCCTGAATTGCTGATTGCAGTTGGCTGTTGGATGTATTTTTTTGGGCAAAACCGCTATTACTTACGAATAAAAGGCCTAGGAGAATTATGGGATGAATATTCATAGGTTAAAATTAATTATTAATGGCTAATTATTAATGATTAATTGGGTTTGTTTCTTAAGAAATTAAAAGTAAAAAGGTGTTTTCAAGTAAATTCTACTTAAAAACACCTTTCAGAAAAAGTATTCGTTTATCCTATTTCAAATAGAACATTTTTTTAACAATCGATTGGTCACCATTTGTTACTTGAACAAAGTAGACACCGTTAGCAAATCGGCTTAGATCGTATTCCTTATTGAAATCATTCAACACACCATCTTGCTGATCAGATATGACCTCTTGTCCTAAGGGATTAATGACGCTTACCATCAAATCACTAGACTGACTTAGGCTTAACTCTAGTGTGAATTTGCCTGTTGTAGGATTTGGGTATAGCTCAAAGGAAGTTAACCCTGTCCAGTCATCAAACCCTGTTGAAGTATCGACTACTGTAATCGTAATGACCTGTGTATCTGAACACTGCCCGTTTGAAACAGTAACTGTTACGGTATAAGTACCAATTGCAGTGTAGGTATGTGATGGATTCTGCATTGTAGAAGTCGTTCCATCACCGAAATCCCACATCCATGAGGTTGCTCCTACTGAGTTGTCCGTAAACTGAACAGTTGGATTAACAGCTAGATTGATAACGACTTGACTGGGCATCACATCAGCATTGATATTTGGATCATTGATAGTGACAGACCCTGTTGCTGTGCATCCTAATGCGTCTGTAGCTGTGACGGTATAAGTACCAATATTCAATCCAGCAACTCCTTGAGAAACCGTCCCATTACTCCATGTATAGGTGATTGGCTGGACACCACCACTTAAGGTAGCAACAGCTGTTCCATCATCAATCAACCCACAACTTACATCGGTTGTAGTTGTAGATAAGACCGCGACTTGGCCAGCGACAATCGTAGTAGATTCTGTCCCAACGCAACCGTTCGCATCTGTAATCATCACTGTATAAGTTCCAGGTGCTAAGCCTGATGCAGTTCCTGTCGTTTGTCCATCATTCCAAAGGTAGGTAAATGGTCCTGTACCATTATTCGACGTGGCGGTAGCTGTTCCGTTGTTCGATCCAGCACAGGTCTCGTCCATTGCTGTAACAGTAATAGACATTCCAGTAATGGTAAAGGAAGATACGACAGTGCATCCATTGTTGTCAGTGACAGAGATTGTGTACATTCCGCTTGTTAGTCCGGAAAGCATTGGAGTGGTTTGACCAGTATTCCATAAATACTGGTATCCTGGTGTTCCTCCTGTAGCTGACACCATGATTGTTCCATTGTTCATTCCACAATTAGAAGAAGTTGTTGTTCCAGTAACAGCGATGAGTGTTGGTTCATTAATATTGACTGTTTCGACATTTACACAGTTATTATCATCTGTTACGGTAACCATATACATGCCACCATTCAACATATTGACTGAAGCAGTGTTCCCTCCATTTGACCATGTATAGTTGATTGGATTGGTTCCATTTGCAGTAACAGATGCTGTTCCATTCGCATCTCCGTTACATAGTAAATCTGTGCTCGCAATTGTTGTCACCATTGCAGGATCAACAGTTACAATCGCGGTTTGAGTCACCATATCAGTTCCTAGATTGTTGGTTGCTACTAAGGTAGCATCGTAGGTACCAGGCATATTGTAAGTAATCACTGGATTTTGCAAGGTACTGGTTGCAGGTGATCCTCCCGTAAATGTCCAGTTCCAAGAAGTCGGCCCATTCATTGAATTGTCAGTAAACTGAACGACTTCTAATTGGCATCCACTAGTAGAACTACTGAAGTTAAATCCTGCCACTGGAGGTGCAGATGGAGCGGTTCCAGAAATATTGATATTGTCTACAAATAGATTATTCTCGTAGTCTGAAGTTGCTCTAAAAATGACTTCTAAATTAGACTCACCGTCATATGCACCTAAGTTAATTGTCTCTTGTCGCCATTCACTTTGAAGTGGAAAGAATTCAGTGGAATGGTTTGGAGCGGTAATTAAGGTTGCTTCAAACTTCTTATAGACTGAGGTATAAGTAGCTCCACAATCAACAGACACTAAGATTTCCAAGGTATCTGAAAAACCTCCACCTACATATGAATATAAGGCGTAAGCCAAATCAAACGTTAGTTGCGTATTCGTTATATTAGAACAATTCACTCCAGGTAGTTTCATATCATCAACTGGTCCATTTGCGGTATAATTCCAGTAATTCATATACATAGAAGAAGAGCTATTGTACCCTGCGGCAGTTGTTCGTTCCCAGGTATAAGAATTATCTGGATTGTCAATTGACCAACCCACAGGAGGAAAGACAACAGTTTGAAAATCTTCTACTAACGGATTTGGGACGCCCACTGGCACTGTATTTACATTTATGTATCCAACCTCTACAATGGTATCCGCCCCTACACTATTTGTTACCACAAGAGAAACGTCATAGGTTCCTGTTGCATTATAAGTAACCGTCGGATTTTGCATTGTTGATGTTGCTGGAGTTCCTCCTGGAAAGCTCCAATTCCAACCCGTAACAGAAGGAAATCCTCCAGAAAGGTCTTGAAACTGAACAGTAAAAGGAATGGTGCAACTTGTCGTATTTGCTGCTAGAAAGTTGGCTGTCGGTGGTGCTGGAGTTGTGCTACATGCGTTAGAGGTAGCAAGTGAAGCTCTTCTAGGACTTAGCGCCATAACAGTTTGCATTCTAGTCTTTTGATCTTGTGTATAGATATTCATGCACGGATCATCTGAATAGTCCATATAATTTTGAACCATATCTACAATACCATCACAAGTTGTTTGGTTTGGACAACCGAAGTTGGATCCTAAGGACTGGGGCGTATCTGCACAAAAGTCATCCCCACAGGTGCTATCACCCCAGATATGACGTAAGCCGAAGAAGTGACCTAATTCATGTGTCAATGTTCTACCCAAGTTGTATGGCGCACCTCCTGGATATGGTAACGTTGAGCTTCCTACGCTAGTATAGACTACTACGACGCCATCTGTATTTGCTGGTCCACCGTTTCCAGGCATTCCGGGTAATCCAGAGCTACTTGGAAACTGAGCATATCCTAGGAGCCCACCTCCTAGATCAGCCACCCATACATTGACGTAAAGGTTAGGATCCCAGATGGTGGCTGGCTTTATTGTGCCGTCCATGTTTCCACCATATGGTGGATTTCCGAATCCTGCTGCTGGCCCATCAACTCTGTTTATTCCTGGTTCTGTGAGCACATTCCCGTTCGGATCTATTGCTGCTGGACAGAATTCCAATTCACTGTCTGCTCCTGCTGGGTGGGTATTGTCACCTGAAGTACCTGCAATTTTTCTAAAATCATTATTTAGTTGTTGTAGTTGAGCATCTACATAAGTCTTGGCGAGGTTAGCCCCTGTGCCTACTGGTTGCCCAGAATGTATGATGTGAAAAACGATTGGCATCGTAATGAGGGGATTCCCTTTTCCTGTTATGGCATTTTTCGAAGTCCTTTTTTTAATTTCTTTTGCGATCCAATCTTCAAACTCTTGCTGAGGCAATACTTGCCCTGGGTACTTTTGAGTTAAGATTTGGTGGTTTTTCTCCGTTCCACAACGTTGGTCTTCGGTTAGTGATTGGGAATGGGCATTAAGGATGAGCAATAAATAGAGCACACTTAACAAGAATGTTTGTTTTTTCATTTTTATATAGATTTATTAGTCCGTACGGGGCGAAATTAAGTATTTCAATTCATTATACAAAACAATTATATTATTGTGACTTCTGGAAGACAAAGTCATTTGTTCTAAATATTTTCATTTTATAAAAATAGTCTGTATTTTAGTCATAAATCAATTTGTTATGCTTAGAGATTTAAAGTATTTATTCACATTATCTGCGCCGATTTTTGTATTTACGGGTCTCTATCTCGGTGGAATTTTCTCTGTAGGTGTTACAGTACTAGCATTCTTAATTATTCCTTTCTTAGAGTTGTTTCTACCAGGAAGCATCTACAATTTAACACCAGAAGAAGAGGCAATTCAAAATGATAAAAAAGTTTTTGATTATTTGTTGTACATCAACATTCCTCTACAATGGGGATTAATTTTTTACTTTCTTGTTATTGTTTCAACTAGAGAACTGCATTTATACGAACTCGTTGCAATGACGATTAACGTTGGAATTATGAATGGTTATTGTATTAACATTGCCCATGAACTCGGGCACCGTAACAATAATTTCGATCGTTTTATTTCCGCCTTTTTATTGATTCCCTCGCACTATTTACATTTCCTTATAGAACATAATTTAGGCCATCACAAAAAAGTTTCTACCCTTGAAGATCCTGCTTCCTCAAGGTTTAATGAAACAATCTACGCATTCTATGTACGATCAGTAATCATGAGTTATGTTGATGCTTGGAAAATAGAAACCAATATTTTAAAACGAGAAGGAAAAGCATTTTTTAGTGTACACAACCGAATGTTTCATTATATAGTCATTCATGCATTATTTCTTGGGTTTGTAGCCTACACCTTCGGTTCCATGGCTTTAATTGCAACTATTTTTGCTGGTATTATTGGCTTTTTACTATTGGAGTCGGTAAATTATATTGAGCATTATGGACTTAACCGACGGAAGTTAGCGAATGGTCATTACGAACCTGTAAAACAATACCATTCTTGGAACTCCAATCATGAGCTAGGTCGAATATTCCTGTTTGAGTTGACAAGACACTCAGATCATCACTTCAAGTCTACTAGAAAATATCAAGTGCTTCGCCACTTTGATGAGTCGCCTGAATTACCATTTGGTTACCCTGGGTGTATTTTGGTTGCTTTGGTTCCGCCTCTCTGGTTTAAGATTATGAATAAAAGGGTGCTAGAATATACGAATGAGATGCAGGACAAAGTGGTGCTGGCTGTTTCTAATTGAGTGTAGTTTTTACAAATAGGTCTCTACGCTGCAGCTTTTGGGGTTATAGTATAGTACGATCGATCTTTGTAAGCTGTAGTCTATCCAAGACCGATACAATAGTAATCCTTATCTGATGTAATCGTTTTCTCCTGACTTTTATTGAGTTTTCTACAGGCGGACTTTTACCCCACCCATAAAATTCAATCCGTACTGAGGATATCGGTGCCAACGTTGATAGTTCGATCCAGTTAAATTATTAACATCTAAGAAAGCGCCTAGATTTTTAGTGATCTGGTATTCGCCGCCAAAACTTAAATCAAATAATGCCTTCTGTGTGGCTACAGCACCGAGTTCATCCAGATAAGTAGCGCCTCCAGCCATGAATAAATCACCCCGCAGTCTCAAGCCTTTAATGAGTTGATATTTAGCACTAACATTGACTTTTAAGTTCGGCAGCTGCCAAGGAGAAGCCTCTAGAAAAGTATTGTACAGATTATAGTCTCCAGTCAATAGAACCTCTAGTTTGTCTATCAGTGTCGTGCTTACTGTTGCATGGAAATTGAGCATATTCACATCATCATAAAGAACAATAAACCGACGAGTGTCAAGACTAATCAGACTATCATTACGATAAAGTGGCATATTCTTCACAGGTCGTTGAGTGAACTTCAATTCAAAGCTCACCGCATTCACCTTTCCGCGAACACCACCATATCGGTTTTGAATGCGACTATTGCCCAAAAGGGTGAAATTTGCAACAAAAGGATTGTATTCTGTATATTTTCGGAAACTGTTTTGTTGGACATGGCCATTCCAACCTGCAAAAATAGAGGCTTTACCCTCTAGAAAGAACAGGCTTGCCTCTACATCTGGATAAACGGAGAATGTGGTGTCAACACCCGCCCAAGCTCCTACCTTTACCTTAAAGCGATCTCCTACGTAAGTGAAAGAAGGCGCTAGGCTAAACAGGTTGTTGGATTGCTTCAATGCAATAGAATCATAGCTCAAATTAATCAGTGATTCATCGACTTTTAGTGCTAGGAAGTGCTGGTCGAACCATTTCAGAAAATTGAGTTGTGCACCGATCCCAAACTCGTTTCCGTCTTGTTTAGCAGAATGATTGTACATCTTGAGTCCACCGCCATAATTAAAGCCACTTACAGTCGTTTGGGTGTTTTCTATAGACAATCCACCATGAATCGTTGTAAAGCGCTGTGCTGCGGCTTCTTTTGTAAATAGTGTATCTTCTTGATTATAGCCATAATGATGAACGTTATCAAGATTAAGCCCAAGATCAGCGCCTACTGTCAAGTCATTATCTAGGTAGTATTTGCCTTTTAGTTCTGCTTCATTTTCAGCAAATATCTGATTTTGCTTGAGTTTATCATTGTTTGCAGAATGGTGTTTTAGTCTTGCGTATACATCAAATTGGTCCGACTGTGCGTTGTTGTAAATCACTTCAGCAAACGGTGAACGTGGTGTGCCATACCCTAGTTTCGCCCAAAGCTGATACACCTCTGGCAATCGCTCTTTGCGCATTGCTATTGGCTTGATGGTAGGCGCTGGGTACTTAATAGACAACAGTTTGGGCGGTACTTGATATTGAAGTGCTCCCCTATTGTTTTCCTTGATGGTTGGCAGTGAAGGTTGCGTGACTTTCTTAGTTGCGTCTCCTAGTTTTGCATTAAACTTCTTTACGATTTCCAGTTCTTCTGCAGTCAAGTTTTCTTGATCTGTTGGTGTTTGACCATGAGTAATGCCTGCCAAACAAAGCAGCATTACAGCTAGAAAAACATGGATATAGTTGATTTGTTGTGTACTCTTCATCGTCTATGGTTCTTGTTCTTCTTCAATTGGAGCGTCCATTTCAAGGTTGCCAGTCGTATCTGCTGGAGCAACGACTGCATTTGCTTGTTGGTTTGCTTTTAAATTTTCAAGTTTTGCCTTTGCAGATTCGATCAATTCGGCATCACCTGTATAGTTTTCAATAAGGCTTTCCAAGGAGGCTTTGGCATTAAAGGTATCTCCTGTTTTCGTGAAGATATCTGCTAGTAACAACACACTCTTTGCCAACCAGTATTCATATCCCGCGATTTGTTGATTGGTGTTTAGGCAAAGCTGTTGGGCAATGTCCATATCACCCTCCAGAAAGTAGATGTGGGCAATTTCGTATCGTGCTTCAGCTGCTCGCTCATCTTCTGTATATTTGATGACCTTGTTGAAACCTTCTCTTGCGTTGTTATAATCTTTTGCTGCCATTGCCAGCTTTGCTTTAGCGTAGTTTGCTTCTGCTTTTTCTAGTTTCGATGACAGTTTATTCTTCATGATGAGCTCAGTAGCTTCCATCACTTTTGTATTGTCTTTGGTTCTGTAGGCACTTCGCATTATGCCTAGTTCCGCTTCATGTTGATTTTCGGGTGTGGATCCTGAATCGAAGTAACGCACGAATAATTGTAATGCTTTCGCAAATTCTTTCTGAATATTATAGGCGATAAGTGCTCCATTTCTGGCGGAAGCTTCTTCAAATCGACTTCTACCACGTTTAAGCACCATATTGTAGTCATTTAAAGCGGTATCGTATCGTTTCAAAGCGAAGCTAGACTCAGCTCGCTTGAAATGCGAAACGAGTGAATTCGGCCCATCAGGAAACTTCTTGAGATATTTGTCATAAGCAGAGATTGCTGTTTCATAATCTGCACTTGCGTACTGTGTTTCTGCGGCTTTGAACAAAACAGAATCTCGGGCAATGTCAGTCACATTGTATCCAGGCACACTTTCTACATAATTAAAGTATCCATCCGCATCTCCTTGAACAATATAAATCCCTTCTATTCCTTTCAAGGCGTCCTTGGAAGTCTTTGGATCTGGATTACTCTTCATTGCCTTTTGGTAATAGCTAAGTCCTTGCTTGGGGTCATTTAAGTTGACGGCAATCAATCCAAGTTTTACATAAGAAGGATTGACCAAATCACTTTCTGGGTAGTTCGTCACAAGCTTTTTATAAACGGTTTGAGCTTCTCCAAATTTCTCCATTTTCAAATAGGTCAATCCCAATGCATTTAAGGCATCGTCAGCGTAGTAGGACCCAGGATTTTCTTTGTATAATGTTTCTAGTACTAGAATTTTATCAATTGGACTTTCAGGTTTTAGAAGACCAAGCACCATTCCTTTTTGAAACATTGCATAATCGAAACCTCCATATTGTGATTGAATAATTTTATCGTAATTATTTAATGCTTTCTTATAATTATTTGCCTTGAAATAGCAATCACCAGCTCTTAAAATTGCATCAGGATAGACATGTTTATCTATGTATTCATTTCCTTTCACCCGATTGGTTAGTCCTTGACTACAGGCATCGAAGTATTGCACTGCTTTGTTGTAATCATTTTGCTTCAAATAGCAATAACCCATTGTATAATTGGCAGTGTGAGTAGAAGATTCAGGAGGAAGGGATGAAAGTGATTTACTGCTAGAAATAAACTCGTTCATTTTCTGCACACTTCCAGTATAGTTTTTTTGCTTGAAGTCCAATTCTCCAAGCCAGTAAGTTGCCAATGCTTTTGCTTCAGGATCTAGGTTGTTTTGAGTTGCGATGTTAAAATGCTTGGTTGCAGCCTTGAATTTGTTATCCAAATACAATTGAACACCTCTATTATAAGCAATTCGCTGGTAAGCGGTTTCAATTGGCTGTGTTTTGTTTGGCATTTTCTCAATGATCTCCATCGTTTTCACATAATCTCTAGTGTCGAGAAAGATACGACTCAACAACTGTTGTGCTTCATTGTGATTGGTTGAGGATTTCGAGATTTTTGTAAGGGCAGACATCGCATCCCGATCCTTGTTTAATTCAAAGGAGAGCTTTGCGTAGTTGAACAGACAATCTTCTTGTACGGTTTTGTCATAGCTGTTTTTGGCACAAGTCTGAAAGGCTGATCTTGCTGTTTCCTTTCGATCTGTCTTCAAATAACTATCTGCTAGGTTATAGACTGCATTTTGACCAAATGGACTATCTACTTCTTTAATCTTTTCAAAATTTTGAATGGCTGCTTCATAATTTCCTGTTTTGTATTGGCAATATGCCAACTGATAGATTTCTTTTTCAGTCAGCTTGCCTACTTTTTCAACATAGTCTTCGATGTAAGGAAGTGCTGTGCTGTATTGCTCCAATTCAAAGTAGGATTGTCCTACCAATTGTCCCATTTCCTGCGTGTACTTAATACTATTATCTGTTAACAAGGGGCTTGCAAAGTCAATCAACTCCTTAAACTCTCCTTGAGCGAAATGAATTTGTGTAATATAGAAAGGGACTACTTTACTATATTTCTTTGAAGCATTTACTTTTCTGAATGCTTGAAGGGCGTCGGAATAGTCATTTTCGAAGAAGGCACTCACTCCGTAGTAATAGTTGGAAGGATAGTAGTATTTGTCTTTATTGGCAGTGATCTCTGCAAATCCAGCTCGGGATTTTTTGAATTTCTTTCTAAGAAAATAAGAGTACGATCGTTTAAACTGAACTTCGTTTGCCTGTTCCTTTGTGAGGCTGGTTTTATCTATCGTTTCATAGAAGGCAAGTGCGTTTTTATAATTTTCTGCTGCATAATAGTAATTTGCCAATTCGTA
Source organism: uncultured Saprospiraceae bacterium (assembly GCA_937959115.1). Classification (GTDB taxonomy): domain Bacteria; phylum Bacteroidota; class Bacteroidia; order Chitinophagales; family Saprospiraceae; genus JAHDHB01. The sequence goes on from CALGAW010000025.1 coordinate 147,265, forward strand.
TTTTGCTTCATTTGCTATGGCAGCGGGTTCGTGTTTTCTGATAAAGTCGAGGGCTAACCGTTCACCATCTGGGCGTTCGAGTTTGATGGCGCTCATGGCGTAGTAGAGTTCTGCTTTTTCGGTGAGGGAAAGTGAGGTGTTGCCCTCATTCGGCATGAGCTGTTGACTGATGACTTTTAGGAATTCCTTTTGGGCGTTGCCATAAAGCCCATTTTCGTAGAACTCAATTCCAGTTTTATAATGGGTGTTCTGGTCACTGTATACGGCGGTCTTTTGAGCTGATGCACAATGGAAGAGGGCAGTTAAAAACAGCAAAATGGTAAGGTTCAATATTTTATTCATCCACAAACGGTTGATTTCTAGCGAAGATAATGAATATACTAGTCTGATCTTCGAAAACTTATCCACATAGACAACATGGTTAAATAATTGATTTACAATATAGAAACGAATTAAATTTTATTCTATTGTAGAGTACTTTTTAAGGTTAAGTTAAAATAATAGGAACATATTGGTTTAAAAACGCATGATATGTAGAGAAATACTTAGTAATTCGTTCTTTGCCAATCACTAAGCACTAACGTTATTTTTCAAGTTGTGAATAGATTCCATTATTCTCAGACCAGAGAATTCGATCTTGGGCGTTGATATCAGAATCCAGTGTATAGTCAAAAGGAGAATAGAGGTTAAACTGACCGTTGGCTTGAATCCAGGAAGCGTAGTCTTGCCCATTGATATCAAACCCGATATCAGTCAACTGATTGCCATCGCCTGCAAACATCGTCCAGACACCTGTAGACAGTTGCTTCTGCCCAAAACCACCTACATAGCTGTTGGTAGCGCAAAAATCAATTGTAAGGGTACCATTTACTGGAGTAATCAATTGTGGAGATAAGACACCTATGTGATTTCGGTGTTGGATCATGACATAAAAGGCAGTCGCAAGTGTTCCATCCAATATCCGTTGATCAGGAAAATATAGATCTCCGTTTTCAAGGACCAGAGCTGCAGTTTGTCGAACTTCTGTATTCTTGGTAAATCCAGTTCTAAAGGAAACCAGTACCCAATCGACTGTATTTGCTGGATAATCAGCTTTTGCCCAGCCTTGCCCTTCTGATCCGTTATAATTCCAAGGAGGTGTGTTGAAAGGCTGAATATCTGGAAGCAAATCAGATTGCCAGAGGGTTGTTCTCATTTTATTAGTTGACAGGTCGAGGGCTCCTTCTAGACAAACGCTGATATCTGCCTGTAGAAAATTACACGCAGCATTCCCTTGTCCAGCGTTTTGGAAGGTTCCAGCACAGTTGCAGGCATTATCCACAATCTCATCATTTATGGTACAAGGATCGCCATCATCACAGGACTGTCCTAGTAAGCAGGTTCCTTCGCAACTACAATCACTCATGTATCTATCGTTCAATGTGTTCGGATCATTGTCATCGCAAGGCGTACCAATTAGCTTATCATCAAAATTGGGACAGCTATCGGCGCTATTGCACACACCATCCTGGTCTGAATCTGAGTTTCCGTAGGCAAAAAATCCGCTACCGCAATACAGTTTTTCGGTAAGATGGAAGCCATTTGTACAATTGTTGATGTATACCCCTTCTCCGTATACATCAGGCGATTCTGTTTCTTTAATAAGACCGTCTATTGCAACTTTGTCGATGCGCAAGTTATTATCAACTCCATTCACCACATCCCCATTGACCAATCGTATCATCAAACACTCGAAAGAAACAGGCCCACAATGTGTATAAGAGTAAATCTGATAAATCTGATTGTTAAAATCGCCTCCTATCTTACTCCAAGATGCAACAACCTGTCCATCAATATAAAGATCCATGTCTTCTTGGTTCGTTTCGCCTGCTGCCCATATGGTAACGACGGAACAATTTGGAGAAGAAGGAGTCGTTTCCTTATATCCAAGATCCGGTGCATTGCCATTGAAAAGAAAATTAACAGGCGTATTGTTATTCCAAGAAATTGGAGCTGCAACAATTATCGTAGTCGTGTTTGGAATACCAACAACTAGTGCTTCTTGGCCTCCAATGTTGATACTGTCTCCTTGAACGATACCGAAGCCATCATTAAAGTATTTAGAATAATCAACAGCAATCGTAGTTCCTGATCCCGCACTAGTTGTAAAGGTAAGGTCTCCTCCTGCGTCAATACATGGGCTGTTTGCAGCTAAGGAATAATTATTTAGTGTAGGATCAGAGAAATTTGGATATAATAGTTGAGGAAAGTCCCCTTGGTAATTCGATTGTGGAGGATTTGTCCCCCAATTGGTATATGCTAAACTGTAGGAGGAATGGCTAATATTATTCGTGGAAAAATTATCATTTAAATTACCAGCAAAAATATTATTTCTCATTCTGATATTTTGCGGATTATCTGGTTGAACATTTACACCATATGCGTTTCCAGTTAACGTAGCATGGGCGATTCTCACATCATCTGGATTTTGATAAACGACTAACCCTGATTCATCATTGTTGTAGGACAAACATTTTGTAAAACTCACATCATACCCGTCGAAACTATTATCATTGGTAACACTGAAGGTAAAGCCGTTACTGTGCCCATTCATTGAAACACAGTTGTGAACGCTGATGTGTGCGATGTCTCCACCTGAATGTCCTCCAATATCTATACCGTCTTCATGGCAGTAATTCGCAATACAGTTTGCTACTCTTATGTATTTACTATTTTGAACAAGAATACCATCTGCATCATCTTTATAGTATTGTTTGCCTTCATGAGAAACATAGCAGCTTGTTATTCCACCATAAGTACTTTCTTCAATTGTAATATTACTCCATTCACTATCAATAATAGAACAGTCATCAATAATAAAATCTTCAATATTCCTTAAAAAGATTCCATATTTCCAAGCAGCATTACCATTGTTGTACCCTTTTATATTCTTGATTCTAATGTTGGTCAATGGTAGTCCATAGGTATTAAAATTCGTTTTTCCATCGAACGTTATTCCATGACCAGTATAATTTTGAACGGTTAGGTTTTCAATATGAATATAGGAGGCATGATAGGTATCAAAAGCTGAATTTTCAGTGTTGTTTCCTTCAAGGATTACATTTCCATTTCCAATAATATAAATATACTCCGTTGGGTTATCAGTCACACCATTAAACCCAAGCCAAACGCCTTCTTGATATGTCCCTTGCCGAACAATCAGATAATCACCATACGTCATTTGATTTACGCCATGTTGAATGGTCAACCAAGGAGCGTTTGTTGCCCCAGAGTTTGAGTCACTCCCAGATTTTGACACATAATAAGTTGTAGCGCAAGCAATTGAATGATAGAACAGAAGCGTTACAACAGCAAGAAATAGTTGAATATTGTTAATCATAAGAATTAGGCTAGTAACATTAAAAGAGTCCACTCTAAAAAGATCTCTTCTTTTGAAATTAAACATAATATTGTTATTGCACAAATGTTTAATGCTGCTTATGTTCATTTTTTTCTTGGGCAAGAGTCTACTCTAAAAAGGTCTCTTTTTCGAAACCAAACATAATATTATTATTGCTTAAATGTGTAATGTTGCTTATGTTCATTTTTTTCTTAGCAAAAAAACGAACCAAAAAACCCAAGAATTGTAAACTCGTTCCACTCGAACACTACAATTCGGCTCACCCGCTCGATTGCTTCCTAAGATCTTACCAATATTTCATTACACATTTCATTTTGTTTTAATTCGATTGCGATTTAAGAAAAGAGACCTTTTTAGAGTGGACTCTGGGCAAAAAAACGAACCGCAGCGGCGGACCGTCAAAAAACCCAAGAATTATAAACTCGAAAAAATCGTTGGTTCTCGAATGCTCAAACACTATAATTCGGGAAGACGTAAAGACACGAACCCGCTCGATTGCTTCCTAGGTCTTACCAATATTTCATTACATATTTTGTTTTGTTTTAATTCGCTTGCGATTTAATGAACACATACCTTTTTAGAGTGGACTCTTAAAACAAAAAAGATGTTAACCTATTTGAACTGCACTATTCCATTGAGTAAGGCATGAATAGAACATAGTATATAAGTACATCATATTAAAGTTACAATTTTAAGTTTGGAATTGTTGAACTGAAACTTTAATTTCATGGTTCTAAAATCAAACAATTAATTTGGAACGCGTAATCGGAGTTTACACAGGGGAAGAGAAAGGACCATTGCTCATATGTTTTGGAGGAATCCACGGCAACGAACATGCAGGAGTTCTGGCATTAGAAGAAGTGTTTCAGCGATTGGAGGAGGAACCATCCAAAAATCCTAACTTTCAATTTAAGGGCAGAATCGTTGGTCTTCGTGGAAATCTTCAAGCGTTAGATAGAGGCATTCGTTATCTAGACGCAGATATGAATCGGATGTGGACACCAGAAAACGTGAAACGCATCTTGGAAACCTCCGAAAGCCTTTTGCTTGTTGAAGAGCAGGAAATCAAGTATCTGTACGACGAAATCCTACAACAGATTGATAGCTACGAGTTCGATCGCTTGGTTTTTATGGATCTGCACACCACAACCGCGAGTGGCGGGATCTTCTCTATTTGCACGGATGATGCTGAAAGCCTTAGAATAGCAAATGAACTGCATGCTCCTGTCATTACGGGTATGCTTAGGAACATTTCAGGTACTACGATGCACTTCTTTTCCAAGGAGAATTTTGACTATGATATCGTTGCGGTTTGCTTTGAGGCTGGTCAACATGAAGACAAGGACAGCGCTGGCAATGCCGTGGCTGCCGTTATCAATTGCTTGCGGACGATTGGATGTGTAGACCCTAAGGACGTTGAAAACGTGCACGATAACCGCTTGATCGAAAAAGCAGATGCCTTGCCCAAAGTGACGGAACTGATCTATTGCCACGCCATCCAAGAAGATGATGAGTTTAAAATGAAACCTGGTTACTTGAATTTCCAGAAAATCAGCAAAGGAGAGCTGCTTGCTCATGACCGCAAAGGCATGATCCATTCGAAGGATGACGGGTTGATTCTAATGCCTTTGTACCAACCGATTGGTGAAGACGGATTTTTTGTAGTGAAGGTGGTGGATTGATTCATAATAGTAAAATTAGGCATTCTCAATCAATACCATATCCCGATTCTCGAGTACTTCCTTTTCTGCACCAGCAAGTCCAACGTTGAACATTACACTAGCCAACTCCGTAGATTTGATACTTGTATTCTTGCCAAATAGCTTTAGGATTGGATACAGTTTTCTGCTTACGCTATACATCATGTTTGGTTCCGCTCTAGGCGTCACAGGATAGATATAGCCTGGTCGAAACGAATAGAATCCACCCAGTCCCATTTCAGCAATTCTGTTTTCTGCCATGCCCTTGTATTTTGCAAACGAGACGCGGCTTTTCTCAGTACGGTCGGCACCTTGTCCACTTAACAGGCAATAGGTCGCCTTAGGGCTCTGTGCTTTCAGGACTTCGGCTAGGGAAACTGCATAGTCAACCGTTATCACTTTAAACTGATCCTCTGGAACTTGCCCAGTATATACGCCAATACAGAAAAAAACAATGTCAACATCTTTGAATGTTGCCGTATATTCTGAATAATCAGTAAAATCTCCTAGGATGATCTCCTCAAGTTTAGGGTGTTCCATACCTGACGACTTTCTTGAAAAGCTAATCACTTGAGACACTTCTTGTGATTTCAGACAATTATCTAAAACTAGGCTGCCAATCATTCCAGTTGCTCCAGTAATGAGTACCTTTTTCATAAAAATGTCATTTTATCTATCTAAATGGTCAAAATATCTAAAATACGATTGATTTCATAAAAACACATAGGATTTGGCATAAAGCTTGGGTTTTTATTAAATGTCTTGACCCAAAACAATTTAGAACAATGAAAACGAACCTTCAGATACTCATTTTTGCGACATTAATCTTATTATCTGCTTGTCGAAAGCGAGCCATAGAGGAAGATGAGGAACCACCAAAGGATAATATGGAAATTGAATTTCTGGATGTTGAATTAGGATCCTCGGGTTCAATTACTGTGTTTTATGGTCACCCAGACAGTTATCCAATCCTCTACAAATGTAATAGAATCAAAGTTCTCGATCTTCCTTCAACCGGAATTCTAAATGAAACATTTTCCTTTCATTCTACTCGATCAGAACCCAATATAAGTATTAATGGGTGTACTACGCCCTATGCTGATAAAGCATTTTACCACTTTGTTGCGATGGACTGGACAACTGGAATCGGAACGTTAGTTCCGAACTTGTTTGAGCCTAGTTGGAGAGATTCACTTGATGCAATTGAAGCTAGTTTTATTTTAAGTACGCCTACTGATGGAGATTTATCGTTGAATGAAAAATCAGGTATTTGGTTTCAGGATCCTTCAGGAAATCAAACATTGAAATTACCAAAAATGAGTGGTTGGTTTTATGAATTTGAGGTTGTTGTGAACGGTAATTCACTTTCTTTCCTTCCAACTATCTATGATATAAACGACTCTTGGCCAACGGACTATTGTGACACGATTGCTCCAAGCTTTAATGTTCCAGGTATGGATTTCTTATTGCCTCACCATTACAACTATTCCGATGTTACAATGCCAATAACGGATCTATCTGGAGCGACGATAATAGTTTGGTTAAAAACTGAAATGTATCAAAATCAACCTATTTACATTCAACTTTTGAAAACGAATATTCCAGCCAATGCTCCTTCCAATACAACTATTGAGATGGATATTTTGAAAGAGAATTTCTTTCCGAAGGGAACGGTAAAAGTGAAAAGCATATAACGCTTAAAACGGTTAAGCTGAACTATAAATTAGTTACGTTGTCTCAAACACGTGACTGATCGTAGTATTGCTCTACAACCTCTTTTGCTGTTTCCAACCCGTTTTCCTTGGCCAATTTTGCTTTTAAATCCATTGCTTTTAATTTCATTTTTGGATCACTCAATTTGCTAAATGCAGCTACTAGATGCTTAGGTGTTAATTTCTTTAATGGAATTGGCTTTGGACCGACACCAATTTTGTTTAATTGATTTCCCCAAAAATATTGATCGCCAACGGGGTGTAAAACAGGACAAATCAGTTGTGGTAACCCAGATTTCATTGCTGTAGCGGTAGTTCCTGCTCCTCCGTGATGAATGATATAATCTGCAAGTGGGAATAGGGCATCAAATGGAGCGAAATCAATTGCCATTACAGTTTCACTTTCCTTAATCGTTGTTTCTTTTAAGCCCCAAGCTTTAACCACCAAAATTTTAATCGCATGGTCTTTTTGTAACGCCGCAATGAAAACGTTGATGTCTGTGCTTGATTTGTAAGGCATACTTCCAAAGGTGACAATCAACACAGGTCGTTGATCTGACATAAATTCAGAAACGCGCTCTGATATTTTTTGTTCTACTGTTTCCCGTATCCATAATCCAGTAAAATAATGATGGGATGGATAATCACTTGGCAAATTAACAAGCGAGGGACTCACTCCATACAATATTGGGGTGTCTAGGATGGTTGGACTTTTTACTAAGTTCCGTTTATCTTTAAAATCGTTGACTGGTTTTTTTACTGTTCCAATCATTGCATTTATAAATTTGTAGGATAATTTATTCAAAAATTTAGGAATCGGCAATCCACTAACTAACGGATTGCTGAATTGGCTCGTCGTTGTGAATGCTGGAACCACATAACCTTTTATCAGTTTTTCTGGCCACTGATATCCAATACTATCCATTAATGTTTTGGGGTGATAAATCACAACATCGCACCACTGAATCAATTCATAAAAAGTATGCAAAGAACTTTCGATGATTGGGTATACCTTTTCCTTTAACTGTTTTCCTATGGTAAACGGATTTCTTCCTACGGCTTTTTTTAATGCCTCATCATCCATGATAGATGCATAATTACCTTCAAAACTCTTGTAGCTGACTTCGTACTTTTCTGCCAATGGTTGATACATGGTAGCAGAGGAAACAATCACCTCATGTCCATTTTTGGACAAGTATTCCCCTAGAACCAAAAAAGGTTGAATGTCTCCTCTTGATCCTATGCTACAAAGTGCTATTTTCATTTTTAGTTTTTTGATTTAGAAGTCGCTGTGTATAACCTTGCACTAGGAGTTTTTCAATTTCCTAGTAGCCCAGAAAGAGATACAGCAAACCCAGATTGGTCGCTAAAGATAAAGAAAAATTTATTTTATTGATTTGTAGACCAAGATGTGTCAAAACTATCTATTTCACTCGAAGTTGACAATAAGTCCAAGTCAAATCCAAATTAAAATTAGCTCTTATTTTATTCAGAGAAACTTGTCACTGCTCCTTGTTTCGTGTGCTTTGTTTCCCATTTAGACTGTACTTCGCCTATTCTATTTCCATTTTACATTTTCACCCATCGCTACCGAAGGCTTCGTGCAACATGGGGCTTCAGTGCTTGGCACTTTGTGCCGCATGAAGCCTTATTTATTAGGTGGTGTTCTATTTATTTTATCTCTTTACAATCCTACTTTCGGTCAAAATGTTCCTTGAACTTTGTTTCAAATTCTTCTGACGTTAAAAGAGTTATCGGAGGAAATTCAACTTCTTTTAATAGTCTAAAGTCTTTATCATTCGAAACCATGTAATCAGCGTTTCCTGCAATTGCGCAATCCACAAATCTATTATCGTCAGGATCGTTTAGCAAGCTCAATTGAAATGAGGAGTTATCAATTTCACATTCGGAAGGAGTAATAAAAATCAAGAACTGAATCTGTCTTGGTTAGTCCATATCTTTGGGAGATAATTTCCTGGTATTCATTTAGAATTTCCGTTGACAAGCAGATTTCGTATTTACCATCAATAAGGTAATTGTAAATCCAATGAATTCTAAATTTAGGGGCTAGAGATACAAGAAAAGCATTTGTGTCAAGAACAACTCTAACTGCCTTCATTCAGCCAATTTTCGAGATCTTCATTTTCGATTCCCTTCTTTTCAATCCCTTCTCCTACTTTCTTAGTAAGTTTATCAGAAAAGTATTTGGCTAACATTTTTTTAATCTCAATTAGATCATCATCACTCGGATTGAATGAATATATTTTTAAAAGTTCCAGTTGCAATAAACTTAGTCTTTTCGCTCCCATTTAAATACTTTCTTTACTTTTTAATACCTAAATCTGAATTTAAAGATACAAAAACTACTGCAATCTATCAATCCGATGACAAACAGACTAGTTAAACAACACCAATTCAATAATTTATACTGATTTTTTGATTGTTTCACCTAACGTTGCGTAACAGCGACGTTACTGTTCCTCGTGACAGCAATGTACGTCTGTTGCTTTTGTTATGGCCTCGTCATTCTTTATTCTAAAAGTCCTTTCAAATATATAGGATCTCTCCTCATATCCGAAATGCCTAATACCGTTAACTGTATTTTGTCAAATGAATAGTAGAGGAAATAATCTTTTACGATCTTTAGACGGATTCTATTGTTTTCCGTAAAGCGACCTATTTCAGGGTATTCTAATAATCGTAATAATGTTTGATCGACCAGATTGATAAGTTTCTCCGAATATTTCGAAGAACCGATTCTATGATCCCAGTAGTGTATGATCTCTTTAAACTGAAATTTGGCCTCGTCAGTCCACTTAATTTCCAAGGCCATCTCTCAAATCTTTTAATACCTGTTGATGAGAAGTTGTTTGGCCTTCATCCATCTCTTTGAGACTTCTTTCGAGACTTTCCTTGTGTTTTTCTGGAATTTTAAACACTTCAGTTTTACTAGTCTCTAAATCAATAATACTTAATAGTTCTTCTAGAAGATAGTCTTCATTTAGCTCGTCTATCTTCTCTTTTAGTTTATTTTTCAGTTCTGCTGTAGACATAATCTTTCATTTAACAACTAAGATAACGATTTCTGTGCACAAAAAGTGTCAATTCTAATTGGGAGAAACTGAATTTTTAACTCTTTGCAATTTATATCACTCCGCTTTGTAAGAATTCATCACTAGTATAGACTCAACTTTTGACTAAGCCATAAAATACCTAAGTTTCTCAATCCTATTTTCAACAATTTTCAAGCCATAGATGATTATAAACCACGTTTCCAGTATTGGAGAAGTATAAACAAAGTCCAAAGAGTCACAATAGCTTGATATGGTTTACTAGTTTGAGGCCGAAAATTGGCTATTTCTATTGACAAAAATATTTTTTTGATAGGCCATAGAATTCCGTGCAGCATAAATATAGATAAAATCTTAAATTCAAGCAGAGCACCAAGCGAACTAAAATTGCTAAATTTTAATAAGGTGTCTTTAATGAGCGACAACAAGAACTTCCGGAGTAAAATTCTCCAAAGCATCCAAATTGCTGCGTGGACGTTGGTTATTTTTGTTAGGCATCGTATTTCTTATATTTCAAATTTAGTTCCTTCAACATAATTTGGAGGTAATATTGGACTTTTTATTCCAAATGGACCTGAACCATTATGATTATAGTAATAATCTTTTTTAATGTTAGTATACCTTCCTGCACAAAGTAATTTGAAAGTAGTTGATTTATTATCAGCTTTATAAACATTTATATCAATCCATACTGGTATTTTTCCTTTGCGATACAATAATTCGACTACTTCTGTTTCTGATATTTCACTCGATATCTTCCCATTATCATTGGGGTAAATATCAAACTTGTCATGTGCTTTTTCATCCGAGGACACGTTTAGTTCTAAAACAAATCTAAATTCGATTGGCAATTTGTTATTTACGAATTTCATCGCGAATCGATAAGCTTGAATTGATGCACCTGCTAAATGAAATTGGAATTCGTTTTTTGTCATTTGTTCGAATATGTTGCTAATTAGAATCAAGAAAAATATTTCTGTCCATTTCTGATTCGGCAATAGATAACCCTTTTATAATCAATTCTGCTGCCTTGTTAGCTTTGTCTGCAAAACCAGTTAAATGATGCCAAGGATGTTTTTGAGCAACGTTTATTTTATAAAGTTGTTTACCGTCTACATCAATTACTTTGACTAATACTTGCCATTGTTTATAGTCATCTTTATCAGTCAATAGTAATTCTGCGTGAGATGTAAATGCCCATACTGGTTTGTAACTTATTGTATCAAGAAATCGAATTAAATCGCACATCATTTTAGGCATTTCCCCCCAATGTTTTGGCCATTCTTTCGAATTATAAAATTCGAGTAGTGTTCTATTCTGTTGACCTGATATTCTCCTTATTTCCATTCAGTTAAGTTTGATTATGATGCCAACGGTTCGTAGCCTCGACGTTGTAGCACGAGCAAAGATAAAAACTTAGGCTTTAGCAGAGACCAAGCTCATTAAAAATTGCTAAATTTTTCTTGAGCGACTTTAATGAGCGACTACAGAAGTATCCTGAGTAAAATTCCCCAAAGTAAGCTAGCCTTGCTACAATGGCCGTGGCTACATTGTTGGGCATAGGCACTTTATTAATTATTACTTAAACTTAATGCTATATCAATAAACTGCTGAGTTGATTTACCAAGAATTGCCATTCCTGCTTGTGTAACATTAGGCAGTCTAAATCTACCTTGGGCCGAACCGTTTAATGCATAATCATGATCATTGATTGTAACAATGCACCAGTGTTTATCCCTACACTCAATAATTACCTCATCAGCATAAAATGGCCAATCTACTCCAAAATCAATTTTCTTCATTTTTTTATGCTTGTAGTTTTTATTCGCTAGTCTATTCCATTTGTCAAAAATGGTTCTTTTATGAGGAGCTTTTAAATTTGAGGTGAAATTAGTTGTATTGGTTCTATAATTTGTGTTCCCTAAATCGTCATCCTCCATTATAATAAAATTAAAGACCACGGTAGACAATTGTTGAGCTTTAGCTCCAAGTCTGCCTAGTGTAAATTGTCGACAAATAGCCCTTGTAAATCGTTCTAGTATAATTACAATCATTCTGTTTATCTGCTCATTAACTTCTTTAGAGCTTTCGATTTTACCAATTTTTTGAATAAGATCTTCATCTCTTAAAACAAGTTCAGTTTCAAAACTTTCCCATTCAATTTCAGCATTTATACTTGAATTTGCTGAATTTGTAATTACATCTAAATTGTGATATCGTGCAAGTTTCCCAAATTCTGACAAAATATTTAGTAACTTGTTTATGTCGGAATCAGTTTGAAGATAATCCAAATCTTCTTTTAGGGCAGGGATATTTTTGTGGTTATAATAGTTCGCCACTATATGATCACGGAGCTTCAATAAATCATGACCATGAGCTTTAATATATCTCTGACTTGGGTAATCTCCATGTTTTTCGTGATGTCCAAGACAGATATGGCATTTCATTAGTCTTTCTAATCCACTAGAAATTAGTTGAAATGGCAAGTAATAAAAATCATTTTCACCACCGAGATTTTGATATTCGCCAAGTCCTAGTTTTATTAAGTTTATGGAACAATTTAATTCAGAGCTTATTGCAAATTCTCTTTGTATTTGGTTATGCATATATAATCTATCTTATTTCATTACAACAACCAACTTTTTTGAGAAATAGTTCCTGCTTGTGCCCAACATCTCTATAACCGCAATCGACTACCTCAATGGCATATACATCACTCTTAGATAAGCAACAAAGATAAACACTTAATCTTTTATATAAAAAAAAATCATTTCTTTAATTGAGCCATCTTTCTCTTAATGAACAACCTTGGTTAAACAACACCACTTTCCAATAATGAAAACTGCTTCGCGTCACTGTCAATTTCAGCACGCGCACCATAAGGAATTGTAAACACTGGACACGTATGCCCGAAATCCATCCCTGCTACAATCGGCAAATCTGTCAAGCCTTCTTCGTCTCTGATTACTTGAAGTAATATGTTGTCGTATTCGTCCTTGTGCTTGTTGTGGTAGGGTCGTCCAACAATCAATCCGTTAATGTTGTGAAGGATACGAGAAGCGGCGTAGTTGCGAATAATCCGGCGAAACAGTTCTGGGTGCATCATTTCTTCTGAGGTCTCAATAAACATAATCTTGCCGGTCCAGTCTTCTGGTTTCACCCACATCGGTGTATCCTTCAAAAACTCTAGGACTTCTAGGCAACCTCCTAGCAAATCTCCTGTTACCTTTCCTCGACCTTGGAGGTAACGCCAACCAGTAGCTGGTTCCAACTTACGAAGAATCGATTGGTTTTGAGGGTTATCCCATTCCAAGCGTTCGGAAGTCCAGCCTGCCTTGTTTTCGGGGATGACACCAACGGGTGCACTAGAAAACAGCGAATCCTTAATGTCTTGGATCTGATAGTCATGCATGCCACCGTTCTCAGCAAATCCAACGAGCATAGAAGTGGAGTAAAACGACGTTACACCTGCCTTATAAAAACAAAAATGAGTGACCGTACTATCCGAAAACCCCAAAAAGAGCTTGGGATGATTACGGATCACCTCCAAATCAACATAAGGCAAGGTTCGGATGCTTTCTTCACCACCAATATTTGAAATTATCGCTTTGATGGAAGGGTCCGCTAGGGCTTCCATCAAATCATCGGCTCTAGCTTTTGGATTGCGGTAAATCCAGTCGTTTCGCTTTAAAGCATGTCGCGTTTCAACAACCTCTAGATCAAATGTTTCCTGCAATTGATTCTTTCCTGCTTCGTAGCGCAAGGGAAGCTCTCCTGCCCCACCCCAAGAGAGTGATATCGTTGCCACTTTATCACCAGGCTTTAGTTTGTTCGGTTTTATCATACCATTCAATTTAAGAAATCCAACGAATACCTGACTTGAAAAGTTCCCGTTCGAATACTTTATACAGATAACTTGCTCCTTGAGCAACTTCTGTATACTAATTTGACATAGATCAATTGATTTTTCGGTTTTATAGCTGATATTTGAGGTATTATAAAGCGTTTATTTACTTTTGTTTTTAACAATACCAATTCAATATCGTTCGTAATCCAAGAGATGTCAATTAAAGAAAGTTATAACAAATGGGCCGTACAGTACGACAATAACGTCAATGCTACCCGCGACCTTGATCATAAGGCAACAGTAAACACACTAAATAGATATCAGTTTTCCGATGTCGTAGAATTGGGGTGCGGTACTGGCAAAAATACCTCCTTCCTCTTGACAAAGGCTTCAACAATTGTAGGTATTGACTTTTCAACTGAAATGCTTGCCAAGGCCAAGCAAAAAATCAGCAATAAGAACGTGCTCTTTCGACAAGGAGATATCACACAACCTTGGGGCGTAGAAGACCATTCGGTAGATCTCGTTACGGCAAGCCTCGTCTTAGAGCATATCAGTGATCTAAAACCAGTTTTTGAGCAAGCAGCGAAAAAGTTGAGAGCTGGTGGCTTACTCTTTATCTCAGAACTTCATCCCTACAAGCAATATACAGGAAGCAAGGCGCGCTTTGAAACGGAACAAGGGATTCAAACATTGGAAGCTTATACGCATCATACCTCAGAATATCTAACGGAGGCAAAGGCATCTGGTTTTAAATTGGTCGAGCTTAAAGAATGGTTTGATGAAATCGGAGCACCTAATATTCCTAGACTTATATCATTTGTTTTCAAAGATGAAACAGATTTTTTTAATTAATCATAAGTATTCAAAACTGAAGGCATAAATCCTGTTAAACCAAGATAAAACCAGTACTATAATTTCTAAATATGTAAATGATAAAGTGATCTGAATAAATTGATTTGCAAAATCGAAATCCATATTTTTAGGTAACTTCTTAATTAAAACGATATGACTACTTCTAAACTAACATCAAGTAAAAATGCCCTATTGATTGGTGTTTTACTGTTTACGTTTATCCTTTTTGGATTCGGAATTAACAACTTTATTCTAGGCCATGAATTTCCTGGTTCGAAAACAAGCCCAACTTCCTATAGTCTAGGAAACAAACCTCCTGTATTTGTTCCAATTTTAGATACTATTGGAGGGGGAACGATTACTAGAATCACTGACAATGATGGCAGTTCTACCAACATTCGACATCATTATAGCGCCTCCCAAGTGTTTAATGCAGATGCGTCAGTGCTGTTCTTATCAAAAGGAAATAAATATCTTGATGTGACTACCTATGCACCATTGCCATACGGTCATAAAAGTACAGGCAGTGCTCCAATCTGGTCAACTGTGCATCCTAAAGAGATGATTTTAACGAGGGACTCAACTCTCTATCGTTGGGACGTTACGACAAACACTGCAGTCAAGGCGTTCAATTTACCTGGATATAAAGATTCAAAATTGCATGTAAGAATGAATATTTCTTTTGATGCAACAAAAGCAGCCGTTGTCGCACAAAAAAAGACAGATGACAGTTTCTGGGCAGTTGGAGTAGACCTAAACACTGGAGCCATTGGACCAGAGATTTCGTTTGATGCATGGAACTTTTCTGATTTGATTGGAGCCACAAAAGACAGGAGAGCAAGTGCTAGTCCTACTGGGAAATATATGGTTTTACAAGGAACAGCAGATGGTGAATACCAGCGTACCATTGCATTCGATTGGGACACTGGAGCGCACGTATATTCTTCACCGCTGACGAATGGCTATGAATGCCCAGGCGGCCATGGAGATTTCACCATTGATGTCAATGGAGAGGATGTATTTGTTGGAATTTGCAAAGGCGGCGGCATTGGCCCTTCTAGTCAATTTAATGGAGAAACAGTAGTCATGAACTTTAAACAGGGAACCATTACTCCAGTGCCAGGGGTTGGTTATTATTCTCATTATTCTGGAAGGAATACCAAACGTCTTGGGTGGATCTATGCCTCTACCTATAAGACAACCAGTTCGAGCTCACGTTCTAGAATACTTGCGTTCAAAACAGACGGGTCTAAAATCGAATATTACGCAGACCCACAAGGGTATAGACTTGGATATGTGCACGAAACACATGCGACACCAAGTCCTGATGGTACAAAAGTGGTGTTTTCAAGTTCGTGGAATGGTCTAGAGTCGGCAACTGTTTCCAATGATTACCTTCTGGATCTTAGCGATCTAGCGCCGACAGCATTTCAAACAGACATAAACCTTTGGATAGAAGGTGCTTATGATCAATCCACTAATCACCTAACAACTGTAATTCAATCTAAGAACTTATTGCCTTTAGGACAACCGTTTTCTGATCCTCCTTGGAACTATCAAGGGACTGAAGGACAAGGTTGGACAGCTTCCAACTACCCTTCTGGAACAACGGACTGGGTAAAGGTAGATTTTCGGACTGGCATTGATCCCTCTACTCATGTGTTGACACGAGCGGCGTTGCTGATGTCAGATGGCTCGTTGCAGTTTCCGGTGCCAGTTACGCGTGCTGATTTAGAAAACATTACTTCCGTATACCTAGTCATAGAGCACCGCAACCATCTTCCAATCATGACACCAACACCTGTTTCATTGACAAACGGTGTCCTTGATTATGATTTTAGAGTGGGAGACAGTTATATCTTAAACACGAGTCACGGTCAAAAAGAGATCGCTTCAGGTGTTTGGGCTATGTTCTCAGGTGATACAGATAAAAATGGTGCAGGCTACGAAGTTACAGGCTTGGACCGGCTGATTTTTAATGTTGAGAATGGAAACTATGGAATCTATAACCAAGCAGACCATAATCTAGATGGTGATGTAAACGGTTTAGACAAGATCTATTGGCACAATAACAATGGGGTGTTTTCTGGGATTTCCAAGTAGGGAGTTCCTGCAAAAAAATCATGTACAATCGGTTGACTTGCAACTGGAAACAAACCTTGTCTTTTTTGACCTGCGAGGTTCGTAAACAGCTCTATGTTCAAAGTATTGCCGTTGATATCGTTGATGATTTGTTTGCTCACCAAAAGAAAAGAGGCTGCCCAATAGACAGCCTCTAACCTAAACAAACCTTCTTGGAAATTGATTTTTTATAGCTTTAAAATCTTCTCTACTGTTCTATTCCCAGCATCATCAATGATTTCTAACAGATAAGTACCTCCAGGAAGAGCGGAAGTGTCTAACTTTAAATCTGATCTCCCAGACATATCTTCTGTGAGCACGATTCTACCTGAACTGTCCATGACCTTTACGGACTCATAGTTGGTTTCAGAATTCGATTTTTTAATCGTTAAGATATCTCTTACAGGGTTTGGGTAAATTGATAGTGCCCCTTTAGATTGGTCGATGCGTGTATCTACCTGATCGCTTATTGCATTATTATTGATTGATGAATAATCAAATCGTTGAGCAGCGCCTCCTTCTTGATGTAGATTTCCAACACATGATATTTCCAAATTCCACCATATAAATCCACAGTTTATTACATCTCCATAAACTATTACTGAAATTTCATCACATATTTCAACATCAATCTGTCCTTGATATATTCCCGATTGTGGAACAGTACAGGGACTTGAGACACCATTCGTAGACCATGGTCCTGTATCTATAACTATATTTCCGTTAACTCGGACAACAAGTTGATCTGGATTGGATAACGTTGCAAATCTGAATGCCAATGTTGCATTAACATCGCTTAATCCATCGAGAACGGTATATATTACATCATCTCCATTTCGAGCAGGAATAAACTTTTTATAATCAGTACAATCGTATTCTCCGATACAACAGGATGCAGTGGTAAGAATAGCAGGGGCAACATGACAGCAATATGCAGGATCACTAGTGTCTTCTAAGAACAACGTCAAATCGATATCGACCCCATCGACTAATGGTGAATTGCAACCCGTCAAAGTAACGCACACTTGATCAGAACTTCCTGGTGCGATTGGTGATATGGAAATTGTTGTTGGAATTGGATCGCCATCAAGGCAAAGATCTGGTGTTCCAGTAAAGACCGTTATTTGGTCTATGGTATTATTCGAGTAAGCTGGATTTACAACCTCGAAGCAATATTCGTACGTACCTGGAGCGCCATCAACACAAGTTAATTCTTCATTAATGACTTCAGCACAAGGACATTCTCTTATTCTTATACATACCCGACTAAAGCAACAGAAACCGTCGGCATTGTAAAACTTAATGAGAAAGCAGACTTGACTCCCAGGAACAGCACCTGTATAAGTGAATAGCTTATTCCCTCCAGTTTGAGAAGGTAAATTGAGGCTACAGTTAGAAGACCATCCATTCCCATCAGAAATACGAATGTAGGTTACATTAAAGTTACTGTTGTTGATTATTCGGAAGTTTACTGTAACTGTTCCGTCATCTTCGCATACTTGATTTACGACAACTAGATCAGCACATCTTCTTGTTTCTGGTTGTCCGTCATGCGTTGGTATGTGCGCTGGACCAATTTGACTTTGAATTTGGGAAGCGCCCAAAAGCAGAAACATCATCAAAAATAATGCATTTAATTTCATGATAAATAGTTTTAATTGTTTTTTAATAAGCGTTGAATAGTCAAGAATTAGGTTCCTGGTTATCAACTTAATTACAGCCTAAATTTATTCATCAGAAAAAATAAAAGCAATTACAATTAAAACTCCTTGTCACTATATTATAAGTATAGTTAAAAATTTAATTCACAATATACTAAACAACTTATCGATTGATTTACAGCGATTAAGACCAATTACATTATTTACCAATTGTCCCCATTTCGACTCCTTCAGAGTAAGCAACACGGATCTCATTTCTACCTAATGCTTGAAGGACATTCTTCTTTGCTTCGAAATAAACGCTCCAATAATCTTCTACATTACAGTAGGGCCAAATCGCCATTTTAATATTGTGACTATCAAATTCATCAATGCCTACAACTGGTGCTGGATCTTGTAATACCTTTGGTGTATTTTTTAAGGCATCCTCAATGATTTTGATTGTTGCATCCATGTTTACATCATATGGGAGTGTGATGTTCATATCCACTCTTAAATATCCAATGGTTGTAAGGTTTGTAATCACATCACCGATAGCAGTTCCATTGGGAATAACCACAGTTTTGTTGTCAAACGTTCGCATAATCGTATTGAAAATTTGAATTTCGGTAATGTGTCCTATATTTTCTCCGATTTCAACTACATCATCCACTCGATAGGGTTTAAAGATTAAAATCATTACGCCAGAAGCAAAATTCCCTAAGCTTCCTTGTAATGCCATACCTACCGCAAACCCTGCTGCAGCAAGGACCGCGACAAAGGATGTCGTCTGAATCCCAACCACCTCGGCAACACTAAACAAAAGCATTAGTTTTAACATCACAGCTACAAGCGACTGAAGAAATGGTAGAATGTCTTTGCTGATTCCTCCTCGCTCCATTGCGTTTCCGATGAGGACTACTAGTTTATTGATCACCCAAAGTCCAACAACTAAGAGTAAAATTGCTAAAATAAGTTTTGGCACATACAACATCGCCATTTCTATTACCTTGTTAAGTTTTTCGCTATCCATGCTTAAAAATTTAGTGTTTGAAAATTAATTATTTACGAGTTAAATTCTAGTCGTTTTCCTGATGTTCCTTCTATAAAATTTCCTTGGTCATATACCAGATTTCCACTTACAAATGTCTTATTGATTTGTCCTGTAAAGGTATGCCCTTCAAAAGGAGACCAGCCACATTTGTAATAGATGTTTTCTTTTGAGACGTTCCATTTTTGATTTAGGTCGACTAAAACTAGGTCTGCCCAATATCCTTCGCGAATGAAACCACGTTCTTTTACCTTAAAACAGATCGCAGGAGCATGACACATTTTTTCCACAATTTGCTCAAGCGAGATGTTGCCCTTTTGGTAAAACTCTAACATTACATTAAGCGTATGCTGAACCAAGGGGACACCAGATGGCGCATTAAAGTAACTTCCCGACTTCTCCTCCCAGGTATGCGGTGCATGATCTGTTGCTATGATATCCAATCGATTGTCCAATAATGCAGGAAAAAGTGCTTCGCGGTGTCGCTTGTCTTTTATTGCAGGGTTGCACTTGATTTGTGTACCAAGTTGAGCATAATCATCAGCAGAAAACCAAAGATGATGGACACAGACCTCCGCTGTAATCCGTTTTTCAGCCAGCGGTAGACTGTTGTCAAACAATTCCAGTTCTTCCGCAGTACTGATGTGTAGGATATGCAGGCGTGTGTCATACTGCTTAGCAAGCTGAACCGCCATACTAGAAGACAGATAACAGCCTTCTTCATTTCTAATTTCAGGATGACAGTGGATTGGCACCTGTTCACCATATTTTTGTTTGTAGCGTGCTGCGTTGGCTCTAATCGTTGCTTCATCTTCACAATGCGTGGCAATCAACATAGGGACTTGACTAAACAGATTTTCCAATGTTGTCCGATCATCTACTAGCATGTTTCCAGTACTACTCCCCATGAATATCTTAACCCCACATACTGTCGAAGGATCCGTTTTTAGCACTTCCTCTATATTGTCATTTGACGCTCCCATAAAAAAGGAATAGTTGGCAAGGGATTTCGAATTTGCGATATCGTATTTATCTTGCAAGAGCTCTTGGGTAAGCGCGTTGGGTTTGGTATTCGGCATTTCCATGAAGGAAGTTACCCCTCCAGCTACAGCCGACCGTGGTTCTGTATACAAGTCCGATTTATGTGTTAATCCAGGTTCTCTAAAATGTACTTGATCATCGATGATACCTGGGATCAAGTGCAGCCCCTCCGCGTCAATGATTTGTGCATTGGGTTCTGTGATATTGTTATCTATTCGCTCAATTCGGTTGTTTTTTATAAGGAGATCTTTGCACACGACTGTTCCTTCATTGACGATTTGGGCATTTTTAATCAGAATGGTATTCATGCTGCGAAAATAACAAAGCAATCAATAATTAACAATAAATAATTTAATTAAGTAATCGATTGTCTTAACCTAGATGGTTTGTTGTTGTGACCATGATGCTTGATTTTTTCTAAAGTTTAACTTCGTAACAAGTTAATTAACAACCAAAAAAGATTTAAAATTAACGACTTATTCCTAGGAAAAAATTAGAAGTATTGTTAACTTTTCGTAGACTAACATAAATAACATCTCTAATATGCGTATTCTAATACTTCTACTATTGCTATCATTCACTAGCATTTCTTTTTCCCAAAACATTCTTTCTAATGGTAACTTTGAAGCGGGGACATCGAATTGGTCAACCTGGTTTGATGGGGGATCAGGTTATACAGGTAGCTTTTCGATTGAAACGAATGATGTAAACACTGGAGCTCAGAGTGGAAAAATTTTGATTACTGCTATTGGTTCAGCTGCAGAATATCATAAGGTAATGTTGAAAAACACTGGGTTTAGCCTTCAAGCAAACAAAGAATATCAAGTATCATTTTATGTTCGTTGCAGTAAAGCAGGTCAGACATTTCAGTCACAGCTGCATAAAGACAGTAGTCCTTACACCCTTTATACCTCAAAGAACTTTTTATCCTCTACAAGCTGGCAACAGTATACGTACACCTTCACCAGTCCAACAACAACCTCTGATGTTCGCCTTGCCTTTAAAATGGGTGGCAGTGTAGCCAATTATTATATTGATGATGTGGTTTTGTCGGAAGTTTCAGGACCGTTATATCCAATAGCTATTGATCCTGACTATAGTATTGATTGGAGTCAAGCAGGAAGACCTGGAGGCATTCCATCTTTACCAAACGTTTTGAATGTAACAAATTTTGGTGCCGTCGGAAATGGAACGACTAATGATTTAACAGCATTTCAAAATGCAGTGAATGCAGCATCTAGTGGGCAAGTAGTGTTTGTACCCGCTGGTGATTACAGGCTCAATGGAACGTTAGACATGAAGCAAGGTATCGTCTTACGAGGTGAATGCCCAACCAATACTCGTTTACTTTTCAATCATAATGGAGCTGGAAATAATTGTATTGATATTCTAAGATATAACTACGGTTCTTTTGTGGATGTTACCGCTGGTCTAACTAAAGGAAGCACTGTATTCACCGTTGCAAATGCTGGATCATTTACAGTTGGAGGTTATGCAGAACTACAGCAAGACAATGATCCTGTACTTATGTATACAAACCCAACATGGATTCAATCATGGGCAGAAAACGCTGTTGGACAACTCTTTACAATTACAGCGATTAACGGAAATCAAATCACCGTAGATAGACCTCTCCACATGGATTTTAATCCTGCGATGAACCCACAACTAAGACAAAATGGCTTTATTTCCGATGTTGGTATCGAAAATCTATACATTGAACGGTTGGATTCGGGAGATGGACACACTATAAATATCAAAAATGCGGCAAGATGCTGGATTAAAAATATCGAAAGTAATATGACTTATCGGGCACATGTTCATTTGTCAAGAGCCATGGATTGTGAAATCGTGAATAATTACTTCCATCATTCCCATGATTATGGAGGTGGAGGACATGGTTACGGTGTTGATATATTCGTACATTCAACTTCAAATCTGGTAGAGAATAATATCTTCAACCATTTGAGACATTCAATGTTGATCCATGTAGGTTCAAATGGAAATGTGTTTGGATATAACTACAGTTATGACCCATTTTGGACTGGAATTAACAATAACCCGCCTGCCGATATTTCAATGCATGGACATTATTCATTTATGAATTTGTTTGAAGGCAATATCCTTCAGGAAGCCGATTTCTCTGATTATTGGGGTCCCGGCGGGCCTGGTAACACCATGTTCCGAAATCGTATAGAAACAGACAATATTTATGTGAGCGATCATTCACATAATAGTAATGTTATTGCAAATGAGCTAATCGGTAATGGAGCCGAGATTGCGGTGCATCCAACTGTTAACGATACTTGGAAACACAGCAACAATATCAATGGTGTGATTGACGCAACGATAAATGCGACGATTCCTGCTTCTCTTTATAAATCTTCTAAGCCAGATTTTCTATCAGGATTAGAATTCCCAACGTTTGGACCGGATGTCACCTTAGGAGCAAATACAATCGATGCAAAGCTACGGTTTACAAGTGGCACCCCAATGCTTGCTTGTGCTTGCAACCCGCAAATTGATTGTTATCCGCTCAACGAAATACAAGTAGACCTCAAGCTTTATCCAGAAGGTGTTTTTGACCTAACTACTTCAAAACTAAATACGGACTTATACACTAAAGGCTTACTTCCTGGTCAAACTCCGATTGGCAATGTGCCACCAACACCTTCTGGGCATCCTTACGCTGTAGCACCATGGAATCATGTTGGCACTGAAGGAAACAACTTTACTGATGCTGATTATGCTAATCTTGACAATGGGACAGTTGCCCCAGTAGACTGGGTTCTGCTTGATTTTAGAAGTTCTACAACCGCCACTTCTTCTATTGGAAAAATCTGTGGAATCTTATTATCAGATGGATCGATTGAGCTCTTAAATGATGCCACTTTTTTCGATAATTTCCCTTCCACATTCTATATCAAAGTAGAGCACCGCAATCACTTACCAGTAATGAGTGCAATCCCTGTTTCAATAACGAATGGCACGATCACACATGACTTTACGAAAGGCAACTCTTATGTAAATGGAGGGTCTGGTAGCAAGGAGCTGATTGCTGGTGTCTGGACAATGTATGCAGGCAACTGCGAACAGTTGCAAGACATCAACGGCTATGACATCAACGGATTAGACAATCAAGTATGGTCTTCTGACAATGGTAGATTCAGTGTTTATCTGCCTACTGACAACAACCTCGATGGCGAAGTGAGCGCTGCGGATAAGATACTTTGGTCTATGAATAATGGCTTTTTTAGTACATTGGAATAGTGAACCATTAACGTTTTCAATTCGTGATTACGGGTATCGAAAATTCATGAATTTACTCTACACATATGATTTATTACTTGGTTGAAGACTCGAATTGTGCTTTTCCTCCGACTACAGGCAATTCTAATGTAGTCCCTCCTAGGTCAACTGTCAACTCTGTGCCTGGCTTTGGCCATAAAGTGTATTCCCGATCACTAGACATAATTAGCAATCCGATTTGTTGTCCTTTTGGGATAATCTGATCGTCTGGTTGTAGATCAAATGTAATCGTGTAGAATTTACCTGGTTCAAGTGCTGTGCTTTCTCGCATCGAGGTTTGATTTTGAGGATCTGCCCAGCCTCGAGTAATGACATTATCCGTGATCTTAGTGCGTCTTCCTTCTTTCCAGGGAAGAGAAACGAGCCAAACAGATAAGTTGGCAGCGGGTTTATTACTAGCAAGCTCAACCGTCACTTTTGCTACGCCTGATAGATGCACAGGTGCTTTTAGTTTTGGTGTAACATAAATCAACCGATGGTCTGTATACTCAGCAATAGCCAAGGAAGCGCCGTCAAAGGAGTAGTTGTCAACAAGCGTTTCCGTTCCTTGATTTGCAGCAGGACTTGTAGACATTCCTCCTCGTCCAGGTGCACCTTTTGATAAGTGAAGAGTCACTGGTGCTGCTTTCGGGTGCGGATAGTCATCATAAGGTGTAGGATTTTCTAATTTGTCTGTTTCCCTTACGATCCATGATTTAGGACTGTCTTCTACTTTGTTTTCAATACCGTGTAAGTAGCGCGTAAACCACTTGTTCATCATGCTCATTGGTGGAGGACCACCGTGACCACGTTGATGGTAATAAATCTGAGAAGGAACGCCCATTTCTTTTGCGGCTTTGTAAATCCTGTAGCTGTGTTCAGGCATCACATTCCAATCATTGAACCCATGAGACATTAGCAATGCCGCCTTAAAGTTCTTCATCTGGTTGAGGTAGTCTCTTCCTGCCCAGAATTCGTTGTAGTCGCCTGTTTCCCTATCCATTCCTTGCTTCATCTCTGTATCTCTAACAGTTCGATCGTTGTGTGATCGATTGGCTTCATCTCCGCTGTGGATAAAATCATAAAGCACATCAATATCTTCTCCTAGATAACCGCCTGGATGTCTAACTAAACCATTGGAGCGGTAATAATGATAGTAAGAGGTGTTTGGTGCCACAGGTATGATCGCTTCCAATCCTTTTACGCCAGTACAAGCAGCGGCAATGGGCAATGTTCCATTGTAAGAGGTGCCTGTCATTCCAACTTTCCCTGTACTCCAGAATGCTTTCACTTCTTCCTTGCCGGTCCTTGATGAATAGCCTTTTGCACGGCCACATAACCAGTCGATTACCGCTTTTGGTGCAAGTGATTCATTGGGGCCTCCCACTGTTGGAGCGCCATCTGATAATCCAGTTCCAGGTGAAGAAGAATGTACGATGATGTAGCCTCTTGGCACCCATTGTCCAACTAAGTTTTTAGAGATGACTGGGCGTTCTCCTTGACGCTGAATTCCTTGGGGATGCAATCGTTTCGGAGGTGTTTCACCGATCTCATGTTTTACATTCCACATGATATCAATATCCTCAGAAGCAACACCTGCGAAGTAAGGACTCGTATTGTAAATGATTGGGAGTTTCAGACCGTCTGTTTCTGTTTGCTTAGGTCTGGTTACATCAACGTGCATACGATCTGGTTTCCCATTGCCGTCGGTGTCAAAACCTGTTTCTACCCAAAGGTCGTGCGTGATCCAATCATCTGGGTTACTGAATGCTGGCACCACTTGGGCTTCGCCGTCTTTGAAGACGGGCCCAATTTTAGTATTTGCCGTGATTCCTGCTTTATCTAATAGTCGAGAAGGCACTCGTTGAGCAGTAAGACTGGAAGCTACAACGAGTAATAAAAGGATTAAAAAGTTATTTTTCATAATGCTAAAATAGTTTATTTGAAATCAAAATTTCTAAAATTGCGGGAACTAATAAAAAAAAATTATAGTTTATTGTACTAGAGCTTGGTGAAATGAAGAATAGTACTTATTTTTGCCGTCCGATTGGTCCAGTAGCTCAGCTGGATAGAGCAACAGACTTCTAATCTGTAGGTCCCAGGTTCGAATCCTGGCTGGATCACAACCAATTGAATTACCTGTATGACTTCCTAGTTATACAGGTTTTTTTATACCACATTAGACATCTTTAAACCTTGACTAAGTTAATTACCAAGTGTCTCAAGAAGAAATAGTCGCACGTAAGGTTAGTATTAACTATCAATAATAATTTCTAATTGAACATAGTTATACTAAGTTGAGGTGATTGTTAAATGAAGATAGTGGTTGAACCTAATACTGGTTGTTTGATAAGATCTCTACTACAAACTTTTAACCATGGATTTACTCAAGTGAGTTTCGGAATAGTAAAATAAAACTTAGAACCTTTTCCAACGGTACTTTCTAGCCAAATCCTTCCATTCCACCGTTCAATTAGTTTCTTACAGATGGAGAGGCCTAGTCCTGAACCAGAATAAACGGAACGATTTGCTAGTCTTGTATACATAGAAAAAATTTGTTTGAAATACTGAGGTTCGATTCCTGTCCCATTGTCTTGGACAGAAATCACATATTGGGTATCTGTATTCGTTGATGAGACAGTGATTTTTGGAAGGGCAGAGTTATTGAAAACTAACCCATTGGTTACTAGGTGTTTGATACAAGTTAATAGTTCGCTGGAAGAACCTATTAGGATGGGTAGTGTATAGGGAACATTAATAAGGAATTTTCTGTCAGGATATTGTTCCTCCATTAGAGATTTAACTTGGCTCACAATACTATTCAAATCAATCACTTCTTTTGGTTGTTGTTCCAATGACATTACTTGTAGTGTGCGATCGATCAGGGTGTTCATTTGTGAAGAATTGGTAGTTACAAATTGAAGGAAATCTTTTGCGCCAGCTGTGTCTCCTTGTTCCAGCCTTTTCAAGGCAAGTTGAGAAAAGGAGCAGATGTTTCGTACTGGTTCCTTAAGATCGTGGGAAGCAATATATGCAAAGCGTTCTAGTTCTTCGTTTGCCGTTTCTAGTCTTTTGTTTTTGTCTTGATATTCTGAAATCAGATAATTTTGTACCTGTTGAATGAGATAGGCAATAATGGACAAGGTTAGAATGAAAATAATATTATCAGTCATATAATCAGTAGCATCCATTAGGAGTAAATCCTTTAACATTTCGCCATCATCATTGCTTGAAAATGAATAAAACATCAGGACAACACCTATACAAATTGCAGTAAAAACGATTGGGATCAATAGGCTCTTTCGCTCATTATTGCTAAATAGATAGGAAACCACAAGTACACAAATCAACCATCGAAGGTTATAGGAATAAATTCCACCACTTTCTAAACCACTAAGGAATATTACAATGATCACCCCTAGTAACATAAGGTTTGACGAAAAGGCGATATTACCAGTTACCTTGTTCAAAAAAATAGCTAAAATGCCAGCAAAAAAGGCATAGGCAATAGGTCCAGGATTATGAAAAAGTCCAAAATGGGTTAATACCATCTGCACACCAATACTAACGACCAGCACCATTGCCATATTGACAAAGAGTTTACTTAAATAAAGTTCATGTGGAACTTCAAATACCCGTTTATGAATTAATAGTCTGTAGAGTGCTTCCAACTTGTGACGATGCTTTGATTGTTTGTTGATGTATACGGTAAAATGGGAGGAATTGTTGTATTTTAGGAGCCATTGAAATATCCTTCAATTCCATATTTTATAAAGCGAAATCAATCAACTACAAACTCCTTATTCAAATCAGAAATATGAAATGAGCTATCATTGTCTGCTTAAGTTATTTAAAACCTAAGGAACGCCAACAATCAAAAAGCAAGCATAACAACCATTAAAATTATCGATAGAAAAACTGTTAAGCCTAAACAAATAACAACTTTCTTTTATACGAAACACCATCCCTACATCAACCGTAAAACAGTTCACCAATATTCATAAAAACTTATAAATAGATTTTTTCGATAACAACATAAACGTAACTTATTGAAAATCAATAGGGAACTAAACGTTCACTAAAACCGAACACCTCAAAACAGATTTTTTGTTAACGTATGCACTTTTATATTTGTATATTTGATTGCAATCAAATGAATTAAAGAACAATGAACAAAGCACTCTTACTCACCCTACTTAGCCTTGCGCTTTGGCTTACAAGCACACAGGCACAAGTCTACAGACCACTCGACGGCTACGCCAACAACCAAGCAAATCCGACTTGGGGTGCAGCCACTACTCCATTCCTTCGTATTACAGGAAATGGGTTTGCAGATAGCATCGCTTTACCTTCTGGAGCCAACCGACCCAACCCACGAACCATCAGCTCAGCACTCGGAAGCCAGACACAATTCATGCCGAATGAACTCGGACTTTCCGACTTCATCTGGGGGTGGGGCCAGTTTATTGACCATGATGTCAACCTAAATGACGACCACCCTACCGAGTTTATTCCTATCTCCGTTCCAATTGGAGATCTAGAATTTGATCCAACAGGTACAGGCACTGTAGAAATACCAATGAGACGATCACTCTACGATCCAAACTCAGGAACCAGCCATGCCAACCCTAGAAAACATATCAACGAAATTACTGCCTATATCGACGGCTCTAACGTATACGGAAATGATCAAGATCGCCTTGACTGGATGCGTACTTTTCAAGATGGGAAACTCAAAATGTCGTCAGGCAATCTACTGCCGTTCAATACAATAGATGGAGAAAAAGGGTCTGCTGAAGATCCAAACGCACCATTTATGGTCCATGAAGGGATGTTACCAAGCGATAAGTTGTTTGTTGCAGGAGATGTCCGAGCAAATGAACAGCCAGGACTAACGTGCTTTCACACCTTATTTGCTAGAGAGCACAACAGACTTTGTGATGAATTGAGAACCCTACATCCGAATTGGCCAGATGAACAGATTTTCCAGAAAGCCCGCAAAAAAGTTGGTGCACTCCTTCAAGCAATCACACTGGAGGAATGGCTTCCGGCTATGGGTCTACAGATTCCTCCTTATACTGGTTATGATCCAACCATCAATCCATCCATCTCAAACGTGTTTTCTGCTGCTGGATACCGTTTTGGCCATACGATGGTCAATGGACGGATGGTCCGCTTCTCGGAAGGTGGTGATTCATTGATTTTTGGGAGTGTGCACCTCCGTGATGCTTTTTTTAACAACGAAATCCTTGTCAATGAAGGCGGTATTGAACCGTTTTTTAGAGGCATGGCATCTCAAGAACATCAGTTTGTAGACACAAAGATCATGGATGACATCCGCAATTTCTTATTCGGCCCTCCTGGTGCAGGAGGCCTTGATTTATTAGCGATTAACATCAATCGAGCTAGAGAACGTGGGATTGTAGATTTTAATACCGTGAGACAACAACTCGGCTTGCCTGCATTGGTTACGTTTAGCGATCTTACTTCAGACCCCCTTACAGAGATCTCATTAGCCAACTTGTATGGTACGGTTGACAAAATTGATCCTTGGATTGGTTTTATGGCTGAAGATCATTTACCTGGTTCTATCATTGGGCAAACATTAAGCACCTTACTCCTTCGTCAGTTCTTAGATTTACGAGATGGTGATCGCTATTATTATGAAAGTGATGCCTTCTTTACTCAAGCAGAAATTGACGACATCAAAAACACTAGACTCGTTGATATCATTAGACGAAATACGAATATCCAGGCGATTCAAAATGATGTTTTTATTGCTCAACCAGCCACGACAGTTGCCATTGAACTGTCCCCGTTCAAGGATATTAGAAACATGGAGCTGAAGGCGCATCCTAATCCAATTCAAACCCATTTTCAACTTAAAATCAATGCCTTTCGAACTACAAACGCACTACTTACTATCATTGACAATACAGGCAAAACGGTCCAAACTAAAAAAGTTGATCTGACAAAAGGAGAAAACCTACTATCGTGGGAGTTAGAAGACTATGTTGCAAGCGGTTTGTATACGATTTACTTGACTGCAGACAATGATACTGGTCAGTTGAAAATAGTTAAAACGGACTAGGATTTCTTGGATCTGAATGATGCTACTTCATCTGTCATAAAAAGGATCGAATTATTGGATTAAACACCATTTTTAAATCATAAGCATTAAATAAATCCTATACCTCCGAGTCCCTCTTAGGCTTTGATTCAGTCTTAATAATGACGCGCAATGACTGGTCGTAGGTGAAATAATTCCAAATCCAATTCATAAAGACGAAAATCTTGTTTTTAACACCGATCAATTGGAATAAATGAATGAATAACCACATCACCCAAGCCCAAAAACCAGCAAAATGGAATCGAGGCAAATCGACAACCGCACGGTTTCGACCAATCGTGGCCATCGAACCGAGATCCCTGTAAACAAACGATTGCATTTCTTTCCCTTGAGACAGCAGCTTCATGTTTTTAGCTAGTCGGGTCCCTTGTTGCATAGCGACTTGAGCCACTTGCGGATGGCCATAAGGTAAGGACTCAAGTTGCATACATGCAACATCTCCAATCGCAAACACATCCTTGCAGTCAAGCACTTGGTTCAGGGTATTGACTTTGATACGACCACCTGAAGCGTTAGCAGACTCTGGCAACCCGTTCAATCTATTCCCAGTAATACCAGCTGCCCAAATCACCTTATTTGTAGGAATCGTGCTCCCATCATTGAGGTAAACCTTACTTCCGTCAAAATCAGTGACCCGAATGTTTTTCTTAACTATAACTCCTAGATCAGTTAAGAATTTCTCTGATTTTGCTGAAGACTTTTCAGACATCGACTTTAACAATCGTGGAGCCGATTGAATCAAGTAAATGTCAATTTCTTCTACATTCATTTCATGATAATCCTTTGGAAGTATGTATTTTTTCATTTCAGCAATTGCACCAGCCAACTCTACACCGGTTGCTCCACCTCCTACGATCACAATGTCTAGGTATTGCTGTCGTTCTGAAAAATCCGGGATCGTCAGTGCTTTTTCGTAATCGGATAGAATCACATTCCTCAAATACAAGGCTTCTGAGACCGATTTCATTGGGATGGCGTGTTTTCGGATATTCTCATTCCCATAAAAATTAGTATCTGCCCCAGTTGCTATAATCAAATAATCGTAGTTCACATGCCCAAGGGGCGTATGGATTCGCTTCGCCTGTGTATCAATGTCAGAAACTTCTGTCACTCGGATAAAAGCATTGGATTTCTTTTGAAATAACTTCCTTAAAGGAAAGATGATTGAACTTGGTTCTAATCCAGACATGGCTACTTGGTAAAACAATGGCTGGAATTGATGATAATTATTTTTATCAATTAATACCACTTGAAACTTGTGTTTTAAGCACTGTTTAGCAAGTGTTAACCCAGCAAAACCTGCGCCTATTATTACAATTCTCTTTTGATCTGATTCAGGTATGTTTATCATTTGATAACTGATGTTTTAATCCTTTATTTTCAATTAGGAATTTATTCCGTTAATCAATAATTGGCAGGAGAATTACTATAATCATGATGAAATGGTCTACTGCCATTCGTTCAATACTTTCCAAGCTCAAAATTAAAAAAATATAGGACTTATACCTGCTGCAAGCATTGATATCTTCTCCGAATAAGAAATAAACTCCGATTTGATTCAAAATTAATAGTGTCGAGCATCTTACATAAAGTATGCTCTAGCACTATAGTTAATACGATAAGCTTTTTAATGGCTACCAGACATTACGCACAAAAACATAACAAGAACAGTACATAATACCAACAGAAGACTCAATCGACATTTAAAATAATTAAAAGAACAAAACATAAAACATTATCTTTTTCTTTATCTCATAAATATCTAATTTTATTTTGTTTTTATAGAATCTTATTATATTTTTAGCAGACGCAATCTTACCGAACTATATTTTACACCTATTAATATTTACCTAATTATGCTTCGTTCCCTCATTTTCACGCTACTTACTTTAGTAGTAGCAACTAATTTTTCATATTCGCAAGCAAGAAATTGTGAATCAATGAACGTCCTTCAACAATTACAAAACAATGATCCTTTATTGGAACAACGTATGGAGGCAATCGAACGATTTACTGAAGATTACGTTAAACAGCCCAGCCTTCAGCGAGCGGTAGTAACCATTCCTGTTGTTTTTCACATTGTATATAGAACAAATACAGAAAACATTAGCGCTGCGCAAATACAATCTCAGCTAGACGTTCTAAACCTAGACTTCAGAAGACAAAACTTAGATGCAGACAATACGTGGGCGCAAGCGGCAGATTCGGAAATTGAGTTTTGCCTAGCAACTGTAGATCCTAATGGAAACGCAACGAATGGAATCACTCGAACACCCACAAATGTAAACGGATTTGGCACCAATGATGCTATGAAGTTTGATTCGCAAGGCGGTAAAGATGCTTGGCCTGCTGATAAATACATGAACTTTTGGGTGTGTAACATCGGAGGAGGAATCCTAGGATATGCTCAGTTCCCTGGCGGTCCCGCTAGCACAGACGGTGTTGTTTGTGACTACAGATATACTGGAACTAACGGTACAGCAACGGCTCCGTTCAACAAAGGAAGAACTGGGACTCATGAAGTTGGTCATTACCTAAACCTTAGACATATCTGGGGAGATGGCAACTGTAATCAAGATGACGGAGTCTCCGACACGCCTGTATCTGATGCCTCTAATGGGGGTTGTGCTGCAGGTCATGTTTCTTGCGGTACCGTAGATATGGTACAAAACTATATGGACTACTCAGACGATGCGTGTATGAACCTGTTTACAATAGGTCAAAAGAATAGAATGCAAGCCTTATTCGCTCCTGGAGGTGCAAGAAATGCCTTGGCAAATTCAACTGCCTGTGGTTCAACACCTCCTCCACCTACCTGTAATGACGGTCAACAAAATGGCGATGAGACGGGTGTCGACTGTGGAGGCAGTACTTGCCCTGCATGCCCTAGTGCTTGCAACCAAATAACATTGAGCCTTGCTCTTGTACTTGACAACTACCCTTCCGAAACATCGTGGTCAATCGTTAATTCAAATGGTGGAACTGTTGAATCAGGTGGTGGCTATTCTGTAGCAAATTCAACAGTCAATGTGGACGTCTGCTTACCAGCAGGTTGCTATGACTTCGTCATTAATGATACATATGGTGATGGCATTTGCTGTTCTTACGGCAATGGCTCTTATACCCTAACGGCAAATGGGGCCGTTCAAGCATCTGGTGGTCAGTTTACCAATACAGAAACAACGAACTTCTGCCTAGGCGGTGGAGGACCAACTCCAACTTGCAACGACGGTCAGCAAAACGGTGATGAAACTGGTGTAGACTGTGGTGGCAGCTCTTGTCCCGCATGTCCAACCTGTAATGATGGTCAGCAAAATGGCGATGAAACAGGTGTAGATTGTGGTGGAAGTACTTGCCCTGCATGTCCTACTTGTAACGATGGCCAGCAAAACGGAGACGAGACTGGTGTTGATTGTGGCGGAAGCACTTGCCCTGCATGTCCTACTTGTAACGACGGTCAACAAAATGGCGATGAAACTGGTGTAGACTGTGGTGGAAGTTGCCCAGCATGTCCTACTGGTTGTAATGGTACAGAAGTACGCGTTGCTATTGTATTGGATAATTATCCTGGAGAAACGACTTGGTCACTTGTCAATGCTGCTGGCACTACCGTTTCAACTGGTGGCCCTTATAGTACTCCAAACTCTACGGTCAATGTTGATGTATGTTTACCCAATGGCTGTTACGACTTTGTGATTAATGATGCCTATGGAGACGGTATTTGCTGTTCTTATGGCAATGGCTCCTATAACTTATTAGATGGTGGAGTAATCCTTGCATCTGGCGGCCAGTTTACGAATACTGAAACAACGAACTTCTGCGTAGGTGGTGGCGGTCCTCCTCCTCCAACCTGTAATGATGGTCAGCAAAACGGTGATGAAACAGGTGTGGATTGTGGCGGAAGCTCTTGTCCTGCCTGCCCAACTGGCGGTTGTACTGATATTGATTACGAAGGATTTGAATCTGGATGGGGTATTTGGAATGACGGTGGTTCAGACAGCTACAGAAGTACCTTAAACGCGAATAGCGGCTCCTACTCTATTCGCTTACGTGACAACTCTGGTGTTGGCTCATCAATGACTACGGATCAACTTGCGCTTGCTGGCAACAATCAGGTAACAGTTGACTTTAGCTACTATGCTGTAAGCATGGAGAATGGTGAAGATTTCTGGTTTGACGCTTCTACAGACAATGGCGCTACTTGGTTCAATATTAGAAATTGGGTACGTGGTTCAGATTTCAACAATAACGAACGAAAGTACGATCAAATCGTTGTAACAGGTGCGTTTACGGATCAAACAAAGCTAAGACTCCGTTGTGATGCTTCAAACAATAATGACCAAGTATACTTTGATGACGTTTCTATTGAGGCTTGTGTAAGTAATGGCAATCGATCGAATTCCATCAACCTTGCAGACCTAGCATCAATGAATGAGGATGCAAGACGACCTGTTAATGCATCGACCAATGTTGACAATGACTTAATGGGTAATATAGAACTGTTCCCGAACCCAACAGCGGGTATACTAAACATTCGATTTGAGATGAATCAGCCTTCTGGAGTTGAGTATAGCATACTTGATATTTCAGGAAGAGTTATTAAGTCTGAAGTAGGAGACTATGATCAAGGCACTCAATTCATTAAGTTTGACGGAAGTGACTTAACACCTGGTTGCTATTTCCTTAAACTTACAAACGGAGAACAACACTTTATAGAGAAGTTCATCGTTGCCCAATAACAGTTAGTAATCGAGGTTTACCCTTCGAAATTCTGAGGCTGCCTAAATCAAACCAGGTAGCCTCTTTTTATTGTGACAACTTCGTTGAGCGAAAGAAGATGTTCACGAAATTGATAAAACATTAAAAGGTCGTGGAATAATAATGAAGTCGGATGCAAAAAAAGAACCAGATGGGAGTATTGGGGCAACAGTGGAAGATCCCGATGGCAATCTTATCTATTTCAACACACATCCAAATGAATTAAAATAAAATTGAATTGAAACATATTTCTAAGATAATAAAAATTGTTACCGACTTCCTTTCAAATCCAACAAAACGGAAGGTCTTACACATCAACCGACCTTCATTTGACCTTTCTCAGAAGGCGAATTTGTTTACTCAATTTACGAACCTAGAGGAATTGACACTTTACTTTGACACCCAATATTCCTATGAATTACCAAAAGAAATCGGTCAAATATATTCCCTAAAAAAGCTCTCTATTTTAAATTATCAATTTACCCACTTCCCACTATGGTTGTTTGATTTAAGCAATTTAGAAGCGTTGACTATTGTAGGCAATACCATTAAAGAAATCCCTCTTGGGATTGCCAAACTTGACCAATTAAAACACCTTCGAATGGAAAAGACAAACCTAGAAGCTTTACCACCTGATTTTCAGCAATTGACCAATCTCCAAACACTATCTCTTGTTGACAATTTTAAACTAAACTTCATAAACCCAGTCAGCTTACCGATCAGCTTAAAAGAAATAAAGCTATCTTCAGCCTGTTTATCGAAAGAGAATAGGTTTGACATCAAACAATTACGACCTGCATTAAAAATAAAATCATAGCTACCAAAGCATAAACCAGTCAACCACTTGGGTATAGAAATGATTGAATGGTGAATAGTTATGTGGAATTAATAATGAATTGAATGAATGTAAAAATACGTGCCGCAGAAATAGAAGATTTAGATCAGTTGAAAATGATGGAGCAAAAAATTATTCATTACGAACGCCCATTTGATCCAAATTTGAAAAATGATCCGATCAACTACTACGACTTATTGAACTTGATTCAACGAGATGACGCAAGTGTAATCGTTGCCACAATAGATGAAGAAATTATTGGTTCGGGGTATGCACTCATAAAAGAATCAAAACCTTATAAAAATCCAGAAAAGTATGCCTACCTAGGTTTTATGTATGTTTATCCTAAGCATCGTGGCAAAGGAATCAATGGAAAAATTATAGATCACTTGATTGAGTGGGCAAAGAAAAGAGATTTAACAGAAATACAATTAGATGTCTATGCTGAAAACATTAGTGCGGTGAAGGCTTACAAGAAACGAAAATTTAAACCTGATTTACTTAAAATGAGACTCAGCACAGAGGATTAGAAATCAATCGAAAACTTCATCTACCGTTCAAATTCTCAATAAACATATTGCCTTTTTCAGTTATTAAACGTACTTTTACGCTATACATTTTAAAAAATGACCAGAACGATACTGACAATCAGCTTGCTAAGCCTCATTTTCAGTTGTAACTGGCGCAATGCAAAAGAAGCCTTTGAGGCAGGAGAAAAGCATTTCGAACAGCAAGAATACAGTAAAGCGATCGCAGCCTACAACCAAGTGCTAAAGCAAGAAGAACAGCATGAAAGAGCCTTGTACCAGAGAGGTAAGTCGCAATTTCACTTGAAAAAATTCCAAGCGGCTAAAGAAGATATCAGTCGATTACTTGAAATCAACAACAAGTCAGATTCAGTGCACCTACTCATGGGAAGAATCCACTACAATCTAAGGCAATATGACCAAGCCATTGAGGCCTGTGATGAAGCAATTAAAATTAATAGCTACTATGGAAATGCCTATTGCGCAAAAGCGCTTTGCTATTATGATCAAGAAGAGTACAAGATAGCGTATCAGCATTATAGTCTGGCTATGGAGAAGCAACCCTACAACTGGCAAGGGTTTTATGGTCGTGGGATGTCCAATATCAAACTTGGTTATTACCTAGATGCAGCACAAGACTTTCAACAGATTCTGGAAATTGATCCGGAAAGCGATGAAGCCTATTACGGAATTGGGAGAACAAGGGCCATTCGAGGACATTATGATGAAGCGATTAGGTTTTACGACAAAGCAATAGCACTAGATAAAACAAACGACATGTACCTTTTTTATAAGGGCGTAGCCTACGAAAATCAAGGTAACTGGAATGAAGCGATGATCTGGTATACCCGTTCTATTACACTCGAAAAAGGAAATTTCATGGCTCTTTCCAATAGAGGGAATATCTATGCAAGAAGAAAAGAATATGCCTTAGCCGAAGCAGATTTTGAAGAAGCTATTCGCTTACGTACAGACTACCCTGTTGTCTATTTCCAACGAGGGATGAACCAATACCGTCAAGCAAAATACCGTCAAGCGATTAAAAACTTTACAAAGGCGATACACTTACATCCGAAATACAAACAGGCATTTTATTATCGAGGAGAAAGCTACTTACAGGCAGGAAATCGGAGTCAAGCCTGCAAGGATTGGTTGAAGGCAGGGAGCGCTGGAGCAAAGTCAAGCGACAACTATTGCTTATAAACTAAGCTACAAGACAACTATTTTTAATTTTATTTGGTTAAATTTATAGTATCATTTGCTAAAACAACTCAATGGGATTACCCTTAAAACCGAATACGGAAGGTAAAGAGTTAAAAGATAGAATTGATTTGCGCAAGCTCCTAGGTCGTTTTCATGAACGTGATGAAGAAGTCCTTTGGGCAGAGTACTCGGCGTCTAATCAAATGCCTGTTACTGTGTTGCTTGCTTCAAGTATTCTCATTGGAATATTAGGCACTATTCTTTTTATAAGCTTAAAAGGACAGATCCATCACTATAATACATTATTGTCTATATCTATCCTTTTTCTTTTATCGTTTCCAATACTACTTATCTATTCAAAATTGAGATCAAACCGGTTATCAAAAACTGTCAATATCATTACATCCGAGAGAATAATTAAACAGTCTAGTTCAAGTCTTCTTCATCGATCTATAAGCTCCGTCTACTACTTTAGAAGGCAAGAAGACAATGTTTTATTCTTTGAAAAACTCCTCGACACTATTAATGATAGAGAGATCTTTCGATTTACACAACTTAAAAACTCCAAGGAAGCTCATATTGCTTTTTATAACATCTGGGAAAAAAGGGGTCCTGAAGGAAAGCTTGAAGAAGCCCTTAAATCATTGATGGAACGTAAAGGATTTCAGGCTGAAAACAACAATACGAATGTTAAGGACTTTGTTTTCACAAAATCATTGGATGGTGCACAGTATATCGTGTCTGTGTTTGGATTACTTCCAGTTAAGACAATAGAAGTAATGCTGAATTGCCCGAACAAAGAAAACAACTTCTTACTTCTATATGGTCAACACGCCTCAAAACAATTAGTTGAAGACGTGGAGATTAACGATCCTGAGTTTGACAATTCATTTATTATTCAATCAGACAGCCGCTCATTTTTAGATGCAGTGCTCACCGATCGCACAAGGCAGTACATGCTCAACTGTATTGGCTCCTCAGATTGCCGCTATCAGTTTGGGAAGATTGGTAAAGTGACAAAAGAGATGGCAGTTGATACTCGTAGTCAATTTATAGATTCGGAGGACGTTTTAGATGTTCAGCTATTAGATCATAAAACAGATAGGGAAACGCCTAGCTTGCAGACTGTTGCTGAAGAAGGAACGTCAAGTGCCTTACAACTCACCTGTAGACCAGAAAGCAGTATGCAGTTTAACATTGACGCTATGGTGCAACTACTCGAAAACTGTGTAGATAGCACTGTTGAGCTGGGGAAAGGAATTGAGGCATATTTCAAGTAAAATGTGAAATAAAAAAAGTACTTGTACAATTAATACAAGCACTTATGGACTTCATTGGGTAAATAGTTTTTGATTGAAAATTTTCTTAACTCAAATTAAAATCAATCCAGCTACCTTGTTCCTTCCGTAAATTAAGAAATCAAATAGATATATTTAATATTTTAAATAAACTTTAACACCTTTCTTATATTCACCTGAAGGACAACAATAATCATAAACAATACAAGCACTGTTAATGTTAAGGAAAGGCAAATAAGAGTTATGATTTAATGCGATTTGCGGATGTTCGAAAACCACATGTATTCATTGATTTTGAAGTAGTTTGAAGCCAAAAGCTAATTCCCAACAAATAATGCAGGTTAAACATTAACAATTATCAATTAATCATTCATATTTATTGCTATTTTTGTGAAAAATTGAAATAATAAGAAATTATGAAAGAAGTATATATCATGTCGGTCGCTAGAACACCTATCGGCAACCTTGGAGGAGCACTGTCTAAATTCTCTGCAGTTGACCTAGGAAAAATTGCGATCAAAGGAGCAATCGAGCGCGCAGGAATTAGCAGCGAGCAAATCGATGAAGTTTATATGGGGAACGTCTTACAAGCAAATGCAGGACAAGCACCTGCCCGCCAAGCAGCACTTGCCGCGGGGATTCCACAAGCAACACCTTGTACCACGATCAACAAAGTCTGTTCTTCTGGAATGAAAGCGATTATGATGGCGGCACAATCGATCGCCCTTGGAGACAATGAAATAATGATTGCTGGAGGTATGGAAAGCATGACAAACGTACCACATTATATCCCTTCTGGCCGATCTGGAATCAAATACGGTAATGGACAAATCCTTGACGGAATTGTGCGTGATGGCCTACAAGATCCTTATGACGGAGAAATGATGGGTGTATGTGGAGAAACCTGCTCCAAAGGAAAAAATATCGGCAGAAAAGAACAAGATGATTATGCTTTTGAATCCTATATGAGAGCAAGAAAAGCCTACGAAAATGGGTATTTCAAAGATGAGATCGTAGAAGTAAGCGTGCCTCAACGTAAAAAAGATCCGATCATCGTAAACCAAGACGAAGAAGTGGGCAACACTAGAATATCTACGAGAGAAGGATTGGACAGATTACGCCCTGCCTTTGATAAAGAGGGAACAATCACTGCTGCGAATGCTAGTAAAATCAATGATGGTGCAGCTGCTGTAGTACTTATGAGCAAGGAAAAAGCAGAAGCATTAGGACTTAAGCCAATCGCAAAAATCATTAGCTATGCAGATGCAGCACAAGAGCCAGCATGGTTTACAACCGCGCCTTCACTCGCAATGCCCAAAGCACTAAAGAAAGCAGGACTTTCAATGGCTGACATCGATGCATTCGAAATCAATGAAGCGTTTTCAGTTGTTGCATTGGCTAATATGCAAGAGCTTAATTTAGATCACAGCAAAGTCAATTTATTTGGTGGTGCGGTAAGCATGGGACATCCTTTAGGGGCAAGTGGTTGCCGAATTGTAACAACTCTACTCTCCGTACTCAAGCACACAGGTGGCAAGCGTGGGATGGCTGGAATTTGCAATGGTGGTGGAGGTGCTTCTGCCTTGGTCGTTGAATTGGTTTAATAAGGATAAATCACTCCAAATATGGGATTTAACATTGCCGGCTTAGTCATCAAGCACAACTTCGACCATAACCTTACCGCCCTAGCGGATGCCCTTCGCTGGGAAATTAAATTGGTGGACGAAATCTCGTTTGAAAAAGCTTCTTCAAATTGGCTTACTGATCATCTAAATGTTTATTTTGGAGCAACTGGTACTTTTATTTTTTTTCCTCACGAATGGGCAATGAATAAGTATCATGTAAGAGGCTATGACTCCTTGTGCTTTGCCTATTCGGAAGTTTCTATGGCTTTTTTATTGAGCCACATGGACGCTGAAGGCAATTATCGGTCTTTCATTGACATGGAGGGAAACAGAAATCTCGAAGAAGGCATAGAACTTGAGTTAGAAGCAACCATAACAGATGCGTCTGAGTTAATTATGACGCTAATTGATGAAACCCTCGGCGAACCTTGGCAGGAGATTGACCTTGAAGCAAGATGTCTACAATGCCAGCGAATCGGATTTAAAACATCCGCAATAGAACCGAAACATAAACAACCAGAGATTCTTAAAACAAAAAAATGGTGGCAATTTTGGAAATAACACTCGATTCATATAAACTGTTCAACGATTAATCTCGAATACTTCATAGCACGGCGCGTAGCATCAGCTACTAGGAATTCGTTCTCCAGTAAAATTATTGGAATCGCGATTCTTGCTATTATGATCTCTATGTCGGTCATGATTATTGCAACAGCGCTTGTATCTGGCTTCAAAAACGAAATTAGTTCTAAGATTTTTGGCTTTTGGGGACACATCCACATTACCAATTTTCACACAGAAAGTGCAGTAGAGTCAGTTCCAGTCAACATCAATCAGCATTTTTACATTAAAGAACGAGGAAGAGACCACATCACTGATATTGAGTCTGTACCTTATGACAAGGAGTGGCCTACCCTATCCCGCTGGCTACAACGTTCGGTGACCACTCCTTCTAAAACAAAAGGTGGTATCCGGCACATTCAGGTATTTGCAAATAAAGCAGGCATCATTAAAACGAAAGGACAGATGCTGGAAGGCATTATTCTCAAGGGTGTCAGCAATGATTATAATTGGGAGTTCTTCAAAGAATACTTGACCGAAGGCCAGATTCTCGATTTATCTCAGGACAAAATGTCTCGAGAAATACTCATCTCTGAAAGCTCAGCGAAGCGGCTAAAAGTCAAGTTGCATGACAAATTCAGAGTCCATTTTGTCGAAAACGGATCACAGATCATCCGAACCTTTACCATTCGTGGTATTTACAACACTGGCCTAGCAGAATATGATAAGAAATTTGCCTTGATTGACATTCGCCAAATACAACGACTCAACGGTTGGACAGAGGAACAAGTAAGTGGCTTCGAAGTCTTTGCCGACAATATAGAAGATATGGAACCGCTTGGCAAATATGTCTATTATAACGTCCTAGGTCCAGAGCTGTTTTCCGAAACCATTAAAGACATTTATCCTGGCATCTTCAGTTGGCTCAACCTTCAAGATGTCAACGTCCGTGTAATTTTAATCTTGATGATGCTCGTTGCCGTGATCAACATGATTACCTCCTTGCTCATACTTATTTTAGAACGTACCAACATGATCGGCATCCTCAAATCGCTGGGAGCCACTAATTGGAGTATTCGCAAGACCTTCCTTTATCAAGCAGGTTTCATTATTGGAGTCGGTTTACTCCTCGGCAATGCCCTTGGATTGCTCTTTTGCTGGTTGCAAAAAACCTATGGTCTTATTAAGCTACCTGAAGAAGCCTATTACGTATCCGTTGCTCCTATTGATATCTCTTGGGCGATGATTGTATTTATCAATGTGATGGCTGTGGTGGTGACTATGCTCTTCTTGCTTATTCCTACGTTTCTGGTTACTTATATCCAGCCTGTTAAGGCTATACGCTTTAAGTAAGGTACAATGATCAATTGAGGAAGATCTTTGGTTAAATGGTGTATTTTACGAAAAGAAGATTATTAATTCGATCAAAACAACATGAAACAAACAACTACCCTACTTATTTTTGTTCTGATGATTCCGTTCTTTTGTGCTGCACAGGAGGGTCTTGTTCTAGAAACAATCAATCAGCACAGTCTTCAATTTTCCTACGAAAACCATGATAGACAAGATGTCTCCCTTGAATACGGTCTCACGCCTACCCTAGAACTCGGCGCAGTCGATGGGCTTACTTTATTCGATTTAAAAGATGCTACTTTTTATTATGTGAAAGCAAAAGCGAATAGAGCGAACCGTTTTCAAGAATCATCTGTTCAATTAGTTGCTACCGCTTCTAAATCTCCTGGAGATATTACTGTATATTTCAATCAACCAGTAGACAATAATGCTTCTTTGTTGACAGATGCAATTTATATTCCTGACTTCGAAGACACGCTCGTTGCCTATATCGATCGAGCACAAATGACGTTGGATGTTTGCAACTACAACACCGGTAGTTTGCCTATCGTAAATGCAGTGAATGCTGCAAAGGCACGAGGCGTTACCGTACGCTATATTGCTGCAGACAACACAGGAACCAACAACAACGAGCTGTCTAGTCTAGCATCTAGCATTCCAATGATACAACGTCCAAATGATGGCGAAGTCATGCACAATAAATTCTTAATCATTGACATTGGGAATAGTCTACTAGCTAAAATTATAACGGGCTCAACCAATCATACAAACAATAGCTGCCATCAGGATTATAACAATATGGTGATTGTAGAAGATCAAACACTTGCCCTAGCTTATCAAACAGAATTTGAAGAAATGTGGGGCAGCAACACCACAACGCCAAACCTTTCAAATTCAAAATTTGGAGATGCGAAAGCGGACAATACACCACACAATTTTAACATTGGAGGAATACCGGTTGAGCTTTATTTTTCTCCTTCTGATGGAACAACGGCAAAAATTGAAGCTGCGCTGATGACAGCGGATACAGATTTGCAATTCGCAACCCTTACATTCATCAATAATGACCTAGGAGATGCTATTATTGATAGACATAATACAAGTGTAGATACCAAGGGAATTATAGAAAACATATGGTATTTTGGTTCTGAATATAATGGACTAAAAAATGCTGGAGTAGACGTCTATTCACACCTTGGAGAACCACATACCTTTCATCACAAATATGGTATTGTAGATGCAAATAATATCTTTAGTGATCCTCTTGTAATTACGGGTTCTCACAATTGGACAAACTCTGCTGAAGATGATTTTGATGAGAATACATTGATCATTCACGATGCAGTCATTGCCAATATGTACTTTGAAGAATTTATGCAGCGCTTCGTTGAAGTCGGCGGAACACCAACTCCTACTGCTTTTGTGGTTGCGGATGTTCGTACAATGCTACAAGGCCCGCTAACAAGCAATAACATTATGGACGATGGGCTTAGAGCACTGAGCCTCATCCCTACAACAGAACCGTATACTGCACTAGGACACACGCCAGTCAACCATCCAGGGGGTGAATCCATTATTGACTTAAGTGTTTTAAACGTGACTGGCCCTAGTGCTATTGTTGACTGGGTATTTGTTCAACTATTAGACAAAAATGATGTAAACACAGTACTTGCTACTCGATCAGGGCTAATCAGAAGAGATGGAAACATTGTTGATATGGATGGAACATCTCCTCTACGGTTTGATAATATTGGTCCTGACAATTACTACATTGCAGTATCACACAGAAATCACTTAAGGGTGCATTCCACCAATACCATTGGTCTAAATGCAACGAGTGCTACCGTTGTCGACTTTGGAAATTCTCAAAACCCAATTACACCTGTAGGGTCAATGACAACG
The DNA here is from genome assembly GCA_937959115.1 of uncultured Saprospiraceae bacterium. Taxonomy (GTDB): domain Bacteria; phylum Bacteroidota; class Bacteroidia; order Chitinophagales; family Saprospiraceae; genus JAHDHB01. The sequence continues at coordinate 191,183 of CALGAW010000025.1, forward strand.
ATCAACAATAACCTTGCAATGTGGGCGGGCGATGCCTCTAATGATAATATTGTCAATTCAGTTGACCGAAGTTTGATCTGGAATGCGAGGAATACGATTGGGTATAGTCAGGAAGACCTTGAAATGAATGGTAGTTGTCAGGCTAGTGATCGGAGTATTGGGTGGAACAATAGGAATAGAATTGGAATGTAAGTCCTTGCGTCTATTGTAAGGACAAATTGCAATTCGCCCTTACAATCCTTTATCTTCTTTACTTGCCTTAGCAAAAAGACGCGTGAGGGGTGGTAGGTGTTGTTTGAATGTAGCGCAGCGGAAAAAGTGCCGGACGACCCGACCGATTGTTTGTAGGGGCGAATGGCAATTCGCCTCTACAAACAATGGGGCACGCCCTAAAAAATCGCCTATTCAAAGTACACCAAGCGTTCTGAGTCTGTATTGTTTAATGCATTACATTCACCACCGCTAAACGGGATAATCGTTGCCGTAAGGGTCGTCTGCCCATCCGTTGATTGTGGATCGTAGAAGGATTGAAAGCCGAAAGCAGCAATGCCATCTCCTGGAATGATTAATCCAGTGCCGTTATAAGTCCATGTGTGGACAAAACCGTTGTCCCCTAGGTAATTCCAATCTGCATTTTGTACAGGAACAAGCGCAGCCATGGTCAACCCAATGTTCCAAACAAATACTAGACGAGGATCGGAAGGAATCCGCACGACCACAATAGAACCATTGGTGTCTACGCTATCCAATTCTGTCACTTGAACTGCGACCTCAACGGCCGACATTCCTGCAATGTTTCCAGGCAAAATCGTCATGACAGGCGTTAAATCAGGGCAAGGAACTGGGCAATTAGATTGATCAGCCGTAACGGGTAAGGTGATGCTTGTATCTTCATAATCACAAGGATCAAGTGGATCCGTGTTATCCGTGCATTCATCGGCATTGGTTACGCCATCGCCATCACAGTCAAGCGTTCCAATCGGATGATTTTGATTTGTGCTCAACTCATTACAAATATCGATGTTACCTAAGATTGCTTCTGCGCATAGATTTGGCGGACAAAACAAGTCATCGCTTGGTTTACTAGGATTGGCACCATTCATACATTCAGTAATATTGATAATTCCGCCTTCGTCGCAATCTAAACTTGCCCATGGGTGATTCGGATCGTTATTGATCATCGCACAAACATCAAGGCCACCACGTACGGCAGATTTACAATCATCATCTGCATCAGCAGCGTTCAACCCATTTATACATTCAATGTAATTATTAACACCACCAGTATCACAATCGAGCGTACCCAACGGATGCCCCAGCTTATAATTAATGAATTCACAGACATTTAAAGCACCAGCAGCGGCGACAGTGCACTCATCAGAGGCTTCAGCAGGGTTCCCATTGTGTTGACATTCTAGCAAGTTAGGAATTCCGCCATTATCGCAATCCTCCTTTGCTAAAGGATGATCAGGGTCACCATTGATTAGCAAACAGATGTCGGTGCTTGACAACAAGGCCATTCTGCAGTCATCAGAAGGCTCTATAGGGTTTCCACTGTTCATACACTCGACACTATTGATTATACCGCCGTCATCGCAATCTAATGAAGCCAGGGGATGATTTGGATCGTTGTCAATCTCAGCACAGATGTCTGTTTCGTTGAGTTCAGCCTCCTTGCACGGTTCACAACTGACAGGTGGTTCTGTGATAAGGACATTGCACACCTTCTTACATCCAATATCATCACTGGTGGTGACTGTGTAGCTACCCGCGGATAATCCAGAAGCTATTGGTGTTGTTTGTCCATCGCTCCAGGTGAAGCTATAGGCAGGAATTCCATTGTTAGCTATAGCGAAGGCACTACCGTCACTTCCTCCATTAACGGTTACGTCCTGTATTACAGAAACGGAGCAAGCAATATCTGAGACCTCGATTTTGAATGAGGTTGCACCAAAGCAGCCTTGAGAAGAGTTGATGGAGACGGTGTAAATAGTAGTCGCTGTTGGCGTAATTGTTACGATGGGACAGGTCTCACAACTGATCGATCCATCTTTAGGTGACCAATCATACGTTCCGTTTGGCACAGTTGCATCTATTGAGATGGAAGAACCTAGGCAAACCCCTTGGTCTTGAATCGGATTTGGTCCTGGAAATCTTAATACATTTGGCAATCCGATTCTTCCTATTCCGTTGCCAAGATTCATCCCTCCGCTATTGTAATTACAAGCAATTCCAACTTGATCAGGATCTTCAATCACATCAAGGTATTGGGTTAGATTTCTAGCTACATAAACCTTGTTATCTGGTCCGATCTGCATATCAAAGACGATGATTGCTGGTGTTCCAGGATACCCTACCGCTGTTTTTGAAGCAATAATTGTTGCAGGCACGCCACTACTTATATCGTATTGGTATACGGTGTTGTTAAGGTTGGCGGGAGAGGCACCTTCTCCTGCATAGAGTCGTTGACTATTAGGAGAAAAGCAAACGCCCCATGATTGTGCTGTTGTAGAAACGGGTAATAAAATCCCACCTGACACCATCCCTGTTAAGGGATCAAAATCGAGTAATTCAACGTGTCTACCGAGGGTTGCTATTGCTACTTTCTGGTTGTTTGGCGAGACTTTCATCACCCCTGTCCAGCCATTATGAACTGCGCCAGCGACGGAGACAACGGGAGCTGAAACCCCAGTGCCATCAACAAAGAAGGCGTAAAACTCGGAGTTGGCCTTCTTGTGTGACAGGACCCAAACCCCACAAAATGCTTGAGCGGCGGTTAATTTTTCGGTAAAATTGGTTCCTAGAAATGTGTTTTTATTGATGATGTCACCATTGCCACCATCCAGTGACATGTCCACTACAGAATAGTGAAGCGCGCCTGCAGACAAATGATCATCTTGCGTGAAAAGATAATACTTAGTTGTATCGTTTTGCATTCTAACAATCAAGGCAGATTGAGAGGAGGAGAAATCTCCCCGTAGGCCAGTCCCGTTGGGCATTACTGTATGATTTCTATTATAAACGGTGCTTCCATCAGAGTAAAAAAGAAGATTCCCATTATAGTCAGCAATGGATGCACATCCTTCGGCAGTTTGCATAGCTCCATTATTTGTTGGGACGGGCGGTGTACTGTTAAAATCAATGCTTGCTCCGTTTCCAAAATACCATTGGTTATAATATCCTTGACCGGTAAGATTTGTTTGAAAATAAAACAGAGCAATTACAACAATTAATAATCTCATAAAATCAGGGAATTTATTCGTTCAACCCGCCTTTTGCAGCTAAAGTTCAAGAAAGAGGTGTATTAAAAAGCAGTAAAGATAACATAGCATGCTTTACTGCGAAAGCGTTTCATTACAAGATAATTATTTTTATAATAAAATAAAATTGTAATTTAACCAGTAATATGAAGTAGGAATTGACTTTTGAGTTAAAGGTCAATTTTTCGAGTCCGTTCGGACTTTAAGATTCAAGTAAGCATGTCTTAAAAACTCACGAATATTTTCATTACAATTATTCGGGTAAGTAAACGAATTGAGGAAGCGCATCTACTCATAGTTATTTTCTAGTTCTGCGACTTTTTCTAGCAGCCATTTTTTATTTCTAAACAGACTTTCTTCGGACAACTTAGTCTTCACTTCTTCTATTTTAGACTTCCCAATACCGTTGCGAATTTTATAAAGCGTCCTAAGAATTTGGACAAAATTTGAAAAGGCCGTGTTTAAATTTGCAGGTAAAGGTGAATACTTTTTAATGTAGCTTTCTGTGGAGCGCAAGGCTGTCATAAAATGTTCGGTATTGTTGTCTTCTTTTTCAAAAAGACACTGTAATATTAATACCCTTGTATCGTTGTTAAAAATTGGATCGATCTTATCCACCTTTATAAAATAGCTATGCGCAAGTTCTGGTTGTTTTTGATGAAATGCAATATACCCTAAATTGAAATTGTAAATACTTTCTCTAATTTCTTTTAAAATATAGGGTGTATAGAACTCATTCATTTCAAGCGTCCAATCGAAAGATTCTACTCTGCAACCAATTAAGATAATATTCTTGAGCATGAGTGGAGAAATAAAACTAGCCTCTAAGATAAGGTTCGATTTATGCATGATTTGAAAGATTTCAAACATTTTATTGTAGTACGTAAGGTTGCCTTTATTTATGCCAATTACACACGCGGATGTACAAACTCTATACATACCAGCTAATCCATCTCGGTTAAAATGATCTTTATGAATTTCCAGCAACTCTAGTAATTCGTCTAATTCATTCAACTTTTGAGTTTCCATGATGCGTAATGTAACACGATGAATCTTTACAATTGGATGATTGCTGTAGGCGGGAATACTTAGTAACTGATCTAGGTGTTTGTAAGGAGGCAGGTCGATTTTTTTGTCCTTACTGATGTTCTGCAAACTAATTTTGTTTAATTGATGTTGTAACCTTTTTTGCAGATATATGACATCTGTGTAGAATACTATATCGGATAAACTGTCTTCTTCCCATTCTCCCTTTAAATAATAATAATGGAAAAGACTTTCTTCTATTTTTAAAAATTGATCATAATCTTCAATCGTTTTATGCGTAATTTTTGATATTTTTTGCTTGTCTTTTTTGATGTGTTTCTCATAAAGTTTGTATTGCTTCCGTTGAATCAGTTCTGGGTATAAGTAGTTATATTTATAGCTGTCATCCGTACGCATTTTCTGTTGTACAATTAACTGTTCGACTAGGCGAGTAATTAAGGATAATTTAGAGAAAAGCTGGTTTCTTTGTTTCTTACTTAACTGAGTCTCCTCTACCGATTCTGAAAAGACCTGTTCGTAAACCAGTTTCTGAGTATTGGAATCTAGATTGTTTCGTCTCCAGACCCGTTTCTTCAAAACATCGATTAACAAGATCACATATTTATCAGAGTTAAAGATACGGCACGTTGCTAATTCCTTTAGTTGTTCTACCTCTTTCTCTGAAAGTGTGTTCAAAAGCTCGATACTAATGGAATTTTTACTTTTCATGATTCACTTACTTGTCGTTTTTTTATTGACAATTCGGTTGAAACGAACGATTAATTACATTGTTTTGCTCCCTTGGAGATCTCTAGCTCTGCAATTTTCTCATGCAGCCATTTTTTCTTTGCATACAGTTCTTTGTGGGCCAATTTTTCCCTTAAATCTGCCATCGTTATATTTCCGACATTGTTGCGAATTTTATGCAGCATTCTTAGGGCTTGAATAAAGTTAATATAGGAGACTTTTACGCTATTTATCAAAGGGCTATACTTTTTTAGATAGCTTTCCGCAGAGTTCAGTGCGGTCATAAAATGATCATAATTGTTTTCGTTCTTTTCAAAGAGGCATTGAAGAATAAGTAACCGAGTAGAGTTCGTATAGCTTGAATCAACCTTACCTACTGTCAAAAAGTAATTATGTGCGAGTTCAATCTTTTTTTGGTTGAAAGCAATATACCCTAGATTAAAATTATAAATACTTTCCCTTAATTCCTTTAAAACATAGGGTTTGTAGTACTCATTCATTTCAAGTGCCCAGTCAAATGAGTTCGTTCTACAAGCGACTGAAATCATATTCTTAAATCTGGTTGGAAGAATAATATTGTCATTTTTAACAATTAGATTTTCTTTATGCATGGTCTGAAAAATTTCAAGCATCTGTTTAGAGTACTTATGCTGTCCATGGATGATAGCAATCGTACATGCTGAGGTGCAAATCCCATAAAACCCAGCGAGTTCGTTACGATCTAAATGGTCCTTATGCTTTTTTAATAACTCAAGTAAATTTTCCAAATCATCGGTGGTTTCACTTTCCCACAAACGAATTGCAGTCCTGTGAATTTTAATAATTGGATCAATGACATACTTGGGAATATTCAATAAATTCTCCATAAATTCAGCGGAAGGCAGATCAAATCTTACGTTCGGATCAGTATTTTTCAAACTAATCTTAGTAAGTTGATGTTTCAGCATGACTAGTTGGTATTGGATATCTGAATAATAGACCAATTTGGACAAATTCTCACTACACAAATCTTCTTTCAAATAATGATAATCAAAAAGACTCCGTTCATGCTGTAAACACCAGTCATAATCTTTAAACGTTTTATGTGTTATTTTCGAAATCGTTTGCTTGTCTTTTCTTATGTGTTTCTCGAACAGTTTAAATTGTTTTCGCTTCAATAATTCCGGATACAAATATTCGAATTTATATTTATCATTAGATCGCATATTCTTTTGAACCAACAACTGTTCGATCAAACGGATAATCAACGATAATTTTGAGAAAAGTAGGTTTCTTTGTTTTGTACTTAACTGGGAATCTTCCACTGACTCTGAAAAGACGTTCTCGTAAATCAGTATCTGTATATTTGTGCTAAGTTTCTTCCGTCTCCACACCCTTTTTTTCAATACATCGATTAAAGGAACTACATATTTGTCAGAATTAAAAATACGGCATGACGCTAATTCTCTCAGGTGTTCAACTTCCTTCTCTGAAAGTGAATTTAAAAGCTCAATACTTATGGAATTTTTACTTTTCATGATTCACCTACTTATACGTTGCCATTCTTATTAAGGTCAAAATTTTTCCTAGTAGTTTTCAAATTCAATCTGTTCCGATCCTTTTTTAAGTTAGGGAACTTTAAGTGATATTAGAAAAATTTCAGTCGTTTATTCTAGCCCAAGAACATCGCTTTCCCAATGGTTTTTCTTCCTCTAAAACAAAATAATTAACTAACCAACAGTAGATTAAACTATACAATTATTGCAATGTTACATGTTTTTACTAAAATTGACCAATAGCTTCTGACTTATTATCTACTTTACTATTCAAACGCTAATTTTAATTAGAAAGATTGTAAGGAAACAATATTGGAGATCGAGCTAATTTTACCTGTATTATACCGATTCAAACAAAGGGTGAGTCAAGTTTAAAACTTGCTTACTTTTATAATCTTTATGATTAATGTCGCATAAAATAATTCTATAACAAACAGATTTAGTAATTAATGGGAAAAATCAATTACTCAAAGTAAACCAATCGTTCTGAGTCTACATTGTTCAACGCATTACATTCGCCTCCACTAAACGGAAGAACGGTTACCGTAATCGTGGTTTGTCCATCTGTTGCTTGTGGGTCGTAAAACGCTTGAAAGCCGAATGATGAAATTCCATCTGCAGGAATGACTTGTCCAGGACCATTGTAGGTCCAAGTATGCACAAAACCGTTGTCACCAAGGTAATTCCAGTCCGCATTCTGAACTGGAATAAGTGCCGCCATTGTCAGTCCAATATCCCATACAAATACAAACCTCGGATCAGAGGGAACTCTTGCAATGATAATCGCACCATTCGTGTCAACACTATCTAACTCCGTTATTTGTATCGCTGCCTCTACCGCAGACTTCCCAGCAATATTACCAGGGATAACAGTCAATACGGGTGTTAGATCAGGGCAAGGGAATGGACAATCACTTTGATCAGCCGTAACAGGTAATGTGATACTTGTATCAATGAAGTCACAAGGATCTAGTGGGTCCGTTCCATCTGTGCATTCATCTGCGTTCGTCACACCATCACCATCACAGTCAAGTACTCCAATTGGATGATTTGGATCGGTGGATAGCTCATTACAAATGTCTATAGCGCCCACCACCGCCTCAGCACATAGATTTGGCATACACACGATGTCATCACTTGGTTTACTTGGGTTGGTGCCATTTGCACACTCAATAATATTGATGACACTTCCTTCATCACAATCCAAACTAGCCCATGGATGATTTGGGTCATTATTAATCATCGCACAGACATCTAGTCCTCCACGTGCAGCAGCAGCGCAATCATCACCAGGGTCATTTGCACTGTATCCTTTAATGCATTCGATGTAATTTTCAACGCCACCAGCATCACAATCCGTTGTTGTCATGGGATGGTTAGACTCGTAGTTGATGAACTTACAAATGTTCAACTGTCCACCAATCGCCACGGAGCATTCATCAGCAGGATCAGAAGGATTACCACTGTTTTGGCATTCAAGAAGATTCGGGATTCCTCCTTGATCACAATCCTCATTTGCTAAGGGATGATCAGGATCGTTATCAATCAAAAGGCAAATATCAGTGTTTGAAACCATGGCAACTGCACAATCGTCTGATGCCTCTTGAGGATTGCCATTGTTTTGGCATTCAGTTACATTATCCACACCACCATTATCACAATCCAGCATTGCCCATGGATGATTTGTGTCTCCGTTAATCTCAGCACAAATATCAATTTCATTTACGGCCAAAGCGTAACACTGATCACAATCTTCACCTGGTTCATTAATCATAATCGTACAGACTTCCAGACATCCAATATGATCAACGATAGAAACAGTATAGTTTCCAGCTGTTAACCCGCTAATCGTTTGGGTAGTTTGGCCGCTACTCCATGTGTAGGTATAAGCCTGAATCCCATTGCTTCCAATAGCTTCAGCACTTCCGTCATTCCCATTATGAACCGTAACATCCTGAACAACAGACACTGAACACACTAAATTTGAAATTAAAATGTTGACCGAATCTATTTGTGTGACACCACATTCGTCGGCAACTTCGACCCAATAAACACCAGTAGAAGTAGCAGTGTAAAGAGAATCATCAGCTCCATCAAACCAGTTGTATGAGACATATCCAGCTCCCGCATTTAGTGTAAACACCTCTTTACAACCGGAGGTGTCCGAGCCTAAGTCTAAGGGAACAAGTGTATAATCAAAACTAAAGGAGGTGATGTTATCCGTATAATCACACTCCGCAATTGGTGTAGAAGGAAAGTCTGTAACTAAGTCAAAAACAGGCGGGATCGAACCATCATCATTAACGATTGCAAAAATTGCAGTATTTGCAACTGCAGGAATCGTCACCGTAGTCGTAAGGCAATTCCCTTCGCTAATGACAGTATTTGTTGAAGCAGTAAAGAAACTACTAGCCAATGCGGAAACAGTTGGATTCCCTTGATAAAAGGTAATCGGCAAACTAGCTGGAAGCGAATTGTCACCGATGTTGCAAACCGTTATTTCTAATAAAAAACTATCTATAACACAAGCAACATTGTTTACAGTCAAGGTAGCATCAGCTGCTGGAAAAATAGGGTTAGAATACTGATTTAAAAAATTATTTAACACCATACTGTCTCCTACGATTTGTTGCTGCTGCTGAATCGTTGGTATCGTCATATCATCCTTAATATTCACATTAAAATACATGTGCTGATTCCAAAGGGAACGCGTTGGTTCCCAGGGAACTGAGGAGGACTTATAGGCTCGTAAATTATTGTTACAACTACATAGCAATTCCGTTTCTCCATCTTTATCTACATCCACTACTACAGGATATTCCCAGCTTGTACCTGAGCTGCAACTTGTTGAATAGAGCACGGCACCCGTCGTTCCATCAAGGATTCTAAGGGTGTTCTGATCTCGGTAGGCAATTTCTTTGTCACCGTCCCCTTCAAAGTCAAAGACGGTACTTCCTGTTCTTCCAGACCCATCTGTAGAGGCTATTGACCACATAAGGGTTAGTCCTGTTGCATTATAGGAAAGCACTCTGTAGTTCGATGTAGCGCACACCCCAATTTCAAGTGTTCCATTTGCATCAAAATCTGCAATATTAGGCAATCCCACCCACCCAGAACCAGCAGGGACGTAAGTATAGATAGGTGCTAAAGCCGCAGAAGTTTGAATATCCCACACAAGAATTTTGACAGTATCGCTGCTGTTGTAAGAAATAACTGCATCTAAATCACCATCACGATCAATATCAGCAATAGCAGTATTTCCATCACCACCATCTGTCGCTTGGTTGGCTACAAGGATTGAGTTATTCAAGGGAACGAGCGGATCAATATTTATAGCATACACTTGATTTCCTGCAATCAGCTCAAGCCCTCCACAGTTAGTACAGTAACTATCTGGCAATACATCTGCAGCTACCACCATTGATTCAAGTTTTGAAGCATTGTTTTGCCCTACATTGTTAAGCGGCCCACCATCAAGTAATTTCTGACCAGTCAATCCATCATAAATTTCATTCATTACATACACTTCAGCAATACCATCTTGGTTAAAATCTGCGATGTTCGCATTCCAACTTGCTGTTGCGGTAACATACCCAGCAGGAACATCAGACATCCAAAGCTGTTGATAGGTAATACCATCATATTCAAAACAAAAGATATGTCCAAGGTTTGTGTTCGCCACATTTTGAGAAGCTATAAAAATGATTTCTGCTCTTCCATTCCTATTGATATCCGCTATAGCGACAGAAGAATATGCCCAAGACATACCTTCTGTAGAAATGGTGCTCTTCAAATTCCCCGTCTGACCATCTATAACCAATAGGTCGTTGTAGGAAAGTCCAGAGCTGACAAAGGGTCCTTTTTTCCCTATGACTTCAGGGAATCCGTCTCCATCCACATCTCCTGTAATTGCAGTATTATAGGAGTGCCAATTGGCAGCGCTCTCCCAGTCGAGCGTCATGTCAAAGGTGCTATTGGACGGCTCAAACCTGCAGTTTACGGGGCATTCGTTGTAGTAGTGGTCTGTACAGACTGCTTCACCACAGCAATCAGGGTCGTAACAATCGATTAATCCATCAAGATCGTCATCGATGCCATTGTCACAAATCTCAGGCGGGTTTGCTAGGAGGATGAAGGGCAGGCAGATAAGTAGAAAACTGATACTGCCAATACTTTTCAAATTGAGCTTAGTCATAATTGGTTAGTTTAGTTGAGCCGTTGGCTCATTGGTAATTTGGGCTTCAAAATCAAACACCTTAATCGCCTGTATTGGCGTAAGAACATTGATCTAATTTTCTTCACGGAGGGATAATTAAAGGTATTTATTTTTTTATTAATATATTAGGAAGGAGTGATAGTTTTTTTTGACTGCGGTCCTTTTAGGGGTTTTATGAAGGATTAAACATTTTTAAATACTAAAATCATAAACCTTAAACCAAATAGGGAAAATTACTCACTCAATGGCACAGAATTACGTTGCATCCAATTAATAATTGATCATAAAAAGACAGGACACTACCAAGCATATTGAGACAACTAGTAATTTTTGCCATTTCAACAATAACATTTACATTTTTTTGAAATCCTAATAAACTTAAATAACTTACATCGTTTTTCTATAATGGATAAATTGTTCTATAATTCAAAGAAATACGTTCAATTACCCATTCACTATTAGATAATAGACAATAAAAATAACCTATGAGAAAGTTAATCGCCATTTTAATCACTAGCATGTTGATGCCGCTTGCGTCCTTTGCCCAAGATGCAAAAAGCTGGGATGCCCGGTTCAATGATTTATTGAAACCAGTGTCTGATACAGTTGCAGGGATCGTATTTTACTCCATTCCTGTTGGAGCAGGAGTCGCTATTCCTATTGTACTAATCGTATTATTGCTAGGAGCACTCTATTTCACCATTTATTTTGGTTTCCCAAACTTCACAAAATTTAAACTGGCAATTGACGTTGTAAGAGGTAAATTTGACAGTACCAAGAGTGGTCCAAATGCTGTTGTAAGTTCTGGCCCAAGCATCGTGCTCGACGATAATATTGCAACAGACGATGGAGATGTATTGGACACCATTCGCGATGAAAGTCAGGATGGAGAGGTGACACCATTCCAAGCACTTACTGCAGCACTTTCAGCGACTGTTGGTCTAGGAAACATTGCAGGTGTCGCTATCGCGATTGCTATCGGTGGACCAGGTGCCACACTTTGGATGATCCTAGCAGGATTCTTAGGCATGGCGTCTAAGTTTACAGAATGTACGCTAGGTGTAAAATACAGAGAAATTGGTCCTGACGGCACTGTCTACGGTGGTCCAATGTATTACCTCAAGAAAGGCCTAGCAGAAAAAGGAATGGCCGGATTAGGAAAAGTCTTCGCTGTATTCTATGCAATCATGCTTATTGGCGGTTCATTTGGTGGTGGAAACATGTTCCAATCCAACCAGGCAGCTGCTCAGTTTAAAACATTGATTGGAACTGACTCTGGTGCTGCTGGAACTATTTTCGGAGTTATCCTTGCTGTACTTGTCGGTATCGTTATTATTGGTGGTATCAAGCGTATTGGTGCAGTAGCAGAAAAAATTGTGCCTCTTATGGTTGGTGTATATGTAGTAGCAGCGCTTATCATTATCGGACTTAATATTACTTCCGTACCTGCAGCATTCGGACAAATCTTCAATGGTGCCTTTACTGGTGCTGGAATTACTGGTGGTTTCATCGGTGTTTTGATCCAAGGATTTAAGCGAGCCGCCTTCTCCAATGAGGCTGGTGTAGGTTCTGCTTCCGTAGCGCACTCTGCTGTAAAAACGAAATATCCAGCGAGTGAAGGTGTTGTTGCCTTGCTAGAGCCATTTATTGACACAGTTGTTGTTTGTACAATGACTGCTCTTGTGATCATCATCACCAACATGGACGGTAGTATTTTAACCTATGGCAGTGCTGACGGCCTAAACGGTGTTAACCTAACATCTGCAGCGTTTGAATCTGCAATTCCAGGATTCTCTTACATTCTTACATTTGCTGTAATTATGTTTGCTTTCTCTACCATGTTGGCTTGGTCTTACTATGGTCTTCAAGCGTGGAAATATTTGTTTGGAAGAAGTTCAATAGCTGATACGGTTTACAAAGTTATGTTCTGTGTATTTATTGTGATTGGAGCAGCAGCAAGTCTGGGAGCAGTTGTTGATTTCTCTGATGCCATGGTCTTTGCAATGATCTTCCCGAATATTATTGGGTTAATCATCCTTGCACCAGTTGTCAAAGAAGAGATGACTAAGTACATTTCTGATATTGAGGGTGGACATTTGAACGCTGACTAAACGTTAATTTTTAATGGTCAATGTTGAGCACACTCAATGTTTAATGATAAATGAATGGATAATTTTTAATGGCGCATTGGAAATTAAATTTCAAGTACTTATTTCAACTTTAAAAGCATGATCGTTAAGGCTAATTTAGTCCAAATCTTGGAACGAAAAATTATACCTGCTGCCATTGAGGTGAACGGGGATAAAATCATTTCTATCACACCTATTGATGAACCTGTCGAAGGGTTTATTCTACCTGGATTTGTGGATGCACACGTTCATATTGAAAGCTCGATGCTTGTACCTTCTGAGTTTGCACGGATTGCTGTAACACATGGGACAGTCGCTACCGTCTCAGATCCACACGAGATCGCCAATGTGCTTGGTGTAGAAGGCGTCAACTATATGATCGAAAATGGCAATCAGGTTCCTCTAAAGTTTAATTTCGGAGCACCTTCCTGTGTACCAGCAACTAGTTTCGAAACTGCTGGAGCCATTGTTTCCCCTGAGGATATTGATGAACTGTTAAGTCGTCCAGAAGTCCGCTACCTAGCAGAAATGATGAATTATCCAGGGGTCCTTTTTAAGGATCCAGATGTTCATAAAAAACTGGAAATTGCAAAAAAACATGGCAAACCGATTGATGGACACGCCCCAGGCTTAAGAGGTGATAAAGCGAAACAATACATCGACAACGGCATTTCTACTGACCATGAATGCTTTACTAGAGAAGAGGCAGAAGACAAACTTCAATATGGAATGAAAATCCTGATCCGAGAAGGTAGTGCTGCTAAGAATTTTGAGGCACTGATCGACTTAATGCCAAAACACTTTGAGCGCATGATGTTTTGCTCAGACGACAAACATCCTGACGATTTACTGCTAGGACATATCAATCAACTAGTAGCTCGAGCAGTTGCTAGAGGCATTGATGTTTTTAAAGTATTACAAGCAGCGTGTATTAATCCTGTCAAGCATTACAACCTTGATGTGGGCTTGACCAACGTTGGCGATCTAGCTGATTTTATCCTAGTGGATAACCTCAAGGACTTCAACGTCCTACAAACTTATATTAATGGTGAATTGGTCGCGGATCAAGGAAAATCCCTTGTCAAGCCTGTCCCTGTTCATACGATCAACAACTTTTCAACGGATCGCAAACAACCTCGTGATTTTCAGTTAGCCGCTACCCATGAATCATTACAAGTCATAGAAGCGATAGACGGTGAGCTGATCACCAAAAAAGTTACTGCAAAGGCTAGGATTGTCAATGGCTTGCTGGAGGCGGACGTATCTCAGGATGTCTTAAAAATGGCGGTCGTCAACCGTTATTCTAATCAACCTGTGGCGTTAGCGTTTATTAAGGGCATCGGCTTGCAGGAAGGGGCGATTGCTTCCTGCGTTGGTCATGATTCGCACAACATAGTTGTGGTAGGAGTAGACGACAAAAGCATTTGCAAGTCTGTAAATCTGATCATTGAAAACCGAGGAGGAATTTCTGCGGTGGGGCGTAGTGCTGAGAAGGTATTGCCCTTACCTGTTGCAGGTATTATGGCGGTGGATGATGCTGAAACGGTTGGACGAGAATACTCGGAGCTGGATAAATTTGCAAAGGAGTTAGGCAGTAGTCTCGGTGCTCCTTACATGACATTGTCTTTCATGGCATTGCTCGTCATCCCGTCTCTGAAATTGAGCGATTTGGGTTTATTTGATGGAGATTCCTTTTCCTTTGTTGATCTGCAGGTGTGATACAAGTACGTTGTTGAATTAACGGACATTCAAGATTGATTTTTTTGTAAAAAAGATAATCCACTTATCAATCTAATCCTGATTCAGATATTCCCTTTCATCTCCTCCAATCCACCAAACAAAATCCTGCCCAACTAACAAGCTTTCTCCTTGATAAAAGTCAGGACGTTCGATATGTGGCTTCAATAGATCCATCACTTCTTGGTCTTGAAGTAGAAAACGATTCATATTCCTCAGGATTTTCGTATACCGTTCTAAATCATTTGATTCGGGTAGATTTACAACACCTAGCCGACGCATCAATACCTCGAATGGTGGATAATCAAACAATGCGTATCGATCGGGGAAAGCAAAGGACAAGTAGACAGAAATCATTTTAAGTCCATCGTGTAAATGGTTGTTAAGATTTTCATGTGTTCGCTTATAATCACTAAGTAATCCATCTAACATGAATAGAAATCGGCCAATTCGACGTTCCACAACGTCTTGTTCATTTAGTAAATCGCGGAACATGACTTCTATCTGTTCAGGCTGATAGGTAATCAAGGATAGCATTGCAGCTTTTGGATGGATGACACGATGCCCCCAAAACCCTTCAATAAACTTGTCGTTAATGCTTTTATCATACATTGAAGGCAAATCAGTAAACAGTAGCTTCCAATGATCTTGAAACTGTTTTGTAGCCGCCCATTTCAGCCCTGGAGTATAATCAGGTGACTGTAATACTGTTTTATATTCTTCAATGGCTGTCTTCAGTTTATCTAATTGCATATTGATCGAAGGTAGAGAAAATTCCTGAATTTTCAATTGATACCAAAATATCAAACGCCTAGGAGAAATTGTCAAAAAGACCTATTGAACAGTCCTAATTCAAACAATCATTCAACCTGCTTGAGGACCAAATGTCCCTTAATAAATTTTTAAAAAATGAACGGCTCCTCCTCCTGGAAATTGAGGGCTCCCCATCATAAATTCATCATTGTCGAAAGAACTATAAGTCGATAGACTTGCTCCTATTTTAGTTCCGAAAGCTGCACTGCTAACTGGAATCGATTTAGATAAACTCCAAGTAGCACCGTTTTTTTCATATAGAAAAAGAACACCGGAATCTCTTCCTTTTGCATCATAACCAGGTGCTGAGATGACCATTTTGTTTTTTCCTAAAGCAATACCAGTTCCGAAATTGTCATTAATAGAGTTAAATGGAACTGTTATTTTTTGCTTATACGTCAATACATTGGTACTATTGTCTAACGCATAATAGAATACAGCCCCAACAGTGCCTCCACTAGTATTAAGGCTTCCAATAACAACATTATTCCCAAATACTTCAATTGTTCTACCAAAATCTACATTAGACATAGGATCTGGATTGTCAATGATTTGGTTTAGAACGAAAAGACCCGTTGAGTTTTTAACAAAATCGTAAACCCTTCCTGGATTAGAAAAACCATTCACATCCTCACCATAGGCTTGTACGAAAAGGTGTTGAGCATGAAGTTTAATATTATGGCCAAAGCGCCCACTTTCCTGAGGCAATGGAGATGTTACCTTTTGGTTAAACGTTGCACTGCTGCCGGTATTGGTATAAAGGTAGACAGATCCAGCCCCTGACTGACCATCGTCATCGGAGGGAGAAGAGATGGCAATTGCATTGACATAGGTGGATACACTATAGCCAAAGTAGTCAAATGCAGCTACATCTGAAGGAGCAATTACATATTCAAATGTCGCGTTTGAATTGGTTAATGAGTAGACACTAACAATACCTGACTCCTTGCCATTGTGGTCATTAAAAGGAGCGCTAACAAGGGCTCCTGAACTAGAAGAAGCACCAAGGAGTTCTACATTCCAGCCAAATCGATCGGATGTATCGTTGGAAGGTATTTCATTATTATGAATAAAATATTGTAATCCCCAATCAAATGTATGCTTAAAAACAAGCGCTGAATTACTTCCATTTGCTCCAGATATTGCCCAAACGGAGTTCATGTCAACATCATTACCATTTGACAAAGCACTTGGATGCGTAATTTCTGTAGAGATATCACTTGTGTTAAAGGTAAACGATTTCCATTCTGACCCAGTCCAACCTTCAAAATCCTGTTTTAGAGAGTCATATCTAATTGTTCCTATACTAGGAGGTGAATTGTCATCCCCTATTTTTATTTTACCATCAACGGTTAATTGTTGAGAGGGAGAATCGGTGCCAACACCAACATTCTGAGCAGTTGATAAAAAAGTAACCGTTAAAAAAAGAAAGATAAAGGTAAAATGCAACATTTTCATATTGGTAAATTTTATTACTTATTAATAAATACAAATACTATAATGTTGGAATAATTATTTATATATCTTTTAAGATATGGTAAAAATACAAAATTTATACTCAAATTGTATTAAATGCTGTACGCTCGTCTCAAATTAAATTTTCGAGCGACTAGTAATTGACCTCTTCACCTCAGACGATCAAAATTGAAAGAATAAATGACTTATTACCAACCATTGAAGTTCCTTCAAATTCGAATGTTCGATTGAGAAAGTTTGTACACTGAAGTGGACATACGTTTTCCAATTGATAAAATCATATCGCAAAATTTATAATGAGCACCTGCCTTATTTTCAAATTTAAATGTTAACATTTTTCATAAAAAAACAGTACATTTGAGCGATTTTTGAACCGGAGAACATCTCCACCAAACATGCAAAGAGAATATGAATCTTCACGAATATCAAGGAAAAGAACTATTAAAGAGCTTTGGCGTAGCCATTCAAGAAGGAATTGTTGTTGAATCCGTAGAGGATGCGATTGCTGCTTCAAAAAAATTAAAAGAAGAGCGGAATTCCGAATTTTGCATTGTAAAAGCACAAATTCATGCGGGTGGCCGTGGAAAAGGTGGCGGAGTAAAGCTAGCTAAAAATCAGGATGAAGTGAAGGAGCACGCTACCAACATCTTGGGAATGATGTTGAAAACACCACAGACACCAGGTGGCTTAGAAGGTCCTGGAAAATTAGTTAGAAAGATACTAATTGCTGAAGATGCTTATGCTCCTGACTTTGACGCTTGTAAAGAGTTTTATGTTTCTGTCTTAATGGATAGAGAGCGTAAGTGCAATGTCATTGTTTCTTCAACTGAAGGCGGCATGGACATTGAGGAAGTAGCGCATAGTACACCAGAAAAAATTAGCAAAGAATACATCGATCCTAGACTTGGGCTTCAAGCTTTCCAAGCACGAAAAATAGCTTTTGGCCTAGGATTGGAAGGCAAGGCATTCAAAGAAATGGTTCGCTTTATCTCTAAGCTTTATAAGGCTTTTGTAGATAGCGACGCTAGCATGTTTGAAATCAACCCAACTCTAAAAACCGGAGACGATCGAATCATCGCTGTTGACTGTAAAGTTGCATTGGATGGTAACGCTCTATTCCGTCACCCTGATCTTGCAGCAATGCGCGATGTGCATGAAGAAGATCCAACCGAGGTAGAGGCAAAGAGCCATGGGCTTAACTATGTCAACCTAGATGGTAATGTTGGGTGCATGGTAAATGGTGCTGGACTAGCAATGGCGACTATGGACATCATCAAGCTCTCTGGTGGATCTCCAGCTAACTTCTTAGATGTAGGAGGAACAGCAGACGCTGAACGAGTTGAGAAGGCTTTCCGTATCATCATGCGTGATCCAAAGGTAAAAGCAATTTTGATCAATATTTTTGGTGGGATTGTTCGTTGCGATCGTGTTGCTAATGGTGTAGTCGATGCTTACAAAAACATTGGTAACATTAGTATTCCAATCATTGTACGTTTACAAGGAACCAATGCTGAAGAAGCCAAAGAGATTATCGATCAATCGGGCCTTGAAGTACACTCTGCGATTGTATTGCAGGAAGCTGCTGACTTGGTAACAAAAGTATTATCGTAATTTACGTTTCAAACTGTTTCTGACTCTTTCCAAGTCAGTCTATCTAAATTTAACTTGAGTGGGGTATTTTCTGAGAAGAAAATACCCCACATTTTGATTATCACAGTTCGATGTCCATTTTCCCTATTCTTAAAACCAAGAAAATGTCACCTCTTTTTCTTGGCTTCGGTTA
Organism: uncultured Saprospiraceae bacterium; assembly: GCA_937959115.1. GTDB lineage: Bacteria > Bacteroidota > Bacteroidia > Chitinophagales > Saprospiraceae > JAHDHB01. Next base: position 209,905 of record CALGAW010000025.1, read on the forward strand.
TCCTTCTCGACTTTCTTTAATCCTAAATTGCAAGCAATAACCAAGTACAAATAAGACGCTATTCAATATAAATTCAATTCATTTTCAGCATTCACACCAAAATCAAATACTTCTGCATCTTCTTAAAACAACATTGGTCCATATGGCGGCTTTCAAGTTGTTTAACACACTAGTTTTAAGTTATGATTCGAATTATTCAATACCTTCTTTTTTGCAGCATTCTGCTGTATACTACTTACGGGAATAGTCAAAATACTGATACAGTTGAGTTACATATACAAGTTTACGATCAAGGCATTTGTATTCCTATGCTAGAATCAAACTACTACAAAACTTCATGCTATCAAAGAACAAAATCAGTGTTACAATCGGGCGATTACTATAGCACGATCAATGCATATGTCAATTCGCCAGACAGTGCTGATTTGCGGCCTCAATCAAATCATCAGCTACAATCAAGCTCCTTGCAATTTAATCCTACATTAGACTACGAACTTGTCTTTCTTCGCTACAATGGTTTCGACAGATCTTCTCCTGACTCAATGGTCATCAAAATCTCTCAACTGGATAAAAGTGCTCAACTCACTCTTCTTTTTAAAAAGGGAAAATTTACACTAGAAAAAATGAAGTTGTTTCGGAAATTGAAACCAAATGCTTCGCCAGACTTTAAGGCTTCAAAATCCTATAAAACCACTTTAAGAATAGATAGCACAGCACACTTTACCAATGGAAAAACAAAAGCAAGATACTTCGTTGTGCATCCTAACTTCCCATTGTATTATGTACAAGAATTCGACTCAATAAATCCAAGCTGTTTTGCTCAAGGGTTTCGTCTGATTTCGAACTACAACGGACCAAAAGTCCCAACCTACCAATCTACTTGGGGGAACACAGAAAACACTAAATATGGATACTGGGAATACTTTGAACATGGTAATCGAGTCAAGCATGAATTATGGGCCTCTCGTCTCCAGCAAAAATTCGAATGGTTTCCTTCAGGTCAACTTAAATTTGCGATGCAATTCAATGGTTCCAATAATAACATGAGCTATATACATTACTTGAAAAACGGAGACATAAAGGAGGAATATCAGACAAAAACAACAACTAGAAGTTCTTTTATCAAAAGCTATACGTATTCGCCTCAAAGAAAAGTAATCCTGATAAACACCTACAATAGTACAAACGGAATAACCAAACAAGGACTGCAAAAACGAGCGCTATTTTATCCTTCAGGAAAATTAAAGATGGTAGAAAATTACATTGGAACATATAGCATTAAATACTACAATGAAGATGGTACAGAAAAAAACAATTAAGTGGCGGTTTCTCATCATTTTAAGTTTGATCGCCTTCCAATCTATTGAAGCATCAGATCTTAATACAGAGACACATCAAATGTTAATAAATCTCAATAAAAATTGGGCAGAATTGGCACATGAAATTAGACATAGATACACACCAAATTCTGAGCAAGAGCTAGTACAACTACATTTATTAAATGTTGTTTCTTATTTAGAATCTCTGCCTTTAACAAACCTTAGTAAAGACCAGATTAAAAATAGACAATCAAACATTTCAATTTTGCGGAATTACTCTCTTGCTGGAGCCTTCCCAAAAAACAATGCAACTACTTATCGTATCCCAATTTTTATAGACTTTCAGAACAGACATTGCGCCGTTGGACATTTACTCAAAGAAAACGGATTGGGAGCGGTGGCACAAGAAATTGCAAGCAAACAACTTTTTAATTATTTAAAAGATATTGAACACCCAAAACTAGATGCTTGGCAAAGAATTTCTGGCTTATCCCTATTTGAATTAGCGTTAATCCAACCGACTTATGGCCCAGCAATTCCAGTTTGTGCAGCACCAAGCCCAATTCAATGGAATAAAGTGCCCGCAGAGGATTCAAAAATCACCCGATTATTCAAAAGTGAAACCGAAAATTACATTTATGGTATTTCCAATTTAGATGCGCTTGGATGGAAACAAGAAATTAAGTCCTATGCTCAAACTACTCAGCAATGGACAAGTGTTGGATCTATAATTACGGGTCAAATTCTGGACCTCACGTTTTGCAACGAGCAAGCGTTCATATCTGTTCTTTTACCAGATGCAAATTATCCACACCAGCTATTAAGATTGAATGGAAGCAAATGGGAAAAAATTGCGCATTTTAATGGCAGTATTAACTCAATGCAAGTACTTGAAAGCAAATTGTATGTTTTGGGAAACTTCACAATTACAAATGATTCGATCACCTCTAACTTGGTTGTAGTAGATAATTATAGGATTACACCCTTTAATCCTGTTTTCATAAAAAACACCTTGTTCGACCACATGAAGTCAAGTAAAACAGCATTATTCCTCACGAGTAATGGTTTGATTTACAAATTCAAAAACGACACGATTAACTATCTCTCCAACATTAAACATTATCAATACATTTCTAATATAATGCTAGATGCTGAAGAAGATACCGTGTTCATTACTTCCACAAAAATTCCAGGATACAATAAATATTTTGACAACCGTGAACAAACATTCTCACTCAATAACGCGCTATATGGGCAAGATTTTCAATACCATCCAATTCACTTTACGAAGAGCAAAATGGTACGAGGAAACATGATTCTTGCCGGAGATTTTAAATCATCTACGTTAATCCCTCAAATAAATGAAAATAAATATCTAATGAAATGTGCTACCTCTACAACTGGACATTGGTATGGTGGAGGATTACTTTACCAGTCTGATCAAGTATACTATCCTATTTTGGAGAATGGAATTGTAATGGATTTTATTCATCTAGATGACCGAATCTACATCCTCAAAAATGATGGGAGTATTCGTTATGCAAATCTCAATTTGATAGAAGAACAAATAGCTAAATCTAAAATAAGAGCTTAGTACACTTGGCCCATAAAATTGATGAAAAAGAAATGGACATTCATAATAAACTGTATATTGTGCCCAGTTTATATCATGACAAATGGCCTTAAAAAAATACACACTACTTGAGTTAAACAGTTACTTGAAACGGGTGATTGCGCTTAACATCATGCATAAGGTGTGGGTCAGTGGAGAGATTACTGAAATCAGCGAATCGCGCGGGCACCATTATTTGGACATCGTTCAAAAGGATGAAGAAACCGGGCAAATCCTAGCAAAATCTTCTGCGATTATCTGGCAATCTGCTTATCAGAATCTCTATCGAAAAATTGGCTTTCAAATTCACAGTCTACTCAAACCAGGCATTAAAGTGCTCATGGAGGTAAAGGTAGATTACCATGAGCGATTTGGGTTGAAACTCTCCATTCAAGACATTGATCCGATATACACGGTTGGACAATTGGAGGCAGATCGTCTAAAAACCTTGAATGAACTGAAGCGGCTAGGGCTCGTAAACAAGAACAAACAAACCGATTTGTCCCTAGTACCACAACGGATTGCGGTGATTTCCTCTAAGACTGCTGCTGGATTAGAAGATTTCCTAGAACAACTTAAAGGTAATCCTTACGGTTTCCGATTTGAATGCACCCTACTCACCGCAGCCATGCAAGGAGAAAACACATCGAAAGATGTGACGAAACGCTTACGTGAAATCACCATAAAACAAGAAGATTTTGATGCTGTTGTGATTATCCGTGGAGGTGGCGCAAAGCTTGATTTATTGGCCTTCGATGATCTGGAAATCTGTAAGCTGGCAGCAAATTGCCCCTTGCCTCTGCTGACTGGGATTGGCCATGAACGGGATGATACTATTTTGGATCAAGTAGCTTACCAAGCACATAAAACACCAACGGCTGTTGCTGATTTTCTGATCGAGCGCGCTTTACGGTTTTCTGAACACCTAGGAACACTTGCAAGCAGATTAAACATCAGTATCCAACAACAGCTTTCTTTCCAACAATTGACTTTTCAGCAGTTAAAGCAGCGCTTAAAGTTTGGTACGGAACAACGGTTGACGAATCAAGGTATGCTATTGAATTATCTGAAAGATCAGATCCCTAAAACCGTTGGCAATCGACTGTCTTCAGAACAACAGCAATTGAGGCTGGTCACCAAACAGCTGAAGTTACTCAGTCCTGAATTTGCATTGAGCAGGGGATTTTCAATCACCACAAAAGACGGATTACCAGTAAAGGATATTGATGCGCTTAAACCAGGAGACGAGATTACTACTCAACTCCCTAATGGAACCATTCAAAGTATTGTAAAATGACAAAGAAACAACAAAGCTACGAGCAAGCACTAGCAGAATTACAAGGGATTGTAGAAGCCATTGAAAACGGTCAAACAAGCATTGATGACCTTGAGGTACAAGTAAAAAGGGCTAGTGAATTGCTTCAATATTGCAAGGGTCGCTTAGAAGGAACAACGCTGACCTTGAACCAGTTGTTTGAATGATTGGTGAACCGACGTATCGCTTTGTCTTTCGATCAACATCACCTTGACGTAACTTCAACCTTTCAAAGGCTTTATACCAACAAATTATCGTTTCGATTCCTGATTTCTCATGACTTCCTAAGTATTGATTTTTCGTTGTTTTTCTTATCATAAAAATAAAATGACCAACAATTTCTACCGAACATTACTAGAAATGAGTTGAAAATCAGTCGATCAGTTAACGATGGGTTATTGAATTGGAATAATAAATAAACTGAGACCTATTTCCTTCATATTATTTTTAACTTTGGGCATTAGAATTAAAACAAACTATGAGCAAAGGAAACAACAAAAAATACTCCACCATTCACTACCATTCTTATCTGCAACTGGATAAGGTCTTAGGCGCTCAAACCCTAAGGAGTGAAGAGCTAGACCAAAATCCAGCACATGAGGAGATGCTATTTATCATAACCCATCAGGCCTATGAACTATGGTTTAAGCAAATCATCCATGAACTAACTTCTGTTATTGAGCTGTTTGACAAGCAGAATGTAGACGAACGCAATCTAGGAACCGCGATTGGTAGACTGGAGCGCGTAGTTGAAATCCTCAAACTATCGGTCCAACAGGTACGTGTACTTGAGACCATGACGCCACTGGATTTCCTTGACTTTCGTAGTTACCTGTTCCCCGCTTCAGGGTTTCAGAGTTTCCAGTTCAGAATAGTTGAAGCAATGCTTGGATTACCAGATGATCAGCGCATCACCTACCATGGACATCATTACACAACGGCTTTTCCTCCAGAACAACAGAACGCACTAAAAGAGATATTGAAAAAAGGATCACTCTTTAACATGATTGAGGCATGGTTGGAACGCACCCCTTTCTTAAAATTTGGCAAATTCAACTTTTTAGAGCAGTATAAAACAGCAGTGGATGCAATGCTCGAAAAAGAAAAAGTAGCTATTAAAGCTAGTAGTTATCTTTCCGAAAAAGAAATTGAAATGCGCTTGAAAATGTTAGGTGGAACCGACACTTATTTCCAATCCATCCTAAACCGCGAAGCGCATGATCAAAAACGAAAAGATGGGGACATGCGATTGTCTTATGACTCCACAGTAGCAGCCTTGTTGATCAACCTCTACAGAGACGAACCGATCCTTCACAATCCATTTAAACTGCTAATCACATTAATTGATATTGATGAATTGCTTACCACCTGGCGCTACCGACATGCACAAATGGTAATGAGAATGCTAGGAAGGAAAGTTGGTACCGGCGGATCTTCTGGACATGAGTACCTAATGGAAACGGCTACTAAACATTCTATTTTCAAGGATTTACATAATATTTCTACCTTATTAATTCCAAGATCCGAATTGCCAAAATTGCCTGAAGAGGTCAAGAAGGAACTTGGCTTTCATTTCTCCACAAAAACAAGCAGCTAGATGTCTGATTTCCTTAAAATCAATGGGCATGGGCATTTACTTCCTTACCCTGAGCAGATTCCTCGGTTTATGAAGGAGAAAAAGCTGTTCTGGGTAGACGCTGATCGAAAATTTATGCGTCAAGGAGATTGGAAGCGACCAGTAACTGACCCCAGTTTTTTTCTGAATGAAAAGCTGGAGTGGATGGATAAAAACCAAATTAGCCATGAGGTGGTTCTTAATCTTTCTCAGTTGTACTGCAATGGTGTGGAACGTTCTGTAGCAAAAGATATTATTCAATTTCAGAATGATTTTAATGCTTCTCTTCAGCAAGACTACCCTACCCGATTTACGAGTGGATTTGTAGTACAGCCCAATCACCTTGAGGACGCTAAAGCGGAAATCGTACGCTGTGTAGAAGAACTTGGGATGCAGCTGCTTTGCTTACCAACTCATTACTTGTCTGATGATCAATGGAAAACAACGGCATCCAATGACTTAAAAGAAATCTGGGAACTCGCAAATCACTACGGTATTGCAGTAGAGATTCACCCGTATGACGGACAGCGCATGATCCAATTGCAAGATCAGCTATGGCGGTTCCACCTAGTCTGGATGTGTGCACAAACAGCTGACCACTATCACTTTTACACGCTATACGACTTTCCTACCAAGTACCCAAATCTTAGGGTTTGCTACGCGCACGGAAATCAGTTCGGACAAATGAATGTAGGACGCAGAATGCAAGGATTTAAAGGGAGGCCCGACCTATTTGAAGGAACTGTTCCTCCAGAAGCAACGATAAGCAAGCAAAATGTATTTTTTGACACCTTGGTCCATGATGTGTATTCCTTTCGGTTATTAGTTGATCGGCAAGGTACGAGTCAGATTGTTGCAGGTTTAGACGATCCTTATCCATTAGGAGAAATGGAATCTGTAGAAGGCTGTTATCCTGGCAAAGTCATTGACGAAGCTGTAGCGCATGATTTTATCACTAAGGAGGATCGCAAAGCCATTTGGAATAAAAACGTTGTACAATGGCTTTATGGAGGTGATTCGAGTAAATTTTACGCTAGAATTAAAGAAAACAACTGAAATGACCGCTACTGAAAGAGACCAACAAGATCCGCTTAGAGCCTATAGAAACCAATTTCATCTGCCGATGCAGAAAAATGGGGAACCTTATGTCTACTTGTGTGGCAATTCTCTTGGTTTGCAACCAAAAACAACGGCGGCCTTCATTGATCAGGAATTGAAAGATTGGGCGACATATGGTGTCGAAGGGCATTTTCATGCAAAAAACCCTTGGATGCCGTATCATGAATTTCTCACGCCTGCTATGGCTAAGGTAGTTGGTGGCTTACCACATGAAGTTGTTACGATGAATACCTTATCTGTGAATCTTCATTTGATGATGGTTTCGTTCTATCGCCCTACGAAGCAGCGGTTTAAAATACTAATAGAAAGCGATGCTTTTCCCTCTGACCGCTATGCAGTTGAATCACAGATTAAGTTTCATGGGTATACCGTCAATGATGCCTTACTTGAGCTTACGCCACGTGAAGGGGAAACCTTGATTCGTCAAGAAGACATTGAGACACTCCTTGCTAACGAAGGGGAGCAGATTGCTTTGATCATGCTAGGAGGCGTCAACTATTACACGGGTCAAGTCTTTGATTTTAAACGCATCACGTCCCTAGGACATGAGTACGGTTGTACCGTTGGGTTTGATCTAGCGCATGGAGCGGGGAATCTACAGTTGTCCTTGCATGATGATGGAGTCGATTTTGCGGTTTGGTGCAGTTACAAATACCTTAATTCTGGCCCTGGGAGTCTAGGTGGTTGCTTTGTACATGAGCGCCATGCAAACGACTCTACTCTACCTCGGTTTGCAGGTTGGTGGGGCCACAATAAGACGACCCGGTTCAACATGCGTCACGATTTCGATCCGATTCCAGGAGCTGAAGGCTGGCAGTTGAGCAATCCACCGATTTTGTCTCTTGCGGCTATGCTATCCTCCTTGAAGGTATTTGAGGAAGTTGGGATGCCAACGTTGTGCGCCAAGTCTTTGAAGCTGACTAATTATCTAGAAGAGCAGCTATTGGCGATCAACAACGATCGGATACAGATCATCACGCCTTCCGATCCAGAGGAACGCGGTTGTCAGTTGTCTATTCAAGTGAAGGAGGCTGACAAGTCGCTGTTTGACGCGATTACTGCCAAGGGCGTGATTGCGGATTGGCGGGAGCCTGATGTCATACGAGTGGCACCTGTTCCGCTTTATAATACTTTTGAAGATGTCTATCAGTTTGCTCAAATCTTAACTAGCTGTTTGTAGATGCAGAAAGGATATGAAACGGTTACGATTGCTGGTGAAGACTTGATTCTACATCCCTACAAAGCGATCTATTGGCCAGCAGAGCAAGTGTTGTTCATTGCAGATTTACACTTGGGCAAGGCGACTCATTTCAGAAAAGCGGGTATTGCTGTTCCTGCTGCGGTGGAGGACAACAATCTTGATAAACTAACCGCATTATTTCTTGATTTCAAACCAAAGCGTGTGTTATTCCTGGGTGATCTCTTCCATAGTGATTACAATTCTAACTGGGAAGAGTTTGGTATGCTGATCACGCAGTTTCAGAAGATCTCTTTTGAGTTGGTTCCTGGCAACCATGACATCATGGCACAATCTGAGTACGAGAAATTTGGGATTGTGATTCAGCCATTGGACTATCGGCTTGGTCCTTTTATGTTGACGCATTATCCTGTGGAAGAGGAAGAGAAGGGCTGTTATCACTTATCGGGTCATGTTCACCCTGGGGTTCGTTTGCGAGGTGGCGGGAGACAGAGTTTGCGGTTGCCTTGTTTTTATTTTGGGGCTCATCAGGGAATACTGCCAGCTTTTGGGGCGTTTACGGGATATATGACGCTGAAGCCTAGTAAGGGAGATCTGATTTTTGTTGTATTGGAGGGCGGTGTTTTGGCGGTGAACTGATTGCAAGGATGAGCAGTGTAACCTAGTATCCGTAAAACTGTTAAAAACCAACCGTTTTGCGTCTTTTTTTGGTTAACAGCATAATCTTCAATCATTCTTGGCTAGTGTAACGGCACTGAAAGTAGGTGCTTTCTCTATCATACTCCCTAGTCCCTTTTTATTGATTTTGAACGTAACATCCTTTGTTGTCGTAAATAGAAGAACAGACAAAAACGAGGTTCTGAGATGCGATTTCAACACTTCAAATGCGGCTTCTAGTGTGAGCTCGTCTTCTTGATCTTCTGTTTCCTTAGATCTATAGCGTAATTTCAGTAGGACTTTAAAATCGTTTTCGGAATAGACGGGTCTAACGAAGATATTTCTCAGGTTAGGCTTACCAATAGTCTTTGCCATCGTTAGCTTTGCAAACTGGTGGTTGTCGACACTTTCTTTTACTTGATCCCAAAAAAGAAGAAACGCATCTTGGTAATGCATAAACGATAGATTAATGAGTAAATAGCTTAACTCTTCAAAAGTAACACTAATAATTCAATTCATAAATTAGAATTTATCTTTATTCATAGCCAAAATGTACCGTTTTGTCTAAATTAGTTTACGAAATCATTTGTAATTGATAAATTAACTTATCGTTACGAAAGTATTACAATTACAAGATTACAGCAGCTACATTTGAGAAACAAAGTTATCAATCCCAACAAAAACTAAGATGAAAAAAAGACATCTATTCACTATTATTTTTATCCTAATTTATTCAATTCCCCTTAGAGCTCAAAAAATGACATCAGAAATGGCTGAATACCTTAACCGTATGGATGGGGCAACCTTGGAAGAAATTGAAAAAGATTTAACTGAAGGTATTCAAGGTTTAAAAGCACTAACTGGATTTTTTGAAGCACGTAGCGAAGAGAGAATAAAGGAATATACAAAAGAAGAAGAGCTGTTCGGTGCGCCTTTCAAATTAGATACATCAAGCCTTCAATTGGTAACAAACCAGTTTGAAAACATGGGCTTTTTCCAAACATTTAAGGAAAATAAATCGTATCTGAAATTTCAGGAAATAGGTGATAGGTTCTGGAACAAAGCTCAGATACCCGAAGAAATGGATGAATGGTATTCAGTAAAGAAAATTCATTATAAAGATGGTACATCTATTTCACAAGGAATTAGCGACCACAAAATTAGCTTTTTCTGGGAAGAAGAATGGGGAGATCTTAAGGTAATTGATCGTGTTGAATTAGCTTATAATCTTCAATATATTCAAGCATACGATTCATTAACAATATCCAAATCTACCAAAACACTGAAGTATAAAGACGGAAAGGTGGACGTTAAAAAAGTCGATAAAAATCATCTTTACATAACCGTCAGCGATGCCTATGCTCAACAAATTCATGTTCGTGCACTCAACAAAGAAGGTAAAACGTTATCTAGGAATAGTTATTCTTTTTCTCCAACGGTAGAGAAGAATTCAGCAAATGAGTTTGATTTAATTTTGAAAACATTAGAAGATGTACTAGCTAAACTAAAAGCCAAAAAATTTAAAGATTCCGAATCCTTGAACACTTATTTATTGAAAAAAATAAATAAAGTTAAACCTCCTAAGGACAATGATGGTGTCGTTCATATGAAATTTTATTTTGAAGGTAATGTTGAAAGCGTTCAGCTTTATATTAAAACAGAAGAAGGATTAAAAACAATTCCTTTTACAGCAACAAATAACAATCCCTATAACGAAATTTTGTTAAAAGAAACAAAAGAAGAAATCACGTTTATGGATGCTGAAGCAAAAACACTTTTTAGCATACCAACAAGGAATTTAGAGCAAGTTGGTAACCGGATTTTTAGAGATGATCAGACCTTCTATTTCCTTAATGTATCTGCTAAAAGCCTTGATTCTATTGAGGCAGTATCGATATCTGAAACGAGTAACGGTCTATTATTTATACAACAGAAAATAGATGATGATTTCTTGGTGTTTGATGCGACGAATCTAAAACAGCTTTCAGATAAACAATTTTATGAGGTTTGGAATGTCGATAAAGAATATACTCATGCGATGGATACAAATAACATTAATTATACAATAGATAGAACTGGGACCGTAAAAAAAATAGAAGGGATCACTGAAATTGGTAATGTGTATGAAGGTTTATTAATAGCGAAATTTAAGGACAAATTTGGTTTCATTGAACCTTCTGGAAAGATCGTTGTACCTACTATCTATAGTGATGCAAACCATTTTCAAGAAGGGCTAGCCGTCGTAAAAAATGAAGAACAACAATATGGATATGTAGACATGGAAGGAAATGTTGTCTTACCGCTTCATTATAGAGTCGCTAACTCCTTTGAAAACGGAATAGCCCTAGTTAATTACAAAGACGAATACCAACTAATTGATAAGGATGGAAATGTAATAGTAAGTGTTAAGTCAAATGGGTATTCTATAACGGGTTCTGGACTAAATAAAGTCTATGATTTCTTCGATAAAAAATATAATGCTTTTGGCAAGTTGATAGTTGAATAGGAAACTAATCCTAATTCATAGGAAATATAGTATTGAGTCCTATTCAAACCATCCTCGTAACATCTCTAGTTCTAGGAGGACTTGTCTGTTTCACACTATGGTCGATAAGCATTGCATACAAGTCACAATCATGAAAAAATTTGATGGAATGGAGTCATTTAAAACACTATATTGCAGTACATTAATGATTCACTGAAGAAAGATCTAATTTGTGTCTAAAAATAAAGCTTCCATATTAGCTAAATTGCTGGATAAACAGGAAGTAAAGTCTTTATCTAAACTATTACTGAAACAAAAGAAAGAGAAGCAAGAAAAATTGCTTCGGTTATTGATTTCAAGTAACGATTATAGCAATGAAAAGGCTATGATCTATCAGCAGTTATATCAAGGAACTTATAGCAAGGAAAAGGATTATTTACTTAGAAATGATTTGAGGAAATTAAGTACTTCCATTATCAAGTTCATTAAAAATGAGGTAAATGGAGATGCTGCTTATCTGAACCTTCTTAGAGAAAGAAAAGCAAACTCCTTATTCGAAAAGGAAATTGCAAAAGCAATTAATAAAACAGCATCAACCCAAAGTGAGACCAATCTACAGATCCAAAAAATCTACTTTGAGTATTGGTTAGCGAACTGTCCAAGGAAGTTGGTTTCTCTGAAAAGTGTTCAAGCAAAGTTACTAGCGTGCATCAATAATATCTCAGATGACAAGCCGGTTCACAAAAGTAGCTTCATTGTTCAACTGAGCGTATTGGAGCGAATCATCTGGCAACACTTTAACGAAGAAAAACCAACAGATCTGAGTTCAATCATTACGCCAAAACTGTTGCAAAACAAGACAGCAACCTACCTAATAGAAAAAGCCTTTTCCTTCCAACTATTTGGATTAGAACGAATAAAAAAACTTGAAAACTGCATCAAGTATTTACAATTATGTTCTGAAGAATTCTACAATGATACAGAGTTTAGCTACCTACAAAGTCAATTAGGATTAGAGTATTTTTTGATTCCAGATTTTATAAAAAGTAAACCTCATTTTGAAATAGCATACGACAACATAAGCATTTTGAGCAAAAGTCAACAAATGCAATTGGTCTATAACTATTCAAGTATGTTGTGCGCAGCTGAAGACTTTACAGCTGCAAATGAGATATTAAATAAGCACGTTTCGCTGTTCAAGGCGACTCCTTTTGAGAGCACCATCAAACTATTCGCTTTAATGGCAAGAATCAACAGCAATCAGCTCGATGACTTAAGAAGCTTATTGCCACCTAGTAATGAAGTATTGGCAAAAGATGTTCAAGTCTACACCCGTATTTATGAGTGTATCATTCTGTATTATGAAAAAGAGTATGAGGTTTGCGTAAGCTATTTGGAAAACATTTACAATACTTCTAGATACAACAGCTTTTTGGACAAAGCCTTTATCGAGTTTGCAAAACTGTTTCAACGATTGGTGTCTGCTTTATTATTACCTAAATCGGATGAAAAGACCAATAAAATTGAAGGTTGTTTAACAGCTTCAAATGCATTTATAGATGCTTATGAATTAGGATTTGGCAGTAATATGCTCTGTTCTGTTTGGCTAAACAAAACCATTAAAGAGCATGTTAAGAACTAGCTAGAATTAGCTTTTCTAACAATTTTCAGCAAATCAACAAATATCAAATCAACGGTTAAATTTATCACAAATCGAAAAAATTCGTGTTGTCGGCACATGGATTCGAACTTAAATTTGTAGGGTAAAATCATTTAATTTAAACTTAACTATTGAAAATGAAAAATCTCAACGTTGATACGACCAAGACAACAATTAGAACATTCTTTCCTAACACCGCAATGCTCCTTTTGCTATTGATAACAATAGTAATAAGTAGTTGCGATAAAGATGACCCAATAGAGCCGCCAGTCCAAGAACTTTTGCCCCTAGAAATTATGTGTTCCCCACAGTTAGCGGATGGTGAAACGCTTACGCTAGAAGATAGAAACAATGGGATTGACTATATCATTAATTGCGTCTACACGGTAGGAGGTGATTTAATTGTAAACCCTGGCGTTACGATTCAATTTGGCAGTGATGCGGGGATAAACGTAAGTCGAACTGGTTCTATTCAACTACTTGGAACAGCAGACGAAAACGTAATCCTTACGGGTGAAGATAAGATTAAAGGTTCTTGGAAAGGTGTTTTTATCATAAGCGATAATGCTAAAAACAAGATTGAATACACAAAAATAGACTACGCAGGAGGTGGATCTTTCAATAGTAATGGAGATCAAGGAGGTGTTATCATCTACAGTGAATCTCGCCTATACATGAACAACACAACGATTACAAATAGTGAAACGTACGGAATTAATGCTGTTTATGGCAAGGGTGAGCTAAGATTGGAGGATAATACAATCACAAATTGTGAGATCCCGGTACTTGTATTGCCTAATTATGTGGACGCTATGGCTGGAGGAAGTTATACAGGCAATGAAACAGATGCAATTCAAGTAGCAAACGGGTTCGTTACGATAGATGCGACCTACAGAGATCATGGAGTACCGTATCATGTTCTTGCCCGATTAGTAGTCTCTGCAGGTGGAGGGAAATTAACAATAGATCCAGGAGTAGAAATGGCATTTGGATTAAACGGAAGTTTAGAAATTGCTGAAGGAGCATCGGGATCAAAACCTAGTTTAGTTGCCGTAGGTACAGCCCAAAAGAAAATTTTGTTTACTGGTATGGACAGAGTCCTAGGTGCTTGGAAGGGAATTTGGTTTGATACACCATCTGCTTTAAATGAAATTGGATTTGCGACCATAGAGTACGCAAGTAACGCTAGCCAAGATGGAGCAATCTACATGTGGTACGGAACTGTTTTAAATGTTCACGATGTACTGTTTAAAGATATTGCTGATTGTGCAATTCACCAATATATTTCTACAGGAGCTCCGAATACCTTAACCACTAGCAATCTTACGTTTGAAAACGTTACAAATACAACTATTTGCCAAAACTAAATAGGTTCAGTCCTTTGTCCACTAAAAATCACTCAATTTCTAGGAATTGAGTGATTTCCTAGGGGATTTACCTGCTCTTTCTCTTTCCTATAGCCCCTACTACATTATTTCACTTGCAATTTAAAATACTTTTTTAGCTGCCTAACCTAAATTTGGTCACGTTGACTTGTACAAATCAGCCCCTTCAAACAAGGCAGCATTATCAGCAACAAACTGCTCTAGTGTTTTAAAGAAATTCAAGATGTCTTGATGATCATTTTGTGCATTGATAGTAATCAATCGAATAAACTCATCTTCGTTGAATGAGCCGTAGCCGACTAGCAATTCTGATTGCTCATAGAGCAGTGTGCAGATCGCACGAGCAGGAATTCCTTTGTAGTTGAAACAAATCGCAATCGTATCATCGTAACTATATAGCGTGTAATCTTTATTGTTTCGAACGTATTCTCTAGCTGTATCAGCTAATGCAAACTGATGGTCAACAATTTTTTCTAGACCTGAAGTACCTACACTTTTCCAGAGCGTCCAAAATTTCAAGGCATCATTTCTTCTACCGCATTGCAAGGAGGTCTTTCCTAGGTTAAATCCATCATGATCCGTTTGATATAAATAACTTGCATCATTGGAGAAGGAATTATACAACTGTTTCTTATCCTTCACTACAATAATCGAGCATGACAAGGGCGTTCCAAGCATTTTATGTGCATTTACACTGAAGGAGTCGACCAATTCAATGCCATCAATCAAGTGCGTGTATTTTTTGCTAAAAATCACTGATCCACAATAGGCACCATCGACATGAAGCCACAGATTGTGCTTTTTACAGATGTCGCTAACGGGTCGTATAGGATCGAAGGAGCCCAGCACTGTAGTACCGGCAGTCAGATTGACCATTACGGGAAGGCCGCCATTTGCAATATCCTGTTCAACCATTTGAGCTAACTGAGCAGCGACTACCCGCCCCTCGCTGTCTGTTGGTATGTAGCGAACATTCTTTCGGCCGATTCCACAAAACGTAGCATTTTTAGGAATACTGTAATGCGATACTTTTGAGGTGTACACAAGCATTCTTTGCTGCATGCCTTCCTGAATCACCTTAGCAGAGGCATGATCTCTAGCCATTAGCATCGACATGAAATTTGTCATTGAACCGCCCGGTGCAAGGGTGCCGTCTGAGTTTTCATCCCAGCCTATCATATTGCAAATGGTTCTAAGTATCACTTTTTCTACACCAATCATTCCTCCAGCTGCTTTGTAGGTGTACATGCTGTTATTGAGCATTACAGCAAGCAATTCTCCTAGGATCGCCTTGTCGTTTCGTCCTCCAAACAACTGATTGAAAAACCCTTTAGTTGCTGTTCGTGGTGCAGCGAAAACAAGTTCCTTGACCACCTTTTCAAATTCCGCTTCACTTAGAGGGTCTTTCTTCAAGGAAAGATCAATTGTATCAAACAATTCAGAGGAAGGGATATGCTTAGCTACTGGATTCACCTTCTCATCATTCAGGAGATCATGAGTGATTCTTTGGAACAAATCAAGTGCATTTTTCATTAGTTACAGTTTAAAACACTAAAAAGTGTCGGTTTCAAGTCTAAAATAAATTCTATATTCAGTAATTGCCTGCAAAAATAGGAATATTATCTAGTTTACACTATTTTATGCGCATTGCAATTGGTATCAAACTTGTACTAGCTAAATCTAATTATAATACCTATGAATCATATCATTACTCTTGAACAATTGACTGAGGCGTTGGATAATGCGAATCCAGGAGATTATGCAAAAATCATAAAGAACATAAGAATTAGTTCTGATGATTTAGACCGGTTCAAAACGTGGTCAACCCATTGTTATACACGTAACTGCATAGCAAGAACAGAGAAATATGAATTAATTCTACTGTGTTGGGACATCGGTGCAAAAGCCCCAGTGCATGGGCATGGAGGTGAAGAATGTTGGGTCTATCAAATACAAGGAACAGTGGAGGAAAAACGATTTGAAGAAGAATCTGATGGTTTAAAAGTAACAAACCAAGTCGTATTAACTCCTGGGAAATTGACCTACATGAACGACAGAATGGGCTATCACAGCATCGAAAACATTTCTGATCAACGCGCACTGACACTCCACATTTATACCTCTCCAATTGATAATTGCAAAGTTTATAATACTGAAAAAGGTTGCTTTGAAATGAAAAACCTCTCCTACCATACCTTTCATGGAGCCTCAATAGATTCCATTGTCTAACAACCCATTCTACCAATCAAACACTTACGCTCATCCCCACTTTTCTATCTTAGTAAAAACTCAAGTGTAAAATTAAGCAATTTTTTATCCCCTTTTTCTTCTGTTTAACTTTTAGGCTTTATCTTTGATTGTATAATATATTGGTTGTATTCTTGAAAATCGATCTTTTTTAGAAGTAAATTTCGTTTCAGAATCAAACTATAACTATTCATAACAACTAAAAATAAAGTCATGGGAAAAGGTAAAGATGCTAAGAAAGCCGTCAAAAAAGAGGCTGCTCTGTCTCCGAAAGAAAAGAAAGCCGCTAAAAGAGCAAAGAAAGCTGCTAAAAGATAAGACTATTCGTGACAAATTGAGTAGTGCTCAACCTCGAATTGAAGAGCAAAAGAGTTTATCTAAAGGAACATCAGGTTGCTTTTAGAACAAAGTTCTAGAGAAAAGATAAAATTTCCCTTATACTATCGTAAATGAGCATTCTGCGGTTTCAGCTGTGTTTTCTTTCTAGTGTATTTTTGAATTCATGTGCAACTATGCAAGATGTAAATTCAGTCATTCGTTTTTTGCAAAATAAGTACCGCCAACGTTTCGAAGTAATTTCATTCTAGGTACAGGTAATAAGGTTATTCAAGTATCGCAAAAAACAATAGTGCGATGGTCTTCAAGGTTGCTTACAATCCTAAACGAGATCATTTTACCGATTATTATCCATATGCCCTTTGGCAATTTGAGGCAGATCAAAGGATTAGGGCGTTCCTCGATCAACGCGCAGTGCCCTTTGTTTTATTGACCATTGTCTCCGCTAACGTAGCATTCGAGCCTACGCAAATTCCTTGATCCTATTTCTGAAGACTCCAATAACATGATTTTAAACAAACTGTGAATTTGAGCCAAGCCCTTGAAAAACCTTATTCAATCGATCATCCCTTTTCTATTAAGAAAGCGTAACAGTCTATTAAAAAATGCTTATGTATAATAAAACACGAAATGCTGATTATTTCAATACACTTAGCAAAGGGTATTTTCCTGAATTACTAGGAATAAAGATTACAAATGTAGAAGAAAGAAAAATGGAGGCTGAAATGGCCGTCAAAAGTGAGCATTTTGCACCAAATGGATTTTTACATGCTGGCAGTATAGCCTCATTTGCGGATACAGTAGCCGGATATTCAGCCCTCGCCCATTTACCTGAAAAGGGTAAATCTTTTACAACGGTTGAATTTAAAAGCAATTTTATTGGAGCAATAAGAGAAGGAAAAATGAAATGCGAATGCTCCGCTGAACATTTAGGGAAAACAACGCAAGTATGGCGGGTAATTGTACGTGATATAAAATCTCAAAAAAAATTAGCCTTATTCTCTTGTACTCAATTAATATTATACTGAACGGTAAATGGACCGCTACTTAACGTTGATTTAGGTCAATCATAATTACGCTCTAAAAAAGGAACACTGGCATTACACAATCTTAAATTGAACATGATCATAGATCTAACACATCCACTACAGGGCGAAATAACAGTTTATCCGGGCACTCCTAAGCCCATTTTTGATCCAATCCATACCGTTAAAAAAGATGGATTTGCTGAACTCAACATGACCATGACCACACACACTGGCACTCATATTGACGCTCCTGCTCATATCTTAGCCAACACAAAAACACTAGATCAGTTTAACCTCCAAAAGTTTATCGGTTCTGGCGTAGCGCTTAATTGCACTCATGTAAAGGAAATCACCCGAGCATTTCTTAAAGAAAAAGAGCACGCTATTAAACACACAGAATTCATCCTATTTTATACTGGATGGCAGCACAAGTGGAATACCAAGCGCTATTTTGATGTCTTTCCAACCCTTACACCAGAAGCCACACAATGGTTGACCACCTGCGACCTAAAAGCCGTTGGATTTGACACCATTTCTCCTGATAAAATTACAGATAAAGCACTACCCAACCACAAGGCGCTGCTAAAAAAGGAAATTTTAATCATCGAAAACTTAACCAATCTAGACCAACTCATTGAAAAACCCTTTGAATTCAATTGTATACCGCTAAAAATAAAAAAATCAGACGGCTCGCCTGTACGCGCTTTCGCAAAGATCGAAGCGTAAAACAATATTCATTTTCTCAACTTATTTTTCTAACACTCTACTTTATTTTATATTTACATCAAAATATACACGCCCTTAATGCAAATTTTAAAAACCCATTACCATCCTGAC
Organism: uncultured Saprospiraceae bacterium; assembly: GCA_937959115.1. Taxonomy (GTDB): domain Bacteria; phylum Bacteroidota; class Bacteroidia; order Chitinophagales; family Saprospiraceae; genus JAHDHB01. The sequence continues at coordinate 228,718 of CALGAW010000025.1, forward strand.
ATAAAAACCCTAGAAAATAAATCCGTTTTCACAAGACTAGCAACTAGGGCAATAGCAACTCAAGGCAATTCCATCTTACTACTCTATACAGAAAGATATGAAGACTACAGTCTTCCAGGAGGAGGGTTAGATCTAGACGAAGATAAAATCCAAGGAATGATGCGAGAACTTGGCGAGGAAACCGGTGCCCAAAACATTAAAAACATTAAGCCATTTGGTGCTTATGAAGAATACAGACCATGGTACAAACCAGACTTTGACATTCAACATATGATCTCTTATTGCTATACCTGCGACATCAACAAAGAGCTCGGTGCCGCAAGTATGGAGGCCTACGAAACAAAGAATGGTATGAAAGCGCTATGGGTAAACATCCATGAAGCCATTAAGCATAATAAACAGACCATTGCGACAAGCGAAAGAAAAGGAATGTCTATCGAACGAGAAACCTTTTTATTAGAACTAATCTCCGAAAACATAAGTTAACCTGTTTAAACAATACAAGCCTCTAACTCTTATTCAATGGAACTAGACTACATACCGAATATAAATAATTATGGCGAACACGTTGTAAGATTATACAACTTCGATAAGAGTCAAGCGATTAAATTTAGAGATCTGATTGAAGATACCATTGTCAATAAAAAACAAAAACTTGACCTGTCTCAAATTGATTTTATCACACCCCGTAATTGTAATTTAATACTTGGACTTTTTGAAACAGATGAAGGCATACTCACTAAAGACGGCAAAACGTTCTACTGTGTTTTAACCTTGGAAGGATTTAAAAATATGTTGGAACTTCTAGAACCTTTTTGTAATAAAGAAACAAAAGGGTATAAGTATTTATATGAAATAGACAACCCAACTGACTTCCTGTTCTCTCCAGCAGGAACTTGGTAATAGGTTGAACCCCTTGTGCTTGATAAACGATATACTTTAATAGAATAAAATTGATAAAATGGACAACGAAATCATTGAATACCTTTCTAGATATGTTCCAATTTCCAAAGAAATGGAGAAGGCACTTATTGAAAGTACCTTTATAAAAACCTATAAAAAAGGAACGATTCTCCTAGAAGAAGGTCAATTGTCAAATGAGTGTTATTTCATTTTCAAAGGATGTATTAGGAGCTATTATGTTAAAAATGAAGAAGAAAAAACAATTGAATTTTATACTGAAGAAGAAGCAGTCACCCCTTCAGCATTTGGCAAAAACACTCCATCAGAATACTATGTAGAGTGCATAGAAGAAACACTTGCAGGAGTCGGTACCCCAGGACAAGAAGCAGAAATGTTTGTCAAGTTCCCGCAACTAGAATCATTAATCCGCGCTTTCGGAGAAGCAGTCATCGCAAAACAGCAAGACACAATAGCAGAATTTAAAATGTCATCACCTGAAGAACGATACCTACAATTAGTAAAAAACAGATCCGACCTAATTCAAAGAGTCCCGCAACACCAAATCGCAAGTTACCTAGGGATTAAACCAGAATCATTAAGCCGAATCAGAAAAAGATTGATTAAATCTTAAGCAAATGATCTATTCCCGCCTGATCATTTTCGATAGCCAACCCCTCGGATTTGATGCTTAAGAGGGGTTTGACTACCGAATATGCTCCTTCTACCCTCCAAGGCAGCTCATCGAGTTGTTTTTTCAAAGCTAAGTGTTTGGAATCGAGCAATGTTTGCACAAGTTTATATACTTATTGAATGTACGATTTAAGGAATAATATTTCATAGATGATATGTTAATCTTAGTACTAGTATAAAGCAATTAGAATTATCCATCTTTTGAAGGTTTTATCGAAATTGCCACTTACGATAAGTATATGAAACGTGTCAAGCCATTAAGTAGCTATGATTGCATATAGTGTTATATAGTTTTCTTCTTTTTCTTAACTTAAGTCAATGCATTTGATGAGTTATTAGACTATCATTGAATAATAAACACAATCATAAACGCACAAATCAATGAATAATTACCACCATGTATTGTTAGTATCAATGACATTGCTTTTTCCTGTTTTAGGGTTCACTCAACAAAATACTCAAGTTTTGAAACAAGTTGTCAAAGGTTGGGAAGTTGAAACTGGATATTTCTCTAATGGACAACCCTATGCCAAAGCTGGAAATGGAGATAAAATTCTAATTTGCATTGAGGCACTCTCATTTGATCATAAACCACCCGAAGGATTTCTTTTAAAACTATTCATAAAGCAAACTAAAACGTTTTATGACAAATATACCGTATACCGAATTGGTAGGAGGCCTAACTTACCTGAAGGGTATTCGATCGACAAAATGTCCAAAGATTATGGCTCGCTTATTATGAGCGAGTTCAAAACCAAGGTGGATGTTGTTGGTGAATCAACAGGTGGCCAAATAGGCTTGTGTCTCGTCGCAAATTTTCCTGAGATTATTAACAAGGTTGTGATTATTTCTGCCGCGTATAAGTTAAGTACAGAAGGGAAAGTGCTTGAAAAAAAAGCTGCTGAATATTTTGCTCAAGAAAAGTATGGAAAAACTATGGCAACTGTTATAGAAGTGGTTTATGACAAAGGTTTTAAACGAATGTTTTACAAGACTATTATGAGAATGGTCGGGCCTAGTATGTTAAAAAACATCCAATACCCTAATGACTTCCAAGTAGGAGTAATGGCTGATTGTAATATGGATTTTAAAAATAGATTGAAGGAAATTAAAGTTCCTACTTTGGTAATAACTGGAGAAAAAGATATTGGCTATTCAATCGAAGATGTCAAGGCAACCGCAGAAGGTATAGAGAATTCGCAATTATTAATTTATGAGAAATTTGGCCATGATTTATATTCTGATAACTATAAAGAAGTAAATATGAACATTCTTCAATTTTTAATTCAAGATCGTTGATCGTTTTCGTTATTAGACAAGCATTAAAATCAAGATTAAACCCTCATTATGCATTGGATTCGTGTGTTTGCGTCTTCATAGCTTTGGGATCCAAAAACGCACTTCTACCCTTCTATTACTTAACTTAAGTCAATGGATTTCTAAAAGTAAACATCGTAATTTTATTTCATAATTAATCACTTAAAAACACAAGATTATGAAATTTAAACCGACATGTTTTGCCATCTTATTAACCTTTTGCTTCATACAAGGATTTACTCAAAATCAATCTAAAGAATCAAGTCCCGCTAAGAAATACAAAGGCGCTGATTACAAAATTTCAGTGTACACCCCTTATCTAACATTAAGCAATTTTGGAAACCCAAAAACGAATACACATCATTACGAATTTGCAGTTGGATACGACCTTACCATGAAAGATAAAATCGGTATGAAGGCAGCAACTTGGAAATTATTTGCCCCTATGGGTATTCTACTTTGGGATCCTCGGTTTCTAAAAGAAAGTTCATTCTTCCCAGGCAGACTGCATGAAAAAGGAATCGGCGTTACCTATCAACGTAAACATTGGAAAGGACTCTTCACTACAGTAGAAGTGCTACCACTCTTCAAAACCTACTTAGATCCAGAAAAAAACAAAGTTGGGAAAGGATTCAAGCTATATACAACCTACCATGTTGGCTATCACATCCCATTATTCAAAGGTAGGTGCTACATCGAACCTCAAATCCACTTTAATTATTGGCCAATAGACACCAACACCCCTGCAGAATTTATAGCAAAAGAGGTTGACACAAGCAACTACTTTTTCTTTGAGCCCAATATTTATCTAGGAGTAAAATTCTAATCGCTTGGCAGCTTCTAGAATAAACACTCAATAAAAATGCTAAATTGTTATACCTGTGATCGAGTCTTCGCATCGTTCAAACCCAAGGAATCAAGTCACGAAAGACCACTGGTGCACTGAAGGGGGGAAAGACCTCAGCCTGCCTTCCGTTTAGCTGGCAGGCTGGATTGCAAATCCTAGGTATTCTGAAGCATAAGTCAAGCCCTGCAGGTGACACGAACGTTCACTGGATAAAATAAAACCTACTGTTTAGAATCAATCACGTATTTTTCCTTATAAATTCTCAAATGATCATTTGTATGTAAAATGGTAAAATAGACAAACTCACGGATCGTACATTTCCCAATAACTGGATGAGGCAGCACATAAACACTCATTTCCTCCTCTTTCCATTTATCAAGTGCCTTGACAAAATCCTCCAATTCTTTCTCAAAACGACGAATCAATTCTGGTCGTTCAAACATACGTCCTGGAGCCGCTTCATAAGCACTAGGTACATCAACATCAACACTCATTATTTTGGCTTTATACTTTTCGAACATCTCATCAAATGTTCGCTCTTGTCGATTACATTTTCCGAACATCGCTTTAAGTCCCAATTTCGGCATCAACATTCCTTTACTGACCGCTTTCGTGCTTTTGATGAGATGATACAAGTGTTCTGCAATCGTCCATTTACCAGAGACTAATTCCTCATTGAATTGAGACTCAGGCTGTCCGTTTATCCAATCAATCGTCTCCTGAAAGCTTTGTTTTAAATCATTAACGAGTTGATCCTTAGTGGGAATTTCCATAACAATTGTATTTTTAAATGTTTATAGTTACTTTTAGTAACCGAATCAAAGATAAGGATCAAATAATCAATATCAAATAACTAACAGCCGTAAAACTAAGTAACATGAAGATAACTAATGCTGATAATCAATCACTTAAGCTTAAAAATAAAATCGAAGTTTTTTTCATAAGGTCCATTAAGAATCGTAAAAAGAAAGGTTTCTGTATTACAAAAGATTTAATGGCAATGGTGATGGATAAGTGGAGTTTATTCATCATTTACAACCTTGCCTACTATGAAACACTTCGTTTTGGCGAACTCAAATCAAATATTAGAGGAATCTCTTCAAGAATGCTGTCCGTTACACTAAAAAAGCTAGAGAGCCACCAGATCATCAAGCGAAAAGTATATGCGGAAGTACCACCCAAAGTTGAATATAAGCTCACACCATTCGGTATAGAATTGGCAGAAAAAAGTGTGGATCTAAACGAATGGCTCCTAGACAATCACATAAAAGGAAGTTAATAAAGGATACGATTAACTAGAAGCAAACTCTTCAGAGAATAAAGCAAATAGTCCTTCTTATTAATGTTAAATCCGTTGTTGTATACCCTTATCAAAACAGTGGTAGAAGGAACAAAAAATCAAATCTATCTAAAGTTAAACTTTTATTCCTTATTCTTGTTTATTTGATAGGATTATGAGCAACATGAAACCTCAACAAACGAGCTCTATCTAAAATGACACCACACTCAAAAAATAAAATCAGCAAAATAAGTCAGTCAGTAAAAAAGCAAAACCTCCCTTCAAAAATATGCCCCATCTGTCTCCGTCCTTTTAGCTGGCGAAAAAAATGGGAAAGAAATTGGGACAATGTGAAATACTGCAGCGAACGCTGTAAACGAAACAAAAGAAATGAAGCATAGCGTTAATCTGATCTTTCCACACCAACTATTCTCAACGTGCCCGCTCCTAGAAAATGGAAATGAGATATACCTCATCGAAGAATACCTTTACTTCAAACAATACAAATTCCACAAACAGAAAATCACGTTCCATAGAGCATCAATGAAGTTCTATTATGATTATCTCAAAGGTCTAGGAAAAACAGTCCACTACATCCAATCAGATAACCCACTATCAGACATTAGAACATTTACTAAAGAGATACAAGACCAAGCGATTACCGAGATTCAAGTCCTAGAACCAACCGATGACTGGTTGGAGCAGCGAATTCGTGCGGCAGCCAAAGGATGTACCATTAAAATCTACCCAGATCCACAGTTTCTAAATACGAAAAATGACCTCTCTACTTTTTTTAGACCGGACAAAAAATCGTTCTTCCAAACTACATTCTATAAACAACAACGGAAAAAACGTAGCATTTTAATGACCGAAGACAACCAACCCGTCGGCGGCAAATGGACATATGATAAAGAAAACCGTAAAAAGTACCCGAAAAGCAAAACACCGCCCGCGGTCTATTTCCCTGACAGAAGTGACTTTTGGGACGAAGCCGTTGAATATACAACTCGTAATTTCGCAGATAACCCTGGCGTCGTTTCAAAAGACCGACTCTACCCAATTACACACAAAGAAGCAAGCGATTGGCTCGATCAGTTCCTAACCTTCCGTTTTTTCGATTTCGGAGTCTACGAAGACGCAATTGTACATGGTCAGTCCATTTTAAATCACAGTGTCCTTTCCCCTCTACTCAATGTGGGATTGATCCGTCCAGAAGAAGTCGTCAACAGAAGCCTTGCATTCGCTCAAAAGGAGAATATCCCAATCAACTCAACAGAAGGATTCATTCGCCAAATTATTGGATGGCGAGAATTTATCAGAGGAATGTATATCTGCAAAGGCAGAACCTCCCGTACCCTTAACTACTGGAATTTTAATCGAAAAATACCACCCTCCTTCTACGACGGCACCACTGGCATTTTACCGATTGATGAAACAATCAAGAAAATACTCAATACTGGCTACTGCCACCACATCGAACGATTGATGATACTAGGAAATTTCATGCTTTTATGCGAATTCGACCCAGATGAAGTATACCGCTGGTTTATGGAATTATTCATCGATGCTTACGATTGGGTGATGGTCCCAAATGTTTATGGAATGTGCCTGTTCGCAGATGGTGGAACATTTGCAACAAAACCATACATTGGTGGCTCAAACTACATCAAAAAAATGAGCAATTATGCAAAAGGAGACTGGGAAGCCACTTGGGATGGTCTATTCTGGCGTTTCGTTGCAAACCATCAAGACTTCTTCCGCTCAAACCCTAGAACATCAATGCTAGCACACACCTACAACAAGATGTCAGAAGAAAAACGCAAAGCACATATGGAACATGCAAATTCATTCCTAAAATAAAAGCTGCGCTAAATAGTTGTAATAATCTGTCACAAAACTAAAATCTATGCTTCATCTGTGTTAATCGGTGGTGCAATTCGGTTCTACTGTTTTAAGAATCTCCAAGTGATACAAAGATCCAACAAGAACAAATCAATAAGATAAAACAAGAAAAACGTTCAACACCGTTGCCCCAACAAACAACAATCCTTGCTTCCAATCCTCTAAATACCAAGGCCGCACCTCCTTATCACCTTCCAGTTTCACACGAAACGGCAACTCCTTCTTCTGAGCAAATCCCTTCAACGTTTTCAGCAAATAAGCTCGATCCTCCTCCTTCATAGTTTGTGGCTGCAACCGAACACGCTTGTCACTTGTTTGGATAATAAATTGCTGACCAGAGGTCTCAAACCCCTTAATTTCCTTCCAGCTCACCTTCTTAGAAAACCCATACTCAAAAACCTTAAACTGTTCTTTGGTAAGCTGGTAAGACTGAAGCTCATTCCGCTCACGATAATACTTGCTAACGAGTAAACCGATCACGAAAGTAGAAGCCAGCACAGATTGATTTGTCGTTACTTCAGATTGATCCAAAAACAGACCAGGCAAGGATAAAACGATCAATGCAATAAACTGATAATACAACAAGCGTTCAAAGCTCCATCCTGTGAAAGGCAGTATCCGTAATTTGTCTTTCGCAATTCGAGTAGTAATTGCTTGATTTCGCCAAGAAGTCTCCAGCCAATAAATAGGAAGTGAAAGCACTAATAATCCCATAAATCCAGTAAATCCAATCCATTCAAGACTATAAAACACATAGCCTCCAAGGATCGTCATGATCAACCACAACACAAATACGTACTTCGGATACCCCATTCCACTAAAGTTTTAAGATAAACCAATTAACCAATAACAATTCGATCAATATCTCCTTGATTTTCGAACCCATTTGTTCGCTGTTGATCCAGGAATACTCGAATCCCATTCATAATAGATCCACTTCCCTACTCGCTTCCCATTCCGCACTCTCCCCTTAACAACCGTAAAGTCATCCACATTTTTCAAATCATCCGTCAGCAATAAATTATGCTTGATTTTGCCAGAATACTGATCCTTCAAGGCACGCAAAATCACTAGCTCTTGATGTGTTTTCTTGATGGTGGTAATAAAGGCATTATATTGCTCTGGCTGATTCCCCTTCACCCCTGTTACTTGAACAAACTCCTTCAAATCCTGATACAATCGCTTACATCGCACAGCATCAGACAAACTCAATCGGTCAGCAGTCTTTTTACTAAAGTAGATATGATACAACGCCCCATCTTCAAACCCAGTACAATCAGCCGAATCAAAGGATATTGAATCAGGAAGCATGCCCTTATAACCCCGTACCACTCTTGCCAATCCACTTGATGCATCAAATCTTATATCTGCGATCACAGGTGTTTGATCTACCAATTCTAGACTAAAAGGAGTTGACTCATTACAAATGCATGCAAAACAGCTATTTACGGAAAAGGATAACCCAAATATCAGTCCCCAAATATATCGTATCATTTAAAGATAATTTTAACAAAAATGTACATAAATTATGAACTAACACTATCTTTGGCTTTCTTTTTAACGAAAAATCTGAAAGTGGTACAGGAATACGATAAATATACAGAGGAAGACTTCAACGTATGGAAGCTATTATTTGATGAGCAAATGCAGCAATTACCAACCATCGCTTCAAGTTCTTATATTAAAGGCCTTGAAAACGTGCAGTTTAAAAATTCCGAAATTCCAAATTTTACTGCCGTAAACAAATTGCTTCAAGAAGCCACAGGTTGGAAAATCCATGTAGTGCCTGGCATTATTGAAACACTTCCATTTTTCCAAAACTTGTCCAACCAAGAATTCCCAGCCACCACTTGGCTTCGAAAAATGAGTCAACTGAAGTACATTCAAGAACCTGATATGTTTCATGACGTCTTTGGACATGTCCCACTGCTCAGTGATCCTGTTTTTTGTCAATACCTAAAAGGATTAAGTAAGATCGCCCTAGACTATATAGACAATGCGAATGTCCTAGAACTCATGGCTCGAGTCTATTGGTTTACCGTTGAGTTTGGCTTGATTAGAGAAGACGGTGTTGTAAAAATCTATGGCGCAGGCTTAATTTCTTCACCTGGTGAATCATTGTTTAGCCTAAGCAGTTCCGACCTACATCGCCCATTTTCAGTAAAAGAAATCCTCGCTACCTCCTACTTCAATGACCGATATCAAGTTCAATATTTTGTAGCAGATTCTTACCAACAAATGTATGATGCATTGGATGAGATCAGAACAGAAATTGAGCGATACGTTGCAGAAGAGATTGAAGTAAAGCCTGCATAAGCACAAAAAAAAGCGACCCCGGTCTATGAAGTCGCTTTAACTCGTTGTAAATAAAATTACGTTATAACCCTTTTAACTAACCTTAATAGGAACAACGAGCATATCTTTAGAGACCAAAAACTGTACCAACAGGCAAATTTTGATCTTGCAATCAAACTTTTAATAGAATATTTTGAGCATAGTCTCTTATGACTACTTTACATTTCTAAGATACACAAAATAATTAGTAAAACAAAATTTTATTTGGGGCCATCCCTGCATGTACCACTGAAAATTTTTCAGTAGTACATACACGGTCGCTCCATTCCATACTGCGCTTCGCTTCGGTGCTGCGCACGGCTCCTTGCAGTCGCCCATTCCATGCAGCTTGTCCGCTTCAAATACTAATAGTCGCAACAGATCCAAGAAAAACAGGTCACAATTCTAGAACATATATAAAAATACTTTCTTATTGATTAAAATTTGATGATCAAATATTTATATTTGCTAAGCAATCACCACCCATAATTATTTATTAATTGATAAATCTCACTTAACCTAAACTAATTATGAAAAAAGAATGCACCATTTCCCTCCTCCTCTTCTTATTACTTACATTTTGTACATTTGATTCTTATGCCTCAGAAATTAAATCAACCACGAATTGTGATCCTAATCCTTCAACTGACTGCTTAAAAACAACATCAAGTAAACCGCTCCAGGCTAAACTTCCTACAAACAATAAAAACAACATTGCAGAAATTTGTGACAACGGCTATGACGATGATGGCGATGGCTATGTTGATTGCTATGATACTGAATGCATTTGCAATGACAGTGATTGCTCAGTAGACGTGAAACCAAATGTTCTCGAAGCAGTTCTAGATTGGGAAAGCAATACCAATCACGCATCAATTAATGCTTCCCCATTCGTGGCCAATTTAAATCCAAATGTGGATAGTTTGCCAGAGGTAATTGTTTGTGCCGCCACCGCATCAATTACAACAGTGCATCCATTCCAAATCCTCATTTTCGCTGGTGATGGAAGCAACAAAACCGCTCCAGACATTCTCGATGTAGGCACGTTCGATGGCTATCCAATGAATCATCCTGCCATAGCCGATGTCAATGGTGATGGAATACCAGAGTTGGCTATTGTTGGCTTAAACAGTGAAATTCGAGTGTTCACAGACTATACGCCTGGTGCCAATCCTCCAATGACTCAAATGATGATATCAACAGGCCTCACTGACGTCAGAGGCCAGAATCTACATTATGCAGACTTTGACCAAGACGGAACCCCAGAAATCTACGCTGGAAACGATGTCTTTCAATTTGATTTCACTAATCCATTTAATCCTACACTAGCAAAAGTCCTAGATGGAGTCGGGGCCGATGGGAGACTGATTTGGGCAAATGCTGGACAACCGAACTCCAATTCTATTGCAGCTGACTTTTTAAGCGCAGCTGATTGCGGCGATCCTGATTGCGATGGATTGGAAATTGCTGCTGGATATCAAATCTACTCAGTAGACCTTGACTTCACTGATGGTGATGGGTTAGAAATAAAAGTACAACGCGACTTAAAAGTGATTTCAGGGATCACAGATTGGTATGATGGCTACACCACTGCTGCTGACCTAAATCAGGATGGTGTCATGGATGTTGTAGTCAATAGTAGATTCCAAGCCAATTATGGCCTATATCTATGGGATAAGAATGGACTTATTCGGTTCTTTCAACATCCTACCAGCACAAATCCAACAGGAACGGGAGGAATGCCTACAATCGCAAATGTATTTGATGATAGAACTACAGGAGCGACAACTGATTTACCTGAAATTGTTGTCTGTTCAGCATTAAAACTAAATGCGTACAATCTCAATGCTGCTATCCAAAATCCCGCAGCTCCCTTTTGGTGGAGCCTAACAACAACAGATGCATCAGGTGTTACAGGAGCCACCGCATTCGATTTTAATGGTGATGATATTCAGGAAATTGTATACCGAGACCAGAATAATCTTCGGATTATGTATGGAGGCCCCGCTCCATTCCCGCCTGGAGTAGATGCTCAACGAAATTGGTATACTTTTGCTTCAGGCTCAGGTACCTTCACCGAATATCCAGTAGTTGCAGATGTCGATAATGACAGAGAGGCTGAAATCATCTACACTACATATCCATTTCAAGGGACTAACGGGGCTGATTACCGCGGTCGTCTTAGGGTGATCCAGTCAAATAGCTCAACTGGGAGCTGGATGTCTGCTAGGCAAGTTTGGAACCAATATGGATATTTCGTCACACATGTAAATGACGATTTAACAATTCCCGCCCAACAACAAAACCATATACTCGAATTCCCCACCGGTAGCGGCAATCTCGTATTCAACAAGGTTTTAGTCCAAACCCCACTATTAGACAAGGATTTCGAACCTTATTTACCTGTGGGGGATGGTACGATTAGTTTAGATACTGTCATTTGTAATGGTAACACCTACGAAATCACAACCACTGTCTGTAACATAGGGAATAATATATTGCGTTCAGGCACTCCAATCACCTTCTATGGTAGCGATCCTACAACTACAAATGCGCCAATCATTGGCTCAGATGTTACCGCATCAAACCTAGCAATAGATAGTTGTACCCAGCTTGTTTCCGTTATTCCCAAACCAATTACAGGCTTTGTCTATTCGGTCATTAATGATGATGGATCTCTTCCGACACCATTTAATCTGTCTACTGATTTTCCGTCATCATCGATAGAAGAGTGCGATTACTCAAACAATATGGATGGTGGTCCATACGAGTTCATCATACCACTATTAGACCTAGGTCCCGATGTAGACATCTGTCAAAACGACACGTTTCAATTCTTCAATGCTGGGACTGGCTTTGTCAATTATACTTGGCAGGATGGGAGCAGTGATTCCACTTTTGCAGCAAATGGTCCTGGTATTTACTGGGTAAATGTCACTGATTATTGTGGAACTATGCATGCAGATACTGTCATAGTAATTGAACCGATTGAAATTGGAATTTCTTTTGCAACAGATAGCGTCAGTTGTTATGGTATAAGCGATGGCATGGTTACCGCAAATACGACAGGAGGAATAGCCCCATATACTTATCAATGGGACACTGGAGATACGACCATTACAGTTACAGGTCTAAGTGCAGGAGCTTATGTACTTTCTGTTACGGATAGCAATGGTTGCTTAAAAACCCAAACCGTTAATGTTAAAGAGCCAACATTGTTTGGATGTGATATCACCGCTACCGATGTCACTTGTTTTGGCAATAATAACGGTACGGCTTCTGTAAGTCTGATTGGCGGAACTCCAGGTTATAGCTTCTTGTGGGATACGACCGCCTCCAATCAAACCACTCAGACTGCAATTGGACTGACAGCGGGCACTTATGATCTAACAGTCACTGACAGTCAGGGTTGTCCCTCCTTGTGTTCAGTTACCATTAATGAACCTGAAAAACTAAAAGTTTTTGTAAGTACTGTAAATGTCTCCTGCATTGGGCTTTCGGATGGTTCTATCACGCTCAACGCAAGTGGCGGTACACCAGGATATTCCTACCAATGGGATATGAATGCTGGCGGTGGCACAATGGAAATTGTTTCAGATCTACCTGCAGGTGTTTACGAGGTCACAGTCACAGACACTGAAGGCTGTATAGCGGTGGTTTCTATTCTAGTCAATACCGCTGCCTGCGACTTGTGTGCTGTTGTAGATATTTGCGCAACAATTGCTACCAATTCAACACATCCAGTATCCTCACTTGACTGCGACGGTGACGGAGCAATGAATAGTGCTGAGTGCACAGATAACACAGACCCTCTTGACGAATGTGACTTTGAAGAGACCAGTGTCACCCAACCCGTTACTGCAGATCAAAGTGGGTGTCTCAATTTAAACCCCGATCTTTCACCGATTATGACAATATTACCAGGAAATATAGCCGGATCTTCTGCAGTCGGCGTTGCTGTTGAAATTGTTGAGTTAAACACTGTGGACACGGATGGCTCCATTGTTTTGGTAAGAATTCCTTCGGATCCTAGATTCGCCTTTGTTTGGGATATTGGATTAACAAACGCAGCACTCGTTGTCGTAAACAATTCAAACTGGAACTACCTTGGAGATAATGGGTTCGTTCACCAGTTTCAATATAACGGACCAAATGGAGGTGTTATACCTGCTGGTTTAAGAGCGTCCTTTGGTTTCAATGCAATTTACGACCCTCAAGGTACCGATGGCCAAACCACGATCACCTGTTCTATTGTACCCTATAGTGGCGGTGAAACTAACTTACTAAACAACACAGATTCAGAACGTCTTGTTTACTTTAAATAAAACACTTTTGAACACTTACAACAAGCAACGTAAAGTGATCACAATCATTACAATGAGGTTAGTACATGAAAGTGTATTAACCTCATTTGATTAGAAAATACTAGTTGCTGAGTGGCGCTAAATAAACAAAAGCACAACATCTGCAACAGCGTAGCGTCCCTATTCGTAACTCATCTACTACTCAAAATAAACCAACCGCTCAGAATCGGTATTATTCAATGCATTACACTCTCCTCCACTAAACGGAATAATGGTAGCCGTTAACGTAGTCTGTCCATCAGTTGATTGTGGATCATAAAACGACTGAAACCCAAACGCAGCAGTTCCATCAGCAGGAATGATTAACCCAGGACCATTATACGTCCAAGTATGCACAAATCCATTGTCTCCAAGATAATTCCAATCTGCATTTTGCACTGGAACTAGCGCAGCCAACGTCAGTCCAATATTCCAAACAAAAATAAGTCTAGGGTCAGAGGGAACCCTTACTACGATGATTGAACCATTCGTATGCACGCTATCCAACTCCGTCACTTGCACAGCTACCTCAACAGAAGACATCCCTGCTATGTTACCAGGCAAAATCGTCATAATCGGAGTCAAGTCAGGACAAGGAAATGGACAATCACTTTGATCCGCAGTCACTGGCAACGTAATGCTGGTGTCTACAAAATCACAAGGATCAAGCGGATCAGTGCTATCAGTGCACTCATTTGCATTCGTCACACCATCCCCATCGCAGTCTAACGGACCTACAGGATGACTAGGATCATTGTTTAGGCTAGGACAAATATCAAGGTTTCCAAGAATCGCTTCCACACATAGATTTGGTGGACAAGGATTACAAAGCTCTGTAGTAACCAAGACTGGAATTGCTCCCGAATAACAATTCGGCGTATTCTCCTTAAAGGCTACATAGTATACGCCACTTATTACAGCGGAAGGGATAGATACTTCATTGGTAGCCGCTGGTGGATCAGCATCATGCCAAGAAATTGAAGCGCCTAATGGTACATTCGTAATGCTCGAATTCAAACTCAATAAATCAACGGTCGAATCTGGACAACTACTAGACAAAATAGGTATAGCAGGTAAGTTATTCCCAAAAATTGGTGGATCAGAAGTTAAGGTACAACTGCTTCCACCATCACAGGCAGAGCCAAGACCCCAAACAAAACTGCAGTTAAGGAGAATTCCAGAGTTGCTTATTGTTCCGGTAAAAGGATCCAATATGTCATACATGCCCGTGGAAGAGTTTGGAGCAAATATGTTTCCATCACAATCTTGAGCTAAACCAGTTGAACCAGGCTGGATTGCCATCACATTCACCCATGCCCCTGAGGGCTGATTCGCACCATTTAAGGTAATTGACCACAACCTAGAACCGCCACCGCCACCAGCGTTATCATAAAATGCTCCATAAAGCGTTCCATTAACAACCAAAAAGTCACCTATCGCAGTCCAACCAATTGGTGAACTTCCCCATTGAACAAAGCCAGTTCCATCAGGATTCACAACATAAATCGCCCCGCCCTGATCACTCATAAGAATCCTCCCATCTGATAAAGAGGATAAAGCCGCAGGATAATTGACATTATAAGTGCCTAAGAGCACAAAGTTGCAAGAAGCACTTGAGGAAGCATATAACATGTTAGGTGTAGTCGTATAAGTAACGCCAAATATAGTAGACCCATCTGGTGAAACTGCTAAGTCTCCAAAGGCAGTAGAAGTAGCACAAAAGGTGGTCCAAGCCCCAGTATCATGTTTATAAATTCCACCAATATTACAGACCACATAGACATCCTGCATTAATTGAGCCTTAGATTCTGGAATTAAAAACCTGAATATTAGTACAATAATAATACTAATTCGTAAGTAAGTTTTGGTTGGTCGCATCCCTTTAGTTTATGGAATAGTTGAAACAATTTAATGGTCAATAATATTAACGATTATTCTATCAAATTACAAATTTCAACCATATAAACTGTTTGGCAACTCTAGAATACGAGAAAAAGTTATTATGACGATCTCCAAATCCTGACCAGGATATACTAGACAGTATAGTTTATTCAATCTTTCGAACGTTATTACATTGGGATAAAATGGTTCAATTTCATTTTTATAGAACACAATTTAAGCCAACCAAAGCACTAGAAATTCTTCATTCGTTGTTCTTCACTCGATCTTCGACTTTCCACCCCTCTTCTATCGCACAAGCGTCACATCTCCCTTATATTCAATTACCTCGCCATCAATAAACTCAACCTCTGCATAATAAACAAATACTCCCCCATTCATCCTAAGATTCTTAAACGCACCATCCCAACCATTGTTAGGGTCATTAGGCATAAAATTCTCAGCCTTAAAGAGCAACTCTCCCCAACGATCATAGATATTGAAGGTGCGAATCACAGTCACTGCAGGACCACCATAAATCATAAAGATATCATTGGAGAGATCTCCATTTGGTGTAAAGACGTTTGGTATAAACACGTCTCTCGATTTATCAACAGTGATCAGTATTTCATCAGTAGCCGTGCATCCAGTCGTATCTGTTACCAACACCTCATAGAGAATGGTCTCAAGCGGTGTACTAACCACACTCACACACGTATCGCAATTCAAATATTGAGTTGGCAACCATTCATAAACAAGAGAATCACCCAAAGGAGCCGTTTGAGCCACAATCATCACACTATCTCCCAACAGAAGCTCCACATCAGGACCAAGATCCACCACTACTTCTGCAGGTTCCGCAACATAAGCCGACTGGGTAAAGACACATCCATTTGCATCCTGAATATAGAACGTGTAGCCTCCACTAGTCAGTCCTCCAAACGCATTTCCTAGTTGATAGTTCAACCCATCAATTGAATAACTGTAAGGAGCAACACCACCAGTAATGAGCGTATCAATCACGATTATAGTTCCGTTTTGTTCACCATAGCAAATAGCGTCTTCAATAACAATTGGTGCAAGTATTTCAGTAGGATGATTTATAGTTCCTAAGATCACCTCAGAACATCCATTCGCATCCGTAACGGTAACCGCATATCCACCAGCAACTAACCCAAAAGCAGTAGGTCCAGTAGAACCATCGCTCCATTGATAAGAATAACTAGGTGTACCGCCCGAAGCAGTTACAGTCAAACTACCATCATTTCCGTTGTGACAGCTTGCGTCTAGACTAGTTATCGTCAACCCAATAGCATCAGGAGCATCGTCAACTGTTACATTCACATTATTTATTTGACAGCCATTTGCATCTACAACATTTAACACAAACACGCCGCCTGACAAACCGGTAGCGACTTGACCAATTTGTGGTGGAACTGTATTCCAAGTATAAATATAAGGGGCTGTTCCTCCCGAAGCAGTAGCAGTAGCAGTTCCATCGTTTAGACCGTTACAAGTTGGTGTGCTCGTAAATGCTCCGACTGTTAGTTCTGTTGGTGCCCCAATGGTTGCCTGCGCTGTTGCAATACAACCATTTGCATCTGTAATAATAACAACATGTGGCCCTGCTGGTAATTGAACCGCCGGATTTGTCACCTCACCATTATCCCACAAATAGCTAAATGGAGCTACTCCGCCAATCGGAACAACAGTCGCATTTCCATCAATTGAATTATGACAAGTAACATCTTGACTCGTTAATGTAACAGTAATAGGTGGTGGTTCTGAAATAGATATACTGTCAAGGGCAGCACACCCATTCGCATCAGTCACCGTTACATAATGGGTTCCAATAGGCAATAAAACGACTATTGGTCCTGAAGCACCTGTACTCCAGTTGTAAGTAAATGTGCCTGTACCGCCAAAAGCAGCTGCAGTCGCTTGTCCATCACTAACACCGTTACACGTTATGTCTGAACTAGTTACTTGAAGAATTATTTGAGAAGGCTGATTGATTACTGTTGATGCGGTAACTGTGCACCCATTGCTATCTGTAACGACAACAGTATGAATTCCTCCATTTAAACCTGTTGCAGTTGCTGTGGTTTCATTGTTATCCCACTGGTAAGTGTATGGTGATGTCCCTCCCTGTGGAGAAACTGTAGCGGAACCGTCAAATGATCCAAAACAGCTACTACTTGATTGTGCCGATGTGGTAGCTGTAAAAATTGCCGGCTGCCCTACCGTCACAAGTTCGACAATACTGCACCCACTAGCGTCTGTAACTGTTACAGCGTGTGTTCCTGAACAAACATTTAGAGCAGTTGCTGTTATCTGTCCTCCAGCACTTGGTGACCATTGATAAAGATATCCTCCAGCTCCACCTGAAACTACCACTGAGGCAGTTCCATCACATGAACCACCGCACAATACAGCAGAAGAAGAACTTGTTGTTAAGATTTGTGAAGGACTCGTTAGTGTTGCGCTTGCAGTTGTTGTACAGCCATTGTCATCTACAACTACAACAGCGTATGTTCCAGCACCTAAACCACTTGGATTTTGTACAGGAAGAGCACCTCCAGTCCAATTATATACAAAAGGAGCTGTTCCTCCATTCACGGTGAGCGAAATAGATCCATTTGTATCACCAAAACAGGCTAATGCTCCACCAATAGCGGAGGCAGTAAATGCTGCTGGTTGTGTTATTGTTACTCCAGTAGATGCCGTACAGCCACTAGCATCTGTTGCAACTGCTGTATAACTACCTGCTGGTAAATTGTTAGCAGTGGGTCCAGTTTGACCATTATTCCAAGCAATGGTATAAGGTGGATTTCCACCCGTTACAGCTACACTTGCTGTACCATCACTTTGTCCAGAGCAAGTGACATTCGTTGAGTTAAAGATTGCTGCACTGAGTAGAGCAGATTCACCAATCACAGCACTTGCAGTGTTTGAACAACCATTACTATCGCTTATCGTTACACTGTAGGTTCCCGCACACAGTCCAGTTACTGTTGGACCATTCTGACCTGAATCCCATTGGTAGGTATATGGACTGCTCCCACCCGTTCCAGTGATCGTTGCTGTACCATCACAAACACCATTACATGAAGCGTCCGTAAACGTCTGACTACCGACGAACACAGGTACTACAGGATTAATCACTACACTAGCAGTGACTTGGCAATTGTTGTCGTCTGTAATTGATACCACATGAATTCCTGCTCCAAGGCCTGTAGCCGTTGGCATCGTTGAACCATTCGACCAATTGTATTGATACGGAATTGCCCCACCAGTTACCGTCACTGCGGCACTACCATCACTCAATCCATTACAACTCACGGAACTAGTAACGGTTGCGGTAGCAGCAATCGCAGCAGGTTGATTTAAGGTAATTGAACCAGTCGTAGAACAACCACTTGAGTCATTCACCGTCACATTATAAGTACCAGCACATAGCCCAGTTACAGCAGAACCAATCTGACCTGAATCCCATTGGTATGAATAAGGCAATACACCACCTGTCGCGGTTACTGAAACAGCACCATCACAAATGCCATTGCAGCTAATCTGATTAGCTATTGAAAGACTGGTGATGGCAAGCGTTGAACTGCTTCCTATATTGACTCCAGCTGTTCCTGTGCACCCGTTTGCATCAGTAATCGTCACAACATTAAAACCAGCACACAAGGTTGTTGGATCTTCTACTGTTTGACCTCCTGACCAAATGTACATAAATGGCGCTGTTCCTCCTATTACGGAGAGATCTGCTGTTCCAATACAAGCAGTACAGCTAGTGTTCGTGCTATCAATCACCGTTGCTATTATATTCGATCCGCTATCGGGTACGATAACACTCGATGTTGCAGAACAGCCATTATTATCTGTAACAGTGACTGTATGCGTTCCTGCGGATAAGCTAGTGGCCATAGAGCTGATTTCACCTGAATCCCAATTATATCCATAAGGCATCGTTCCGCCAAGTACCGTTACGGTTGCACTTCCATCACTTGCTCCACAAGAAGCAGCAACTATCGACTGTGAGTTAAGACTTAAGTTGGTCGGTTGACTTAACATTAAAACATCAGTAAATATACATCCATTTGTATCTGTTAACGTAATGCCATAATTACCTGCACAAAGTCCCGTAATCGTTGCTGTTGTTTCACCATTACTCCATTGGAAACCATATGGCATTTGTCCACCTGTTCCAATCGCGGTAGCAGCACCATCACAGACAGCATTACAAGAAATAGCATTATCGATTGTTAAAGCATTAATTGCTAATGAAGAGGTTGAAGTAATATTCACGCCGGCCGTTTCTGTACATCCGTTAGCATCGGTAATCGTCACAGTATTAAATCCAGCACACAATGTTGTTGGGTCTTCAACTATCTGACCACCCGACCAAACAAACGTAAATGGTGGTGTCCCTCCTGTTAAAGAAAGATCTGCAGTTCCTATACATGCCGTGCAACTAGTACTAGTACTATCAATGACCATTGCTATGATTGTGCAACATGTCCCGCTTCCAATAACTATACTAGAAGTGGCAACACAACCATTATTATCCGTAACTGTGACTGTATGCGTGCCTGCATCAAGGTTTGTGGCTGTAGAACCAATTGCACCAGAATCCCAATTGTATCCATAAGGAATTGTTCCTCCTGTTGCTGTTATAGTTGCACTACCGTCACTAGCGCCACAAGAGGCAACACCATTAGACTGTGTTGTTAAACTTACAGGAGTAGGTTCATTCACCATTAAAATATCAGTAAATATACACCCGTTTGTATCTGTTAACGTAATTCCATAGCTACCAGCACAAAGCCCAGTAATCGATGCTGTTGTTTCACCATTACTCCATTGGTAGCTGTATGGTATTTGTCCACCAGTTCCAACGACGGTTGCAGCACCATCACAAACATTATTACAAGAGATTGCGTTATCTATTGTCAATGTATTAATTGCCAAGGATGAGGTTGAAGTAGTATTCACGCCTGCGGTTGCTGTACATCCATTCGTATCAGTTATGGTGACGGCATTAAATCCAGCACACAATGTTGTAGGATCTTCTATTGTTTGACCACCAGACCAAATGTAGGTAAATGGTGCTGTTCCTCCTGTTACCATAAGGTCTGCTGTTCCGATGCATGCGGTACAACTAGTACTTGTGCTGTCAATTACAACAGCTATTATCGTAGAAATTCCACCACCAATTATCACGCTTGATGTTGCTGAACAGCCATTCGTGTCAGTAACTGTTACGGTATGTGTCCCAGCAGATAAGCCAGTCGCAGTAGGCGAAGTTTCACCTGAATCCCAATTATATCCATAAGGATTAGTCCCTCCATTTGCCGTCACAGTTGCACTTCCATCGCTAGCATCACAAGAGGCAGCACCGTTTGACTGTGCGTTTACACTTAAGGCTGTGGGTTCATTCACCATTAAAATATCAGTAAATATACATCCGTTTGTATCTGTTAATGTAATTCCATAATTACCTGCACAAAGTCCAGTAATCGTTGCCGTTGTTTCACCATTACTCCATTGGTAGCCATATGGTATTTGTCCACCTGTTCCAACGACGGTTGCAGCACCATCGCAAACACCGTTACAGGAGATTGCATTGTCTATCGTTAATGTATTGATTGCTAATGATGAAGTTGAACTAATATTCACACCAGCCGTTTCTGTACAACCGTTTGCATCCGTTATTGTCACAGCGTTAAACCCAGCACACAATGTTGTAGGATCTTCAACTGTCTGGCCACCTGACCAAATGTAGGTAAATGGTGCGGTCCCTCCAGTGACCGAAAGATCAGCGGTTCCAATACATGCTGTGCAACTGGTGCTTGTGCTGTCAACTACCATTGCTATTACAGCACAACAAACACCGCTTCCAATAATCACACTTGAAGTTGCTGTACATCCATTACCATCAGTCACGGTTACGATATGCGTTCCTGCATCTAAGTTGGTGGCAGTAGAAGTCATCTCACCTGAATCCCAATTGTATCCATAAGGAATTGTTCCTCCTGTTGCTGTAACAGTAGCACTACCATCGCTTGCGCCGCAGGAGGCAACACCGTTTGTCTGTGTATTTACGTTAAGTGGCGTTGGTTCATTCAATATTAAAACATCAGTAGATATACATCCATTTATATCCGTTAATGTAACGCCATAATTACCTGCGCATAATCCAGTAATTGTTGCGGTTGTTTCACCATTACTCCATTCATAACTATAAGGCAATTGTCCACCTGTTCCAGTTACACTTACTGTACCATCACAAACTCCATTACAGGAGATCGCGTTATCTATATTTAATGTATTAATTGCCAAGGCATTACTACTACCAATCAGTACATCTGCTGTTGAAAAACAACCGTTTGCATCTGTGACTGTTACCGTATTCGTTCCTGCACATAAAGTTGTTGGATCTTCTACAGTTTGACCTCCTGACCAAGTATAGGTAAATGGTGGAGTTCCTCCTGATATAGAAAGGTCTGCAGTTCCAATACACGCAGTACAGCTTGTATTTGTACTATCAATAATTGCAGCAACTAAAGTTGGACTTCCCGGTATAACAACACTAGCCGTAGAAGTACATCCGTTATTATCAGTAACCGTCACGTTGTGTGTGCCTGCACCTAGGTTTGTCGCTGTCTGAGTGACCTCTCCTGAATCCCAATTATATCCATAAGGTGTAGTTCCTCCATTTCCAGTAGCCGTAGCGCTACCATTGCTTGCACCACAAAAGGCACCACCGTTTGACAGTGCATTTGTACTTAAAGGACCAGGTTCATTCAACATTAAAATATCAGTAAATATACATCCATTTGTATCTGTTAACGTAACACCATAATTACCTGCACAAAGTCCTGTGATCGTAGATGTTGTTTCACCATTACTCCATTCATAACCATAAGGAATTTGTCCTCCTGTCCCAGTTACTGTAGCAGTACCGTCACAGACACCATTACAGGAAATGGGATTATCGATTGTTAATGTATTAATTGCTAATGTTGAGGTTGAACCAATATTTACCCCTGCCGTCTGAACACATCCATTCGTATCTGTTACTGTTACAGCATTGAAGCCTGCACAAAGCGTAGTTGGATCCTCAACCGTTTGGCCACCAGACCATTGGATCACAAAAGGAGCACTACCATTAATTTGCAGATCCGCCGTTCCAATACATGCGGTACAACTTGTGCTTGTGCTATCAATGATTGAAATAGTAAGCGGGATTCCTATTCCACCAATTATTACGCCTGCAGTGGTTGTACAGCCGTTATCATCTGTTACATTAACAACGTGCGCTCCACCACCTAATGCAGTAGCAGTCATTGTTGTTTCTCCACTATCCCAAAGATAACTATAAGGGGATGTTCCTCCAGAAGCTGTCACCACAGCACTGCCATTAAATAATCCGCAACTTGAAGGAACCAATGCTTGAGCACTTGCGATTAGTGTATCAGGTTGATTAATCACAATTAAATCTGTAGCGATACATCCGTTTACATCTGTAATCGAGGCCATATAGCTTCCAGAACAAAGTCCTGTGATTGTACTTGTTGTTGCTCCGTTATCCCATTCATAGGCATAAGGCGGTTGTCCACCAGTAGCCGTAACAGAAGCAGTGCCGTCACAAACACCAAAGCAAGAAATAGGACTATCTACTGTTATGGTATTTACAATGAGCGTGTTTGTACTGCCGATCTGGACATTCGCTATTGCAATACAACCATTTGCATCTGTTACTGTGACACTATTGGTTCCTGCACACAACGTTGTCGGATCTTCAACGGTTTGCCCACCTGACCAAGTATAGGTAAATGGTGCCGTTCCTCCAGTAACACTTAGATCTGCCGTGCCAATGCATGCAGTACAGCTGGTATTCGTACTATCAATTACAGTGGCTATTACATTTGGCCCACCACCAATAACAACATCAGTGGTAGTGATACAACCATTGGTGTCCGTCACTGTAACGGTATGTGTTCCTGCTCCTAAACCTGTTGCTGTGGGATTAATTTCACCAGAATCCCATTGATAAGTATAAGGGTTTGTTCCTCCAGTAGCTGTTACAGTAGCACTACCATCACTGGCTCCGCAAGTTGCACCACTATTCATTTGAGCACTTGCATCTAAAGCGAAAGGTTCATTTATAACCAACACATCAGTAATCTCACAGCCATTTATATCCGTTAATGTAACATTATAAGTTCCAGCGCAAAGTCCGGTAATCGTTGCTGTTGTAGCACCATTGCTCCATTCATATCCATAGGGTGTTTGTCCTCCTGTTCCAGTGATTGTAGCAGATCCGTCACAAATCCCATTACAAGAAATGACATTGCTGACTGTTAGTGAATTGATGGCTAATGTGTTATTACTTCCAATTAGCACATTTGCCATAGAAACACAACCATTAGCATCTGTTACGGTTACAGAATTCGTTCCTGCACATAGCGTTGTTGGATCTTCAATTGTTTGTCCTCCTGACCATGTATAGGTGTATGGAGCGGTTCCTCCTGATACACTTAAATCTGCAGTTCCTATGCAAGCAGTACAGCTTGTATTTGTGCTGTCAACTACTATAGCAATAAGATTTGGACCACTTCCAATAACGACATTTGTAGTTGTCATACAGCCATTTGTATCGGAAACCGTTACAGTATGAGTGCCTGCCCCTAGTCCAGTGGCTGTAGGATTTGTTTCACCAGAATCCCATTGATAAGTATACGGAATTGACCCTCCTGTAGCTGTTACAGTGGCACTACCATCACTAGCGCCACAAGCGGCAGTGCTGTTTGCTTGTGCATTGGCACTTAATACTGTTGGTTCGTTTATCACCAATACATCTGTAACTAAACAGCCATTGATATCCGTTAAGGTCACATTATAACTGCCAGCACATAGTCCAGTTCCAGTTGCTGTAGTCGCACCATTGCTCCACTGATAACCATAAGGAGTTTGCCCTCCAGTACCGACGATTGTAGCTGATCCATCGCAGATCCCATTGCATGAAATCGCATTATCGATTGTTAGAGCATTGATGGCTAATGTAGAGGTAGAACCAATTATTACGTCCGCGGTTGTAGTACATCCATTGCTGTCTGTAACTGTTACCAAGTTTAACCCAGGACACAGGTTTGTTGGTGCTTGATTCATTTGTCCTCCTGACCATAGTATAGTAATTGGAGGAATCCCTCCCATTAACACAAAATCCGCACTTCCTGTACAAGCAGAACAGCTAGCATTTGTACTGTCTGTCATCATAATTGTAAAGGAAGGAGGCTCAGTAATACTGATGCTATTGGTATCTGTACATCCATTATCGTCTGTGACTGTAATACTGTAAGTTCCTGGTCCTAAATTAGAAATCGAGGGAATAGTTTGTCCTCCATTCCATTGATAACTATAAGGCGGAAGTCCTCCATTCGCTTGAACGGTTACTACCCCGTCACTTGCTCCGTTACAGCTGATGGGAGAAGTCAAACTCATTAGGGTAAATAGTGTTTGTGGCTCTGTTAGGATTGTGGTTGCAGTAGAAGTACAACCATTATCATCCGTTACTGTTACTATATATGTCCCTCCACTCAAATTGGAGATGGTCATTGTTGTTTCATTTGTATTCCATTGATAGGAATAAGGGAGTGTGCCTCCTGATGCAGTAACTGTTACAGAACCGTCACTCGCACTGCCACAGCTTACATTTGTAGAGGCAATGTTAGCATCTAATAATGTTGGTTCGTTTATGGTTACAGAGACAATCTCTGAGCAAACTCCTAGAATAGCATCCGTAACAGTAACCGTGTATGTTCCTGCAGGTAGATTATTGATTGTACTCGTATTTACTGCATTCGAAACGGCTCCTGTAGACCAAACGAATTGATAGGTGACAAATGGGAAACCGACAGTTGAATTTGCAGTGATAGAGCCATTGCTCGTCCCATTACACAATAGATCTACTTTGGTTGTTGTCACTACGATGGCTGGCGCTTGAAGTATATCAGCACTAGCGGAGACTGTACAACCGTTTGCATCCGTTACCGTGACGCCATAATTACCTGGGGAAAGGCCTGTTGCTGTTTGGGCTGTTTGTGCAGGTGTTGTATTCCAAACGTACGAATAGCCTGGAGTACCAGCATTTGGTGTTGCAGTAATAAAACCATCTGTCCCACCAGAACAAACCGCTCCCCCATTACCTAGAGAGACAGTTAACTGGGAGGGTGCAGTGATTGCGACGGTAGTGGTAGCAGTACATCCATCATCGTCAGTAACTGTTACAGTATGTGTACCTTGGGCGAGTCCGGTGGCGGTAGCCATCATTTCTCCATTGTCCCAAGTGTAACCGTATGGTGGTGTTCCCCCAGCACCTGTAGCCGTTGCTGAGCCATCACTACTGTCTGCACAGTTCGCAGCTCCGTTTGCAGTTGCAGAAACTGTTAATAAAGGAGGTTCTGTAATTGTGACGGAAGTAGTGGCTGTACAACCTGCTGCATCAGAGACTGTTAAACTATAAGTACCTGGCGGAAGGTTGTTTATGTTAGACGTAATCGCTCCGGTATTCCAGATATAAGAATAAGGACTCGTTCCTCCCTGGGCTTGAGCATTGGCAAAACCATCACTAGCTCCAAAACAGGTCACATCCCCTGAGATAAATATTCCGGTAATCAATGGATTGATTTCGTTAAGAATAACAGAGGCAACTTCTGGACAGCCAGTATCATCTGTAATCGTTACGGTATAAGTACCAGCAGTTAACCCCGTAATGGTTGGAGTGGTTGCTCCAGTCGGATTCCATTGATAAGTATATGGAGGGGTACCACCAGTGGGTGTAACGGTAATAGAACCATCACTTCCACCAGTACAATTAACTGAAGACACTGAAAAAATCGGTGTTACACAATTGACACAGAAAGAGAACTCATTTGTTCTAGAATTGGTATTTGTAATTTCACAGTTCGTTCCTTGATCTGTTGTAGGATTGGCTTGGTCTGGGTGTGGATTGATAATTCCAGCTACGTAGACTGGACCACCCGTACAAAATGAGTTATCAAATGTAAAACAAAAGATAAGCGGATCTGCAATTTCAGGAAACACCTCACCAATGCCACAACTCGGAACATCTGGTACTTCAGTGTCAACAGCTGACGGTATTTCCCAAACTGCGTGGGTACCATCAATCGTAGTTGTCTGATTTGTGTATGTATAGATATCAGTTGAGCCGCCTCCATAGTCGACACAAAAATCTCTTGTTGCACCATTAGCATTTGCAAAGTTCCCAGCAGCACTCCACCCAGTACCAAACAACACATAAATGGTTATTCCACAATAGGCGGTGAAATCATAATTTGTAGGATTTAGACCATTCGAAAACACCGCAAAGATACTATTGGGAGGAATAACGGCTGGAGCAGCTTGGAACAAAACACAACCAGCATTTGCATTTAAACCAGCAATTAAGGCAGGATTTGTCGCTGCATTCGCTGCAGTATATATGTTAACCGTATTTCCAGGAAGTGGAGGACAGCCTCTTACCGTATTACTACTATTATAAATGACTTGAAAATTGCTTACTGTTGTTCCAGTACTACCAGAATTAAGAAATACAAATTCATTCTCTCCTTCAATACCACAAGCGTTTACCATTGCACCAATCAGGGTTGTATTTGGAAAATTTACTTGTGGATTGCTCGGTGGTAAAATAGGTCCTCCCAAGGGAGAAACAATTAAAACAGAACCAAGTGGATTGGATTGTTCCACATATGGATCAAATCCAAGATTTGGGCTAGCATAAAAGTCGATTGTTCCTCCAATGGGCAGGTCTATCCCATTGACAGCAACACAAATAGAATCATTCTTGCAGACCTGGCAGCAAATTGGAGCTGGTGTTCCATTAAATGTATGTTGACCAAGATCTGAAGCATTGTCATTTCCTAAGCTAGTCCATTCAGAAACTAGGGTTGGGAATGAAGCAACACCGCAAGTTGTAACTGGGTTCGTTGATATACCAGATGAAACCGAAGGAATCCTAACAAGCGTATTGTTTAATGTGGTATTAGTGATTCCGTCCGTCCACTGATTTCCAGGATCACAACCTATTTGTCCAATTATATCTACTAATGCACCAGAAGGAGCTTCCAAAACTACAGCGTCATCACCATTGAAACCTCCAACAAAGTTTTGATCGGTCTGAGCTTGAAAAACAGGACCAGCGTTTGATTCGCAAATGACATAAACATCTCCACTAGCGACTGTACCATTTAGATTGACGACTCCAGTAGGCGTAGTACTTCCATTTGCATAGAATCGAACTTTGTACTGTGTCGTTGCAAAATTGATTGATTGCGCTGTTCCATTAAAAATCTCTAGACATTTATTGCTACTAGACCCTTCAATGTATTCTGAGAAGAAGACATCGTCAGTTCCTCCTAATGAACACGAAGAATTTAATAATTCACTCGTGGTAAATTCTGGACATTGAGCTAAAGAAATGGTGTAGATACATAGTGCGATTAGTATCTGGAGGGTATTGGATAAATACTTTGACATTACTAAGAGTTGGATTTAAGTTATGCGTTTTTTTATTTTCCTGAAATAAAGATAATCATAAAAGACAACTTCTTTGCAGGGTCCTTTTCGGAATGGCAATATTTTGAGCTATTCCTTTTAGTTTTCCACAAAAGCCTGCTTATTTTTACACATTATATTTCTAGAATTTAACAACTTATAAATTAAGATTAATTTAATTCAATAAAACCATGTTAGTATTGTCTAGTTATAATTTTATTATCTTTATAACGTATGAAACGCATGATTCGTTATCATATAAATCATAAATTTCATACTTGATCAAAATGGAAGGTCAAATGCTTGTTCCAAATTAAAGCAAAAAAGTATACTAATAAAATTCATGTTTTAGGAATCAAAAAAACATTTATTATTTCTCTGATTTATAATGAATTATTTTTACCTTAATGATCTAAATTAAATCAACAACTATGAAGTATTTAAAACAATTCATTATCACATTTATTGCGCTATTTGTATTATTTTATACTGCAAATGGTCAAACTGTAATTAACCTTGCATCTCAATGCAATTGTGAGGTACTCAGCGGAACAGCTGCCCCAGCTCCTGGAGCTCCAATAGCAGACGCTGGAAATCTCTATGTTAATACTACTACAGGAGAAATTTACACGTACGACGGAACAGCTTGGACTGTTGTAAGTGAAGACACACCAGACATTGATTGGTATAAGGTAGGAGGAACAACGCCTCCAACTGCAATCACTGACGACATAACCACAAATGGAGATGTCGGAATTGGCGTTGCCACTCCAGCCCAACAATTGCATGTTGCAGGAAGTATTAGAACAGATGCAAGAAACATCTATTTTGGTCCTACCCAACGATTTTCAGGGAACAACGGAGCAAACATGTATCTAAACAGCAACAATGCCTCGGTTACAAAATTACTTCTAAGAGATAGCGACAATGTTCTCTATGGAGGTCTTGTAGGAACTACCGATGGATTAAATTTAGGGTTAAATGACAAAGATAGTCATTGGACGTTCCGTTCCGTTCATGATCAATTTCTAACAATGTCAATCGACAATTCTGAAAAAGTTAGAATTTTATTAAACGGAAACGTTGGTATAGGTACAACTGGACCAACTGCAAAACTTGATGTAAATGGAACAACTAGACTGCGTACACTCGCAGCAGGTGCTGCTACAGAAATGGAACTTGTAGTAGATGGAAATGGAGTCGTTAAAAAAAGAATGGCTGGTGACAACTCATCAACTAATGAGTTACCGGTTGCAGGTAATGACATTGATGTAATGGGCAATACAGTAAATATTGAACCGACGTTGGATTTTGTCCATACTGTCAATTCACCCGCTCAAAATTTTACAGCATCAGCAGGTGGTAACATCTTTATGAGAGCCTGGTTTGATGGACATGTTGGAGTTGGAAACTTAGCTGGTTCTTTATCTCCGCAAGCTGGTCTTCACGTAGCACACAATGATGGAACAATCATGGACGGTAATTTTGGTGCTGGTTTATACAATGCTGCAGGTGGCGGCACAAGATTAGTTTGGAGTTCAAAAAATGCATCACTTAGAGCAGGTCGCGTAAATGGAACACAATGGGATGAAGCTAATATTGGTGACTACTCTACAGGATTTGGATTCAATAGTTTAGCAAGTGGAACTTACAGTATTGCTGCAGGAAGAAACTCAGAGGCATCTGGCATTTATTCACTTGCAATTGGGAACACTGCTGTCGCTACAAATACAAATACGATTGCTTTAGGTCAGGGAACAGTTTCAACAGGAAATTCTACCATTGCAATTGGATTTAATTGTCAAGCGGTTGGTACAGGATCTAAATCATTTGGAGGTCAAACACATTCCTCCGGTTTCAACTCTCTTGCGACAGGTGACAATACCTTTGCAAGATCTAGAGGAGAAATGGTAGTAGGAATGTTTTCTACAGATTATACTCCTACCAGTGCAAATACATGGAATGGTAATGACAGAATTTTTAACGTAGGTGTTGGTAAAGATTCATTGAATAGAAAAGATGCACTTACTATGTTTAAAAGAGGTTTGTCCAGATTCAATGGATATGCGGAAATCATTACTGACAATACAGCTGATGAAGCGCTTAACATAAATAATTCAGGTACGGGTGTTGGTCAAGTACTTACTATGCAAAATGCAACTTCCACTGCTATGGGACTTAATTTAAGACATGATGGATTGGGCATTGGTCAGCAGATCTTTATAAATAATGTTGCTAGTAACGGTGTCGCATTAAAATTGTTCCATAATGGAATAGCAACCGCACAAGACATTATTATGAATAATGCCACAAGTACAGCAAATGGTCTTTACCTGAGACATAATGGACTTGGCAATGGACAACAAATTGTAATGAGCAACAGTGCTAATGATGCGAGAGGTATAGACATAGTTAACCAAGGAAGAGGAGATGGCATTTTTATTAATAGCCCAAGCGCATTTGGTCATGCCGCAGTATTCAATTCAGGAAGTGTCGTAGCTAATGAAATAGGTGGAAACTACGATTTTAGAATAGAATCAGATACCAGAACACACGCATTCTGGATGGATGCAAACGAAGACATCGCGAATTTTGGTTCTCCTTTATCGTTTGCCACTGGTAATGGAACAACTGTTGGTACCACCACAGTTCAATATGTAGCAGATTTCGATATTGGTGTTAATGAAGGAACCGCTATCGGAATTGG
The DNA here is from genome assembly GCA_937959115.1 of uncultured Saprospiraceae bacterium. Classification (GTDB taxonomy): domain Bacteria; phylum Bacteroidota; class Bacteroidia; order Chitinophagales; family Saprospiraceae; genus JAHDHB01. The sequence goes on from CALGAW010000025.1 coordinate 259,500, forward strand.
ATCAGTTGAATTTTTGTTGGATAACATTGCAGAAACAACAATTAACAACTCTTTCTCTCCATCCACTCATATTGTGAATGATTTAGGGAACAGTACAACTGTTAGAGCATGGGATGATGTCTATGCAGATGACTTTATCAATGTTTCTGATTTACGTGAGAAAGAAAATGTACAAGATATTACATATGGATTATCAGAACTTATGAATATGCGTGCCGTTTCATACAAGCTAACTAGGGATCCTTTTAAAGAATCTAAACTCGGATTGATTGCTCAGGATGTATTACCTCTTGTAAGCGAGGCTGTAAAAACACATGATTACAAGATTTTAGATGAGCAAAAAGGAGAATTCGAATCAGTAGAGTTAGAACGTATGGGGATTAAGTATCAACAACTAACTCCTGTTGTCATTAAAGCAATTCAAGAGCAACAAGAACAAATTTCGACTCTTACAGAATCAAATGAAGATTTAATGAAGGAAAATCAAGAATTAAATTCTGAAATTGATGCAATCAATGAAAAATTAGATAAAATTATGCTCATGTTGGATAGAGATTAATGCTTTTTAATCCTTAACTTTAAATCATTAAAAAGCTTCAATTATGAGAAAAACATTTAATTATATAACTACAATACTGGTATTTTTGACCTTTACTACTACATTATTTGGTCAAACTTATACCTTAACCGCTCCTTCAGGTGGAACGAACTATCAGTGGTATACTGCTGGTGTTTCGGTCAATCCAATTCCAGGAGAAACCAACATGTCTTATGTTGCAACAGCAGAAGGCATTTACTTTGCTAAATATGACAATAGCGCATGTGGAGGTGCCACTGACTACATGATCGTAGTAGATGGTTGCGGTCCAAATGCGAACTATACAATTGATCTTGGAACAGTAGTAAACAGCACTATCCAATGGAATGCTGATAATGTACCGATTCCGAATGCAATCAATACATCATTGACCATTACTGCAGATACGACACTGCACACCTATTACGCATCCATCATTGATGCTAAAATGTGTGATAACAGTTCACCTGCATTTACAGTAGTTAACATGAACAGCTGTAATGATACAGATGGGGACGGTGTTGATGACGATACCGACTTAGATGATGATAATGATGGAATTCCGGATGTAGTCGAAATCGCAACTGCAGGACCTGGTGGCGACTCTGATGGTGATGGCATTCCTGATCATCTAGATTTAGACTCTGACAACGATGGTATTAACGATATCGTTGAGAGCGGAGGAACTGACTTAGACGGCAATGGTATGATCGATACACCTTTTGACGAGGGTATGACCACCAATCCAACTGACACAGACAATGACGGTACGCCAGACTATCAGGAAACGGATTCTGACAATGATGGAATTCCCGATATCGCAGGAACACCTGACAGTGGCCTAGATACAGATGGAGACGGTATGATCGATGATCCGACGGACACAGATCGTGATGGAATCAAAGATGTGGCTGACGGTATGCCAACTGTCTTTGGTGATGCACCGCGTGGACCAACTGCAAGCATTCACTTATGGCTTGAAGGGCCTTACGATGTCGCTACTTCATTGATGAATGATAACCTTTCACAATCTAGCTTACTGCCAACGCTTGAGCCTTATACTGCTCTTGGATATACTCACAATGGTGGTGGTGGTGGTGAAATGGCCTCGCAATCTGTTTTAGACAGAACTGGGGCAGATGCAATCGCAGATTGGATCTTCCTAGAACTGAGAAGCTCGACGACCAATACAAATGTGTTGGCGACTCGATCGGCATTGCTTAGAGTGGACGGTACTGTTGTAGACTTAGATGGACAATCCCCAGTAGAGTTTACTGGTCAACCATCTGGCTCTTATTATATTGCAATTCGTCACCGTAATCACTTGGCTGTGATGACTCCTGTTCCTAAGACATTTACGACGGGGGTGGCTGAAGTCCATGATTTCGCAACAGGGTCAGCTTATGGCAATCTAAATGGGGATGCGCAGAAGCTAATTACTGCTGGCGTGTTTGGATTGTATGAGGGTGACTATGAAGCGGATGAGCTGATTAGTGCTACAGATAGAAGTATTTCTTGGAACTTTAGAAACCAAACTGGTTATATCGTTCAGGATTCTAACTTTGATGGTACTTGTAACGCAAGTGAACGTAGTCAAACTTGGAACAATAGAAATACCTTTTCGAAGGTGCCGGATTAATACTTGGACTAATTTAAATTAGCATACAAATCGAGACAAAGCAGTTCTTCTGCTTTGTCTCTTTTTTTGAAGTCTATTCTTCACGAGATAGAAAAACAAACCATTTATTTATAGAGAAAAGATACATAGAATCCTAGATATTAGCATAGTAAATTCATAGAAAAAACAACTATTAAAAAACTACAAGTTATGTTGAAAAATAGTACAGTAAATTCTTAGAAAAACAACTATTATTCCCTGATTAATACTCCAATTATTTATACCTTACGTTCTATTAGCATAACAATTTTGATTTCAATATAAAACTATGAAGTATTGTAGACAACTCCTTATCACAACACTTTTCTTCTCTTTTTTCTTTAATCAGGTATATAGTCAAACAACCACAATTAATCTTGCTTCCCAATGTAAATGCGAAGTGCTTAGTGGAACGATTGCACCAGCTCCTGGAGCTCCAGCAGCAAACGCAGGAAATCTCTATGTGAATACAGCCGACGGAGACATATACTCGTATGACGGAACAAATTGGATTAAAGTTGGTAATGATGCTACACCGACCGCTGGCGATGACATCAATGTTACAGGTACTGATACAATCAATATTGAGTCGCAACTTGATTTTGTTCATACTATTTATTCACCCGCACAAAATCTAACATTAGGAGCGGGCGGAAATAGCTTTATGAGAGCTTGGGCCAATGGTCATGTAGGAATTGGAAACCTACCAAACTCCTTAACTCCTGCTGCGGGTCTTCATGTAAGTCATGATGATGGAACAATTATGGACGGTACATTTGGGGCAGGTCAATACCTTGCTGCAGGAAGTGGAACCAGATTAGTTTGGAGCTCAAAGAATGCATCATTCCGAGCAGGAACAGTCAATGGAAATCAATGGGACGAGACTAATATTGGAGAACAATCAACCGCTTTTGGTAGTAATACTACGGCTAGTGGTCGATTAAGCTTTGCCGGCGGATCAGGTTCTATTGCAAGTGGAATTCGAGCATTTGCTTTTGGTGCATCAGCTGAAGCTTCTGGAACAAATGCACTAGCATTTGGAACCAATTCTGAAGCATCAAAACCGAACACGATATCGTTGGGAAGAGAAACAGTTTCTTCTGGAAACTCTGCAATGGCAACAGGTGAAGGTACGTTAGCAAGATCAAGAGGAGAAATGGTGGTCGGTATGTTTTCTACAGATTATACGCCTTCTAGTACAACCGTTTGGAATTCTAATGATAGAATATTTAACGTTGGAATCGGGCAAAATGCAACAAGTAGAAAAGATGCACTAACCATGTTTAAAAGTGGAAGATCCAGATTTAACGGGTTTGCAGAAATAGTTGCGGATAACACCGTTACGGATGAGGCCCTTAATATTGACAACTCAGGCACAGGCATAGGACAAGTGCTGGTAATGCAAAATTCAACTTCTACAGCTACAGGACAATATTTTAGACAAGATGGATTAGGTATCGGCCAACAAATTATCATGAATAATCCCAGTAATAATGCAAGAGGTATAGATCTTATTCAACAAGGAAATGGCGATGCTTTTTATATTTCTATTAACAATGCTACAAGTTCTCGTAACTTGATAGGAACGGATAATCAAGGGCTAGGACATGGAGTTTACGTTAGAAACACTAATTCTAACAATACACGGCAAGCTGTAGGCGCATTCAATGTCGGATTAGGACAGGCAATATACGCAGGGGGAACACTTGAAGGTGGAGCAATCAGAGCTGCAAACAAACGAACAGGAAGTATAAACTGGAATACTGCAACTTGTTTTAATTGCCCGGAATCTGCTATTGTAGGAACAACGGATGATGGACGAGCTGGTGTTGAAGGTCAAGTCTGGAAAGCAAATTCAAGTGATCTCAGAGATGTACAAGCTGGTTTTTTTGTTAATTACTCAGGTGCCGTTAACGGAGGATCACTTTCCACTTATAGTCTTGCTAGAGTTGCGTATATTGATGGAGGCGGAACTCCTAGGAAAATTGATGGAACTGGCGTTGCAGGTACCATCGTTACAAATGTTTCCAATGAACCAATACTGATGAGTGCAGTTGAGTCTCCAGAAATTTTATTCACAGACTATGGTATTGGACAATTAGTAAATGGTAAGGCAGTTATTCAGCTAGACCCAAATTACACCCATAACATTATTGTAGATAGCAAAAATCCAATGAAAGTATTTATTCAGCTAGAAGGTGAGTGCAATGGCGTTTACGTTACTAATAAATCGGAAGCGGGTTTTGAAGTCATCGAGCTGAAAGCTGGAAACAGTAATGTTCCATTTAGTTATGAAGTGGTAGCAAATAGAGCCAATGTAACAGAGAATGGAAACCATTTTACCTACGATTCTTCAAAACGATTTGCTCCTGGGCCAAAAGATCTTCCATCTAGGGGTGAAACAACAACCTCCGCAACAGATGATAGTGAAAGATAATCTCTTTTAGTTCTAAAATCAATCTCCATCTAGAAGCAAAGGATGTATTAAACTTTTTTTTGGGCGTATCCCTCCGTTACTCTTCGGGTCGTGCTATTCGCTATTATGTGCTCATTACATTCCGCGCATACCGCTGCTATCACTTACGCGCATCATGGCTTTAGCCTATCTATCGCTTTCAAGAACCAGGTTGAACGTCAGTTAGGGCAACGTTATATTAAACATTCAATCTCAAGTTTTTAATTCAACAATCCTTCAAATGTAAATCACGTTTCAATAAGCAATGAATAATCTCCTTAATAACCTTAAATAAGATTATTTGAAAGGCGCAATGACTCGAACCTTATCCTTTTTTTAAAACGCACGGACAAACTAAATGGTCCAAAAAAAGATTGCCCTATCCCAAAACCGAATCAAAAAAAGGTCTACAAGAATAGACCTTTTTCATAAAATAGGTTCCCCTACTCAGCCGATTACGATTAACGATCAATTACCCCTTTTCTTCTTTAGGGATCACTGGTAAAGCTAAGGGAGCGCTTTTCAATTCTTTTTTCTTCTTTTTCTTTGGCAAATTCTTGTTTTGCTCTTTCATTGCCTCTCCTATCTGGTTACTCGCAGCAAACGAGGTTACCATGTTATTAAGCATTTCAGACCCCGCTTGTGGAGAATTAGGCATCAAGATCAAATTAGAATTAGTACTTTCACCAATTGACTGAAGCGTATCGTAATGCTGCGTAACAACAATTAGTGCAGAAGCTTCTTGGGAGTTGATCCCTACATTATTAAGGACTTCAACAGATTCCTCTAACCCACGTGCGATTTCTCTTCGTTGATCTGCGATACCTTGACCTTGAAGGCGCTTAGACTCAGCTTCTGCCTTTGCTTTTTCAACGATAAGAATGCGTTGAGCATCACCTTCGTACTGAGCAGCTACTTTTTCTCTTTCTGCAGCGTTAATTCTATTCATGGCGTGCTTTACTTGAGCATCAGGATCGATGTCCGTCACCAGTGTTTTAATAATATCATAGCCATATCCTGTCATCGCTTCATTCAACTCCCCTTTTACAGCGTTTGCGATGTCATTTTTTCTTTCAAAAACATCATCCAATCTCAACTTTGGTACTTCTGCTCTGACGACATCAAATACAAATGAAGTGATCTGATCGTGCGGATTATCCAGTTTGTAAAAGGCATCAAATACCTTTTCGTAAATTACCTTGTACTGAACAGAAACTTTCAATTTCACAAAAACATCATCTTTAGTTTTAGTTTCTACAATAACGTCCAATTGTTGAATCTTAAGACTCAAGCGCCCTGCTATTCTATCTGCAAATGGAATTTTTACATGAAGACCAGGATGACGAATAGCTTGGAACTTACCAAACCGTTCAAGAATAGCGGCTGATTGCTGTCTAACTGTGAATAAACTTCTAATAATCACAAATAGCGCGAAAAACAAAGCGATTGCATATAAAGAAAGAATCTCAGGCATAATTTAAATGTTTTAATGAATAATATTTTTTCAAAAGGTAAGATATTTTAAAATAAATTTCAATTTTCATCGATATATCCAAGGAAGAGTAGGACGAAATGATAGTATTTTATCAAAGTGAGTGATTTTTATGCATAAAACTTTGTAATTAGGACGTTTTATTTTTTTACAAATACAAAAAATGCATCTAGTATAATTAACAGAATATATTTTTTCAAAATTCGCTGTTCATAACGTTATTCTTAGTATATTTATTGATCTTAAAATGTGAAAAACCAAATCAATATAAAATAATAAAAAACAACAAATCAAACTTCCCGCCCTCCTCTTTAAATCATAGCATTTACAGGCTATTCTTTTGATAATGACTAAAAGAAGTTCATTATTCAAACTAAATCTAACATACTCAATCCAAAAACTTTATTATGAAATCCAAACTTCTCCCAAAAGAGATAAAAGCAAATGGAATGCTGTTTCAAAAATTGATATTCCTTTGTTCCTTAAGTATGCTCTTACTTTCATCAAGCGCCTTAATCGCTCAATCATTTAATTACATTCCTTTTGTAAGAACTGGCTCACTCGGTCAGTTTGACTCAAACCAATGTGTAGATGATATTGTTGTGAGTTGGGGCACGATAAGCAATAGCTGGACTCCTGACCCTAGTAACATTGGTACCTTAACAACTGGAGCTGGAACCAATAATGGTCAACAAGTTTGCTATACAGGTGGAACGAATGATTGGCACACTACATTCAACAACGCTACTCCACTCCCACCAACAAGCTCTGGTTGTATTACCTTCGCTATTCCCGAAGATCAATACGATGGTCATTTTATCGTAGGATTATGGAACCCCAATGGACCGACTTGGGGTACTGGTGCTTGTCAGGTTTATATTGAAGGAAACACCTTAAATAATCAATGGAGAGTCAATTCAATCTCGAATAAGGTTGGAGGCACCCTCATTTCTACAGGTTGGCAGTCTTCGAATTGGGTATTCCCAATGACTTTTGACGCTTGTTATGACGCCACAAACGAAGAATTCTTTGTCAATTTTGACGCCAATGCAGACGGTGTTAGAGAAGAAGTCGGACGAGGAGATGCTTGCCTCTTTGCGGATTGTGACTTAAATGGTCGTCCAGACAAAGATAATGACGGAATAGCTGATGAAAACGATGTGGATAAGGATAATGATGGAATTTTGAATGAGGATGAAGAAGCATTTCCTTGGCTTCACATTAACGCTAACTTTCTGGGGTTCGTTGATACAACCAATGCAAGCGGAACCCTTGACATCAGTAATGAATGGGGACTTGCTCCCGGCACCGTCATTCTTGAATTTATAAATGTTCATACAAATATTGCTGGAGGACCGAATTTAGCAGTTTCACTTACTGAAACAACAAGCTATAAAGTCACTGGATCATGTAACGTCAAGCTTCAAGTTTTTCACGGTGGTAATCTTAACGTTTTAGGTAGAAGAGATGGGTTTACCTCCGATGACGGCGCCCAATTTTCCTATATCGGATCGCTTATAGCTGGTAGTTTCCAAGAATTTCAAATAGGAAATGATTACTATGTTGAAAATTTAGATGGTACATTTAATAATTCAAGTGGATTTCGCTGGCAGTCAAATGGTTATGCTTCCGAGGTTACACTTTGGTCAACAAACCAAGTCCGTAATAACAATACAACCATCTTAATAAAACCAGTAAACTGTCTAGATACGGATATGGATGGAATCCCAAACACTTGTGATTTGGATTCTGATAATGACGGAATCCCTGATGCTGTTGAGGCTTGTGGCGATATTAACATTGTACTTGAAAACTGCATGTTGGATAGCGATGGTAGCGGAACATACCCTGACAATGATGGAGACGGATGTCCTGATGGTATTGAGGCATCTGCTTGCACCACAGCACCAATAGACACAGACGGTGATGGCACTCCTGATTTCCTTGATCTAGATAGTGATGGTGATGGGTGTGCTGATGCTACTGAGAGTGGTAGTGATAGCAATCCAAATGTAAATGATTTCCCAGGTGGATACGCCATACCTGCTGCAATGGTTGATCCTTGTGGTATTGTTCTTGAAAATGGAATGATCACTTGCTATATTCCTCCTACGATTAGCTGGATTGACTCCACGAATAATGACGCCTGTTGCTTCCTTGCAGGCCCAGACAAGGATAACGATGGAATTATAGACTTCCAGGATACTGATGCAGACAATGACGGTATTCCAGATTCATTGGAGTGTGATCAATTTAATTATGAGAGAATCCGCCCTTCCGATTTTGGGTTCCCACTTGGCGTTAGTGATGGTAGTTTAAACGCTATTGGTGCTGATTTAAGTGCTAAGTGGGGTTTACCACCTGGCAGTATGCTGGTTACCGTTTTAAATGCTAGCACGCACCCCGTAACCGATGCATTTGCAAGTATAAATACGTCGGATATCGAATTTATAATGTCTGGTTCCAAGCAAACCCAAGCAATTGTTGATCAAGGATCAGTTTTAACAGCTGGTGCTTTAGAAGGGTTAGAATCAATAGATGGTGTTGCCTATCAGTTCCTGACTACCGGGTTGGATACTGGAATAGCACTCGTCCATAACAATGATCAATATTATGTTTTTAATACTGGTGCGAATGCTAATAATTCATTTGGCACTTATGTATGGGAATCAGTAGGACCGACTGTTGCATTTAAAACCATTTGTAACGATGTGATTGCATCAAATGTGTTAAGAATTAGCTTACGTCCTATTTGCTGTCCAGATACAGACGGGGATGGTTATACCGACGAAGTCGATTTAGATAGTGATAATGATGGCATTCCTGATGCGATTGAAGCTTGTGGTGATATTACGCTGCAATTGGAAGACTGCCGTCTTGACAATAATGGTGATGCTACCTATCCCGATTATAACGAAGATGGTTGTCCAGATGGCTTAGTAGACTCGTATTGTGCCTCAGCTCCGATTGATACAGATGGAGACGGCATTCCAGATTACAAAGATCTTGATAGTGACAATGATGGTTGTCCGGATGCTTCAGAAGCAGGAACAGACGCAAATCCTAATGTAAATACTGGACCTGACTATGGCAGTCCCGCCGCAGCTGTTGACTCCTGTGGATTAGTTCTAGACGGTACAAACGCGACTTGTATGGTCCCAGATTCTACTGATTGGATTGATTCTACAGCTTTTGACGCCTGTTTGACCTGTGAATTTGTAGATTCCAATGCTTTAGATATTTGTATCGAAATTGATAGTGATCCTAATCATCCTTTAGCAACACTCGATTGTGATAATGGAGGAATTGACAACTATACAGAATGTGAAAGTGGTGAAGACCCACTCGATCCATTAGATGACTGCGAAGCTGCAATAAATGAAGAAGTTGATATTTGTGCATTACTTCCTAAAAGCCTAGTTATTACAGGAGTTGGCGACGGCCCATTAACAGGTGGCACCCCTAAGTTTTTAGAACTATTTGTATTAAACAATATTCCAGATTTAGGAGTTTATGGTGTTGAATCTGCTAACAATGGTGGCGGAACTACAAGCCCTGAATTTACCTTTCCAGCTGGAACTCCTGCAACTGCAGGAACCTTTATTTACATTGCAAATAACAGTGCTGCATTTACTACATTCTTTGGTTTCACCCCTGATTATATAAGCACTGCTGCCATGTCTCAAAATGGAGATGATGCCCTTGTCCTGTATGAAAATGGGACCATAATTGATGTTATGGGAGATCCCAATTTAGATGGAACAGGCGCTCCTTGGGAATACACTGATGGCTGGATACACAGAAACAACAACACCTCGGCAACAACTCCTTTTTTGATAGGAAATTGGACACCAAGTGGACGTGATGTGTATGATGGCGCTTCAACAAATGCTACTTCGTCCTCACCGTTTCCTGTCGGAAGTTATCTAGGAGGATCACATCCACTAGCTGATCAAGATTGTGACAATGGAGGAGTTGATAATCAAACAGAATGCGACAACAATGGAGATCCATCTGAGCCTAGTGATGATTGTGAAATAGCCATCATTGCTGGCGTAGATATTTGCTTATTGATTGGAATGGATTCAACGCACGTATTGGCTGATCAGGATTGTGACAACGGCGGAATTGATAACTACACTGAATGTATGAATGGAGGAGATCCAGCTGAACCTAGTGATGATTGTGATGCGGCAATTGATGGTGGAGTTGATATTTGTGCTATTTTAACGAATGATCCAAACAATCCACTAGCTACAATTGATTGCGATAATGGGGGTGTAGATAATCAAACAGAATGTGACAACAATGGTGATCCTGCTGATCCTAGTGATGATTGCGACATTGCGATTGTGGGAGGTGTAGATATCTGTTTATTAATTGGCACCGATTCAACCCATGTATTAGCCACCCTAGATTGTGATATGGGAGGTGTTGACAATTATACGGAGTGTGAAAATGGAGGCGATCCCTCGGAACCATCAGATGATTGCGACATAGCCATCCTACCTGGAGTTGACATCTGCGCAATCCTAACCGCCGACCCTGACAATCCACTTGCAACAGCAGATTGCGATATGGGTGGTGTGGACAATCAAACGGAATGCGATAACGGAGGTGACCCTGCTGATCCTAGCGATGATTGCGACATAGCCATCCTACCAGGAGTAGACATCTGCGCAATCCTCACTGCCGACCCTAACAATCCACTAGCAACAGCGGATTGCGATATGGGGGGTGTGGACAACCAAACAGAATGCGACAATAGAGGTGACCCTGCTGATCCTAGCGATGATTGCGATATAGCAATCCTACCAGGTATAGACATCTGTGCGATTCTCACTGCCGACCCTAACAATCCACTAGCAACAGCGGACTGCGATATGGGTGGCGTTGACAATCAAACAGAATGCGATAACAACGGTGACCCTGCTGATCCTAGTGACGATTGTGATATTGCGATCCTACCAGGAGTTGACATCTGCGCAATCCTAACCGCAGACCCTGACAATCCACTTGCAACAGCGGATTGCGATATGGGTGGCGTGGACAATCAAACGGAATGCGATAACGGAGGTGACCCTAGCGATCCTAGTGACGATTGTGATATAGCGATCCTACCAGGAGTAGACATCTGCGCAATACTCACTGCCGATCCTAACAATCCACTAGCAACAGCGGATTGCGATATGGGTGGTGTGGACAACCAAACAGAATGCGATAACGGAGGTGACCCTGCCGATCCTAGTGACGATTGTGATATAGCGATCCTACCAGGAGTAGACATCTGCGCAATCCTTACCGCCGACCCTGACAATCCACTTGCAACAGCGGATTGCGATATGGGTGGTGTGGACAATCAAACAGAATGCGATAACAACGGTGACCCTGCCGATCCTAGTGACGATTGTGATATAGCGATCCAACCAGGAGTAGACATCTGCGCAATCCTAACCGCAGACCCTGACAATCCACTTGCAACAGCGGATTGCGATATGGGTGGCGTGGACAACCAAACAGAATGCAACATCAATGGTGATCCTAGCGATCCGAGTGATGATTGCGATATAGCCCTAATTGCTGGAGCTGATATTTGCTTGTTGATCGGTGCAGATCCGGATCATCCATTAGCAACGCTTGATTGTGATAATGGAGGAGTTGATAACTACACAGAATGCACAAACGGCGGTGATCCAACAGAACCATCTGATGACTGTGATGCAGCAATTAATGGTGGGGTTGATATTTGTGCAATTTTAACGAATGATCCAAACAATCCGCTTGGTACACTTGACTGTGATATGGGAGGTGTAGACAATCAAACGGAATGCGATAACAATGGAGATCCTTCTGATCCAATCGATGATTGTGATATAGCGATTACCCCTGGAGTAGATATCTGTGCAATCCTAACCGCAGACCCTGACAATCCACTTGCAACAGCGGATTGCGATATGGGTGGCGTGGACAACCAAACAGAATGCGACAATGGTGGTGATCCTAGCGATCCGAGTGATGATTGCGATATCGCCCTAATTGCTGGAGCTGATATTTGTATACTAATTGGTTCGGATTCTACTCATGTGCTCGCAACGTTGGACTGTGATGATGGAGGAGTCGACAACTATACAGAATGTGCGAATGGCGGTGATCCTGCTAATCCAAATGATGATTGTGAGGCAGCAGTTGTTGCGGAAATCGATATTTGTGCGACGATCAATGGTGATCCAAACCATCCTTGGGCAAGTTTAGATTGCGACAATGGTGGTGTGATTAATATCGTTGAATGCGACAGAGGAGGCGATGCCAATGATCCTAGTGATGATTTGGTCTGTCCGCCTACCCTATGTGGTGATGCTTATACAGGAGATATTGACATTTGCATGGAATTAACAAATGACCCGAATCATCCTATTGGAACACTTGACTGCGATGGTGATGGAGTCACAAATGCTGATGAATGCTCAGACAATACCGACCCACTTGACCCTTGTGATTTCGATGACACGAGTATCACCTTGCCCGTAACAGCGGATCAAGGGGACTGTATCAACTTATGTCCTGATTTATCACCAATTACGACTATTTTACCCGGTAACATTGCAGGCCCAACAAACGTCTGTATTGCTGTAGAGATCTTTGAATTAAATGGTTATGATACCGATGGTTCTCAAATAACGATTCGAATGCCATCTGACCCGCGGTTGGTCTTTGTATGGCTTCCAAATGAAACGACATGTGGTATCCTGACCTACAATAATCCAAACTGGAATTATTTAGGTGACAACGGAATTGTACATACATGGACCTTTAATGGTCCAAGCAACGTGATTCCTGGTGGCACCTCCTCAAGATTTGGATTTAATGCCTTATATGATCCACAAAATACAGATGGACAAACCACAATTACGGCAACGATTATACCTAGAAGTGGTGGTGAATGCAACTTTCTGAATAATACTGATTCTGAGCGACTGGTTTACTTTGAATAAATGAATTGATTGAACATGATTGCTGACTATTAATCACGAATATTCAGTGTATTTAAATTGATATAAGAAAGGTTAACACTTGATTGGGTTAACCTTTTTTAATTCGTGGATTTTTTGACGAATTGCTATTTCTAGAATTATTTGAGTGGTATTATAAGACTAAAAGAATATACAGCAAGTTTGGAACATTAGTTATAAGTGCGCAGGCATAAATTTGTAAAAAAAAAGATTATGCTATTTAAAAAGAATGATTCGATTTCAGCTGACTTTCCTTTCCAATCAAAGTATGTGGACATTTTAGACTCCAATCTTCATTATGTTGATGAAGGAAAAGGAAGGACATTTCTGTTTCTACATGGAAACCCAACATCGTCGTATTTATGGCGAAATATTATTCCATTTGTCGCTAAAGACAATAGAGCAATTGCAGTCGATTTAATCGGGATGGGTAAATCAGGAAAACCTGACATTTCATACAAAATGACTGACCATTATAAGTATATTGAGGCGTTCATCAAGAAATTGGAATTGAAAAACATAGTACTGGTGTTGCACGATTGGGGTAGTTTCATTGGTTTGAAATACGCAATGGAAAACGAAAAAAACATTAAAGGGATCGTGTTAATGGAAGGGATTTTAAGACCATGGGAAGGTTGGGAAACCATTCCAGTTGTGACAAGACGGATGTTTAAAAAATTCTTTGATCCAGTCGAAGGTCCAAAAGTAATTTATGATGACAATTTCTTTATTGAAAAAGCAATGCCATATCTAACAAAAAGGAAATTGTCCAAAACTGAAATGGAGAATTATAGAAAACCATTTTTAGAAAAATCTGCAAGGAAACCAATGCTCATTTTCCCTAGAGAGTTACCTATTGCAGGCGAAAACCCAGAAAACGCAATAATTATAAACAATTACAACCGTTGGTTATCGAAAACAGACGTTCCAGTGCACATTTTATGGGCCAAACCGGGTTCTCTATTTAGAAAAGAATACCTACCGATGATGCGAAAAGAATTTCCAAAAATGACAGATCTTTGTGTAGGCAAAAGTAAGCACTATTTGCAAGAGGATTTGCCAAATGAAATAGGAAACGCAATTGTAGATTGGTTTGAAAAAATAAAAGAATGAACAATTACCAGAAGAGTATTGACCAGGTGCTCACTTACATTGATGCCAATCTAGATGAAAAACCAGAATTAGATAAGTTGGCTGAGATCGCCAACTTATCTAAATTCCACTTCCACAGAATTATGAAGGCATTTTTGAATGAATCATTAGGAAGCTATATCAATCGCATCAGATTAGAGACAGCATTAAAGTTACTGCGCTATTCGGTTCAACCCGTAAATGAAATCGCGTATCAAATTGGGTATGATACACCATCAGCGTTTGGCAAAGGGTTTAAAAAAATGTTTGGAAAAAGTCCAACCTATTTTAGAAAGAATAAAAATTGGATAACAAATCGAAAACTCAAAAACGATATGAATGAATTTCAATTAGTCGAATCCATCAAAAACATTGATGATATTCATGTAATATTTCAACAATCTAAAGGTAAAACTGGAGATCATACTACAAGGATAAACTGGGAAACGTTGTTTACTAAGGCTCAAAAACATCAAATTCTTAATGCTGAATCAAGATTTTTTGGCATAAATTGGGATGACCCAGACATTACACCAGAGGAAAAAGTAAGATATGACGCGTGTATCTCCATTCAAAACAATACAAACATAGAAGCTAATTTTTCAAGCAAAACCATTTTAGGTGGAAAATATTTATGCTTTTTGTACAAAGGAGATTATCAGAATTTAAGTCTCATTTACAATTACATTTTTAGAAATTGGATCATCAAGATGGAGTATAATTTAAGAGACGAACCTATTTTTGAGCAATACATTAATAATAAAGAAACAACAGCACCAGAAGATTTACTAACAGAAATCTTTATTCCAATCAAAAAATAGCAATAAGGTAAAGAGGAACGTGTTCCATACTTTTTATAATTTATATCCATAATTCTACATTTAATTGTACTTTTGTCCTCACTACATGGTAAGCGCATCTAACATATCATATCAGTATTCAGGACAAGAAGCAATTAGCTTCAAGCCCTTCGAATGCAAAGAGAACTCACATTGGCTGTTACTGGGCCAATCCGGCTGTGGCAAAACCACACTCCTACACATGCTCGCAGGCCTACTCAAACCAGCCTCAGGATCCATCGAAATTGCTGGAACAGACATCACAAAACTGAATACCAGCAAACTAGATCACTTCAGAGGACAGCACATCGGTGTCGTGTTTCAACAACCACACTTCGTTCAATCGCTCACCGTAGCAGAAAACCTCAGACTCGCGCAATACCTCGCTGGAGCACAAGAAGACGGAAAACGCATAAAATCCTTACTAGAATCACTCAACTTAGGTCATAAACTAAACGTAAAACCCAAGGAACTTAGCCAAGGAGAACAACAACGAGTCGCCATCGCCCGCGCCATCGTCAACCAGCCAAAGGTAATCCTAGCAGATGAACCGACTTCAGCACTTGATGACACCAACGCCCTAGAAGTCATTCAGCTCCTAGAGACTCAAGCAAATGAACAAAAGGCAACCTTGTTGATTGTCACCCACGATCAACGATTAAAAAATCACTTCCCAAATCGTATCCAGCTATGAATTTACTAGGACTCAGCTGGAAAAACATCAAGAACGAACCACTATCAACTTTGTTGAGTTTGATCTTGTTTGCCCTAGGCGTTGGATTGATTTCTTTGCTACTGCTAATGAACAAGCAGATCGATAATCAATTTGAGAAAAACCTTGCGGGTGTTAATCTAGTTGTAGGAGCGAAGGGCAGTCCGATGCAGTTGATCTTGTCCAGTATTTATCACATTGATTTCCCAACAGGTAACATTTCTCTTAAGGAAGCCAATATGATTCGGAAAAACCCTTTGGTAAAGAAGGTGATTCCATTGGCAATGGGCGATAGTTATAAGACCTACCGGATTATTGGTTCGAATCATGCATATGCTTCCTTGTATGAAATGGAACTAGAAGAAGGACGGCTTTGGCAGTCTGATTTCGAAGTAACAATCGGTAGCACTGTTGCTAAGGCATTAGGGCTAAAAGTAGGCGATTCCTTTGTAAGTGCCCACGGCTTTGGCGAAGCCATCATGAACCATGAAGACCACCCTTTTAAAGTGGTTGGTATTTTCAAGAAAAATAAACGCGTATTGGATCAACTGATCCTTTCTAACATTGAGAGTGTTTGGAAAAGCCATGATCACGGCCCACCAGCCACAAATAAGCCCTCAAAAGGCAAGGAAAGCAACCACGATCATAAGGAAGGAGACGGACATGATCACAGCCATGACGGACATGATCATGAAGGACACGACCATGCTCACGATGATCACGATCATGGTAGTCATGACCATCACGACCACAGCGCCTCAACACCAGTTAATTTCTGGGAGGCAGGCGACACAAAAGAAGTAACCAGTTTGCTTGTATTTTATAGAAACCCGATCGCTGCTGTCAAGTTGCCAAGATTTGTAAATGATCGGACGGATATGCAGGCAGCTGCTCCGGCATTTGAGATTGCTCGTCTTTCAGAGATGATGGGCGTGGGACAACAGGCGTTACGCTGGTTAGCTATTGTGATTATCCTAGTTTCGGGTTTGAGTGTATTCATTTCCCTATTCAATTCTTTGAAAAAGCGACGATACGAGTTGGCTATCATGCGTGTAATGGGTGGTTCTAGGGCGAAACTATTCTTGCTCCTTATCCTAGAAGGCTTGATCATTGCGATCCTCGGCTATCTCTTAGGAATCATCTTGAGTCATGTAGCGATGGAAGTACTGGCACGTTATATGCAAGAGTCCTATCAGTATGAGTTCTCGGGACGAATATTCCTGAAGGAAGAATGGTGGCTGTTGGCAGGAGCGCTCTTAGTCGGTTTGCTTGCTGCAATTTTACCAGCCATTAGTGCTTCATCAACAGATATCTCGAAGACGCTTTCAAAGTAAGTTCTATGCGATTTATGTTTAGTATAGTAATGGTTGCAATTTGTAGCAATGTGATGGCTCAAAGCACATGGCAAACCTTATCGAAGGTGGTCTACAAGCAGAAATATTTTGAAGATGCTGGTTATGAATTAGATATGCCAGTGTTTCATCCTGAGTTGAAAGAACTGGAAGGAAAAGAGATCAAATTAAAGGGATATATTCTAGCATTAGAAGGCATTAAGGATCAGGAACACTTCATGTTTTCCTTATTCCCTTTTGATATTTGCTACTTTTGTGGTGGTGCTGGGCCAGAGACAGTGGTAGAGGTCTTTACAAAAAATAAAAAAAAGATAAGATATACCTCTAAATCAGTTATGATAAAGGGTGTTTTAGAGCTGAATAACGATGATATTAATATGCATATGTATATTTTAAGAAATGTAACGCTTATTCAGTGATTTTGGACGAATTTTTGTATTTATTTATTTACTTCAAATTTCAAGCATGAAACTTCAGATTTTTCTATTAAGCCTAATGATCCTCACAAGTTCAGTTCTTGTGGCTCAAAAGGATATTTGGAATACACTTGCAAAGGTCAGTTATAAGCAACAATATGATGACTTGATGGGGTTTGAAGTAGATATCCCCGTATTTGGAGAAGAAATAATGGAATTGGAGGGAAAGGAAATAGAAATTGATGGTTATGTCATACCTGTCGAAGGCTATGATATGCAACAAAATTTTGTGTTTTCTGCATTTCCTTACAACATGTGTTTTTTCTGTGGTAATGCAGGTCCAGAAACAGTTTTAGAAGCGTATGTGAAAGATGAAAAGATCAAGTACACTTCCAAACCAATCAAGATAAAAGGCATCCTGTCTTTAAATGCTGGTGATATCAACTCGTTAATGTATATTTTAAATGAAGTTGAAATTGTAAATTAAACTATGGCCGTTGTTTATTGTATCCCAGGATTAGGTGCTGATAAGAGATTGTTTAGAAACATCAAATTGGATGGACACGATGTTCATTTCCTAGAATGGATACCGCATAGAAAACAGGAAACGATAACAGAATACGCAACCCGGCTTTCCAAGCAAATAAAACATCCCGATCCAATTCTAATTGGCGTTTCTTTAGGAGGAATTATGTCGGTAGAGATTTCGAGTATCCTCAATATCAAAAAAGTAATTTTAATTAGCAGCTTGAAGGCAGGTTCAGAACGACCACCATACATGCACACTCAAAAGCGATTTAACATTCAGCGGATATTACCTGTTGGCTTTATGAAACGGTTTGCCTGTTCACTAAAACGGATGAAAGGAGCGACAGACCCTGAGGATATTGAGATTTTTAGATCTATGATTCATGGTACAGATTCCAGATTTTTTCGCTGGGCAATCGGGCAAGTATTGCACTGGGAACATCCTGGCGTAAATGCTCCGTGTGCGCATTTTCATGGAACAAACGATTTCCTGATTCCACCTAAAAACATCAAGGATGTGCATTTGATGCCAGCAGAATCCCACTTTATGTTTTCTGAGAAAACGCATATACTCGAACCGTTGATCCGTAAAGAAATCGAAAAGGTTGCCTAACTTTTTATCTTCATTAACAATCAGCTAACCATCAAACGGTTAGACACTAATTATATTAGTAAATTGGCGAACATTCTGTTAATTAAATCGTTTTCATTATTTTTACTGTTTAATTCCCACTTTCTCTTTTGCTATACCAGAAAATTGAATTAAGAAAACCGAGGAGATTTGAACAAGAATATATTACTAAAGAAGAAGATCAAAGTTGTAAAGATTGGAGAAAAGCCCTTATCCAGTAAGGATTTTCAAAACATTGTCTATCATAAAGTACCTGTTTTATTATCAGATGAGGGACTGAAGAAAGTCCATGAATCCTATGAATTTCTTATTCGATTTGCAAAGGATAAGATAATTTATGGAATCAACACAGGCTTTGGCCCAATGGCGCAATATAAAATCCAAGACACTGATCAGATCCAATTACAATACAATTTAATCAGAAGTCACTCGATGGGTTGCGGGGAATTGATGCCTGAAGTCTGCGTTCGTGCTTTAATGGTCGCTAGACTTAACACGGTAATGCTCGGTTATTCTGGTATTCACGAAAGCGTGGTAAAACGGTTGGCAGATTTCCTCAATTTTGATATCATCCCTCATATTTATGAGCATGGTGGTGTTGGCGCGAGTGGAGACTTAGTGCAGCTTGCGCACTTAGGCTTAACGCTTATCGGTGAAGGCGAAGTTGAGTACAATGGAGCAACAAGACAGACGGCGGATGTGATGAAAGAGCTTAACATTAAGCCAATTGAAATCAAAGGTCGTGAGGGGTTAAGTATTATCAACGGTACATCAGCAATGTCAGGGATAGGGATTACAAACATCCTCAAGGCTAAAAACTTGCTCAACTGGTCTTTGTTGGCTTCTAGCACAATTATCCAATTGGTGAAGTCATACGATGATCACTTCTCACATGAACTAAACCACTCTAAATTACATAAAGGACAACGAAAAATTGCTTCAGCAATGCGCAAAATCATGGAATCTAGTCAATTGATTAGAAGACGTGACGAGCATCTTTATGATAAGAAGAGAGAAGAAGAAATATTTGAAGATAAGGTACAGGAATACTATTCATTAAGATGTATTCCGCAGATTCTTGGACCAGTTCAGGAAACCATTAAGCACGCAGAGAAGGTAATCATTGCAGAGGTTAATTCTGCTAGTGATAATCCAATCATCGATGTTCAAAAACAGAATGTATATCATGGAGGAAACTTTCATGGAGACTATGTTGCCCTTGAAATGGACAAGTTAAAAATTGCAATTACAAAAGTCTCAATGCTGGCTGAACGTCAATTGAATTTTTTATTGAATGATAAACTAAACAATATACTGCCTCCTTTCGTAAACATGGGCAAACTTGGATTCAATTTTGGATTGCAGGGAGCTCAATTTACCGCTACATCTACCGTTGCTGAAAATCAGACGCTTTCTAATCCAATGTACATCCATAGTATTCCAAACAACAACGATAACCAAGATATTGTAAGTATGGGAACGAATGCAGCATTAATGACAAGACGTGTATTGGATAATGCCTTCCAGGTATTATCAATTGAATGGATGGCTATCTTGCAAGCAATTGACATCTTGGATGTTGAGGATAAACTTTCTGACACCTCAAAAGATGCATATGCAAAACTAAGGAAAATAACACCTAAAGTGTTACTAGATACTCCAAGATATAAGGAAATTAAAACATTGAAATCTTACTTATTAGCGAACAATATTGAATTGATAAAGAAATGAAAAAAGAGTTTATCATTGAGAAATTAATTGAAATCTTTGAAGAAGAATTTGAAGTAAGTGCTGACTTGATTAAGCCAGGTGCCAACCTTCACGAAACATTGGAATTAGATAGCTTAGATTACGTGGATTTAGTTGTTCTTATAGAAAAGTATTTCAATGTAAAATTAAGAGGAGAAGATTTCAAAGAGATTCATACCTTCAATAATCTATACGAAGAAATCTACAAAAGAACGCTTGTTAATAATTGAGAATTGATCGTTGTTACACTTCGTTTTTTTTACTACCCCTTTCGAAAACAACACGCTTTCCAAAACTCTAGAGTAGCACAATCGATACTACTCGAACCCTACAAAATAATTATCACCGATCAATTATCAATTATCAATTAATTAGGTAACTTTACATCCCGTACAATTACATCAGTGAACACTGTTGTTTTTCTTTAAGTTTTTTATCAATTATGACAAAATATGTATTTGTTACGGGAGGAGTTACTTCTTCACTTGGGAAAGGTATAATTGCAGCTTCCTTAGCAAAACTACTTCAAGCAAGAGGTTTTTCTGTTACCATTCAAAAGTTCGACCCCTACATTAACATTGATCCTGGCACATTGAACCCCTACGAGCATGGAGAATGCTACGTCACCGAAGATGGTGCTGAAACGGACCTTGATCTTGGTCACTACGAGCGATTCCTAAACACCCCAACTTCTCAAGCAAACAATGTTACCACTGGAAGGATCTACCAGTCAGTCATTAATAAAGAACGTGCTGGAGAGTATCTAGGAAAAACAGTGCAGGTGATCCCACACATCACCGATGAAATAAAGCGTCAAGTCTTTCGGCTAGGTGAAAAAAACAAGTACGATATTGTACTCACAGAAATCGGTGGCACAGTCGGAGATATCGAGTCCCTACCCTACGTGGAAGCACTCCGCCAATTGCGCTGGGAACTAGGACAAACCAACTGTCTAGTCATCCACCTAACACTAATCCCCTATCTGAAGGCCGCGGATGAACTAAAAACAAAACCAACTCAACATTCTGTCAAAACCCTAAGTAGCTCAGGCGTGCAACCCGATATCTTAGTGTGCAGAACAGAACGTCATTTGAATGATGGTATCCGCCAAAAGATTGCCCGCTTCTGCAATGTAGAACGGGAAGCAGTCATTGAGTCAATCGATGCCAAAACGATCTATGATGTGCCGATCCTAATGCATAGAGAGAAACTGGACTCCATCGTTTTAAACAAATTACAGCTGCCAACAGATAACGAGCTTGACCTAGATCGCTGGAAAGCATTTTTAGGCCGTCTAAAGAATCCAATCCACGAGGTCAATATAGGGCTGATTGGAAAGTATAACGAGCTCCAAGACGCTTATAAATCGATCTACGAGTCTTTTATTCATGCAGGCGCAGTAAATGAATGCAGAGTGCACGTAAGACCAATTCATGCGCAGCAGTTAGAAACAGGCGATTCAGCAGAATTCCTTGCAGATTTGGACGGTGTACTAGTAGCTCCAGGCTTTGGTTCACGTGGAATTGAAGGAAAAATCAACGCGATTAAGCATGTCCGCGAACAAGGAATTCCATTTTTAGGTATTTGCCTTGGGATGCAGTGTGCCGTAGTAGAATTTGCCCGAAATGTCCTAAAACTAGATGCTTCCTCTACAGAGATGGATCCTGAAACACCTAATCCAGTCATTACCTTAATGGAGGAGCAAAAAAAGGTAACCAATAAAGGTGGAACCATGCGCTTAGGAGCATATGCATGTGCTTTAAAGCCCAAAACACTTGCACATCAGATCTACGACAAGAAGACCATAAGCGAACGTCACCGCCACCGTTATGAGTTTAACAATGATTATATCAAGAAACTCAGCAAAGAAGGAATGACGGCCTCTGGTATTAACAAGGATAATGATCTAGTAGAAATCATAGAAATCCCTAGCCATCCTTTCTTCATCGGTGTTCAATTTCACCCAGAACTCAAAAGCACCGTAGAAGCCCCCCACCCTTTGTTTGTACATTTGATAAAAGCCGCAATGACCTATAAGGGGAATAATGATTAGTGGTGAGTGCACTCCGAAAAGTCATATTTTCAGTAATTAACAGTAAATTAGAAATAAGTTTAATGTTTAATGTTTAATGTTCGTTTTTGCCTGGATGCAAATGGGCAAGTAATAACGACTGGATATTACGGCATAAAAAAATCATCCCGAAAGCTTTCGAGGATATAAACTCGAAAAATCGTTGGTTCTCGCTCCGCTCGAACAGTACAATTCGGCCCACCCGCCCGATTGCTTCCAGGGATTTAGTGTTATTTCTTTTACATATTATTTTCATTATTAATGTTTATGCATTCTTATAAAAACAGACTTTTCGGAGTGCACTCAATGGTTAATGATTAATTTTTAATAAATCATTAATTAACCCAAGGCTTATGCTATGGCAGAGACGGAAGGAAAGCTAGTAAATTTCGTACTTACCTTCAAAAAACTTCCCCTTCCTAGTAGAATCCAACGTGGTAAGGGTGAATTGCAATTTGCCCACCGCTTTACTATACTATACGCTTGTTACTTTATAAAAAAAGCATAAACGTCAAAACCGTTTATGCCTTTTGGAGTAAAAACTCAAGTATTCTTTATTTATTTCCTACTGCTTCAACCTAGGATCCAACGCATCAGTCAACCCTTCTCCGATCAAGTTAAACATCGTTACCGTGATGAAGATCGCGAATCCGGGGAAGATTGCTAGCCACCATGCTTGTGGCGCTGTTCTAGCTAAGGAGAGTAATTTCCCCCATGTGATCACCTCAGTAGGTACTCCAATTCCTAGGAAAGAGAGGATGGATTCTGTTAGAATGGCACCTGCTACACCGAAAGCGATGGCAATCAGTACGGGAGATAAGGCATTTGGGATTGCGTGTTTTACCATTGCGCGGAATCGAGAGAATCCTAGTGCTGTGGATGCTTCAATGTATTCAAGGTGACGAACACGTAATAATTCTGCTCGTATAAAGCGAGCAATCCCTGTCCATCCAACAAGACCAATGATGATCATGACCCAAATGATAGAAGGCTCAACGATGGCTACAACCGCTAGAATTAATACAAGTGTTGGGATAGAAACAATAACTTCGATCATTCGTGTAAGAATAATATCGAGAGGAATTGTTACCTGTTTACCCAAAAATGGAATCTTCTTTAATGGTGGAACTACCAGCAGATTTACTAAAGCTATAATACCGACAAAGATACCGATACTGGTAAGCATGGTCATCATAAACGACAAGCTACTTTCCATGATGGCATCTGCTATGAGATAGGAACGTGCAAAAAAGCCATAAAAGAAGGCAAAGAAGGCTGTAATCAGTGTTAAGACCAATCTTATTCGAGAGATCTTAAATTCAGTATCACCAAAAAAGCCAGCAAAAGAACCTAGGAATATTCCGATGAAACAAGCAATCCCCATGGCTACGATACCAACCATAAAGGCGATACGTGTGCCATGAATCATTCCTGCTGTAACATCTCGTCCAAGATCATCCGTCCCCAGCCAATGGCGGAAGCGTGTGGTTTTCCCTGGCTGCTCTCCTGTAGGACTACAGAAATTGCATTCAAAGTCAAGATTCGATGGATAATAAGGAATTGGTGGGAATACGACCCAGTCATAATTCACATCTTTTTTCCAATCAACATTTTGAAAATGCACTGGCCATTGTCCTAGGCCCAATCCTACTGCATAACTCTTTAATACAGGAGATGATATTGTTCCTTCGTAGGACGCTAAAATCGGTTTTTCATTGGCTAGAAAATCTGCAAAAATTGCAATAACTCCTAGGAACATGATGACATATAGTGAGAAAAGTGCTCGTTTATTCTTTTTATATTGGCGCTTGACATAAGACCAATAGCTTTTTTCCTTTTCTTCCCGTTCTTGTTCAGTTAATTTTTTTCTCCAAAACATAGTGTTCTCTTTTTCGCTATTGATTATTTGAAAGTAATTCGAGGGTCAGCAACTGCATATAAAACATCTGCAATTAAATAACCAACCATCGTTAAGAATGCTGCTAACATGACGATCGTAAACACCATTGGGTGATCAGGATATCTGATAGCTTCAAACAATAGTCGTCCCATTCCAGGGATTGTAAAAATCAGTTCAATGATAATCGATCCAGCAATCATTCGCGGGAAAATATTCGCGAATATTGTAATAATTGGAAGTAAAGAATTTCGAAACGCATGCTTCCAGATCACCTTACCCCCTGAAAGTCCTTTGGCATGTGCCGTTCGGATATAATCTTGTCTTAATACAGACAACATACCTCCTCGCATTTGACGGGATAAGAATGCTAGTGAACCATACGTCCAACAAAACAGGGGTAATACGAAATGATAAGCGCGAATCCCCAGTTTTTCAAAGAATCCAGTATTTTCAGTAACCTCGCCGATACCGTAAGGTGGAAACCAGTTTAAGTAATCTGGTTGGCAGAGGAATGTAATCAATAAGGTAGCCACCCAGAAACTAGGAAGCGAATACAATACAAACAACATGGTTGTCAATACACTATCTGTTGTCGTATCTTTCTTTCTTGCGGAGAATACACCAAGTGGTACTGCGATAAGGTAAGTCAATAAAACGGATATTAATGTAAGGATCACTGTCCAATACATATAATCTCCAATTTTATCGGCAATCGGTCGTTTGTCCACATAAGATAATCCGAAATCACCCGTTACAAATTTAGAAAACCATCGGTGATATTGATTGTTTGTACCATACCAGATGAAGGCAGGCACCATGTTTTTCCATTTAGTTTGAGTGCTGGTGACCGTAGTATACGATTGCAGTGTTTCATTATACAAAGGCAACATTGTTGCTGTAGAGGGAGTTGATTCAATGTGCGGCTTTAGTTTCTTAAACGCCCTAGTGATGTCTTTATCCTTATATCGAATAAGCAAGAGTTCAGATAGCTCTTTAATTTTGATCAGTGCTTTCGGATTGAGCGAATCTCGTTCAATTTTGTAAGCAGAATCGAACATTTTACTTGCGTTCTTGTAGTATTTATCGATTTCCGGCCAGTTTCCATGTTCTCCGACAATACGCGCTAAATTATCTCGATGTGCTTGTTTCGGTATTTTATACAACGTATCTGGATAAGCCTTTGAACTCATCGAAAAATAGAACGTCGGTAAATCCATTCCCAACTGTTTCCGCATTGCATTGTATGCTTCAATTGGAATTGGTTCTCCTTCAGGTGTTGCTCCAAGCATTTTCTCTACTGGGTCACCAGGCGCTAAAACGCTAAGCATAAAGATCAGTACAGAAATAGTAAGGAGGGTTGGAATAAATATTAAAATCCGTTTAAGAATATAAGTCAACATAGTGTTTGGTGCTTATTTGTGATTGAACTTAAACAATTTTCTCAACCCTAGATTCAAGCTTGAGAAAATCATTTAGAAAGCGATTAATTTGCTGAAGGAACATTTAGTTTAAATCCTGGAGCCCAGTAGCCTGGTTTGATACCAGAACCATAGGAGTTTGCAAATCGCTTATTAATTGCAATACGTTCTTTTTGAGCCAATAGAAAAATATAAGGTGCTTCATCATGAATCACCTGCTGTAGTTCTCTATAATAAACTGCACGTTTTGTGGCATCCATTTCTGAACGTAAATCTTCAATTAATTTATCACTTTTAGGTGTTCCGAAGTTGGTATAGTTTGATCCTCCATCTTTAGCTGAATCTGTATGCCAGATTTGCTTAGGATCACTTTCAAGGGGAGAAGAGATCCACCCCATTACAAACATTTCGAAATTTTGTGTTTTTGTATTTTCAAGCAATACCGCCCATTCTAGTGGAATGATATTTACTTTTACACCAATTTTCTTGGCAGCTGCTTGAAAGATCAAACAAGCTCTTTCTCTTCTTGAGTTTCCATTGTTAAAGTTCAATTTAATCTCGAACTCCTGTAATTCACCATCAAACTCTTTATCGATGATCCCATTTCCATTTGAATCTTTCCAGCCTGCTTCAGCTAATAATGTTCTAGCCTTGTTCAAATCGTATTCGTATGGTTTTACATTTTCATTTAGCCGGTCTTTGATATCTGGGTGGACAAAACTAGCAACTTGCACACCTAGACCATAGCAGAATGTTTTGATCAATTGTTCTACATTCATTACGTGGGACAATGCTCTTCTCACTTTTACATCATTGAACTTGTCTAGTCTAGTATTAAATGCCATATAATCATAGGAAAACAAAGGTGGCGTATAGGTATTGAATTCGTTTGTAAAGTTAGTTGATTTTCTAAGATCGGTTACAAAATCCTTTGGTGGGATACCATTCATTGCATCTACTTTTGAACCTTTTAAAGCCACAACTGCTGTAGAAAGGTCGTTGATACTTTCGTGAACCACCTCCTTGGTATAGGCTTCGAAGTGATGGCTAACATTGCTTAGTGCATGTCCCCACCAATCTTCTTTCAATTCTAGCTTTACACGTTGGTTGGTTTGCCATTCTACAAACTTGTAAGGTCCAGAACCAGAAACGACCTCTCTTTGGAATTTAGGAGCGTTGTATTGTTTAGCAAATTTTTTGATTTGAACGTTTTTCACAAGCTTTTTACCTCCTAAAGCATCTTTATGTAACTGGTTAACAGAAAAAGGTTTCATGATTCCTTCTGGATCATAGATTTTGTCTTGAAGAACAATAAGACCTGTTAATGAAGATTCTGCTGCATGATAAGGTGCTGCATAAATCAATCTAAATTTCTTTGGATTCCCTTTGTCTACGACAACATCACTAATTTTCTCAAAGTAAGGTTTACTATGCTTACAGTCAGTTTCTGGGTTTAATATTACCTTCAAAGAAAAAGCGACATCATTTCCTGTGATTGGTGTTCCGTCA
Source organism: uncultured Saprospiraceae bacterium (assembly GCA_937959115.1). Classification (GTDB taxonomy): domain Bacteria; phylum Bacteroidota; class Bacteroidia; order Chitinophagales; family Saprospiraceae; genus JAHDHB01. The sequence continues at coordinate 286,947 of CALGAW010000025.1, forward strand.
TCCCATTTTGCTTCCTTTCTTATTTCCAAATCCGCATGGATCGTTCCATCTCCATTTACTTGAAAATTTGGTCTACTAGTGACCAATATTGGCGTTATCTTGTTTGTTTTAAAGTCAATTGATAATAGCGTTTGATGTGTTTGTGCTTGAATATTGGTTGCACCATTATCATTTCCGTTATAAGGAGTCAGCATTTCTGGGTCAGCTAAAGCATGAAGGATTGCCTTGTTTTCTGAAGACGCTGAGGAGCCTGTGCCGCCTCCATCTGAGGAACTGCTGCCACTACTACATCCGAAATGAATCGTTAGTAAGAAAGCGACAACCGCAATAAATAATTTGTTTGACATAAAACAATAGTGATTTGATAATGAAGAAATCGTTTTAAATAAGAGTGTAAATTAGAAATAATTTCTTTGTTTACAAAGCTATTACAGCAAGCAAAGTACTTATTTCTTTAATATTTTTAATGTATGTACTAATTCTACTTTTTTGCTTTTCTATTTTAACACTAAAAAAATTGTAATTCACACAATGTATTAATGTTTCGTTGAATTCTTGAAATTGTTATCCTAAGACGATAAGAGCAGGTCTAGTAAATGTTAATTTCCGCACCTTAGAATAAAATAACCACCTGTATATCAACATTATAATGAAAACACTTATCACATTTACGCTGTTAATGTGGTAAATAATTTTTAGTCATCCCATAAACCAAAGAACCAAGCAACGCACCAAGAATGACAATAAGAATTGGGAAATATCCTTGACCTAGTAGAATAAATAAGGGACCAGGACAAGCTCCAGTGAGCGCCCATCCCAGACCAAAAAAAGTACCGCCAATTAGGTTTGCGCTGACTCGAAGCGGCTTTTCCGCATAATTAATCGCATTTCCCCCAACAGTTTTCTGTTCTCGCTTCTTTAATACTTGTAGAAATAGAACACCTAAGATAACCGCTGAACCAATCACCCCATACATATGAAAAGAATGAAAGTGGAACATTTCCTGAATTCGAAACCAAGAAATAACCTCTGCCTTCGCCAATAATAGGCCAAAGACCACACCTAGGAAAAGAAATTGCAATTGTTTCATAATAAAATTGGTAAAATGAGGTGTGTCATAAGTAATCCCCCAATAAAAAATCCAATCACCGACACCAGTGAACCAGCTTGTAAGTTGCTCAGCCCGCTTATCGCATGACCAGAAGTACAGCCTCCAGCATAACGGGCACCAAAACCAACCAGAAAACCTGCAATCAATAACAAAATCAAACCAGAAAAGGAAGTGGCTGCTTCTCCATATAACTCTACAGGGAGTAAGCTATTCTTCTGCTCACTAAAGCCAATAGAATTTAGCTTTTTTATGGTCGCAGGACTTATTTTTCCATAACCAGTATCAAAAACCGTTACAGACAAGGTTCCTCCTAGGATCGTTCCTAGGACGAACAACAAATTCCAAGTGTTTTTCTTCCAATCAATGTTAAAATAGGAAATTTTACTGCCGATTCCTGTAGAAGCGCAAAGGGTATCAAGATTGGAAGAAATTCCAAATCGTTTGCCCAATAATAGCATACTTATCATTACAAAAGTAATGAGTGGCCCGGCTAGGTACCATGGCATAGGATTGATCATTGTACTATTCGTTTAGTTCTTTGGATTTACCTAAAGCTAGGAACGGATACCAGCGGAAATCCTTGATAAAATCAAGATCTCTTAATATTCATTGACAAATAACTTACTTTTTTTTGTGATTCGCAATAATATTCTCGATTTTTAGGCCGATTCAACTTAGACCCAATTTTTATGCAAAAAGTAACGACCGTTCAAATAGAAGAAAGCTGGAAAGCAGTACTCTCAGATGAGTTTTCAAAACCCTATTTCTCGGAAATTAAAACCTTTCTAGTAAAAGAGAAGAATGCAGGTAAGGAAATCTTCCCACCAGGTGCTCAAATCTTTAATGCCTTTAACAGTGCACCCTTTGACCAGGTAAAGGTTGTGATATTGGGGCAAGATCCATATCACAAACCTGGACAAGCACATGGGCTTTCATTTTCAGTACCGATGGGGGTAAAAATCCCAGCTTCGCTTCGTAATATTCATAAGGAACTGTCCACCGACGTCCCTGGTTTTGTAACGCCACGTCATGGTAATCTGGAGGCTTGGGCATCACAAGGCGTTTTTCTCCTCAATGCTATGTTAACAGTAGAGAAGGCTCAAGCTGGATCACATAAAAAAATCGGTTGGCAACAGTTTACTGATCGTGTAATACAAACATTATCAGAGAAGCGTGAAGGGGTGATTTTCATGCTGTGGGGCAACTTTGCCAAGGCTAAAAAAGTGTTGATTGACACCTCGAAACACCATGTTCTGGAGGCAGTTCACCCTTCTCCCCTAGCAGGAACCGCCTTCCTTGGTAACAAACACTTTTCGAAGGCCAATGCTTTGCTGAAGGCGCAAGGCAAGAAAGAAATAAACTGGTTACTTTGAGTAAAGAATACTGAAGACAGGAGACGGAAGATGGAAAACAGGAGAAGCAGGCAGGCCAATGGCGTAAGTCTTGGGATTCGGTGGTCAAAACCACTGAAGCACTCCTGATGCGACATTATAACACAACCAAGTAGGTTTCCGAAATACACTTTAAACTTTTCGATTAGGAACTTATTTTTTTAATATTTTGTTTAATATATACCGTGTAATTGTAAACTAGACCGTTATAGCAGTTGGTCAAGAACCCCTGAAAAATGAGTAATAACAACATACAGGAAACTATAGATGTATTTAAACCCTACTTAAACAGTGAGGAGCAATTTCTATACACTCAAGTGGTAGTTGGCTTATTGAAAAAACAACATATTGCAGTCACGAATCAGCGAATCCTATTGAAAAACAAGGAACTGATGACTATTCCTTTTGAAGAGGTGACTGACTTTTTGAAGGGTGACGAGAGACTCTTTTTCTTCTTTAATGATCGGAGAGATGGTGTATTGACAGAAGAAACAATCGTGCTAAATAATGTTACTAAAATCAAAGAAGTTTATCATTTGGTTTTTAGACACTGGCGTAAGTTAAGACCTGAAATCAAGGAATTGACGAAGGCAGATCAAATAAGACTACTGGACCAGCGGTTGTCAGAGCTTCAAAGTAAGCTTGGCTTGACGTATTCCAAGATTGAAGGGCTGTATAAGAAATATGAAGGAACCTACAAGGGACATCCTTTGCTGATCAAACTCGATGTCGGTATGCCGATCAAAGAATTTTCGATTGAATTAGAGCTAGATAATCCAGAAAATCTACACTTCAACTTATCAAAAGAAGTTGATATGTTGTCAGATTGGAGAGATTGGTTTGGAAGATCAGAATACAAAACTGGTGTTCCGATTTTTGATGATATGTTTTATTTAATCTCAGACAATGTTCAACTTTCCAGACGCCTATTTACCGATACCATTAAGCGCTCAATGATGTATTGCCAGAGAAGAGCAGACTGTGTCTGGATATTTGGTGATGGAAAACAGAAAAAAAAGACGTCAGAAAGCCTGTTTTCAACGGAAGGAGACCTTAATGTTATTGAAAATCTATTGGATGATATGCTTGTGGTAGAAAGGAAGCAGAAAGAACTGAAAGTAGAAATCAACTCTCCCCTAAGATTTACGGCTACACTTGGTGCACAAATCCAAGAAAACGGTGGAAAGATAGCTGACTTAATGGAGAAAAGCGTTGAACATATTTTTGAGATGGTGAATGTGGTGGATCGTTTTTATAGAAGGTGATTTTTTATTGTTTAATGATTAATGTTTGATGAAAAAGGAGTTACAACCAATCGTCTTGAGTTAGACTAATCCGCTATTATTAACTATGAGTCAAATACTTAAAGATCTAGATATTGTTTTAAACCCTAATGAAACCTTGATTTATGCTCAGGCAAAAGGGAAAAACCACTACAACACCTTTGGGAAGAAAGTTTATAAGGACAATTACAAAGACACCTATGCTTCTAATCCTGAATTTCTGGTACTCACAGACCTGCGCATAATACTTGTTTCTGCCACGATATCTTGGGAACAGGTTTATGATATCAAAGTCGATTCTGTTTTTATTTACCTAAAATTGTCGAAGCATTCTGTTGATTATAATCCATCATATAATCCGTTCACAATACATCCCCATTATATAATCTTAAAAAGGAGCGTAAAAGAAAAGGTTCTTCAAACATAGAGAAACAATGGTCCAGTTAGCCAGATTAAAAAAATTAATGATTGTTTTGTATCCCATTTTAATTTTGAACATACTAAAACGTTAAACGATGCGGTGTTTTATTGGGGGCGGGATCAGACCAATTCTGTTTCCTTTACACATAGTGAGAAATTACCATTCCATAAGCTGTCCTTAGCAATTTCCTTTGATTATGCCCCTCAAACTAGTTTTTGGATTGGGAAAGAAACAAGGTTTTCAACGCTGTTGGATACGCCAATATTTGATAGACATTATTTAGTAAAGAGTAACCAGCCCAGTATATTAAGACAATTCCTATCAAATGAGGTAATTAAAAACTTTCGCAAACTCTATCACATAGGAGATTGTAGCTGGCACTATAAGCCACTCTCTAAAAAAATGATCAGCTTTAAGTCATCTGAACAAATAGAAGATGAGACCGTCCTCGATGCACCTGAGGTAACAGACAAAGAGTCACTAGCGCTAAAAACAGATCAGAACAAGGCAAATCTTGTAATAGACTGTCAGTTAAACGCCTACTATGAATATGACCTTAAGGTTATTGAAAAGTTTGTAGCTCACTCCTACGAGATTACGGTATCACTAATGAAACTGCTTGAGCAAGAAGGCTAAGCGACTCGTTCAATTTTCCTAACTATAAATGGGGGTTCCGATTATGGATGTGGCAACCGCTCGCCGCAATGTGGGCAATAGTTGAATGGGTCTTTCGCTTGTTCAGCTTCTTTCGCATCATTCATCTTATCTACAAAAGCGGAACTGATGATCCCTGTGGGCAATGCGACCATACCGATCCCTAGGATAGCGATAATGCCTCCTACGAATTGTCCCCACCCAGTAACTGGGTAAACGTCCCCATAGCCTACTGTTGTCAGTGTACAGATCGCCCACCAAAAAGTAGCTAGGATGTTGGGAAACTGGTCAGGCTGTACTTCGTGTTCTAAGTAAAACATGAGTACTGAGGCAATCGTAAGCATGATGCCTGTTACAAAGAGCGCGACACCCATTTCTGCTGCCTTCTCCCGCATCACATCCGCCATCATCTGAATAGACTTGGAGTATCTTCCTAGTTTGAACAGTCGAAGTAGACGCAATAAACGCAAGGCTCTTACCGACCGTAAATCAACAGACATAGACGCCAAGGCGAGCTCGATGAAAAAAGGTGCAATGGCCAAAACATCAATAATCGCCATTGGAGTGGTCACAAAATCGCCGACAGCTTTTGCCTTAGTGAGATCAGGTCGACGCATATCAGCCGTCCAAATTCTTGCTAAATACTCAAAGGTAAAGACAACAACAGAAAATAGTTCAAACTGATACAGCTGTGCCCTATAGGCTTCTTCAAAGGATTTGAAGGATTCAGCGATAATACCAACCACATTAAGAATAATGATAAAAATGATCAAAAATCCAAAGATGGTATTCAACTTTGAACCTGCTTCATTTTCTTCATCTACCAGTACAAACAATGCTCTTCTTATACTCATTATGGGGTGTTCTTCTTATTTAATCAAGTAACAATATCTAAATTTTAAGGTTTACATTATAATAATTCGATGTTTTTAATTGAGATTCAGCAAATTAATTGAGAATCAAGTCTTCTCAGGCTAAAACTGACAATTCGTTTTTCTCAAAAAACAGTACTTTAATAGGAAAACTATTAATAATGAGTTTATTACGTAGTACGAAGAAAATATTTTTGTACTAGAAATAAACTAGAGCTGCCTATCGAACTATTACGCCCATAATTATCAACATTCAATTATGAGCACACTCAATTATTAATTACACAAACGCTTTTGCTACAACAACATCCCTAGAACCAGGCGTGTATTGGTAAAACCCTTCACCAGATTTTCGCCCAAGCTTTCCAGCAGTAACCATGTTAACCAATAATGGGCAAGGAGCGTACTTAGAATTGCCAAATCCGTCTTGCATCACCCGCAAAATAGAAAGACAAACATCCAACCCAATAAAATCTGCTAACTGTAACGGCCCCATTGGATGCGCCATTCCTAATTTCATAACCGTGTCGATTTCTGCAACACCAGCAACGCCTTCATGCAACGTGATTATTGCCTCATTGATCATCGGCATGAGAATCCGATTCGCAACAAATCCGGGGTAGTCATTGACTTCTGTTGGTACCTTACCTAATGTTTTGGAAAGGGCTAATGTGGTATTGGTGACTTCATCCGAAGTTGCGTAACCTCTTATCACTTCTACAAGTTTCATGACAGGTACAGGATTCATAAAGTGCATACCGATCACTTTTTCTGGCCGCTTGGTGACGGCAGCAATCTGTGTAATCGAAATACTAGAGGTATTGGTAGCGAGAATGCAGTTTTCAGGTGCCAGTTCATCCATCTGGCGGAATATCTTTAGTTTGAGGTCTAGGTTTTCTGTAGCAGCTTCTACAATCAGGTCTGCTGTACCAGCGCAATCCTTAAGGTCTGTGCACGTATTGATTTTTTTGAGCGTAGCTGTTTTGTCTGCTTCAGTAATCTTTTCCTTCTTGACCATTCGGTCGAGGTTTTTACTGATGGTTGCCAACGCTTTGTCAAGGGCTGCTTGTGAAATATCAACCAAATTGACGTTAAAACTGTTCATTGCAAAGACGTGAGCGATACCATTACCCATTGTTCCTGCACCAATTACCACAATATTTTTCATAATTAATTAAATTTGTGTGCGAAATTAACTTATATGCTCAGATTTTTCAATTTTACGCTCCCATTTATTTTCCTACAATTGCAACCATTTTCAGCAATCGGTCAGCAAGATACAAGTTTTCACTTCATTAGCAGTGTCATCCATATTGATTCGATCTTTGTGACGGCGAAAAGCGGATTTGATGTGGATGATTTTATCGAACTAGTACAAACAGATAGCTCGTTTTACCAGGCATTTCGCAATCTTCGGTTTGCCGATTACTCCTCTACCAATGACATTCGATTGTTTAACAAAAAGCAGGAGGTCATTGCTAGCTACAATAGCACTTCAAAACAAAAGGCGGATGGCAACTGTCGGAGCATGAGTTATCACAATGAAGAAATAACAGGCAATTATTACAAGAAAAATAAAGTTCGCTACTACACTGGGAAACTATATAATCGTGTCTTTTTTACCTTTGGAAAAAAATGTGAAAAAGCACGTTACGAAAATAATAATTTCAGCAAAGAAGGAGAAGATAAAACTGGAGGTCGCCTTCAAGAACTAAAACGTTTTATCTTTTCTCCGGGTCAGCGAGTGGATGTGCCAATCATCGGTAAACGAACTGCTATTTTTGAAGAGCACATGATTCCTTTTTACAATTATGAAATACAAAGCAAGCCGTATCTTGATCGCTACGATTGTTATGTGTTTAGAGTAACGTCAAAGCCAGAATATGCTGCCGCCCAAAATGGGAAAACGATTGTCAAATCCCTAGAAACGTACTTTGATAAGGAAACCTTTCAAGTTATCGCTCGAAACTATACCTTGGCTTACTATGGGATATTTGATTTTGAAGTGACAATGAAAATTGAAGTTGATAAAATCGGTGAATACTATCTTCCCATTTGGATTCGATATGATGGATTCTTCAAAGTGCCCACCCAAAAACGTGAAACGGCTATTTTTGAAAGTCGATTTGTTTATTAGTAGTTCATGTTGAGTTCCCAAAAAAAAGGAAGATAGCAACCGACGCTATCTTCCTTTGAATGATAAATCAACAATTAAATCTCTTTTATATCCTAGAGACCAGCTTTTTGGAATTTGGTCACTAATCGATTGTTTTTATTCATTCCGTTTACGATTTTAACAAAATAAATCCCTGATGATAAGTCACTTACATCAATTGTTGTCGTTAAGAATGAATTGTTTGCTTGGTCGTTTATTTCCTTTACAATCATACCTTGCAGATTCAATATTTGAATATCCGTTGCTCCTTCATAAGCAAAGGTGGCTGAAATTGTTATCTCATCCTTGGCAGGATTCGGGTAAAGCTTGATTTCAGGAACATCCTCTGCATTCAATTTAATCACTCTGATTTCTGAATACTCAAAGCTTCCATCCTCATCTACAATTTTAAGTCTGTAATAGATGTATTTCGCACTTACATTCAATCGATCGGTGTACTTGTAATTGATCACTTCAATAGAATTTCCAGCTGCATCTACTTCTCCGATTTTCACAAAGGAGTTTTCATCTCCGGTGGTGCTTCTTTCTATGTCGTAGTGCGAGCTATTATGTTCTGTATGTGTTTGCCATGCTAAATCAACTTCTTGATTATCAATTAGTGTAGCATCAAAACTTGTTAACTCCACTGGGAATCCTTCATTCCAAACAAATTTATAGATTGCACCGTTATTCGGGGTAAGATCGAGTGAAGGACCATAGTACGAGTATTCATAGCACCAGCCAGAAGGTCTACTTGCTCCTAATAGTTGATTTGTGAACCGACCACCAACGTAATAGCCAAAATGTGCTCCAGAACCATAGGATGCAAGGGTATTGATTTCTCCTCCTTGATCAAAGAAAAACTCAATTCCAACAGCTCCATTGAGACTGACTTCAGCCTCTAACGCATGTACCAAATTTCCACTTCTGTAAAGTAATTGAGTACTAGAATGATAGCCTTCAGTTTTCATAAGTGCATCAATCTTCCCTGTGTTTGCGGGGATATATACTGGCCCTAAGCAGCCTCCCTGAATAAAAGAAGAAGTCGTAAAGTTATAACCGATTAAGTTATCACTCCCGATTAATAAATCATTTGCCGTTGTTGTATTTAGATGATCAACAGACGTAAATGGGATTGACGGATCGAGTGTTGGACTGTTCCAGCCTGTTGCTGAATAAAAAGATAACCCTCCTAGTGCATTCATTGAACCATTTTGTGTAAAATCTCCTCCAACAATAAGTGAACCGTTGGCGATCGTTAGATCATTTACTGGCCCATTTACTGTAATTGGAGCAAAATAAGTAGATGTACATCCATTCACATTACCATTTGACCAGCCACCAACTGTTGTATAAGCTGCTAGGTTTGCAAAACTATTACCATCGATTGAAGTAAAATCTCCTCCAACGAATAGCACACAATCCAGTACTTCTGCTGTATTGATTGATCCACCCATCGGACCGGTTT
>CALGAW010000026.1 GCA_937959115.1 uncultured Saprospiraceae bacterium
CAAATACTGCCCATATTTGAACTCTTAACCAATTTTGGATGGATAATCTTGAAATTTAATTAGATCAAATACATAATTCAACTTGACTAATACAAAATAAAATTTTGTTAGATAGAATTTTTAGACTTTACAGGGAAACCCGAAATAAGCAACACGTAGACGGATGGACTAATCCTAGTTTAAATCAAACTAAATCAATCCGCGCTATTCCTTAACAAACTTCTGTATACCAATCATTGAATTAGCAGAAGAAAGCTCAACGAAATAGACGCCAGAAGCCAGTGGAGAGACATTTACCTGCTGGTTGCCTTGTAGAGTAGCAGACATTAATTCTTGGCCTAGAGCGTTGATTATTCTAAGTTTCATCGGTTTATTGTTGCTGTGCTCAATTCCAATATTTAAAATATCATTCGTCGGATTTGGCCAGATCGAAAACTCAATAGAAGGAATGATAATTTCTTCATTGGAGGTCGCCAAACTATTAATAGGCATAGTGGAATATAATGACACGCCTCCCCTTTTGTTACCAATTAGATAATCCTTAGCGCCATCTGAGTTAATATCAGCTATTGCTATTCTAGTGCGCACACCTTCTCTGATTTCCCCGAAATCGCCATCCACTAAAGTAAATCCACCTGAGTACAAACTATCCTGATTCACCAAGTACTTTTTAATTACGCCTTGCGCCGTTCCTAAATATGCATATACATTTCCAGCTTCTGTATCAAATACTGCTGCACCATATCCTGTAGGAAAGCCTAGAGTTGGAGTACGTGAATCCATTAACCCAAGGGAATCATTCACTTCTATCAAATTTGGTGCACTGACAGTACCTTGATTTTCATAATAATTAATAAACCCATTCCGTTCACCAATTACTAGGTCAAGCAACCCGTCTTGGTTTAGATCAATAGCAAATGGTGAACTACGTTGACCTACATCGATAGCCCCCCAGTTAGGCGTAATCGTTGAAAAACTAGCAATGCCGTTCCCTGTATCCGTATTTTCTAGATACTTTAGTTTACCATTGTCATCTCCTACAACCATATCCATATCTCCATCTCCATCAAAATCACCAAAAGTAGGATGAAACGCGTTTTCATTTAAGACGCTCAATCCACCATAATCACTGTTCACTAACCTGTATTTCGGATTCATGGGAGCACCGATATTTTCATAGAGAAAAATAGACGCATCATGGATTCCAGACGTCGCATTATAGTTACCATATCCACCAATCACCATGTCCATCAGGCCATCACCATTATGATCGAAGAAGGTGGGGTTTGTTTCATCCCCGATATCAATCATACCTGCAGCAACCAAGTCTTTTTTAACAAAATTGAAGGCTGGAAATTGATTATTCGTCACGTTTTTATAAAACCAAGCGACTTCAATATCCTCCGAAATATTACCAGCAGAGGGACTTGCAATAAAGTCCTTCAATCCATCATTGTTTACATCCAATGCAAACATAGCCGGGAATAGGTGAATATCTGCTGGAACATCGTAGGAAGGAAAATTACTTTCTTGATCCACAAACCAAGCCGTATCAGAGTTTCCTGCATTGTTTTTAGCATATAAAATCTCAGAAAAAGAAACATCTCCAAGGAAAAGCTCTCGGTCTTGATCATTGTCCATATCCCATGTTAACAAATTGGATCCTACATGAACCCCTTTTTGACCTACAAACGTACTTCTATAGGGGCAGGAGTCTATTCGAGGCGATATTTCTAATGCATTTATAATCCCACTTTCATATGCTCTTCCCCAGCATTCATCTACCATTAGAAAAATCAAACTATCACTACCATATCCCATTTGTGCGGACTGATTTTCGTAATACTCAATGTATCCACCAAGACTTCCAAAAGTCACAACATCCATATCACCGTCGCTATCAATATCGTCAATCGCTGGAAAATCTTCTGAACTCACGTATAAATTGATTTGGAGTCCGTTGAACGAAGGAAACTTCAAGTAATCTTGAACCAGCGTAAACTCAAGTATATTGTTTGAATCGTAGGATCCTTTGTAAACAGTAATCCCTCCAATACCTGGTACAATTGAGTGACAGAACAAATCCATGATTCCATCTAAGTCATAATCACGAAACATCGCCCAATTTTTAAATTCAGGGAAGTTCACCTTTAACTCAGGATTAAGTGTATAATCAATTTGATTTGGAGTGCCTCCATTTTCAAACGTTAAGACCACATCACCATCTTTGTCAAAAATGAATAAGTCGTTGATTCCATCATTATTCAAGTCTACTTCAGAAAACTGCGGGTTGTTTAGTCCACCACTCAATGGATTCCAGAGTGCAAGTCCTTCTTCTACAGTTATTTGTTGCTGTGTAAGAACTTGAGCATTTGCAGAATAGAGAAAACAGATAGCAAGTACAATAAAAAAGGTAGTTTGGAAATTCATCTTCGTTAATTGAATGTTTATGTTAAATCACTATAAAGATAACGCATTAAAATTTACAAATGTTTCCAATAAGTAAATTAAACCGCCCTATCCTTAAAGGATTCGTCCTTTATATTGATAGTAAATAAGAGTAAAAGGTCTCCAATCAATTGATTCACTCTTTTATAAACTTTTGAACACCTACCATTGAATGATCAACCGAAAGTTCAACAAAATAAACACCTGCAGTCAGATTTGCTACATTCACCATTCTATTTCCATCAATCGGTGCAGACATTATCTGTTGGCCTAATGCATTGATTATTCGTAGTCTCATCTCTTCCCTATTGTACTGTTCAATTCCAATATTTAAAATATCATTTGCAGGATTCGGCCAGATAGAAAATTCAATAGCTGAAACTACAAGCTCTTCGACACTTGTTGGTGGACTGCTGATAGATTGTGCCGAATATAAGGAGATTCCTCCTCTCTTATTACCAATTAGATAATCGTAAGCTCCATCTGAGTTTAAATCCGCTACAGCAATTTTACTGCGCAACCCTTCTCTGATCATCCCAAAATCTCCATCAACCATTGTAAAACCTCCAGCGTACAAACTATCTTGATCTACAAGGAATTTTCGAATGACGCCTTGTGCTGTTCCCAGATAAGCATATAAGTTTCCTGCCTCATTATTAAACACTACAGAACTATGTCCAGAAGGATAACCTAAAAGGGGCGTCCGTCCGTCCATCAACCCTAAAGAATCATTGACTTCTACCAAGTTAGGTGATGAAGCGGAACCTTGATTTTCATAGTAATTAACAAAGCCATTCCGTTCGCCAATGACCAAATCAAGTAAACCGTCTTGATTAAGATCAATGGCATACGGTGCATTGTAATACCCAACATCGATTCCAAGCCAATTAGAGGTAATCACAGGAAAACTAGCAATCCCGTTCCCGTTATCCATGTTCTCCAAATATCGAAGCCTTCCTTCATACTCACCAATGACCATATCCTGATCTCCATCACCATCAAAATCCCCAAATGTAGGATGAAACGCATTTTCACCCAATGCACTCAATCCACCGTAATCGCTATTGATTAATCTGTATGCCGGATTCATGGTAGTACCAATATTTTCAAAGAGCGAAACAGAAGCATCATGCCCACCAGTTGTCCTGTTATAGCGACCATACCCTCCTAGGACAAGATCTAAAAGCCCATCACCGTTGTGATCAAAAAATACGGGGATACTTTCTGCCCCAATATCAATCATGCCACCAGATACTAAGTCCTTCTTTACAAAGTTAAATGCTGGGAACTGATTGTTTGTCACATTTTTGTAGAACCATGCAACTTCAACGTCCATCGAGATATTACTCAGTCCAGGACTAGCAACAAAATCCTTCAGTCCATCATTATCAACATCTAGTCCAAACATGGCTGGAAACAAGTGAATGTCTGCGGATAAATCGTAAGAAGGAAAATCACTTTCTTGATCAACAAACCAAGCCGTATCAGGATTACCTGCATTGTTTTTAGCGAACAGTATTTCTGAGAAAGAGATGTCTCCTAGAAACAACTCGCGATCATTGTCATTGTCCATATCCCATGTTAGAATGTTTGAACCAACGTGCACGCCTTTTTGCCCTATGAATCCACCATTTTTTCTAGGACAAGAATCCAATTTAGGAGACAATTCCAATTCATTGTAGATACCACTTTCATAGCCTCTTCCCCAACATTCATCAACCATTAGAAAAATCAAGCTATCACCCCCATAGCCAAGGTCTGCGGATTGATTTTCATAAAACTCAAGATAACCTCCAAAACTGCCAAAGGTTAAAACATCCATGTCCCCATCATTATCAATATCATCAACCGCAGGAAAGTCTTGTGAGCTAATGTAAAGGTTGATTAAAAGACCATTGAAAGCAGGAAACTTAAGGTAGTCTTGAACTAATGTAAACTCAAGGATATTATTTGAATCATAGGATCCTTTAAAAACGGACATTCCTCCTATCCCTGGCACAATAGAATAACAAAACAAATCCATAATTCCATCTAGGTCATAATCGCGGAGCATTGCCCAGTTTTTCATTTCTGGAAAATTTACTTTCAACGCTGGGTTGATTGTATAGTCTATTTGATTCGGTGTTCCTCCGTTCTCAAAGGTCAGCACCACGCTACCATCTCTATCAAAAATGAAAAGATCCTTAATTCCGTCATTGTTCAGGTCTACTTCAGAAAACTGTGGATTGTTTAACCCACCGCTTAAAGGATTCCAAAGTGCAAATCCCTCTTCTACAGTTATCTGTTGCTGTTGAAGTGGTTGAGCATTAAGATTAAAAATAAAGAGCATTACAAGTAAAACGAAAAAAATTGATCGGTTATTCATCTTTGGTTAATTGACTTGTTTCTATTGAAGAATCATTAAGATAACGCATTTAAATTGAGAATTGAAGCGTTGATAATCATAAATAAAACGCTGACCTTTATAACTTGGTAATTCTCAACAATCAAATTCAAATTATTTTTTGATAAACTTTTGAATTCCAATCATTAATTTTTCATTAGATAATTCAACAAAATATACTCCAGGACTCAGTCTCGATATATTGATCTGTTGATTATCATTGATTGTATTCGACATTAATTGTTGTCCAAGTGCATTAATTATCCTAAGATTTAAATCACTGCTATTCTGTATTCCAATGCCAATATTTAAGATGTTATCCGAAGGGTTTGGCCAAATCGAAAATTCAATTGGTTTTGTCTCAACACTTTCCTGAATAGAAGTTGAAACCATGTTATAGGAAAACAAGGAAACGCCCCCTCTTTTATTCCCAATCAAATACTCGTTCGTACCATCTGAGTTAAGATCGGCTATTGCAATTTTTGCGTGCTCCCCTTCTCTGATACGACCAAAATCTGGATCAACCAAGGTAAAACTTCCTGAATACAAGCTATCTAGGTCAACCTTATATTTTCGAATGACGCCCTGAGCAGTACCCAAAAAAGCATATAAGTCCCCGAGTTCTGTTTCAAATGCCACTGCACTTTGCCCTGAGTAATACCCAAATGGGATTGACCGAGCATCCATTAAACCAAGAGAATCATTGACTTCTACTAAGTTTGGGGCAGTGGAAGTCCCTCGATTTTCGTAATAATTGACAAATCCATTGCGTTCACCAATCACTAGATCCAATAAACCATCTTGATTTAAGTCGATTGCAATAGGTGCACAGCGCTGCCCTACATTTATTGACTGCCAATTGAGCGTGACGGCTGAGAAACTGGCAACACCATTCCCATTATCCATGTTTTCTAGGTATCGGAGACTTCCAAACTCTTCTCCAACAACCATATCTTGATCTCCATCGCCATCAAAATCTCCAAATGTAGGGTAAAATGCATTTTCGTTTAATGCACCCAGCCCGCCATAATCAGAATCAACTAATCTGAATTTTGGATTGATAGTCGTTCCAATATTCTCATAAAGATAAATAGACGTATAATGAAGAGCGGCCAACGGAACATAATGACCATATCCTGTAATGACCATGTCTTGTAGGCCATCACCATTGTGATCAAAAAAGGTAACATTAGAATCATCACCAACATCAATCATACCCCCAACTACAAAGTCTTTCTGAACATAGTTAAACTCAGGGAATTGATTATTCGTAACGTTTTTATAAAACCAAGCAACTTCTCGATCTTCAGAGATATTTACCATTGAAGGGCTTGCAACAAGATCTGTAAGACCATCATTATCTGCATCAAGTGCAAACATAGCAGGAAACAACTCAATATTGGCTGCCAGATCATAGGAGGGAAAAAGTGTATCCTGCGCTACAAACCAAGCCGTATCAGCATTCCCTGCATTCTCACTGACATAAAGTATAGCTGGAAAATTGGCATCACCAAGAAACAGTTCTACATCCTGATCGTTATCCATATCCCACGTCAGCAGATTAGAGCCTGTGTGTGGTCCTTTTTGACCATGAAATGAGGTTCTTTCCGCGCAAGAGTCAATTCTTTCTGACAATCTTAAAGAATTTCGAATGCCATTTTCAAAGCCCCGTCCCCAACAATCATCTACTAGTGAAAAGATAAGGCTATCACTGCCATATCCCAATTGAGCAGACTGGTTTTCAAAGTATTCTATCCAACCACCAATTTGTGCGAATGTTACGATGTCCATGTCTCCATCACCATCTATATCATCAACGGCAGGAAAATCAATCGCTGTTACGTAGATGAGCTGTTCAGAAGAATCAAAAATTGAAGGGTATTTCACATAATCTTGAACCAAGGTAAAATCGAGTATATTATTGGAATTAAAATTCCCTTTATATACTGAAATACCAGGAATACCAGGCACGACTGATCTGCAAAAAATATCAACAACACCATCCTGATCATAATCACGAAGCATCGCCCAATGTTCCATCACAGGAAAATTAGCTTTCAGCTCTGGATTCAAGGTATAGTCTACCTGGTTAGGTGTTCCTCCGTTCTCAAACGTAAGAATCACCTCTCCATCACGATCAAAAACAAACAGGTCTTCAAGCCCGTCATTGTTTAAGTCGCCAGCAGAGAATTGTGGATTGTTTAGCCCACCTCCCATTGGGTTTTGCAGCATTGTCCCTTGCTCAACGGGGATCTGCTGTTGAAGCAATGCTTGCGCAGAAACGTTGTAGAAAAATAGATTACCAAGTAACCATAGAAGTAGTGATTGAATATTCATTTTGGCAATGTATAGAGTTAAGACTAAGAACTATGTTAACAAAACGTTATAATTTACCTTAATATTATAATAATTGTCATAAATTTTAACCCGTATTAGACCTAAAGTAAAATCAACTTAATCTTCTGTTTTGTGTTCTAATTACATGGCATACCTTGAAAGTGGTACAATATCCTGCCCCACAAACTCCCCTTTCTCGTATTTGAACTGAGCTGCACAAGCAATCATTGCAGCATTATCTGTACAGTATTCTATCTTTGGGACATACGTATTCCAACCCAACTCCACGCCAGTAGCTGTCAGTTGCTTGCGGAGTTCTGAGTTGGCACTTACGCCTCCAGCCACAGCAATTTCAGTGATGCCTGTTTCTGCACTCGCCTTCCTCAACTTATTCATAAGATACGAGACAATGCGAATCTGGACAGAAGCACAGATATCATTGAGGTTTTCAGTGATAAAGTCTGGGTTTTCCTTTAGTTCCCGCTTCAAGAAATATAGAATCGATGTCTTGAGCCCACTAAAACTAAAATCAAGTGCTTTGACCTTTGGTTCTGGGAATTCAAAGCGTGGTATACCTTGCTGGGCAAGCTTATCAATCACGGGGCCAGCTGGATAGTCTAACCCTAGCATTTTGCCTGTCTTATCAAAGGCTTCACCTGCTGCGTCATCAATCGTTGTACCAATTACCTCCATCTCAAGTGGCCCACGAACTCGGACAATCTGGGTGTGTCCTCCAGAAACCGTTAAACACAGAAACGGAAATTGCGGCTTTGGTTCCTCAATAAAATGCGCAAGGACGTGTGCCTGCATGTGATTAATTTCAATCAACGGAATATTGAGACTCAATGCCATCCCTTTTGCAAAACTAAGCCCAACAAGGAGAGAACCCAGCAATCCTGGCCCTCGTGTCACAGCAATTGCAGTAAGTGCAGACTTATCGATATTGGCTTGTTCAAGTGCTTGACTGACGACTGGCACAATACTGATTTGATGTGCTCTTGAGGCGACTTCTGGCACTACTCCACCGTAGGCTTTGTGCAAATCTTGAGTGGCCACACAATTGGCAAGTATTTTGCCATTCTTTAATATGGCGGCAGATGTGTCGTCGCAAGAAGATTCAATACCTAAAATAATAACATCCTTATCAGTCATTTATACTTGGATTTTATGTAAATTTAGGTTGTTTTTTGAAAATTCAATTTGTAATTGTTGATTTTTTCGAAAGTATTCAAAAATAAAGGTGATTTTCAAAGAACAAATATTGTAGTCAACCATCTAACCAAGAACAAAGAGAAGAAACATTAGTTTTAAATAATGTATTGATTAACAATATTTTATCAAAGAAAAAAATCAAAATAGTACTCAACAAAATGAGTCAAGCAAAACGCCAAAGAAGCGTAAGAGCTTTATAAGAAGGATTTTCAACCTTTTACTCATCCTGATAATACTCCTTGTGTTATCTGCTTTGCTATTGAGTTATTTGATCCAAATTCCATCCATTCAAAATAAACTTGTCGATAGAACCACGAGCTGGCTTTCCAAGGAATTAAATACTAACGTTTCAATCGGTAAAGTCAATATCGATTTCTTTGATCAGTTAGACATCAGCAAGATATATATTGAGGACTTAAACCAAGATACATTATTGGCTGCGGAGACCATCAAAGTCGATATTGCATTTTTCTCTTTTTTGAATAACAAACTACTGGTAGAGGACATTACCATTGATGATGTTACCTTTAACTTAAACCGAAAAAAAGGAGAAGAGACGTATAATTTGCAATTTTTACTTGATTATTTCAAAACATCAAACAATGGGACCAAAAAGCAAAAACACTGGCTACTAGGTCTAGACCGTTTAAATTTAAGCAATCTTAGGTTTTTCAGTGATGACAAGCCATTAGGTAATAAACTTGATGTCCGCCTAGCTACTGGCAGCTTTGTGTTTGACCAAATTGAACAAGATTCTATATACATATCCGCAGAATCTGCTATTCTTGATGGATTACGGGTAAACTTGGAAAAGCGTTCTCGGACAGCCGCTCAGACTACTTCTAAGGAAGCTGACAATACACCAGACTCACTCAAGAAAGTGCTACAATTTAAAGTAGCTGATGTCCAATTATCAAACTCTAAATTCATTTATAATCACAAGGAAAAACCGTATTCAGAATTGGATGGAATTGATTTTCAGCACTTGAGAGTAAATGGTATTCAATTCAAAATCAAACAGTTTGAATTTAAGGATGGCGATTTTACTGGTATTGTTAAATCGCTAAAGGCAAAAGAAAGTAAAAGTGGATTTGAGATTAAAAACCTTAAAGGAAACGCTTTTGTAAACAATAGAAAAATTCAAATTTACAATACTGAATTGGTAACACCTCAAAGTAGATTGGGCGATACTATTGTTTTAAACTACCGTCAATACTACGATTTCTATGATTTTGTAAACAAGGTAAAGCTGGATGCTAAGTTTAATAATGCTGAAGTTAGTTTGAAGGATATTATTGCATTTGCTCCGCTATTGAACAAGCAAAAGATCATCAGTGAGAACGAAAACCAATTGATCCGACTCGATGGTACATTCAAGGGACAAGTCAACAAACTCAAGGGAAAGGACATTACCATTGCTGTAAATAATACGTTTTTGAAAGGGTCTTTCCGTACTAGAGATTTGACACTACCAGAACAAACATTCTTAGATGTGAAAGTATCTGAATTCGTGTCTAGTGTAGACGGGATTCAATCGTTTTTCAAGGGGATGAAGCTACCATCCAACTTCAAGAAGTTGGGAAATCTGAATTTTACCGGGAATTTCACAGGGTTCTACAAAGATTTTGTTGCTGATGGTAAGATGATGACTGACTTGGGACGCGTAAATTCTGATATTCAGATTAAACTAAATGATGGTTTGGAGCAAAGTGTCTACTCTGGAAGCCTGGAGGTGTTTGACTTCGATGTAGCCGAATGGGCAAGTAATCCTATTTTTGGAGATGCTAGTTTTAAAACCAAAATTAAAGGAAAAGGGATTACAGAAAATACGGTAAATGCAAACTTAGATGCAGTCGTAAAGAGCTTTGAGTTTAAAGGTTACAACTACGAAAACGTAAGGCTTGATGGGCGGTTCGAGCAAAAGAAATTCGATGGTTTACTAAAGGTAGCTGAAAATAATCTAGATCTGATATTTGATGGAACCATTGATTTTAACGATAGTCTTCCAATTTTTGACTTTAAAGCAAACATCAATGATCTAAATCTGTATGCCTTAAACTTAATCAAACAAAAGGTGCAACTGAAAGGAGATGCAGCATTCAACTTTAAGGGAAACAACCTCGATAATTTTACGGGTATAGGATCAATCAATAAATTAAATGTGATAAAGGATGATAAATCGTATGAGGTGGATTCTGTCACATTAGAATCTTCGATTGAATCTGAACGAAACAAGAAACTGGTACTTACTTCTGACATTCTTACTGCAAAAATAGAAGGTGATTTTGATATTATTCAATTACCTAACTCCATTGCCAAATTTGTTGAAACCAATTATCCTGACTGGGCGAACAAGGCTAGTATTCAAAGCTTTATGTTTGTTGAAGATACGGTTTGGACAGCAGGCAGATACGACCTTGTAAGACGACCGATCACACCAAAAAACCAAGACTTTGCATTTGATGTGCATGTTAAAAAGACAAACAATCTAACAGAGCTTTTAGTTAAAGAGGTGAAAGAGATTTCAAATGCTCGGCTTGCTGGGACCTTCAATTCCCTAGCCAACGTCCTTGAGATTAATGGTACAATTCCCAAAATTATTGTCAAGAATATTAAGTTTGAAGACATCGTTTTGAAAACTAATTCCCTTCGGAATAACGCTACCTTAAAACTGGACATTGGTAATACAAGTATTTCAGAAAATTTTGTGCTGCCTCCAATTGATTTTAACGGAGAAATTGCCAACGATACATTGAACTTTGGTGTGAATGTAGAAAACGTTGCCAATGTATTGAAAAACATTAATGTAAATGGAATATTGTTTCCTACTACTGAATATTTCCAGGCCTCGATTCTTCCCTCAGAACTTGCAATATTCAATAATGAATGGGATATTTCTGGTGATAATTATGTTCGTTTTGGCAAGCAATACATTCATACTCAAAATGTGGTTTTGAATCACAAAAATGAACGCATTGCCTTGAATAGTAAAGGGGATAAGGGATTATTTTTATCGCTAGACAATATCGATATTCAACTGGTCAATGATTTGATTAATCTTAAAAAGGTAGATCTACAAGGCACGCTGTTTTCTACAGTGGAAGTAAAGGATATTTATAAACTAGAAGATGTAGAATTAAAAGCAAAAATCAAGTCTCTAGTAATCAATGACAATCCTTATGGTATCGTTGATGTGCTTGCAACAAGTGATAATTTTAATGAGCCAATCGATGCGGTTGTAAAATTGATTGATGGGAACAACGACATTACTGCGAAAGGACAATACATTCCACCATATGCAGCAAAAACAGAGGGTCTGATTAATCATTTTGATTTTGATGTAAATGCGAATCATTATAATCTCAATGTAGCAGAATACTTCCTTGGGCATCAAATCTCAAATACCATTGGCAAATTCGACAGTGATCTACGGTTTTACGG
This sequence comes from uncultured Saprospiraceae bacterium, assembly GCA_937959115.1. Lineage (GTDB taxonomy): Bacteria > Bacteroidota > Bacteroidia > Chitinophagales > Saprospiraceae > JAHDHB01. The sequence goes on from CALGAW010000026.1 coordinate 11,822, forward strand.
AACACCTAAGGATCCAAACATCGGAGGAACAATCAGAATTTATGATGGTGCAGTAACAATTGACTACTTACAAACCACGTATTTCTTGGATGATGTTGTTGCTAAGGTAAACAATTATGCCTTTGATGTAACGGGGAATACCGCTCGAGACAACTTTGGAAACCTAGCAACAGCTAGAGGTGCTATCGTTCATAAAAAATTAAAAAGCTGGGGATTAGACCTTATTGTGGAATCTGATAAATTCCTCTTTCTAAATACAGAGAAAGAAGATAATCCAGATTACTATGGTCTTGGAATTGGCTCAGGACGTGTCCACTTCACTGGCCCGTTTAATCAGGTAAACATTGATGCCATTGCCACAACTGGAGAGAATACACGCCTCACCATACCGCTTACCGACGAGAATGATGCAGATGAAGTCAGCTTTATAGAATTTGTGAAACCAGACTCCGTTAATGTAGAGGAAACTGGAACAACTAAGATCCGTGGAGTCAATCTAGACCTAAAACTCACTATCACACCAGACGCCGAAACAAAACTCGTGTTTGACGAACAGGCAGGAGACATCATCCGTGGAAAAGGAAATGGAGACATCAGAATGCGGATTACTAGAACAGGTGACTTCTCTATTAATGGAAATTACGAAATTGAGGAAGGAGACTACTTGTTCACCTATCAGCGAATGATCAATAAACCGTTTGCTGTGAAGCCTGGTGGGACAATTAGGTGGTCTGGCGACCCTTACAATGCGGACATCAATATCAACGCCTTTTACAAAGGATTGCGCGCACCGACGTACAATCTGATCCAGGAGTATTTGCCACAAGGAACCAATGATGATATCTTCAGTGCTGCACGCCGAAACACAGAGATCAACTTATTGATGAATATTAAAGGAATGCTATTGAAACCAAACATCAATTTTGATATTGAATTTCCAGGTGTTGACTCAAAGGTTAAAAACTATGTGGATAGCAAGATGAGTCTGATACGGAGTAATAACTCGGAACTCAACCGTCAGGTATTTGCATTAATCGTGCTGGGCAACTTCATTCCTTCGCAAGATAACTTCCAAGCATCCGCACCACTGATTACAGGTATAAACACCTTGAGTGAACTGATTTCTAGTCAACTGTCTATGTATGTGACTGATTTGCTCTCAGAGGTAGTAGGCGACGGAAATCTGATCAGTAGTATTGATTTTGATGTCAACTATCGTCACTATGAAATTAGCACGGACAATTTAGATGACCCGATTTCAAGTGACCAAGTACAACTAGGACTGCGAAACAACTTTTTAGACGATCGGCTATCCTTCAGTATCGGTGGTAATCTAGACGTTAGTAATTCAAGTACAGGAAGCGGTCAACCCGGTGAAAATGGGCAATACTTTGCAGGAGACTACATGATCGAATACCTATTGACAGCTGACGGACAATATAAGATACGAGGGTATTTCAGACATGAAAATAGTTCTTTTGGAATAGAAGAAAAGCGTCGACGAGCTGGACTTGGACTCAATTACAGAAAACAGTTTGACACCTTCGCTGAATTCATCGAATCGTTCAAGAAAGGAATTGAGGATAGAAAGAAAAAAGCAGACAAAAACCAAAATAAACATAGAAACACCGAACCTAGTCAGCTAGGTATAAATAATAGGAGAGAACAAAACAATAACTAAAAATCTATGACAATCAAATTATACTACAGCATGCTGGTCCTGCTAATCCTCATTTTCACTAGTTGCAGCAGCGATAACACATCAAATACTTCAACTACAGGAGAACAACAGGCTACTGGAACTGAAATACCATCAAAAAACAAGGTCCAAGCAATGACGTTGAGTGCATTTCAACAAACCGTAGCTAAAGAAAGTGACGAGTTGATCGTATATAACTTCTGGGCCACTTGGTGCAAACCTTGTATTGAAGAAATGCCTTACTTCGAGCAGGTGGCAAGCGATATGAAGGACAAAAAATTTAAACTGGTCTTTGTTAGTATTGATAATTTCAAAGATTCATATAATAAAGTACAGCGTTTTGTCAATAAAAATGACATTAAAGCATCTGTTTTTCTCCTGGAGTATAGTGATCAAAACAAACTTATTAGCAACATTGATAAATCGTGGAATGGAACCATCCCAGCTACGATGTTTGTAGACAATACAAACAAAACGAAGCTGTTTTACCAACAAGAATTCTCGTATCAAGAACTAAAAGCGATTGTTACACCATTACTACCAGTGGATATTTAATTTTTAATGTTAAACTTACGTTAAGTCCGAGTAAAATTGAATCATATATAGCGTTTTACTGTTTTATTTTTGATATATTTATATGACAGAACTAGCGCGAATCCCTTTGTCATCTTCAAAATTGAATACCATGAAAAAGTTAAGCTGGTTAATCGCTTTAAGCCTATATTGCCTATCTTCCTTCGCTCAACATGCGGAATTAGCAATCGGTGCAGAGGCTCCAAATTTTAAGCTTAAAAACGCAAGCAATACAGTAAATGGCCTTGACCAGATGGTCAGTCTTGATGATTATCGGAATGTGAAAGGATACATTGTCATCTTTACTTGTAATCACTGTCCCTACTCTATCGCTTATGAGGACCGAATTACCAACATACATAATACCTACGCTCTTCGCGGCTACCCTGTGGTAGCAATCAACCCGAACGACCCAGAGCGCGTTCCTGAGGACTCGTATGACAATATGATCGTCCGTGCCAAGCAAAAGCGTTTTCCTTTTGCCTATTTGCACGATAACACACAAGCAATTGCAAAAGCGTACGGTGCGACTAAAACGCCACATGTGTTTGTCGTTCAAAAGAAAAAGGATAAAAACCTCGTTCGGTACGTTGGTGCAATTGACAATAGTCACAAGGAAGAACCTTCTGAGACGTTCCTTTGTGATGCGATTGATTCCTTACTAGACAATCGCTTTCCTACGAAGACGAATGCTAAGGCATTTGGTTGTACGATTAAGTGGAAACGGTAGATGTGCTATTAGCGGATCTTATCATTAGAGCTATCTTTTCTAAATAACTGTAGGATTTTTATACAAAAAAATACAGATTGTTAGGATGAAAATCCTAAACAATAAACGACCAAATACGTCTTAAGTCCTAGCTCTACAACGTATACTCTAAAATCTTAGGAATCTGTTCTAAGGTTGCTTGATAACCCAATTCATAAATCTCCTTGGATTTACTGAAATCGAAAATACCGTATTCGAAGACACCTTTGGACTCAATAACGACATCGCATTGTTCTAGGCGGCTCTTGACGTTTGACCAGACGACTAGATCCATTACACGATGACCCATATCTAGCATACTATCAAGCTTTTCATTGGGAACTGGGCCGCGTGGCATCACATTGACACCGATCACGAAATCACAGACTTCTTTAAGCGGTTCTACAGGCAAATTGTTGAGCAGACCACCGTCACCATACTTTTGATCATTAATGACCACTGGCTCAAAGAAAATGGGAATCGAGGAAGAAGCAACGACTGCGTCAAACAGTTGACCTGATTCCAGTATTTCGTATTCTCCTTTATTTAGATTGGTGACGCAAACAAATAGCTTCTTGTCCAATCGGCTAAAGTCATCATATTGAATGTGCTCTTCTAGGATCTCTTTTAAGTATTTTAAGTTGGTGAGTCCCATGCCTGGCAGGCCTAATCGAAAGGCCTTAAACAGACTTTGGCGCTTAGCGATTTCAAGCATTTCATCAGGCGATAAGCCCGAAGCGTAAAGTGAACCGATGATGGAACCAGCACTCGCTCCTGATATGTACTTAGGACTGATCGCATGTTCCTCAAGGGCCTTCAATACTCCGATATGGGCCATGCCTCTGGCACCGCCTCCGGATAAACAAATTCCAATCATTTTTCTTCTGGTTTTGGCTTTACAGCGATTACTTTATTTGTCGATCTATCATAATCCAACACAAAGGATTGTCCCAGCAGATGCGGGTTGGCTGTTGGAGGTCCTTGATTTGTGTTTTCTAGAAGATTTCCGGGTAAATAGACCTTTGTTCCTCCTTGTGAGCTATTTGGAATATCTACGTTGATTCGTTTTCCCGTCTTGTCTTTGAATACATACCTGGTTGTGCCAGTGTATACTTGAGCATCTGTATATACAACATTAATGGAGTATACATTTGCTGGAGTGGCGACCTCAAATTTTTTATCTTCTTTTGGAGGATCATTCGTGCAACTAACGCTACAGAAAACAACCAAGGCAATCAACAATATTCTCATTTTAATGATTAATTAATCATTACAATTATTTCTCAATCAATCCGATTCGTTTAGCGCGTTTTTCCCAGTTTTTCCGGGCGAGTTGCTGCATATCTTGTACTTTGTCAAACTCATCCATTATTTCAAGTCCAAGCAATGTTTCAATGACATCTTCCATACTAACTATTCCAGACATGGTACCATATTCGTCTACTACTTCTGCTATATGTTCTCTTTTTTCCATAAATAGGTTAAAGAGTTCAGGAATCGGCATGTTACGATTTGTGGTGATGATCTCCCGTTTGATATCGCTTAAAGGAATATCTCCCTTTTTATTGACTAGGCTAAGTAGCAATTGATCTTTTAAGAAATAGCCAGTAATGTTATCTGCATTTTCATTAAAGACAGGGATTCTAGAAAATCTTAATTCAGGATGTTTTTCATGAAATTCTGCGATCGTCATTGTCTCAGGAGCAGAAATAACAACAGTTCTGGGTGTCATCGTATCTTTTACTAGAATGCTTTCAAACTTCAATAGATTCTGAATGATTTTAGATTCTCCTTTTTTGATGGCACCAGACTCCTCTCCTACTTGAGTCATTGCAAGGTAGTCTACCCGGCTCAATACACTTTTGTCCTTTTCTTTTTTAAGCCGTTTGGTGATCAATTGACTCATCCAGATCAACGGGGCAAGCACAAACATCATAAATTTGAGACATTTCACAGTAAATCCCGTAAGTGATTTCCAGTAGTTTGCGCCTAAAGTCTTTGGTATTAACTCTGATAGTATAAGAATAGCAAGCGTTACAAATACAGGCACTGCTACCCCAGTTATCAATTCATTATTCGGCCATACAGCAGTGGCTGATGCTCCAACTCCAATGGCCCCAGCTGTATGCGCTATTGTATTAAGTGTCAAAATAGCCGAAAGAGGCCTGTCGATATCCTCCTTAAAGGATTTAAGATCAGCTCCTAGAGGATCTTTGTCTTGTTCCAGTATAGAAATGTAGGAAGGTGTTACACTTAATAGCACGGCTTCCAAGATAGAACACAGAAAAGAAAAAACAATAGATATACACAACCAAAATAGTAATAATCCCATTTACAGATATTTAATTTTTGCAAAGTTAATAAATTCCAATTGTTAATGTTTAATTATTAAAGTTTAATGTTTAATTGATCACTATACCATAAACAACAGTTACCGATTCCGATCAACTGTTCCCAAATTATTAAACTTAGAGAAATCTAATTATGCCGACACCTTCTGCTACCGATTTCGTTAAATTGAGCATCATAAGACTTGATTTCGCAGTTGATCGACTTTCTAACTGTGCGTTTTATTATAATATTGTTATTCAATAAATAAACATTTTTTACAAAGCGATCTGTCTGCATTCTACCAAGCAGGTTAAAATCCCAATCGTAGATTTCAATGAAGATTGGTCCCCAGTATCGTTCCCTCATTCTTACCATGAAAAAGTTCTCAGTTGATTGTAACTCTTCTACGGTTCCCTTCTTGTATTCCTTTTTGTTTAGAACATTAAAACTCTTATCAAACACTGTTACGTAAGCCTTTCCAGCATCATTCGCATAACGAAACAATGTTACTATGTTTTCTTTTTCACCGAGTACTGTTCTGATATTTGAATTCCATTTCATGGCACCGAGCCTGTTCAAATTTGCATCGTAGGAAACATATTCATCCCAAAATTCAAATCGGATATTGTCCTTTTCAAGGGTAATCACATAATCACCTTCTGTTTTTATGATTTCAATATCATTTCCAACTTGACTCAGAATCGTGCTAAACGGTAGTGTTAGCAATAATAGAATAATCTGGTATTTCATATTTCATTTAGATTTATGCTTGATATACTTCAATTTTGTTGCCAATCTCGTTTTGGTTTTACGAACAATAGAGGAAAGAGTTTTATCAAAAAAATCAATTTGATTAAAAGTTTATGAAATTTGAGGCAAATACCGAACTGGAATCTTACCTACCACACCTCTCATAAGCAAAGTCAATCGTTATCTATTTCATTCTTTCTACTTCGATTTCGTAAAATCAAAAATTAATTAATACATTAGTGCAAAAGAACGAAATAACTATAGCACTATGGCAGAAGCACCAGAAAGAAAGGGACTTGAACTACATTGGCAAATACTAATCGGTATGGCGATTGGTATCATCTTCGGTTTGATCATGAATAACTTTGAGTTTGGTGCTCAATTTGTAAAAGATTGGATCGCCCCTTGGGGTACTATCTTCGTTAAATTGCTTAAGCTTATTGCAATACCGCTGATCATCGCATCCCTAATCAAAGGGATATCCGACCTCAATGACATCAAGAAGTTTTCTAGGATTGGTGGTCGTACCATCCTAATTTACCTTGTCAGTACAGTCGTAGCAGTAACCATAGGATTAATACTTGTAAACGTCGTTCAGCCTGGAGAAGGCGTGAATACGGAATTTCTTTCTGAGATTGACACAGGTGCAGGAGTAGATAAAAAGTTAAAAGGCGCAGCAGCACAAAAGTCAGCAGGTCCACTTGACTTTGTTGTTAAGATGGTTCCTGACAACTTTATATCAGCAGCAGGAAGCAATGGTAGAATGCTTGAAGTGATCTTCTTCACTTTATTTTTTGGAATTAGTATGCTCCTTGTAAAACAAGAAAAAATACAAGGCGTAAAAGCGTTTTTTGACGGGTTGAATGAAATTGTACTGAAGATGGTGGATCTGATTATGCTGATCGCTCCTATTGCAGTATTTGCCCTATTGGCGAATGTGATTGTCACTGCGGCCGATCCCAATATTTTGATGGCGTTAATTAAATATTCGCTTACTGTGATTGCTGGACTGCTTATTATGATTGGGGTCTACCTAACCGTAGTGAAACTGTACACAGGAAAATCACCACAAGCATTTTTAAAAGCGATCTCGCCTGCTCAGCTCCTTGCTTTCTCCACAAGCTCAAGCGCAGCGACACTGCCGTTGACAATGGAGCGAGTAGAAGAACACCTTGGCGTAGAAAAAGAAGTCGCTAGCTTCGTCTGCCCAGTTGGCGCCACCGTAAACATGGATGGAACTAGCTTGTACCAAGCAGTAGCCGCAGTATTCATTGCGCAAGCCATGGGCTTTGATCTTGACCTCTCAGACATGCTAGTGATTGTGATGACCGCTACACTTGCCTCTATTGGCTCCGCAGCAGTGCCAGGTGCAGGGATGGTGATGCTTGTGATTGTACTAGAGTCTATTGACTTTCCTGCTGATAAACTGGCTTTTGGTTTATCCTTAATTTTTGCAGTAGACCGAATACTAGATATGTGCAGAACTGTGGTGAATGTCACTGGAGATGCTACTGTGGCAATGCTGGTGGCGAAGTCAGTTGGTAGCCTAGGAGAACCAAAGGTTAAAAACTGGGATGATCATTTAGATCAAATAGGAAAATAACGATTATTATTACACACTATTAAATACTCTCATTATGATGGACAACATTGTTCCGATTCTTGTAGCAGCCTTGATTCCTACCATTGTAGGTATGGCATACTACAACCCAAAAACGATTGGTGGAGCCTGGATCAAATCTACTGGCAAAACTGAAGAAGAACTTATGGATGGTTTTAACTTGCCTTTAGTATTGATCCTAGGCCTTGTGCTCGGTCTATTTCTTTCCTTTGGGCTGAATGCTCTTATTGAGTTATCACATGGATCATTTGATGATGCTGGCAAGTTTACTGGAGGTAGTAATTACACGTTTAAACATGGCGCATTACATGGTGTAATTATTTTTGTAACGATAGCATTGCCTCCTTTTTTAATGAATGCATTGTACGAACGAAAGTCTTGGATGAATTCCTTGATTCACATTGGCTATTGGCTGATTGTTTTTGCTCTAATGGCAGGATTAACAGATGCTTGGAACTAATTTCTATGAAAAATTTACAAGTCACAATTTCCAGTTTTTCTTACAAACTAGGTGGTATTCCTGAAGATGATTCTGGGAATGGTGGCGGCTTTGTGTTTGACTGTAGATCGATCCACAACCCGGGCCGATATGAACCTTATAAACGATTGACGGGCAGAGATTTGCCCGTCATTCAGTTTTTGGAAAGCAAATCAGATGTTTCTTCTTATCTGGACGCTGTCTTTCAGTTAGTTGATCGCACCATTCGCCAATATCAGGAACGTGGGTTTACGCACCTCATGGTCAACTTTGGGTGCACAGGTGGCCAACACCGCTCTGTGTATTGTGCCGACCGCTTAGCAGCGCATGTGAAAGATCGATTTTCAGTGGATATTCGCTTGCAGCATGTGGTGCAAGAAGCCAAAAACTGGGTAAATTAGTCGGACAACTCATAATAAAACCTGATTCTAAAAAGACAACTCAAGTTCATCTGGTTCTTCCAATACGCTTGGGTTCCGATTGTTGCTGCATTATAAAAATAGGTAGAAATCATTTTTAAGAATCAAAGTGAATCTGGTCCAATAAAATCTTACAAACTAAGTGCTGAAAGTCGCTGCGGAAATGATGCTGCGTTTTCGACATTTAAACTATTTTGTACGCGCCAAATGCAAGAGGGACAAATGTTTGAATAACCCGTATCAATGATATCGCCAGAGATTGAATACTCGATCAAAAAGAAAAGTATAGCAAAAATCAAACTCAAAATCATCGTTGCAGAATCGGTTTTTTTAAAGAAAAAGGAATTTTTTTCGTGGAAAAAAAATTAGCTTTGACCATATTGACTATGAATTGTTTTTTATAACTCAAAAAATCTTATTTGAACCACCAAAAGTTAAATTATGCGTGTTATTTTAACATTATTTCTACTCACTTTTTCTTTCATACTAATTTCACCAGCTCCTGCAGTTGCAATTGGAAGCAGTAACACAAAAGTCACAAAGCAACTTTCAAAAAAGAAAGGAAAACGGTTAAGCAAAATTTCAAAAAAATTACAATCAAATAAAAAGAATCTCTTCAGTAAATTATCTTTTTTTACAGCAATTGGAGCCATTCTTTTCTTATTTATAGGGATCACTGCTATTTTTTCTACTCTTGCAGATGCATTCTTTGTTGTTGGCCTATCTATAGCCATGATTGCTGCTATCACCTCTATAGTCTTTGCGATTCTTGGTGCTAAAAACAAAGATTCGAATAAAGGTTTCAGAATTGCCGGAATATGGATAAGCTCTGTAACATTGTTACTAACATTATTATCTGTTTTGTTAGCCTTTGCTGTAGCAGGATTTACACCAGTATGGTAGTTAGAAACTACTTTTCACAATAGTGCCAACAGTCAACTTCTTAGGATTGAATCGGGTTTAATTTTAAATATAACACTATAAAATTCATTTTTTTTTACAACCTTGTTGCCAATTTTAATTGGCATGAGTCAAAATCCTGAGACAAGACTGGATAAAAAACAATTTGAGCTACTGTTTAAATCACATTTTCAGTACTTGGTCAACTATGCCACTCAGTATGTACAAGACAGCAATACCGCTGAAGATATTGTACAAAAGGTATTTATTACCCTATGGGAAAAAAGAGCTACAATCAATCCTCAACAATCGGTTAAATCCTACTTGTTTACTGCAGTTCGTAACAATTGTTTGAATTATATTCGCGACAATAAAAAATACAGGAGTCGTGTGCTAGACCTTGACTGCGGCGAGTTTGATATCATAGAACCAGAAACAGAATCACAGGAAGCACTCCAAAAGCAAATAGAACACGCCCTTAGCGAACTTCCAGAAAAATGCAGAAAAGTATTTGAGTTAAGTCGCATTCACAAGTTAAAATACAAAGAGATCGCAGAGGAGTTAGACGTCTCAGTAAAAACAGTAGAGGCGCACATGAGTAAAGCACTGAAAACCCTAAGAGTGCTCTTGAAAAATACACCCGCAAAAATTATCCTCACGCTATGTTGTATAAAAATTTTTGATTGGGGAGTAAGGGTATTTAATCACCTCAGTGTATTCTAATTGAAAAGTAACAATAATGCTTGACCAGGAATCAATACATATCGATGAAATAATTGCTAAATACCTTAGCAAAAATGCTTCTGAGGACGAAACCAAAACCTTGGAACAATGGGTTTTAGACGATAAACAAAACAAAGCACATTTCATAGAAATGAAAAAAGCCTGGATGCTTAGCGGTATCAAGCAAACCGACACATCGAACAATACTGAAAAAGCATGGGAGAATCTGTCAAAACAGTTGTTTGAAGCGTCTTCAGCCAAAGTCATCCCGCTCTTCAAAAGACAGTGGGCAGTTGCGGCTTCCCTCGTCTTATTGGTCTTAAGCGGTTGGCTAATCTATCAATTTGTTGGACAGCCAACTACCTTCACCGCAGAAACATCAACAAATGCAGCCCTTTATCAGCTAGCAGATGGTAGTAAAATCATCCTCAACCAACAATCCGCCTTGAGTTTTGAGACAATAGAATCAAACAGAATCGCTACCCTAGAAGGTGATGCTTACTTCGATGTAGCAAGAGATGAGCAACAACCATTCATCGTAAAAACGAACAATATTCAGATCAAAGTACTAGGAACAGCGTTCTACGTGGATTCAAGAAAGAATCAATCTGAAACACAGGTCATCGTCGAGGAAGGAAAAGTTGCTGTATCTTACAATAGTCAATCCGTAATCCTGACGGCTGGAGACAAAGCAGTTTTTGAAAAGTCATCAGGAAAGCTGGTGAAAGTGATTAACGAAGACAAAAACTTTAATAGTTTAAAAACCAATGTTCTACAATTTGAGAATACGAACTTATCAGAAGTAGCATATGTCTTAAATCGTCAATTCAACATAGAAGTATCTCTTGAAAATCAACAACTTAAAAACTGTCAACTCAATGCTGTTTTTAAAGACAAATCAATGCCAAGCATCATCAAAGTGATTGAATCAACGCTTGGGGTAAAGATGAATCAAACTGGCAATAACGTTGTTATTTCAGGGAATTGTAAATAGGTATATAATTATTACTTATTTAGTCCTAGTTATTTATAATTGATATGCGTCTAATCGTTACCATCATATTGTTCCTCTTTACCTTCTGCTTGAATGCTCAAGTACAACGGATTACAGTAAAGGAGCAGAAGGTAACAATTAGTAAACTGCTCAAACGAATAAGTAAACAGGCAAATGTTGAATTTTCCTACAATTCTAAGCTAATTGATAAAAAGAAATCTGTCTCCTTCAACATCGAAAACAGCTCACTGGATCAAGTGTTAACGCTTCTAGCCAACACCATCAACGTCAACTATGAGCAATTTGAAGATCTGATCATTCTTACTAGAAAAGAAACCGAAACACTTGGTAGTAAACCGCCAGTCTTAAAATCACCAAAAAAAATAACCATTAGCGGTACCCTGACCGACCAAAGCAATGGGGAAAGTCTAATCAATGCAATTGTTGCGGTAAAAGGAACGAGCAAAGGCGTATTTACCAATGCATTTGGGTTTTACAGCCTTCCGCTTACTGTAGGCACACACACGCTCATCTTCAATTATATTGGCTACGATCAGCAAGAACAGGAAATCACCATTAAGGAAAACCAAGCCATCAGTCGGGCGCTCGCCCCTAGTCAGATTGACTTACCTGCAGTGACGGTTGGGCTCCCAGTTCGAGAAATCCTTAATAATAAGCTGCGCGGTGTCAATGCGCTTTCTGCTGCGGATCTCAATAACTTCCCAGAGTTTGGTGGTGAGTCTAGCTTGACAAAAGGCCTGCAAAGCCTTCCTGGCATGAAAATGCACAGTGATGGGTCGTCTGCTTATTATTCAAGAGGTGGTGAGCGAGATCAAAACCTTATTTTGATAGATGATGCACCGATTTACAATCCTTCTCATCTCTTTGGATTTTACTCGATTGTGATTCCAGATTTCACCAAAAGTATCACGGTTTATCAAGACGACATGCCGGCTGCGCTAGGCGATCAGCTATCATCGATTATAAGTATCCGAACTAAGGACGGAAATCTGAACAAGCTAAGTCTAGGTGGCTCTGTGAATCCTTTTATGGCTCGTTTTTCCTTGGAGCTGCCGATTGTAAAACAAAGAAGCTCTTTATTTTTTACGTTTCGGCGTTCCTCCTTAGGGTTTTACAGTTTCGCCAATGCTCAGAATTTTCGTTATCAGTTTCATGATTTTCACCTAAAGTGGAATTTAAAAATTAGTAAGAAAAATAGAGTTTACTTTACGATGCTTCAAATTGCAGATCTATTTGAAAATAAATCAATTGGTATAAATCGGTTGAACTGGGGTAACTTTGCAGCAGCTTTGCGTTGGAATTACATCATATCTCCTAAGCTTTTCACGAATACTACGATTTATACTGGCACGTATGCATTTCATTTGAATCTCCCAGGAAATTTGTGGAAATCAGAACTTGGCAACCTAAGCTTTAAAAGTGATTTTACGCACTATGTCAATGATAAAATGACTTCGAAATTTGGATTTGAAAACCAAGGCTATTTTATTCTACCAGGTGAAACATCAAGAGATTCTTCCCTAGCATTTCTACCGAAAATAACGCCTGACTATTCGGGCAAATCCGTTTTGTATTACCAAACGGAATATCAACTCAATGAGCAATGGTCGATTAATGCAGGCTTACGTTGTATCTCTTGGAAAAACAATGGCCCAGAAACCTATTTTGAATACGATGATTCTTATCAGATAGAAGATACAATCACTGTAGCGAAGGGTTTATACAATTCATTCAACAACGTTGACCCTAGGATAAGTGTAAACTACTCGTGGAACGGTACGAATCAATTTAAACTTAGTTATGGCAGGTATCACCAATATCTTCAAATCCTTTCAAATACGGTCTCTCCATTTTCGTTTTTTGAGATTTGGCAACCTGCTAACACTACCATCAAGCCACAGGTGTCAAGTCATTATGTGCTCAGTTATCTAAAATTGTTGAAGGAAAAGGCATATGAAGTCAATACAACAGCCTATTACAAGCGTTCACAAAACATCATTGATTATGCGCCAAACAGCATTTTATTGGATAACACAGCGATTGAAGGCACTTTGCGCCAAGGAAATGCGGATGCCTATGGATTGGAAATGGGTATTAAGAAAAATACTGGTAAACTAACTGGTTCTGTTTCCTACAATTACGCACGTGTTTTCAGAAAAACCGAAGGCCTGAATAATGATCAAGTTTATAGGGCATTGCAAGATCGACCACATGAGCTTTCCATCGTAGCAAACTATGATCTAACCAAGCGTATACAGGTTTCTAGCTATTGGACATCCTTCAGTGGCGCTACCTTTTCATCGCCAACCAGTTATTTTGAATATAACAACCAGACGATACCGATGTTTGATGAACTCAATAACGATCGGCTCCCGTTTTATCATCGCATGGATCTGTCCTTGAAATTTCAATTGCAAAAGAAGCGAGATAACGCGTTCAAACACAGCTTAATGTTGTCTGTCTACAACGTTATTGGCCATAAAAATACGTATGCTGTTAAATTCAACAAACTAGAAAAAGATTTTCAGAATCCACCAGTGACAGGCAATGTCTTGTCTATGGAACAGCAGATGGCAACAGAGATTGACATGATCCGTTTTTTTCCGTCCTTAACCTATAAATTCAAGCTCAATGACTAGGAACATGCGATATATCATCTGGTTTACCGTTTTTCTATGCTATTCTTGTGAAAAAAAATCCGATTGGTCTACGAATACCGACAACCACCCGAAACTTGTAGTCCAAGCGTTGTTGACCAACGAATATCGGATTCAAGATCTCCGCTTGTCCTTGAGTACTAATGAATTGAATCAAGCGCCTACGCCAGTCGAAGACGCAAGTGTTACCGTTTCTACTGCAAACAACAGCTTTCAGTTCACTCATGCAGCTGGAGGTCGCTATCTGAGTACAGTGCCATTTAGTGTTTCCCGAGGCATACCACATCAGTTAACGATTGATTGGAATGGAGTAGACTATCTTGCGTTAAGCACAGACACAACGGTTGCTCCAATGCCACCTATTGAGTTTGCACCGATTCAGTCAGACTCTACCTTGCTGCGAATAAATGAAACTATTCCCTTGTATTCTGCCTTCGAGCAATCCATGTATCAGTTCGATATTGACTGGCGTCAATTAACAGGTGACTCAGCGGCTATTGCAAGAATATATGACTACACGTTTAGTGATTATCACATCAATGAAATTCTGCCACCACCTAAGCAGGTGGTTCGCTTTCCTATTGGCACTCCAGTTATTGTCCGTAAATATGGTTTAAACGACGCCTACGCCCATTTCTTGATGTCTGTGCTCATTGCCACTGAATGGAATGGAAATGTCTTCTATAGCTCTCCTTCCAGTCCTCCCTCAAATATCAGTAATGGAGGATTAGGCTTTTTTGCTGTGAGCAGAGTGCTGACAGATACGTTGATTGCCCAGTGATTTTGGGTTTCTGCCCAGGCGTTTTCCTTTTATATGCTCTGCAAGAGCGGCTTTCTATTCAACTAGTTTCCTTCCTTAAGTCGGTTATGAATTTTAGAGATTCGGTTTCCTGCAGGGATTGTTTGCCCATCCAATACGAAATCAGTAGTACTGAAAACGGAGATTGAGTGCACTTTATTCAATGAAAATTACTAAATCATACAAAAAATTAGTCCATGCTAGCGAAATGCCGACACCTACTATTCAATAATTAAAATCTCCTTAACTACCCTTCCGTTTTCAGTACTAAGCTCAACTACATAAACACCATCCGAAACCCCGCGCAAGTCAATAGACATCAGCACCCGCCTGCCCGCTCCAGCCTCCGCAAACACCACACGCCCCAACACATCCAACACCCGCAAATCAGCCCGCACATCCCCTTCAAACGCCGTCTCAACAGTAAACAGCCCATCGCATGGAACAGGATAAACCGAAAATGCTGCTAACCCTTCTATCGTTTCCACGCTAGTGTTCATGTTTACTGTTACTCCGCCTTGAGTAGTGCAGCCATTGGCATCCACCACAAACACCGTATAGTTTCCAGGAGATAGTCCCGTTGCCACTTGACTCGTTTGTCCATCACTCCATTGATAGGTAAACGGAGGTACGCCGCCATTTACATTCACAGCAGCCGTTCCATCATTTCCGTTTGAAGAAGTTGTGTATGGTGTCAGTTGCATTGGAGTTGGTTCCGAAATAACGATTGTTGTCGCAGCCAAACAGCCGTTTACATCCGTTACAAGCACTGTATAAGCGCTAGGAGGTAAGCCTTGTCGATCTTCTGAGGTAATTCCCCCACCCCAGTTATATTGAAACGGTGGTGTGCCTGAATTGACTGTAAGATCAATTGAGCCATCGTTAGCACCAGGACAAGAAATGTCTATATTGCTTGAACTCAAAAAAGGCCCATTCGCATTACTAACAACAGCAATAGATTGAACACCCGAACAACCATTCCCATCTGTGACTGTCACCGTGTAAGTGCCTGTCGTTAATCCTCCAATCGTTTGCATAGTCGCATTATTGCTCCAGAGATAGGTAAACGGTGGTGTGCCATTCGAAGTGATTGCTGAAGCCGTAGCATCGTTTGCAGAGCATTCGCCATTCGTTCCATTTACCGCAATCGATAGCATGCCTGATCCTTGCACAGTCACTGTGCCTGTCGCCATGCATCCAATCGCATCTGTCACGGTATAATCATAGTTGCCTTGTGGTAATCCGTTGGCTGTTGATGTCGTTTGTGGAGGCGTTGTATTCCAAGCATAGGTGTAAGGACCAGTTCCTTGTGTTGTTGTAGCTGTTGCTGTTCCGTTAGTACTCCCGCAAGCTGCTGTTGTTGTAGAAGTTTGAACAGATAGACCACCAGATTGACCGATGACCACACTGCTCACTGTTGTACAACCAGCAACATCAGTAACCGATACCATATAGGACCCAGCTGGTTGATTGTTAATCGTTTGGGTAGTCTGATTATTGCTCCAAAGGAATGTAAATGGTCCTGATCCTACTGGATTTGCCGTTGCAGATCCGCCTTGTCCTGTAGAACAAGATACGGAAGACTGAGTTATCGTCACCGTTGGACCTGAATTACTGCCAGCCACCAACACGCTGCCGGTAGCCACACAGCCAGTTGCATCCGTCACTGAGTAGTTATAACTTCCTGGTGAAAGTGAGGACGCAGTAGCTGTTGTTTGAGGAGGAACCGTGTTCCAATTGTATGTATACGGGCCAGTTCCTTGTGTTACGCTTACGGTTGCTGTACCACCATTATTTCCACAAGTTGCTGGCTGACTTGAAGTCACTACGACAACATTGGTAGAAGCGTTTACTAGACCTGAAAAAGAAAAGGAACAGTTCACCGCATTGGTCAATGTGGCTCCATAAACTCCAGACGGTAAGCCTGTAACCGTCATCGTAGTAGCTCCGGTGCTCCAAATGATTGTTAAGGGAGGAAAATTTGTAGTGGGCAAAACACTTAAGGTTCCTAAACCCGTAGTACAATCTGCCCAATCTTCAGGAGGAAAGACAACTATTTCACTAGTTTGTAACGTTTGAAGTGCTGTAATTGAACAACCACTGCCATCCGTCACAGTCACGGTATAATCTGTTGTATAATACGTTGATAAACCAGTAATTGTTGGCGTTGTTCCGCCATTGCTCCATTGATACATGTAAGGAGGATTTCCTCCACTTGTGGAAACAGAAACAGCCCCCGAAAACATAGAACATTCAACGACTTGGCTTGTAGATATTGCCATTGATCCACCAAGGACCTCAATCGTCTCAAAATGATCAATACAACCTGCTGTACTCGTAATAGAAACGGTGTAGGTACCAGGCGTTAATCCAGAAATGCTAGAGGTCGTTGCGCCTGTGGACCAATCATATTGATAAGAACCAGGTGAACTTACAAGCACAGAAGCAGTGCCCAATTGGCCACAAGATAAAGTCCCTGACTGTGTAACCGTTACACTCAGCGTGTCATTATCCCAATGAAGTCCATAAAGTCCATCACCAGAATTGTCATATTGAGTTTCGATAATATTGTCAGAAGGATCACAGAACGTTGGAAGATTTACGGCTGAAATAACAGTTCCATCCGCAGCATTTAGCGTATAAAACACGCCATTTCCATCTCTAAAAAAATACCGCCCAGTCAAGTGATCATAAGTCACATAGCTTGGCAAACCAATAATGTTTGGAATAGGAAGTGCGCTAAGAATCGTGTGGAAACCCGTTACCAAATCAACCGTACAAAAGCTAAATTGGCCGGATATATTGTTATAATACAAACCATACGTAATACCGGTCGTATTGTCGAATTGCAACTCTGATACATTGTCATTTACATTTGGTACCGTTGGGAATATTGGACTAGAAATCACATTGCCAGTTAAGGATTCGATGGTATATAATCTCCGATTGCCAGTTGCATCCACAGCATCTAAAATATAGTGGCCATTGATGTGATTATAGGTTGAATTGGCAATTGCAGCAACACCAGCAATCGTGCTAATTATCGTATGCACTCCAGTCATAACATCAATTGATACAAAGTATTCAGTCTGTGCAGAGTTGTCCCAATGCACAGCATATAATATACCAGTCACATCATCAAACTGCAGTTCAGCTATATTATCGCTAGGATCTGCGACTTGCGGAAATACAGGATTCGCCACCACAGCACCAGTTGCCACATCCACACTGATCAATCGCCAGGTAAAAGCAGCATCTCCTCCTCTGAAAATATATCGTCCATTTAAATGATCAAATGTCGTATTACGAGGCAATACTGTAACCCAATTCACATCTGGTATAGCACTTATCTTGGCCACCGTTCCGCTTAGTGGATCTATTTTAACTAAATATTCTACTTGTGCTACTGCGTAATTAGCAATAAATAGGCTAATTAAAACAAGGATTAATCGTTTCATAGTAATCGTAAATTCTGGTATGTTAGAATGGCATAGAAAACAGCCTAGTAGCGGATGGTAGTTAAAAATAACCTAAATTTTGCAATAATACCAGTTTATAGATAAAAATGTTTTATAACACTTAGGTATTGCAAGTCACGTTTATTCTTGTGAAGGCATAAATGATGGTAATGGGAAATTGATTTAATTATGCTTAGAAAAGATAAATGTTGAATGGCTATTCACTGAGCGCTTCTAGGCTGAAGGCTTGAGTTTCTTCTAATAAATCTTCTATGATTCGATCCCATTTGGCTTGTGCGTAGGTATCTATGCTATGACGTGATTCGTAGTCATACTTGGCTTGTGCAGCTGCACACTCTTCCCAGATACGGTTGTAGATGGTTTTAATCTGACGTTTGTAATTCTTAATAGTAATATCTTCTTCTTCAAATGCTTTCCTTAGTTTTCTAGCATGAACCTCCGCGAGATCAAAATGTTTTTGTTCATGTACTAGAATATATTCTGTTTTTCCCTTAGGAGCTACCCAAGATAGGTTTTTGACAAATTCACAAGTTACCTTAAACTTGAATTTGTTGTCTTCTAGCCAGTATTCATAGCCGATTTCGTAGTTAGTGGCAGCTACTTTATGGTTAGAAGGTTGCGGATTTCCTTTAAAATCATTCCAACTAAGTTTCTTGTCTTTCTCCCATTGGATGCGGTTTTGGTCTTGCAGAGAGATAGCAGAGAAGAGGATAACTAGTGGTAGTATAAAGGAAAACATATGTGTCATAACCAAGTATTTAATTATGGATATACAAATCCGTTTCGTTTGAGACTCTATCACATTTATCAATGGTAGAGCAATGATCAATTAAAAGATTTCCCTTGTAGGGATAGTAACTGTCTTTTGTAAAAAAGGCTTCTATAATGACGTAATCAAAATCCATTTTTGGTAAAAATATGAACTCGTATTCTTTCCAATCAGTATGTTTAATCGCTGTTGTTTGAGCTAATAACTGTTTTTTCTCACATAATGTTGTGCCACCCCAAACTTTAAGGATAACAGGTCTATTATAATTTGCATACGTATCAGAGCGGGCCAAGGTTACAGTAAAGCTATAGCAGTCATTTTTTTTCAATGTACCACTTAGCTTTTGTCCAATCCACTCGTTAGTGCCGTCACTTCTGGTAATCAGGCCCAAAAACGTTTTGCCATTGACTGGCTTCTGTGTTACCTCCCAATAGCCAGGTAAAATATCTGGTGTGGAATAACTGCCGCAAGAGTTCCATTGCACTGGAGTTGTTGCATCCTTTGGTTCATCCTCAAATGAAGGATTGGAAAGCGTAATCTGGCAATAGCTAACATTAGCAATTAAGCTCAGAACTAGAACGATCCAAATAGGACTAAAAAACTTATTACAACTACTAGTCAATGGTTAAAATTTATAACTTAAGTTATATAAAAAATTCATCAAATGTCAATAGTTAAAGATTATTTACGTATTTATTCTTTTTGTACCTTAGTAAAAATAACGTATTCTATTCATGAATTTTAAACACTTATTCTTTAACAGTTACGAAGCAAAAGTGTTGAAAACATTGGTATTTTAACTATCTAATGAGGGATAATCCAAAAACTAAGCCAAACCATATTTTTACAATTGTCTGTATTTCGATTGTCTTTTCACTAATTGGAATGATTGGATTGGTATTAATTCATAGTAATAACTTTCTAAAACAGCTTGAGAACAATCTTGTTGCAATGGTGGAATTGGACGCTGACATGAACACCTCTGATATTGAGACAATTAAGTCATCTCTTATGGCGAATGCTTCAATTGAAGCTAGTTCAGTCAAGTTTGTATCAAAAGAAGAAGCCCTAAAAATCATGTACGAAGAATTAGGTAACGAAGTTGCTGTTCCTGGGAAAAACCCCTTCTTCAATGCCTTTACGTTTAAGGTTTTACCTGCCTACAGAAACCAGGCAAACCTTCGACAATTGCAACACGAGCTAACAGAAAATGCTGGCCTGTTAAACTTTCATTTCCCAGAGCGGATTGCGCAACAGTTCTCGGGATTTATCCGAACCTTTATTCTAGCATCGGTTGGTATTGTTTTATTGTTTTTACTCCTAGGTATCTTCCTAATTATCAATACTATAAAGTTATCGCTTTACGCAAATCGTTTCCTTATTAAGAATATGCAAATTGTTGGTGCTCCATGGCAGTTTATCCGAGGCCCATTTATTAGGGCTGGACTCATCAACGGATTGATTAGTAGTCTGATTGCCATTAGTTTATTAGTTCTGATCATCCTTGTAACAGTTTCCTCCTTCCCACAAATCAAGCAAGTATTTGATGTCGGATTGACTGGTTTGCTCTTGTGCTCTTTGCTCGTTACTTGTTTACTTACGTGCTGGGCAAGCACAAAGATCGGTGTTGATTTCTATTTGAAACAAAAGCTGGAAAAGTTGTATTGATTCTGGAATGCTCTCTTGGATTCTTATGGTTAGTTCTTTTATGCTATTTCTAGAATTATAACCCCTAAAATCACAAGCATCAATATAATAACACCACGAATTCAATCATTAACATTAAACAAGGCATAAGTAAATTACTGATTTTTGATAAAAAAATCTTCGTATAATTACATATTTATTAATTATAACTACTTTAATTGGCTGATTACATTAATAATTATAAACCTACAGTCATGAAAACATTTTTTTTAATCAGGCATGCGAAATCAAGTTGGACACACCCAGAGTTGACTGATTTCGATCGCCCCTTAAACAAAAGAGGGATCAGAGATGCTCCGAATATGGGCAAACAGCTACACAGTTCGAATTGTATACCTGATTTAATGATTTCAAGTCCAGCCAATCGAGCAAAAACCACAGCAAGTACCATTGCAAATGAACTGAATTATCCCATTGAGAACATACAACTAGAGCAAGATCTTTATCACGCATCTACAGAAGATATTTTAACGATTATCCGATCCGTTGCAAAGGATTGTAGGACCTTATTTGTTTTTGGCCATAATCCAGGGTTTACAGAACTAGCGAATCTTTTTAACAAAGAATCTTATATTCCAAACGTCCCCACCTGTGGGATTGTAACGATCGAGTCATCAGCAACGACTTGGACTGATGTCGATTCAAAGAACAGCAAGGTAGTTTCTTTCATTTATCCGAAAATGTTTTAACTTTATCCGCCCAAGTAACTTAGAATTTAAATTATTACTATGTCGCTGACTGAAATGCCCTACAGGCATAGAGATTTAAGCTGGTTAACCTTTAACTATAGAGTGTTACAGGAAGCAAAAGATATATCTGTTCCTCTATTGGAGCGCATTAAGTTTTTGGCTATTTATTCTAGCAATCTGGATGAGTTTTATAGAGTAAGAGTTGCCCATCATCAAAACCTTCTAAGAATTGGTAAGAAAACGCGAAAGCAACTGGGGTACGATCCAGTCGATCTTTTGAAGAAAATACAGAAAATAGTAAATTCCCAACAGGAAGAGTTCAGTCGTATTTTTAGAAAAGAGATCATTCCTCAATTATCAAAAAATAGAATTTCAATTAGAAATAGCGAGGACTTAAAACCTTACCAAATACAATTCATTGAGGATTATTTTCAGGACAATCTGCTGCCTTATGCGCAGCCTGTATTGCTTGAAAAGAAGAAGATAAAACTGTTTTTAAAAAATGCTTCGCTTTACCTTGCCGTACACCTAGTTACAAAAAACAGATCTGCCTACCGCTTTGCTATTGTTCAGGTACCTTCAGAGCATCTTCCTAGGTTTGTAGAACTGCCTGGTCCTGAAGACCGTCATGAGATCATCATGTTGGATGATATTGTGCGGCATAGTATCAACCTACTGTTTCCTGGGTATCACATAGAAGACACCTACTCCATCAAGCTTACTAGAGATGCGGAATTATACATCGAGGATGAATATTCAGGTAACTTAATTGAAAAAATAAAAAAGAGTATCAGAAAACGAAATTTAGGGCCTGCTACCCGTTTTGTTTATGATCGTAAAATGAATAAAAAACTTCTAGAGTTTTTAATGGAAGATTTTGATCTAGAAAAAGAAAATTTGTTACCAGAGGGGCGTTATCATAATAATTCAGACTTCTTTAAATTTCCTGATTTTGGCTATGATTTTCTTAAGAATCCTAAACTAGCACCGCTATCAAAGGGTTCATTAGAAGAATATCCTTCGATATTTCGGTGCTTGCAGAAGAAAGATCATTTGCTTCATTTTCCCTATCATTCCTACAAGTACGTAGTTCGGTTTTTCTCTGAGGCAGCAGATGACCCTGATGTCACGCATATAAAAATCATTCAGTACCGTGTAGCCCCTCAGTCTAAAATAATGGACAGTTTAATCCGTGCCGCCAAATCTGGTAAGCAGGTCACCGCCTTCGTAGAAGTAAAAGCAAGATTTGATGAAGAAGCTAACTTGGCTTGGGCAGAACGCCTTCAAAGTGCAGGAGTACAAGTGTTTTACAGCTTTCCAGGCTTAAAGGTACATGCAAAATTGGCCCTCGTCACAAGAAGAGAGAATGCCCGAATTACAAATTACTCCTATATGGGAACTGGGAATTTCCATGAAGGGACCGCAACCGTTTATAGTGATTTAGGCTTGTTCACAACTGATACAAGACTTACAGATGAAGTGTCTAGAATCTTTAACCATCTAGAAAATATAAAAGCCCCTACTCCACCCTTCGAACACTTACTCACTGGGCAGTTTAACTTGAGAAAAGGGCTGCACAAACTCATTGACAAAGAGATCAAAAACGCAAAAGCTGGCAAAAAGGGATTGATCATTTTAAAGCTAAACAGCTTGCAAGATCCAGAAATGATCAACAGATTATATGAAGCAAGTAATGCTGGAGTAAAGGTGAAACTGATAATTCGAGGAATTTGTAGCATCATACCTAAAATCAAGGGATATAGCGAAAACATCCAGATCATTAGCATTGTTGATCGATTCTTGGAACATGCCCGAATTTATTATTTTTACAATGGTGGGAAACAGATTATTTACCTTTCTTCAGCAGATTGGATGACGCGTAACTTGAGCCATAGAATTGAAGCAGCTTTCCCAATTTATGATCAAAACATTCACAAAGAAATTAGGAACTTCCTTCGTATTCAATTGAAAGACAATGTAAAAGCAAGAATCATTGATGGTAAGAAAGATAGTGCTTATAAGTCAGATGGTAGCGACATGAAAATCCGCTCACAACTAGAAACTTACTATTATCTGAAACGAAAATTGGACTTACCTATCATTTCTACTTAATGGAATGCTATATTTGCAGCAAATAATCACAAGTGAAAACTAAATCATTTAAAAATAATAAAGTAAACGTAGTCACACTCGGCTGCTCTAAGAACCTCGTCGATTCTGAGGTATTGATGATGCAATTGAAAGAAAATGACTATGATGTTGTACACGATGGTGGCATGAAAGACGATCCTAACATTGTGATTATCAACACTTGTGGCTTTATCGAGCGCGCAAAGGAAGAATCAATCAATACCATTTTGGAATATGCAGAAGTACGAGCGAAAGGAGACATCGAAAAGCTCTATGTTACGGGCTGTCTCTCGCATCGATACAAGGACGACCTTGAAAAAGAAATCCCTGAAGTAGATGCCTATTTTGGTACGTTAGAACTCCCTGCTCTCCTAGAAAAATTGAATGCCGATTACAAGCATGAGCTCCTAGGAGACAGAATCTTAAGCACACCGCCACACTATGCTTATCTCAAGATATCAGAAGGCTGCAATCGAACTTGTTCTTTTTGTGCCATTCCGCTAATGCGAGGAAAACATGTATCTAGATCAATAGAACAGCTAGTCGCTGAAGCAAAAAATCTAGCAAAAAATGGTGTAAAGGAGATCATGCTCATCGCCCAGGAACTAACCTACTATGGTCTTGATCTGTACAAGGAGCGCAAGCTAGCAGAATTGCTGAATGCACTTTGTACTGTTGAAGGTATTGAGTGGATCAGATTGCACTACGCCTATCCAAGCAAATTTCCAAAAGAGATCTTTGAGGTGATGCGTGATCAGCCCAAAATCTGTAATTATCTAGATATCCCATTACAGCATGCCAACAATGATGTGCTAAAGCGTATGCGCCGCCAAATCACTCAAGAGGAAACGGTTGAACTCATTGAATATGCAAGGAAGATGGTGCCTGATATTGCTATCCGGACCACGCTTTTAGTTGGGTTTCCTAGAGAAACAGAGGAGGAGTTTGCTGATTTGTGTTCATTTGTAGAAAAGATGAAGTTTGAACGCGTGGGTGTATTCACATATTCTCATGAGGAAAATACACCAGCCGATGGCTTGCCAGACGACATT
Source organism: uncultured Saprospiraceae bacterium (assembly GCA_937959115.1). GTDB lineage: Bacteria > Bacteroidota > Bacteroidia > Chitinophagales > Saprospiraceae > JAHDHB01. The sequence goes on from CALGAW010000026.1 coordinate 36,361, forward strand.
CCAGAACAGGTAAAGCAGGATCGTGCCGCTTCTATTATGGAATTACAGCAAGACACGTCACTGGCAAAGAATGAAGCAAAGGTAGGCCAAACACTGAAGGTCTTAATCGACCGTTGCGAAGGCGGTTATTTTGTTGGACGGACGGAATTTGATTCCCCAGAAGTAGACAACGAAGTACTTATTAAAACCGAAGGTAACTACCTAAGGGTTGGTGATTTTGCTACGATTCATATTACTTCTGCTAGTGATTATGACTTGTATGGAGACCCAGTAACCTAGAAGTTTAGATTCTTAAATTTTCTTTTATAACCCTAGTAAGCCTCTAATCTTAAAAACCCTACTCTAGACCACCTTAGTCGAGATGTGTAATCACCTTAAACAATTTAAAGTGATTGTCCTCTATTGGTTTTGGCTTGTCTATATTCCTTACAGCTGCTTTGAAAAACTTATAGACTCTTAAACAAGAATCCCAAGTAAATTGTTTGTGGGAGTTGGTGTCCAGATATCGCTTCATTTTATTAAGGAGACTTTCAAGCAAATCAAAGTTTTCTAAATCATAGTGTATCCTGATTTCTAGTAATCTTGACCACATCGCGATGTAATGACTATCATTGTGTCTCAAGTCTTTCAGGTAATCTAGCGCTTCATCGGGCTTGCGTTCCATGTATAAAATCAATCCTTTCAGAAAGTCGATATAAAAGCGATTTTGATTGTTAAAATATCTTGAATTCCTTGCTTCAGAGATTCGATTAAACTCTTCAAAATCTTCATCTAAAATGACGAACATCAAGTGAAAGAAGTAGGTGATGGTCTCATGAATATTAAACTTTTCCTGGAGCTCAAACCCTTCTTGACTCCATTCTCTAAGGCTAGGAAGTGGTAGCCCGTATTGCATCCCCATTAGCATTTTAAGAAAGATGGTGACTCGTAGTAATCGTTTTCCTTTGTCCTTGTCCTCCTCATCTCCTTCTCCCTTGTTAAATAACACCTCTGCTTCTGCGATTTGTTTTTGAAGTTGGTCTAAATCGTAAAAATTGAATCTGGCTTCACTTACTTTAAAAATTCCGGCAATTGAAGAACTTCTTACGTCCTGAATAATTCTGTTTATCTTATCATTAGAAGGAAAGTTCGACTTTAATTCATCATACAACAAAGAGTTATCCATACAGATACTAGACAGCAAATAGTAATATTGTCCTAGCTCTACATGGTAAAGGTCATCCAAAACACTACTTTTCCTGATGAGCAATTCCTTCAGCTTTTTATAATCCTCCTTGGTCTGAATTCTAAGTCGCAGGTTAATCTCCCAACTGATTCTCCGAAGGTCGGTGACTAGATCAAGTTGATTATTGTTGTCTTTTTTGATTTTATCAGAATAATAATCAAAAAGACCATATTGCTCTTCAGCATAAGCGATCTCTGCGAGTACCCTATTGCGCTCCTTACCATTTTCATTGAGGTAGTGCAACATTTTGACATTTTCAATTTCTTGTCTTGAAAAATAGATGATCCGGTTGAGTGACTCGTCTTGTTTCTTAGGATTTAGGTGAGAGAACTTAGATTTTATTTTCTGAAGTTGTTTTTGAAATTTTTCACTCGAATCAACATCAAGGCAGCGTTTAAGGTAATCATGCCGCTTATCATTTGACGAAGAGCATTTATAATTTAGTTGTCTCTTCTCTGATTTAGAAAGACTTGATATTAGTTCATATAATCTTTTCCCCTTCATAGCCCGCCAAATTACAAATTGCAACAAAGAATCCCAAATTCATTTTTCAGAATGGTTTGGATGAGTTGCGATTCTTTACTAATTTCGAGTCAATGAAGAAGTTGCTCTCAAACATCCTAATTCTGTTATTTTCAACATGTACTGTACTATTAGGACAAGAAACCGATACCGACTATATCAAGGTGTATCCCGACAAGGTATATTTAAGTCCGTATTACCTCTATAAGTATCCTTTGATTCAATTAAAACCACAAGGAAGGACAAACGATTGGCAAGCAAAGTATTATCCCAACACACCGAATAGTTTAGGCATCCAATTTAGATACAAGAGTATTTCGTTTGGCGTTGGTTTATCAAATACAATTTCTCAAACTAAAATTGATCGATTTGGGGAATCTAAAGCGATAGATATTAATGTCAAAATCGCTCAGCCTTCCCAACTTATAGAGGTTTATGTCAAACGATATCAAGGACTTACAGACTTAAACGCACCCAACTACCCGCAAGATTCTATTTATAATTATGCATATTATAATCGACCCGATGCAACCTTTTGGTATAGTAAAGCAAACTACATATATATATTTAATAAGGAAGAATATTCCTATCGATCAACATTCAACTTTATGGAAAGGCAGGTTCAATCTGCTGGTTCCTTGCTGCTTATAGCCAATGTCACTTACAATTGTTTAAGAGGAGATACTGCTCTTCTTGCAGCGCCAATTAGACAAGCATATGGGGAGTTAGGGACAATAAAATCCTTTGCTACGTTAGATTCTGGGATTGGTGCTGGATACGGTTATACAAAAGTATTTGGCGACTTCTTCGTTTCTGGGGTAGGCTTTATAGGAATTGATTATCAAAACAACCGTTTTTTAACTTCAAATAGTATGGAGGAATGGGAAACAAAAGCAAGTGCAGTTCCGTTATTAGATATAAGAGCAACTTTGGGATATAATAATGATAAGTTTTTTGCAGGACTTGTTTATAATGCCGATTTTAACTTTATCAATTTTAACAATGTGAATGGTTATTTTAATTATAATCTGATAATTGCAAGAATTGGCATACGTTTCGCAGCTCCAAAGTTGTTGAGGAATATTGAACGGCGTAATCCTTTGAATAAACAGTCGTAAAATTAAATTGACGAATATTCTAACGCCTATTTTGTATTTTTTTATTAAAACTGGACATTGATGAGATCTTTTTTTATTCTCGCATTTATAGTATTCGTTTCACTTACAATTGGTTGTGAACCTGACAAACCAAAAGTAAACGAAGAACCTGACGGAACTTGGACACAGTTAGCAGATCCGAACTTTTCAGAACGGGAGGATGCTGTCTGCTTTGTAATTGGCGGTAAAGCTTATGTCGGTTGTGGAAAACAGAATAGCACCTACCTTAATGACTTTTATGTGTTTGATGGCACTACCTGGAACCCAATTGCTAGCTTGCCTGGTGCGGAGCGTTCTGGGGCTGTGGCCTTCGTTTCAAACAACATGGGCTACGTTGGATTAGGTCAATCCGTAAACACTGCAGGACAACAAAGCGTGTATCAAGATTTTTGGAAATATGACCCCGTTTCAAATAGCTGGACTGCTGCCCCAATCTTCCCTGGGCAACCAAGATACCATGCTGCAGCTTTCGAGGCTGACGGTGAAGGCTTTGTAGCAACGGGCATCAATGCAAACGCCAATAGACTTAAGGATATCTGGAAACTGAACAACTCCACTGATGCTTGGGTACAAATGGCAGATTTTCCTGATGGTGTTAGAATCAAATCCCTAGGAACGAGTATCCTCGGCAACGGTTTTATCATTGGAGGAACGGACAATAATGATATCTGGGAATACAACAATGCACTAGATACCTGGACAAAACGACTTGACCTTGAAGGAGCCGAGCGAGATGGAAGTATCTTGTTTACCATTGGCAGTAAAAGTTACTATGGTATGGGTTCTGGAAGCGGTTCTTACTACACGGACCTCTGGGAGTTCGACTTTCACGCTTATCGCCTTGAAGAACAAAAAGAATTTGCCGGCACAGGACGCAAAGACGCCATCGGCTTTAGCATCAACAACAAGGGCTATCTCCTAATGGGAGGAAACAACAGCGACTTATTCTCAGATTTCTGGGAATTTAAACCGTAAAGTAATTATTAACAATTAAATATTTTCTTCCCTGTTTTCGAATTCTCGAATGAGTAGGTAATACCAGAATACACCGATAATGTAGAGCACTACAGTGATCATAAAAATCCATACATAACGTATTTCTAGTTGTCGGAGCCAGCTAAACATGGTTAGGCTGAACAACCAACTGCCTGACCAGATAGAAGAATTGATTGCACTTATAAATTCTTGATTCCGTTTACCAACATAATACATCGTGAGCTCTGAAGTCATGGGACCGGCAACATTCATTAGGGGTTGGCGGATGATGTAGAAGAAAATAGCGAGGTAAACGGCAATACCTAATTCAGTGTATAGTTCAGTCGTAGCCATTAAAAACAAGGCGATTATTGATAAAGACTGGAATAGCGTGATGGCTGTTTTGTACCCAAAGTTCTTTCGTATGTAAGGGATAAAAGTGACAAAAATCGGTACAAGAACATAAGTGATCGCACTTAGTATACTGAAGTATCTGGATTCTATTCCATGCACATGTAGGAAAAACAGATTGATGACTGGTATGGTGAATCCTGCGCCAATAGCAATAATCAGAGTAGGAATAACGGCTTTGAATATCTTTTTGTAGTCATCAGGCATTAGTTTTATCCGTTTCCCGATCTGTTCATCAATGTTGATCTTACGAACAAAATAAATACTTATAAACCCTATTAATGAACAACCAATCATCACATTTCGCTCAGAGAAGAGAACTGGGTCGTAGACATTTAACAGATAATTCAACACACCCACTAGAAAAATAGAAGCGCCCCAAGTCTGAAAGAACAAGGCGATGGCTTCTGAATGTTGTTCCTTCTTTACATTTAACATGATAAAAGGCAATGCAGAAGCCTGTATAGTTGCAAAAGATAGACCAAGCAGCATCATGAAAAAACGTAACCAACCTTCCCGTCCCATTTCAGCACAAAGAATGACGAGTAAGGAGAAAAAGGGCATTCCTACAGCTGCAACGTAAAAAAACTGGATCAGTTTCTTGCCTTTTATAAAAAAGCCTAACGGGGCGCCCAAAACCATGATCGCTAGGAATCGATAAGAAAAGAAGGAAGTAATTTCAAAATCTTCATAACCCAACTTTGTCATGAAAAAATTGAACAGAATAAAAAAGCTTGTATTGCAAACTTGGAGGAAAAACTCTGCTAAAACCAAATAATAGATTGGTGCTTCTACTTTCTTATACTCCGCCAGAATTCCTTTTAAAAACTTGATCATTCACTAATTCTTCCGTTGTTCTTCAATCCATGGAACGACATCGTCAATCTTATTCAATGCAAACAATTTCAACCCGTTTTCCTTTCTAAACCAAGTCAATTGCCGCTTGGCATATCTCCTTGTATTTCTCTTTATTAAGTCTATTGTTCTTTCCAATGTTTCAGATCCATTCAGGTATCCAAAAAGCTCCTTGTATCCAACAGTCTGAAGCGAATTAAGTTGTTGAAAATCAGACAATTTCTTTACTTCATCCACTAACCCCGCTTCGATCATTAAATCCACCCGATGATTGATTCGATCATACAGCTCTTGCCGATCCCAGTCTAACGCTACTTTTAAGGTAGTGAAGGGGCGTTTCTTCTTTGTTTGTTGCTGGAAGTGCACAAAAGGCTTTCCAGACGCTCTACAAACCTCTAACGCACGAATAACGCGATGTGGGTTTTGCTTGTCTACCATATTATAGTAATCTGGATCCGCAGTTTTCAGTTCATCCAGCAAGGAAGGTAGTCCGTCGGTTTCCAGTTGTTGAGTAAGCTTGGTTCTTATTTCTTCAGGCACCACTGGAAAACTGTCTAGACCTTCACACACTGCTCTAATAAACAGACCAGAGCCACCAGCCATCACGACCACCTCATGTTTCTTAAATAGCTTTTCTAGTAATTGCAAGGCATCGCGCTCAAAATCTCCTGCACTGTATTGGTCTTGAATCGATAAAGAGTTCACAAAATGATGTGGTACTGCAGCTAGTTCTTCTGAAGTCGGCTTAGCTGTACCAATGTTCATCTCTCTGTAAAACTGTCTACTGTCTGCGGAAAGCACTACGGTGTTATAATGCTTAGCAATTTGAATGGCGAGTGCTGTTTTACCAGAAGCCGTTGGCCCACAGACAACGATTAAGTGCATTTTTTTTATGTTTAATGATTAATTCACAGCTATTTAAGTTTTGATACAAAAGTGAAAAACACTACACTGAATTCAGTACCTGCAAATAACCAAGATCCTTATATTAACGATTAATCATTGACAATTACATTAATAATTAATCAAACGTTTTCCCACCTTCTATAGACGCGTGAGTTTTTGAAGATGTACTCAAGAATGTCTTTCTCTGTTTGATCGAGTGTTTTGCCTCTTCTTGCCATGACCAGTTCGGCTGTTTCGAATGCTTTGGTTAATCGATAGGTAGACAGGCCGCTTGCACCGCCCCAAGCGAAGGATGGGATAAAGTTCCTAGGGAATCCAGCTCCAAAGATGTTTGCACTTACGCCAACTACTGTTCCAGTGTTAAACATTGTATTGATTCCACATTTCGAGTGATCACCCATGATTAACCCACAGAACTGTAGGCCTGTCGTTACAAAGCTTTCAGACGCATAGTTCCATAATCGGACATCTGCATAATTGTTTTTCAGATTCGAGTTATTGGTATCCGCTCCAAGATTACACCATTCGCCAATGACAGAATTTCCTAGGAAGCCGTCATGTCCTTTATTTGCATAGCCGATAAACACGCAATTGTTGACTTCTCCCCCAACCTTAGAACTAGGTCCGATTGTCGTAGGTCCATAAATCTTAGCACCTAGTTTCACGACAGATTGCTCACACATTGCTAGTGGCCCACGAATCACAGAGCCTTCCATGATTTCAGCATCCTTACCTACATATATTGGTCCTTTTGAGCAATTCAGGATGGCACCCTCTACCATGGCTCCAGGTTCTAGGAATATGTTTGATGGATCACCGATGACCATGTTCGTGTCGCTGAGGGGCTCAGAGGTTCGATCACGTGTTATTTTTTCAAAATCCAGCTCAATTGCTTCTCCATTTCGTTTAAAAATGTCCCAAGGGTGATTGATCTTAATAAAGTCAGCAGTAGAATTGACCTTGTTCAACCCTTCAATTTCCAATGATTCATCCAATACCTTGAATTGTTCATCGCTAATATTAGCAGCAATGAATTCAGTTCCTTGGATGAGGGCATCTCCTTGTGCTAGCTCAGCAATCTCAGCACATAGCGATGGACAAGGCAACACGCTACCATTAATCACGATATTTTTAGGTCTTAATTTAAACTTGTATTTAGTTGATAAATGAGGCGTGGTGAGGTAAGAAAACGAATTATTAAACCAAAGCTCCCATTTTTCACGAATGGTTAGAATACCAACTCGGATTTCTCCAACAGGTCTGGTAAACGTCAACGGTTGAAGTCTCTTGTAAGATTTATCGTCAAATAGTATTAAGTTCTCCATACATCCTTTTAAGAATACAAACAAAAAAAGCCCCAAAATCATTGGAGCTTTTAATATCTTTTAGCCTTGTTCTACTCTCCACTCTCTTCTTCAGTGTCCTTCGCCTTAAATTGGTCGAACTTAGCAAATTTCTTGTTGAATTTATCAATTCTACCTGCAGTATCGACAAATTTCATTTTCCCTGTGTAGAAAGGATGTGAGTTTGCAGAAATCTCCACCTTGATTAAAGGATATTCACTGCCTTCAAATTCGATTGTGTCACTAGTAGGCGCACATGATTGAGTAATAAACGCGTAATCCGTAGATATATCTTTAAAAACTACTTTTCTATACGATTCAGGATGTATTCCTTTTTTCATGATAATTTTCTTTTTTACTATTTTGGACAGCAAAGATAATCAAAAATTGGATAAAACGTTAGTATTTTATTTCAAAAGTTTTAGCAACCAAAAGTCTAAGGTACCAATGCGTATTTGTTCATGACTTCAAACGATCTGCTGTAAAGATATTTCAGTAAGAAACAAGCGCCAGAAAAAGATAAAAATGGGTAAACTTGTAAACCAAATACTGTTAACTCTTAGCATTCCATTCTTCATTAAAAGGATAACCTTCAAACGGATTAATCCCAGCTAATCCTTTTGCAAATAAAAAATTGGACCAAACATCACGGTTTGCCTCCGGATAGAAAAACTGGAATCCTTCCGCTAGGTGCTCCCAATCCTGTAATTGAGATCGTTCGATTAGCTCCACCATATCTAGGAAACGGTAAGACCATTCTTTCTCGACAAACTCGTCCTTCATCTCTGCCCCCTTGTTAATCTTCCCAAGTAAAAACAGTGTGGCAATAAGGACTTCAAGTTTTTGATGATCAAAATCTGCTTCTTGAAACTCCTTGAAGGCCTCCTCATATTTTTCTTCTTTTAATAACGTTATTGCGACGCCCCATTCTTTATCATAGTCAGCTAGCGGATCGAGTAATAAATTGTTGTTTTTCAACGGATAATGCTCTACCAATGCTTTAGATGCAGGGATTTCTAGCAATTCCTTTCTCTTATCTTCTGGAGTCTTACGTTCACTCGAACTTTTGACTCCTGGTAAAAACTCTTGAAAGTTATGAATTGCGCCTTCATTTTCATCTCCTAACTCTGCATTCAGAATAAAGACTTTGACCTGCTCACTCAGATCCTTTAATTCTAGGGCTGATGAGAGTCGAAGTAGCTCCTTGATCTGAACGTACCCAAGGCCAGCAATTGTTCCCTCCTTCTTGAATTGAGACAATGTATGCTTTAATAATTCTTCAACAATTGATAAATTTCTATACTTCATTAATAACGCATTAAAGTGTTTTTCTTCCTGCTAGATAATTTCGCCATTTTTCAATACACATCTGCATATCATCTGGTAAATCTATTTCAAAGAATAGCTCTTTTCCAGTTGTTGGATGTACGAAACCAATTGATTTTGCGTGTAATCCCTGACGAGGCAATAATTTGAAACAGTTTTCCACAAATCGTCTGTATTTAGTGTATACGGTACCTTTCATGATTCGGTTGCCTCCATAACGCTCATCGTTGAACACAGGATTGCCATTGTACTTCATGTGTACACGAATCTGATGCGTCCTTCCTGTTTCAAGCTTGCACTCTACTAGACTGATGTAGTACAACCGTTCCAACACTTTGTAGTGCGTGATGGCCGTCTTTCCTATTTCACCGTCTTTGGGATACGCTGCCATCTCAATCCTATGGCGTTCGTGTCGACCAATGTTTAGATCTAAGGTGCCTTCATCAGAATCTGGTTCACTCCAAACCATTGCCACATAACGTCGTTGGATGGTGTGATTATAAAACTGTTTTGCCAAATGAGACATTGCGTGTTCTGATTTGGCAATCACCATTAAGCCTGAGGTATCCTTGTCAATTCGATGCACGATACCAGGGCGATCTGGCTCGTTTCCTTCCATGACAGGCAGGTGCTTGAAGTGATAAGCCAAAGCATTTACCAATGTGCCAGTTCGATTACCAATACCTGGATGTACGACAAGACCAGGCGGTTTATTGATCACGAGCAATTCTTCATCCTCATAAATTACATCTAGGGGAATGTTTTCAGGCAGAATCTCATTTGACTTAAGTGGCTTGGGTAAAACAACCGTGATCGTGTCATTGGGGCGCACCTTATAATTCGACTTCACCCCTTTGTCATTCACCTTTACCGCACCAGACGAAATTGCATTTTGCACTCTGTTTCGAGTGGCTCGCTCAAGTCGATTGACTAGAAATTTATCTAGGCGAATGGGTTGCTGGCCAGGATCAGCAATAATTCTATAATGCTCGAAGTATTCCTGTTCTTCCTCTATGCTCATAATAATTGTTTCTCAAAGGTAAGCATTCTTCTATTCTTCAAAGAACATATGTTCATAGAGAAATTGCGTGACGGATTCGTCGTTTCGGATGACTTTTTCAGAAACGAATTCATGGTCATCTGTGTATCTAGTCCGCGACTCGAATGATTTGTAGCCGGTGAGGTCAATTCTGTACACCTGCACTTCTCGTTCCTTTTCATCGTATTGAATGATTTCTTTTACTCCACTGACCTGTGTTACTTCTTGCCTTGCCTTTTTTCCATTGGGGTGATATTCTGTTTCCTGTATTTCTGTATCTCCTTCGTCATCGATTCTCTTTTTAGAGGTGATGTTCCCATTTGTGTCTAGTGTGTACTCAAAGGTTTCAACAGTTGTAAATCCACCAAAGTCTACAGTCTTTTTTGCAAGATTCCCATTTTCATATTCGTATAGATAAGTTTCTACAGGATTCTCCTCAGCATCATAGATCGTTTCTTTTTGAATCGTTTCCTTTTCCACTAAAACCGTTTCAACTATATTTGCTAGAGCGCCTTCTGCATCGAAATAAGCTGTTTTTGAAGATAGGTAGTCTTCTGCCCATTCAACTTTTCTATGTTGTTCCAGTTGATCATTGACAAACACTTTTTCTTCAATCAGGTAGTCTTTATCATTGTAGGAAAATTCCATCCGATGGCTTTCTTCTTCGTGATTGGTGATTTCCTTTTGAGTAAGATTACCATTATCATCATAGGTAAACCTTGTTTCCTCATTTATACGTTCACCATCCTGCATGTAATGTTGCTCTAGCGTTCTATCGCCCTTTTCTGAAAATTCTAAGATCGCTGCAATGCGTTTTTCCTTTGAAGAAGGATCCACCTTGTATACAGTGGTTTTCTTTCGTTTCATAGTGTTTATTTTATCATTACTCCATCCGTATCAAGTAGTGGAATTTTTGTGAAGTTTACTTCATTTAGAGTGCCTTTCACGAAAATGTACTTTTTATCATACATTTGGCCATTCACAGAAAAACTAACCCAATATTCGTTTGCTAATTCCTTCAATTTGTTTTGAAGCAATTCGACTTTCACAAACGACTGTGGTTCAATAGTTTCAAAATAATACCGCAGTGTGGTTGTCCTAACATTTTCACCTTTAATCTCTCCATAGCCAGTAGAATTGACCAATACATTCGTTAAGCCTTCGGCCTTTAAATTGATCAAGAATACTTGCCAAAATTCGGCATCATTTGGTTCTGGAACAACAGCAACAGCTACGTCGCTTACTTTTGGTATTGGAATATCTTTCTTCATTTTACGATTCTACAATTCTGTAGTTAAATAAATCCTTAAAATGGTTGTTTAATTTATCAATAACTTCGTCTAATTCTATCGTTTGCCCTGTCTCATCCTGTACAGATGTCACCGTCTTATCCGTGATGCCACAAGGGACAATATGCTTAAAATATGACAGATCCGTATTCACATTCAAAGCAAAACCATGCATCGTCACCCAACGACTTAAGTGAATACCGATTGCACAGATTTTACGGTCTGGCTTATCTTCTGTTGCTCTAAGCCAAACGCCTGACAGTCCTTCGATTCTTACACCCTTTAATCCATATTCAGCAATTGTAAGAATAGCGGCCTCCTCAATCAAGCGGACAAACTTATTGATATCAGTAAAAAAGCAGTCTAGATCAAGGATCGGATAACCAACTACTTGTCCAGGACCATGATACGTGATATCTCCACCCCGATTAATTTTGTAGAAGCTGGCGCTATGTTTTTTTAGGCCTTCGGTATTCAGCAACAGGTTATTTTCGTCGCCACTTCTTCCAAGTGTATAAACATGCGGGTGTTCACAATAAAGGAGGTAGTGTTTGGTTTGTGTCTCTTCGCCAGTTGCTTTTCTTTTTTTGTTGGAAATCACCTCATCTACCAACTTTTGCTGGAGATCCCAAGATGTTTTGTAATCGATGTTTCCTAACCGACGAACGATAACCTCTTCCATCTGTACACAGTATAATTGCTTACGCCTTGGCCAATTCTCCTTTAAGGAAATTAATCACATCTACCTCTACGGCATCAATGTCATCATTTAGTTCAGAAAGGTACCATGAAATCCAATCGCCTAGATGCACAAGGTACATGGCATGTTCCATCAAGTTATCCCCCTTGGCCAATACCTCAATCAAGGTACCCGTTAGTTTACTGATAATCTCCTTATTGATATCAATTCTTACTTGATTACGATAGTAATCTTCTTTTGTTCTTAGAATAAGCACCGCCACATCATTGTTTTCCGCTTTCCAGCCAACCAATTCATTATGGTTCATTTCCGGGATGACATGGTGCCAGCAAAGCATTTTCGCATTCTCATTTATTTGCTGACGTAGGCGAATTGCAACTGGCTCAATCGTATCAACACAATAGACAACTGGTATTTTGTTTTCTAGAAACCCAGCGATATGGTTCGCTTTGCTCTTGATTTCTTCTTGGTTAGTTTTCAGGAAATCGATCGACTTTTCCAATTCATTAATGCGCTTTTCAGAAATAATATCTAATTTATTCAAAATAAACAATTGTTGAACAATGGAATATCCTAAACAAGCACGTGGAGAAGGTTTTCCGGAAGGAACTGCGATATAATCAAATCCATTTTCCTTTGCTTCATCCAACAGTTTACCGCCAGATGCGATACAAACCACCTTTGCTCCTAAGCCTTTGGCCTGTTCGAATGCAGACACCGTTTCTTCCGTATTACCAGAATAAGATGAAAAGATGACAAGGGTGTGTTGATTTACATAGCCAGGCAGTTCATAGCTCTTACTCACTAGGAATGGGACTTTTCGCTCATCTCTAGTAAAGACTTCAATAAAGTTGCCACCGATACCTGAGCCACCCAAACCGCAAACCAAAACCGTATTAATAGGATGATTATGGTTAGAAATGTTAGCTTTTTTACCAATTTCTAACGCTTCTGCTAATTGGTCTGGAAATTCCTGTATTAATTGATCCATCATATTCCTAATCATTTAAAGGGTGAACGTATATTTTCATTACTTAAAGTTGAACGGTAGTTTTGTATAACCATTCTAATTGTCAACTTTATTGTAAATTTTTCTATTAAATTTGAGGTGCAAAGATACATAAATAAGCTATGTTAGCAGTAAAATTTTGAATTATTATTACAATGGCAGATCATAATGAATTGGGAGCAATCGGTGAAGCCATAGCTGTCGCGTTTCTAGAAGACAAAGGCTACAAGATCAAAGCAATAAACTGGAAACGTAGACGGTTGGAAGTAGATATCATAGCAGAACACCAATCTATCCTAGTCTTCGCTGAAGTTAAAACCAGATCAACAAACCGCTTTGGAGAACCAGAAGAATCTGTCACTGATAAAAAGGAAAAGCTTCTTGTAGAAGCCGCTTCCGCCTACTGTGATGAAATGGACTATGAGGAAGAAATCAGATTTGACATTATCTCGATCACGCTGAAGCCAGCATTAGATATCCGTCATTTCGAAGATGCTTTTTTTCCTGGATGGGATGAGGGGTAAACGGAAGATGGTGATCCGTTAAGAGCATCACCTTTCAAAGATAATTGCCAATGAAGGACATCAATTTCCAGTACTAGAAAAATTACCCGCACACGCTATGCTTCCTATGTGAAACCCTATGTATTTATCTATGTGGTAAAAAAAGACGATAGACAATACTCGGAATCAAGCCATTCTATTTGCTAATAATCAGTTGCTCAGAAATCCGATCTTGCCCACTTACCAACTGAACGACATAAGTACCACCAGCAAGATTGAGATCGGGCAATCTGTAGGCGTTTAAGCCTTGTTTTCCAGCAATTTCGAATCGGTTTACGACTTGACCCAGCATATTTGTCACTTGGACTTCTAGTTCGTCTCGTTGCTCCTTTAAATCAAACACCATTTCAACTAAAGTGCTAGCAGGATTTGGATAAAGAGAAAATCCAGTAAAATTAGAATTTAGGTCTTCCGAAATCGTACTAATCTGGCAAGGGGAACCCATATTGGCATATTCAAATGTTGTGATACCAGTAAATGCTCCTTCAAAATCGAATAAAAAGATCCGCCATATCTCATCATTTTGTAGCTTCACAAAAAAGACTCGGTCTTGATCAACCTCCCAGGCAAAATTGGGTAGATCATACGTTTTCCAATCAAAGCCAATCGTACTAATATCTGGATCGAACGAATAACAATGATTCGCTGGATCTACAGTGTAAGGGTTAACGTTATCCAATTCCACTACCTCAACGTCCAAACCCGACAAAACACCAGTCACTGTATAGTTAAAATAGTTACTCGATCCAAGGTTAGCTGGTGTGTTGTACCGAGTGAATAGTAAATCCCAATTATAAGGCTCAATATTCACAAAACTATTGGTAACTAAAGAGAAGTGCGCCATGGTTTTACCAGAATGCTGACTAATATTAAAGGATTGATGAAACAGATTGGATCCATCTAAATTCGCATATCTAAAGTAATAATTGCCTGAAGCATCAAAGGAATCAATACTCACCTTTCTGTAAGTGCTGTCGGGCAAGGAGACGACAAAAACACGATTACCATAAATTACACCGTTTGTTTTTGTTCCCCAACCAAAGTCATCGGGACTATTAGGTATTTTAGGCTTATTGAACGCTCCTTCATTCCAATGCTCATCATCATTTCGAAGGGTATCTAAAACGACAGTATTAATGTCTATCAAATCATTAAAATCAGTAGTCGGGGCAATTCGAAGATTTGCGGGAACCATATTTCTTCCAGCAAATTCATTGATAAAAACACCGCCTTCCTGTTGATTATGTACTGCAAAACCAATGTCCCAGGATCTTCCGTTATCCGTTGCTGTAGCTCCTTGAGAAAAACTATAATAAACATGGTTTGCATACAACACGTCCATATCTATCTGAAAATACTGTGCATTCATTTGGCAAGAAAACAAAATCAAACAAATCACTGTTAAACTCTTCATCATTACTATAAATTTATTCACATCACAATTATAGGGGAACAATTGTTATGTAGCAATTGTTTAGCTATAATTTTACTTCAATATTGCAGTAGTTTGACATTTCCCTGTTAATGAATATCTACTTCTTCAAAAAATCCGGTCTGCTTGTTTTTTCGTACGTTATTCCAGTTAAAATATCTTCCGTTCATTGCAACATAAACCCCAGAAGGTAATGTCTGAACAAACGCAAGTGAACTTCCTAAATTAAAAAACCCATCAGACGATGAGCCAAACGCATAAGGAATCATCGCTCCTGTTAATACAATAGTTTTATCTTCAATGTTTTCGGCGGCCAATACTGCCGCTGTCTCAACAATAGTGTCAGTGCCATGCGTTATAATAATTTTATTTTTCTTGGCTTTTTTACAATTGTGAACGATCAATTTTCTGTCTTCATCGGTCATTTCAAGGCTATCGATCATCATTATTGTTCGAATAGTCATGCTGAGATTACACCTTCCTACTTTAAACATTTCGTGTAGATGAGTGTTCTGAAAAAACAATTCACCATTGATCATATTGTACTCCTTGTCAAAAGTACCACCTGTTACAAAAACTATAATTTGATCTTCCTGCATTACTCTGTTATCTCAAAAATATTGTTCTCCTTATTGATATCAGCCATTCGATGCGTTGGATCAATCTCAATACTTACAATATCCTTTTGCTTTCTAGGAATCATAAACTCATAAGAAGGATGTGTCCAAGGCCAGTCTTCTAATAAGGTAAACTTAGAACGTTGATCTTCTTGTGGTTTATTTCCTCTCATTATACGTAAAGGTATATTAAATAGTTCTTTCGAACCGTCTTTATATTCGACCACTAAATCAATAGGCATAATAAAGTCACCTATCCTATTTAGTACAACTTTAGTTTGTTTCTTTTTCGCGGCCTCTACTGATTGAATGGAGTAATCGATTGTTCTTGTTGAATGCACAAAATACTCTTTATACCAGTCTAGCTCAATACCTGATTGTTTTTCCATCACCCGTACAAAATCATTGATGTTTGGGTGTTTGAAATGCCATTCATCATAATACTTCAGCAATCCCTTATCTAGATTATCCTGCCCAATCACATAACTCAATTGATGCAAGAACACCGCTCCTTTGGCGTAGGCCCCTACAGCATAAGCAGCATTTGTGTTGAAGTGATCTGCATGCAAGGTCAACGGTTCTTCCTCCCCTGCTTTTGCAAGCGCTAAATACCGTAGATAAGTTCCTTTCTGCGGATCTGCTCCGTCTTCCTTAGGAAATAGCTCAGCCATAATGATATTGGATCCGTAGACTGTAAACCCTTCATCCATCCAAGCATACAAGGCTTCGTTTGTTCCCATCAACATCTGATACCAACTATGCATGATCTCATGAACAGAAACACCAACAAGACTACCAAAATTCCGATGCCCAGTGATCAATGTAGCCATTGGGTATTCCATTCCACCATCTCCACCTTGGATAATAGTGTATTGATTGTAAGGATATTTCCCAAATTTCTTCTCGATTGACTTCCATGCAGGCACTATATATTCAGGCAGTTTAGCCCACCCCTTCTCCGTCTTATCATTCTTTTGATATAGGAAGTGCAACCATGGTCCATCTGGCACCTTCACGGTGTTGTGATGGTAGTCAGGATCAGCCGCCCAAGCAAAATCATGAATATTTTCTCCTACAAAGTGCCAGGTTAGTTTATCTCCAGGAGCACGTTGCACATCTGTCGTTGTCTCGTAGCCATGTCCAATCTGGTTCGCGTTTTGCAGATCTCCAGTGCCTCCAATAAGATATTCTTTATCGATGCTAATCTTGACATCAAAATCACCCCAAATACCGTAAAACTCTCTTCCAACGTAAGGGTTTGGATGCCAGCCTTGATAGTCATATTCACACATCTTAGGATACCACTGCGTCATGGAGTAGTCAATCCCCTCTTTATTGTTTCTACCTGTACGTCGAATTTGTGCCGGGATCTGTGCCAGCCAGTCCATTTGAAACGTCGTCTTAGAACCTGGAGCGAGTGGTTTTGCCAATTCAACTTCTAAGATAGTTCCTACGACTTCATACTTTAACGGTGCACCATCTTGCGTCAAGGACTTTACCTGATGCCAGCCATATTCATTCTCCTTAAGTTTTGAAATCCGGTCTCCTACCCTTCGATCAGGATCGATAATTGTCCTTGAGCGAACATCCATCATACTTCCAGGCTGAAATGCGTTGTAGTACAAGTGATAAAACACTCGTTTTAATGCATCTGGTGAGTTATTATAATAGACCAGCGTTTGCTTACCAGTATACTGATGTTTCTCAGTATCCATGTCTATTTCCATTGTGTATTCTGCTCGCTGCTGCCAACGATCTGACTGCGCTGTTAATGAGAAGGAGGCAATTATTAAGATGAAGAGAATTTTATAGCTCATTTCGTTATTTTTCACAAAAATACTAATAAACTTATAATTGTTAAACGGATTATAAAAAATGGTCAAGTATCTATTGGAACAAGAATGACTCAAAATTGTTAATTGCAACTGATTTTATTTTGGGGCCGCCCCTGCGGGTCAGGCTCCTCGGCACTCTTTCCACTGCGTTTCATTCAAACAAAACCTCATATCCTTCGGCCGCATCAAACGTTATAATAATCGAAGTTGGTATAAATGAGATGAAGTGTACACAACCAATTCATCTAGAATACTAGAATTTCAGAAAAATTATACCGATTTTTGGAACTAAACATTGAGATATAAAGTTTATACACTTTACCGTGATGGATCAGGACTACCACCTGACATAAAAGATTAGATATGTTACTAGCGCCTGAAGATGGTTATGAAAAGTTAGAGTTCGACAAATTGTTAGAACGATTATCCGAGCATTGCTTAGGACAACCAGCAAAAGATAAAATTCCAAACCTAACGATTCATACGGAACAGTTGATCATAAAAATACTGCTTCGAGAAACAAACGAATTTAAAACAACGTTTGAAGAAAACCATACAATTCCACTTTATGAATATGAAGAAGTCTCAGAAGAATTTCGGTTCCTAGAAGTTGTCGATTATGTACTAGATG
Source organism: uncultured Saprospiraceae bacterium (assembly GCA_937959115.1). Lineage (GTDB taxonomy): Bacteria > Bacteroidota > Bacteroidia > Chitinophagales > Saprospiraceae > JAHDHB01. The sequence goes on from CALGAW010000026.1 coordinate 54,196, forward strand.
TGCACCAACTCTTCAAAATCGCTAGATTGATATTGATGATTGGAGAATTGTATCAATTCTTCACTTCGGAGATGAAGGAAAAATATCCCAAACTCTTTGACATCATAAGGCCTTACTCTTTTAATGAAGAATTGGTTCATGCCATTAATAAAGTGATTGATCCTGAAGGAAAGATAAAATCAGATGCCTCGCCTGAGCTCTTTCGAATCAGAAAACTACAAATGTCAAAGTTTAAAGAGTTGGACCGAGCCTTCAACAGAATTATCAAAGAGTACAAAAGCAAAGGTTGGCTTTCTGAAACCGTAGAAAGCTTCAGGAATGGTCGTCGCGTCCTTTCTGTCCCCTCCGAATTTAAAAGAAAGATACGAGGCATCATCCACGATGAATCAGCAACGGGAAAAACGACATTCATCGAGCCAGAAGCCATCATTAACATCAACAATGACATATTCGATTTAGGGAATGAGGAAAAACGTGAAATCTATCGTATTCTTAAAGAACTGAGTGACCTCCTTCGTCCCTATCTCGGCCTCCTTCGCGAATATTATGCACTGATTATAAGGTTTGACATCATCCGTGCAAAAGCGCGATTTGCCTTGGAGATGGATGGTATTCTTCCTAAACTAAAGTCTGAACCATACATTTGAATTCAGCAAGGATATCATCCATTGCTGTTACTAAAAAACAAGGAAGAAGGAAAAAAGACAGTCCCCTTTTCGCTCACGCTACTCAATAACAACCGTATTCTTGTGCTCAGTGGTCCCAATGCTGGTGGCAAGTCGATTTGCCTAAAGTCCCTTGGGTTATTGCAGTTGATGATGCAATCCGGAATGCTGATTCCAGTCCATGAAACCACAGAAATGGGCGTTTTCGAACGACTGTTTATCGATTTTGGGGATCAACAATCCTTGGAAGATGAGCTGAGTACATACAGTTCTAGGCTAAAAAACGCAAAATACTTCTTAGAGAACGCTACCGAAAAGACGCTATTGCTCATTGATGAATTTGGCTCTGGTACCGACCCAAAAATCGGTGGTGCCATTGCAGAAGCCATGCTCAAAGAACTCAATCAGAAAAAGGTTTTCGGATTAGTCACCACACACTACTCCAATTTAAAGATGTTCGCTTACAATCATAAAGGCATTGTGAACGGCTGTATGACCTTTGACAAGGACACACTCTCTCCAACCTATGAACTAACAATTGGGCGCCCTGGCAGCTCCTACGCCTACGAAATAGCAGAAAAAACAGGTCTTAGCAAGCAGTTATTAAACTATGCTAAGAACAAAACAGGCAAAAACGAAAAGGCAGTCGATCAATTACTAGTAGATCTCCAGAAAGAAAAACAGGAACTCACTGAAAAGCTTGAAGGTATTGAGAAGCATCAGAAAAACTTAGACCGACTTATCAAAAATTACAATCAGATGAGCGAAGATCTTAGTATCAGACGTAAGAAGTTACGCCTAGATATTAAGCAACAAGAACTTCAAGAAACCAGCCGTTCCAATAAAGAGATGGAACGGATTGTCAAGGAGTTAAAAGAAGAAAAGAATCTAGAGAAAGCGAAAGAAGCACTTGCCAACGCAAAATCAAAACGCAAGGAGCTAACGAACAATGTGGACAAGTTGCACGGTGAAGTGTTTACCAAGCAAATCATCAAAGAACCAATAAAAGAAGGAGATTTTGTACGCTTGCATACAGGTGGAGAGATCGCCATAGTAGAGTCGATCAACAAAAAGAAAGCAACTATCATTGTAAACAACCTGCGGATGACCGCCAAACTTAGTGATCTAGTGCACTCCAAACCTCCAGTTACAGCACCAATAAAAGGTAAAATAACAACTGACACCCGAAGCGATCAGTCTAAATTTATCAATAAAATTGATCTTAGAGGTATGCGCAAGGAAGAAGCCTTAAAAACACTTGAGCTCTTTGTAGATGAGGCACTAATGGCCAACGGGTCGTCCCTAAAAATCGTTCATGGCAAGGGAGATGGTGTGCTTCGGAAGGCTGTAAAACAAAAACTTCGTGAATACTCAGCAGTCAGCTCCATCGCTCATGAACCAGCAGAGCTTGGCGGTGATGGTGTAACGATTGCAGAATTGACTTAAAGTCTCAACCTTTCCTATGCTTAGTCAACAATAACTGCATTTTCCTTTAAATACTCCAATTTTACGATGGTTAAGGATTTCTTGTGTGTGGCTTCTAAAACAACTTTTGGGGCAACTCCTTTGTTGTATGCCTCTAGCCATCTAGAAGCACACAAACACCATTTGTCCCCTGGATGCAGTCCAGGAAAATTGTAGGCAGGGAATGGCGTACTTAAATCATTCCCCATTGATTTCGTGTAGGCAAGAAATTCTTTTGTCATGATAGCACAAACAGTATGTGTGCCATAATCTCTGTCGTCTGTTCTGCAATATCCATCTCTGAAATATCCAGTTTTCGGCTCAAAGCAACAGGCTTTCAGCGTTGTTCCAACTACATTTTCAGCAACCAAATCTTGTTGTTCTTCTATCTTCAATATGTCGTTATTTGTTTGAGCTACACAAGACAAAGAAGCAAGAATAGCCAAAATCAATAAGAGTAAATACTTTGTATCCATATGAATATCTAAACACTTTCTCCTTTTAATTGTTTAATTTATGTCTTAAAAGCATTATGCCCAATTAATAATTGATCACTAATCATTAACAAGTAAAATTATGTTCGGACTATTCAAGAAAAAATCGCCAGTTGAAAAACTGAAAGTAAAGTACACTAAATTAATGGAGGAAGCTTATCAATTATCCCAAACCGATCGACGTGCTGCAGATGAAAAGTATGCTGAAGCTGAAGCGATCATGAAGGAGATTGAACAATTTAAAGGATAATTTTAAAAAATAATTTCTACCCAAACAACCTATCAGTCAACACTTTACGCAAAATTTAGTTTTTATTTTTCATTTTTTTCTAGCATGAACTAGGGTTTTCTAAAAGTCTCGGGTATTAAAAGCGAAGTACCGGGAAATAACTTTTTAAAAACTTTAAAATTAGATTAAAATGAAAAATACATTCAAATTATTCTTCGCGATCACACTACTTGCTACCCTTTTCCAATCATGCATACCGGAGCGTGCTGACCAAGCACCTGATGGAGTCTTAGCTCCAGAAATCCCACCAATGGAAATGTATACAATGCCAACAGAAGCCCTGCGTACAACAAATACAGATACGACAGCAGCCTCTACAGCAGGGAACACTTATTACAATTGGTTACATGCTGGTGTAAACCTTGCAGTATGGTCAGCAGTAGCTTATGTAAATGTTGCACCACCAACAGCTGCCTTTCAAAGAGCTTTTCACGAACAAGCAACGTATGTGAACAACAATACCTTCAAATGGGAATACCGTCACTCAGACCAAAACGGTAAGCAGTATGACATCGAGTTAACGGGTAAATACATTGCTAACTTTCAAGAAGTTGAGTGGAAATTAATCGGATCAGAAGTTGGTGGATTCTCTAACTTCACATGGTTTACAGGAACGACAAAAATCGATTTCTCCTACGGAACATATACATTAAACAAAAATCCGTTTAACCCAAAAGCTTACTTACAATTGAGTTATGACAAGACAAATCCTCAAGAAACTTCCTTGCGTTTTACCAATATTGAGCCAGGCAATGCAAATGGCCAATACATTGAGTACCGCACTAACTTGAACAATTACCTCAACAAGGAATTTGACCTACAAGGCAACCCAGGAAATCTCCTCGAAATCCAATGGAATGAAGCATCTAGAGACGGCAGAGTCAAACACTTCAATCGTTTTAATGACAACGACTGGCACTGCTGGAATACTGACCAACTAGATATACAGTGTTAGTCGGTATTCAACTAAAGTAAAATAATAGTGTAGTTCATAGTTAAAAGCTATTCGGCAGTAGTCGGATAGCTTTTTTTTGGATCAAACCGTAAATCGTTGTTAGACATATTGTTCATTATTAATTGATCATTATTAATTTTTAATACCTTTGTATCGAATTTTAATCTATGACAAAAGAAATACCGAAGAAAGGATTTAAGGCTTTCCTTTCCAAATTCCCTAAGGGAGAACTACCGATTACACTAAACGAAGAAACACTTCGACAGTTTTCTAAGCAGAATAAACCAGTATCCAATGAAGCAATGATGGAATTTACATTCAATTCCAATGATGTTGAACTGGATGAGTTTACAGAATTTATTGCGTGTATTAGAATACCAGACTTAAAAGACGTCCACGCCCTAATTTATTGGGAAGGCAAGCTGTTAGAGAACTATTATTACCTTACAATTTTTGATAAAAAAGGAAATTTATTAAAAAAATCTAGAATCGGGGGAACTAAATCCAACGGATCTTTGTTTGATGTTGTGATACCTATAGTGAAAAGCGAAAGTGAAATAGAGATTAGAAGCGCTAAATCAAACAACAACCCTTACCAATTACCTTCCAATGGGTTTTCCACCGACAAGATTCACTTCAACCATTCAGGAGAAATAAAAATACCAAACAATTTTCTGTTAATGGATTGATAATTAGATCAAGAATCAAAACAGTTGATACAAATATCCGTATCAATGTTTATGAAAGATATAGAAACAATAATGAGAAAGAAAAAGAAATCAAAGAAAAATAGCATGCCAAAAGACTTGGCATTAGTTACACTTAACTTGTTTAAAAGAACACCAAAAAAAAGGTACAACACAAAGCAGGTACTAAAATCATTAAGAATCCCCTTGGATTTCGATGATATGACTCGCCAATTAGAAAAGTTGCGCGATGAAGGACAATTAATTCAACTAAACAATGGTAAATTCAAATTCAATAAAGAGTCAAGAGATAAAAAGAAAGGCGGCCTAACTGCTGAAGGACGTGTAGATATGACAAGAAGAGGCTCAGCATTCATTATATGCGATGATTTGGAAGTAGACATTCACGTCCCTCCAAGCAAAATCACCAATGCGATGAATGGAGACAAAGTCCTAGTAAAATATGCGAATGTCGCTGGAAAGAAAAGACCTGAAGGGAAAATCGTAAAAATTATTGAGCGGGCAAATACAAGTTTTATCGGCACAATCAATGTTTCACCAACGTTTGCCCATGTCGAACCAGATAACGCAAAAATAAACGTCCATATCTTTGTACCTAGTGGCAACATACACGGAGCAAAGGATGGAGAGAAAGTAATCGTAAAGGTTATTCAATGGCACGGCGGTAAAAATAAAAACCCAGTCGGAGATGTCACAAATATCCTAGGAGAAGCGGGAAGTAACGATATTGAAATGAAGTCTATCCTACTTAAAGAAGGGTTTGACCTAGAATTTCCAGAAGAGGTGCTCAAAGAAGCAGAAAAGATTCCTAAAGAGATCACACAAGCTGAAATAGAAAAAAGACGGGACATGCGTCCAATTACCACTTTCACCATCGATCCGCTTACTGCAAAAGACTTTGATGATGCCTTATCCCTCGAATACAAAGATGACGGTACCTTCGAAATCGGTGTACACATCGCAGATGTTACGCACTTTTTAAGAGCAGGCACCAAGTTAGACAAGGAAGCATTCAAACGTTCTACCTCAGTTTATCTGGTCGATAGAGTTTCACCAATGCTGCCTGAAGTGTTATCCAATGATCTTTGTTCGCTCAACCCAAAGGAGGATAAACTGACATTCTCAGCAATTTTCACCTTTGACAAAGACAACAAGATAACGGATCGCTGGTTTGGGAAAACCATCATTCATTCCGATAGAAGATTTACCTACGAAGAAGCGCAAGAGCGAATAGAAACGGGTAAAGGGGATTTCGTCAAGGAAATCAAGAAAATGGATGCTGTGGCTAAAGTCTTGCGAAAAGCCAAATTCAAAAAAGGAGCCATCAATTTTGACGCGCCTGAAGTGAAATTCGAACTGAATGATAAAGCAGAACCCGTATCTGTTTTTGTGAAGGAGCGGAAAGACGCTCACTTACTTGTTGAAGACTTTATGCTCTTAGCAAACAAGGAAGTAGCCACAAAGATCTATACAAATAAAAATGGAGCACCAATTCCGTTTGTTTATCGTGTACATGACCAACCAGATCAAGAAAAGGTAGGCGAATTTGCCAACTTTGCAGCAGAAATGGGTTATAAACTGAAAATGACCACGCCAAAACAAATCGCAAAAGCATTCAACAAAATGGTACTGGAAGCACAGAAAAACCCAGAACTAAAAGTATTAATGCCACTCGCTATTCGAACAATGGCAAAAGCAGCCTACGCCACCGAAAACATTGGCCATTACGGATTAGCATTTGACAATTACACCCATTTTACTTCTCCGATACGACGGTATTCTGATGTACTTGTTCACCGTATCCTCTTTGACAACTTAAAGAAACCGAAACGAGTGAATGCGGAAGACCTGGAAATGAAATGTATCCATATTTCCAAGCAGGAGCGTAAAGCCATGGAAGCAGAACGGGCATCTGTCAAATATAAGCAAGTCGAATTCATGGTCAACCAAGTTGGTAATGTATTCGAAGGCCAAGTAAATGGTATGATTGAGAAAGGAATATTCATTGAGTTGACAGAGAACTTCTGTGAAGGAATGGTTCCGTTTAGTACCATGGATGAACCATTTTTCCTTGAATCTAGATACAAGGCGATTGGACACAATACTGGAAAGGTCTTCAAAATGGGCGACGTTGTTAAAGTTAAGATTGTAGACGCCGATCTAGCAAAACGACAAATAGAAATGATTCTTGTTGAAAAGTAATAATCAACTTGAAACCATATTTCATCTGTAAATTCAAGCGATTCGTCTATATTGCGTAATTTTTACACTAAAAAAATTGCTTTTTCAAACAATTGCATTTACATTTGTGTACATAATACGCAATTAATATTTCTAGGTAATTTATAGATATTAAAGTATTATTATTAATTTTAATTTGATTAAGTAATTTAAATCCATTGCAACTATGTCAGATTTATCAGGTAGCCCATTTATGTCAACAATTTCCCGATCTAACAAAGAGCTGAGACAAGACAGGGCGTTGATTATTGCGAAAGCAACAGAAAAAGCGTTACGACGTAAAATTGAAGATTTTAATGATAATTTAGAATCACTTAAACTTAGTTTAGATAATTTATTAGATATCAATCCAAGCAATACGCACACGATTATCAATCCAAGTGATTTTAATCCAGAAGCTTATCTAAGAACAGCGGAAGAAATTGATCTAAAAATCAGAGACTTAAAAATTCGCAGAGACTTAGCCCAAAAACGCTACGACGCATTATTTAAATAATTATCAATGATCGATGTTTAATCATTAATTGGTCCACTATTAATTTTAATGTAAGGATGTTAATTTTTTACTAACCTAATTATACCCCTTGTTTCTTGCATTACTCATTATTCAACCATGAATTAAACATTAATAATTAACCATAAAACATTAAAAAACATGGGAGGAGGAAGATATGATTTTAGTAGTCGGAAAATACGATCTACTGCAAAAGGATATGATAAAGTAACATCATCCAACTTTAAAGCTTCATTTAGAAGCACTAGCGAACGGATTCATCAGTCACTAGACCCAATGGGCCTAAGAGTTCGTGAGTCACGAGACAACGAGGGACAAGAAACCGTTGCAATACTAATTGGAATCGACTTCACAGGTTCAATGGGCGCTTTACCAGCTCAACTCTGCAAGGACGGTTTGCCAAATATGCTTCAAAATATCTTTGAGACCGGGATTAAAGACCCTCAAGTTGCCTTCATGGGCATTGGTGACCATGAGTGTGACCGATTCCCGTTCCAAGTCAGCCAATTTGAGATATCAGATGAATTGTTAGATCATTGTCTAACCAACATGATCCCTGAAGGCGGTGGCGGTGGAAACGGTGGGGAAAGTTACCTACTTTCCTGGTACCATGCCGCTATGCATACCTCCATTGATTGCTTTGAGAAACGAGGACAAAAGGGCGTTCTGATTACAATAGGTGATGAGCCAACACTTCAAATCTTACCAGCAAGCGCCATCAAGAAAATCTATAATACACCTGAGGCAAAGGACTGGACTGCGGAACAACTGCTAGACAAAGCTCGTGAAAAGTATGAAGTCTATCACATCAATATGACAAGTACGTATTCAGGCAATCGCACAAAGGAAAACGCTTGGTGGAAAAAACACCTTGGCGAACGGTATATCAATGAAGCGGACTACAAAAACGTAGCAAGCATCATTGCACGTCTAACAGCCCAAAGTATCAAGTCTTCAGGTAGCTCAACGGATGCAGATGACCCAATAAATCACTTGCTATAAGCAGAAAAAGGGAATAACGAACGCTACCAATAGAAGAATATCGAATAAAGAATTGTAGAATGTAAGCTGAAGTAAGCACTACATTAAATTCTTGATTCGATATTCTTTTTTTATTCCAATTTTAAATGTATCAACCAGATTTGAAACTTCTCCATCCGATAGCTTTAGCCTTCGTCACGCTTCACTCCCTTTCCTACTGATTATCAAGCAACAATGACTCAATTCTATCTATACGAGCTTTAAGCGCTGCATTTTCTTCCTCTAGCTGTTGCATACGGTCGCCTGCATCAGTCGTAGTGTTAGAAGACTTCAATGTTGCGTTTTCTTCTTCCAATTGCTCAATACGCTTGTTTAGTTCTTTGAACGCTTCTACAAACATAGCGTCATAACTTCCATAAGCGGTTTCTAAGAAGCCTAACTTATCTTCTTGTACGTTCAGTGGCCAAACAGACTGTAGGTCTTGTGCGATGAACCCGTATCGCATTCCTTTCGGTCTGTCAAGACCTGTTTCATTATCATTCCATTCATAAGTAACACCTTTCATATCAAGAACCTTAGCCAGAATGTCTTTTGAATCCATGTATTGAATATTCTTCTTAAGGCGTTTATCCGAGTTTCCTAACCAAGAACCAGCTGTTGATTTAGAGGCTGTACCATTCACAGAAAATGAATTTGGAATCACTTGAGTTGTATTGACAGGCCAGTTGATCGCTACCTCCTGGCTACTAAAGTCTCCAAAGATTAGTGAAGCAGCAAAGGTAGAATTATCGATCACTAGTTTATTGCTAAAATTGCCATTAACACTGTTGCCAGCATTATTCCCGATGACGACATTACTTGAACCAAGATTGGTTGTTGCAACAGATGCACCAATGTATGTATTAAAGTTTCCACTAGTCGCGTCTCTTCCTGCATCATTCCCAACCATCAAGTTGGAAACACCTGTGGTCATTTTACCGCCTGCCTTGGAGCCTAGCATCGTGTTTGAGTTTGATGCTCCTAGAAATTCACCTGCTAAATAACCTACAAAGGTATTGTTGTTTCGTCCTGCAAGAATAGAATTACCAGCTTTATATCCAATCGATGTATTGCCACCATTTGCTGCGGATGTTCCAGCATCATATCCCAAACCCGTGTTTGTATCATTATTACCAATGTGCAAGGAAGTAACTCCCATTACTTGACCAGTTAACTCAGTCGTTGGAGTATTAATGGTATGTACAAAGTCTAATTTTGGTTCGATAGAAATTAAGTTAGTAGGAGAATTGATAATGTCGATATCATTCCCTGCCCCACCAAAAGAATTCGGTTTAGGCTTCCATTCTAATTCATTCAAAGGATTCAATACTAAAATAGAGTTAGAAAGTGCTCCAGTGTTTGGTATAGTATATCCACCCATATCAAGCTTTCCGTGAAGACGTGTCGTTCCATCCTTGTATACTGTTATTGCGTCCGAACGATTCGCATCATCTTCCCCATTTCCGACTACAAAAATACGATCATTAGCATTCCAAGTATTTACTGCAGCTGGTGTATAATCAGTATTAAACATTCCAACAGCGATTTCTCCTCTAGATCTAGAGTAGGTATACTCTCCAAAAGACATGGAGTTAAAACCTGATGCAATTGTCTGTCCTCCAAAAGATTTAGAGCCTGTACCAATAGCTTCCGCCTGGAACCCGATTGCCATAGAACCATTACCAGAGGCGACTGTTTCAAACCCTATGGCAAGGGTGTTGTTGTTGGATGCTGCAGCGGTTCCTCCAAGAGCAATTGAGGTATTACCAGAGGATGTTGCACCTGGACCAATCGCAATCGCATTTGTAGCAGAAGCAGTTGATCCGTTACCAATACTCAGTGATCTGGCTCCAGATGCTACAGAATTCACTCCGTAAGCAAACGAGTGATCACCACTAGCGGTTGTAGTTGCACCTCCTGCAAAACTGAATCCCGCACTAGCAATTGTATTCGATCCTAATGCCACTGAATAGTTACCAAGATTAGCATCATCCCATTGCGTTCCACTGACTTGACCTGCTCTAAAAGCGGCATGTTTTGAACTCCAGACCATTCTAGTGCCACCTCCTGCGCTTAAGGATTGACCTGAACCAAATGTACCTTCTGCTATTACTCCATCATCATGTTCCACATGTAAACCTGCGGCCGGATTTAAAATGCCTCCAATTCCTACATGGCCATCAAACCAAGCTTTCATAAAAACGTTGCCACCAGCAGAATATTCCATGCTTTGTGCAGGCGAGTTAAACGTATGTACAAAATCAAAAATAGGTTCTACACTTACTTGTGTTCCCATAATATCTATATCGTTTCCTGCAGTTGCATTCGATCCTAAACTGCTTCTAGGAACTTTTCTTAGTAAACCAGCAGCATTTGCTACAACCACTTCATCTCCAGCTACTCCAGCAGTTAGTGTTCGTATTCTTGCATCACCATTTACATCTAGCCTAGAAGTTGGCCCAGTTGTTCCAATTCCCATATTGCCTGCAACGTTCACACGAAATTTTTCAGAATTACTAACTCGAAAGGAAATATTTGATGCTTCTTGAGAAAGAACTACCCATTCCGAATTTTTATCCATCAATCCAAAGTTAGTTCCGTTCCCTGACCCTTGCAATCGACCGTACACTTCATTGTCAGCATCCCTTAGGATAAACTGGGTGGTGTTAACGTTTCCACTATTAAAAAAGAGTGCCGAGTTATCATCACCAAACAATCGTTGATTTGCTCCAAAATAATAATTTCTTCCATCTGCTCTAACGTTTGCTCCCACATGCAGATGTTGAAGTGGTGCAGCAACATTAATCCCAACTCTTCCATCAGTGGTAATGTAGTCAGCAATAGAACTTGGGGAGTCCGTTGTTCCAGCTTTATACCAATCATGATCTTCATCATTTGCAACAAGTGACCAGGCAGTTCCATCAAAGGTGTATATATCACCAGTAGAAGAATGGATGTACAGATTACCTGCATCCGCATTTGGAGCACCAGGGCTTGGTACAACAGGGCCACTTAATACCTCACAATTGCATTGTCCAGCAAGGTTTATAGTAGTTTGTCCACTTACTTGTTGTAAAATAAATCCAAAAGTAATTAGTACACTAAGGATAAACTTAATAGAGATCGAGATTTTCATAGATCAAATTTTAGAATAAAAATTCGGAATAAGGTTCAAGTTTGTAATATTGAATAGAAAAATAAGAGTTATTATTTAAATAAAGCATCGATCTAGTACATTAATTATTTTAGAATAACTGTATTTTTTAATCTATTCATTTAATTTTACTATGCTTTTTGCAATAATCAATTGAATACGAAAGTATTTCAAGAACAGAAATAAAGTAATATTAAATAATAGACCCTTTTAGTAGGAAAACTATTCCTATTTTTGTGATCTTAAATAATTGTTGTTTATTAATCATACTTCTATGATTTGTATCGTTACTGGTCTTGGGTTTGGAGATGAAGGAAAGGGAGTTACTACGAACTACCTAAGTCAATCCCTAGTCAAACCATTGGTCATCCGTTACGGAGGAGGCAACCAAGTTGGACATACAGTGACGACACAAAAGCTGCAACATGTACATCATCATACGGGTTCTGGTGTGCTATCTGGAGTGTCTACATTCTATTCGAAGTACTGTACAGTTGACCCAATTGGTACTAGTGATGAGCTAGAGGACCTTTCTATCTACAAACCTAAAAACATCTATGACCCAGGTTGTATGCTCGTGACACCACTAGATGTATCGGCCAATCACGCATCAGAGAAGACAAATAAGCACGGTTCTGTGGGTGTAGGGTTTGGTAAAACAGTGGAACGTAATGAACGACATTCCCGATTAACTGTCATGGATATTTACAATGCGTTTGTTTTCAAAACCAAATGCAAGCAGATTGAAGCCTATTACAACAATCACTTCGACATTGATGCCTATTACAAGGATTGCACACACTTCATTCATCAGGTTGAGGTAGCAAAGCTCTGGTCGATAAAGAACAATTATTCTAATTACATTTTTGAAGGCCATCAAGGTGTTTTACTCGATGAGCAGTATGGCATCTTTCCGCACGTAACCCGTTCTAAAACAACAGGACACAACGCGATTCAAATCATTATGGAAGAGCGTCTGTCTGGCAATATAGAAACCTACCTTATCACACGCTGCTATCACACGCGGCATGGGAATGGTCCGTTTTTCGAAGCACCAATCAACCTCAAAAACGATCAATGGGAAACGAATGTCTTTAATGAACATCAAGGAAAATTCAAGAAAGCCCCGCTTGATTTAGATCTTGTGCACCAAGCAGCACACTACGATTTGTTTGATAATAGCAATCCTAGAAATCTAGTCATCACTTGTTGTGATCAATTAGAAAATTCCAAGGAAATTACGGAACAGTTGGTGGCTAAAATTGAAGCAAAGGCGTGTTATATTAATAGTAGTCCTCATTCAGAGTTGAAGCTTTATTAGTTGAACCTTTACTTTAGGAAATCAACACTTTGTCATTGTATTTCAGCACCTTAGGATTTGCCGTCAATTTTCAACGATCAATTAAATACCCTAATCACAAATCAATTGGATGGGTGGCATGGTTACCATGTTGCTTAAGTTTCCAGAACGATCTTTTATTTGAATGGTATAAATTATGTCCTCTGGGGGCTGTCCAGCATTGGGTAGACATGGAATACCACTAGTAGGAATGCAGCACGAAGCCTTAATATTAATAGAGATTTCACCTGAGATACCATTACCAACACCTTGCTGTGGAATAAATGGAATTTTGTAGTATTCCTTGTAATTGGTTCTGGTATCCGTGAGAATGAAGTTTTTCTCCGTATCATCATCGACCAAACCGAGATCACCATCACCATCTGTAAAACTAATGGTAATCAGTGTTGTATCTACATCTTGCAAGAGACTTGTACGTCCTAAACTGACAAACTCAATCACAGGTTCATCTGGATAATCTGGTGGTTTTATACACGATGTGATAAATAAAATCCCAATAAAATATATTCCCAGTAGCTTTTTCATAATTTTACTTATTAAACGTAAGTAACTATAAATTTATATAAATTTTGCATAAAATGTTGGTTCGTGATCAACTTGCTAAGAAAATTCTAGATGTTAATTCCAATACTTTTAATGAATTAGCACTAAAAGTATTCCAATATCAGTACCATCACAATTTCTTATATAAACGATACGTCGATTTACTAGGAATTGTTCCATCAAAGATCGATTCGATTGAAGCTATCCCCTTTCTACCCATCCAGTTTTTCAAAAACAAGGTGTTAAAAACCAATGACTGGAGAGAAGAAACTATTTTCACAAGCAGCGGTACTACTGGGAGCACGACTAGCAAACACTACGTTCGCTCCCTTGAATTCTACCAACAGATCACAGAAAAAACGTTTCATCAGTTTTACGGATCTGTTAAAGAATACACAGTACTGGGACTTCTCCCTTCTTATCTTGAACGGCAAGGCAGCTCATTAGTGTATATGGTCGATCACTTTATTCAACAATCCAGCTCGCCACTTAGTGGGTTTTACTTGAATGAATATGAGCAATTGGTCAAAACGATTGAGCAAGCAAGAATTGCGAAAACCCCTATCCTATTGATTGGTGTCACCTTTGCCTTACTAGACATGGCTGAGCAATACTCAATTGACCTGTCAGACTGTGTGGTGATGGAAACGGGCGGCATGAAAGGCAGAAGAAAAGAGCTGATCAGATCTGAGGTACATCGTAGACTGTCCAACGCGTTTAACCTTCCATCTGTTCACTCTGAATACGGAATGACGGAACTGCTATCACAAGGCTATTCAAAGGGAGATGGGATTTTCTTACCAGGATACACGATGAAAATCGTCACCAGAGAAATAGCAGATCCGTTGACCCTTCAGCAAGCCAATCGTAATGGAATCATCAACATCATTGACCTTGCGAACCTCGATACTTGTTCTTTCCTTGCGACCGATGATTTGGGCATGGTTTATAATAATGGTAGTTTTAGAGTCGCTGGAAGGCTTGATTCTAGCGATATTCGAGGGTGTAATTTGTTAATTGTTTAATTCTTCACAACATTAATAGATAAATTTTAGTTATATTAACGTATAATCCCTGTAACTATCCTGTTCATAGATTTCTTTAGTTCAATTTGTTCTTAATTCAAGTTTTAAAATTAAAAGAAATCAACTTTGTCTTATGTTACATAGACTACTATTGATATTTGATCGATTTTTAATTAACTTTAAAAGATGAAATCCAAAATTTGTTGCCTCCTCCTACTAATTTCAAGTTTTTCGTTATACGCACAGCCTTGTACTACAAACAATTCAAGTGGTTGCCTCTGTAAGGATGGTACAACGGATTGCGATCTATTGCCAAACATAAAGATAAGTCGAGATTTATTGCTAGATCCTTCTATGAACTTTGAAACCTATGGCAGATATGAGTTATCGGTTTCCACTCCAAATGTAGGTTATGGTCCACTTAGAGTGAAAGCAACCAATTATTTCCTTTGTGGTACCGATACGATATTCAGCACTACTCCGCTGCAATCTTGCCAGAATGGCCATACTCCAAAGCAGCTTGTCGTTCAAACAATCTATCATAAAAATGCCAATGGAACCATGAGTTCTACTGATCGATTTGCAGGTTCGATGACCTACCATCCAAGTCATGGTCATATGCATTTTGATGATTGGGGAGTGTTCTCGATAAGAGTTGAAGACCCAAGTGAACCAAACCCGCTCAACTGGCAATTGATAGGCGATGGTGCAAAAATAGGCTTTTGTCTAATGGATTACGGGAGTTGTAACTACTACACTGGACATTGCAGAGACGATAATGACAATGTGTTGACCACCAATGCTCCAAACTATGGTCTAGGAGGTGGAGGTTATTCTTGTGGGCTCACAAACCAAGGAATTAGCTGTGGATATACGGATATTTACGACTATTCATTGGATGGCATGTATGTTACCATACCGCCAGGCGTTTGCAACGGCACGTATAAGCTTGTGGTAGAAGTTGATCCACATAATGTTCTCCTTGAAGAAAACGACACAGACAACATTGAAGTCATTGATATAACGCTTACAAAACAATCGTCCTCTAATACTGGCCCCATTGCAATCGCATTCAACACAAATCTAATTTGCAACAATAACCCAGTGACACTTACACTACCAGCGATTGGTGGCAGTTACCTATGGTCTTCGGGGGAAACAACGAATTCTATTACTATACAAAACCCTGGATACTACAGTTGCACTATGGTCACAAACTGTGGGACATTGGTTAGTGATACGATACTTGTTTTGAAGGTAAATACAGCAGAGCCAATCATCAATACACCAAATCCGATCTGTAGTGGAGAAACAATTACCCTTAATGCTGGTGTAACAACAGGAACCGTCAATTGGTACGACAATATCAATGCACAGACACCAATTCACACTGGCTTTACGTATACTACGCCAAATCTGTTTTGGGGAACGACATACTTTGCTGAAAACACGATTCAAGGAAACCCTCAAATTACATTTTCAGAGCCCAAGACGCATGTTGGGTCCGAATATAGTTCGAATACAATAAATGGTGAAGTTTGGTTTAAAACCCATAACGATATTATCCTTATGAGCACTGAGGTACACACTGACACTCCAGGAGAGCGACTTATTGAACTAAAGAATCTTAATGGAACGGTAGCTCAATCTAAATCGGTTATGGTTCCTCAAGGTACTTCAAGAATCACATTGAACTTTTCTATTCCAGCTGGAGATTGGATCCTTAGCACCAATGAAGCAAAGAACCTTCAGATTTTGGGCTTTAGTAGTCCAAGAATGAAAAGGAGCTACTTTGGTGGTGGAACGTCAACTTACCCTTTTGAAATTAACAATACCTTATCCATTGAGAATAGTAATTTTGGATTAAATTACTACTACTACTTTTACGATTGGGAAGTAAAACTGCAACCTTCACCTTGCCTAAGCAATAGAACACAGGTAATTGTAAATGTGCTCCAAGGCCCAGATGCTACATTTTCTTATTTAGGCCAGTCCTTTTGTGAAAACTACTCAGGATTGGTTCCTAATTCAATTACTACACCTGGGGGGCAGTTTAGTGCGAACAAGAATCTAATGATTAATCAAACGACAGGTGAAATTGATGCAAATTCATTCTTGGCTGTTAATTCTCCATATACCGTTTATTATCAAGTTACTGGAAATAATTGTTCAACAATTGATTCAACTATTCTCGAAGCTAATATTTGTAACAGTACAGATGATTTGTTTGCTGACAATGCTATTCATCTGTTTCCTAATCCTTCAAATGGTATTTTTGATTTAACACGTTCAAACAATTCAAAAGAAGATGTGCGAATGGAAGTGTTTGACATCCAAGGAAAGAAAATTGATTCAAAATCGATTCCTTCTGGAAATAAAACGCATTCATTTGATTATCAAAATCTACTACCTGGCGTTTATTTCATCCGCCTGAACATTGATAACGAATCCGTTACGAAAAAATTATTGATTGCAAAATAAGTTAAACAAGGTATTTAATTCCCTAGCTCGATATCCGTTTATTTTCCTACTGTTGCTCAGCTCGATCATTCAGCTAAACGCACAGCAATGGGTGATCTATGATGCTTCGAATTCAGCCCTGACAAACAACTTCATAAACAGTTTACACCACCACAACGACACGCTTTGGGTAGGAACTGAGGATGGTCTGTACAGTCTCCAGCAAAATCAATGGACAGCTTACCTTAACCAACCGTTCTATGATGTTCGGTCAATCACCTCGACACCAGACGGTACAATTTGGATTGGCAGTTTTCTAAATGGCCTTGCACGATTTGATGGCAATGTTTGGACCTATTTCACTACCCTCAACTCTGGTTTGCAAGATGATCATATACGTGCACTTGCCTACGATACTATCTCCTCTACCCTTTGGATTGGGACCAGCGGTGGACTTCACGCTTATCAAAATAATACTTGGAGCTATTACAGTACTGCCAACTCAACGATCCCTGGCAATAACATTCCGTGTCTTGCTACTGAACAGGGAATACTTTGGGGTGGAACAATAAACAACGGCATGTTTCAGCTCTCTAACGGCATTTTTAGCGCCTTCACGCTCGTTAATTCAGGAATAGGTGACAATACTCAGCTCAGTATAGAAATCGACTCACAGGGCAACAAATGGATCTCTACGCCAGCAAACGGTTTATCTATCCTCTCAAGCAGTGGAGCTTGGTCAGTTTTTAACATCTTCAATTCTGGGATCAGCAGCAACAGTGTTAACAGTGCTGGCTTTGCTTGCAATTCAAGCTACATTGGAACCGCCAACGCTGGACTCGCTACCTTTGGAACCTGGATAACCTACAACACGTCCAACTCTGCTCTGCCAAATGATGAAGTACGTGCCATTACTAACCAGGAGGATACTTTGTATATTGGTACGTATGGGGGCGGCCTTGCTGTGTTCAAGCCATGTTTCAACACTTCTATCAAAGAAGTAGAACCACAAATTGAATGGAATGTATATCCTAATCCGACAAGAAATTTATTAAACCTTTACTTTAATAAAGTTAACAATAACCCCTATAATGCAATACTTTACGATTCAAAAGGAGTTCTTCGATTAACGTTAGAAGTCATTTCTCAAAAACAGTCTATTGATTTATCATTGCTGGAAAGTGGGCAGTATTTTCTAAGGTTGGAAATTGAAGGAAAGCGGTTTACTAAGAAAATTTTGAAGCTGGATTGAGTATGTTTTAAACAATAACTTAAGGTTGCCTCACCTACCTAACTAGTATTCAGCCATTTCCTTTCCATAAGAATCTTTCGATCAAGTTATGAATATAATCCTACGTATATTCTAATTGACACATTTTTGTAAAATTAGCAAGAAGGATTGTATTTATCCTATTTCCCCAATACATTTAGATATGTTATGACTTTTCTATCAGTATTTTAATATAAAAACATTATGAGAATTTCATCAAAAATATACCTTTCAATACTTTTTCAACTATTCTTTAGCCAGATAAGTTTTGGTCAAGTATGTATAAATAACCCAATTATTCAACAAGGAAATATGAGCTCAAATTCCGGCTCAGGTACTCTAAGCTTTAGTTTTGTTGAACAATTATTGGACTATACAGACGATGAAAACAACCCGATTTCGATTACAGTTTGTCTATCGAATATGGTGCCTAGGACTGGAACAGTTGACGATGCAACAAACTATTTTACTTGGACCTATAACTCTTCCACCAATTGTTTCCTTGGCACTCAAACAAGTGATATTCCAGGAGGAATAGGCGGCTTAATATCCATAGATTACAACATTAGTTATAGTGCTTGCACAACTAGCAATTTTAGTTTTAATGCAAGTCTTCAACCAGCCGCTTGTATGAATATGATAAACGAGACTGTAGATGACACAGTATACGTAAGCTCAATAGGGATGGGAAGTGGCCTTACTACTACCTCCCCTGATTGCCTTGCAATTCTCGGTACTGCTTCCATTTCAGGAACTGTTCCATTGAATGTTTTGTGGAGTACTGGTGAAACGACTCAAAGTATTTCTGGACTTCAATCGGGGCTATATTCTGTTACCGTCACTGATACCAACAACAATTGTCCTGTTGTAGAAAGTTTTCAAATGATTCCAAACAATACATTGTGCACCACGGAAATCCTAGGAAATGTTTCGATTGACCATATTATACCAGATTGCACAATTGATTCAACTTCCTATCCTGGTTTTGGGCGACTTGTTTCTTTGTATAAAAACAACTTCTTAGTGGATACAACAAGCACTAATAGTTTTGGCAACTACAGCTTTCTAGTCGATACAGGAACATACGAAGTGATTATTGAGCCCGATGTATATGACCTTTATAATTGTGGCATGTCAAATCAGAAAACTGTCCTTGTGAACTCTTTCTCAAATGTTTATGCAGATTTCATTTTTAATACAGTTGGCTATCAAAATCTTTCAATTTCCCATGCGATTGCAAGACAAGGAAATAGATTACGTCATGATATCATTTATTGGAATTTCGGGACAATGCCAATGAATGGGAATGTTGAATTTGTACATGATTTAAGAACTCATGATTTATATACTACAAACCAGAATACACCTCCGAATAGTTACGATACTTTAACAGGAACGGCTATTTGGGACTTCAACAACTTACCGAGTAATCAGAATGGTCAAATCACCTTTTATGTTACGATAATGGAACCTCCAATTGTAGAAATAGGTGATACACTTTCCTTTAAATCTTCCATTTCACCTTTTGCTAATGACATTGATACACTTGACAATCGTTCAAATCCGATTCACGTTGTTTTGACTTCTACTTTAGGACTAGTAGATGAAGCAGAATTATTGGGTTCTTCACGCCTATTTCCAAATCCATCTAGAGGAGAAACACTTTTAGAATTTGATCTGCTAAAGAAAGATCAACTCACAATAGAATTAATTGGGATAAAGGGAGAAGTAATTAAGTCATTTACTTCACTTCAAGTGTTTGAAAAAGGACCACACCATTACCCAATTAAGGCGCATGACTTTCCTTCTGGTATGTATCTTGTGCGTATTTCAGGTAAACATGAAACGAAGGTGTTAAAGTGGGTTAACTACTAAATCCAATTATTCTGCTTTTTACCGACCAATGTTACTCTTTCTTGAGAATTGTGTGCCCCATTTTATCACGTTTGGTTTTGAGGTATTTCTCATTGTAGGTATTTGCAGGAATTTCAAGAGAAACATTTTCGATCACTTCTAGGCCGTACCCGACCAATCCTACACGTTTTTTAGGGTTGTTTGACATTAGTCTGAGCTTTGTCACACCTAAGTCTCTTAGAATTTGTGCACCGATACCGTAATCTCTTTGGTCTGATTTGAAGCCTAGTTTTAGATTTGCTTCTACCGTGTCATATCCTTCTTCTTGGAGCTTGTAGGCTTTAAGTTTATTGATAAGACCAATTCCTCTTCCTTCTTGCCTCATGTAAAGCACCATGCCCTGTCCTTCTGCTTCAATGCGTTGCAATGCTTTGTCTAATTGATCTCCACAATCACAGCGCATAGATCCAAGAATATCGCCTGTATCACAGCTAGAGTGGACTCTTACTAATACTGGATCGCCCTCGTTCCAATTGCCTTTTTTCATGGCTAAGTGTGTTTCACCAGTATTGGTTTCCGTGAAGGCAATAAGTTCGAAATTGCCATGTTTGGTTGGCATGTCTACTGAAATCTCTCGTTTAATCAATGATTCTGTTTTTAGTCTGTATTCAACCAAATCCTTAATGGAAATGATTTTCAAATCGAATCGTTCTGCAATGACGAATAAATCTGGTAATCTCGCCATTGAGCCGTCTTCATTTAATACTTCAACAAGCACTCCAGCTGGATAAAAGCCCGCCATTCGTGCTAAATCAATAGCAGCTTCTGTGTGTCCTGTTCTTCGTAAAACCCCACCGTTTTTAGCTCTAAGGGGAAATACGTGCCCAGGCTTAGCAAATTCCTTAGGATCAATCTCTGTGTCAATTAATGCTTTAATTGTTGTCGACCGATCGAATGCTGAAATTCCTGTAGAACAACCTCTAGTGGTAAGATCCACAGAGATCGTAAAGGCAGTTTCATGCAATGCTGTATTATCAGAAACCATTTGAGCAAGCCCTAATTCATCACATCTACTTTCGATTAACGGTGCGCAGATAAGTCCTCGGCCATGCGTTGCCATGAAATTTATGATTTCGGGGGTGATGCATTCTGCAGCGCAAATAAAGTCACCTTCATTTTCTCGATCTTCGTCATCTACAACGATTAGGATCTTTCCTGCTTTGATTTCTTCAATCGCTGCTTCTATTGAGTCAAGTTTATTTTTCATGGTCGATTTAAGATATTATTCAATTTTAGCACAAAGGTAGTCCAGCTAAACTGGTTCTCAACAAATTTCTGTGCTTTTTTTATCATTTTAATCCTAACCTCTTCATTTTCAAATAAAAATGTTACTTTTTCTGCGAACTCAGCGGGATTTTCTGCAAGGAGAATTTCTTCGTTTTCCTTGGCATTAATTGCATTGTTTACAATTTTGGATGTCACGCATGGAACTCCAATTGACATTGCTTCTAATATTTTGTTTTGCAACCCTGCTCCAAGAAACAATGGAGCAACAAATACGCTTGATTCTGCATAGGCCGTTCGGATATCATCCAACCAACCACTTACAGTAACATTAGAATCGGCTAACTGTTTAATTTCTTTTGTTGGGCGGGCTCCTGCGATCAATATTTTGACATTAGGGTACTGCTTCTTAATAATTGGCAACACCTTATTTACCAAGTACTTAGCAGCTTCTACATTTGGTTTATAGCCCATATTTCCGACAAAAGAAATATCATATTTTTTTTCCTGAGGAGGAAAAGATTGATAGTATTGAAAGTCTACACCATTGGGAATCACCTCTATTCGATCATCAATCGACAGGATTTCTTTGTCTTGCTCTGAGATGATCGTATGGTGATCAAAGTACTGAAACGTCTTCTCCTCATATTCTTTTAGCTTTCTGGTTTCTCTGTTAAGCACAACACGCATTAGCGGATTGGCGGTAGAAGCCCAGCGCTTGGTGTTCACAGAAAAGGCATCCATGAAGTCGATCGTTTTAGGAATCTTCACCTCTTTCACATATTCTGCCATTCGAATCAGCTGAACATAGATGTGATCTGGCCGTTCTTGCTCAATCACCTGAAGCATTTGTTTTTTGATGGATGGTTTATAGAAATAACCAACCTGAATTGGTAGATTAATGAATTGAGATCGAAGAATATTCGTGTAAACATCAACCCTGCTTAGCGGAAAGGTATAAACTGAAGAGCAATATTTTTTGATTTCATTCAAATGCTCCTTCTTTAATTCCTCCACTAAAGTTGAACACAAGCAGATGTCATGGTATTTTGACAACTCTTTTATCTGATGATAAATGCGCAACTTATCCCCTTTTTCAATGGGAAATGGAAACCGCGATGTAAGGATCAATAGTTTCAATTTCAAGTTATTAGTTGTTCATATTTTGAAAACAATTTTCTACCAATTTCCAAATTATTGTATTGTTTTTCAATCAATTGCCTTGCGTTACTTCCAGTATCACTTAAAGACTCCTTTTGTTGGTAAATCCAGTCTATTTTTTCAAGAAATGCTTTTGGCTGGTCAGCAATTAATACCTGATCATAATCCTTTGCTTCTATTCCTTCTACTCCAATGGATGTGGTAAGTGTGATTCTTGACAACGCCATGCTTTCTAGTATTTTCACCCGCATGCCTCCACCAGATAGCAACGGTACGATCATTATTGGATGTTGTTTGATAAACTCACTTGCACTTTCCACTTCGCCATGAATAATCACGTTGGTATACGATTGATCGATCAACCACTGGGGTGTATTTCTACCGGCGATGTGTAGCGTACAATCAGGATACTTCTTAAGAATTTCCTCCCAGATTTCATTGAGAAACCACTGAATTCCTTCTAAGTTTGGTGCCCAATCTAATGAACCAATAAAAGAGAGGCTGATTTCTTTTACGGTTAAAGCTTCCTTGGGATAATCTCTGAGGTCGAGTCCAATTGGGCAGACGACTTGCTCTATGCTAATGCCTAATTGTCTGTAGTTTTGGGCATCTCGGCTAGTGATTGGCAGTGTCATGTCTACCCTATTCAATTGTTTTAGCTCAAACGCCTTTAAACGCTTGACTTGAATGCTTAGGTACCATTTTTTAAGCGGGTTTTTCACATTTGTCAGTACTCGTTCCCATATTTCGTGTTCAATGTTGTGGGATCTCAGGACAATTTTTGCGTTCGAGTGTTTTCTGATTGTGTTGATATAGGGAGTTAGGTAAAGTGTTTCTAACTGAATAATATCAAACTTAGTTTCCTTTAATTGTTTAATCAATGCCTCCTCAAAAGCGGGATAATGATAACGAGAAACATGATACGAACTTCCTTCAACCAAGTTTAACAATGCACTAGAGACCTTCAACCTATTGTCCAAGTAGACCGTACTAATCGACTGATAATGATTGTAATTATCTGGCAATTTTTCAAGTTCAAAATAATGCTTGGAAGTATTCATGGCTAGCAAATGCATCTCCGCTCCTAACGCTTTCAATGCCCTAGCAAGATAGGTAACCGCTATGGATTCACCATCTTTTAAGGGGTAAGGAAACTTTTTACACAATTGGAGAATTCTCATTTTCAGCCGGACATTTATTTGACGAACAGACTCGGTTGCACAAAACTACATACTTTTTTATAAATCACTGTCATGTATTATTTTATTAAAATCTGAATTAATTGTACTTTTACCCGAATTTTGAAATATCTGCGGCTAACAAGTAGAACTATGTATAAAGAAAAAAAGGTTGTTGTAGTATTGCCAGCGTATAATGCGGCGTTAACATTAGAGAAAACATATAAGGAAATACCGTTTGATCTAGTGGACGAAGTAATCTTGTGCGATGACTGTAGTACAGACAATACAGTAGAGGTGGCAAAGAAAATTGGGATTAAAGAAATCATTAGTCACACAAAAAACACTGGATACGGAGGAAATCAGAAGTCACTCTACAATAGAGCACTGGAGATTGGTGGTGATATCATAATCATGGTACATCCTGACTATCAGTATACTCCCCTGTTGCTTCCCGCTATGGTTTCCATCATTGGGAATGATCTTTATGACGTGGTGCTTGGAAGCAGGATTCTTGGCAAGGGTGCTCTAAAAGGTGGAATGCCTGTTTACAAGTACATTGCCAACCGTTTTCTGACGTTTACACAAAATGTGCTTGTCAACCATAAGCTTTCAGAATATCACACTGGTTATCGTGCATTCAGCCGAAACGTTCTAGTAAACATCAATTTCAATGCAAATGACGATGACTTTGTATTTGACAATGAAATGCTCTCTCAAATCATTTACAAGGATTTTGGAATTGGCGAAGTCACCTGTCCTACTAAATACTTTGAAGAAGCGTCTTCCATAAACTTTAGACGGAGTGCTAAGTACGGAATGGGCGTATTGTGGGTGTCTTTGGTTCACCGATTAAATAAGTTGGGTCTAATGAAGTCTAAGATCTATCAGAAACCTGAGACGGCGACGGCTTAATTATTATTGCATAATCGTTAATGGTCGTGTTTCACATTAATTTCTAATGCTCTTTGTTCGTATTACGCAATCTTGTCTTTTAAAGTAAGACTAAACTCAAGGTTATTGTTCTTCTTTAGTATCGCAGATGATTACCTTCTTTATTATAAAATCCTGTGATTCACTGTTACAAAACGTTTGTAATTCTTGAAAATAGCAGAAATTTCTTTGTATTTTTAGCTAGGTCTTCTAATAAACAAATTTTCAACAGGACAACAATGAATGATCTGCGTAGTTTAATTTTAATTGCTTTAGGTACAATAGTTTGGCAGTTTTCGTTTGCTCAAGAGGAGAAGATGGTTGTTGAAGGGGCAATTGTGATTTCCGATAGTGAGGCACCTATTCCTGCAGCTGGAACGGTTAGATGGAATGGACAGGACTTTCAGGGATTTGATGGCACTCAGTGGAGGACATTTGCTTATGTCATAGATGGACTGTGCGGTACAAGCCATGGAGACACATTTTCAGTTCAGCCCTCTACCAATCTTTGTGCTCAGGGATCAGCTACCAATCAAACATCCACTGCCACTGAATGGACATGGGATTGTCAAGGAATGAATGGAGGTTCAACCATAAGCTGCAGTGCGAACAGAAATTCAGGATCCTTATATGTAACAGATGATTTTGCTGGGAATGGATCTTTGTTAAATTATTCAACAAACAATGCAATAGCTGTTCCCGGAGTTACAAGAACAAATGGGCGTTATCGAGCGGAGGTACTTGACAATACAGGTAACATCACTTTACACTTTCATGGAGCGCAAGGAAGACTAGACGCAAAAGTAGTCGCTTTTCCTTTCGAATACATCGTTCGCAACATAGGTATTGGCACCCTAGCGAATAGCCAGATCGCACCGCCGACGATTACCTCTTATGTATTTGCAGGTATCCAAGCACATGTTTATCCAGACTTTAATAGTAGAAATTCTTCTCATTTTGTAGTTGGACACCGCGGAGGGACAGAAAACACTGTAGAAGGAAAGAACACTGTCAACGGATCTTCAACAGTTAATGACGCTGGAGTAAACGTTGTTCCAGATGGACGTGCTGACTTACGTCTAGTTGGCCTCTCCGATAACACGATACTGTGGTATTATCAAGTACCCAATTTCAATGTAGGTGGCACACCAGACAACTGGATTGCTTATAGAGGCACGGGGCTTATGCCTGGGACGCCTCCTGTATACGGAGATTCAATTTATATTGGTCCTATCACCTACGCCTACGGCTCAAACAATGTCCCTTTTGTTGGTACAATCGATGGTATTGAGCTGGTCGGAGAAACTCCGCAATAAATATAGATTTTTGGGCAAGTCTGTTTTTCCTGGTTTATATTAGACCTCTCATTTCTTGAAGAAATAAAAGGTCGCCTCAGATTTTAGAGCTTGGAGATTAGTTTGGATAAATAAGCTATTGCTTGTTATTAGTCAAACAATCAAAACGAATGCAATCATTAGCAATTAATGTCAAGATCTTATAGTTGGTTGAAATTATCTTTGTTCTATTACTAAACTAAAAGGAATACAGATGAAAAATTCAATTCAAGTAAATTCAATTGGTAGCATTCATTCAGAAAATGGACTATTTTATATTCAGGTAAAGGACGAGTACAAAGAAGGGCTGACTAGTCTTAATGGCTTTAGCAAACTTCAAGTGGTTTGGTGGGGAGATTTGTTTGATGCAAGTAAAGAAAGGTTTGAGCTAATAATAGACCAACCCTATAAATCAAGTCCAAAAGAAGTTGGGGTTTTCGCCACACGATCTCAATTTAGGCCCAACCCAATCTTGATAACTACAATTATCGTAGAAAAAATAGATTTTGAAAAAGGGATAATTTACACGCCATATATTGATGCTGAAAACGATACTCCGTTGTTGGATATTAAGCCTTATCACTTGTACGAAAGAGTAGAAAACTGCGTAGTCCCAGAATGGTGCAATCACTGGCCTTCTTCATCTGAAAACGCCGCTAGTTTTGATTGGGCGAATGAATTTAATTTTTAATCTATCTTTGACACCATGAATAATAAGGAACGAATTCTTGAATCAGTTCGCTATATTGAATCAAATTTGACCTCTGAGCTCAGTGTTGTAGATATAGCAAAAGAAGGTTGTTGTTCACTTTATCATTTTATTCGACTTTTCCAGAATATTACTGGAATCTCCCCAAAGAAATACCTCCTTCAACGGAGACTGACAGCCAGTATTGATCAACTTCGTAATACTACCGAAAAAATAGTTAGTATCGCTTATAATTATCAGTTTGGTAGTCATGAAGTCTATACTCGTTCTTTTCAAAGACAGTTTGGTGTTTCCCCATCGAAGGTTAGAAAAGGAGCTGCCATCGCAGCACATCTACTTACATTGAAGATAACTGAAGATTATATTTTTCAATCAAAAGAAGCAAGAAATCAGCCTCCTGAATTAATCGAGATAGAAGAAAAAAAAATAGTCGGTATTTCTTATTTTATTAGTGGCGATTTAAAAGATTTAGACTTGTCTGTGCAATGGAATACGTTTATGAAAATGGTTCCTTTAATTCATAATAAAACAAAATCTAAGGATTACTACCAAATCCAATACTGGTCAAATGATCAAGAGGTTGAGGGAATGCACATTTTTATTGGGATGGAAGTGAATGACTTAACGTCAATCAAGCCACAATTTGTGATCAAGATTATTCCTAGTGGAACGTATTTAAAATTTATCCACAAGGGATTATCAAGAAATGTAGGCTATACTTACCGGTACATCTACAATGAATTTCTTCCTGAAACCGACTACAAGCTTTTAATGCCGTTCAATTTTGAACATTATGGTACTGCTTACCTTTCTCCTAATAAAGAACAGTCAGAAAGTGCTTTATTTATTCCAATTGTAATGTAACGAAGCAGCTACTTCTTATTCATTGATGCCAATACGGCTATAGAAATCAACCTTTATCAAGCAATTTACCTCAATCATTTAATTTCCAAGCTAGCGTTTAATGTTTAGAAACGTCGACGGAAATTAGAAAAATAACTATTTGACTTAGATCAAAAGATAAGTGAAACAAAGCGCGTAGCTTTATATTCCAATAAAAATTAAATCATGAAAGTATCCCATGGAAAAATTTTAGTGTTTTTTGGTATTGCTCATGCAACTCTAGCGGTGTCACCATTTGCCTTTGGTAAGCAATTTGTAAGATTTGCAGAAAAGTTCTTTTTTAAAATCAGCGAAGGACTTTTCGAATTCCCATTACTCAATGGGGAAATGAACTATGAGAATTTTGCAGCATTTTGGTTTTTCTATTTTGGTTTATTACTCTTCCCTATTGGAATTTTAGTCCAACACTTAGAAAACACGAACAGTCCACTTCCCAAAAAATTCATTTCGACATATTTAGGAATTGTTTTAATCGGAGTTTATATGATTCCATTCTCAGGTATGACTTTCTTAATGTTACCACACGCGTTGTTCATGTTATATCAGCACAAAAGGAGTTGAAAACAAGTTGAACCTATGAATAAAATAAATGTATTTGGTATCTTGAACCTCCTTTAAAATGTAAGATTATCACGATGAAGCTCAATACAACACTAGAAAAAACAAGCTCTAATTACTATTATATACCAATACCATTTGACTTTGGTGAAAAATTGCTTGCTCAATATGGAAAGCGGATAATCTGTGAATATAAAAATCAACAAATACATTCAGCAATTCAAAAAAGTAATCAAGCGGGTTATTACATCATGGTAGGAAAAGCAACGCTTAGAAAACTTGGAGTAAGTAATCCAAATGCGCTAGAATTAACCTTTTTTAAGGATGAGAGTAAGTACCAAATGGAAATTTGTGAAGAGATGTCAACCATACTTGAGCAGGACATAAAAGGAAAGGAAAGGTTTGAAGCATTGAGCAAAGGCAAACAACGTAGTCTTCTTCATCATGTAAACAAGGCCAAACGTATAGAAACTCGGATAAATCGGGGGCTCAGAATACTAGAAAACTTGAAATTTGGCTCAACAGATTTAAAGGAACTTTTACGCTGATTTGATTGTATGAGCAAGGAAGCCTAGTCTATTTTTGAATGTAAAAATATTACCATATTAAAAGAATCATCTGTTTTTTCTCTATATTGTTATATATTAATTTCTATCGATAAGTAATATACTAACAATGAAAAAACTCCTATTTCTACTTCCCCTCTTATTCTGCTTTACCTTAGCTACAACTGCTCAAGAAAATGACAAATTCGAATGTTCCGACGGAATAGACAACGATGGTGACGGATTAATTGACTGTGATGACAATCAATGTCAATTTTTGCCCAACGATGGCTGTCAAATCTGTGGTTCAGGCATTAGTTTTGCAGATGTCACAATCGGCTATTTCCCGCAATGTGGTTATACTTTTAATCCAGATAATGCCCTTGGAGTAGCCAATTACGCTCAAGGTCAATCTTATGTAACACTTGGGCAAGGAGGAAGCATACAATTAGGATTCACAAATAATTTGATTACCAATTCAGGAAATACAGATCCCGACATTTGGGTTTTCGAAATTGGTCCCATTGTGGAAGCATGCTATATTTCACTAAGACCCTATAATGCTTACACCATAGCACAATTGCAAGCATTTGGAATTCCTGATGCAGATCAAAACGGTTTCTATGAAATAGATAGTATTCTAGGTTCAACTTCTAGTGTTGAAATTGATAAGCTCTTTCCTGGGATTCCAGGTGGGAACCTAAAATTTGATGCCATAGAGATCATCGACATAATAGATGACAATTGTTCTGGTGGCGTTTCTGGTGCTGATATTGATGCTGTTTGTGCTTTATCATCTGTTGCATTATGTAATTTGGCACTTGCTGGTTCTGTGACTCCAATTCGGTGTAAGGGGTCCACAAAAGGGCGGATTCGAATTGCAGCCACTATGGGTACGGGGCCTTTTACTTATGAATGGAATACTGGGAGTTTAGCACAAGAAATCTCAAACCTTGATCCAGGTACTTATACCGTAACCGTGACGGATGTTTATGGCTGTGAAAACAACACCCAATTTACGCTTAATGACCTAGATAAGCTTTCTACAAAATTTACCTTGCAAGAAGTGAATTGTGGTGGTGCCTCTGATGGAATGATTATAGCCAATGCGCTTGGTGGCACACCTCCTTATTCCTTTCAATGGAGTAACGGGGCTACAACGCCAACCATAAATGCACTAGGGGTTGGAGAATACTCGCTTTCGCTTACAGATGCCGTAGGGTGCTGTGTCGAGGTGGCGATGGATCTAGGTTCCAACTGCTGTCAATTAAATTATTGTGCTGAAGCTGCGCTTGGCAATCTAGATATCTGTACGGTACTGTCTAGTGATCCAAACCACCCGCTCGATCCACTTGATTGTGATAAGGATGGAGTCACCAATACGAATGAATGCAGTGATGGTACTGATCCGCTTGACCCTTGTGACTTTGTTGATACTAGCATTACCTTGCCTGTTACAGCAGATCAAACGGGCTGTCCGCTTCCTAGACCTGATTTGACACCTACGATGATTATTTTGCCTGCTAACATTTCAGGCACCTCTGTGGTAGAAGTAGCCATAAAGATTACTGAACTTGGTGGTGAAGACACGGATGGTTCTGTTATCAGTGTTCGTGTAGCATCTGATCCCAGGTTTGTTTTTATATGGGATATCAGTCTTACGCAAGCGGCCTTGGAGCCCGTACAGAATTCTGATTGGAACTATCTAGGAGATAATGGCATTTTTCACACTTGGGTTTTTAATGCATCAGGGCTTGTGATCCCTGCGAACGGGCAAGCAGCTTTTGGCTTTCAGTCGTTTTACGATCCGCAGTCAACAAATGGACAAACAACGATATCTGCTGCGATTGTCCCTTATAGCGGGGGTGAGAATAATCTGATTAATAACACGGATTCTGAACGATTGGTGTATTTTAATTAGATCTAGGGAATCATTGTGTCGATGAAACTGAGGAATCTTTTATCTTCTAGAAGTTTTTTTCTAAACAAGAGTCTACTCTAAAAAGGTCTCTGTTTCGAAACCAAACATAACATTGTTATTATTAAAATGTGGAATGTTGCTTATGTTCATTTTTTTCTTAGCAAAAAAACGAACCAAAAAACCCAAGAATTATAAACTCGAAAAAATCGTTGGTTCTCGAATGCTCAAACACTATAATTCGGCTCGCCCACTCGTTTGCTTCCTGAGACGCTGTCAATTTTGCATTAAACATGTTGTTTTATTGTAATTTATTTGGGCGCATCGTTTTCTTCCCTATTTTGAGGGTTGGGGAGGGTCTTACCGAAAAAAGCCTTGACGGGGCCTAAATATCCAATTTTGGAAGGAACACTGGACTAATCCATTACTTAGGCATGTATAATCGAATCCACTCCGGTTTTCTCTGCTTATGAAAATCGAGCATATCGTTATCAGAAGCATCTTGAGTTAAATAAGGGCAAGGAATTGAACTTTCATTAACGATTCATTTGTATTTCCATTTAAGTTTGACTAGTTAAAATAAACTAGTCGTTCGGAATCTGTATTGTTTTCAAAGTTACATTCACCACCACTAAAAGGTACAATTGTAGCTGTAATCGTAGTTTGCCCATCCGTAGATTGCGGATCGTAAATTGTTTCAAAACCAAAAGCGGTAGTTGTTCCTGCGGGAATTGAACCACTATACCTCCAAGTATGCACTACACCAGTACTACCAAGATAGTTCCAATCAGCGTTCTGCACTTGTGTAAAAGCTACGAACGTAAGACCTGGATCCCATGTAAAGGAGAATCGCTGATCAGCAGGTATACGAACATTAATTAACGAGCCATCAGTATCAATTCCATTGAGTTCTGAAATTTCAACGGCAACTCCTACTGGAGAAATTCCGGAAATATTGCCAGGAAGTATGGTTACAGTAGTCGTGATATCAGGGCATAAATTAAGACAATTGCTCTGATCAGCCAAAACAGGTAATGTAATGTCAGAATCGCTAAAATAACATGGATCAAGTGGATCTGTCATGTCATTGCACTCTGACAAATTAATAACGCCATCGCCATCACAATCAAGTGTGCTTAATGGATTTGTAGGATCTCCACTTAAAACATTACAGATATTGATATTACCTAATCTGGCTTCATCACAAAGATTTACTGGACTAATAAGGTCATCACTGGGATGTGAAGGATTTGTTCCATTTATAAGGCATTCAGTTATATTGTTCACACCTCCCAAGTCGCAATCTAAACTTGCCCATGGATGACTAGCATCGCCATTTATTAGTGTACATATATCCAATCCTCCTCTTACAGCGGCAACACAATCATCATCTGAATCGGATGCATCTAGTCCATTATTACATTCTGTAAGATTATCAACGCCACCATTATCGCAATCCTTTGTTGCTAGCGGGTGCAACGGGTCCCAGTTAATTAATGTGCAAATATTGACATTTGCTACCTTTGCAACTGTGCAATCGTCTGCAGGGTCCGTTGGGTCGCCATTGTTATTACATTCAATAATATTAGGAAGACCGCCGTTATCACAATCCTTTGTAGCTAGTGGATGGCTTAGATCTCCTCCAATAATAAAACATATGTTTACTCCAGCAAGTTGGGCAATATAACAGTCATCATTGGAATCATTTGGGTTGCCATTGTTATTACATTCAGTGCTATTGATTACACCACCGTTATCACAATCCCACATTCCTGCAGGATGATTAGGAAATTGACTAATCAAAGCGCAAATATCCAGTGAACCTCTTTGACTCGCATCACAATGACAATCAATGCCATTCCTTGGATCAAATGGACAGGTATCGTCGGTATCGCAGATATTGTCATTGTCACTGTCTTGAAAAGTTCCAATACAATTACAGCTTGTATCGTAGATATCGTTAGTGGTACAACTATCTCCATCGTCACAGGCAGTTCCTATTAAAAGATCATCGAAATTTGGGCACAGGTCTTTACCATCACAAACATCATCGTTATCACTGTCCACGTAAATTCCAATGCAGTTACAATTTACATCTATTACATCATTCACCGTGCAGGTATCCCTATCATCACAAGCTGTGCCGATTAACAGATCATCAAAATTTGGACATTGGTCTAGGGTATCACATACGCTGTCATTGTCGCTGTCTTGGAAGGTTCCAACACAGTTGCAACTCATGTCGTAGATATC
>CALGAW010000027.1 GCA_937959115.1 uncultured Saprospiraceae bacterium
ATACAGGTGGTAATCCACCAGTTCAATTTAGTATTGATAACGGTACCACTTTTTCTACGAATAATACGTTCTCAGGCTTAGCTGCTGCAACTTATTCCATTCTTATTAGTGATGCAAATGGATGCACGGATGACACGATTGTTAGCCTAGCAAACTTAACGGCTCCTGTGATTGACACTGTCAATGTAACGCCTACTTATTGTGGGGCAAGTGACGGCTTTATCTCAATCCTTGCTTCTGGTGGCACACCGCCTTTACAATATAGCATAGACAACGGCACTACCCTTTCTGCAAATTCTACCTTTTCGAATATTGCAGCCGGCACTTACGACATCTATGTAGAAGACGCCAACAACTGCGCAGTAAGCAGCCAAGTCGTCGTAGGCAATGAAAATCCGTTAGTCATCGATAGCATACAGGTACAAGACTCACAATGTGGAGGCAGTTCTGGTTCTATTACAATATTCGCTTCTGGATCTGGCACTTCTGTCTTCTATAGCATTGACAATGGAACGACAACGCAAGGTCCTAATGCTTTCCCCAACTTACCTAGTGGCACCTATCAGATTCTTGTTGAAGACAATGATGGCTGTACCGCAACGGCTACCGCCTCAATTGGCGATTTGACCGGCCCAATCATCGATTCTCTTACTACGATTAATCCTAGTTGTGGGGCTACAAATGGAAGCATCACTATTCACCATACAGGTGGTAATCCACCAGTTCAATTTAGTATTGATAACGGTACCACTTTTTCTACGAATAATACGTTCTCAGGCTTAGCTGCTGCAACTTATTCCATTCTTATTAGTGATGCAAATGGATGCACGGATGATACGATTGTCAGCCTAGCAAACTTAACGGCTCCGGTGATTGATTCAGTGACCACAGTAGATCCAATTTGTAATTTCCCGGGTGGATCTATAGAAATTCATGCTAGTGGAGGAACATCACCTATTCAGTATAGTATTGATAACGGTGCGAATTTATCACCTAATCCTTTGTTTACAGCTTTAAATCCAGGCAATTACGACATTTACATTTTAGATGCAAACAACTGTATCACAACAACAACCGTTGTCCTGTATCCTAATGATAGTCCAACAATCGATAGTGTTCAAACCATTGATGCAACTTGTGGATCTGTAAATGGAGCAGTTACAATTTTTGCTTCAGGGAATGGAATACCATTTCAGTATAGTATCAACAATGGCGCGACCTTCCAAAGCAGTCCTGCCTTTTCCAATTTAGCTGTGAACACCTACCAATTGATGGTACAAGACGTCAATGGTTGTGAAACAACAAGTACGGTTACCATTTCTAGTTCAAATGGGCCTTCTATTGATGCAGTAGTATCTGTTGATCCAACTTGTGGTGCCTTAAACGGAAGCATTACCATTGTTTCAACTGGCGGATCTGCTCCTATCCAATATAGTATAGACAATGGGACCACCTTTAGTAATACTAATGTATTCAATAATTTAGATGACGGAAATTATCAAATCATTGTTCAGGACGCTAATAATTGCCAAGCAGTAATTCAAGATACGTTGACTGACTTAGGAACACCTGTTCTAGATTCGTTATCAGTAACAAATTCCTTGTGTTCTAATGATAATGGAGAGATTATTATTCATGTTTCAACAGGCACTCCACCATTACAATACAGTATCGACAATGGTGCATCTTTTCAAGCAAGTAATACCTTTAGTGTGCTTGCTTCTGGGACGTATCAAATTGTAGTATCAGATGTGAATAGTTGCACCGTTTCAGGCTCTACAACGATTAGTTACTTTCCTCCTCCAAGTTTTTCATTTTTACAAGGAATTACCAATACATACTGCGGTCTTTTGATCGGAGAAATTGCCATTTCAGCAACAGGTGGCACACCTCCATTACAATATAGCATTGATGGTGGTACAAACTATCAATCGAACAATACATTCCTGAATCTACCTGCTGGGCCGTATGCACTGGCTGTTTTAGATGGCAATGGTTGTTTAATCACAAGGAATGACACGATTGTAAATCTGCCTGGTCCGACCGTCTCCCTAGTAACTCAGTCGCCACCCGCTTGCAATATGACAACAGGAAGCATCACTGTTCAAACGATCAATGGTCTTTCTCCTTACTCTTATACTGTTAATGGTGGTCTTCCAACTTCGAGCCCAGTGTTTAATAACCTACCGCAAGGCACACATGAGATCATTGTTCAAGATATAAATGGTTGCGCTGACACCATCAATGTTAGTCTTACGGATATTCCAGCAGCTGTCATCAGTCAAATTCTTACAAGTGATCCGACTTGTGGACAAGGGAATGGTACCATTGCAATCACTGCTACAGGAACAGGTCCACTTCAATACAGTATAGACAACGGCACAAACTATCAAGCAGCATCCACGTTTAACAATTTAGCCAGCGGCACCTATGACATCATAGTTCTAGATGCGAATGGCTGTGCGACAACAGCGCAAGAAACACTAAACAGTAGTGGCGCACCAGTGATTAATAGCCTAAACATTGATCAACCAGCCTGTAATCAAACCAATGGATCTGTCACTGTAATTGCAAGTGGTGGTCTTGCTCCATTACTTTACAGCATCGATGGCGTCAACTATCAAGTAAACAATAGCATTCAAAACCTTGCTGCTGGCGTTTATACGATCTATGTCTTTGATGCGAACAATTGCCAAGCAGATACGACGATTACCTTAATCGATTTACAAGGACCCCAAATTGATTCTATTCAGACCACCGATCCAAACTGTAGTATGAATGACGGGTCGATAACCATAACAGCGAATAACGGTACTTCCCCTTATGAATATAGTATTGATAATGGTGGGAATTATCAACTTTCGAATACGTTTGGTAACCTAGCGGCTGGATTTTATTCCATAATGGTAAAAGATGCAAAAGGTTGTACAGCAACTGGAACAGCCACGTTGACCAATCAGAATGGCCCAGTCGTTACTGGAATGAATTCAACCATAACTGCTTGTGACACAAGCAGCGGTTTGCTAGAAGTCATCATGCAAGGAGGAACAACACCTTATGCGTACAATTGGAACACAGTTCCAACCCAAACAACAGCATTCGCTACAGGTCTCGCTGCAGGCACTTATACCGTTACTGTGACGGATACGAATGGGTGTGCGGTCATTGCTTCTGGGCTTGTAGAAGATCCAACACTCTTCCCGATCGACCTAGGTCCAAATCAATTCATCTGTAACCAAGACACCGTAACGCTTGGAATGACTGGTACTGGGAATTTCTATGACTGGTCTACCGGAGCCACAACTCCAACCATAACAGTCAGTACGCCTGGCATGTACACGTTGACGGTGACGGATCTCAACAACTGTGTATCGGTTGACTCGGTGGAAGTTATCGCGACCATATTCACTCCTAGTGTTTCAAACGATACAACAATCGTAAGAGGTGATGATGCCTTTTTGCAGGCGGCTGGTGGCACGAACTATGTTTGGTGGCCAATAACCGGTTTAGACTGTGCGAACTGCCCAGATCCTGTTGCTTCTCCTACGGATAGCACAGTTTACAATGTAGAGATTTCTAATGGCCAGTGTATTGACACGCTTTCTGTTCTTGTAGCTGTGGTGGGTAGTCTGGATACGATTGTTGTGGTACCTGATGTGATTACACCAAACGAAGATGGGACGAACGATGTCTTTTTCATACCTGGTGTAGAGTTATTCCAGTATAACCGTTTGACTGTGATTAACCGTTGGGGAGATGTGGTGTATCAGGCAAGTCCTTATGGTAATGAATGGGCTGGAACGTATAAGGGAAAACCATTGCCTCAAGGCACGTATTACTACTTATTAGAGCTCGATGTTAATGAAGTTAATCCTAGGAAGGGGTCGATTACGATTGTGCGATAAAGTAATAACATTGGAGGTTATAAATAAGCGCTGCAAGTCCGAATTGCATTCGCCCATCCAACCCTAAACATTACGGTTTTCTTAATTTTTGTACTAAAATTGGTCAGAAAGTTGTTTCTAACTATATTGTGTTTCCCATTTTATAGAAATATATAGCTCATGAAAAATTATCTATCCGTATTCATTGCCCTTTTTATCACGTTTCATTGCCTTGGTCAAGAGCTTGCCAATATTGAACGGTATCAAGGAATACCAGATACGAAGGCGATTCATGCTATCGTAGTAGATAGTTTTAATAATAAATGGATAGGTACGGATCAAGGCTTATACAAGGTTAATTCCTTCTATTCTCCTGTCGATAAGGTTTCTGAGGAAGAGGGTGTGCTCGCCCTTGCAAAAAATAGACACGGCGGCATTTGGGGCGCTACGAATGGGCTCGAAGTAATCTCAGTCGATCTTCGCAATAAAGCACAACTGGAAGAACGAGATTCTTTAATCATTACGAGCATGATGGTAGACAACAATTGGCTTTGGGTGGGAACAAACCAAGGTGTGTTTACGGTATCCGTGACTACATATGAGGTTGCGAATCATTATAATACTAGTAATTCTAAATTATTGACCGATCAGGTAAATGTATTACACTGCGATCAGTTTGGAGTGAAATGGGTAGGAACCGACAAAGGGTTGATCAGAATTGGGGATAAAGGATGGAAGCTTTATGAAAAAAACTCGAAGGTAACTGCTATTACAACTTCGTCTGAAGGTACTTGGATTGCTGCTAGAAAAGATACCTGGCTAATCGATAAGTTTAACCGTTGGTATCCAATAGCAATCGATCGAGCGCTAAGCCGTGGCGAAGTGCATGGACTTACAACGGATAGTAAAGGCAGGCTTTATGTCGCTTCTGAGATACTGGTGCAGTACAACCCATATGATGAAGTCATCTCGCAATACGACGAGGAATCTGGCTATGTAGATGCCGAAGCCTTGAGCATCGCAGCAGACAACAATGATGAGATCTGGGTAGGAACAGCCGAAAGAGGGCTTTTCCGCATTGAGTTTACAGAAGAAGCAGTTGACAAGCTAGTCGTCCTGATGAACATTGAAAACAAACTCCTATGCAATGGGCATAAAAATGGCTCCATAAAACTAAAAATTAGAGGCGGGGAACCACCTTATAGAATCAATTGGAATAAACCACAATACCGCAGCGACATTGCAGAAAACATGAAGGCTGGAACCTACAAGGTAACCGTTTCTGATGCTAGCGGAAAATATGCCTACAACAGCACCACGCTAACAGAGCCAGCCGCCATGACTATTTCCGTCACGCAAAATCAGCGGATAAGCACTAAAGGAAGGAAAGACGGTAAGGCAGCCATCAGTGTGCTAGGCGGAACACCTGGCTATACTTATGAATGGAGCAACGGATCAACCCTTGAATCTGCTAAGCGGCTAAAATCAGGAAAACAACTCGTAAAAGTGTCTGACAGTAATGGCTGTATGACAGAGCAAATTATTGAAATCAAAGCAGAAAAACTGATTCCAGAACTCGTTGTAAAACAGCTAGAAGTAGGACAAACCTTGCGGATGAACAAATTGTTCTTTGAAGCCGATTCTACGATTATCAAGCAAGAGTCTTACATTGTGTTGGAAGAAGTACTAGAGTTTTTGCAAGCGAATCCAGTGATTGCAATTGAGATTGGCGGCCATACCAACAATATTCCAAAAGATGATTATTGTGATATGCTGTCAACTGCAAGAGCCAAAAACGTTGCAGAATACATGTACCGAAGAGGCGTGCCCAAGGATCAGTTAACCTACAAAGGCTATGGAAAACGGACTCCAGTTGCTTCTAACATGACTGAGGCAGGAAGAAAACGAAATCAACGCGTTGAAATAAAAATACTAAGTTTGAAGAATGGTGGATAAACTAAAATCAATACTATTGGTCCTTCTTAGTTGTTTAGCACTACACACTTGGGCACAACCAAAACAACTATCTGATCAGTCAACGATCAGTCTTATTACCTGCGAACAGGGCGATGAGTTGTACTCTATTTTTGGTCATAGCGCAATTCGGGTAAAAGATCCAGTGCATGATCTTGACATTGTATACAACTACGGTACGTTTGACTTTAATACACCTAATTTCTACCCTAAGTTTATTCAGGGTCAGCTCAACTATAGATTAAGTGTTGGCCGATATCGTAATTTTGTAGCCAACTATCAAAGAGATGAACGCGATGTGTCTGAGCAGTTGTTTATACTTGATTCTATACAGAAAAATCAGATTTTTGACTTTCTTCAAGACAATATGAAACCAGAGAAGCGTAACTACAGATATGACTTCTTTTTTGATAATTGTGCGACAAGGATACGTGACATCTTCCCTCATATATTTCCAGAAACGAAGTATACAGATACAACACAAATAGGCGGTCAGAGTTTCCGTAAATATCTCGATCACTATTTGCGCAATTCTCCTTGGGCTGACTTTGGGATAGACTTGATATTGGGACTACCAACAGATGACCCTGCTGGCTTTCAAGGCAAGATGTTTTTGCCTGATCATTTAAGAGATGGTTTAAAGACGGCTCAATTGGGCAGTATTCCGCTTATATCATCTGACAAGATGGTGTACGATGCGCCAGATACACCAGACGGTCATACGTTTTGGACGCCGTCGGTGGTACTATGGATCATTTGTCTGTTGTATGCGATTGTATCGATCTTCAACTGGTCGAATTGGGTGGTACGCATTATGGATGTGCTGTTGTTTGGTTTGGCAGGACTAGCAGGTTTCTTTTTGCTGTTTATGTGGTTTGGAACAGCGCATGTACCGACGCATAAAAACTTAAATCTGATGTGGGCATTTCCCTTGCATTTGGGACTGGCGGTCCAGTTTTTCAGGAAGGGATTGACTAATTTCTGGTGGTATTACTTCTGGGTGCTGATCATCGTAAACATCTTATTGCTTGTTTGCTGGTTTTGGTGGCCACAGGAGTTCCATTTGGCGATTATCCCGATACTGATTGCGATGTTGATTCGCGGGTTTGAGCATGTTTGGGCTTGGGAATAAAAAAGGTACCTACAACCAGACAATCGCAGAGACCTTACTAAACAAACTACTAAAACTTTAAGGGAATATCGAATTCGATAGCAAAAGTATCCTACACTGAACTATGATTTTTTTCTTCTGTAACGTTTAACTCTTGTTGGTAAAAATCCGTTATTCATTATAGACGTGGAGACAAGAACCTTGTTCAAATTCAATTTCCTATGACTTTTCAATAATTATTTACGTTGACGACTAGAAGCTAAAGGAAGAAGCTACCCACATCGAATTGATCGTATGAAGTAAATGGTTAATATTAAAACGTCTAGCTTCTTGATTTTGCTGCCTATCCTAGTATATTTTAATTCGAATGCGAATTAAAGACGATGTCTATTGATATATTGCTAGAATCCTATGAAGCTAGCCATGGCTGGATGAACTTAAGGCTAGTTCTTTTTAAGCGTATTTATTATTATTTTTCTTCCATTGTGCAACCCCTAACTATAATCCTTGTTTTTAGAGATAAATAACTTAACCATTGCAGTACACTGAGACACACAGATTGATTGTTGAAGGATGTCAGAGGAATGACAGGATGTCACAGCACGCTCTGTACAAGCAATACGATAAGGCAATGTTTAATATTTGTTTGAGAATGCTCAACAATAGAGAAGACGCGGAAGATATGTTACAGAATGTATTTGTAGAGGTGTTTAAAAACATATCCCGTTTTGAATTTAATGCTTCTATCGGCGCATGGATCAAGCGAATTACAGTCAACAGATGCATCAACTTTTTAAAGAAAAAGAGAATTGCACTTGTCACGTTAGAAGATCAAGGCGTCCAACTAACTGAACCTCCAGTGGAGTTTGAGTCTAAAGCGTTGAAAGTGGCCGCCATAAAACGCGCAATGAGTCAACTAGCAGATGGATACCGGGTCGTATTTTCATTGTATATGATGGAAGGATACGACCATAGAGAGATCGCAGAAATACTAGGAATTAACGAATCAACTTCTAAGTCT
Source organism: uncultured Saprospiraceae bacterium (assembly GCA_937959115.1). Classification (GTDB taxonomy): domain Bacteria; phylum Bacteroidota; class Bacteroidia; order Chitinophagales; family Saprospiraceae; genus JAHDHB01. Next base: position 7,991 of record CALGAW010000027.1, read on the forward strand.
CAACTAAACAGAGCAAAGAAAAAATTGAAACTAATTATTGAAGATGAAATGATCAATAATGAAAGATAACTTAAGAGAATTTATAGATCAACACCAAGAAGATTTTAATAATGAATCGCCACCAGATCGCTGGAATCAGGTAGCAGATCAGCTGTCTTCAAAGGAAGACAGACCTGCCTTCCGCAGCGAAGCAGGAAGGCCGGTGAAACGGTTGTGGATAAAGCACGTGGTCAGGGTTGCTGCTGCAGCCATCCTGCTATTTGGTCTCGGTGTTCTGGTGGGGCGATTTTATGTAAATGACAAACAACTCATTGCAACGGAGACTCAACAGGAATTGAACGACTTGACCTTGTTTTACTCCAAGCAGGTAAACCAGCGAATGCTAAAACTGAATGGAACGCCTAAAGATGAAAAACTGACCAAAGACCTCGAAGAATTAGAAGAAACGTTTCTCAAACTAAAAGAGGATTTAGCTGAAAATGCTAATGACAAACAAATACTGGAAGCGATGAGACAAAGCTACCAGTCTAAATTGGAAATACTGGATATTGTCATCTCAAGAAGAACAGACAATACGCCAAAAATTAAACAATTATAATCATGAGAATTTTATCACATATAGCAACAATAGCACTTTTATTCAGCCTATTGCTACAAAGCAACGTCTTGCTTGCAAAAGGAAAATGGAAAGATTACAACAAAACAATTGAAAAGGAACACACCATTGGACAAACAGGTGATTTCGAAATCGATACGAAGCATAGCAACATCGATATCACTACCTGGGACAAGGAAACCGTTTCTGTGAAAACAGTCATCTCCGTTGAGGCAAAATCAGAAGAGGAAGCCGAAGAGTTTCTAACGTTTCTTAACCTAGAGTTTATTGAAGGAAGCACTTATTTGAAGTGCGTAATGGAAAACTCCTACCATGAAAACTACACTTGGAGAGACTATCTTCCTTGGAATATTTCGAACTATAAAACGCTTCAATTTAAAATAGAACATAAGATTCAAATGCCAAAAGGCGCTAATCTAAAAATCGAAAATAAACATGGAAATGTAAACATACCTGACCTAGATGGTAAGGTAGACGTTGAACTAAGATATGGAAACCTATCGGTAGGAACTATTGCAAATGATATGAAACTAGAATTGAAACATGGCAATGCTGATGTAGCTTCGCTAAAAACATTAAATGCTGAATTAGGGTATTCAAACTTTTCTATTAATAAAGCAGAAAAAATTTATCTAGAAAGTCGGCACTCAGAAATAGATATAAGGGAAGTCGACCACCTAGAATCAGAATCTCGCTATGATGAATTTCAAATCGATGTAGTGAATGAAGTCATTGGAGATTGCAGATATTCAGATTTTGAGATCGGTACAATTGACAACATTAAGCTCGACGCCTCTTATTCTGATTTTACTATGGATAACCTTTCTAAATCCATTCAAGTAGATCTAAGATATGGTGATTTTGAGGTAAAAGAGCTGGATGAAAATTTCAAAGAAATTGACATCAATAGCGAATACACTGATGTAGATATCGATCTAGATGAATCAACCGACTATAGTCTTCAATTAGAAGGGCTTCACCTCAGTTTACCAGAAAAATTAAGTAAACTTAAAAATGATATTGAAGACAATACGTCTGAAGTCATTATCAAAACAAAGGAAAAGATAAAAGGACTTCCCCTTATTAGAGCGAAGATGCGCTATGGAAGCCTTAGAGTAGAGTAAGTGTTTTGGGCACATTAGTTGTCTTATGTTAAACCCTTATTGACTATAATTTCAATAGCAACTTTTTCAAAAATGAAACAAATAACTCTTATTGCACTATTGTGTGCTTGGGTTTGCATTGCTGTAGCTCAAGAAGAAAACAAGCAGCAAGCCACTAAGAAAAACGCACTCCGAGTCCAAGTAGGATTACAGCAAGGCTACTTCAAAGATTTGAATTTTTCGCCCTTGAATTACTCCTCAATTGGCCTAGCGGTTAAGCTAGGTTACGAACGCGAATTGAAAAACAACGATCGACTTTTCTTCACCATCAATCCTCAATTAGGAAGACTGCGATCAGAAGCTTCAAAGTATACAACCTCTGACCATTATACCATAAATCTGGAATTGGGTTATCTAGCTGACTTGCCAATCAAATCATCTAAAATTGAAGCGATGGTAGGAGGACAGTTGCACTCCTATCTTGATTTGACCTTTTATGGAGGAACCAATGCCGTCAGCTTCTTTGGATTGCATAGTGTGGACCTTCTAGGGCAGATTTCCTGGAATATTTCCGAGAAGCAGATCCTAGAAAGCAACTTCTCGCTTCCAGTTTTTGGCTTATTGTCTCGACCTCCTTATACCGGATGGGACAAATATATTGTAGAGCATGCGAACAATCCAGTGCCTGTATTTTTTAGAGGAGACTGGACATCACTCAACGATTATCTGGCGTTTGCTTGGAATGTTCAGTATCAATATGAACTTGCACCAACGGTAGATCTGATTGCGGAATACCAGTTTAGTTATCACAGAACGAAGCAGATAAAAACTGCAATTTTACCCTCAAATCAAATCACTTTTGGAACCCGATTAAAATTTTAAAAATGAAAAACATACTAATCATATTATTCTTCTCTAGTTTATTTTACGGTTGTGAAAAAGCATTTTTAGGAGAAGATGAACCCAATGATCCGATCAATAATTTCGAGTTATTCTGGAATGATTTTGATCAACATTATGGCCTTTTCCAAGCAAGAGGATGGAATTGGGACAGTATCTACACCGTATACAGCCCTCAAGTAACTGATCAGACTACAGATGGTGAGTTATGGGACATTTTTACAGATATGATTGGTTACTTAGATGATAGTCATACGTTTGTTGTCTCCCCTCCACCAAGCGAACGGTTCTTTGCTTCAGGCTCTGAAAACGACAGTATTGTAGACGCAGAATTTAGTTTTGATCTGGTTAAAAGCAACTATCTTGAAAATATCAAAGACATTCCATATACGGATCAGGATTCCGATTTTATTTATGGAACGATAAAGAACAAAGATATCGGCTACATCTTCATAGAAGCAATAGAAACAAGCAATAATGATTACATGGATGACGTATTAAAAGATATTGGAAATCACAAGGGAATGATACTTGACCTAAGAAATAACTCTGGCGGGGATGACCAAACAGCAGACGCTATTGCGGGCCGATTTGCCGACGGAGATCATTTCATCTATACTGTCCAGGAGCGTAACGGACCCAATCACACCGATTTTGCAGAAAAAAAGATGTACTACACTTCCAAGCAAGGAACCGAACACTTTTCCAAGCCTTTAATTGTTCTAACGGACCAGATTACGGTGAGCGCAGCTGAGGTTTTACTGCTTCACCTTAAGTCTTTTAATCAAGTTACACAGATCGGCGATGTCACATCAGGCGATTTTTCTGATATCTCAATGCGGAAATTTTTACCAAATGGGTGGCAGTATCAGTTTTCTATCATGCAATTCCTATTACCGGATGGCAGTAGTTTGGATGGCGTTGGGCATGTTCCTGATGTGGTGGTGCGGAATACGGTGGCGGATATTCAGGCGGGGGAGGATAAAGTGCTCGAGAAGGCTCTTGAATATTTATGGGATGAGTATGGGATTGAGTAGGCGCGACACCATAGTAGCATTAAAAGTCAATTCCTACTACGTAATGCGGGTTAAAAGTTATACATTCAAGATGTAAAGATTAACAGGTTGATCTTGAAGAAGTGTTAATCGCCATTTTGAAAACTTATGATAATTTAAAATGAAACAAACTACATTATTTCTTCTATTCGTATTAAAAACCCTCTCCATCTTTGCACAAACGGACTTACCCGTTCTAAGAACCGAGACGACAGACCTATCTATTAAAGATGGAAGTGTCCTCAGGGTGGATTATTGGACAATTGATCCCACAATAGAATTAGATGTTTACGTAGCGGATAAGATCAATCAGACAAAACTTGTTACGTTCTATTCTGACATAGATTCTATTACCTTCCAACTCGCCCCAAGAGAACAAAAGGATTTTCTTGTCATTCTAAACAACAAGGACACTTGTTTAACCCGAATAAAAAGCGGTATCACATTCATTAAATCGGATAATCTTCAACTTACTCAGGATTCCATCCCATTTACTCTTACCAGTGCAAACAACATTATCATACAAACTGTGCTCAACAAGGTAGACACACTTAACTTGATGTTTCATACGGCACAAGGATCAATTAGTTTGACAGAAAAAGCGGTTGCAAAAATTGCAAATAAAAGTTTCGACAAGTCTGAAACGGCAATCACTTGGGGTGGAGAAAGCACCGCTAGATATAGCCAAGGAAACTACATGAGAATTAAAGGGTTTGAATGGAAAAATGTAACGATTTGGGAGGACAAAAATACCGGTCCAAGTGCAGATGGGAAATTTGGCCCAAGTCTTTTCCAAAACAAAGTGATTGAGTTAAACTATGATCAAAACGTGATGGTTATTCATTCATATCTCCCTGATTTGGATCGCCTCTATGAAAAAACGGATATCCTATTCAATCAACATTTAATGTTTGTAGAAACAAAATACAAGACAAATAGAAATCGATATGTAAACAAGGTGTTAATTCATTCAGGATTTGGCGGAACACTTTTATTGGATGATAAATTCGTTAAAGAAAACAATATTGGAGACCAACTTAAGACGATAAGTGAAAGTCAGCTAACTGATTCTCATGGGAATGTTCTCAAAACAAAACAGGCAATACTTCCTTGTTTTGCACTAGGAAAAAGTAAGTTCAAAGACATGCCAATTAGTTTCTTTCAAGGAGCACTCGGCCGACAACACATGAGTGTAATTGGTGGGAATGTCTTGAAGCGATTTAATGTCTTTTTTGATTTACAAAACGCCCATTTCTATTACAAACCCAATAACCTAACAGCATTACCCTTCGAAAACACCTAAGACCGATGGTTGAAAACCATACCTTTTTCTAGCTGTTATTCTTAAAAATTGAATAAAACTCAGCCTTTAATTCTTCTACCTCTTCCACCGAATACTTCCTAGAAAAGTGGACCGGTATCGCCTCCTTCACCCGACAGTCTTTCATTATTTTAGCAGATTGCTTAGTGTAACTGTGATAATTCTGTACGGCTAACTCCTTGTCTTCTTCCTTGTAAAAGGATTCAATAAACACCTGATCGCATTCGGTAAACAACGCCTTGATTTTAGTATGGTTCTCGGCACTAGCCGCATGATCCATGATAACACCAAGGGTTTGCCCCTTCTTCACCTCCAACAAGTGGAACAGATCACCTGCCTTCAGTGATTGGCGCTCCACCTCTATCAAAGCATCTGGCAACTGCGCATCGTAAGCAGTCTTTAGTTGTCCGACCCATCGGCCTGGGTTCCATTCTGCTTGCTGCATATTGATCTTGGTGGTGTCTTTTTCCTTGAATAAGTAGGCAACTGTTGGCAGTTTATGATCTAGCAGTGTGCAGTAGACGTCTAGAGCCTTATTGCTGTAAACGGTATCGTAGTCCTTGGTGTCCAGTGGCTCAATATCCCAAAGCGGTGGTCTGAGTAGGGCTTTTTTGAGTTGACCAGCTTCCGTTATTTCTCGAACCTCGTAAGTAACGGAGTTGGGTTCTATGAGGTTCCAGCTGTAGCCTCTGATCTTGGCTTGTAGCTGGGCGGTGATGTTGGGCGGGCCGATGAGTGTGATCTGTTTTTGAGTGCCGATCTGATGTCTGAGTACAAAGTCGAAATTAATCCAATGGTCGATGTGGGTGTGACTGATGAACAGGGCACTAATATTCTGACATTCTCTTACCGTGAGGTCGCTAGCTTCCCCGCAATCACAGAGGTAATAGCTAGAATGATTATCAAGGGCGACTAGTATCGAAATGTCTTCGTTCTGCTTGCTTTTTATAATCGGTTGAAACATTTTTGTATTTTATATAGACACGCTTATTCCTCAAGCCTTAAAATGCTAAAATTTGGTCTAAAGTCAATGTAAACCAGCATTACTTAATGGCTAAATGATCATTATTCTTTGGGAATTCAATATTACCGTTCATTTCCATGCTTGTAATGTCCTGTAATCTTAGCAAGCTTTAGCTGAATTTCTTCTTCATCTAGGGTGTGTTGAAGGCGGACGAACTCCTGACTCCACTTGCCTTTTACGATTTTTATCCGCTTGTTATCGCGGTAAATAATCACCTTCTGATCTTTTGTTATTTTATAAGAGAATGGTCTTTCCATAACTATAAATACAAAATTAGTTGTCCAATAGTTCCTTTAATCGAAAAAACTCCTTTAACTTCCTGATAAACAATCATTCAGGAAGACAAACAACGAATGGCATTTTAGTTAAAAAAGCTATTTTCAATCTCGAAAATAAACCCGCTTCACCCGAGCCGAAACAGCCGTCAGCCCCTCATAAGCAATTGTGCCCGCTGCCTTGGCAAAATCAGCAATCGGCAAATTCGCCCCAAACACCTCAACAGTATCGCCTTCCTGAGCTTCTGGAATATCAGTCAAATCAAGCATGGTCATATCCATACACACATTACCGATCACAGGCGCCAGCTGACCATGCACCCATACCTGCCCTAACCCATCGCTCAACCGTCTAAAAAAGCCGTCTGCATATCCAATACTGATCGTACCAATGCGAGACATGCGTTTTACTTCCCCTACCCGATTATAGCCAACCGAAACACCAGTTTCCACTTCTTTAATCTGGGAGATCGTTGCCTTGAGTGTACAGACCGTTTGCAAGCGTTCTTGGATCTTCGGATTGCCGTCTACCCCATATAAGCCAATACCCAACCGTACCATTTCAAACTGTGCCTCTGGAAAACGAGAAATACCTGATGTGTTAAGCATATGTCGAATTGGCTGAACATCAAGCTCCTCGGATAATTGTCTTGTGAAATGCTGAAAGCTGGCAAGCTGTTCTTTTGTAAATGAATCATGCGCGGGGTTGTCACTACTTGCCAAGTGAGAAAACACAGAGACAAGGCAAATCTCATCTGTGTAGTTGAGCAACACATCACTCAATTGCACACAGTCTTTAGGCTCAAAACCAAGTCGCTTCATCCCCGTATCTAGCATAATGTGAACAGGGATTGGCGCCTCTTTTTCCAAGGCAATCAGCTGTTGGAGTAGGGAGAAACTATAGACTTGCGGCTCTAATTGATAGCGTACCAACGTACCAAGGCTTGAAGGTTCTGGATTCATCACCATGATCGGTAATTGAATGCCGGCTTTGCGAAGCTCAACGCCTTCATCCGTATAAGCTACTGCTAGATAATCAATCTGTTGAAACTCCAGGAGACGAGCAATCTCTAAGCTTCCACTGCCATAACCAGATGCCTTCACCATTGCCATCAGCTTTGTGCCAGGCTCTAGGAGGTTTCGATATACATTCAAGTTATGACTTACTGCAGAAAGGTTGATCTCTAAAACCGTTTTGTGCTTCTTTTGGATTAAAACATTAGCAATGTCTTCAAACTTAAAGGTTCGAGCGCCTTTCAACAATACGCTTGAATTGTTCAATGTTTTTAAATATTCCTTATCAGAAAGAAATGCCTTTGTAGTAGGATATTCTCGAAAGGAAATAGAGGATATCAAGTGCGGTTTTACATTAGGAATTGCAGGCCCAATACCAATCAATTCACTAACTTCCATACCATTCACTAAATCAGCAACTCTTGAATACAACGCTTGATCTGTTAGACCACTTTGTAAAATATCAGATAGAATGACAACCGTTTTTTCGTGATGGGTTTGTTCCAATAAAAAATCAAGCGCAATTTCAAGCGAATTTAAGTCATTATTATACCCATCATTGATAATTGTACAATTGTTTACACCTTCAAGTAGTTCTAGGCGTAACGGCAAGGAACGAAGGAGTTGCATCCGCTTGCTAATTTCTTCAAACGGAACATTAAAACAGTCCAGGAGACACCAGCAGTGAACGCTATTTTCAATATACGCTTCTCCTTGAAAAGGCAATTGAATTTTATAACTTGAACCAATAGAATCCCTTTCCTTTCCAGGAAAAACAGCAGTGAGAATTGTACTTTTGTGGGCTTGTTCAATCTTAGTGATTTGTAAATCTGCTTTCTGTTTATATGACCAAGTATAGGTGTTTTTCTCAGGATATAACCGTTGTACTGCCTTATGTATTTCAGGATAGTCCATGCAATAAACGATCAAGGAAGCATGTTTGGCCAGCTTCAGTTTTTCGATTACTTTCTCCTCAATACTTGAAAAGCCCTCGCTGTGTGCCTCACCGATATTTGTAATCAGACAGATATCGCAGTGAATGATCGGAACCAGTTGCTTCATTTCTTCAGTAGTGGAAATCCCAGCTTCAAAAATACCAAGCTCATCGCCTTCACTTATCTGCCAAACAGACAACGGCACACCGATTTGAGAATTATAGCTTTTCGGACTCTTCACCACCTTATAATCCACCGCCAACAGTTGCGACAGCCATTCCTTGACAATCGTCTTGCCATTGCTCCCTGTCACACCAATCACAGGAATGTCAAATTGATTGCGATGATGCGCTGTCAATGCCTGCAACGCGGTTAATGTGTTCTCAACTAGGATGATATGTACATCTTTCAAGGTATCGCGGTCTGGCGCCTCACTGACAAGGAAAAATCGGACGCCTTTCTCATAACACTGTTGAATGTAGTGATTGCCATTGTGGTTTTTGCCTACTAAGGCAATAAACATTGCTCCGACAGAAGGAAAGCTGCGTCTACTATCCGTCAATAAAAACCGAACTGGCAAATTAGATGGTTGGCTAGAGAGGAGCCTGCCATTAGTGATTTTTGCTATGTCTGATATAGTGTAGTTGGTTCTCACTTTGTTGTCTTGTCAAGTTCAAATTAGCTTTAATCCTTCTTCGCTTTGACTTAATTTATAAATCAAATCCGATATCCTTACGGTAATATTTCCCATCAAAATCAATGCGTTTTGCGTTCTTGTAGGATTGAGTCAGTGCTTGTTGCATCGTGTTGCCAAAGGAAGTAATAGCAATGACTCTTCCTCCATTCGTTACGATGTTTCCTTCATGCTGTTTCGTTCCAGCTTGGAAGACTTGACTGCCTTTAGCATCGTCAATACCAGAAATCAGTTTTCCTTTCTCGTACCCTTCTGGATAGCCGCCTGAAACAAGCATCACGGTTGCTGTCGTTCTAGGATCAATGTCAAGGATTTGCTTGTGCAAAGATTCAGTGGCGGTGGCTTCTAGGAGCTGTACCAAGTCCGTTTTTATCCTTGGTAGGACGGCTTCTGTTTCTGGATCTCCCATTCGGCAATTGTACTCAATGACCTTCGGTTGGCCTTTCACATTAATCAACCCTAAAAATATAAATCCTTTGTAGGTAATTTCCTGTTCCTGTAATCCTTTGATGGTTGGTTCTATGATCTGAATGCGCACCTTTTCCATCAAATCATCATTGACAAATGGAGGTGGAGAGATTGCTCCCATTCCGCCAGTGTTCAGGCCTGAGTCTTTTTCGCCGATGCGCTTATAATCTTTTGCTACAGGCAATACTTTATACGAAGTTCCATCTGACAGCACAAATACAGAGAACTCAATACCGTCTAAAAACTCTTCAATGACAACCGTTTTACTGGCTTCACCAAACTTACCGGCCAGCATGTTGGCTAGGGCGTCTTTTGCATTGTCTCGATCCTCAATAATCAGCACGCCCTTACCACCAGCCAATCCGTCTGCTTTTAGAACGATGGGGGGTTGCTGTTGATCGATGAAGGCGTATCCTTCTTCTACATTTGCATTGGTAAACTCCTGATAGCTTGCCGTTGGGATGTCGTATTCCTTCATGAATCGCTTGGCGTAGGCCTTGCTGCCTTCTAGTAATGCGCCTTGCTTCGAAGGGCCGATAACATGGATGTGTTTTAAATTATCCTGTTGAAAATAATCGTAAATACCACGGACCAATGGTTCTTCTGGTCCGATAATTACCAGTTCGATTTTCTGTTCTTTACAAAAAGCACCAACCTGCTCAAAGGCATTAGGATTGAGGTCAATGTTCGTGGCTATCTCAGCAGTTCCAGCATTACCAGGTGCGACAAACAACTGTTGACAATCTGGACTTTTCAACAAACTAGCAGCAAATGCGTGCTCTCTTCCTCCACTTCCTAGCAACAGTATTCTCATTACTCTTCTTCAGAATTTTCGTCTTCAATATGATCACAATGATAAAGGTGTTCTTTCTTTGGCTTCGGCTTTTGAACTGGTTTCCCGTCTTTTTTCGCTTGGATCATTTTTTGAATCAATCGTGTACGCTCTTCCTTTAGATCCAACCGTTTTTGAGCATCAATTTCTTTACTAAAGAATAAAATACCATCTACAAATGTATATTCTGCTTGCGCATAAATTGATAATGGATTGTTTGACCAAACCACCACATCTGCGTCCTTACCAGACTTCAAGCTTCCAACCTGATCATCTACCCGAAGGAGTTTTGCAGGATTAAGCGTCACGAATTTCCAAGCGTCTTCCTCAGAAACATTTCCGTACATGACTGCTTTTGCTGCTTCTTGATTTAGTCGTCTTCCCATCTCTGCATCATCTGAATTGAAGGCAGTTAACACGTTTTGCTCATTGAGGATGGCACCATTGTAAGGGATTGCATCAATCACCTCATATTTGTATGCCCACCAGTCGGAGAAGGTAGAACCGCCAGCACCGTGCTTGTACATTTTGTCTGCAACTTTATAGCCTTCTAGGATGTGCGTAAAGGTATTGATCTTAAAATCAAAGGCTTCAGCTGTTTTCATCAACATATTGATCTCACTTTGCACGTAGGAGTGACAGGTGATAAACAGTCTTGACTCTACGATATCCATCATTGCTTCTGTCTCTAGATCTCTCCTTACTGGTTTGCCTGATTTCAATGCTTTGCTGTATTCTTGGCCTCTAGTAAAGTGATCGTAGTAGACCTGTTCCACTCCCATTCTAGTCTGTGGAAATCTTGATCTGCTGTCTTCTCCCCAGTTCGATTGTTTGACGTTTTCTCCTAGGGCAAATTTGATAAAGCGCGGTGCATTTGCCACTTTCATATCGTCGTGGTTGTAACCCCATCTCATTTTGATGAGTGCTGACTGACCACCAATCGGATTGGCTGATCCGTGTAGCAGTTGTGCCATGGTTACTCCTCCAGCAAGTTGTCTATAGATGTTAACGTCTTCTGACTTTACTACATCACCGATTCGCACTTCTGCAGAGCTGTTTTGCCCCCATTCGTTGACGCCATACTGAATAGCGATGTGTGAATGTTCGTCGATGATTCCTGATGTCACGTGTTTTCCTGTTCCGTCTATTATGGTGCAGCCTGGGCCGCTGAGGTCTTTGCCCAAATTACTGATTTTCCCATTTTGTATGAGCACATCAGCATCTTCTAGGATCCCATCGCTTTCATTGGTCCAGACTGTGGCATTTTGGATGAGAAATTTTCCTTGTGTAGGAACCACTTCATTCCCGTAGGGCATAAACGGATAGATAACGTTACCAATGGCATAGTCTTCTTCCTCGTCATCTTCTTTTTTGTCTTTTTTGTCAGCTTCAGTATCGCCCGTTCTTTTGGCACTCCATTCTAACCAACCGCCTTTAATGCCTGTGCCGTTTCCTGACCACTTTGTCCCTTTCACAATACCGTTTAGACTAATCCAGCCTTTATCTTCCTCTGGTTCGAAGGCAAGCGTGATTAAATTTCCTTTAAACTTATGATTGACATCTACTTTCGTAGAATCATCAATGTGTACTTTCATTTTCGGCTTAGCTGCTGTTCCAGTTACTTGAAGATCGTAGGATTTTCTACCAATCAAAAGGTTATACTTTCCTGTTAAATCTTGTTTGTCAAGAGTTGTCAAGACATATGCTTCACCTTTGATCCAATTATGGTGCACCGTGGTTTTTTCCTTAAAAATATTATCAGATGTGATAATGAAATTAGCGATTTTCCCTGTTTCCAGACTTCCTAGCTGACTACTCATATTGATTTGGCTGGCGGGTGTTGCTGTCAAAGCTTTTAGAGCTGCTTCTTCCGACAATCCGTACTTGACTGCTTCTCTAATGTTTTTTAAGAAATCGTCTTTGCTCTCAAGTCCATTCAACGTGAAACTGAATTCTATTCCTGCGTCGTGTAGCAGTTTAGGGTTGGCTGGAGCCATCTCCCAATGCTTCATTTGGTGCAGGGTGATTTGCTTGGCGTAATAAGGGTTTTCCATGTCATAAGCCTTTGGGAAGTTGACTGGAATGATGTAGGACAGGCCTTTTAAATCCTTTGCTCGTTGGTATTCGTGGCCTGTTCCTTTCATGATGTAGGTATGCCCGAATTCCTTTGCAATTTTATCAGCTCTCATGGCGCCTTGCCAGCCTCTTACGTCGAAGATTTGCTTTAGGCTAAGGTTGTCATTCCAAGCAGCCAATGATTTATTGTATTCTTCTTTGCTTCCTTGTTTTTTGTACCAGTCTGCATCCAGATAGGTTTGACGAAGCAGAGCGATGGCTCCCATCAATGATCCTGGATAGTCTTGCGTTGATTTTCCTTTTTTGAAGGATAGATGACTCGAGACTTTATCCTTGATTACCATTTCGTGTGCACGATCTCTTCCCAAGAAAACCAATGCGCCTGTTCCTCTCGCTATGCCATCAACATGATGGGTCAGCACTGAACCGAATCCTTGTTTTCTCCAGTCTTTGGCTTTTTTATCATCGGTATTAAAATCTGTACTTGCGCTTGCTTCTGGCTTTAATGCCTCGTTCCAAGCATATGCTCCTGTTTTTAGTGAAAACTCATAGGGCTTTTGCCTAGGGCGTTTTCCAACTGCCTCAGGAGCTGGAAGACCGTATCCTGTATATAAGTCTATGAATGAAGGGTAAATATATTTTCCGTTTAGGTCTACAACAACAGCACCTTTTGGAGGAGCTGATTTACCAACAGAAACAACTTTTCCATTCTTGATTACTAGCGTTGCTCCTTCTAGTTTTGAATTATAAGATTTGAATATTGTTGCGTTAGTAAACGCATAATGACCATCACGTTCGTCATATACATCATTTTGGGGAAATGTTTCTTGTGCAACCGCTAAATTGCAAATCAACAATCCAAATATAAATAGAACAAGATTTTTCATATTTTTAGACTTAATTAAACCCACATTATGCATTGGGAACTGACGTGTGAGTCCAAAATGCAATGCATATTACGGTTAAAATGGACCTCAAAGATACTTTTTTTATAATGAATAATGCAATGCGAGTTAATTTCCAATTAAAAAATAGAAATCTATCCTATACGAAGGAAGGAACAGGTTTTCCAGTCGTTTTTTTACACGGTTTTTGCGAAGATTTGACAATGTGGAATGACTTTCTCCCTTTGGATCCATCCACCTATTGTATCATTAAAATTGACTTGCCGGGCTTTGGCCAATCTGAAGTGGACAACCAATGTTCTATGGAGTCGATGGCAGATGATGTGAAAGTAATTTTAGATCGAGAACATATTGATGCATGTATTTTGATCGGTCATAGCATGGGTGGCTATGTAGGCTTATCCTTTGCAGAATTGTATCCGAATTATTTAAAAGGATTTGGACTGTTTCATTCCCATCCATACGAGGATACGATGGAGACAAAAGCGCTTCGAAAAAAAGCAGTAAAATTTATTGAGAAACAAGGCTCTGAATTGTTTATTGCCCAACTATTTCCAAAGTTGTTTGGGTCCTCTTTTCTGAAGCACAATGCTGCATTTGTAGATAATTTAGTGACCTATGCTTCAGGTTTTCCAAAAGAGGGGATTCAAGTGGCTACGCTTGCCATGATGGATCGAAAGGACCATACCTCCTTTTTAGAGGAAATTGATTGTCCTGTGTTGTTTATTCTTGGGGACCAAGACTACGCGATTCCTATGGAAATAGCTTTACCAATGTGTTATATGCCATCTGTGGGCTCTATTCATATTTTGAGGGATTGTGGGCACATGGCGATGTATGAACGGAAGGAAGAAGCGGAACAGATTGTTAAGGCGTTTGTTGGGTTTTGCTTGGATTGAGATCCCTAGGCAACCAAAACAAATGGGTTGGTAAGCGAACAACTACTAGAAATTAGGGCTTCACCCCAAATGCATTGATAATAGACCGTTAAAATGGTTGTTCCGTTTTTTGATCAAAATCTTTAACTTTGCACCAAATGTTATTCCCATGAATATGATTGGTCTCCGAGTTTTTCCATTTCTTTTCCTTTTGCCAATTATGGTAATTGGCAAAACAGATAAGTATAGAGCCATCATTACCAATGATCCTTCGACAACAATCACTATTGCTTGGAATCAAGTGTCAGGAAAAAACCCTACACTTTATTATGATCAAACTGACTTTGATAGAACATGGGAATCCTATGGATACTCTATGCAACCGCACAAGTCCGTGGAAGCGAAGGGCATGAATAATCACTTCGTCGAGCTTACAGGATTGCTGCCAAACACGAGATACTACTTTGTGATCAAGGATAGCGATGCGACAAGCAGAAGGCTGTACTTCACTACCCTTCCAGATCATGCGTACGAGCGCCTTTCGATCATTGCAGGCGGAGACTCCAGAAACAACCGCGCTGCGCGGCAATCAGCAAACCTCCTAGTGAGTAAACTGAAACCGCACGTTGTCCTATTTGGTGGAGACATGACAGGTGGAGACAACAGCAGACAGTGGCCTCAATGGATGGATGACTGGCAATTGACCACAACTAAAGACGGTAGATTGACACCAATTATCCCAGCTCGTGGCAATCACGAATACAGTAACCAGTCCCTGATCGATTTATTTGATGTGCCTAGCAAAGATGTTTATTACGCTGTGAATTTAGGCGGAAATCTGATTCGCTCTTACACCTTGAATTCACTGATTTCTGCTGGCGGTGATCAGGCAAAATGGCTAAAAGAAGACTTACAGCAATCAGAAGCAGCTATTTGGAAATTCGCACAATATCATTATCCAATTCGACCACATACAGCGAAGAAACGGAGCAGAGAAAACCAGTGGAATAGCTGGGCTGGATTGTTTTATGAATATGGGGTGGACTTAGTCGTAGAATGCGATGCACATACCGTAAAAACAACTTGGCCAGTGCGCCCTTCCAAGGAAAATGGCAGTGAGGAAGGATTTATCCGTGATGACGAAAACGGAACAATATACATAGGAGAAGGCTGCTGGGGCGCACCACTGAGACCAAACAATAAGGATCGAGGCTGGACACGGGCAAGTGGCAGCTTTAATCAGTTTAAATGGCTGTATGTGGATGCCCATAAAATTGAAATCAGAACAGTGAAGACGGACAATGCAGCAGAAGTGAGTGAACTGTATGAAGATCAACGGTTTTATTCACCAGAAGGCATTAATATATGGAAGCCTTCAAGTGGAGATGTGATTACAATTTTCAATAACAAGCCTATCGCGATTCTGCCTGACTTGGCACAGCCTATTCAACCAGTTGCTGAGGCAATCTTGCCTCCTCCTCCGCCGCCAAAACCGAAGAACGAAGTGACTGATTTACTTGCCCAACTAAAAGGCGACACCGTTCATCTTGAGCTGGAAATAATCAACGAGTCAGACAACCTTCAATTGGAACTTCAGCGCTCAAGTAATGGCGAGTTCTTTAAGACGATTGACACCTTGTTGATTAGTGAACCTTCAAAGGATCCAAAATCTATTGGACTGAAGGACGCTAAAGCGGCATACATGAATCAGCCTGAAATGTTTTATCGAGTCAAGCAAATAGTAGATGGAGAAGCTGTATTTTCAGCTATAAAAAGTGTTGAGTTGGCGTCTTGGGAAAACTATGATTTAATTGACATACATCCTGTTTATAAGGTTTATCGGTTTGAGTATGAGCTAAAGCAAATCACTGATGTTTCTATTAAAATCTTCAATGATAATGGTGAAGAAGAGTTGCTAAATTCATTTGACAAACAAGCACCTGGCAAGCATACTAAGATCATTAATGTTGGAGAGTTTGAACCAGGAACCTACTTAGTTAAGATTCAGAATGGCGATCGTGTTTTGGTGCGGCGGATGACCTTGTAAAAAGAATTCATACGTCTGACTTGGATCTAACAACATCACTAATCACTAACCCGATATTTCAACCACCTAAAATCCAACATATACAACAGCACAATCGTCAAAAAAGACAAGGGCACACTCCGATACCGAACCAGCGTCCCCGAATTATCCAACAGCAACCCGATTAACAGTAAATTGGTCAGACTGTAAAACATGAAAAACACAATGACTGGATGCCAGTTGATCGGATTCTTACGATACAACAATGCCAAGATCAATAACAGCCCCAACAGACCAACCTCTACACAGGACACCATCTGCACCACGTTTTTCACCTCCCAAGGAAAGGGACGAAAGACTGAATTAAACAACGCAGTCGGAAAATAAGATATAATGCTCACGGGATGCGCATACAATCGGCGTACTGGGAAATCACTGCCCCCAGGTTCATTGATAAAGCCCAATTGGCGATCGGATATCGTAGCATATAGATTGAAATCTGGATGAAACTCGGTAATCAGCAACACAACAAACCCGCCTAGCGCATAGACAATCAAAAATTTGCGGAATACTCGACCTGGGAATAGCATGGTCAACATCAATACAAATAAGGCTGGAGCCAAGAGAATAATGATGTAATCTCGAACCGTAGAAACCAACAAAATACCAACGAAAAACCAGAGTAATGTAGAGCGTTTTATCCCGCTCTCAAGCATTCGGACTATAAAATACAGACAAACACTGATACCAAAATATATCAACCCGTCCTTGTGTATCCCACTCGTCCAGAACATCAAAGATGGCAGACCCACCAGCAAAATTACGATAACCAAAGGCCGAAACGCTTTTAAACTATATAGCACTTTGTAATAAAACACAAACGATAAGAAGGCAAGCCAACTCATAAAGACAACATGAACCAAGTTATTCCCAAACGAAAAAAGCCTTGACAACGCATGAAATCGAACTAGACTATAGTTGCCCGCATGGCTCCAAAAATTAGAATAATAGGCGTATTTAAAGATTTCCGGATCCAAAAAACTACCACTAGGGCCAAACACTAGACGGATATAATACCACCAACTTTCCTTAACAGAAGAAAAGACCACCTGACCAGCATCAAGATAAATTTGCTGATCAATTGGATATAACCAAACATGCACCAAATAATACGTCACTCCTGCCATCACTTTCAGCAAAAAGACAACATACGGCACCCACCCTGGAAGTTCTTCAAGCTTAAAAAACTTAAATTTGAAAATCAGGAAGTAAAACAATAACAAATATAATATGGGTAAAAAATACTCCATTTTTTGCTTCTACAATTGTCCAAACAATTTTTTGCTTGGATTGATTTAAACAAAGTTAGTAAAGGCAGTTTACAAATGATTATATTTGCGGTCTAAATACAAACTTTAAATGTTTGACATTATATTAAGTTTCATAACTGCCTTCATGCTGACGTACTTGGCTATCCCTTCCATCATCAATGTGGCAAGGCTTAAAAACTTAATTGATGAACCTGGTGATCGGACGTCACATAACCTTGGCGTGCCCACTTTAGGAGGATTAGGAATCTTTGCTGGATTCATTTTTTCCGTAACCTTTTGGACACCATTTGTTGTCTTTGGCGAACTTCAGTACATACTTTGTGCGATTGTTATCATTTTCCTAATTGGTGCCAAGGACGATATTGTTCCGATGAGCGCTAGGAAGAAACTGATCGGCCAATTACTTGCCTCGACAATCTTGGTCTTTAAGGCCAACGTCAAACTAACCAGCTTGCATGGGTTGTTTGGTTATACTGATATTCCGGATATAGTCGCTATTCCTTTATCGCTGTTTAGCATCCTTACCATCATTAACTCTATCAATCTGATTGACGGAATTAATGGATTATCTGGCAGTGTGGGCATTTTAACTTCTGCTACACTGGGTTATTGGTTTTTCCAAACCAATCAAATACAGCTTGCAGTCATTGCGTTTGCCTTATCAGGTTCCTTGGTTGCCTTTTTAAAATATAACTGGACACCTGCTAAGATCTTTATGGGCGATACTGGATCACTTATCATCGGGTTGGTGCTTGCCATACTCGCCATTAGTTTTATTGAAATGAATAAGGGGTTAGACCATCCGCATGCTCTAAAATCAGTTCCAGCTGTTGCCATAGGTATATTGATCATCCCCTTGTTTGACACGTTACGGGCGTTTACCATTCGAATTGCAAACGGCAAATCTCCATTTACTCCCGAACGCAATCATATCCACCATCTTTTGTTAGACATGAATCTAAGCCACATTCAAGCAACTGGAGTACTGATTGTTGTTAATATCCTTTTCATTGCGTTGGTCTACAATCTGCAGCACATTGGCTCCTTCTATCTCATTTCCCTAGTCCTTCTGCTAGCGACGGTGTTGTCTACGATCTTATATTTTGCCTCACGGCCTAAAAAAGTACTTTCCTAATGCCTTTTGTTTGGGTGTTTTTAGGCGGTGGTCTAGGCAGTCTTTGCCGTTATGGTATTGCTCGTATTCTAGCGCCTTGGCAGACCGTATTCCCTTATGCCACCTTGACCGCAAACGCATTGAGTTGTATTGTACTAGGTGCTTTTGTGGCGCTTGCTCTGAAAAGTAATCTCAATGAATCCCTTAAGCTATTTGCAATGGTAGGCTTTTGCGGTGGGTTCAGCACTTACAGCACCTTCACTAATGAAACTTGGCATCTACTAGAAGCTGGGAACTTATCCCTTGCAGCCCTGAATATCGTGGGCAATCTCTTGCTCTGTCTTGCCTGTATCGGTTTAGGCTTGTGGGTGGGGCGGAATTTCTTGTAGGACTGCAAGGAGTCCTGTGGGCGCGAATTGCAATTCACTCTTATCCTAAATCCTTTCCAATAAGCTACAGCGTAGCGTCCCTATATCTGAAAACCTCCAAACCCGTTAAGACTTGGAGGTTCTGATCATCTCAGCTGTGTTTGCTGTGTGCTTGGTAATTTTCAAAATAAGCAATAGAGATTCAGGTTGCTTTTTGGCAACAAACAATATAAATACTATTCAAAAATTTGATTGTCAGCGAATTAACTAATTCACTTAACATTGTATATTAAAAGGGATATTTGCAAAATCTAAGATGAATATTTGCTTATAACATTAAAATCACTAATCGTATTTAATGATTTTAATTGACTCCTTAAGCGTTTTAGGATCGAAGGTGATAATGGTATCGATTCTACCTGGTTCAAACGTTAATGGTGCTACTGGTGCCACAGGAGCAACTGGTGCTACAGGAGCAACTGGCGCTACTGGTCTTGTCACGTACCGAACAGTCTCCTTTTTCGTCTTTGGGTCATAAGTGTAGATGGTATCTACAGGCATTGGATCTGTTTGTTTATAGACATCATCAGTATTCGTCTTTCCTTGTGCAACAACAACAGTTTCAAAACTAAAAAAGAAAACGAGTGCTGCAAGGAATGGTAGGCTCCAACAAACTTTTAGCTTGTTAGAACGCTTGTCATTGTTTTTAATCATAATTAGTCGTTTTTTTAATTGATGGTTATTAAATGTATGTACTACCGGTAATTTTAATTCGTGCTGTTTTTTTGATTCTTTGACCAATAAATCTAAATATCGATACTGATAATTTTGCTTTTCAAATAAATCTTGATCAGCAATAAATTCATGAATGTTCTTTAAACTGCGTTTATATAAATAGAGGATAGGGTTGAACCATAATAGGATGCTTACCAATTCCAAAAACATCAAATCTAAAGAATGGCGTTGATTAATGTGCACCTGCTCGTGCTTTATGATTTGCTCTGACTCATGATCTTCATAGTTCAATTCTTTTGACCAAAAAATATAGTTTAGAAATGAAAAAACAGGAAGCTTAGAATCAATATGAGCAATTTTAAACCCTTTATGTTCTTTCACTTCTGCTTGGCGAATCATCTTGAAAATAGATGTAAGATGGAAAAGAAATTTTAGGCAAGCAAGGCCTACTCCAACACAATAAAGCAAGAGCAAAATAGTAGAAAAGTCAAGAGTATTTGTAGATTCCGTAGCTATAGAAATCTCAGGCACACCTGTTGCAGTTGTAACCGTTTCCTTAATAATTGTATAATGAACTCCAGGAATAACAAAAGACAATCCAATGCTAGAAAGAAGGTATAGACGATTTGTTTGGAAAAAATTTTCATTCTTCAACACCATATGATAAAAACCATAGAGGATCATCATACAAACACTTACCTCCAATAAATAAATAAAGTATGCGGTATACATAAGACTATTTTTTTGATTGATTCTGCTTCTTAATCTCCTCGTAGATTTTATCTATTTCTTTCAGATCCGTTTTTTCCTTTTCGATAAAAA
This sequence comes from uncultured Saprospiraceae bacterium, assembly GCA_937959115.1. Taxonomy (GTDB): domain Bacteria; phylum Bacteroidota; class Bacteroidia; order Chitinophagales; family Saprospiraceae; genus JAHDHB01. Next base: position 28,483 of record CALGAW010000027.1, read on the forward strand.
AAGAAAACATTTCACTCATCGAAGATTCGAAATAATTACTTAAAATGTTTTTCAAAGCACCATGCGCAAATTCCTTTTCTTTTATCAAAGGATAATATTGATGCGATTTGTTGAATGTATGGTGATCTACCAATCCTTTTGTCTCCAGCTTCTTTATAATAGATGCAAGTGTCGTTGAAGGGATTTTAGGTTCAGGAAACTCATGCAATACTTCTTTTAGAAATGCTTTGTCAAGCTTCCAAAGTATTTTCATTACTGTTTCCTCATTTTGATTCAAGTGATTCTTCTCCATTATTACTTATCGTTTAATAACATGCATACAAGGTAGAACTAAATTTTCGGTTGTGCAACGAAATTTTCGTTTGTTAACGAAATTTTAGCTTTTGCTTGATCAAAACACACTTTTTTAACAAAAAATTGTCAGGATTATTTAACTAATTAGATTAGTCAGAAGTGAAGTTGACATTTTATATCCCATAAGTTATTTGCTGAGATACGAAAAAACAAATAGGGGTTACAAGTTTATCTGAAGGCATAAAAACCGTATGTTGCCATAGTACCTCAAAATAAAAAGGAAACCAGAGCAGCACGCCCTAATTTCCTTATTTCCGTCTAAGTTAATATATTTGGAATGGTTAAACTTATCTCTTTTGTCTTAAATTATTAATTTCTAGAAAATCGAACCCAACATCAATGTAACTTGCTGCTCGATATCCTAAAGCAGTTTCATTTTCTTCAGGATACAGCTTCAAACAGCCGTTTGGCATCTGAGAGCCTTGACCTTCTAACATTGCCTGTAAGCCAACTGTTAGGCAACCACCAGGAGAATCGCATGCTAATATAATGTTACTTGGTTCATATCCTCTCCCGATCAACCATTCATAAGCACTTTTATAGTTGTCAAGTGCATCTGAAAAACGTTCTTTTAGTGTATAATTATAGTCTACAACTAAAGCAGGAATACCACTATTCAATACGGCAAACGTAAAATAGGTTTCACTTGCCTTTGGACTATCGGTCAACACATCACTTACTTTGGCGAAAAGGATGATTTTAGATTCTGCTGCATTCGGTGGAATAATCCACTTTGCATTCAGACCATTGATTAATAAGTTAGTGTGTGTTAAGCCAAATAAATCTGTTGAAGCGCCTCTCATCTACTATTTTTTTTCGAGTTGTTAATAATTAAGTGTAAGGTATCCTTCATCGGTTATCCTTGCATTTTTCGTTTGGTCAGTTTGTGACAATGAATTTCGGCTAATTGGCTTGAAAAAAGTTGATTTAAAGGACTTTTACCGATTGATTAGTAACGAATTTATCCTATCTTAAATTTTAATCAACTATTTTAATAACGATTGGTTATACTATATTATTGCGCAGTAGTATGTTTCCAATCAACGTTTTACTCTAAATGATATGTATCAATAAGATTAGGTGACCACAAGTTCGTCGAATCAGATTTCAACGCTGTATTCAATGAGCAAACCGAATCATCTTAATGTAGGAAACGAAGTCCAAGATTAAAGGTTTCTCCAGCCCCAGATTCTTGTCCCCACCAAAACTTAGTATACAGTCCTTCAATTTCGAGTTGATTCGTCAACTGGTATTTCAGTCCTAAGCCAGACTGAACATACACAGAGCTAAACAAACCACTGCCAAGGGTAGGAGCAGCCTCTGTCATTGCATACGCCGTAAGTTTGTCTGTAATAAAGTAACTAGGAAAAACCTTGAGTGGAAGCGCTACCTGTGAAGACTGTCTCAACTCATTTTGTACATCAAGCCGAACCAATACGTCAAATTCGACAAACAGATTAATACGATCGCCAAGCTTAGCATCATAAAACACTTGCTGAAACCACTGAATCGCATCAAAATCGATATACGGCTTGGACTGATCTGCAGTTCCTTCAAGCATTTTTCCAGTTGGGAAAAACACCATCGTTTGAAGTGAAAGACCCTCTACTCTGAAAGGAGCATACTTCGCCAACAAACCGATATTAGAAATCGTCGTTCTTGCATTTTCATTGTTTTGAAAACGAAAAACATCAAGCGGCGAGGTGTCTGGTCCTCGGTTAGAAGTACTACGCATCGTGAAGTTGATCCCAACATTCAGTTTCGGCGATACACCAAAATTTAACTGAAAGATACCTGAGAAAAAGTTAGAGCGTCCGCCAATCTCTGTAATCTGACTTTCTCCATCAAAAAATCGGGTCTGGGTATACAGATTATTGAAAAGCTTCCATTCCTTTTGGCCTTTTTTGAGTAAAACGGATGGTGTGAAAGATTGAAGGTTGCCAGTGGCGGGCCTCCCTGCTGTGGGATTTACGGAGTTTTTGCTGTTCAGTGACCAGTCGTATGTGTAGTACGTTGTTTTAAACGATTCAGGAATTGGCTTGTCCCGATACTGATTAATAAACTTAATGGAAGACTTCGCTATTGACAAGTCTTTTGAATACCATTTAAAGATTTGCGACAAGGCAACGGTCTTCTTTTCTGTGTCTACTTTTGTGAAGTTAGGATCGTTTACAGCATTCCTAGTTTGTCTGTCGAGCTGTTGTTCAAGCATTTCTGGACGGTACGCTTCTGAGATCAGAGGCGGACATCCTTTTGCGCCGCAGACAAGTGCAAAATGATATCGAACATCACGATAGTTTTTAAAAAGGATATCATGCTCTAAGCTATTCAATGTCATTAACTCTCGACCAACAAGATGTTTTGATTTGGTAAAAAACCCAGGTACATTATTCGTCGAAGCGACTGGATAATTATTCATTATACCTTTGATTACCATTATATTATATGCATTGATAAAAAACGCTATTTTTTCTTTTTCTGTAAGTTCTGCGTGATTAAAATCTTCGATCTTCTTTACAAGAGCAGTTAAAGTGGTGTTTGATTCAAGATTGCTATAGTCTACTAAATTATTCTTTACATTAGATTTCAAAAAAAGATCTAACTCATCAAGTAATTCTGGGAAATTATTACTTCCGAAACTAGAATTTATAGTTAAAAAAAGAATGACAAATACTGAAAATAATTTAGACATAAGAATTGATTTTAAATCAAAATTAAGTGAATTAAATATTGCAAACTGTTTCCTTTCTGACAAAGTTTCGCATTTCCTATAAAATGATGAAAATAAATCGTTGAAAACTCGATCCAACAGCAGTATTTATCAAACACATCAAACTAATAAACAATGAGTTAGTTAAAAATAGGGTTGTTTGATTGGGCGATGTAACTTTCTATATAAGTGATCGTCTAAAGAAGGATACAACCCAAATGAGAATTTAAGCTATAAACTAGCAACATTATTAAAAAAAATTGGTAATTTACAGCTGATTTGAAATGTTTGTCTACATTTCTTATAAAAACCCACATAGCCAACCAATTTAAAAACAAAAAAATGATTATGAAGAGATTCAAAACTTTATTTGAACGAAGGGTTAGGCTGTTTATGGTAGCATTAAGCCTTCTGGTTTGTGTGCAAGGATACAGTCAAGTTAACATTAATGATTCATTGGCATTGGTCGCTATCTACAATTCTACCGATGGACAAAACTGGAATAACAATACAAATTGGCTTTCCTCCTCCCCTGTCTCAACTTGGAATGGAGTCGTTGTTTTCAATAATAGAATAAGACAACTTTTCTTAAATGGAAATAACCTAAATGGAAATTTACCCCCAGAAATAGGAAATCTAACCGATCTACATTTATTTTATGTCGTTGGAAATCGATTGTCAGGTAGTATTCCTTCAAATATCGGTCAAATGACAAGTCTACAGGTGTTCAATGCCTTGGGCAATAATTTCTCTGGTACAATCCCTGCCGATCTTGGCAACCTTGGAAATCTAACCGAATTGCACTTAAACGCAAATGCCTTAACTGGCGACATCCCTACTCAACTTGGAATGTGTATCGCTTTAAGAGAATTAAATCTATCCAAAAATCAGTTGACAGGTTCAATTCCTCCTCAATTAGGTTCTATTCCTTTTTTAGAAGCATTAAATCTTAGTAGCAACCAACTATCAGGAAGCATTCCTCACCAACTAGGAAAACCAGCATTATTGATCAATTTGAGTTTACAAAACAATAATCTAACTGGCACAATCCCCTCTGAATTAGGCGATCCTCCTAACTTATTAGGATTGACTTTACAGAACAATAATCTCACAGGATCGATCCCATCAGAATTGGGAGATTTAAGCAAACTACTTATTCTAGATCTTTCAAATAATCAACTATCTGGAAGTATACCTTTTGAGTTGGGCGGCTTGACAAATGTCGTAAACCTTTATCTCTTTAGAAATTCTTTAACAGGATTGCTGCCAGCTTCCTTATTTGATCCAGGTGATTTACCAAACTTAAGAGAGCTGAAGATTCATGAAAACATGATTTCTGGCCCTGTTCCTTCTACAATTGAGAACTTAAGCTCTTTGAAGAAGCTATATGCATACAGTAATAATTTCACCGGTACGTTGCCCTCAACAATTGGGAACTTAAGCACGCTAGAAACATTCTACATGTTTGAAAATTACTTGACAGGAGCATTTCCTGCCTCGATTACAAATATCACTGGGCTAAAGTATTTGGCGATAAATGATAACCGACTCGAAGATTTACCAGATATTTCTTCAATGACTAACATTCAATTTTTAGACATTAGAAACAATCGTTTTACATTTGAAGACATGATTCCTAATGTTGGTCTGTCTCCAGGGAGTTTTTACTATTCACCTCAAGCTAAACTTGGTTCAGATGATGTCCACAGTGTTGACATTAATACTTCGATCGACCTAAACTCTTATGCTGGAGGAGTGAATAACTCATATGAATGGTTTAAAGACAATGTTTCACTAGGAAGTTTTTCTGTCGCAGATTATGCAATTAACAACTTTCAACAACCAGACGAAGGTGTTTATCATTGCTTAGTTACAAATCCAGCTGTGCCTGGGCTTACGTTGTGCCGTCACAACATCACATTAACAATTGATGTTGGATTACCAATTGAATTAATTTCTTTTACAGCAGTAGAGCATGACTTGAATGTATTGGTAGAATGGGCAACTGCTTATGAAAAAGATAACGACTACTTCAGTATAGAGCGATCTACCGACGGTATACGATTTAATACAATTCACCAAGTAGATGGTAGAAATGAAGGTGGCGCCCTAAATCATTACTCTTATCTTGATGAACAACCAGTGATGGGTCTTTCCTATTATAGATTGAGTCAAGTAGATTTTGATGGTGCGGTATATCAGTCGCCGATTGTAGTTGTAAAGCTGGAATCTGGTGAAGGATATTTGTTTCCAAATCCAATAAAACCAGGAAACTCATTGACGTTTAGAGGGAACATTAAAGGAGATGTTGGAATTTCAGTGATTGATGTTTCAGGTAAAGTTATTTTAAATTACCCAATTACGCTTTCCAGTCGGTATGAAAATGTATCCATTCCAACAAATGGACTCGCAACTGGAATATATTCTGTAGTTGTAGAGAACGAAAATCAACAAATTGTAACTCGATTGCTTGTGAAGTAACGACGAAACAATAATTAAACTATTTTAGTAATCCCTAACTGAGTCGCTCATTTAGGGGTTTTTAAATCCTATGTTATGTCAAAACTACTCTCATTATTCATTGCTTTCAATTTATTTTTCCTTGACTTCGGTCTTGCTCAACCCTTTGTAAAAATTGGTGGAAAACTGAAAATCTCAGATGTCGCTTCAGATGTCTCTAGAGATAGTGTCTTGGTCAGACAGACAGATGGCACAATAGCTTCTCGACCCATCGAATCATTGTTTGATCGGCCCTCTGGAAGCTGCAATTCTGGCTATTATGTTTTACCACAAAACTTTGATTTCCAGAACATTCCGTCTACCCATGCAAACGCTATCTGGGAAGTGAGATATTGCCATGATCTGCAAAACGCCCATGTAGATCTACCAGCAAATGTCATCCTTAGTTTTAAGGGTGGTCAATTCACCAATTACCAATCGCTTACTGGTGATTTTACCGTAATTGACGCTCCAAGCACTCCAATTTTACTAGGAGATATGATTGACGGTACTTGGTCAATAAGCCACGTGAACGCATCTTGGCTGGGCGCTGTTCCGCTTCCAGGAATTGACATGCACCCTGCTTTAACAAAGGCTTGGGAGTTTACCATAAATACTGGTATCAGAAGGTTGATCGTACCTAATGGAAATTATCATCTTGAGGCACCATGGAGGATTTTCGGAGCCAATGGCACGCTGCTTCCTTTTCAGATTGATGGATTTGGAGCTGTACTTGACAATACAGTGGTTATAGGCAGTCAATCAGCAAGTCTACGTGGGTTGGCAGTTGTTGGCGCACCTCGTCACGGATTTGTCTTTCTTCGTGGGCAAGGCGCAGTGCACGAACATCTGATTGCTCGTGACTGTGGGTTGGATGGGTTTTACTTTGGAATTGACAGAGGCGTAAATAACTATGGAGCCAATTTCCAAGTCACTCGCTGCGTATTTTCTGGACTGATTGCCGCCAACAACGGAAGGCACGGATGGTTGATGGATGGGTTTTCAACTGCCAACCGATCTTGGTTTAATGCCAATTCTGTCATTAGTTTTGGCTCTATTGGCAATACAGGCAAAGGGTTTTACTGGATTGGTGGTAGCGGTCCGAACGGAGGATCTCAAAACAACTATAATACTTACGTAAACATGAATTGTGAAGGCAATGACGACATCTCTATTGAATTGCCAGAAGGGAGAGCAAACACCTTTGTGGGAGGCCATTTTGTTGATGCCGACTCACTAGGATATACCTTTCGTACACCAGCTCCTTATAATGTCAGTATTGGTGGCCGCAATGTTGGAAAAATGGAGCGTTCCTCCTTTGCCTACGTAAACACTGGTGAAACAGGAGAAAGTGGAATCACTGGATTCATAAATGGAGTTGACAATCTCTCTACTAAAGAAATGACCGTAACCGAGGAACCGTTTATGCCCAAAGGCTGGTCCGTCTTCCCTCAATCACTACAATCAAATACCATAGCAACGAACAACAATGATAATCACAAAGTCGATCTTGATCTCTCTGCAATCGGAACCGCAGAGGACTTGGTCTTGAGAGTAACGCAATTCGGCAAACGTAATTCTAGTGCAGGCAATGCTAGCAAATACGCTTTCAACCTTATCATTCATCTAGGAACAGATACTGGAGGAGCAATAAGTGTTGACTGGAATCGTATGATGGATGATCAAAAATGCTTGGTCAATAGTGTTACCGAAGCAGGAGGTATTATTACCATTGACTTTAATACCATTTTTCCTGTATTTACCGATGGTGTTCGAGTAGTCGAATATAGAAGCTTGAAAGAAGCTGATTTTAGGTAATCGATAGGCTATTAACAGGTTGATTGGGATGCTGGAGGTAACGTGCTTGGCACTTTAAGGCGAATACCCTTCTGTTTTCTGCGTGTTCTTGCTTTTAAAACTGAAGCAATACATTTATAACCAACTCTTCCTCCTTATTAATAGTAGCCACTAAGAGATTTTCCCTATACTAAATCAAATTATTTTATCACCGAATCACTGCCGTAATCCCATCACAATCAAACACATAAGTCTAATTTGCAAAACTTTAACGTTTAGAACTGTGTGGAATTTTTCATTTTTTGTCTCTATATAAGTAGAGGTTCATGATAAAACGATCCTCATTATTTTTCTTAAAAAATAGTACCGACTTAATCTTACAATTATAAAGGATTGCATTTGAATTAAAAAAGAAACAAAACACGAATCTGTAGTCATAAAACAGTAGACTAGTAACTGTGGATTGATTGCCAATAGCCATTATTATCTAAGACACATATCACGGCATTAGGATGACTGCACCTAGGGGGATGCAGCAATGGCTCAACTATTGTCGATTGCCTGCAAAAATCACAGTTTTGCGGGGCGGACAGGAGTAAGGGAGGGACCCACCCTTCAGTGGGCAAACATAATTTTACAGCCTTAAGTTAATTGACTTCTGAACAATTCTTGCAGAATAATCGCACAGCCAACGACGATTACAACTATCAAAAGAAGGCGTAATTTTCAATTTCAATTAATAATTGTGCTATATTTGAATGTAAATAGGTGTAATATATTATGAAAACAAAAAAAGAGATTGTAGAGGATTGGTTGCCACGGTATACTGGAACTCAATTGGAAGAATTCGGAAAATATATCATTTTGGTCAACTTTAATTCTTACGTAAAGCTATTTGCTGAACGGTATAAGGTGGAGATCAAAGGAGAAGGAAGAGCAATGAGAAGTGCGACCTCTGATGGTATCACAATCATTAACTTTGGGATGGGTAGCCCTAATGCAGCTACAATCATGGACTTGCTCACTGCAATCAAACCTAAAGCAGTTTTGTTCCTAGGAAAGTGTGGTGGATTGAAATCTAAAAATCAAGTGGGCGATCTATTGTTGCCTATAGCTGCCATCAGAGGAGAAGGAACATCCAATGATTACTTCCCACCAGAAGTGCCAGCTCTACCATCATTTGCCTTACAGAAAGCAATCTCTACTACAATAAGAGATGCTGGTCAAGATTACTGGACCGGCACCGTATACACAACCAACAGACGGGTGTGGGAACACGACAAGTCGTTCAAGAAATACTTAAGAAGACTGAGACCACTTGCCATTGATATGGAAACAGCTACTATTTTTAGTGCCGCCTTCAAAAATTACATTTCAACTGGTGCTTTACTATTGGTTTCTGACATGCCAATGGATCCTGACGGTGTGAAAACCGAAGCGAGTGACAAGAAGGTCAGTAGTGACTTTCTGAACAATCACTTGGATATCGGAATTATGTCGCTCATGCAGTTGATTAATAACGGGATGACTGTGAAACACCTCCGATTCTAGAATTTACAATAAAAAAACCAACCATGAGATTTACCATTTTCCTCCTTTGCGTAACGCTACTTGTTGGCTGCAAAACCAATAATAAAAAAGGTCCATTAACTGTAGAAGAAGCTTCTAAAATTCCAATTAACATAAAGGAAAAACCGTTTAAAATTAATGGAAACATTGATGGATTGAAGGAAGGAACTGCGGTATTGAAACTTCGTCAGTTTGAAGGTGGGTATAAAACAATTGACTCGGTAAATCTGTCTAATGGAGCCTTTTCATTGCGTGGCAACATTAAAATTCCTGAGATGTACGCACTCATTTTTTCTGATGGGAAAGAAGATCAAGGCAAAATGCAGTTTTTTGTTGATCCAGGCGAAATGACAATCAATACGACCTTTGACAACATTAAGGATGGCACGATAACAGGGTCAAAAACAAATGGCAAATTTAAGGCCTTTCAAAAATATCTAAGTCAGTGGGACGACCAAGTAAATGCGCTTTATAAAAAGTCATCAGACGCTGAAAAAAACAAGGACAAGGCAAAGGTAAAACTATACGACGCTCAGCTTGACTCACTTTCTGATGTTAAGCAAGCCTTCGTGAAAAAACATGTAAAAGCACATCTTAATGAACCATTGACACCTTATATCGCCTTGCGTTATCTGTCCAACACCTTGCCATTGCCAGAATTGACTGAGATATCGGATCAACTCGCTCCTCAGCTCGGTCCTAGCAGATATACCCGCTCTTTAAAGCAATTTGTAGAGGTTAGAATCAGGACATCTGTCGGCCAGCCCGCTGTTGATTTTACACTGAACGACCCAGAAGGAAATCCATTATCACTTTCTAGTACAAAAGGCAAGGTAGTGCTCCTAGACTTTTGGGCAAGCTGGTGCGGCCCTTGTAGAGAAGAAAATCCTAATGTCGTAAAGGCGTACAACAAATTCAAGGAAAAAGGCTTTACTGTCTATGGAGTTTCTTTCGATAAAAACAAAGAGAAATGGATAAAGGCCATTGAAAAAGACGGACTTACTTGGCCACACGTATCTGACCTTAAAGGTTGGGACAGTGCTGCTGGCAAACTCTACGGTGTACGAAGTATCCCACACTCTGTACTCCTAGATCAAAATGGAAAGATCGTAGCTAAGAACCTCCGAGGCCCAGAATTGGAAGAAAAGCTTGCTGAAGTATTTAAATCTATTTAGATTAAGTGCTTAGTCATTAGGGCAAGAATCAAGATAAAACAAACGATGGCAACTAACCTCCAGATCTCCTAATTACCAAGTACTGTCATGCACTAAATAGCTCAAAAAATTTTGAATTTCCACTATAAAACTCTTTCTTTGCAACACATTTTGCCTAAATTAAAACATTCGGCAGAATTTTCAAATGTGAATTGTTGATTTTAATTATTAAGCCAGTTATAAATCAACTAGTTATACATCAGTAACCAGATAACATATTAAAAACTTCAAAAATTAGTATTCGATTATGAATTGTTGATTTTTGAAAAAAAAGTAAAAAATAACAGATAATGGCAGTAATTGGTGACATTAGAAGAAATAGTTGGGTTCTAATCATTGGTATCGGCTTGGGTATGGGAGGTTTTATCTTAATGGATATGCTTCAAAACCAAAGTAGAATGGGTGGGAGATCCAATAGTCTAGGATCAATCAACGGTAAGGAAGTTTCATATAGTGATTTTATTGCTAAGCAAGATATCAGAAATAACCAAGGCGGAGACGCTCACCAAAGCAGAAAAGAACTTTGGGATTACTACTTAAGCGAAGCAATCATTGGTGATGAAGCAAAAGCACTTGGCCTTGGAGTAGGTGGTGAAGAACTGAAGGAAAGATTGTACGGACAAAATATTAGTCCAGTGATCTACAGAATGTTCTATAACCCACAAACAGGTTTAGATCCGACTCAAATCAAAGAATCACATGATCAGTTTGTTCAGTCAGATAATGAACAGTTTAACAGAGTATGGAGTGACCTAGAAGATCAGGTAATCGTTGATGCACTTGGAAGCAAACTGAATACACTTGTTGGGAAATCAATGTACATTCCTACTTGGATGGCTGAAGAAACGAAATCTAGCATTTCCACAGCAGATGTATCTTTTGTAAAAGTACCTTACGATCAAATTGAAGAAAACGTTGAAGTAACTGATGATGCAATCATTGGTTATATGAATGAAAATAAAGCCCTTTATTCACAAGATGAAGAATCAAGAACGGTTGAGTTTGTTACATTTGAAGTAACACCAACTGCCGCTGATTCAATTGCAATCAAAGGGCGGATTGCTGAACTTGCAGATCAATTTAGAACTGCTGAAAATGATTCCTCATTTATTCAAAACAATGATGGTAATTACGAATCAGGATATGTCTTTAAAGATGCAGTGAGTGAAGTAATCAGAGCTGAAGTATTTAGTGTGCCACCTGGAACTGTTGTTGGTCCTTACAATGATAATGGATACATTAAAGCGGTTAAAGTAGTAGACAGAAGACAAGCAGCGGATTCCGTTAAGATTCGTCAAATTTACAGACAAGTTGAAAATGCGAAGTTTAACCCTTCAGCAGTTTCAATGGCAAAGAAGTTTTTAAGAGACAGTGTCGAAGCTGCTTTAACAAGTGGTGTTGACTTCGCAGTACTAGCTGCTAAATACAGCCAAAGTCAAGATGCGCAATCAGGTGGAGATGTTCCAATGTTTGATGCGAGTTTCCCAGTTCCTGCCTTAAGAAATAAAGCACTTTACGGTTCTAAGAAAGGAGAACGTCATTATGTTGTTACACCAAACGGTGTTCACTTTATGGAAGTAGAGAAAATCATCAACACAGGAAAGACTGGTGTTAAACTTGCTTATATCGAAGAAGTAATTGTCCCTAGTGAAGCAACACAAAATGCAAGATTCAACGCTGCTCAAGAGTTTTTAAGAGACAACCGATCTCTTGATGTTTTACAGAAAAGTGCCTCCGAGAAAGGATTTGACATTAATCAGACCACAGTATATATAAACGACTATCAGTTATCAGAAACAGACTTGCCTTCTGGAGATGCCTCTAGAGATATGGTAAAGTGGGCATTCAGTGCTACTCCAGGCCAAGTTTCTGCAGATGTCTACACCTTTGCTGATCAAGTTGAGTTTTATGACAAACAATATACTGTAGCAGGACTAGCAAACATAACAGCACCTGGAATCATGGCCTTGACTCCAGAACTTAAGAATCAGATTAAACTGAAGCTAGTAAATAACAAGAAAGCGGAAAAACTAATTTCTACCTTATCCGGTAAAGGTTTGCAGGAAGCTGCTTCAGCCTACAGTGTATCAGTTGACTCTGCGAAAGGAGTTAGTTTCTACAGTGGTGGAGCTAGCGAATTAGCGACAGAACCAAATGTTCTTGCATCTGTATTCTCTTTAAGCCAAGGGCAAGAATCAAAGCCAATTGCTGGAGAAAACGGTGTTTACATTGTTCGATTAAACTCAGCACCTGTTGCTCCTCCTTCAGCAACGATAGCTGCAATCAGAAGACAAGAATCTCAGCAACTACAAAGATTGATGAGTGGTGGCGGCGTTGGAACTGGTGGAACCATCATCGAAGCGTTAAAGAAAAATGCTGATGTATCTGATAACAGAAACACATTCTTTTAAAGAAGAAGAAAGAAATACTACGAAAGCCGATGATTAAAATCATCGGCTTTTTTTATGCTTACAAGGATGAAAAGACAGAAGACCGGCGACGGAAGAAGTCTCAAGCGTAAACTTCTGCCTTTTCCACTCTACTGTCTTAGTTTTAGTCTTTTTCAAGAACCATTATAATCAATGCCTTGGAATTAAAGTGAAACAAAATGCTTTCACCCTCGTAAAATTATAAAAACAACTTACCACCCGCTCTAATTAATAAAATATTGAGCATGTTAGCGAAGAAAGAAAAGTTTACCGTATTACTGATAGAAGATAATGAAGGGGATATATTGTTGACCAGAAAGGCAATCAATATGTGCAACGTTGAAACGGATATCCATGTTGCCAAAAATGGGAGAGAAGGACTAGAGTTCTTACACAAGGTGAACGATAATGAAAATAAACCAACTCCAGACTTAGTTCTGCTTGATCTAAATATGCCAGAAGTAAATGGAATTGAAGTATTGAAAGAAGTAAAGAAAAATTCAATGCTGAAGAAGATTCCAGTGATTGTTTTAACCACTTCTACCTCAGATACCGACATACTTGAGTCATATAATCTAAATGCCAACAGTTATATCAGCAAGCCAATTGACTTTTTTAGATTTGGCGAGGCCATTTCCAACTTATTGAATTATTGGTTTAATGTTGTGCTACTTCCGATTAGACATTAAGATAACTCATCAACGCATCATAGCGTTCTTTTAACGAATCCATATAGTCAGATTCCTGAAAGGAAGCTTTCACCTTATAGTCATACCGTTCAAAGGTGGCTACAATTCTATTAATTTCTTTACGATTAAGTTTAAGCGTAATTTCAATAAAACTGGATGTCGGTTTTGAGCTAATATAAGAACTTAAGATAGATGCGCCTTCTGATTCAACAATACGGGCAATTTCAGATAAAGAATAATCCCTCTTATTCATTTCTAATACCAGAATCGTTCCTGGTTCTGTAAGGCTGCCAGATTCAGCAAAATACTGTAATAAGCTTTCAAGCGTAATCACTCCTAAGAATTTATCATCTGCATTCGTCACTGGGATAAGGGTAAGAGAAAGGCTTACGGCAAGCTTAATTACTTCGTACAGGTGTTCTAGTTCATTTACTACGACTGGGCGATTAAGCGGAAGCGGGTGCTCACTTAACTGTTGTTCTGGAGCATTATGATTTAAAATATCTTCCTCGGAAATCAAACCAAGAAACTGGTCATCTTTTACAACTGGCAAATGTCTGACATGAAAGTCATGCATCCACGACAACGCTTTATTTCCTGTATCGGTGGTCTTCAAAGGTGGTACAGTCTCGGATATTAATTCTCGGGCGATCATATCTATTCAATTTTAAATTCAGTTCAAATCCGTAGTGTTTTCTCTCAAGTAATACCGTGTTTATAAAAGCAAGGTAATAATATTTACCAATAGATGCCAACTAAACCATCGTTTCACAAGTTAATTTTATGATTTACTGCATGTGTTCTCTTTAAATAAAGCATAATTTTCATATCAAAAATAGGTCACGAAAAAATTACTAATCCTGTCTACTTAACAAAAAATACTATTAATTCAAATGTCAAATAAGCTACTAATCAACCTAAAAACACCACTTCTATTGAATTATTATTTACTTTATCTTCATAAATGAAAAAACTTCAACAACACTCTAACGTCACAAAACATTACAAAACAATATTGCAAAATCGTGCCAAAAAATAATTCAAAATTTTTTAAAAAATATTAATCCCGAACTTCACCTTAAAATTATTCGTTTTTGACAAATTTTATTTTATGTTTAAAAATATGACGTGATTATGCGCTTATTTCATTGGTCTAGCAGTATATTTACAGCAAAAAATTGTTAAAATGAACCAATTCTCCTTAAAACTAATCCAGTTATCTTTTTTTCTTTTATTTCCGTTCCTTCTATATGCCCAGCCATTTGATCTAGGCTATACTAATTTAAGCCTAACAGATACTAGCAGAAATAACCGAACAGTAGATGTTGAAGTGTATTATCCCGCTGCGCTTGGTGGAGGTGGATTAGATGTCCAAGTTGCGTTTAACAATGTACCACTGATTGTACTAGGACATGGGTTTGTAATGGGGATCGATGCATATGCCAATATAGTAGATGCTCTTACTCCCAACGGCTATGCAGTAGCACTAGTAGATACAGAAACAGGCATTTCTCCAGACCATACCGATTTTGGAAACGACCTATCCTTTACCGTTGATGCTGTTATGGAGCTAGGTGGTATTTTCACTGGAAAATTCGGACCAAAGGCTGCCCTTATGGGACATTCGATGGGCGGTGGTTCTAGTTTCTTAGTCGCTCAATCTGCAAATGTTGACATCCTAGTTGCTTTTGCGCCAGCCGATACGAATCCTTCAGCAATCACTGCAGCAGCAAGCATCACAAAACCTGTATTAATTTTTGGTGGAGAAGACGATTGCGTCGCAGGCATTGCAGATCATCAGCAACCAATGTATGATGCACTGCCAAATACGAATTGCAAAACACTAATCACTGTACTTGGTGGAAGTCATTGTAAATTCGCCAATAACAACCTTGCTTGCAGTACTGGAGAAGTCTTTTGTAGCGGAAGTCTAAGCAGAACCGACCAACATGCAATTCTCAACAGTTTACTCTTACCTTATCTCGATTCATTCCTTAAAGGGGCAACCAATGCTTGGTCTACATTTACCACGTTACTGACAACAGAAACAAGGATTACCGCTCAAAACACCTGTGCAATTACCGCTTTAAACGAAACGGTAAACAATGCGATTCCAGTCCAAATCTATCCTAATCCAGTGACCAGACAAGTAACAATTGAGACGACTAATATTGAATTCCAAACCATTGAATTATTCGATTATCAAGGAAGGTTAGTCCTACAACAAAACAAAATTACAGATAATAACGTTATACAAATCAACCTATCCAGTATGTCTAGCGGTTTGTATTTGCTCAAGCTAACTACAGAAGAAGGAGTGGTAAGCAAAAAAATTGTAAAGCAATAAGATGAATAAAAACTCTCTTTCTCTTGGAAAAATCAGTGGCATCCCAATTTATGTGCACTGGTCTTTCATAGCAATAATAGCGTATGCAGTTTACTTAGGATATTCAAATGGTTTTGGCGTTTGGGGTACCGCTTGGTATCTAATGCTTGTACTTTCTGTGTTTGGATGTGTACTGCTCCACGAACTTGGCCATTCGCTTTCAGCCAGAAGATATGGGATTGGCACAGAAGACATCACCCTGCTTCCAATTGGAGGATTGGCAAGATTGCAATACATGCCTAGGAAACCGATTCAGGAGCTCGTCATTGCCTTGATGGGCCCTGCAGTTAATGTAGTCATCGCCATCGTTCTACTACTCGTGCATTTTCTATTTTTTGGCGGGTTTGACGAAATGACATTTCCAGGAAACTTTGGAGTCAATCCTTTTGTTACTGGTCTCCTTTTTATCAATATCCTACTAGTGGCTTTCAACATGATTCCTGCTTTTCCAATGGATGGCGGACGTGTATTGAGAGCGCTATTATCCTTTAGGCTTAGCTATGTGAATGCGACAAAAATCGCCTCGATCGTTGGTAAGTTTGCTGCTATTTGCTTTGTTGCTTATGGCTTCTTTCGCCCAGAGATTAGCGAATACTTTTCTCCTGGAAACAATGCTCAGCTTGGACCAGACTATATGTTAATGGGAGTTGGTGCGTTTGTCTACTTCAGCGCTAATAATGAAGGTAGAATGGCAAGCATGGAAGGCGCTCTAGAAGGTCATACCGTATCAGAATTAATCCGCACTGGCTATACTGTATTCCAGACAACAGACACCATTGGTTCTGCAATGAACACGTTAGCTGCAGGTCTAGAAACTAACTTCCTAGTCCTTAACGAAGAAAAAGTAGAAGGTATCATGACACATGCAATTTTGAAAGAGCATGTCAAAACCAATCCAGACAGAACACTTGGCGAAGTGATGCGAAAAGACATCTTTGCCACTGACCCAGAAGAGTTACTACTAGATGTATTAAGTGCGGTGCGCGAAAATCGACAACCTATTGTTCCCGTATTTGATAAAACTTCTGGGTTACTTCTTGGTGTGTTGGACCAACGAACGATTTATAATTTTATCCAACTAAAAAATTCAGGGCAATCGTAAAATATTGTTGTATTATTGCAACATTAAATGCTTAATTAGAAATTCATTCGGCTAATGATCAATGCTATATCATGCATTCATTAATCATTGAACATTAATCATTATTTATGTCTAACCCCCGAAAAAAACAAGCAAAATTCATTCGCACTGTCCGAAAAATTCATAGGACAACAGGTGCTTCTCTTTTCCTACTTTTCTTTATTGTTTCTATCACAGGCCTAATGCTTGGCTGGAAAAAGAACAGTAATGGTATACTACTAGCCAAAACCAAACAAGGAACCTCGGAACATCTGAAAGACTGGTTATCATTAGACTCCTTGCACCAAATAGCAGAACAGGCTGCACTTGAAAAGCACCCAACAAAAAAACATCAGCTAAAGCGTATCGACGTCAGAAAGAATAAAGGAACCGTCAAGTTTGTCTTTGACAATTTTTACGGTATCCAGATCGATGGTGCCTCTGGTCAAGTCTTATTGCATGAAAACAGAAATTCAGATTTGATTGAAAACATACACGATGGCTCTATCATCGACTATCTTCTTGGCACAAATGGCTGGTTTAAATTGCTGTATACCTCAGTAATGGGATTGGCTTTATTGCTATTTACTATTACCGGGTTTTGGCTTTGGTATGGGCCAAAGCGGATGCGTAGAAACAGATGAATTAATTGTTTATCAAAACCTTTCGTCAAGTTCGGTTGTTCCACTTTAGTTAACAAAAACTAGTCAAACACTTCTTCATTCTGCATTCAACTTTTTACATCCTGCACTCCACAAGTTCATTCTATTTAGACCAGTTAAAAATAAAATTCTTTCATTATATTTGCCCCATGAAATTAAACGAGGTCAACAGTGGGGTTGCTTGTATTGTGCTCAGTTTGGAACAAGAACGAAGTACAAAACAACTCATGTTAGTAAACGGGCTTTTCGTAGGCGCTAAAGTAAATGTTAACCGTAACGACAACCTCAGACAATTGATGCACCTTACCGTCGGAGGAAGACTCATCGCCATCCGCCAGAAAGATGCCGCCAAAATTGAAATTGCCAGAATAGAAGATTAACCCGAACACCCAATGAAAAGAATTGCACTGGTAGGCAACCCCAACGTAGGAAAAAGCACGCTATTTAACCTCCTTACAGGTCTAAATCAGAAAACCGCTAACTATGCTGGTGCTACTGTAGAAAAAAAATCTGGAACATGGAATAAGACTCAAGTCCTAGACCTTCCTGGCCTTCAATCCCTTTGGGCAAACACCATCGACGAACAAATCAGTAGTGATGAAATTCTTAAGTTCTCGCAAATCGGTGCACCTGTCCTTTATATTGCAAATGGACTACAATTGGAAAATAGTTTACTCCTGTTCTCCCAAATTGCTGACCTTCAGATTCCAACTGCATTCGTCATCAACTTCAAAGACGAAATAGAAAAAAGCCAACTGAGAATCGATCTCGAACGATTGAAAAACCGCCTAGGGTGTCCAGTTATACTGATCAACTCCAAAAATGGTGACGGACTATACGAACTAGAGCAAATACTTACAAGTCAACTGTTTAAAATACCAAATGCGTTTTGCAGAAGCCAGTACGAATCCTTCGAAAACGGAACAATAATCAACCGATACAGAGAAGTGTTTGAACAAGACAAGACCAATCGACTTGATGATAACATGTATGAGGAGGATATCTCTAAGCGCCAAGTGGTTATTTCTAGCATCTGTAATCAAGTAGTACAACAGCCTTCCGTTGCAAATCCGCTAATGGAACAAACAACGCGCTGGGATCAAATATTGCTTCACCCATTATGGGGAACACTAGCATTTTTGGCAACACTTTTCCTCATCTTTCAAGCCATGTTTGCAATGGCAGCTTGGCCGATGGACTTGATTGACGGCTTTTTTGCAGGCCTATCTGAGCAGGTCAAAACGAGTTTACCTGCTGTTTGGTATACAGATCTGATTTCAGATGCGATCATCCCTGGGCTAGCTGGTGTGTTGATCTTTATTCCTCAAATCGCAATTTTATTCTTTCTGCTTGGCGTACTCGAAAGTACAGGCTATATGGCAAGAGTCTCCTACTTGTCTGATCGATTGCTGAGACGGTTTGGCCTAAGCGGAAGCAGTGTCATTCCCCTTCTGAGCGGAGTTGCTTGTTCCATCCCTGCAATCATGAGCGCTCGAAATATAAAAAATGAACGGGAACGGCTTGCCGTTATTCTGATTACACCATTTATGACGTGCAGTGCACGATTGCCAGTGTACACAATACTGATTGCGCTTATTTTTCCTACGGCTACCGTGGGTGGCGTATTCTCTGTGAAAGGATTCGCCCTCTTTGGCTTGTATTTGCTAGGCACTTTGACCGCTTTAATCGCAGGATTTTTCATCACAAAACGCTTAAAAACAGCTGATACTGCAATGTGGATGGTAGAGCTCCCAGTCTACAGATCACCCAATTGGCGCAACGTGTTACTTACGGTGTTCAACAAAACAAAATCCTTTGTAGTAGAAGCTGGAAAGGTGATTTTTGTCATTTCAATAGCGCTTTGGCTGCTTGCAACGAATCATCCCCATAACGAAACGTTTATTGCAGAGAAAATCACAGAACAGAAGACAGTCCTAGGTGATTCTGGTGATGTGGAAGCTTCGGTAAGGCTGCAATACTCCTACATCGGGTACCTAGGTCAGTTTATAGAGCCAGTAATTAAGCCATTGGGGTATGACTGGAAAATTGGGATTGCACTAGTGACTTCTTTCGCAGCAAGGGAGGTGTTTGTGGGCACACTTTCAACAATCTACAGTATAGGCTCAGAAGATGAGGGACCAATCATCGAACGACTTAAGAAGGAAAAACGGATTGATGGGAGGCCGGTTTATACGCTTGGTGCTTGTATCTCGTTGCTGTTGTTTTATGTTTTTGCTATGCAATGTATGAGCACCATGGCTATCGTCCGTAAAGAAACCGGGAGTTGGAAATGGCCTATTATTCAGTTTATAGGAATGCTATTATTAGCCTATTTTACTGCATTAATTGCTTTTCAATTGTTATAATCCATCACTTTTTCCAATTATTCGTTATCCGACAGTCAGTTTAATCCTGAAGAAAATAAGTAAAATACGGGGTTTTAGTCGTGTAGATAACTTATTTACATAGAAAATTTTATTGATGCTTTTTGGCTTGTAATTCAGTTTGTCACCTGACGATTCATGGTTATTTTTTCTTCTACAATGGTTATAAAAACAACTCCTTTATATATTTTTTATAATAAATATTTTTTATTTAAATCCCTATAAATCAGACGAAAAGGGCAACTCCCTTATTATTTATCCTTCTTTTTTATCTATCTTTAATGTGAATTTTTATGGTTTTACAATCACTTTAAAAATCCATCAAATGTACCCATCAATCTCTAATCTATTTTATCTATTTCATAGAACATTTCAATATTATCACACTAGTTGGCTACCCAATTAGATAGATATCCTTTCATCAATTTACCAAGCAAATTTACCTATTATGAAGTATCAAAAAATACTACTATTGTTCATGATTACCCTTTCATGCAATAGTTTTTTATTCTCTCAATGCCCTGGAACTCCCCCATTGGATTTTACATTTGAGTCAACTGAATCCAGATGTGAATCAAATGGAACGATTACCCTGCACATTACTGGAGGAGCTCCGTTTACAGACATCTTTGGCAATCCGATTTATAACAACACCATTATTGCCCCAGTCGTTATTCCAGTAGGAGGGCAGTCAGATTCTGTATTTACAGCTTTGGAGGCTGACACGTACACAATAGAAGTAAAAGACGCTAACGGCTGCAGTGTAACGCACTCTGTCATGGTACCTGGAACACATATACAATTGGAACTAACACCGACCTTTGAAGATGCTACCTGTGATGGCAGCATAGGAGGTTGGATTTGTGGAACACCAGATGAAGGAAGACCCTGGCCTCCAGGATATTATATGTATGAGCTATTTGACGCTAGTACAACGCCTCCTACCTCTTTAGGACCAGCGGGGTTAGATAGCTGTTTCATGAATCTGGCAGCTGGTTCTTACCAAATAAGAGCCTATGATAGCTGTCAAAACTTTCAGACAAGGGATATTGTTCTATCCACAAAAACATACGACAATACATTCAGATTTACAGCATCAAGCAGATATTTCCTCTGTGATACGCAGTGCGTGATAATTACTGTACCAAACTACAATCCTCCATGGGGGGAATATCCATACTCCTGGGAAATTCTCTCCTCAGATGAACCCTCAATTATTGGCGAAACAGGTGTTTTTGATAGGCCTGCAGAAGCAGATACTTTATGCTTTTCTCCAATTCAGCAAGGCTTGTTTGTATTAAAGGTTACTGACCAATGTGGAAATACTGCGACAAATTTTGGGAGTATTCGAGGACCATCAACAGGAGCAGGCAATGGATTTGATTGTGTTGATGGAGGAACCCTTACTGTAAATTCTACTTTTACTTTACCAACCTTTTGCCCACGAGATAGCGTCTCCTTTGAAATATATTCCGCTCCTCCAGGTGCTCCAATTCCACCACCACAAGATTCAGGATTTTTCCCAGGATTACAAGGTGGCACCTATTGTGTTCGGGTGACTGATTGTTGTGGAAATGTTACTTCCGCTTGTGATGAAGTTACACTTCCAGCTTGGACACTTTGTTCTGGTGTCTCCTTTCTTAGTACCAATTGTGATAATGAGACAGTAAGATTTAGAACTTGTCGCCAATCTAATGGTGGTCCGAACCCAGCAGGGTTAGTTGCTATAGTGACATCAGCACCAATGGGCTATCCCCAAACATTGCCAGATACGCTTGCATCAAGTACTACTTATATATATGGTCCTCCTGGACAATATTGCCTCTTAATGTACGATGAATGCAATAGAAGAGATTCAATGTGCTACCAGATAGAACCGGACTCTCTTGTTTATGATTATGATATTGGAATTATTCCTGGGTGTGTTACCGGAAATGAAATCACAGTAAACTATACTGCAAATTTTAATAGTTATTTTAGAATTACTGCTCTTAACCCTTTTGTTTATCACGGAGTATTTTTTGACGGAGAAAATCTTAATAACCTGCCTACTGGAGATTATCGTATTGAATATTATAATTCCCGTGCAGCTTGTTTCATGTTTACTGACACCATCACAATTCCAGAGTACGAACCACCTGCCATTACTGGCGCATTTGGTATTGAATGTACAAATGGAGCTGGTTTAATAACTGTTGTTGGTTCTGGGGGAAATACGCCGTATACCTATGAACTTTATCAAGGACCGGTTACAAGACCTATTCAATCTTCACCTAGTTTCCCTGGATTACCTGTTGGAACCTACGACATAAGAATGAATGACAATTGTAACAACTCGGCTACTACCACTGTTTCTATTGAACCATTTATGCCTGATATACAGGGTTATGGTGGCCACTTCTGTGTCGGTGAAAATGCAACACTTGACGTAGACTACTTCGACTTGGCAACCTATTCCTGGACAGGTCCAAATGGTAATACTTCAGATACATCTGTACTTGTCCTTTCTAATCTAACGCTAGCGGATGCCGGCACGTATACCATTGACATCGACGTAGTAAATCCAGATCAAACTGCTTGTATCGCTCAACAATTGACCATTGACATTACAGTAATTGATTGTAACGATTGCCAAGCTGCATTAGATGACAACCTAGATCTATGTGCATTAATCGACGGCGATCCTACACATCCATTCGCAACGCTCGATTGTGACAATGGTGGGGTTTCTAACCTTAATGAATGTACTAGTGGAGAAAATCCATTAGACCCTTCTGACGATTGCCTAGCAGCAGTCAATAACAACTTTAACATCTGTCAGCTAATAAATCTTGACCCAAATCATCCACTTGCATCGGCAGATTGTGACGAAGGCGGTGTAACTAACATTGAAGAATGCCAAAATGGAGGTAACCCTGCCGATCTATCTGACGATTGTGAAATCGCTACGGACATTGGAATGGATATTTGCACATTGCTTGATCCAGACGGAGATGGAACATTTGATCTTACACATCCTTGGGCTTTTCTTGATTGTGATAATGGCGGAGTCATTAATATTGATGAATGTATCGCAGGAACTGATCCAGGAGCACCAAGTGATGACCCTACCTGTAGTTGTCATGATGCAGTAGAAGGAACAATTGATATTTGTGCAATTCTTGCCGTAAGTCCTGCTCCCCGTCTGGCAACCTTAGATTGTGACAATGGTGGTATAGATAACGCAACGGAATGCGCGAACGGCGGTGACCCACTTGATCCTCTAGATGATTGTAATGTTGCTGAAATAGCAGAAGTCGACATCTGTGTTATGATTAATGCAAACCCTGATCATCCATTAGCAGGTCTAGATTGTGATGATGGTGGTCTGCTTAATAGTAGTGAATGCGCCAACGGTAGTGATCCATTTGATCCTTCTGATGACTGCGCTACTGCTGTAAGTGCTGGAATGGATATTTGCTTACTCATTGCTGCCGACCCAGCACACCCGCTTGCACAACTCGATTGTGACAATGGTGGTGTTGACAACTACTCTGAATGTAGAAATTCTGGTGATCCTGCTATTCCAGGTGACGATTGCAATGTAGCTGTTGCTACTGGTGTTGACATATGCGCTATAATCGATAACGATCCTGCCCACCCATGGGCAACTCTGGATTGCGATTTGGGAGGGATCGGAAATCTTGAAGAATGTATGAATGGCAATGACCCTTCTGTTCCAAGTGATGACGTGGTTTGTCCAATCGACCTATGTGTTGATGCCATGGACAATAGTATCGATATCTGCACTGTGTTAAGCATGGAACCATCAAATCCATTAGCAACACTTGATTGTGATGGTGGTGGTGTTGATAATGCAACAGAATGCGAAAACAATGGAGATCCGCTTGATCCTACAGATGACTGTATGGCTGCAGAACTAGGAGTATTAGATATCTGTGCTATGATCAATGCAGACCCTGATCACCCTTTAGCAGGTCTCGACTGCGATGATGGAGGACTAATCAACAGTAGTGAATGTGCTAATGGAAGTGATCCTTTTGATTCAGCTGATGACTGCGCGACAGCGATAACAGCCGAAATGGATATTTGCTTACTCATTGCTGCTGATCCCGCTCACCCACTTGCAGAGCTGGATTGCGATAATGGAGGAATAGACAATTACACCGAATGTAGAAATGGAGGTGACCCTGCTGAGGCAAATGATGACTGTACTACAGCAGTAACTGTGGGCTCAGATTTATGTCTCATCATTGATAACGATCCTAGTCACCCTTGGGCAACGTTGGATTGTGACCTTGGAGGAATCGACAATCTCACTGAATGCACAAATGGCAATGACCCTTCTAATCCTATTGATGATGCAAGTTGCCCAATTGACTTATGTATTGATGCCATGGACAATAGTGTCGATATCTGTGCTGTTTTAATCCTAAATCCTTCAAGTCCTTTAGGAACGCTCGACTGTGATGGTGGCGGTGTTGACAATGCCACTGAATGTGCAAATAATGGTGATCCACTAGAATCTTCTGATGATTGTTCAGTTGCCGAAACTGCGATGCTTGATATTTGTGCAATGATTGCAGCAGATCCGACGCATCCATTGGCAAATGCTGATTGTGATGGTGGTGGTGTCCTAAACGTAGTAGAATGTTTTACAGGTGAAAATCCGTTCAACCAAAGCGACGATTGTACCGCGGCAATTGATATGGGCCTCAACATTTGTCAATTGATTAATTACGATCCAAACCATCCACTAGCTACGCTTGATTGTGACATGGGTGGTGTAGACAACTTTACAGAATGTAACTCTGGCGGTAACCCAGGTGAAGCAACAGATGATGTAGAGAGTATCTGCCTATCAGCAATGAGCGGCGATACAGATATCTGTGCACTACTTACTGCGGATCCAGCACATCCAATTGGGCAAGCAGACTGTGACGAGGGTGGTGTTATAAACGTTGAAGAATGTACAAATGGGAATGATCCAACTGATCCACTAGATGACTGTCCTGACATCACGCCTATTACTACAATTCTCCCAGGTAATATTGCGGGAGCAAGCAGTGTTGGTGTTGCTGTTGAAATAACCGAGCTAAATGGGATAGATACAGATGGTTCAGCAATTTTAGTTAGAATGCCTTCAGATCCAAGATTAACCTTTGTTTGGAATCCGGTTCTTACATCGGTTGCCCTTACTCCAATAAACAATGCAAATTGGATGTATCTTGGTAACAATGGTGTTGTACATACTTTCCAATATAATGGACCAGGATTGATCATTGGTGGCAGTCAGACAGAGGCATTTGGCTTTGAGTCAACTTATGATCCTCAATCAACTGATGGACAAACTACTGTTACAGCTTCGATTGTGCCATTTGGTGGAGGTGAATGCAACCTCCTAAATGATACTGATTCTGAACGATTAGTTTACTTTGAATAGATAAATAGAAGAGGCTTTCAATTGCTGACAGCCTCTTCTAATTTTAAATACCCGAGTATGATTAAAACATGACCGTAGAACTTAACCATGCTTATGCTTATAAAATCACTCTTCTTTTCTTATATTTAAAGTGATTAAGAATGAACGTTAGCATTTTTAGCTATACTTAACTGAAATTAATGCTTGAAGAAAACCACTATTGTGGTATTTTTAAATCCAAAATGTTGCCCATTATGAAAAAGTACATGAAACTTTTATTATTGATGATGGTTACCCTGTCGTTCAATAGTCTTTTATTATCACAATGTCCTGGAACTCCTCCATTAGATTTTACATTTGAAACCACAGAATCAAGGTGTGAATCAAATGGAACGATTACCTTACATATTACTGGAGGCACTCCCTTTACAGACATCTTTGGTAATCCGATTTATAACAACACGATTATTGCTCCTACCGTAATGCCTATTGGCGGACAATCAGATTCTGTATTTACAGCGTTGGAGGCTAATACATATACAGTAGAAGTCAAAGACGCTAATGGTTGCAGTGTCTCACATTCGGTTGTTGTACCAGGAACACACATGCAACTAGAGTTAACTCCTACCTGGAGCGATGCTACCTGTGATGGATTAGGTGGAGGTTGGATTTGTGGTACTCCAGACGAAGGCCGGCCGTGGCCTCCAGGCTACTATCAATATCAATTGTTTGATGCCTCTACGAATCCGCCTACCCCACTTGGACCAATTGGACTAGATAGTTGCTTCACGGACTTAGCAGCAGGTGCTTATCAAATAAGAGCCTATGATAGTTGTAGTAACTTTCAAACTAGAGATGTTATTCTTGCAGCAAATACTTATAGCAACCTTTTCAGAATGATTTCCGTTCGAATCAATATAACGTGTGATTCTGCATGTATTAGGATGTATACCTACCAATCATCATCAGATAACGTCCCTTGGGGAGAATTCCCTTATCAATGGGAAGTGATTAGTGCTGACACTTCACTTTCAGAACTAATTGGAGTAACTGGACAATGGGATGCGCACTCTGAACAGGACACGGTGTGCTTTTCTCCACCCTATGCAGATGGAAATTTTGTTTTACAAGTAACAGATGCTTGTGGAAAAATGGAGACACGAGCAGTCGCTGTTCGACCGTTTGCAATCGCAGGATTTGATGGGTATGATTGTGTAGAAGGAGGATTTATAAGTGTAAGCCCATCCTATACATACTACTGCGAAAGTGGCACTATTAGCTATGAAATCATCTCAGGTCCACCAGGCTTTCCTTTACCTCCTCCTCAGGATACAGGTTATTGGACAAATATATCAACAGGTATCTATGGAATACAAGTAACAGATTGTTGCGGGAATGTTGACACATATAGTCTTTCCGCTGCACAACCCGCATGGACAGCTCGAATCGATACCTTTAGAATTGAAACTTGTGAACTTGGATGGGTCGGTTTTAACGCTTCCTACAATACAGGTGGAGGTCCCACACCTTCTGGACTTACTACAGTTGTAACCAATGCACCTGTTGGTTATCCAAATCCGATTCCCGACACCTTAAATTATTACTCTATTGATATAGAAGGTCCTCCAGGTAATTATTGTTTTACCATGTATGACCAATGTAACCGTCGAGACAGCATTTGTTACAATGTGACTGATACTCTTATTTTTGAACCTGATATTACAATTACTTCTGGTTGTGTATCAGGGAACCAATTGGATATTTCGTGGACCTCTAATTTTGATGTTCAATTTGATCTTTATCAGCTAATTCCCTATCAAAATATTGTTAGAAATTCAGATTCAGCGGTGTTTACAAATCTTAATACAGGAACATATGTGATCTTTTGGGAAAATGATGATGATGGGAATTGTAGATTTCTTATCGATACTGTCATCATCCCTGAGTACATTACACCATCGATTACAGGAGCTTGGGGTATTGAATGTTCCAATGGAGCAGGGTTAATTACTGTTGCTGGTGCAGACGGTAACACACCCTATACCTATGAACTTTATCAAGGTCCAGTTACTAGACCATTGCAGTCCTCTCCTAGTTTTGCAGGCTTACCAAGTGGCACTTATGATATAAGATTAAATGACAATTGTAACAACTCTGCCACAATTACTGTTTCTATTGAACCGTTCATGCCAATAATACAAGGTTACGGTGGCTCTTTCTGCGCTGGCGAAGATGCTACTCTGTATGTAGACTACTTCGACCTAGCTTCTTATAGTTGGACAGGGCCAAACGGTAACACTTCTGATACGTCTATACTCAATATTTCCAATTTAACGCTAGCAGATGCTGGCACGTATATCATTGATATAGACGTCGTCAATCCTGATCAATCTGCGTGTATTGCACAACAATTAACTGTTGACATTGAGGTGTTGGATTGTACGAATTGCCAAACTGCGATAGATGACAACCTTGATCTATGTGCCATAATTGATGGTGATTCTACGCACCCTTTTGCTACACTTGATTGCGACGAGGGTGGTGTTTCAAACATAGATGAATGTACTAGTGGAAACGATCCATTAGATCCTTCTGACGATTGCCAAGCAGCATTTAATAACAACTTAAATATCTGTCAATTAATTAATCTTGAAATTGATCATCCTTTATCAAATCTAGATTGTGACGAAGGTGGTGTAACGAATATTCAGGAATGTCAGAATGGTGGAGACCCTGCTGACCCTGCTGACGACTGTGAGATTGCTGCAGATATCGGAATGGATATTTGTGCAATTCTTGACCCACTTGGCAGTGGAACATTTGATCCTTCAAATCCTTGGGCAACGCTTGATTGTGACAATGGTGGGGTATCGAATATTGATGAATGTATTGCTGGAACGGATCCTAATGTCCCTAGTGACGACCCTTCTTGTGGCTGTCATGATGCTCAAAACGGAACCATTAATATTTGTGCAATTCTTACTGCAAATCCATCAAGTCCTCTAGCAACTTTAGATTGTGACAATGGTGGAGTCGACAACCTAACGGAATGTGAGAACAACGGAGATCCACTTGACCCTGCCGATGACTGTAATGCTGCAGAACTAGCAGTATTAGACATCTGTGCTATGATCGCTGCAAATCCTGATCACCCGTTGGCAGATTTGGACTGCGACGATGGTGGGCTGCTCAACAGTAGTGAATGTGCCAATGGTAGTGATCCTTTTGATTCAGCTGATGATTGTGCTACAGCAATAACAGCCGAAATGGACCTTTGCTTAATTATTGCCGCAGACCCAACTCATCCACTTTCAGAACTAGATTGCGATAACGGTGGTATCGACAACTATACAGAATGTAGAAATGGTGGTGATCCCTCAGAGGCAGACGACGACTGTACTACAGCTGTAACTGCAGGCTCGGATCTATGCATCATCATTGACAATGATCCGACTCACCCCTGGGCAAGTTTGGATTGTGACCTTGGTGGAATCGACAATATGACTGAATGCGCGAATGGAAATGATCCAACAAATCCAATTGATGATGAAAGTTGTCCAGTTGACTTCTGTGAAGAAGCTATTGACAATAATACTGATATCTGTTCCCTATTAACCTCAGACCCTACACATCCATTAGGTACACTTGATTGTGATGAAGGTGGTGTTGATAATGCTACAGAATGTGCAGAAGGAACGGACCCTGCCAATCCAGCTGATGATTGCGACGCTGCAAACATAGGAGGAATAAACATTTGTGTGATCGTGACTGCTGATCCAACCCATCCATTAGCCGATGTGGATTGTGATGGTGGTGGTGTTTCAAACCTAGATGAATGTGCTAGTGGAGAAAACCCATTTGATCCAGCGGATGACTGCACGGCTGCTATTGACGAAGGGCTGAATATCTGTCAGCTTATCAATTATGACCCAACCCACCCATTGGCTACACTTGATTGTGATAATGGTGGTGTATCGAATATGGATGAATGTAACTCAGGCGGTGACCCTAGCGATCCAACAGACGATCTTCAGAGTATCTGTGTCTCAGCAATGAATGGCGATTTGGATATCTGTGCACTGCTTACTGCAGACCCAACACATCCAATTGGACAGGCAGACTGTGATGAGGGTGGGGTTATAAACGCTGAAGAATGTACGAATGGTAATGACCCATTAGATCCACTTGATGATTGTCCTGATATCACTCCGATTACTACAATTCTCCCAGGAAACATTGCTGGAACAAGTGGTGTAGGTGTTGCTGTTGAGATAACAGAATTGAATGGTATAAACACTGATGGTTCAGCTATCTTAGTCCGAATGCCTTCAGATCCGCGTTTAACATTTTTATGGGATCCGAATCTGACTTCTGTTGCACTTACCCCTGTGAATAATAGCAATTGGAACTATTTGGGTAACAATGGTGTAGTGCATACCTTCCAATACGTAGGAAATGGAATCATCATCAATGGAGGAACGACTGAGGCATTTGGCTTCGAATCTACCTATGACCCACAAAGTACTGATGGACAGACAACTGTTACTGCTTCAATTGTACCATTTGGTGGTGGGGAATGCAACCTCCTAAATGATACAGATTCTGAACGATTAGTTTACTTTGAATAAAAAGCATTTGTTGAGTAAACATAATGAGAAAGGGCATTCAAAAATTGAATGCCTCTTCTCATTATATTTACTCCTGAATGGAAAAAATTATTCCTAAACTTATCTATTATTTTCTAACTTCAACTATGATAATAAATTGGAAAGAAGACTGGTTGCAACAAAAAGGAACAAAGCAAAAATCCATAAAAAAACTGATCAACAGAATTAAAAAGCAACGTACCAAACGACTAGACGAATGGGTAAACCAATTGCACAGCAACACGTTTAAAGAAATTGATTGTTTGGAATGTGCCAATTGTTGCACCACCATTCCGCCGATTGTAAACGAAACTGATGTTAGGAGAATTACAAGACATCTAGGATTACCAATTGCTACGTTCAGAGAAAAATATTTAACAAAAGATGAAGATGGTGACCAAGTAATAAATGCAAGTCCATGCCCTTTTCTTTTAACTGATAATCGCTGTGATATCTATGAAGTACGACCTAAAGCCTGTCGAAAATATCCTCATACAGACAACTTCGAATTTACAAAAAATCTAGACCTTCATTTGATCAATATTCAATATTGTCCAGCCGTGTTTCGTATTTTATTAAAAGTAGAAAATGGTTTACCCAAATAAAGAAAGCAAGCAATTTAGCTGCTACTAAATACGTATGTATTTTTCCAAAATTTATTTTAGTTTTTCGTTTTTCAGAAGAGATTACTTTTTTTAATATCCCTCTTTTTTCTTATCTTTATGCTACGAAACTCACTCGTACCTATTATAATCACCTATTAATCCTAACTCATGCACTCATTAAATTCAACACCCCTTACACATAAATGACTCAATAGTAGTGTCAAATACAAATACTATTTAGCCACATACATGTTGCAATGTATCTCCCACAGGAACGGCGACGGCTATTTCCAAATGAAAACCTATTAAATTAAATTCCCTTATGAATTACATGAAAATGTTATTGATATTCATGATTTTATCGTCATGCAATATTTTTTTAGCGGCTCAATGTCCAGGATCACCACCTTTGGCATTTACGTTTGAGTCTACTGAATCTCGATGCGAATCGAATGGAACCATTACGCTTCACATTACTGGAGGCACTCCATTTACGGACCCCAGTGGCAATCCTATTTACAACAACACCATTATTGCACCTACCGTGATGCCTATTGGAGGACAAGCGGACTCTGTATTTGCAGCTTTAGCAGCTGGTACGTATACTGTAGAGGTTGCTGATGCAAATGGTTGTAAAGTCACTCATTCTATAACCGTACCAGGCACTCACATGCAATTGGAACTTACCCCCACTTGGAGTGATGCCACATGTGATGGACAAGGCGGTGGTATAATTTGTGGAACTCCAGACGAAGGTCGCCCTTGGCCTCCGGGTTATTATGAATATCAGCTATTTGATGCAAGCACGAACCCACCGACTCCGATGGGACCTATTGGACAAGATAGTTGTTTTACTGATCTGGCTGCAGGTTCTTATCAGATTAGAGCTTATGATAGCTGTCAAAACTTTCAAACAAGAGATGTGATTCTTGGAGCAAAAACATATGCTACTAGCTTCAATGTATCTTATACTACAAGATATGTGCCCTGTGATTCTATGTGTGTGTTTCTGAGCGTGCCCAATTACTCAACACCATGGGGAGAATATCCATACAACTGGGAAATAATTGCCTCAACTGAGCCAGAAATACTTAATGAAACTGGTGTTTTTGATTCTCCAGCCGAAAGAGATACATTATGTTGGTCGCCTATTGCTAATGGGAATTTTACGATTAGGGTTACAGACCAGTGTGGTAATGTAGCAACTCGAATTCTATATTTTTATGGGAATAGGTCTGGTGGAACGAACGGATTTGATTGTGTTGAGGGAGGATTCCTAAATATAAGTTCTACGTTTTCTAGTACTTTTTATTGCCCTGACGGAAGTGTTACATGGGAAGTAACCTCAGCACCAACAGGCGCACCAATACCTCCTCCGCAAGATACTGGATATTTCCCAGGACTGCAAAGTGGTACCTATTGTGTAAAAATCACCGATTGCTGTGGTTTCGTCTCATCAACTTGCCGTACTGTCTCCGTTCCAGCTTGGACCCTCTGTACTGGTGTATCGAATCGGGTAATTTGTGATAATGAAACGATAAGGTGGAGGCCTTGCCGTTCATCCAATGGAGGACCAAACCCAGTTGGACTTGTCGCAATAATTACGTCCGCTCCCACAGGATATACAGATCCACTACCTGACACACTGCCTTCAAGTACGAGTTATGTATATGGCCCTCCTGGTCAATATTGCATTACAATGTTTGATGAATGTAATAGAAGAGATTCAATGTGTTATGAGCTTAATCCAGATACTTTAGTCTATGATTATGATATTGAAATTACACCTGGATGTGTAACTGGTAATGAACTTACTGTAAACTATACAGCAAATTTCAGCAGTTACTTTAGAGTGTATGCAATTAATCCCTATGCTTCTTTAGGACTCATGTTTAATGGCGACAATCTTAATAACCTATCTACTGGAGATTATCGATTTAGATATTACAATTCAAGTGCAGGATGTTATGTATTAGATGATACAATTACAATTCCAGAGTATATCCCTCCAGCCATTACAGGTGCATGGGGTATAGAGTGTACAAATGGAGCTGGATTAATTACAGTTGCAGGAGCAGACGGTAACACTCCCTATACTTATGAATTATATCAAGGACCAGTTACTAGACCATTACAATCTTCACCTAGTTTCGCTGGATTACCTGCCGGAACATATGACATTAGATTAAATGACAATTGTAACAACTCTGCACAAACATCCGTGTCAATAGAACCATTTATGCCAGTAGTAAATGGCTATGGTGGCTCATTCTGTATTGGAGATTCAGCAGCAATATATGTTGATTACCTTGAATTAGCAACCTATAGCTGGACTGGACCAAATGGAAATATGTCTGACACTTCTATTTTAACATTTCCAAGTATAACCGCAGCAGATGCAGGCACATACACTGTTAATATTGATGTTGCTAATCCTGATCAAACTGCTTGTGTTGCTCAAACATTAACTATCGATATCACAGTTGTTGATTGTAGTTGTACGATAGCAGCCTTTGCCGCCTCGATGGTAAGCTGCAACGGTGAAAGTGACGGCTCAGCTACTGCAAATATCAATAGCGCGTCTGGCGCCCCATTCACTTATACTTGGAGTAATGGTGCCAATACTCAAATGATTAATAATCTTGGTCCTGGAACATATGCAGTTACCATTACTGATGCTGGTGGATGCACAACAACAGGCGATACAACAATTACGGAACCACTTGCAATCACTGTAATTGAAACTGTTACAGACGTACTTTGTAACGGGGACGGTTCTGGTATGATCATGCTACTGCCTAGTGGGGGAACAACTACTGGATGCGCAGGATATACTTATGCATGGAGCAATGGAGCTTCCACTCAAGACTTAACAGGGGTAAGTGGTGGAAATTATAGTGTAACAATAACAGATTGTGGTGGCTGTACCTATACGAATAGCTACATGATAACAGAACCGACCGCAGTCACTATAACTGGAACTGCAACCAACCTCACCTGTAACGGCGCGGCCAATGGAAGCATTAGTATTACGCCTTCTGGAGGAACTGTAAGTGGATGTAGTTATTCCTACCTATGGAGTAACGGTGCAACTACCCAGAACCTAATGGCTATAAGCGGTGGAAATTATACCGTCACTGTAACGGATTGTGCGAATTGCGCTGCAACAGCAAGCTTCATGGTGGTAGAACCTGCAGCACTGACTTGCAACACTGCTAGCACAAACGTCAACTGTGCAAATGGTGCTGATGGAACAGCCACAGCAACCGCAATGGGAGGCACAATGCCATATTCCTACTTATGGAGCACAGGAGCCGTTACACAAGGCATAGTAAACCTTACAGCGGGTATGTACACTGTAACAATAACCGATGCTAACAATTGTACAACTGTATGTTCAACAATGATTACAGCTCCTACAAGCGGTATCGTCTCTATTGCTTCTAACATCCTTAACGTTTTATGTTATGGTGACGCATCAGGATCAGCTACTTATCAGACAAGCGGAGGCACACCTCCTTATACTATTGATTGGAGTAATGGACAACAGGACATTAATATACCAAATGGCGGACAAGCAGTAAATATGAACTTGACTGCAGGCACCTATTTCCTTACCATAACAGATATGAATGGATGTACCTTACAAAAATCCTTTACACTAACACAGAATCCAGATTTGATTGCTGCGGTGTCTGGTGTTCAAAACCCACTTTGTAATGGGGGGTCTGATGGTACTGCAACCTACTCTCCAAGTGGTGGAATTCCACCTTATTATTACAATTGGAGTACTGGGGAAAGCACAATGACAGCAACTGGCCTTTCTGCTGGGTTTAACTATACAACTGTATCTGATGCAGTTGGTTGTAGTAAAACGTATTCCGTATTCCTCGGAGAACCAAGAATACTGCAATGCTTTGCTTCAGCGACACCCGCCACCTGCAATGGTGATAGTGATGGGACGGTTAGCACAATTGTTTCTGGAGGAACTCTAAATCCAGGAAGTCCAGACTACATGTACCTCTGGAATACAGGAGATACAACTCCAGCGATAAGCAACTTACCAGCGGGTATATACACTGTTACTGTTACAGACGATAACGGATGTACTACAACTTGTAGCACAACTGTTAAAGAACCAGATGAATTACTGATCTCATTATCAGGTACCAATCTAGTTTGTAATGGAGACAACAGCGGAGAAATAGACATGACAGTTACTGGTGGCAATGACTGTAATATTGCTGCCTTTGGGAATCAAGATACTTACCTCTGGAGCAATGGTGCTACCACACAGGACATTTTTGGCCTTGCTGCTGGCACCTATACTGTCACAGTCACTGACTGCAAAGGTTGTGTAGCGACTAGCTCCATCACCTTAACAGAACCACCAGTTTTAACAGCAATAGGAGTAGGAACAAACCTTCTTTGTAACGCTGATAATACTGGAAGCATCAACTTAACAGTTACTGGCGGAACACCTGGTTATTTCTACCTTTGGAACAATGGAATGACCGTTGAAGACCCAAGTGGATTAGCAGCAGGAACATATACTGTTACTGTTACTGATGCGAATAGATGTGTAACAACAACATCCGTCACGTTAACCGAACCAGATGTTCTGACCTGTTCATTAAGTGGTACAGATGTGAACTGTAATGGTGGAGCAGATGGAACGATTCAAGTGAATCCAGTTGGGGGGACAACTCCGTACAACTACTCTTGGAGTAATGGAAGTACCACAATGTCTATGACTGGTTTAACTGCTGGAACATACACTGTTACTGTCACCGACGCGAATAGTTGTATTACTACTTGTGACTTGATGTTGTCTGAACCTCCTTTAGCAGTTTGTACACAAATTGATACATTTAAATTAGGTGATATCATTGATGCATCAACAACTGGTTCAATTGATGAAACTGATCCAAATTTTACGAAAGTTTATTATTTGGTAGATGACATGGGAGTTGTAGTTGCAATGAATAACACAGGTTTCTTCACAAATGATGTGGTAGCACTAAACTGTTACCGTGCATATCCTGTAGTTTATGACACAACTAATCCTCCTGTACCTTTACCTGGTGTTGGAAATCCGCTTGATACGATAGGAACCACAGTAATGGGATGTTTCAATTATGATTATTGTAACTACTTCTGTTGCTTCTGCGTACTTGAAAAACTTGACTGTAATGTCATGATCGATAATGAGGTGACTTGCCATGGCTATATGGACGGAACTGCAACAGCGTCTGCAACAGGCGGAACTGCTCCTTACACTTTCCAATGGGATGCCGCAGCATCTAACCAGTCTTCAGCAACTGCTACTGGTTTAGCAGCTGGCACTTATGTCATCTCTGTAACTGATTTCAGAGGTTGTGTAGAAACGTGTTCAATTGAAATGACGCAACCGCCTAAGATCGAAGTAA
Source organism: uncultured Saprospiraceae bacterium (assembly GCA_937959115.1). GTDB lineage: Bacteria > Bacteroidota > Bacteroidia > Chitinophagales > Saprospiraceae > JAHDHB01. Next base: position 64,398 of record CALGAW010000027.1, read on the forward strand.
CCGTTGCCATGACAAGTGTTACTTGTTTCTCATTCTCAGATGGGACAGCTTCTGTTACAGCTTCTGGAGGAGTTCCTACTTATGTATACCAATGGGATGCTGCTGCTGGAAGTCAAACGACAGCAATGGCTACTGGTTTAAGTGCAGGCACTTATGCTGTAAGTGTCACTGATAATAACGGATGTTGTTACATATCATCTGTTGTTGTTGGTCAAGAATCTTGTATGTCTTGCGAGTTGGCCGAAAATGGTACAATCGACATCTGTGCGATTCTTGATGCGAACCCAATGGATCCTATCGGAACACTCGATTGTGATAATGGCGGAGTGTTGAACATTGATGAATGTAATAGTGGCAACGATCCATTAGATTCTAGTGATGATTGCGATGCTGCCGAAACCGGCAATCTTGACATTTGTTTATTAATCAACGGAGATCCAGCACACCCATTAGCAACATTAGATTGTGATAGTGGTGGTGTAACTAATATTGATGAATGTACAAGCAGTACCGATCCGTTTGATTCTACAGATGATTGCCAAGCGGCAATAGATCTTAACTTGAATATTTGTGCATTAATTAATTTTGATCCAAATCATCCTCTTGCATCCTTAGATTGCGATAACGGTGGTGTGATCAACATTGTTGAGTGCCAAACAGGGGAAGATCCTGCTGACCCAGCTGACGATTGTAAAGCTGCCGCTGAAGGTGGTCTAGATATTTGTGCTATTATCGCTGGTGGTCATCCTTGGGCATCCTTAGATTGCGACAACGGTGGTATTAGTAATGAAATAGAATGTAATAATGGTGGTGATCCAAATGATCCTCAAGATGATTTACACTGTCCTTCTGATCTTTGTGAAGAAGCTGCAGCAAACAATCTTGATATCTGTACAATCCTTGCCTCTGATCCGACGGATCCATTGGCTTCATTAGATTGTGATAATGGTGGAATCATCAATATCATTGAGTGTAACAACGGTGGTGATCCGAACGATCCTGCAGATGATTGTACAATTGCAGAACTAGCAGATGCTGACATCTGTACAATGATTACTGCAGACCCTGATCATCCATTAGCGGATTTAGACTGTGATAACGGTGGTCTAATCAACAGCAGTGAATGTACCAATGGTGGAGATCCATTTGATCCTGCAGATGATTGCGATACTGCAATTAATGCTGCTATGGACCTATGTTTAATCATTGGAGCTGATCCCAATCACCCGCTAGCGCAATTAGATTGTGATAACGGTGGTGTTACCAACTATATTGAATGTTCAAATGGTGGTGATCCAACTGATCCAGGTGATGATTGTGAAACTGCAATTGTTGCTGAAATGGACTTATGTGCAATTATCAATGGAGATGCTTCACACCCATGGGCATCACTAGACTGTGATAATGGTGGTGTCATCAATATTACGGAATGTAATTCAGGTTTAGATCCATCTGAGCCATTAGATGATGTCCCTTGTGAACCTTGTACCGAAGCTGAAAATAATGGCGTCGATATTTGTGTTGTATTAGCTGACTACCCAAATCACCCACTAGGAAATCTAGATTGTGATAACGGTGGAATTGATAATGTTACAGAATGTAATAATGGCGGTGATCCATTTAATGCGAATGACGATTGCGACATTGCTGAGCAAGCAAACATCAACATCTGCTTACTGATATATGCAGACACTGATAACCCACTCGCTTCACAAGATTGTGACAACGGTGGTGTAACAAACATTGAAGAATGTCAGTCTGGTGAAGATCCATTCGATCCTGCTGATGACTGCGATACAGCTATTGACGAAGGACTACCAATTTGTGTAATGGTTGGCAGCGACCCAAATCATCCATTAGCAAGCGGCGACTGTGATAATGGTGGTGTAGATAACTATACTGAATGCACTAACGGTGGTGATCCTGCTGATCCTGCAGATGATTGTCAAGTAGCTATTGATGCGGATGTTGATATCTGTGCTGTGATTGGTGGAGATCCAACGCACCCATGGGCAAATCTAGATTGTGACAATGGTGGAATCATTAATATTACGGAATGTAATAGTGGTGAAAACCCAAGCGATCCTGCAGATGATTGTCAAACTGTGATGGATGAAAACATCGATCTCTGTGCACTCATCAACGCTGATCCTTCACACCCACTAGCAACGGCGGACTGTGATAACGGTGGTGCAATGAACATTAAAGAATGTTACCATGGACAAGATCCATTAGATCCTTCAGATGATTGTCAAACAATTATGGATGCTGAAATGGACATTTGCCTAATCATTCTAACTGATCCTTCACATCCATTATCCACTCAGGATTGTGATAATGGTGGCATTATCAATATCATTGAATGTAACACGGGTGGTGACCCAACTGTAGCAAGTGACGATGTTTACTGTGATGGCAACGACAATCCTTGTAATGACTTAACCGGTTCAGAAGACATCTGCGCAATGTTAGCCGCCGATCCAACTTCTCCTTTAGGAACTGCGGATTGTGACAATGGTGGTGTTGACAATGCTACTGAATGTGCAAACAACGGTAACCCTTGGGATGACAATGATGATTGCGATATGGCAATTGCTGGAAGTGTTGATATCTGTATGCTGATTTTCGGTAATCCAAACCATCCACTTGCATCACAAGATTGTGATAATGGTGGTGTACCAAATTACGAGGAGTGTATTACTGGTGAAGACCCTTCAGATCCACTAGACGATTGCACTGCTGCTCTAGAGAATGACAGTATTGACCTATGCGATATTTTAATTTTACCTGATGGAACTTACCACGCAATGGCCAGCTTAGACTGTGACAACGGTGGTGTACCAAACATCAATGAATGCTTATACGGTTACAATCCTGAAGATGCTTCTGATGAATGTGAAGCAGCGATTGGATGTGGCTTAGACATTTGTGTATTGATTGATGGCGATCCAAATCACCCGCTTGCTGATTTAGATTGTGATAATGGTGGAATTCCAAACTATATGGAATGTATGAATGGTGGTGATCCTCATGTAAAATCTGATGACTGCACTGTTGCTATTGACAACGACATAGATGTTTGTACGCTTATTTGTGGTGACATGGACCACCCACTTGCAACATTAGACTGTGATGATGGCGGAATGCCGAACCACGTTGAATGTACTGCAGGAAGTGACCCGAACGATCCTACGGATGACTGTATCGCTGTTGTTGAAACGGGCGTTGACATCTGTACTATGATTGCAATTGATCCAACTACCCCATTCCTCAATCAGGATTGTGATAATGGTGGAATTGATAACCAAACAGAATGTGCCAACGGTGGTAACCCTTCTGACCCAGCCGATGATTGTATGATTGCAATTGCGATTGGAGAAGATATCTGTGCAATCATAAATGGAGACCCTTCACATCCTCTGGCAACTGAAGATTGCGATAATGGCGGTGTAGACAATTTCACGGAATGTGCAAACGCTACAAACCCTGGTGAAGCATCTGACGACTGTACCGCTGCAAAGGCAGGAGGACTTGATGTTTGTCAGTTGATCGGTTACGACCCAGGACATCCGCTTGCAACACTAGATTGTGATAACGGTGGTGTCGACAACTATACAGAATGTCGTAACTCAGGAGACCCATGTGATCCGAATGACGATTGTGGAGCTGCAGTACAAGCAGGTATGGACTTATGTGTGATCATTAACAGCGATCCTGCTCACCCTTGGGCAAGCATGGATTGCGATAGAGGTGGTGTTGAAAACCTTGCAGAGTGTCTTGCAGGTAACGATCCTTCTGATCCAATTGATGATCAAAACTGTCCAGTTGACTTATGTACTGAAGCCAGTGACAACAACGTTGATATCTGCGCAATACTTGTGTCTGACCCAAGTAACCCAATTGGAACATTAGATTGTGATGGTGGTGGTGTCATGAACAGTGTAGAATGTGCAAATAGTGGTGACCCATTCGCTGCATCGGATGATTGTATGATTGCTGAAACTGCACAGTTGGATATATGTACCATGATTGCTTCTAACCCAGCTCATCCATTAGCATCTGCTGATTGTGATGGTGGTGGCGTGATGAATGCAGTTGAATGTGCAAGTGGTGAAAACCCATTTGATGCAACAGATGACTGTACCGCTGCAATTGATGAAGGCATTAACATTTGTCAATTAATCAATTTCAATCCTGCACACCCAATGGCAAGTTTGGATTGTGACAATGGTGGCGTTGACAACATTACAGAATGTAACTCTGGAAGTAATCCAAGTGTCGCAACGGATGACGTATCGAATCTCTGCATCACTGCGATGGACGGTAACTCTGATATTTGTGCGATGTTAACTGCAGACCCTACTCATCCAATTGGACAGGCGGATTGTGATGGAGGTGGTGTTAGCAACACTGAAGAATGTCAAAATGGAAATGACCCTACAGACAATCTAGATGATTGCCCTGATTTAACTCCAATTACTACTATTTTACCAGGTAACATTGCAGGTATAAGTGGTGTAGGAATTGCAATTGAGGTCACAGAGTTGAACGGAATTGCAACGAATGGGTCTTCGATCATTGTTAGAATTCCTTCAGATCCTAGATTAACATTTACTTGGGATCAAACATTAACAAATGTGGCGCTTACATCTGTAAACAATGCAAATTGGACATATCTTGGTAATAATGGCGTTGTTCATACCTTTCAGTACAGTAAACCAGGTCTGATCATTAATGGAAGAACTACAGAGGCGTTTGGCTTCCAGTCTTCTTATGATCCTCAGGCTACTGATGGGCAAACTACAATTACAGCTACGATTATACCATTTAGTGGTGGTGAGTGTAATGTTCTAAATAACACTGATTCTGAAAGGTTGGTTTACTTTGAGTAAGAAATTAATGGAAAAGGCATTTTTTATGAATGCCTTTTCCCATTTTACTTAAAGATTGTCATGTATATTAAATAAAAATTAAATGAATTATATAAATAATAAATGGTTGCTAATCGTTGGTATTCTCTGCTTCATGGTTGGAGAATTAAGTAGCCAAATACTACCTCCAACATGCACTCCTTCTCCTGGTGCTTTCACTCAAAAGCCTTGTTTAAATGTAAATGATGTAGTAACAAATGCATCTTTTTGTCAAGGAGATACTTATAGTTGGAACAATTCAAATTACACTTCAGCTGGAACGTATACCGTAGCGGCAACGGACCAAAATGGTTGTGACTTTAACCAAATATTAAATCTAAGCCTTGATGTTTCGGGATGTACTGATCCACTTGCTACAAATTATAACCCATCTGCAGTTTGTGATGACGGTTCTTGTATGGCCGTGCAGTTAGGATGTATCTGTGGTGAAACATGGCAAGACTCTAACTTTAATAGTGTTCAAGATGCCGGTGAACAATTCTTTAGTGGACTTGATGTCGATTTGTTTGATGATCAAGCAACATTGATTGGCTCTACGGTTACCGATGCAGCAGGATCTTATTGCTTTCTGAACCTTCCAGATGGTAATTATATAGTTAGTTTTGATCGACCCAGAGGAGCTTTTTTTACGAATAAAGATATTGGAGGAAATGACATGGTAGATTCCGATGCCAACACCCAAACAGGCTTCACAGATTTAATCGTAATTAGTAATGGAACTTGCAATACAAATACAGATGCAGGTTTCAATTTTGCAGACTAAACAATTGCCATAATTACGAGTAAAATATTTCTATAATAAATGGACTGTTCTTAATTGAGCAGTCCATTTGTTTTTAAGGTTCACCAATTATTAAATTTATACAAAACATATAAATAATTGACTACTAGCATTTCACATGCTTATAAAAGTCTAAAAAGAAACCGACGGTCTTATATATTAATATAACCTAACGTATCAATTTCAATACAAAACAAAATAGTCCGCTCATAATCAAACAGTTAAATACAACAGCCTATTTTTGATTAAAATATTCATCAAATAATGATGTTCATTTCAAGAGAATATTGTTCCAATAGTGATAGAAATTCATTAACTTTCTAAATACTATGTATACTCACCCTGTGAATCTCTAATTTAATTGTAAACGAGCTTACTCCTCTTGTAGTTAAACCCTTGGCAATGGATGTTGATCGAATAGTATTTGTAGGGAAATTGATATGTTCTAAAAGGCAGATTAAACCTTTTTGCCTTTCATTTTGGATGTTGTTTTTAACAATATTTCATAGCCTTCATGCTCAAGACCATATTTTAGCTTCAAGTGTCCATGGCTCATCCGCAAACGACTACGTTACAGACTACATCGTTATCAATGATGACTTGTTTGTCATAGGAAGAACAACCGGTGCAGATTTTCCAACAACGAACGGAAGTACAACTATCGGTAGTTTCGACTACTTTTTTCTTCGGTATGACTCTTTGATGAATATCGTGGAGTCTCGACTAATAGGAGGAAGTGGATCTGATACACCTTGGGAAATTAAAACCGATGGTTCTTACATTTATGTGTTCGGAGTAGTAACCGCTTCTGGAATGCCAGCCACTATTGGCAACGGATATGCAGGTATTACCGATGTTCATGTATTAAAACTAGATTTTAATGGAAACTTCTTAGGTGGGACTTACCTAGGTGGATCAAAATTCGAGTTTCTAAATGATGTTAAAATTTTAAATGGAAAAGCACACCTAGTTATCAACTCCTCCTCATCAGATTTTCCGGTAACAGGAGGCTCAACAAATAATGGTGGAGATGATATTGTATATGCGCAGGTTGACTTGACAAATTTATCCCTTGATTATGCTGCATATATTGGTGGTCACGATCTTGAATTTGGAGCAGGATTAGACATTGACAATTCCACTGTTTATATAGGTTTTACAACAAGATCGACAGACTTATCGACCACAGATGGAAGTATATATGCAGGAGGTTCTTTCGATATAGCAATGACGGCGTTGAATATTAACTCCGGTAATGTAATCGCAACAACCTACATCGGAGGAGCCAAGGAGGATGAATTTATGGATATCGTCGCAGTAGGAGGTCAAATCTTCATACAAGGCAGTAGTAACTCCACTGACTTTACGATAACAAATGGATCTTCTCCACAAGGCAATGACAATGTGGTATTCGCACATTACGACTCTAATTTAAGTCTTCAGACAAGTGCATATCTCCTAGGAGCAAATGTTTTTGATAAAAACCTAGAGTATCACAATGGCTTCCTTTACATGACGGCCTATACTGGAGGGAATAATGTGAATTTAATTAAAGTTGATCTTAATGGGAACGTTATCTGGAACTATAAAGGGATTACCAACTTAGATGACTTATGTGATGTGCGCATTTACAATGATAAAGTTCATATTGTAACATCAGTTTATGATCCATTTCTTGTCTCTACAAACGGAAGTTATCTGTATGGTCAGGAGGATTTTTATTATGCCATTTTATCTCTTAATGGCACACTAGAATTTGCTAGTTATTACGGTGGGGTTAAACGAGATGGATTAAACTTTATCCTTTCAAAGGATTGGCTGCAGCTCAGCGGCTCTAAGGTGTGGCTATCTGGCCATAGTGAAGATTGTTTCCCAATAACAAACAATAGTACACACTCAGGAGCAAGAGATTTACCAGTCATATTAATTGAAACTTGCCCGACTTCTTTTGCAGGGAATACTCAACCGTCATCCCAATCTCAAACAATATGCAAAAACGGGTTTGCTAGTGAGATCCAAGTAGATCCTTTTATTATTTCGGGAGCAGACTTACCAAGTATAAAAACATGTGGAATCCCCATAATCCAATCCAACCTAGAAGCGAATTATCAATGGCAAAGCGCTCCTGGAACCGCAGGCCCTTGGACAAATATCCCAGGTGCGATTCAAGCAAATCATACACCTCAACCGCTTTCAGTATTTACCTGCTTCAGGAGATTGGCGATAGAAAACGCCTGCTGTGGAAGTGGTGTCCTACAGACATCTGGCACCCATTGCATAACCATTGGGCCAAATGAAGCTCCGAACGTGGATGCCGGTGGGGTTTATACAACTTGCCCTGGAATACCAGTCATCATGAAAGCCACAGTATCCGCAGGAACACCACCCTACCAAATCAAATGGGCTGCAGGAAACAGCAATACCGTCCTAGGAACAACCGTTGAACAAATTGTTACGCCTACAGTTGCCGGCTCCACCATCTATACCATTACAGTAAGTGATGCCAACGGCTGTATGCAAATCGATCAATCAATCATTAACACTTACGCAGCTGATGCCGGACCAGATGTCTCATTTTGCGAAGGCCAACCTGGAAAAACAATCGGTGGAACTGCCATCCCTGGACTTACTGGTGTTACTTATAAATGGTCGCCAGCAATTGGACTAAGCTGCACCAACTGTCCAAACCCAACAGCATCGCCCTCTGTTATCTCTGATTACATCTTAACTTTGACCATACCCGTTACGAATAGTGGAAGCTGTACCACAACAGACACAGTAACTGTTTCTTTGGTTAATAGCCCCACTCAACGTTTTGCTGGACCGGATAGAACTGTTTGTTTTGGAGATACTGCACATATCGGTATTCCTGCGATTTCTGGTTTCTCTTACAACTGGTCACCTGGTTCCTACTTAAGCAATAATACCGCTTCACAAACTATATTTGACCATGGTACCGTTAGTTTCCCAGACCCAAATCCCACCATTAAGTCATTGGTGGCATTTAAGCAAGGATGTTATTGGTATGATCAAATGGAAATTGCTGTTATTCGAGCAGGTATAGGGGCAGATACGCTTTGTGGTCCGAAATTTATTGGATTAGGAGATCCAACAAACATGATAAATGAATCTTGGCAATGGACACAACTGGCTGGAGACGGTATGATTTTGGGTCCAACAAATACACCGATGACCTCCGTTTCTTCTTCTACAGGCATTACTTCTGTCTACGAATTGGCCGTTAGCAATAATGGAACAACTTGTCGGGATACTGCTGTCGTTCCTCCTTGCGTAGGAGATGGAAGTGGAGCTATCTGTAAAGTACAAGTTATTTCAACCGTTGGTTGCCCAAGTAAACAAGTCTATCCTGATGTTTGTTTGGAAGCATCTGCTGCAGCAGGACCACCTGGACCCTATACTTATAGTTGGTCACCGCAAATTGGTTTGGACACCTTTGCTGGAGCGCTGGTTTGCTTGACAGATTCAATCCCTAGAACCTATACCGTCACACTAACGAATATTCTGGATACATCAATTGTGTGTTCAGGAACGATATACGTCAACGACCCTGCTTGGTCAAAACCTGTGTTTTCAGTGCCTGACCTTTTCAGCTGTCCTTATGATTCAGTTCAGATTGGGCAACCTCCTGTAAATGGTTATAGTTATACTTGGACACCACAACACAGCCTAGACGACCCATTGATTTCTAATCCAGTAGCCGCCGTATCATCAACGACTGATTATTGGGCAATAGTTACAGATACGATATCTGGCTGTACGATCATAGACACCACAAGAATCACAATATCAGGCACTCCAGCCAAAGCGGGACCAGACAAACTGATCTGTAATGCAGGAGTCTTGACATTAGGCTATCCACAACAGCCAAACACACTTTATTCGTGGACGCCAGCGAATGCAAACTGGCAAAATGGAACGGATCAGTTTTCAGCTCAACCCCAAGTTCTTACTGCGATTAACACTACTTTTGTACTGACGACAACGGACACAATTTCAGGCTGTGTAGATACCGATACAGTAGAAGTCTCCACTGGGAATCCTATATTCCAATTCGTACTACCCAATATGACATATTGTCCATCTCAGCCTAGTCTTTCCTTAGGAAGTGGTGTTCCTGGTGGTGGAAACTGGGTATACAGTTGGTCTCCTACTGTCCATATGGATGACCCGACAATTCCCACACCAACGATTACTCCTCCTCCAGCAAATGGCATAACGTATACACTGGTTATCACGAATCCTTCAGGATGTAGTTATCAGACGACTCAGATTATTTCTCCAATTTTACAATCGCCAATTGTTGGTCCTTCACAATCCTTATGTGTAGGAGAGACGACCTCAATAGGTAGCAATCTCAACCCTGTTGGGCAAGGAATAGTTTATTCTTGGTTTCCTACCACCAACTTGAGTTCTTCCAGCTCTCCTTTTCCTACTTTTTCTGCATCAATACCAGGAAACTATGTTTACACCCTTACAGTAAATAAAGATGGATGTATTAACTCGGCGACAGTGACGATTGTTGTGAATGAATTTTTAATTGATATTGAACCTAAAACAGCATGTGAAGGAACCTGCATTAACATTGGCGTGCCCGCAGTACAAGGTGCAACTTACAATTGGTCTCCTGCAATGGGTTTGGATGATCCTACCAGCTCTAATCCGCTTGCATGCGTCACAACAAGCGCAGTTTACACCTTAGTTGCCATTGGGCCATCAGGTTGTCAAAGTACCACTCAGGTCCCTATCTACACTAATTCCAATCCAGCACCCCTGGTCACTATTGACACCTTAGGAGTTTGTTTAGGCTCCCAAGGAAACTTCCTTTCCCCAGTTGTCACACCCAATGGCACATACTCTTACAATTGGGCACCCAATAATGGAACATTACTTTATTCGAACGCATCATCACCAGAAGTATTTCTAAATGCCCCAGGAACGTATATGTATCAAGTAACGGTTACAAATGAAGATTCTGGGTGCGCTACCGAGTCTTCTGCGACGGTAATCGCAGCAGCATGCGATAGTAGCCTCACCTGTAATTTAACGGTATCATTTGATCCATCCTATTCTTGTGATGAAACATTACTAGGCACAGCAACTGCAATTGTAAATGGAGGGTTTCAGCCTTACAGTTATAGCTGGAGTAATGGAGAAAATACCTCAACCATCAGCCAATTGCCTGTTGGCACGTTTAGCACAACCATTACAGACGCTGCTGGCTGCTCTGCAACAGGTAATGTGACGATCGTTAAACCTCCCAAAATGAACTTGATAGTGTCAGTGAGCAATGTAAGCTGTGATTCTGGGTCTGATGGACAGATCTCTGTGCTTGCAAATGGCGGAGTTCCAGACTACACCTACCAATGGGAAACAGGCCATACAACTTCCTCCATAACGGGTTTGTCAGTAGATACATTTTCATTGTCAGTCACCGATTCTAGGAGCTGCCAATCAGATCTCACCCTAATCCTTGGGATGGAGGATTGCTGTCCTTCAAACCTTTGTGCAGAAGCAATTATGGGTAATCTTAGCATTTGTAATGAAATTTCTATCGACCCAAACCATCCTATTACTACACTTGACTGCGATGGAGATGGTGTTTCAAACGTGGACGAATGCAATGATGGAACGGATCCCCTAGATCATTGTGCTTATGAGGGCACAAGTATCAGCTTACCTGTCACTGCTGACCAAAGTGATTGTCCAGCGCCCTGTTCTGATTTATCACCAATCATGACAATATTACCTGGTAACGTAGCAGGTATATCCGTTGTAGAGATGGCTGTTGAAGTGAAAGAAGTGGAAGGAGTTAATACAATAGGGTCAATTATTATGGTAAGAATACCCTCAGACCCAAGACTACAATTCGTATGGGATATTGGTTTAACCCTTGCGGCTTTAGTCCCGGTTCAAAATGCAGATTGGAACTATCTCGGAGACAATGGTATTGTGCACAATTGGACCTACAATGGTCCTGGGTTAACTGTTCCTGCAAATGGAAAGATTGCTTTTGGTTTTCAATCATTCTATGACCCGCAGGCAACGGACGGACAAACAACGTTTACCGCAACTATAATCCCTTTTAGTGGTGGAGAATGTAATATTCTTAATAATACAGATTCTGAACGGTTGGTGTATTTTAAATAAGAATGTCAATTCTTAGCATTATAAGATGCTCTTTTTCAAAATAATATTGGATTTAGAGTAATCTATCCTTATTATATATAGGTCTCATCCCAATAAATTTTAGTAAATTAGATACTGAAAAAACCATAAATAACCTACTCATCTTTTTGAAATGAAACCAAAATTCATCTTTTACACTCAAGATTTGAGGTCTCTCTTATTGTTTGATTTTAATAATTAATAATAATATAAATCCTATTTAATTCAACGCAAGTTGAATGAATCTTAAACCCTTTCCATAATGAAGAACCTATACACAACAATTTTCATTTCTGCATTCCTATTAAGCAGTTATTTTACATTTGGTCAATGCCCAGGAAGTCCTCCATTGGCATTTACATTTGAGTCCACAGAATCAAGGTGTGAATCGAATGGTACCATCACCCTCCATATCACTGGAGGAGCACCGTTTACAGATACCAATGGGAATCCGATTTACAACAATACGATAATCGCCCCGATCGTCACTCCGATTGGTGGCCAGGCAGATTCTATATTTTCAGCACTAGCAGCAGATACGTATACAGTTGAAGTTGCGGATGCTAACGGATGTACAGTGACTCAACAGATCACAGTCCCAGGAAATCATATGCAATTAGAACTGACACCTACTTGGGGACCAGCAACTTGCGATGGGTCTGGTGGCGGCTGGATATGCGGTACACCTGATGAAGGAAGACCATGGCCTCCTGGCTATTATGAATACGAGTTATTACAGAATGGCATTCCTATTGGTCCAATCCAATTGGATAGCTGTTTTACAGATTTGGCAGCAGGCACCTACCAGATAAGAGCTTGGGACAGCTGCAATAATTTTCAGACCAGAGATGTGATATTAACAGCAAAAACGTATTCAAGCGTAGCGAATATCAGCGAAATAGTACGATACTTTCCTTGTGATACGACCTGCGTAATCTTATACGCTTCAACTTTTCCTTTTGGCGAATATCCATATTCCTGGGAAATCATTGCATCTGATGTACCAGAGTTACTCGGAGAAAACGGAACTTGGACCACCTTCCAACAATATGATACCATGTGTTATTCTCCCATGTTTCAATCCGGCAGCTATACTGTTGAAGTTTCGGATGCTTGTGGCACAACGTTAACAAAACAATTTTCATTAAGACAAAACAGGGGCTTTAGTGCTGGTGGATTTTTATGCCAAACACAAACATTCTACGTTACTGCAAGTTCTACCCTTTCCTATTGCGATGGTTCAACTTTTGAGATGTATTCTGCACCTTCAGGAGTTCCGCTTCCCCCTGTTCAGGATTCTAGTTTTTTCCCAGTACCAGTTGGCGGGACTTATTGCATAAGAGTCACTGATTGTTGTGGGAATGTTACAACGAGATGTCCATCAGCAAGTGCTCCGACATGGGCACTCAGACAATGTAATTCTATTCCAGGTTGTACTCGTGGTTGGACTGGATTTAGGCCTTGTAATACCAATCCAAGTGCGGCACAAGGAATTAAGTATGTCGTCACTTCAGCACCTAGCGGATATCCGAATACATTACCAGACACCTTAGGTCAAAACGGAAGTACGTTAACAGAAGGTCCTATTGGAACCTATTGCATAGAAGCTTATGACGCTTGTGGACGCACGGATTCAGGTTGCTATACCTATACAGACACATTGGTATTTGAATCAAATATAGATATTGTACCAGGCTGTGTAACAGGCAACGAAATCACCCTTACCCTAAACACGAATACGTCAGTCTTCTCTAGGTTGTTTAATATAAATGGAGGTTCTGTTCTTCTTGGCAATACAACAGGAACAACAAATGTATTGACAAATTTCCCTACTGGCACTTATTATTATATCTACACGAATACCTCGGCTGGAGGCTGTGAGCTAGGGAGAGATACGTTTACTGTTTCTGATTATGTTCCACCGACAATAAGTGGTGCATGGGGAATTGAGTGTGACAATGGTGTTGGTTTGATCACTGCGCAAAGCACTGGCGGAAACCTACCCTACACCTATGAATTATTCCAAGGACCAGTGACTAGACCTGTGCAGTCTTCACCTGTTTTCCCAGGATTGCCTATTGGAGTCTATGATATTCGGTTGTTTGATGATTGTCTAAATTCATCAACAACTACGGTTTCAATAGAACCATTTATGCCTGTTGTAAAAGGTTATGGAGGCTCTTTTTGTGTAGGAGATACTGCATTCCTTTATGTTGATTACATCAATGTTGCTACTTATACTTGGTCAGGACCTAATGGAAACAGTTCAGACACCTCTATACTCGTCATTCCCAATTTAACCCTTGCGGATGCAGGAACCTATACGATTGATATAGATGTTGCGAATCCAGATCAAACTGCCTGTGTTGCACAAACATTAACACTAGATTTAGAAGTATTCGACTGTGTTTGTAGTCCAGGAGATTTTACTGTAAACAATGTAGATTGCTTTGATTCTAACAATGGATCAGTAACTGCTACTATGATCTCAAATGCTGGTGCACCTTTTACCTACCAATGGAATTCGAGTCAGGGCGGACCATTTGGAAATACGCAAACAATTAATAATTTACCTCCAGGAACTTATGCAGTAACAATCATTGATGCTGGTGGATGTGAGGTCACAGCAGACACCACAATCGTAGGACCAACAAAAGTAAATGTAACTGCTAGTATTGACAACGTAAGCTGTGCCTCAACATCTGACGGACAGGTTTCAGTAACTGCAACAGGTGGTGTTCCTAACTATACATACCAATGGGGTTCAGGCCAGAATACTCCTAGTCTTACAGGACTGTCTTCTGGTACTTATTCGATATCAGTAACGGATGCGAATGGCTGTTGTTCCGCATTCTCCTTGATGGTGGGCATGGAAAACTGTTCCCCTTGCGAACTTGCTGAAAACGGCATCCTTGACATCTGTACCGTGATTGCTGCCAACCCAAATCAGGAACTAGCAACACTAGACTGTGATAACGGTGGTATTGACAATCAAACAGAATGCGATAATGGTGGAGACCCACTTAATCCTGCGGATGATTGTATGGTAGCGACTACTGCGAATACGGACATTTGCACTCTTATTGGCGGAAGTCCTGATCACCCTTTAGCCGACCAAGATTGTGATGATGGTGGGGTGAATAATTTGGATGAATGTAATAATGGAGGCAATCCACTTGAACCATCTGACGACTGTGCTATAGCAATCAATGGTGGACTAGACATCTGCCTGCTTATTGGTGCAGATGCGAACCACCCGCTTTCTATGCAGGATTGCGATGATGGTGGAGTCGACAATTATACAGAATGTATGAACGGTGGTGATCCAACAGACTCAGCCGACGACTGTGAAACTGCAATTGTTGCTGAATTGGATCTATGCGCAATCATTAATGGCAACATCGCACACCCTTGGGCTACATTGGATTGTGACAATGGTGGAATCAATAATTTTACAGAATGTGATGGTGGAATGAATCCTTCTGACCCAGTAGATGATCTGCCTTGCGCTCCATGCGATGTAGCAGAATATAATGGAGTGGACATCTGTGAGCTCATCGGCTTAGAGCCAAATCATCCTCTAGCAACCGAGGATTGTGATAACGGTGGAATTGACAATCAGACAGAATGTAGTAATGGAGGAGATCCCAATGACCCAATGGATGAATGTGATATGGCAATCGCAACCAACACGAACATCTGTCAATTGATTTTCACCAACCCGAATATTGGTCTAGCAACTATGGATTGTGACAGTGGCGGTGTTTCTAATGAAGATGAATGTAATACTGGAGAAGATCCAAACGATGCAACGGACGACTGTATAGCTGCAATAGATGGGAATCTGAATATCTGCCAATTGATTAACTACGACCCGAATCATCCTCTTGCAAATCTGGATTGTGATAACGGTGGTATTGATAACTGGACAGAATGCCAAAGCGGAGGTGATCCTAGCGAACCAAGTGACGACTGTACTGTCGTAGTAAATGAGCAGATTGATATCTGTGTACTGATCAGCAATAATCCTACGAACCCAATCAGTAATTCTGATTGTGATGGAGACGGGGTAACCAATGAAACCGAATGCACAGATATGACTGATCCGCTTGACCCTTGTAAATTTGTAGATGGCAGTATCACCTTACCTGTTACGGCAGATCAGAGTGACTGTGAGAACTTGTGTCCTGACTTAACACCGATTACAACGATACTTCCTGGTAATATTGCTGGTGCTACCGCGGTAGGAGTGGCCGTTGAAATCACAGAACTGAATGGTATTGACACGGATGGTTCTGGTATACTTGTACGGATGCCTTCAGACCCACGCCTCCAGTTTGTTTGGGACCCAGGACTGACTTCTGTAGCATTGACCACTGTAAATAATGCGAGCTGGAACTACTTGGGAGATAACGGAGTTGTGCATACCTTCCAGTATACAGGAGCGGGAACTATTATCGCAGGAGGTACGACTCAGGCGTTTGGTTTTGAGTCGATCTATGATCCACAGAGTACTGATGGCCAAACGACGATTACGGCTTCTATTGTGCCGTTTGGTGGCGGTGAGTGTAATATTTTAAATGATACAGATTCAGAGCGATTGGTTTATTTTGAGTAGAGAACATTCTTTAACTCGCTATAATAAATTAGGTTATTTATACGGGGTTGTTCTTTATTGAACAGCCTCTTTTTTAATGCTAAATCATATTAAAAAAATCGTTTCAATAAACTTTGCTTAAGGTCTACTTTTATGAGGAGGTACAGTTTTAAGAAAAATTCATGTTGTCGTTTAAATAATCCAATTACCAAAATTTGTATCTTTAGCGCATGGTTAAGGTATTAGCTCAATCGATTTCTATACTTTTTCACCCATTATTAATGGTGACCTATGGATTGCTATTTTTCATGTGGGCCAATCGATATGCCTTCGGACAATTAGAAAACAATGCTTTTTTATTAATCCTTCTAGTCTTTATTTATTCCTTTATACTGCCTGCAATCGCGTTGTTTTTAATGAAAAAGATAGAATTGATCGACAGTCTGGAATTAAGAAATAGGGAAGATCGAATAATCCCTTTGATTGTCACTGCAGTTTTTTATTGTTGGCTAAGCATCAACCTGTTCTATAACCCAGGTTATCCTAAAGGATTCATATTATTTACACTAGCAGCAACACTAGCACTTCTCTTATCCTTCATCATCAATTTAGTAACTAAAATCAGCCTTCATGCTATTGGTATTGGAGGGTTTGTCGGATTTGTTGTGCTTACTATATTGTTTTATTCTTATGACAACCTCGAAATGATATTACTGCTCTCTGTTGTACTAGCAGGCGTCATTGGCAGTTCTAGATTAATTTTGAAAGCGCATAAGCTTAAAGAGGTGTATTATGGGTATTTAGTTGGATTTGGGTGTCAGTTAATTATTTTCAATTTCTTGTATTAATTGTTTGGCATTATAAATGCTGTATTTCGGTTCTAAATTAATCAATGGTATGTCGAAGTTTCTCACCGTTTTTTTTCTTCTCTTTTTTATTATTAATACGAATGCTCAACACAAAACGAATTGGCATTTGATGGACGCTCAAAAAGATGGAGTGCAAGGTATATCACTCTACGAGGCTCAAATGTTTGCCAAAAACAGAGCTCCCAGAAAAGAGATCATTGTTGCTGTATTAGACTCAGGTGTAGATATTGAACACGAAGACCTGGATGCCCGCATCTGGATCAATGAAGACGAAACACCCAACAATGGAATTGATGATGACAAGAATGGCTACATCGATGACACGCATGGCTGGAACTTCCTAGGAAACGCCAATGGAGAAGTCGTGATCGGAGATAATTTGGAATTCGTGCGTATCATTTCAAAACTAGAGAAAAAAGCCTCAAGGACGTCTAGTGAACAAGCTATGCTTGATAAACTCAAAAAGAAACATGATAAGGAGTACAAAATGGCTTCCGAGTCCTATGCAAACTTAAGCGGGATTGCTGAAATTGTAGAAGGAGTTCACCTAATACTCACAGAAGCAACTGGTACAGAGCACTACACAGAAGCAGATGTCAAGAAACTCGATGAATCTGATAATAAAAAAATTGCTGCCGCTAAGCTGATTTATGCAGACCTAGGAAAACAAGGCGCTTCTCCTTACGACCTTATCGAGGCAACTGAGTACTTTGGCAACCAGGTCAACTTCCACCTAAACAAAGATCTAGATTCTAGAAAACTGATTGGAGATGATCCTGCAAATTTCAGAGAAACTGGCTACGGCAACAACATCGTCAACCCAGAAGACTCAGACCATGGCACACACGTAGCAGGCATCATCGCTGCGATAAAGGGCAATCTGAAAGGAGCAGACGGTATTTCTGACTTTGTTAAAATCATGGCAGTTCGAGTAGTCCCTAATGGAGATGAGCACGACAAAGATGTTGCAAACGGTATCCGATATGCTGTAGACAATGGAGCAAATATCATCAACATGAGTTTTGGCAAAGCGTATTCTCCTAATGAAAGTGAAGTGGCGGCTGCCATTCGCTATGCTGGTGACAAGGGCGTTCTTTTAGTCCATGCAGCGGGCAATGACAATTCAAACAACGACAAATCGGATAACTTCCCCCGTGATGCTGCACCCGGTTCACCCTCTTTACCTTATTGGGTGGAAGTAGGCGCTAGCGATGAAACAAACAACGCTAAACTACCTGCTGAATTTAGTAATTATGGGCGCAAGACGGTTGACATTTTTGCTCCTGGTGTTCAAATTGAGTCAACAACACCTTATAACACTTATGAGAAACAAGACGGTACAAGTATGGCCTCGCCTGTTGTGTCTGGAGTAGCAGCATTTGTATGGAGCTATCACCCAGAACTGACCGCAGTACAGTTGAAAGACATATTGATGAAGTCATCTGTGAGCTTCAAAAACACCAAAGTAAACGTGCCAGGAAGTATTCGCAGCAAAAAATTCAAAAAGCTTTGTGTTTCAAGTGGCGTCGTAAATGCTTTGGAAGCATTAAAGATGGCTCAAGGGTACGGAAGGTAATTAAATAAATCATATTAGAATGCGTAAGCATGTGCTCGTGAAGTTCAACGTCTTCCGAATATAATTCCATAGAGGTGGTATTTAACGATTAATCTACGCTCAAATTTATGTAGGAAATGAAATACTATTCTGATATGATCTTTTACCACAATCTTACCCAATTTCATACTGAAAATAAATAAATCTACGACTTTAAATTTCATAGACCCCCTAGTGTTTAGTAGAGTATAGCTCGATTTTAGTAATACCTGAAACTTAACTGAAGCACTATAAAAGATCATGAAAATTTCGTATTTTTGTGATGAGAATATCCCCCATTATTATATTAGTAAGGAATTCTTACTCGCCTTTTTTATGCTTGAAAAATATTGTTAAACCTAAAATTCTCTAAAATGAAGAATCTAAAAGTGTATTCAGCACTCTTCGTTTCTGTTCTTCTGTTTAGCCAAAGTGTATTTGCGCAAAACTTGAAGATTCAGAATGATCGAAGTTTGAAATCCGAAAAACGTATCGAAGCAAAAACCAATGCAACGATTCAAAACCAAAGTAAAACGTTAGAATTAGAAAAAAGAAATACTGAATCTTCAGTAAAACAAAGTGCTTCTTCTGAAATCACTCCAACCATTGATAATGGAGCTACGATTTCAAATGCAACCATCATCAATAATAAAGTTTCTGCTTCAGAAAAAACAATTGATGTGAGCCCTACTTCTAAGACTCCTCTTATGAAAAATGAAACAACAGGTAGCACTTCTTTAATCAAAGTAAAATCAGTTGGACAACCTAATGCTTTAAAAGCTAAAGAGTCTGTTTCTTATGATAAACAAAAAACGACTGCTCAACCTACCAATGTTTCAATGGGGCAGAGCACTGCTGATAAAGCTGATCTTTTTCATGGTGATTCTAAGATCAAGTCTGAACTAAAAAGTACAGATGTTGCTCTTTACAAGGAATACCTTAAAGAAAGACAAACGATTGCATCTGTTCTAAACAGAGTAACTGCCAACGCCTTTAAGAACGGTGCTGAGCGATCAAAATATACTCAACTGCTTAATTCTTACAAGCAGAAGTATAACTTTTAAAACCAACTCAAATTCATATCATGAAAAGAATATTCACTCTAATCATACTTTTAATGGCGGTTTGCAGTTTCTCTTTTGCAGAAACCTGTGTTACCACCTATTCTGGTGCTATAGCGTCAGACGGAACTGGCGCTCCAGGAGCACCAGTTATTGCCGACCTTACTACAGGTTGTGGTTGTGGAACAATTAACTCCATTACAATCACATTTGCTGATCTTGTTCTAAACTGTAATTCTTGGTTCCTATATGATGTAACATATGATGGAACAGGAGGAACAACACTAACTGGCGTTTGTGATGCGGATATAACTAATTTATCCTTGCCAATAGATGCTACATCCATTACACTAGTACAATATGACTGCTGCGGTGACGGATTGGCTGACAATGTTACCATATCGTTTGACGTAACATTCGACTTTACGGATGACGGCACTTGCCCAACTGGTGCTCCGACATCTTGTATTACTCCAACTCCTGTTTGTACAGATCAAGGATTAGTCTTTGCTGCATCAACAGATCAGCCAGATGCAAGTACAACAAATCCAAACGTTAATTATGGATGTCAAATAACTCAACCAAACCCAGAATGGTTTTATCTGCAAGTTGCTGCTGGAGGAACACTTGACATTGATGTCAATAACTCAAACGGTAACGACATTGACTGGGCGGCTTGGGGACCATTTACCTCATTTACTGAGTTAACAACTAATTGCTCATCAGGAGCATTGCCGTTCAATTTACCAATTGATTGTGATTACACTACAGCCACCTCAGGAGTGATTTCCTTGGGAACGGTTAGTGCTGGAGATGTTTATGCAGTCTTAGTAAACAATTTCGACAATACTGCTACAAATATTAGCTTAGCTACTTCAACAGCGAGTACTGCTTCTACTGATTGCTCTATCGTAGGCGGTGGAGGTACAAACTGTGCGGCTACATGTGCAGACGCAGCTTCAAATGGATGTAACCTATATGTTACTCCAACAGACACACCTCCAACTTCTTACGCAGAAATTCTTGCCGGCGGTGGTGAATCATGTCTAGCACCTGCTGTAGATGTTTCAGCAGCACCTGTCACAGTAGTACAATGCTTTAACTATACGCACAATACACCAGGATCATCTGAAATTTCATTTCTTTCAGGTGTTTCAATGACTGAGTTTAATGATACTGATGGAATAAGTGAATGTGACTTCACTATTGATCAAGTTGAGTTATTTGATGCAGCTTGTAATTCACTAGGATTTGGTGGACAATGGACTGGCGTTCCTCAAGGAGCAACATTTACTGTCTGTGTATCTGTGACTGCTGAAAATGGTGCTACTGCTGAAGGTAATTGTTTCTTAAATTGTCTAGCACATGCCGTTACTCCAATTACTGCTACTGGTACTGAATGTGCTGCAACTTGTACTGACGCATCGACCAATGCTTGTAATGTATATATTGCTCCAGTAGACACACCTCCTACTAGCTATATAGATATTCAGAATGGTGGTGGTGAAGCTTGTTTCTTAAGCCCAATTGATGTTTCAACAGCTGCAGCTTCTGTAACACAATGCTTTAACTATACGCATAGTACACCTGGATCAAGTGAATTCAATGTTTTAATAGGACTTTCAGTTCTCGAAACAAATGATACGAATAATACTAATGATTGTAATTCTTCAATCGATCAAGTTGAAATTTTTGACATAAATTGTGTCTCACTAGGGACTGGAGGCGTCGTAACAGGTGTTCCACAAGGAGCTACTTATACAATTTGTGTAACTGCTTCAGCTGATAATGGAACTGCTGAAGGTGACTGTATCTTTCAGTGTCTTGCGAATTCTATTACACCAATTACATCTAGTACTGGAGATTGTGCAGCGACTTGTGCTGATGCCTCTACAAACACTTGCAACCACTATGAAACTGCAGTAGACACACCAGTTACTAGTTATACTGAAATCCAAAATGGTGGTGGTGAATCTTGTCTTACTAACCCTATTGACGTTACAAACGGTCCAGCATCTGTTACACACTGCTTTACTTATACACATACTGCTGCAGGCACTGATGGTGTTGGGTTCCTTTCTGGCCTTTCAGTTAGTGAATTTAATGATACCAACGGTACTAACGACTGTGTTACTTCAATAGATTCTATTGAGGTTTTTGACCTAGCTACCTGTACAAGTTTAGGTGTTGGTGCCCAAGGAGCTATATTGAGTCCAATTTCTATTGGTGATCAATTTACGATTTGTGTGACTGGTACTGCGAGCAATGGAACAGCTGAAGGTAACTGCTCATTTGATTGTATGGCACATTCAGTAACACCAGTATCTTCTACTGCTGTTGACTGTGCTGCTAACTGTGCTGCTGTAGACACTACTGCTTGTAATGTATTTGTCACAGCTTCTGATACACCTCCTACTACTTATGGAGAAATTCAGACGGGTGGTGGTGAATCTTGTTTCAGTGCACCAATTGATGTTTCTACAACAGCTGCTACTGTTACCCAGTGTTTTGAATACACACACAATACACCAGGTTCTAGTGTATTTACTGTTTTGTCTGGTGCATCTATCACGGAAAACAATGATACTAACGGAACGAATGATTGTGGTTTTACAATTGATCAGATTGAGTTTTTTGATTCAGGATGTAATTCACTCGGAACAGGCGGTGGACTTACTAGCGCAGTGCAAGGTGTAACCTACACAATTTGTGTCACTACAACAGCCAACAATGGTACAGCTGAAGGAAATTGTTCTTTCGATTGTTTAGCACACGCTGTGACTCCTATTACTGCTGTTTGTGATGAGACTTATGCATTCTCTGTTGATGATGTTTGTAGCGATGAGGCAGTTAGTTTCACTCAGAATGCAGGCTGTGATGCTGGACCTGGAACCATTGATCTTGACTTTTACATATATGCTCCAGGAGGAGCTGTTGTAGAAGCACCTGCTGGCTATGATCCATTTCAAGGTGGAACATTTGACACGAACTATCCTATTTCAGATACAGATTTGATTAATATTGGAGGAGTTGGACCAGGTTGGGGAGGAACAATTTGTGATGACTTATTAGATATAGTCAACATTACAAACCGAGGCTGCGGTCCTGTTACTGCTTCTTTCTTTGTTCTTCCATGGGATCGTGAATATGACACTGATATCGACAGTACATTTGGAGAATACAATACATTATCCTGCGCCGTACAACGTTATGATGTGGTTGTGTATCCTTCTTCTTTAAGAACTGAAGTAACGAATGACGGAAGCACCTGTGGCCTTCCACAAATTACACTTTTAGCTGCGGACAGTACAGTATGTGAAACGCTAACCGGTTCTCAATGTAGTGCTGATGGTGACGCCTTCAATTATGATTTTGGCCCAACAGCTACTGCGACTGCATTGTCAAATGCTCCAACAGCATGTGCCTTACCTGCTTTGACAGGAACGATTAATTGTTCAGGTTGTACTGGTCCTCAGGATTGTGCTACACTTGTTGGAAACGGAACAGATATCTGCTTAGTGATTGTAGATGGATCTGGAAACTTAGATCCTAATCATCCATTATCTTCACAGGATTGTGACAATGGTGGTGTGGACAACTATACTGAATGCTTAAGCGGCGAAGACCCAAGCGATCCTGCTGATGACTGTACAACTGCAGCTGATGAATCATTGGATATTTGTGCTTTGATTAGCGCTACTGGTTCTGGTAACCTAATCATATCAGGTGTTGGAGATGGACCACTAACAGGTGGTACACCAAAATTTGTTGAGCTATATGTCGTCAACAACATCGCTGACCTAAGTGTTTATGGACTGGAATCAGCCAATAATGGTGGTGGTACTTCAGGGGTAGAGTTTACCTTCCCTGCTGCTGCAGCTACTGCGGGTTCTTATATTTATGTTGCGACCTCAACTTTAGAATTCAATGATTGGTTTGGGTTTATGCCAGACTACACTTCTATTTCTGCAGTGAATGTCAATGGTGACGATGCTGTCGTTCTTTATGAGAACAGTGTGATCGTTGATGTCGTTGGCGATATCAATGTAGATGGTACTGGAACCTCATGGGAATATACAAATGGATTTGCTTACCGAAACAGCAATACTGGCCCTTCTGCAACATTTGTAACAAGCGAATGGACATTTAGCGGAATTGATGCTTGGGTTGGTGAAACGGACAATGCAAGTGCTGTTGCCCCGTTCCCTACAGGCACCTTCACTGCTGCTTCTGGTGGTGGCAATTTGCTTGGAGCTGCAGACTGTGACGGTGACGGTGTTACCAATGCAGATGAATGTGCAGATAGTACTGATCCTTTAGATCCTTGTTCATATGAAGACTTGAGTATTACAGGTCCAGTTACTGCTGATCAGACGAGCTG
This sequence comes from uncultured Saprospiraceae bacterium, assembly GCA_937959115.1. Lineage (GTDB taxonomy): Bacteria > Bacteroidota > Bacteroidia > Chitinophagales > Saprospiraceae > JAHDHB01. Next base: position 88,798 of record CALGAW010000027.1, read on the forward strand.
TGCTTGTCCTGATTTATCACCAATCTTAAATCTATTGCCGAATAATATTTCTGGTGCTTCAAACATCAATATTGTTGCTGAGATTGTAGAACTTGGTGGTGCAGACACGGATGGGTCTACGATTAAAGTTAGACTTCCTTCTGATCCAAGATTTTCCTTTACTTACGATCCTACATTAATGAATATCGGATTCAATCCTGTTCAAAATGCAGATTGGACTTATACTGGTAATAACGGTGTCGTTCACGAGTTTACTTACAACCCTGCAGTATTGGTAGCGAACGGAAGAACAGCTTTTGGTTATGTCGGTGTATATGATCCACAAGCGACTGATGGACAAACAACCTTAACGGTTACAATTGTTCCTCTTAGTGGTGGTGAGTGTGTGTTTACAAATAACACAGATGCTGAGACATTGATCTACTTTGATTAATCAATAACGAATTGAACTATAGAAAGACCGGATCTTGCGATTCGGTCTTTTTTTATGCCACAACGATTCAACCCGAATTATGCAAAGTAAAGATTACTCCTTAATTTTATCCTATGGATTTACTAGAAGGAATTACCATCATTGATTTTACCCGATTATTACCTGGTCCAGTTACAACTCATATGCTTGCTCAAATGGGCGCAACAGTTATAAAAATAGAAAGCCCAAAAAGAAAAGACTATCTGCGCGATGGATGGTCCCAGATTGAAGGTGCAAGTGTATTTTTTCATCAGTTAAACCACAACAAAGAGCTGAGATCAATTGACTATAATACGTCCTCAGGATTAAAAGAGGTGATGAAACTAATCGAGACAGCTGATGTGATGATCGAACAATTTCGCCCTGGGGCAATGAATGCATGGGGACTTGGATACAAGCAAGTCAAAGCCATCAATCCAAGAATTGTGTACGCTTCCATTTCTGGTTACGGGCAAGAAAGCTCATTGTCTTCAGAGGCAGGGCATGATGCAAATTACTTAGCCTACAGTGGACTGTTGAGTTTGTTTATTGACGCGTCTGGCAAACCCAATATCCCTGCAGCGCAGGTCGCAGATGTATGTGGCTCTTACAGTGCACTCAGTGCGATTCAGGCAGCACTGATCAAGCGATTTAAGACGGATAAGGGTTGTCACCTTGATATTGCCTTATGTGATGCTGTAATGCCTTTACTCTCCTTGCCCTATGGATTGTATTCTAGTGGCCTTGATCATCGCACATTTAACATCTTTAATGGATTTAATGCTGCTAATTATACTGTTTATCAGTGTTCAGATGGCCGTTGGCTAACTTTGGCAGCGCTTGAAATGAAATTTTGGAGTATTTTCTGCGATTTGGTGAAGAAACCAGAATGGAAACGGAATGATGTCCTAGAGTTGATAGGGACCAACTTCCCTAAGGAAGAAATCAAGGCATTATTCAAAACTAAAACAAGCGATGAATGGCTCGAACTGTTTTACGGACATGATACGTGTATAGCTCCAGTACTTGAATTAGAAGAGCTAGAAGAATATTCCTATCATAAGGAAAGAGGTACATTCAATTCCTTTAAAACACAAGGAGGAAAACCACTAAAGACAATTGCTTTGCCATTTCGTATACTATAGTTACTTTGTGCTGATTCAACCAATACGCAATCCATACACGTTCAATTCTTAATTAACATGGAACTATTTGACCAACTACAAGAAACAGTAACCTTCATAAAACAACACACCGCCTTTGAGCCAAAAACAGGAATCGTCCTGGGAACTGGCCTAGGAAATCTAACCTCTGAAATACAGGTCACTACAAGATTTCGTTATCAAGATCTCCCCCACTTTCCCACTTCAACAGTCGACAGTCATCAAGGTGAATTGATACTAGGCATGCTCAACAATCATCCAGTCGTAGTTATGGCAGGACGGTTTCATTATTATGAAGGGTACTCGATGCAGCAAGTCACATTTCCAATTAGAGTGATGAAGTATTTAGGTGTTGAACAAGTATTCCTTTCCAATGCCGCAGGAGGAATTCATCCCGAATTTGAGGCTGGAGATATTGCATTAGTGAAAGACCATATCAACTTGCAGCCCTCCAATCCATTGACTGGCTCAAACGACGAACGCATCGGACCACGCTTCCCTGACTTACTGCATACGTATGATCTCAGTTTGAGATCTAAAGCCCTGACCTTTGCGAAAGCAAATAATATTCGATTGCACGAAGGTGTTTATGTGTGTATTCCAGGCCCCAACCTTGAGACGCCCGCTGAATATCGCTACATGAACATTATTGGAGGTGATTTGGTCGGAATGTCTACCGTTCCAGAAGTCATTGTTGCAAGACATATGGATTTGCAAGTCTTAGTGTTGTCTGTTGTTACGAACAAGTGTTTTCCGATTGAAGAGTTAAGTGAAACAACCTTAGAAGGAGTGATAGAAGTCGCTGCTTTGGCAGAACCCAAAATGACTGCTATTATTAAGCATTTGCTTGTAAAAAGTTAATCATTAATGAAAAATTACCAGTGCTTAAACCAGTATAAATGCGTTGAGATGATTTTGACAAAATGAATGACACACAAGCTCATAAATGGTCAATAACAGCACTGACATATCAATTAACGGAACATATTCCTAATAAATCATTACTACTGAAACTCATATGCACCGATGTCAGGAGGGTTCCCTCTTCCAATTCCTTCTATATCTGTTGAAGCTGAAGTAGTGGAACTGATGCCCGCATCTATAGCAGGAGAAGTAATTGTATCAATACGATAATCATAATCTGCAGCAGCTGTAAAAATTGGATCTGCATCTACAACATTCAGAAAATTACTAGTGGTAATATCGAAGGTATCAGCCTTGATGATGCAATGGTCAAATGTGAAGTTAAGTGGAACCATCACCTCTTCGGGGTTGTCTATCACCACTTCATCGGAGCGGGTACCATAAATGATACAATTTTCGAAGTATACATCTGCTTGGTTTTCAACTAGCGTTCCATTCCCGAAAGCATCTTGATTGATAAAGTAGTTACTTGCCCGAACGATTGGTTCTTGGTGGCTAATGCTTGAATTTGCTGCTACATTTGCAAAGGTGCAGTTGTAAAAATTATACGTGCCGCCGTACTCAAGTTGAACATTGTGCTTACCTACATCAAATATCAAGCAGTTAATTGCCGTAATTGTAGAATGAATGGCTAATAATCCAGTGTTTGTTAACTCATAGAGTTTTGAATTTGAGATAGTTAAATCAGCTGCTGAGTCAACTCGGATTCCTACGTTAGCATTTCGAATTTCCGAATAATTGATTTGGTTGCCTGTACTACCTCCATCAAGAAAAATCCCACCCCACTGACCAGGAATGTCATTAAATTCTGGTTCGATTCGATCTGTTAAAAACCGAACTGGGTTATTTAGTGCCCCAGCGACTTTGAGGTTCGAGGTCCCGGTTACAAATAGCACACCGCTGGGCAGCCTTGCTGTTTGCCCTTGAATAACCGTGGTAACACTTCCTCCTTGAAAGTGAACATCTGTTCCTTGTTCTATAAATAGACTACAGCTGTCTACAAGCAGAAACCCTAGAACGACGTAGGGGCGTGGGTCATTCCAAATGGTAATTCCTCCTGTACAATCAAGCACTGAAACTTGACCTGTCCCACCTACATAGTTAGCATCTTGCCCATAGGCTTCTAGGTTAACCTGTTGTAAGTTCCCATTCGTCAGGAAGGTGATGGAGTCCATGATTAAGTAGGGTGAATTCATCATTGTAGGGTCAATCGTCGCTTCTACAAACACATAAATACTATCGTTGGCCTCAATTCTCACTTCTTGGTGCTCGGAGCCGAGTACAGCATCTACATTGATTCTGTATTCTGAGTTGCCCCCACCTGCGAGCTCAATTTCACTTATGATGATGGGATTGTTGTTTGGGTTATATACTTTAAAATCTCTAGTAATGGTTCCACGAGTCGTAAACACAGTATCAAATTTCAGTGTATCAACGGAGAAGGCCAACTGATCGCCTGGGTCAGTCGTTACATTAATCTTCCGACAGGAAGGTAAAACCATAAGCACGGTTCCAATCAAAATAAGACTAAAATATAAAAACGATTTCATTAACAATGATTTAAGTAGTGTTTGGAGGTTAACTCTGTCTTAGAAACGAAGATCCACTTTTTTAATTGTTTGGGGCACAAAATTAAATTTTTAACATGAATTATGATAATTAATTCTTTTAATCCCTCTATTTAATCAAACAATTACTTGAATTCTGAGTGTGTACTGATTGTTTTCACGAAAATAAATTAAAAAAGTTGCAAATAGAAAGTTGTAATTTAGTTGTACTTCCTTATTCTGTAAATAAATAGTACGAGAAGAAAGTAATTATCATTTCCTATCAATTGTCATTTAAAATTAAACATTCGTTCTTCCCATTTTACATTAAATAATTGGAGAATAAATATTCTTGCTGATTTACAATTTTATCCAAAAATCATTTTTTTGTTGCAACAATGTTGCATTTACGGAAAAATTCCTATCTTTACCATTATTTTTGTCTCTGCCCAGAGATTTATTATCTACAAAAAAATATTTATGAAAAATTTAAATTTCTATTTTTTACTTTCCGTCATCCTAATTGGAACACTTGCTTCAGGTTGCAAAAAAGATAAGGAGCCTGTTAACGAAATAACAATTACTTTTGATGAACCAATGGAAGGAGAAACAATTACAGATTGTGCGGACGTCCATGTGCATATTGACATTGTAGCGACTGATGAGAATCATTCAGTAGAAATCGTTTTGCATCCTGAGGGAGATGTCAATGACAAAATTCTTGACGTTGACTTGCATGACCATGATGCTGTGATCAATTTTGATCAAGAGGTTGATTTATGCAGTTATCCTGCTGGAACTTGCTTTCATCTAGAAGTAGAAGCGTGTGTCGATCACGATTGTGAGTCCAAGGAAACTAAGGACGTAGAGTTTTGCCTTCAATAAATTCCAATCAGATTTAGTGATTGTTTAAAAGATCACATTAGCCCGCTTCACACAGTAGAACTTAATTCATACTGTAGGAATCGGGCTAATTTTATTTTATAGTTTTCCATTAATTGGTACTTTTACCGCCAGAACAATATTCCTTCCTTGTTCTGGAACATTGATAATCCGATAGCGACTAAGATGGGACAAGTATCTTGTATTCATCAAGTTTTGTACTTGAAGCTTGATTTCAATTTTTTGTTTTCCCGCGTTAAAGTCCGTTCCTATACCAAAGTTTACTAGATGATAGTCTGGTGTAGCTCGTTCAGATCGATCTATTCGTAATCCGCCTGAAGCAGCAAAGTAATATTGATGGGATAATTCAACGTAAGAATCTTGCAACCATTTTTTTCCTTCTGGTGTAAATTTGAGCTCCGTTCTAATCGATGGTGGTGGCGTGAAAGGTAAGGAAAGTCTTGTACTAAGATTATAACTTTGTACAAATTCAAGCGCTTGTTCTAACCCAAACATTTTTGCAACCGCCCAATTCCATTGCATTTCAATTCCTGAATAAATAGCATCATCCTGCCGATATTGAAAGATCTGTCCAGCCTCGGGCAATCTTGAAAATCTTGCTGGAAAAGTAGGTCCCAAATAAATGTAATTGTCAAAATAGTTTAAATAATAAGCAAAACTTGCTTGGAATTTATGAATATCTAAATTCGCTCCTAAATCAAGCTGATATCCATGTTCTGATGCTAAATCTGCAGTCCCTACCTCATGTCTGAAGGTGCCATGATGAATGCCATTTGAAACAGTTTCAGCAGGATAAGGCACTCTAAAGCTTTTGCCAAAGTTAGCCTTAATGTCCAATTTTTCATCCATTAAGGAATAATTGGCTCCAATCGAAGCAGACCAATTGAAAAACTGATCATTTGTGCAAGGTGATACAAGTGAGTCTACAATATTCTCGTTACTGTCCCAAACAAATTGACGGTTAAACTCCGTGTTGTTATGACCTAAATCCAATCTCAATCCACCGTTTACAATAAAATTATGCGAAAATTCTTTCTTAGTTATGGAGTATATTCCACCACGAAAGGTGGTAAAATCTGGCAGCAGATACTCAAATCCATCATGTTGGTTGGATTGCCACTGCACATTCATACCAATAATATTCGTCAATGAATGTTTTGATTCAAATTGATAATGGGAGGCAATACTAAACGTTTCTAACAATAGTTCGATTGCCAACTTGTCATTCGGATCCTCAAGTTGCGAAAGGGGAATACTGTGAAACTCTGGCTCTGAAAACTCCTGACGTAAATTGCGCTGCAATCCAATATCTATCGCTAAGTGATTGCTTCCCAAAAAGAATAGTTGATTGAGATACAGTTTATAGTGATCCACTTGTTGTTTTGGTACATCAAGGTCTCGATAACTACCATCCTCCGTTAATGCATACGAGCGCGGCACACCAACAGCCCCGCTAAACAGCCCAGCATCCAAAGAGTAATGACTATAGAGCAATCGGGTAATTCCCCAGTCTTTTTTAACCCCAGTAGTGATACTGATATTCGATTCTGTACCAGCAGTATTTTTAAGCCGATTATTGAAAATTGGCAACGTAAACCCATTATAATTGAACTCCTCTGCTGGCACCTGATAATCAGCAAAATCCTGATAAGAATAGCGGGCAGACAAAAACCAATTTTTAATGTTGAAACCCAATTTTGCAGATGTTCCTATGTGGGCATTATTGGTTTTATAAACTCCGAGCAAGCTACCTTTAAAACTGTTTTTGGGAAGTATTTTCTCAGGCATAATATTAATGACACCACCTAACCCATCAGAACCATATTGTAAAGATCCAGGACCTTTTATAATTTCAACTCTTTCAATATCAAACTGATCGATCTCTAGTCCATGATCACTTCCCCATTGTTGACTTTCTTGCTTAATGCCTTGATGGTTTACTATAATCCGATTGGAAGAAAGCCCTCTTATGACTGGTTTTGCAATCCCTACACCAACATTAATGGCACTTATTCCAGGAAGTTTGTCGATGGACTGTGCGAATGATCCGTCCAGATTTTTTCTGAAAAAATCTTCATGTAGATGATCGGCTTGAAGCGTTTCTTCTTGCTTAGCGTGCTCTTCTGTAACTACAACTGTACCCAACATTTCCTCATCATGATCAAGCACAATCCTAATTCCTCTTGCCTTACGCTCCTGAAGATCAATAAACACAGTATCTGTTTGATAACCAATATAGGAAATTCTTAACTCGTATGATTTAAGTTCTAATGTCTCAAATGAAAATCGACCATCAAGGTCAGTGGTCGTTTGCAAGCTATCAGGCAGTAAGGTTATCGTAGCACCTGGTAATGTGTGTCCATGATCATCAACAACACTACCGTTAATCTGAGCATTCAGAAACGTACTGGTGAAAACAAATAGTAAAATAATAAAAAGCCTCATGTAGTTTATTGATTATTGGGTGATTTCGATTAGACAATCTTGGCATTGCCCAATAAGTAAAAGACTTGCAGAATCAACCTTATGATTTGGTAATGGCGGAATATTTATATCCAACGTTAAGCATTCAGATTTGCCGCAAGAATCACACTGGAAGTGTGGATGAGATATTGTGCTGCTAGCAGATGTGTTTTCAGTATATTTTGAATACCACCGATCACCATCTTTGCCAATAAAGGAATGCAGAACACCAGATTCCTCCATTCTATCGAGTATCCTATAGACAGTTGTTTTGTTCATATCTTCCTTAAACCGCTTAAGCAAAACGGCAACAGAAATTGCATTTTCTGATTCATTAAATGCTTGAATCAAGCTTTTTACTGATTTTGTGTGTCTTATAATTCCCATGACACAAATATAATGCAACTTTGATGCAATAAGATATTATTATGTGTATATTTGCAAAAAAAGATTAGAATCTGAGTCTTAATTAGTTCAAACAATTAGGAATTGAATTTTAAAAGTGCATCCATGAAAAACCTATTATTTATAGCCCTTATATCCGTCCTACAACTAGTGTCCTGTAGAGTGGCAGAAGTAGATCTCATGCCTCCAACTATAGAAGAAGTTAGCTATACACCTGCCCCTTCTGAGGATGAAATTTGTGCTTCACAAGAACCAGTTGTTTTCAACCTAAAAAGCAATGAAGAGCTTATCTTTGATGTGGTGTTTAATGATGACGTGGCATTGTCCCAATACAAAATAGACATCCACAACAACTTTGATTGCCATGGGCATGGTGGCGGAGTTGCACCATCACCTTCTGCACCCGATGTTCAAAACCAAACAACGGATTGGAGTGTATTGGATGTTCAGGATATTTCAGGATTGTCAGAACCAATTAAGCGTGTGCTTACTGTTCCTGATAATGTGACTGCTGGAAACTATCACTTTCATATCCAAGTTTTAGATGAAGCGGGAAATGATAGCCCTTTTGCCAACAACTATTCTTTAAAGATAAAAAACACACGGGATGATGTGCCACCAACAATCAACGTTCAGGTACCAAGTACGAATAGCTTCTCTGTCACCAAGGGGTCCGCAGTACGGTTTGTCGGACAAGTAACAGACAACAGCTCATTAAGCAACGGAGGAAATGGAATCCTATATTTGTCCAATACAGATCTATCATCAGGCAACACCTTATCAACAAATACCTACTTTCAATTTGATGAAACGGTGAATGATACTTTTGATTTTGATTTTGAATATATCGTCCCACAAACACTGGTAGACGGTAGTTACCGTTTTTCATTAGGAGCAAATGATGGCGTTCGTAACGTAGCACCTTTCGTGTTTTTTGATGTTGAAGTGTCAAATTAATTGTTCATTTTTTAGAAACACCCACTCTTACAGATTTTCAGCACCAGAATTTACTACAATCAAGGTAAAGAGAAGCTACTTAGATTGTATGAGATACATAGAAGTTAATACGTACTCAAAGTTCAAAATAATATGAATCCTCAACAAAAACCGGTAACAATAATTACAGGATTTTTAGGTGCTGGCAAAACCACTTATTTAAATCATTTGATTACCAAAAACTCAGAAATTCGATATGCAATTATTGAAAACGAGTTTGGAGAACAAGGAATTGATAGTGAGCTGATTTTACGCCCTGATGACTCCATAGTAGAACTAAACAATGGTTGCCTGTGCTGTACTCTAAATGACAATTTATACGATATCCTAAACGAACTTTTTGAAAGAAGAGCAGAATATGATGAAATCATTATCGAGGCAACTGGCATAGCTAATCCAACAGGACTTGCTGAACCGTTTATTGTTCATCCTATGATAAAAAAACAATTTCCACTCAAAGGAATTGTTTGCCTAGTCGATTCCGAATTGATTGAGGATCACATAAAAGAAACAGAAGAGTCAATTGAACAGATTGCATTTAGCGACATCATCTTGTTGAATAAAAGTGATTTGGTAAGCGAAGACCACTTGAAGCGATTAAAGAGCGAAATGCACCGAATCAATCCACTTGCTAAGGTTCTTTTTGGTAATAAAAACGACTTTCCAATCCTTGACCTAACCCAACAAAACAATAAGCTCGGACAGTTGCTAACGCAAAACAACAAGTCAATAAAGACTTCTGAGGAAGAGCTAAATTTTCCTGTAAAGAAACCACATTCACACCATCATCATTCGCATACAAAAGAGATAAATTCTATAACAATTATCATTGACAAACCGCTTAATAAAGCAGCTTTAAACAGTCATCTTTTTGTATACCTTAGATTTCAGGCTACAAATTTATACAGGCTCAAAGGATTGGTCTGGATAGAAGGTTCCGAAAAACAACATTTGATACAATCCGTAGGGAAACGCATTGATTTTACTGAAAAAAGAATGTGGAAAACTGGAGAGAATAAACAAAGTGTCATGGTTTTCATTGGTAAGAACCTGCAGCGGAAGGGGTTGGAAAAGCTCGTCAATCGATGTGTCGTACCGAGTAATCAACAAAAGGTCTGAACTATCCTAAGAAATTACATTAAGCATCAACGCATTAAATTTTTATATTAAGTAGTGGTATAATATAAAAAATGTGTCTTATATTAGTAGAAGATCTTATTTAAGATTTTACTCTCTTTTCTGATGATTAAGCTTTGTATTTATGCTATTGTATACTAGTAATTTTTTTAATTACTAAATATTCAAAAGTATGAAAACATTTTCATTTTTATGTTCAATTTTGTTGTTGGCTTCTTTCACATTAAGCGCACAGCAATGGAGTGGTCCTACAAATTCCACAGCCACTATTTATAGAACAGGTAATGTAGGAATAGGCACCTCGACTTCCAGTTCCAAATTAACAGTGGCCGGTGAAGTAAACATAGGTGCTGCAGGCAATGCCAGATTAAAAGTCCGAACGATCGTTGGTAAAAGCCATAACAGTACAGACATCGATCATCTCTTTCTAAATTACAATACAGGCAAAAACATTTATGCGGGATACGGACCAACTACCTCAAGCCTTTTTGTAGGGCAAAACCTGACGACTGGAGGAAGCCTTTTTACAGGTGGAAGTATACAAGTTGGAGGATCAACGAATGCGAACATTACCGTAAGGCACGTAAACGGGAAAGAGCACGACGGTACAGCCCATGACAACCTATATCTAAATTACAATACCGGAAAACCAGTTTATATCGGCTACGGAGGAAAGAAGTCAAATCTTTATGTAAATGGTGAAAACCATATCAATGGTGGCTGGGTGAGAGTCTATGGCTCAAAAGGCCTCTTTTTTCAAAATTATGGTGGCGGAATCAATATGATTGATAACGTCTGGGTTCGAGTTTATGGTAACAAAAGCTTCTACCATAAATCAGGCGCTATGCGAACAGATGGCACCCTCCAAGCTGGACCAAATGGAGATCGGTTCCTAGTAAAAACAGACGGAAAGGTAGGCATCAATACAACTACACCAGATTACCAACTTGATGTAAACGGAACCATCCGAGCTAAAGAAGTACGTGTGCAAACCGGCTGGAGTGATTATGTGTTTCTCCCTGAATATAAACTGCCAACATTGCAAGAAGAAGAATCCTTTATCAATAAAAACGGGCACCTGCTTGGCTTTGAATCAGAGAAAGATATGGATGGTGAAGTTCAATTGGCTGACGTGACCAATCGTCAACAAGCAAAAATCGAAGAAATGATGTTGCACTTGATTGAAATGAACAAGAAGCTGGAACAAGTAATCGACAAAAATCAACAACTTCAAAAAGAAAATGATCAACTAAAAAAATCGATCAACAGAATCGTTCGTAAATAACATAAAAATCAACTGATTATGAAAAAATATCTAATTTGGTTTTTAACGTTATTCTTCTGTACCTCAATGTTTGGACAGAATCGATTTACTCCGTTAAACACCATCATCACTCATAAAATACAAGAGGCAGGAGACTTTCCGTCTTACGACTTGCTTGAAACAGACTACAGCAAACAAGCAGGAATGGACAACGTGTTTAGAGCCGCAAACCTCTATCAAATTAATCCGTCGATAAACGATCAACTGCTTGCAGAAACACCTGAAAGTCTTGAGCTTAGTCTGAAAACGACGAAAGGCGACATCACACTTCAGCTTACTCAGCACAAACTGTTTACAGACAACTTTACTGCGGTAACTAGTGAAGCACCTGATCTGCCGTTAGACTACGCTCCAGGTTTATACTACAGGGGCATTGTAGACGGAGATCCTAATTCATTTGCTGCGATTTCTATTTTTCAGAATGAAATTATTGCTATGGCATTTCCTAAAGGGGGTGAAGCATTTATACTAGGAAAAGTCAATAATTCTAGTGGGAAACATATCGGTTACTACGAAACTGACTTAATTCCTGCCCAAAACTTCTCCTGTGGATCAGATGTCAGCATGATTGCTAATAATGACTTTGGCGATCTTCAAAAACTAGGGACAACGATTTCAAACTACAAAGTGGATAAGTGCGTGCGGGTGTATCTAGAACTAGAGTACGACTTAGTCACTGAAAAAGGAGGTGCAACAGGCGCTATGAACTTTATGTCTGGCTTGTTTAACGTAGTTGCGACATTGTATCAGAATGAGAACATTACAACATTTGTTTCAAAGATGTTTGTTTGGACAACTCCTGACAGTTATGCTACTGGTTCAACGAAAGATGCCATGGTTTCCTTTAGGTCAAAACGGCCTAGCTTTGATGGCGATTTGGCGCATTTAGTATCGAGAGGTGCACCCACAGGTGGTGGCATTGCTTGGGTCAACTCGCTTTGCACCAGCAGAGATTATGCCTATAGTTGGATAGGAAGCTCCTACAACGGATTTCCAACCTACTCCTGGGCGGTTAATGTAGTTGCACACGAAATGGGACACAATCTTGGCTCTCGTCACACACATGCTTGCGTGTGGAATGGAAACAATACCGCTATTGACGGATGTGGCCCGACTGCTGGCTATCCTAGTAATCCAGGTGGATGCTCCACTGCAGCAGTTCCTGCCAAAGGAAAAGGAACAGTCATGAGTTACTGCCATCTTTTGTCTACTGTGGGTATTGGCTTTACTTATGGGTTTGGCCCTCAACCTGGAGCATTGATTCGGAGTAGAGTGGCGAATGCAGGTTGCTTAAAAACGTGTAACAATTGCCCTAATGATTTAATATTGAATGGGTCAGAATCTGGCACGAAGGAACATCAAGTTGTAAATGATTTAACCTCGACTCAAACACTTTCCGCTTCCTCAAATGTGGATTATAAGGCAGGAAATCTAGTCATCATGAAACCAGGATTTATAGCAAATACTGGAGCTGACTTTCGTGCATATATCGGAACCTGTACGCCAAGCCTTATTGGTGACATCACTGAGCAAACCGCTTTTTATGACGAGTTTCCTGATTTCATTCCTGCGCGCATGCCAGATTTACCAGCTGAGATGGATTTACGGTGTATGCCAAATCCGTTTGATTCAAGAACCACCATCGAATATCGGTTGACGTATGATGCGGTAGTGGATTTTTATGTCTTTGATATTAATGGCCGCATATTGCAGTCTTTTAATATAGGAGATCAGCTAATGGGAGTGCATCGGTTTGAATTTGTAGCAGAGGATCTTCCCCCGGGAGTCTATTATCTAAAAATGCATTCAGACAATACTGTGAAAACGACTAAAATGGTTATATCTAGATAAGTATTGACTAACTATTGTTTTGAAAGAGGCATTCTCGGAAGGGATTGTCTCTTTTTGTTTTTTTTAGGAAGATTTTTCTTCGCTTTCTTATTATTTCCTTAATTTAGGTATCTAAGGTTCCCATAAGCTGAAGTCCCTTATTTTGAGACGATTATTCGAAATAATCGAATGGTTTAATTGTTTTAAACAATAATTAATGAGAAAACTAATATTTCAGCTTCTTTGGTGCTGCCTTTTCCCAGCACTGATTAATGCTCAGCAAAAGAGCGACAATACCATCCTCTCCCTTATTCAAACTAAACTGGGAGATGAATTTACATTAGAAGATACTGATGCGATTCAATTAATGGTAAACAGCTTCCACAAAAGCAAAAAAAGTCAACTTGACCATTACTACTTCAGACAAACGTTAAATGGTCTTGAGATTGTTGGTACGGAGTCGAGTTTGCATCTAAAAGCAGATGGCGAAATCTTTCGGTTCAATAATCGCTTTACAAAAGTCAACTCCAGTTCTAAACTTGTATCTCCTAGCCTCAACCCCATCCAAGCCGTTAAAGCAGCAGGAAAAGACCTTCGATATACCAACATTGGAGATCTAAAAGTGTTGGAACACTCCTCTCTGACTGACCGCTCACAAAAAATAAGTAAAGGGACACTCTCTAGAAGAGACATACCTGTTAAACTAGTCTATCATATTTCTGACAATGGAGATCTGCAATTAGCTTGGGACCTTTCTATCTATGAAACACAGGAAGAAGAATGGTGGAGCATGAGAGTAAATGCCCAAACTGGCGAAATCCTAGAAAAAGAAAGCTGGATGGCTCAATGCAACCTCAACCACGGAGATAGTGGGCACAAATGTACAAAGCACCGTGAGGCGAACTCACATTCCGAATTGCATAATAAGGTCCCTCGTCTAGGAGAAAAAATGGGTTCGGTTGGAGGTTATCGAGTTTTTGCAATGCCGTTAGCACACCCAGGAGAAGGAGGTAGAACACTGGTAAACAATCCAGATAATGCAACGGCGTCCCCTTACGGTTGGCACGACACCAATGGTGCTGCTGGCGCTGAGTATAACATTACAAGAGGCAACAATGCACATGCATTTGATGCGGGAAACAATAATGGGTACAGCCCGAATGGTGGTGGCGGTTTAGTATTTGATTTCCCTTTAAACTTAAACCAGAATCCTGACTTGTACGAAAATGCTGCCATTACAAACCTTTTCTATTGGAATAATATATCACATGATGTATTGTATCACTACGGTTTTGATGAATCAAGTGGAAATTTCCAGCAAAACAACTACGGTAATGGTGGAGCTGCTGGTGATTACGTATACGCTAGATCTCAAGTTGGCCTTGTCTGTAATGCCTTTTTTGGAACCCCTTCAGATGGAATAAACCCAACAATGTCTATGTATGTTTGCAACGGACGCGATGGAGATTTCTCTAATGCTGTTATTCTTCATGAATATGGTCACGGATTATCCAATAGACTAACTGGTGGACCCGCTGCTGCCAGCTGTCTTGGTAATGCGGAACAAATGGGAGAAGGCTGGAGTGATTTTCTTGGCTTAATACTAACTATGAAACCTGGCGACCAAGGAACGGATAGCCGTCCATTAGGAGACTGGCTCTTTAATAACCCAGGGGGGATTCGCCCTTACCCATATAGTACGAACATGGCGATTAATCCACACACCTATGCAAGTAGCTTTAATGGAACGTCTCAGCCGCACGGTATTGGGTCGGTCTGGTGTGCAATGGTTTGGGAGATGACTTGGGCCCTTATTGCTCAATACGGTTTCGACTCCAATTTTTATACAGGAACTGGAGGGAATAATATCGCATTGCAATTGGTCGTTGAGGGCTTGAAACTTCAGCCTTGTAGTCCTGGGTTTGTTGATGGGAGGAATGGCATTCTAGCAGCAGATCAAGCGTTGTACGGTGGTGCGCATCAGTGTTTGATTTGGACAGCTTTTGCAAAAAGAGGCTTAGGGGCAAGTGCAAATCAAGGAAGTTCCCAAAATAGATCTGATGGTGCTCAAGCCTTTAACGTGCCTGCATCTTGTGTAAATAGTTGTGTTGTTAATGCTAATCTTACTGGAACCGTTTCTGGTACAACAAATACGAAAGCTCAAAACACGATCACTTCGACACAGACGCTCACTCCCTCAGCGGATGTTAGTTATAAGGCAGGAGTCAAAATTAGATTAATGCCTGGATTTCAAGTTCAAAACAATGGTGAATTTAGTGCTAAGATTGAAACGTGTACCAATTTCAATAATCCAACAAACAGCCCTGTTTCGCTGCACGATGAACAATTTAATTCTCAAAGCAACAATCAACGATTCAAAGAAAAAGAACGACCGAAAGCATTAACCGCTATACCCAACCCGTTTCATTCTACGACTACATTGTCCTTCTACCTTGACAGAAGTGTTGACGCAGATCTTTCTATTTATGACATAAATGGTCGTAAAATAAAACAAATCGCAAACAGCCATCTAAAAGAGGGACCTCATCAGTTTGTATGGAAAGCGAAAGGAGTTGCCCCTGGCGTTTATTTAGCAAAATTGATTTATGAAAAAGAGTTACAAACAGTAAGAATAGTGTTGAGTAAATAGCTCAATTCGCATTTTTAATGATTGTTGTGCCAAGTTTTTTTATGAAAAATGACAAAAAGAACGAATAAAAAGGGTAAAATCGTTATGACACGACAGGAAAAACCTGACAATTTGTCCGAATTTGAAGTTTTTTTTAAAAAAAGTTGGCACAGAAAACTTTTAAAACTAAAATAGTTTCCTAATTTTTGTTTGGTTCAATTCGGTTTTGTAAAATTATGTTTCGCAATTGAGCAAAACACCCTCTACATCTGACTTTTTGTTCTGATTTACACTTTTAATTAGCCGCGTTATTAGCATGGTTATTGATGTTTAGGAATTATAATTTTATAACGTTTGAATATCTAAAAAAGCTAGTAATGGAAGATTTATTTAAAAAAGTAATTTACACAGGAGTAGGATTGGTTTCAACAACCGCAGAAAAAATCCAAACAAACATCGATGAATTAGTAAAGAAAGGTTCTCTTTCAGAAGAAGAAGGAAAGAAAGTAGTAGAAGATTTATTGGAAAACACTGAATCTAAGAAAGAAGAGTTCGAAGGAAAGCTAAAGGAAATGATTAACAATGCAATCGAAGCCCTTAACTTGCCAAGCAAATCAGACATCGACAACTTGATGACAAGAATTAAAGAATTAGAAACAAAAGCTAAGAAGAAGTAATATTCCCTTAGGTAAAACTAATTGCAAAGAATAGCGTATAAAACATCTTTTTTAGAGCGCTACTATAATACTCTAACAATTTTAAAAACTTATTTCAAAATAATAATATCATGGCAGATTTACTAAAAAAAATAATCTACACAGGCGTTGGAATCGTTACTACCGCTTCTGATAAATTAACTAAAAACATCGAAGACATTTCTGAAAAAGGAGATGAGTCAAGAGAAGAAGGAAGAAAGATTTTTGATGAAATCCTTGACACGACTGAAGCTAAGAAAGAAGAAGTAGAAGGCAAAATGAAAGATATCGTGACCAACATCATGAAATCATTGAACATCCCTACTAAAGATGAGTTCAACCAGTTAGTTGAGCGTCTAGGTGCTTTAGAAGATGCAATGGAAAAAACTCCAGCTAAGAAAACTACCTCTAGAGCTAAGAAAGCAACGACTAGAGCTAAGTCAACAGCTAGAAAAACAACTTCTAGAGCTAAGAAAGCAACGACTACAACGGCTAGAAAAGCTAAGTCAACTGCTAAGAAAGCGACTACAACTGCTAGAAAAACAGCGACAACTGCTAAGAAAGCAGCTACAACGACTGCAAAAAAAGCAGCTACAACGACTAAAAAAGCGACAACGACTGCGAAATCTACTGCTACTAAAGCAACGAATGCAGTAAAAAACGTAGCTAAGGACATCAAAAAGTAGTCATCGTTTATTTGTTACTAAGAACAGTTTAATCAATTGTAATGGAAGACTTATTTAGAAAAGTACTGAAAACAGGTTTTGGCCTCGTCGCCAACACAACCGAAAAATTTCAGAACACAGTTAAAGATCTTGTAGACAAAGGTTCCCTATCAGAAGAAGAAGGGAAACGTGTCATCCATGATCTGATTGACACTACGGAAGCAAAAAAAGAAGAGTTTGAACAGAAAATCCGTGACCTCATCAAAGATGCCATGGACAAACTTCAATTGCCAAACGCTTCTGAGTTTAATAAGCTCACTGACCGTATTCGAAAGTTGGAAGAGATCTATGACATCGATGATCCGGAAACGATTATGAAAGGTTAATTCGGAAACTGTTAAAATGATATAAAGTGCTATCGCCTATTTGCGTTAGCACTTTTTTTATTGCTTCATTTATAATATGATGCAAATTTGGCATTTAAATTGTTCCTTTGGGTAAAAAAAGAACTATGTCCAGTAATAAATTTGTCATCCCAGTTGCATTTTGCTTGCTTTTACTAAGTGCTTGCTCACCAAAGCTGACTCCTTTTACAGAAACCCTCAAAACAACCAATAAATGGTCGGAATCCGAATTAAAGAAAATTCAGTTCTACCTTTCTGAAGACGTCAAAATCAGACGTCAGATATCAGACGCAAGTACCGAGATCATCCGTGGTGAAATAAAAATGGAAAACGGAAAACAGATTGAAGAAATCATTATCCCTAAAGGAACTCCAGGGATCCTTACTAGTATGGAAGGAGGACAAAAACTAGCCATCGCATTTGAAAACGGCAATGAACACTTTCTCATCTTCGGACCCAACGAAAAACAGCAAGGACGATACACCCTCAGAGCTTCTGAATGGAAAAACCAAATGGGCAAAGTGAAATATGGTGGAAAAACATACGTCACCTCTACTGGAGATGGCTACGCCTGCTTGATGGTGGACCTAAAGAAAATCACAGACGTCAATGTTAAATCCAGAGTCGCTAAAGGAAGAACAGTTAATTAACGAAACATAAATTACTAAAGCTTACTGAAATTTAGCTGATTAACTTGCCTTTTCAAAAAGTTAATAGTAAGTTTGATTATAGATCAGAAAAAATGAATAGAAATTTCGCTACATATTATTTTGGATTTTATTTCTTCTATTTGAAAGAAACAAAGGCCTTGTATATGTAGCTAATATGATATAAATATAAAAGTCCTTGTTTTTCTAACAAGGACTTTTTTTTGTGTTAGGATGTCATCTATTATGAGAAAAATAATTGTCCAAGGGTTTCCGGGTTGCTTTCATGAGGAAGCCGCTAGAAAATATTTTAAATCGAAGGATTTAACAATAATTCCTGCTGGAACGATAAAGAAAAGTCAGTCGAAATGATGGAACGAGCCAACGAAATAAAAAGAGTACTGAACGGAATTAAACTAAATGTGGTCAAATTAAGTTAAATAGATAAAGCATTCATAATGGAACCATCAGCAACGAATAAAAAATCATGGTTAATCAAAGATAAACGACCAATCATCATCGCTGGCCCGTGCAGTGTAGAAACGAGAGAACAGGTGTTAGAAACCAGCCGTCGCCTAAAAGCATCAGGAAAAATCGATATCATTCGTGGAGGCATTTGGAAACCTCGTACCCGACCAGGAACCTTTGAAGGCATCGGTACGATGGGATTGCCGTGGATGCAAGAAGTAAAAGAAACAACTGGCTTACCAGTTACAGTTGAAGTAGCAAAAGCGGCACATGTCGAACGATGTCTTGAGTTTGGAATCGATATATTGTGGATTGGTGCGCGGACAACGGTTAACCCATTTGCGGTGCAAGAAATTGCTGATGCTCTAAAAGGCGTTGACATACCTGTTTTAGTGAAAAACCCAATCAACCCTGACGTTGCATTATGGAAAGGAGCAGTCGAGCGCCTTCAAAACGTTGGCGTAAAGGAAATCGGAGCCATCCATCGAGGGTTTTCTAATTTAGCAGAAAAATATTACCGCAATCGACCACAATGGCAATTAGCCATTCAATTCAAAAATGAGATGCCTGAGATTCCAATGCTCTGTGATCCAAGTCATATCTGTGGACGGCGTGATACGTTACAAGAAGTCTCTCAGAAAGCACTTGACTTAGATTTTGATGGTCTTATGGTGGAGTCCCATATCGATCCAGACAACGCTTGGAGCGACGCGAAACAGCAAATAACGCCTGAAGTCCTACATCGAATGTTATTAGATTTAGTTCTAAGGGAAGATCATGAGGAAAACGCACCAATTCAAAGTCGCTTGGAAGTCCTTCGTCAAGATATCAATCTCATTGATGATGATGTGTTTTCTCTGCTAGCAAGCCGTATGGAAGTTGCTAGGGAAATTGGTCAATATAAAAAGGAAAACAATATTACCATTCTCCAACAAAAAAGGTGGAATGACATTTTAATAAAAGGAAAATCCTTTGCTCAAAAGAATGGTTTGAGCGAACCGTTTATGATTAAATACTTGCAGAGTATTCATGATGAGAGCATCAATCAACAGGAAAAGGTGATGAACAAGGAGTAATTTCAACGGGGAACTTTGTATAATCCAAAGATGTTCTATCGCTCAACTCTTCTTCTTAAATTCATTTAATTAACCATTGAAAACAATCATTATTAGTTACGCATTTCCAAATTGCTTGAGCATTTTGATGTGGGAAAAGACAGCACTGTGTAAGTGTTCAAACTCATGGTAAGGCAGATTAAACTCTTTCACTGTTTCGCGAACGATCTTAGCAATATTTGGGTAGTGAATGTGGCAGATATGTGGAAACAAGTGATGTTCTATCTGGAAATTGAGTCCGCCTGCAAACCAAGTAACGAATCGGCTTTTAGTAGAGAAATTGGCAGTAGTAGACAATTGGTGAATTGCCCAAGTGTTTTCAAAATCTTCTTCATTGACAACCGTTAAGTGTTCTGGGCCCTCTACGACGTGTGCCAACTGAAAAATCACTGTAATGAACAATCCTGCCAGTAGATGAATCAACAAGAAACCAAGAACTACGTGCGACCAAGCAACGCCTAACAAAACAGGAAGCACTAGCATATAAAAAAAGTAAATTGCTTTACTCACAATCATCACTCTTGTTTCTTTTTTTGCGTCAAAACCATTTCTCTCCGTCATTCCATCAGAATTGTATTCTCTGAGCTGCCTAAAGTCTTTCATAAACACCCAACTAATCGTTGCTAGGCTGTACAGTAAGAAAGCGTAAATGTGCTGGAATCTGTGGTATTTTTCCAACTTGCCATGTGGCGAAAGGCGTAGAAATGGTTTATCATCAATATCTTCATCAAGTGAATAAACATTAGGATAAGTATGGTGTAGAAAGTTATGTTGAATTTTCCATGTAAATGAACTTCCACCAATCAAATTCAAGCTATATCCTAGTAGTTTATTTATGTTTTTGTTTTTAGAATAGGTCCCATGATTTGCATCATGCATGATGCAAAAACCGACGCAAGAAACCGCAAATCCCATGATTAGGTACATTAACATATTCATACCAAAGGATAGCTGAGCAAAATAAACCAAAAACAAAGGAATGAAATAGGCTAGGAAAATAGACGCAGTTTTCACATACATCTTGAAATTTGCCGTCTTCTGAATTTCGTTGGTTCTAAAATACGAATTCACCCTTTGCTGTAATGTCTTAAAAAACAGCTTTTTATCTTGTTTCGAAAACTGTACAAAATGTTGCATAACTATGGTTTTTCAATCCAAAGATCGTTAAAATAATTTTAATGATGGATTATGAATTGTTAATTTCAGAAAGAACTGCTAAATTTTGGTCATTAAACTAAATCAAATAGCCAAAGTGGAACGTTAAAGAAATAAAAAATGACTATTTATAATAAACGCTGTAAAAGAAGATTTAGTTTAATTCTAACGTTAGAATAATTCCATGAATACATAAACTGAATCTATTAAACTTGGATAGAACAATTATTCTAAAATTATTTTGTTTTTTGTAACAAATTGATTCTTCGTAGAATAAATAATAAATAGAATGTTTGATTTTCTTACTCGCTTAATTTATAAACCAATATACATTAATTGATGTGAAAATGTTTCTATATTTACATTACATTATATCATTACAACAACAACATTATGAAAACTCTTCTCAATCAAAAATGGTTGATTTTATTTGTAACCGGTATCATTAGTTTCTCATTTTTAAATTTTAAATGTACCGACATAACAAAATCGCCTACCACTTCACAACCCAATCCAAATAATACAGACAAGTCCGTAGTTGCCTACATCGAAGTATTTAATTTGCTCGCTTCGAAAAGCGCATATGATGATTGTGTTGACCGGCAAGGGAACTGTGCAGTAGAGAAAAAAGCAATGCTTGCAAACCAACAATCAGTTAGTGCTATTTTTGGCGGTATTCCACCGCTCCCTTGGCCTAGTCCTTGCACTCCTACTGGAAATTGTAATAATTTATATGCGCTAGATCATTTGATCTATCCAGAAAATGAGAGTTATCTAGTATCCATTTTTGATGCTAATTCTGGGCAATTATTGGGCAGAAGTGACCCAAGAAATACAATGGAATCTAAGCTGGTAAAGGGATACGTTAATAGCGCAAACAAAAAATTTGTGAAACAGTTTTCTGGTTTGGCGAAGGTTGAAATCAAGAATGCGATTACAAGTGAGGTAGGTTCATTTGAAATGAAAATGGATCACCGATAATTTGTTCCCATCATTAGTTCTTTCAGAACTCTTTTTGTTGGATTGATAACTACATAACCTCTGGTTTGCATTAGAAATTTTAATAGAATTTCTAATGCAAACTCTTGTAAAAGCCTAACTATGAATTTCTTTTGGAGACAACTGGTAATTATGTTGTGCTTATTTTCCTGTTTTTTAAAGGTATTTGGTCAGGATTCTTTGGAAAAACAAATGACGGAAGAGTTTATGAAAGCTTCCAAATTTTTTCAAACCGATTTCGATAGTACAATTCATTTTTTGGACAAGGCAATTTTTTATGCAAAGAAAATAAGTGTAAAAGATGCAATAACGCTACAACTCTATAAAGCAAACTTTGCATCTAACTTTTATAAGTTAAAAGAACAGAAAGGATATCTAGATATTGCAGAAGCTCATTTTCAAAAAGAAAGGCATCAACTAGATAGTGCTGAATTAGAACTTGAAATAGCGCTGGACATTGGTATTTATCAAGGAAACTATTTTTACAAACTAGGTAAATTCGAAAAAGCTACTGAGTATTTCAATAAAATTGTTACTGCTTTAGAACAGAAGCCGTCCTTGTCTTGGTTAGAGTATCAACGACTAAATAAAACACTTCTTTACCTAGGAACAATCAATAAAAAGCAAGGTAATTACCAACCTGCAATTGAAAATTTCTTAAGGATTACTGCCTATGATGACGAATGTTTTGCCAAGCATAATAAGAGAACTGCCTTAGACATCTTGCCAAAACACCTTGCTGAAACGTACCAATTTATGGGCGATTTTGAAAATGCAGAATTGTACTATCAAAAAGTAATCGATAAAAATCTAAAGAACAAAAAAATCAATTCAAGAGTAAATTCTTACAACGCTTTCGCTAAATTTTACACCGAAAAAAACAGATTCGACTCCGCCAGATATTACTTGACAGAATCCCTCAACATCCAAAAAGAAGACAACCCATTCCAAGCAGAGACGTATCAGCTCCTCGGAGAATCTTACCGTAATAAGAAAGATCAGAAAACAGCACGCACCTTCTTCGAAAAAGCCTTGAAATCAGCAAATTCGCTCTACGGAAACCAACACTACAAAGTAGCAGAGATCAACAAAGCATACGGACACTCCTACGAAATAGAAGGCAACCTTGAAACGGCAAACAAGTACTACGACACCGCTCTAAACAATCTGATACCAGCCTACTCCAACCACAATACCAATACCGTCCCTAAGATAAAAGCACTCTACGCTCCTAAAGTAATGCTTGAGATTCTAGCCAATAAAATGCGCGTATTGTACCAGAAAAAAAATGAAGCAGACTCGAAAAATGCCTACACTGCCGCCCTTCAAAGCATGAATATCATTGACAGCCTAAGGTTGGATTACGACTCAGAGTCATCACGACAGTTCCTTCTCAATAAGAGTTATCCGATTTTTGAACAAGGCATTGCCATTTGTCATTCTTTGTATAACGCAACCAAAGAGGAGCAATATCTTGAACAAGCCTTTAGAATGGCAGAAAAAAGCAAAGCCGTCTTATTACTCGATGCGCTAAAGAACTCCAATGCAGAAGCGTTTGCTGGTATTCCTGCTGAAGTGTTGGAGTCTGGCTACCAACTCCGTTATAAAATCAAAACACTAGAAGACCGCTTGCAGAAAGGAAAGGAAAAAAAGAAGAAACCAAAACAGCTATCTGACATCAGCATTCAATTGTTCGAAGCTAGAAAGGACTATAAGACTTATGTCAGTGGCTTGGAAAAAGCACACCCAAAGTATTATCAGTTAAAATATGACTTGTCTACCGTTACGATAGATGAAATTCGACAGCAGTTATTACACAACGCCCAAACATCGTTGATCGAATACTTCATTGGCGATCAGGCGATTTATCGGTTCAATATAAGCAATAAGGAAGTGGCGTTTGATCGTATTCAAGCAGATTTCCCCCTCCATAAATGGGTAGGTGATTTAAGAAATGGAATCACTGGGAATTCGGCTACAAGTGCAACAGTATTTACCACTACCGCCTTCAAAATTTATGAAAAACTATTGTCGAATATCGCTTTATCGGAATACCTCATTATTATCCCAGATGGTCTGTTGGGTTATGTGCCTTTTGATGCCTTGCTTAGTGCTCCCGTAGCCAGTGACAACGCAAGAGCATTTACAGAACATCCCTATTTATTAAAGAAACACAACATCAGTTACTGCTTTTCCGCCACTTTGCTCAAGGAAATGACAAGCAAAAACAATCAAGCAGAAAAGCCGTTTTTGGGATTTGCTCCTTCCTTCAAAAGTTACAGCCCACTGCAATCTAGTCGTGAAATGACTCAAGCACTCGCTAAAGATTACAAGGGCGACTTTATGGCTGATCAGCAAGCGAACAAACCCAGTTTTATTAAGGAAGCAGGCAAGTATGACATTTTACATATTTCTTCGCACGCAGTGGCAAATGACTCCTTAAAAGATGCTTGTTATCTAGTTTGTTCTGAATCGAATTCCAATGCCGATTACTTGATTTATAACCGTGACCTGTATCAGTTGGATCTCAATGCTTCCTTGGTTGTACTAGGCGCTTGTGAGACAGGGAGCGGTAAACTGCAGCGTGGTGAGGGCATTATGAGTCTTGCGCGTGGGTTTTCCTACGCTGGTGCGAGTAGTCTTCTTACTACACTCTGGAGTGTCGATGAAGCTGCCACTGCGGGATTGCTCCAATCATTTTACAAGCAGTTGCAAGACGGGAATACTACAAACGATGCGCTCTTTAGTGCCAAAAATGCTTATTTATTGAATGCTCAGAATGAAAAAGAGGCACATCCCCGTTATTGGGCGGCTTTGATTCCGATTGGCAATATGCATGCAGTAAACGCTGGAGGGATGTCTCTTGGCTGGGGTTTGGGGTTTGGTATTTTATGCTTGGTTTTATTGTTCGCTGGTTATAAATTCACAGTAAGTTAATTTTATCAAAAATGGACTCAACCAATGGATAAGCACCATACAATTGCATTTTTAGTCAGTATATTCAGTAGATTTCACCTTAAATGGTATTTCAAAACATAGTTAAATCAAGATTTCGTTAAAAATTATTATCTTTAATAAGTCACTGTAGACCAATTACTTGCAAAAGACGTATTGTTTTTTATAAATAAATTTTTAAACTGTCCTGTACAATTGGTTAAGATTTAAAAAAGATGTTGTTAAGTTTGTAGTATGATCAACGTAGAATTACTGAAGAAAATTTGCGAAATACCAGGAGCCCCTGGATTTGAACAACCGATAAGAGCACTCGTTCTAGAAGAATTGAAAAGTATTACTGATGATGTGGAGGTCGACCCAATGGGTAATGTAATTGCAGTGAAAAAAGGTACATCAGATAAACGGATTATGTGTGCCGCACATATGGATGAAATTGGGTTTATCGTTACCCATATTGACGAAGAAGGATTTATCCGTTTCCATACTCTAGGAGGATTTGACCCAAAGACATTAACCGCTCAACGTGTCATCATTCATGGAAAAGAACCAGTGATCGGTGTGATGGGATCGAAGCCTATTCACCTGATGACGCAAGAAGATAGAAATAAGCCTTTGCGTACAGAAGACTTTTTTATTGATACAGGAAGACCGTATGAAGAAATCTCTAAGCTTATCACTGTAGGCGATTCGGTAACAAGAGAACGCAAGCTCATTGAAATGGGTAATTGTGTTAACTGCAAGTCAATTGATAATCGAGTTTCCGTGTTCATACTACTTGAGACATTGCGCGCACTCAAAACCAAAAAGATATCAGGTGATTTCTACGCTGTTTTCAGTGTACAAGAAGAAGTTGGTCTCCGCGGTGCTACAGCTGCCGCTAGCTATATTAATCCTGATTTTGGCCTAGGACTTGATACTACGATTGCTTATGACGTACCTGGCTCAAAAGCACACGAACAAATCACAGGTTTAGGCAAAGGCGTAGCCATAAAGATCATGGATAGCTCAGTAATTTCTGATCAACGAATGGTGAAATACTTAAAGCAAACAGCTAATAAAAACAAGATTAAGTGGCAACCTGAAATCTTGACTCGTGGTGGCACAGATACTGCCCCAATCCAACGAAGTGGAAGAGGTGGGTCTATTGCCGGTGCGCTTTCCATCCCAACACGACATATACATCAGGTGATCGAAATGGCTCACAAGGAAGATATCCTCAATACAATTCAACTACTAGAGCAAGCAGTCATCGGAATGGTTGACCATAACTGGGATTTTTAGGCACTCGATTCTATGTGGAAAGAAGAAAACAATTTATTAAAAGCCAGTTTTAAGTTTAAAGACTTTAAACAGGCTTTTGCATTTATGACAGAAGTTGCATTTCATGCTGAAAAAATGGACCACCATCCTGAGTGGTTTAATGTGTACAATTCAGTAGATATAACACTGCGCACACACGATGCAGGGAATACTGTAACAGACCGAGATTATAAACTAGCCAAGAAAATTGATGGCGTTTATCAACGGTTTCTAACTGCTTGATTTCACTTTCAACAACCGAATAAAGCGGCAAGGATAGATCGTTCGTTCATCCGTATTCCTTCCTATGACAATTCGCCCTTACAAAAAGCTAGCTCCTTCTACTTTGGTACACCAGAAGAAATTCCATTATTTTGATTCCACAAAATCCTGTCCAGCCCACTGATATCACTATCCAGATTAAAGTCAGCACCTTCATAAACTCCAAAATTACCGTTTAGAGTCGACCAGATGATCTTGTCAGAACCTGTAATTTCATAGCCAGAAGGATTGGTCTGATCTACATTCCCAGCAAACAGGAACCAGTTCCCCGCAATCTGCTTTTGACCGAAACTATTTTGACCAGTATAACTGTTCTCCAGCCTAAAGTCATAAGCTAACGTATCGTTTACAATATTAATCAGGGTAGGACTCATCGCAGGTAAGTGGTTGCGATGCTCTACAACAACATAGGCTTCAGTAATAGCTTGACTGATAGCAATCGGAGCCAATTGAACAATCATCCCATCCTCCAACAATACCCCAGCAAACCGACCAATCTCGTCATCAGCCAAAGGAGACGTCCGCAATGAAACCAGCACCCAGTCAACCGCGCCAGCAGGATAATCAGATGTAGACCAGCCAGCACCTTCTTGGCCATTATAAGCCCAAGGAGCGCCCAGATAAGGTTGCCCTGAAGGTAAGAGTCCAGCTTGCAACAAATCAGTATTCATAGCGCCTGCAGCTGTGTCGTAAGCTCCTTCCAACAATAAAGAAGGCAAACAATACACAAACCGACCCAAATTGCATTGGTTAGACAGTGTAACCGTATTGAACAAGCTAGGATTGTTCCACGCTTCATCGATTGTAGCATGCCAAGACATCTTCTTATCTCTTGGACCGCCGTCATCATCATCATTGATATGAATGTCTAGCCCAATTTCCTTAGCATGTGCAGGCGTTGCACCAATAAATGACCAAGCAATTCGCACTTCAATTTCATAGCCATCGGCTGTATTGGTTCTTGAGAAATCAACACCTGCAGGATTTGTTACTTGCGACGCTGACCAATAGATAACGTCAGGATCATTTACTCGAAACATCAATTGATGATCATTGGCATCATAAGTTGTCGCCTTTTCGTTTCCACCATCAATGTATATTTCTAAGACATCGTCGTTGTAGGGTTGTGTTTGGGAGTCATTCATTAGTACATCATCCTTTACGTTTCCATAAACGTACAGGTAATTGTTGTCCCAACTTACTTGAAAATCAGCACTTAAGTCAGTTGTAGACGCAACAGTTCCGCTCATAACATTGGTAATCGCGTAAACCGTTTCATTCCACTCCGTTCCGTCACCGTCAATTGTTGGTGGGGTATTGGTGTTACAAGCAATATTACCTGTAATAACTGGCGTACCTATACAGTTGCAATTGCCGTCTTCTTGATCATTGATTGTGTTTGGGTCGTTGTCATCACAAGACGTTCCTGCAGGAGGACAAGGCACACAGCTTGTTCGTAGCTCGTAGGTACCAAACAAGAATGGATTCTGCCAAGCTTCATCAAGAGTAGCACTCCAAGCTATTTTTCGATCACGGGCACCTCCATCATCATCGTCATTTACGTGGAAATCCAATCCTAACAAGTCAGTGTTGGTTGGTGTAACACCGAGGAAACTCCAAGCCAATTGAATTTCGATATTGTACCCAGTTGCAGTTGGCATCATTCCAAAACTAACACCAGCGGGATTGTTTGGCCCTCCAGCGTGCTGGTAGATCATCGGATCTCCATGTACAAACAATAGTTGATGGTCATTTCCATCATAAGAAGTTGATTTTTCGTTTCCGCCATCGAGATAGAGCTCAACTCCATCATTTTCCCATGGATTTCCACCATCATTTGTTAATACATCATCGTCTATTGATCCAGCCAGATATAAATTGTTATTGTCCCAATGAATACTAAAGGAAGCCGCAAGATCAATAGGGCTGCCAACAGCACCAGCAAGAACCTTGTTTAATGTGTATGAAGGTGTCAAGTTCCAGTCAGACAGGTCGCCATCAATTGTTAGAGCATTGGGTGTAGGACATACCGTATAGTAGGGCGTATTGTCGTTTGCATCACATACGCCATCCTCATCACTATCAAGGAAGGTGCCTTCGCATAAACAGTTTGAGGTGTAAAGGTCGTTTGTAGTGCAAGCATCGTTATCATTGCAAGGCGTACCGATGAGGTTATTATCAAAAGCTGGACAAGTATCAAGACCATCTGGCACACCGTCTCCGTCTGTATCACAAGCCGTGACTACATTAGAAGGGATACAAGGATCATTTGGAGCTGGGTCCTGATCGTCTGGTGTTCCATCATTGTCAGCATCAGGCACATTGTTGCAAACATCTCTTCCGGCTGATTGCCACTGGGAATAGTTTTGCTTGATTCCATTGATCCAGTAAAAGTCCATATTGTTTGGGTTGTCGTAGGTATTGCACTCAAACACAAGGTTGGAAGCGTTGGACAGTTGTCCATTGCCTGTCCCTGCTGCTCCAACACCAGTTTCGACTGCGCCGTTTATTGTATTATATCGGATGGTTACATTCTGCGAGACAAGTGTTAGATCAGGAATACCAGCGAAAAAGGACATCTCAAATTGGTCAGCAGGTCTGTACGTTTGCTGAATCACAATACCTCCGCGTGAACCAGTTACCGTATTATGTTCTATCATGACATCCTTTGATTCGGCACTTGTAATACCTCCAGCCGACCAATTCGTAGTGATGTTTGACCATGCGGTGGTATTGTTTACACAATTATTGTAACCGATATAAGCATTGTCAGAGATTTCATATAAAATTCCATGGGAAAAATGATCGTGGACATAATTGTTCCTTACTTCAAATCCATGGCAGGCTACATCACCCCAAATACCAACTTTGTTATTGCCATACACTTCATTGCCATCAATAACAACTGGATGAGCAGCAGATCCTGCTTGTGTAAACTTTATTCCTCCGCCATTTACAAGGGAGCCAGGAGCTGAGTTTACACCATTATTGAAGATGAAGTTATCTTTAATCAAGCCACCAACAAAATCATCGCCTCCTAGCCCTGTGATCCCATTGTTTCTGAAGATAGAGTTGGTTACTGTAAAGTGATCGCCGAGAAAACATCCAGCAGCTATATTGTTATGACTTTCTATGTTGTCAATCACCCAGTTCGTAGCCAATTGTCCGGCGTTGCTTACCCAGATTGCTGGTGTTCCTCTAATCGGAGATTGTTCTTGTGGTCCACCACCGGCACCGCCCATGTCATTGAAGTGGTGAAAGGTCATATTTCGAATCTCGACTGCATCAGCGGTTCCGTGAAAGGCATTTTCTTTACCATATCCACTTACTTGGACGCCTCCTCTTGACTGACCTATAAATCGCATATTGTCCTTCGGGATGACATTCGAAAACGTATAATTGCCATTCGATAAGTAAAAACAAGTTCCAGGAGCAGCATTTGCTACGATAGATGCCAGATTATTTGCAGGGGCATTTACATTAATGGTTGTACCTGAACATTGTCCAATTAAGGTTATACTTTGAAACTGAATAAGTACAATTGAAATTAATAGTTTGAATAACCAATTGAAAATCGTGTTGTTTGTCATTGTATGAATGATTAAAATTAAAATCTTAATTGCTTGAAAATAAAATATTTATCTAAAATTATTTTTGAATACCAGAGGAAATTCCATTGTTATAATTCCATAATATTCGATCCATTCCACTTATGTCACTATCTAGATTGAAATCTGCAGAATCGTAAACGCCAAAGTTGCCATTCATAGCTGTCCAAATGATCTTGTCAGAACCTGTGATTTCATAGCCTGAAGGGTTGGATTGATCAACATTACCTGCAAACAGAAGCCAGTTGCTACCGATCTGTTTTTGACCAAAGCCATTTTGACCGCTATAACTATCTCCTAGTCTAAAATCGTAGCGAATTGTATCGTTGACAATATTGATGGATGAAGGGCTCATTGCAGGTAAATGATTTCTATGTTCTACCACAATGTAAGCTTCTGTAATGTTTTGGGAAATGGTAATAGGTGAGATTTGATGCACCGTTCCATCTTCCAATAAAACACCAGCAAAACGAGCAAACTCGTCATCAGCCAACAGAGACGTCCTCAACGAAACGAGTACCCAGTCAACAGACTTAACTGGATAATCAGTAGTTGACCAGCCAGCACCTTCACTTCCATTGTAATTCCAAGGGGCGCCCGTATATGGGTGCCCTGCAGGCAAAAGCCCTGCCTGTAGTAGATTCATGCTCATCAGACCAGTATTGCTTTTGTACGGTCCCTCAAGTAGTAAGGACGGTAAGCAATGTACCATTCTTCCCAAATTGCATTGATTAGATAACGCAACCGTATTGAACAGGCTAGGGTTATTCCAAGCTTCATCGATTGTTGCATGCCACGTCAGTTTCTTGTCCTTTGTACCACCATCATCATCGTCCACTAGGTGAATGTCTAGGCCGATATCCTTCGCATGTGAAGGTGTTGTACCAATAAAGTTCCAATCAATGCGAATTTCAATATCATATCCTCCAGGAACGATGACCCTTGTAAAATCAACCCCTGCAGGATCTGTTAACTGGGCAGACCAATAGTGGACAACTTGATCTTGTACTCTAAACATCAGTTGGTGGTCATTCACATCATAAGAAGTCGCTTTTTCATTGCCACCATCAATGTATACCTCAAAAAGATCATCCTCATAAGGTTCTGCTTGAGAATCATTGATCAATACATCATCTTTTACCTGACCAAAGATATACAGATAGTCATTATCCCAACTTACTTGAAATTCCCCACTTAAATCCGCTGGTGAAGCAATCGTTCCATTAACATTATTGTTGAGTGTATGTCGTGTTTGATTCCAGTCTTTCCCTAGTCCATCAATAGAAGGTGGTGTGTTTGCCTCACAAACTGCTATACCTGTAACGATCGGTGTGCCAATACAGTTACAGTTGCCATCTTCTTGATCATTTGTTGTGTTTGGATCGTTGTCATCACAAGACGTGCCTGCAGGAAGACATGCAACACAGTTTGCACTCAGTTCATAAGTACCAAATATGGAAGGATCTTGCCATGCATTGTCTGTGGTAGCAAATGTAGCGACTTTTTGGTCACGAGCACCTCCATCGTCATCATCATTTACATGAATGTCTAGTCCGATTTGAGTACCGTTGGTAGGCGTAACACCGAGCAGTGACCAAGCCACAGCGATCTCTTTGGTATATCCACCTGGGATCGTACCTTGAGCAGCTGTTACTCCAACTGGATTTGTAGCCCCAGCACTTAGGTGATAGATTGTATTATCATTATATCTAAAGACAAACTGATGATCATTCACATCATAAGAGGTTGCTTTTTCATTGCCACCATCCAAATAAAGCTCTATTCCATCATCTTCCCAAATATCAGCATCTGAGTTGTTGACCAAAGCGCTATCTGTCACTTCAATATGAATATAGAGGTTAGTATTATCCCACGTCAATTGATAAGCAATGCTTAAATCATTCATGGTCGGCACAATTGGGGTGCAGACTGTTCCATTGCTCAAATAATTGAACATGGCCGTTTCCCCGTCATCATTAAAGGAGGCTTGGACGCCTACAAAGCCTTGGCCAGTAGATCCAGCATCGCCGTGTCCCCATTGAAATCGTTCTGTATGTCCGTAAAGTATTGCATCCATATTGGCCGCAACTGCAGCTTGGACGTCAGCAAGCACTGCTGCTCCACCCGATGGCACTTGAGGTGAACACCATTGAGGGGTAATATCTTCATACCTTAATTCACCAGCCCATACTTCTTTAGTTGTCGCATTACTTACTGTTGTCAATTGAATTTGAGTTGGATTGGCTGTTTGACAATGGCCAGTTTGTGGTAGTTGTATTTCGTTCCAAGCATCATTGATGCAGTGTAATCTTCGATCATTGGTAGCAGCCGTGTGGTAGCCGATCCTAGGAGTGGTAGACCCTCCAGCTTTTATTCCAGCTGCCATATTCGCCCAAACGGCACAGGGCTCTGGAAATTGGCCGTAATAATTGTCACCACCCATTACCCACAAATCTAAAGCAGGATGGTTGCCAAATCGGTTTCCAAGTTGTTGTCCCCAAGCGTAAGAATTATTAGGCGTAACATAAATTGGCGAGTTGTATTGGTTTGTTGCATAATAAACACCCCATGCAGCGACAACCCCTATTTTTAGTCCTCTAGCATGCGCAGCATCTAGAAAATCTTCAAATAAATCTGCATGCGCTGCATTTAGACTAAGGTTACTTCCATCCCAGGTAGCTGCAAGATCTCCATTATAATTAGTTTCGTTGATTCCTCCTTGCCAATGATTTAGATAGGAAACGATGGCTCCCTTATAGCCTTTAGCCAGAAGGTGATCAAAATAGGTGTTTACATGTGCCATGGATGCAACACGCAAGGGCATTTCCCAAGCGGTATCCCATACATCTAGACTAGGACCACTGCCTGAGCATTCTTCTTTTTGAACAAGGAGATTGCTAGGTATAGTAGTTGATTGCGCAGCCCAAACGGGGGCTTCTGCATCACCATCAATGATTGGCGCAGTTGCTGTATTACAGATCGGATTGGCGGTACAATTACTTACTGAGACGGTTACTGTTGCTGTTTTGGTACATAAGCCATCAATGACGATGTATGTAAATTCGAAAACACCAATGACCCCTAATGGATTGAAAATTGAGCCGTTGAGGCCACCGCTATTGTTGTCATCTGTCCAGGAACCGCCAGGTGTTGGACTGCCGCCTAACTTTGTAAATAAATCGATTGGGCTGGTTGTCTGGCAAGCTGTTATAGATGCAGATGTTCCTGCGGATATGGGGCAGTTGGGTGAAGCGTTGGTTTCATAAGCTCCTGCATCTACACTATTTCCACCGATTCTGTTATTACCATCATGGTCTATTGTTGCTATTGGGTAGTTACTGTTTCCATGGTCAATTGCGGGGCTGGTTTGTGATAAGTGTAGGTCAAAACTTCCTTCATTTACATATAGAGGATCTTGCTGCAGGTTATTACCACTATTGTATGACCCATTACTACTAATATTTCTAGAATGGACGTTGTTTCTAACATCTACATTGTTGGCGCTTGTAAAGCGCATTGAAGGAACGGAGGAGTTGTTTCCGACAGATTTTACAGTATTGTTATAAATTTTAGTGTTGTCAGAATCATAAACTGAAATATCACAAGCCCCACCTAGATTTGGACGAGTTGCATTGTTGTAAAGTGTGTTGTTTATAATGTCAATATTGTGAGAATAATAGGCATGAATTCCTTTTCCTCCATTATTATAAATAACGTTGTTTTCCACCAATGTTCTACCTAAATGGTTGTTGTTGCCTCGGTTGTTTATATCCAGAATAATTCCATTGCCATCTGTAATGCTTGTATACCCAAGGCAACTGCAAGGATATAAATTGTCATTGTCGAAAATACGGTTTCCTCTAAAGATAAGATTGTAGGCATCGTCTGCTGGATTGTCAAAACTAGCACACGGTGTATTCGGATTACCTGCTTGGCAGTCTTGGGTGAAAATTGAGGAGATACCACTTCCTCCGTTCTTCCCATATCTACTCGTACTGTAAATAGTATTGTTTTCCAATATCACTTTGGCAGCTTCATATAATGAAATTCCACCTCCAGTTGTTTGAGAAATTTCACAATTCCGAACAATTACATTTACTGCTGGGTTAATTGGCGTAGCGTTCCATTCCGCTTGAATAGCCATACCTGGTCCAGCATTTCGACCAGTATGAAGACCTGAAGCTTTCAACCCGTAGTATTCTGCCTCTAAATCTGCATGCGAGTAAAAAGCTACCTGACCGACAATTTTAAATCCATCAATGATGATATGATCAGCTCCATTGACGATAATCGCTCCCCATCCTTCATAGTTTTGAATGATTACCTGTCCTTCGTCTCCTGGGTTGACTCGATAGGTAATTGGATTTCCAGGTGCTCCAGAATAGTTTGGAGAAATCCAGAGACAAGTGCCTGTTATTCCAATATTCTGATTGGTATAATTGTAGATGCCTGCCATCACGTTTACGACATCGCCGGGTGCTGTTTTTTGCATGGCAGCGGTCATCGTTTTTAGGGCTGTCGTAGTAGAAGTTCCTGCATTGTTATCATTACCAGTATTCACTGATACATAATAGTTTATTGCCCAGACTGGAGAATATAAAAATAGGAAAAAAACTAAAAGGAAAGAAAACCTTTTCATTGATTGAATTGAGTTAGTTAGAAAAATGGAGGACGGCAATAAATCTGTTGCTATTTGTAAGTGCTTGATTCGTAATTAATAATACTGATTTTTATTGGAAAATTCTAATTTATGGACGTTTAGAACGTCGCTGTCCTACTTTTGCACTGAAGAAGAGATCCCATTATTGTAATTCCATAAAATTTTATCCATTCCACTGATGTCGCTGTCTAGGTTGAAATCTGCTGCATCGTAAATGCTAAAATTTCCGTTCATACTTGTCCAAATAATTTTGTCTGAACCAGAAATTTCATAGCCCACTGGGTTACTCTGATCAGCATTCCCTCCGTATAAAAACCAGTTGCTACCAATCTGTTTTTGTCCAAAACCGTTTTGACCTGTGTAACTGTTCTCGCTCCTAAAGTCAAAGACCATCGTATCATTAACAATAGGGACAAGCGATGGGCTCATCACGGGTAAATGATTGCGATGTTCGACCACTATGTAAGCTTCAGTTATCGTCTGATTTATCGCAATTGGTGCTAACGGCTGAACGGTACCATCTTCTAATAAAATAGCAGCAAACTTGGCAACTTCATCATCTGACAACGGTGACGTCCTTAAAGAAACCAGTACCCAGTCTACAGATCCCATTGGGTAGTTGGCAGGTGTCCAGCCAGTGCCTTCTGTGCCCGCATAATTCCAAGGGGAACCACTGTAGGGCTGTCCTGCTGGTAATAAGTTGGCTTGTTGTAGATCGGTTCTCATTAGGTTTGTGTTCGGCTCAAAGGCTCCTTCAAGCCATAGTGCAGGTAAACAATCTACTTGACGAGCAGCATTACATTGATTGGATAAGGTCACGGTATTGAATAAACTAGGATTGTTCCACGACTGGTCGGTCGTTGCATACCAAGCTATTTTTTTGTCTTGTGTTCCACCATCATCGTCATCCACAAGGTGGACGTCAAAGCCGATTTCTGTAGAATGCACAGGGTTGGCCCCAATAAATGACCAAGCGATTCGGATTTCAATTTCATACCCTCCTGGAATATAGACCCGAGCAAAATCGATTTCTGTAGGGTTCATTTCTTGTGCTGACCAGTTGTAAACATCAAGATCATTTACCCGAAACATGAGTTGGTGATCATTCGCATCATAGGTCGTGGCTTTTTCGTTGCCTCCATCTAAGTAGATTTCAAAAACATCATCTTCATAAGGTGCCGGTGGGTTGTCATTCATTAAAACGTCATCTTGCACTCGGCCAAAAATGTATAAGTAATCACTGTCCCAGCTAAATTGAAAGTCTCCACCTAAATCTGCAGGAGAGGCAATGGTTCCATTCATTGGGTTTGTGAGTACATGGACTGCTTGATTCCAGTCTCCACCTAACCCATCAATCGTAGGTGGTGTACTGACTTCACAAACGGCAATTCCTGTGATAATTGGTGTGCCAACACAATTACAGTTCCCATCTTCCTGATCATTGGTCGTGTTGGAATTATTGTCATCACAAGCAGTTCCCGCTGGAAGACAGGCGACACAATTTGCTTGAAGTTCAAAGGTTCCAAACAAGGACGGGTTTTTCCAAGCATCATCTGTTGAGGAAAACGTTGATAGTTTTTGATCGCGTGCTCCACCGTCATCGTCGTCATTAATATGAAGATCAAGACCAATCTGCATGCCGTTGGAAGGGGTTACACCAAGAAAAGACCACGCTACAGCAATTTCTTTTGTATAGCCTCCTGGTATCACGCCTTCTGCTGCACTAATACCTGTTGGGTTAGTTGCACCAGCATTCAAATGATAAATAGTATTGTTATTGTACTGAATTAAAAAGTGGTGGTCATTCGCATCAAAGGATGTTGCTTTTTCATTACCGCCATCAAGATAAAGCTCAATCCCGTCATCATCCCAAAGATCGGTATCCGAGTTGTTGACTAATGAACTATCTGTAATCGCCACATGAATATATAGATTGGTGTTATCCCAAGTAAGCTGAAAGGAAGCACTTAAATCATTTGGTGTAGGGACAATCGGTACGCAGTTATTGCCTGATCCAAGATAGTTGAAAACGGCTGTTTCTCCTGGTGCATTAAAGGAAGCCTGCACGGATGCAAATCCCATACCTGTAGTACCATATCCGCCAACGCCCCATTGAAAACGATCTGTATGGCCATATAACATAGCATCTACTCCTGCAGCTACAGCGGCTTGAGCATCAGCTAAAACTGCCGCAGCATCAGTCGAGATCGTTGTGCA
Source organism: uncultured Saprospiraceae bacterium (assembly GCA_937959115.1). Taxonomy (GTDB): domain Bacteria; phylum Bacteroidota; class Bacteroidia; order Chitinophagales; family Saprospiraceae; genus JAHDHB01. Next base: position 125,739 of record CALGAW010000027.1, read on the forward strand.
GGATCCGCCCCAACTGCTTGGGTCCATGTTCTCATATCGTAACTCACCAGCCCAAACCTCATTCGTCGTAGCATTATTGATGGCAAGAAGGTGTGATTCCGTTAGATAAGCCTCTTGACAGTGACCTGTTTGTGGCAACTGAACTTGGTTCCAAGATTCATTGATACAGTGGAGTCTTTTTTGAGGTTCAGCAGCTGTATGGTATCCTATTTTTGGAGCAGTAGATCCTCCGGCTTTAATACCGTTGACCATGTTTGCCCAGATATTACAGGACTCAAAGTTATGGAAGTTGTCTCCACCCATTACCCACATGTCTAGCGCTGGGTGATTTCCAAAACGGGTGCCCAGTTGGCTGCCCCAGTTGTAGGCATTGGCCTCGGTAATATAGATGGGAGTGAATCGATCGGTTACATAGTAAATGCCCCAAGCTGCAACGACAGAAACTTTTAGTCCTCTGACATGAGCGGCATCTAAATAATCTTCAAAGATATCTGCGTGTGCTGCGTTGAGGTTAAGGTTGGTGCCATCCCATGTTGCCCCAGGGTTGCCGTTAAAGTCTGTTTGACTTAGTCCATTGTGCCAGTGATTTAAATAGGAGAGCACAACCCCTTTATAGCCTTTCGCTGCTAAGTGGTCAAAATAGGTATTGACATGTGCCATTGAGGCAACACGTAATGGCATTTCCCAAGCGGTGTCCCAAACATCTAGGTTGGTTCCTGTCCCTGAGCAATCTTCTTTTTGTACAAGGAGGTTACTTGACGTTATAGTTGCTAGAGATGACCAAATTGTTGGTTCTGCATCACCATCTAATGTAGGAGCTGTTGCGGTATTACAAATTGGATTGGTGGTACAATTGCTGATCACAACAGTGACTATTGCAGTTTTAGAGCACAGTGCATCTACAACTAGGTATGTGAAATTGTAGGTGCCGACAAGCCCTGTCGTATTGAATGTGGAGCCACTTAGTCCACCACTACCGTTGTCGTCTGTCCATGAGCCTCCAGGGGTTGGGCTACCACCAAGTTTTGTGAATAAGTCCATTCCGCCATTCGTCTGACAAATATTGACGGTTGCTGGGCTACCTGCTGAAACGGGGCAACTATTTGTTGTAGAATTGGATTCGTATGCACCTGCGTCCACGCTTGCTCCAGCCACTCTGTTATTTCCTTCGAAATCAGTAGTCGAAATTGGGTAAGCGCTATTACCATGATCTATTGCTGGGCTGGAAGATTGTAGTTTGAAATTGGCAGCTCCCTCATTTTGAAATAAAGGATCTTGTTGTAAATTACTTCCATTATTGTAGCCGACTCCATTGGAGTTGATTCCTTTTGCATGAACGTTATTGAAGACATTCACATTATTGGATTGATAAAAGTGCATAGAAGGATAATTGCCAATCGTTTTTACAGCATTGTTGTAGACGTTTATGTTATTTGCATCAAAGAGTGAAATATCGCAAGTACCCCATTGATTTGGACGATGGCCATTATTGTAGACAGAATTATTGATTATATCAACGTTGTCCGAGTGAAAAGAGTGGATACCTTTGCCTCCATTATTATAAACGACATTATTTTCAATTAAGGTTTTCCCTTGATGATTGTAAATACCATCATTATTTAGATCCATGATGATCCCATTTCCATCAGTGATGACGGTGTATCCCGCACATTGGCATTCGTAATAGTTGTCATTGTCATATATGGTATTGTTTCTAAAAATTAGATTGTAGGCATCATCAGCAGGATTAGGAAAACTTGCACATGGAGTGGACGGATTGCCTGGCTCGCAATCTCTTGAATGAATCGCTGACAATCCACTTGCACCAACGGTTGAGTAACGACTTGTATTGTAAATTTTATTGTTTTCAATGATGGTTTTTCCGACTCCAAAAAGGGCAATACCACCACCTGCGATTTGGCTAATATCACAATTTCTAATAATCACATTTACTGCAGGATCCCAAGGGTTGGTGCCATATTCCCTTTGAACGATAATCCCGTATCCGGAGTTGCGAGAAGAAGAACTACTGGCTGCTCTTAAGGCGTAATATTCATTTTCAAGGTCTTGATGTGAATAAAAGGCGGTCTGGCCTATAATTTTAAATCCATCAATAATTATGTGATCTGCACCATCAATGGAAATCGCAGACCAACCTTGATAGTTTTGAAGGATGACTTGTCCTTCATCTCCTGGATTAACTCGATAAGTAATTGGATTTCCCGGAGTTCCAGAATATGCAGGTGATATCCAAAGACTACTGCCTGTGATACCGAATCCCTGATTCATGTAATTGTAGGTGCCAGCCATTACATTTATCACATCTCCGGGTGCTGCTTTGAGCATAGATGCATTCAGCGTTTTCAATGGTGCTGCAGTAGAGGTACCAGTATTACTATCATTTCCTGTATTAATAGAAACGTAATAGTTTATTGCTTTTGCTTGGAAACTTAGAAATAGGAAGCCTATTAAAAGGAAAAAGAGCCTTTTCATTATATGAATTGAGTTAGTTAGGAAAAATGGAGGCTAAAATCAGTACTACTAGATTGTCGTAAATGCTTGGTTCGCAATCAATAATACTGGTTTTTATTGAAAAATTCTAATTTTGAAAGCATTCTTTTTCTTAAGGCGGCACTCTTCTCATGTATCGTCACGAGTGAGGGAGTAAGGTGTCGAGATAGAATAAGCGGCAATCAGCTTGAAACGCTACTAAACAAGAAAGGTTAATAGACAAAAAAACCGCTTTCCTTAATCAGGAAAACGGTTTCAGTATAATGTTCTTCACCCAATCGGGCTATTGGTATTAGTTAAACATGTATCGGAGGCCTAATTGCATTCTCCATCTTGAAGATAGACCAGAAACATTGCTCACATTGTTTGGTGTTTCAAAGGTAAACTGTGGCGTTTTGGCTCCTGAAACAGGATCTTCATCATACCCTTCATAATCAATTAGTGCAAAAAGGTCGTTACCGACAAAATAGCTTGCGCCCCAATTTTTATTCAATAGATTACCAAGATTTAAGACATCAAGGGTTACTTGGAATCGTTGCCAGTCATTTCCTAGCTTAAGTCCGAAGTCTTGTGCTATTCTAAGATCTAAGACTGATGTAAACGGTAACCTTGCTCCGTTTCTTTCAGCATATTGTCCTCTTCTAGTACTTAGATAATCATCTCCAGCAATAAAAGCATCTAGCATTTCCCATTGGTCTTGAGCAGATACCTCAACATCTCCATTTGAATCAAGGATGTCTAGTAACTCGATATCTGTTTGGTTTGCTGGTACATAAATTAGGTCGTTGTCAAATGCAGAGTCATCGTTGTGCATTCTGCCTGAGTAAGTATAGGAAAACGGTGAACCTGATTGCCCGTTGTAAAATAGGGAAAGCGTTGTAGACAATTTGTCTGCAGCATAAGGCAGTTTGTAAGACAATAAACCAACAATCCTAGATCCCATATCGAAATCTGATCGGCTTAAGCCAATATAGTTTCTACCTCCTGTGTTCTCTACATAACGCCATTGCGATGAGTTTTGAGAAGAAGAACCATCGTTGACAGCATAGGCTTGACCATAAGTATAAGCAAGGCTAGTCGTAATGCCATTTTTGAATCGCTTCTCTAATTGTGCTGTGATGTTGTAGGTATACCCTTTGCTTGTATTTTGTCCTAACATGATTCTAGTATAGGTGTCATCCACCTCATCTCCTCGATCATAAAGTGGACGATTGTCTACTCCAGCAAAATTTTCAGTAGAAGGCTTGACATTTAAGTTCTGATACTGGACATTGTTTAGCGTTTTAGTATACATCCCTTCGATAGAACTCGTAATTCCAAGTGGCAACTGATAGTCAAACCCTAAACTCGCTCTCAACATTTGAGGGTATTTGAAATCAGAAGCAAACAAGTCCATTTGTCCAGAAGGAATAGGGTCTTGTCCTCCAAAATCAGATGCTTCTGGGTTTTGGCTTGGATCTGGCTGAAATGGAAGACTATCTAAATCACTTCCGAAAGCAGAAACACCACCGATAGACAATCCATTGTTCGTGTAGGAGCCACCAGCCCAAACAAATGGTAAACGGCCAGTAAAGACGCCAACACCACCACGCAATTGAGTTTTTCGATCACCTGTCAAGTCATAATTGAATCCAATTCTTGGGCTCAATAGAATTGAGGTCTTTGGCATCTGGCCAGCTTTCGCTCCTTGTAAGTCATATCCCTCAGCTTCGATAAGAGGAATCGTCGTGGTATTAAAGTCAGTGTTTTCCTCTGGTTGACTAGTAAATATTGGAACATCAATTCTCAATCCAGCAGTCACGGTAATTTGATCATTGACAGCGATTTTGTCTTGAGCATATAGTCCTAACTGCATTGCATTGAACTCAGCGGCTGCAGCAGATCCATCTCCAGCAACATCATCAACTAAAGAGTATGAACGGTCATAATCATAAGGATCTTCACCATTAATGAAATCATCAATTGAAGAATATTTATACACACCAAAGTTTTCTCTGATAAACAGGTTGTAAATCGAGAAAAACTCGTTGTGTGTTCCAAATGTTAACGTGTGTTTTCCTTTGTATAAGCTGAAATTATCCGTAAGGGTAAAAATACTTTGCTTCAACTGATTTGCTGTTGAGAATCGCTCACTACCAACAAATACACGTCCACCATTGTCATCAATTTGAATCCATGGCATGTCATTACCAAGGGGATCACGATCATCAAATACATTGGTATATCCAATTGTCAATTCATTCGCTGAAGTAGAACCGAAAATACTTTTCAACTCAATAGAAGAAGAGTTTGTAATAGAAGGGAAATAAATTCCGTTGTTTGCAAAATTAATGCTTGAACTGGAAGAACTACTAGGGCTAATGTTTCTTCCTTTTGCATAGGAATGTCTAGCAGTTAACTTGTGTATTTGATTAATATTATAATCAATTTTTGCTAGTATTTTTTCACCTTTAAGTTCTCTAATATTGTCTAGGTATCCTCCAGCCTCATACCCATAGGTAGTGCTTAAGTGGTTGACTAGGTTGTCAAGTTCTGCTGTGGTATAATCACCATTATAATTAGAAAATTCAAATGGTCTTGGTTCTTGATCTCTTTGAATTTCAGCACTGACAAAGAAAAAGAGTTTGTTCTTTTTGATGGGTCCTCCGATTCTGAATCCGTAGGTAGTCGCATTAAAATCTGCAACCTTTTCTCTTAGTGTATCAATCGCTTCATTTGTAAGCAATTTTTCTCGATCGAGTTCCAATCGATTGGTTTTTCCGACCATCGCCTGATTTCTAGTTCTGAGGTAGATTGATCCTTCTACCTTGTTTGTCCCAGATCTAGTAACTGCGTTGATACCACCACCAGCGAATCCTCCTTGTCTAACATCATAAGGTGCGACTACAATTTGGAATTGCTCAACTGCGTCGACACTGATAGGAGTGATCCCTGTTTGTCCACCGTTTGTACCATCACCAGCCAATCCAAATACATCATTGTTTACTGCACCGTCAATGTAAATCGCATTGTATCGGTTGTTCATTCCTGCAATTGAAATTCCACCAGCTTTTGTAGATGCTTGAGGTGTTAAACTTGCATAATCATTCACTGCATAATTCAAACTTGGTATCGCGTTGATTGTTGCTTCACCAAGTTTTGTTTCTGCTCCTGTTCTGTCTGAATTTAGTACACTGTTTAAGTTCGCAGATACAGTTACTGTTTCAATTTCAACTGCTTGATCTGACAATCCGAAATTAATGACTCTGTTTTCACCCAGAGTAAAGAAAAGGTTTGACTGTTTTTGTTCCTGAAAACCAACATAAGTAGTCGTTAAGGTGTAGGGGCCGCCTATTCTTACTGCGGGTAATGTGTATTGTCCATCTATACGAGTGGTAGTGCCATACATTGTACCAGAAGGCTCATGCAATAAAACTACGTTGACACCAATAAGTGGCTCACCACCAGTGTCTTTAATGGTTCCATTTACAGAAGCGGTAGTGACACCTTGAGCTGATAATGAAAAACTTGTAATAACTAGGATGAGTAGAGTAATCCAAGAAAAATTCAATAATCGATTCATAAATATAGTTGTTTTTAATAATGCGACAAAGTTCCGATATTTTAAACGAAGATATCAGAACAAGGCTAGTTTTTTACTAACATTAATGTTGATAAACGTGCCTCAAATTTTACTTAACATTAAGTTAATATTGGGTTAACTATGAGTTCATATTCTGCCGTTACATTTGTAATACAAAATGAATCAATTCAAACAATACTATATTAAGATGAAAACATTTAATTCCTTATTTATTGTCCTTGTGAGTTTGTTTCTACTAAGCAGTTGTGGAAAGGAAGACGCTTGTGATGGAACTGCCTGCCCAGATGGTCTCGTGCCAACAAATCAAAATGGCTACTGTTTTTGCGTGCCAGATACGGATCAAGCAAACGTAGTAACCAAAGTAGGATTTATTAGTACTGATGAAACTTGGACAGCAAACAACATATACAAATTACAAGGAAAGGCAATCGTGCCAGAAGGTGTAACGCTTACGATTGAGCCAGGTACCATCATAAAAGGAGCTGAGGGAACAGGAACATTAGCTAGTTCATTGATCGTAGCAAGAGGTGGAAAGATCAACGCAATAGGCACAGCAGACGATCCAATTATATTTACTTCGATTTTGGATAACATTTCACAAGGACAACGATCTGGTACGAACCTAGACGAAACGCAAAACGGTCTTTGGGGCGGTTTGATCATTCTAGGAAATGCACCTGGTTCCTTTGAAGCAGATGTAACAGAATTTCAAATCGAAGGAATTCCAGCGGATGAGTCTTATGGACTATATGGCGGAACTAATCCTACAGATAACTCTGGAGTCATCAGCTATGTGTCTATTCGACATGGTGGTGCATTGATTGGTGGAAACAATGAGATCAATGGATTAACGCTTGGTGGTGTTGGTTCAGGAACCTCTATTTCAAACATTGAGGTAGTCGCAAATCAAGATGACGGTATTGAGTTCTTCGGTGGCACTGTTAACGTCTCTAATGCACTGGTGTGGGCACAAGGTGATGATGGGTTTGATGTGGATCAAGCTTATTCTGGAACACTAGACAACTTTATTTATGTTGCTGGCCCTGATTCTGATCACGGATTAGAGATTGACGGCCCTGAGGGTTCTGCAACTGGCAGTTTTACCTTTAAAAACGGCACATTGAAAGGATTGGATGCTGAAATGGCTGACTTCCGAAAATCTTCGGAAGGAACCGTTAGCGATTGTAGATTTTTCGACTTTACAGTTGATGGCGACCTTGAGATAGATGACACAGGTAGTTCTGCTAATTATTGGAACGGTCGCCTTGTCATTAAAAACAATGTTTTCGTTACAACGAGTACGATTGAAAAAATATGTCACGACAAATCAGACAATGCAGATGAAACTGCATTTGATGCTAAGATGTCAACAGATAACACAGCAGATGAAAATGGTTTCAACGGAGCAGATATTGGTCGGTACAACTGGACATTTGCTGCAGAGAAAGGAGCATTATCAGATTTTTAACCAATATTCAACCTGAATAACAGATTCGTACGTACCCCGATACTTAACAACATTACAAAAATACTACTCATGAGAGTTTTATCCATTCTATTCTTTTCAAGTATTCTATTTCTTTTGTCTTTTACATCTGTGAATGCACAAAACGGCACACTGAGAGGGAATTTGACTGATGGCAAAACGGGCGATGTGATCTCGTTTGCTAATGTATTAATCGAAGAAACTGGTGGTGGTTTTACAACAGACTTGGATGGCGCATTCAGCCACCAGTTGCCAGCAGGTGCCTACACTTTAAAGGTGACTTATATCGGTTATGAAGACAAGACGATTGAAGCGGTTGAAATCAAACCTGATGAGGTCACTGTACTCAATATCACGGTTGCTGAACAAGGAGAAGTGATGCAGGAAGTCGTAGTTACCGCCAAGCAGTTGACCAATACGGAAAATGCGCTTGTAAATATCCAACGAAAATCAATTAATGTTGTGAATGGTGTCAGCTCACAGTCTTTCAATAGAACTGGTGATGGCAATGCTGGTGCTGCGATTAAGCGGGTGACTGGTGTATCTGTTGAAGATGGTAAGTATGTCTATGTGAGAGGACTTGGAGACCGATATACAAAAACTATTTTGAATGGAATGGCTGTTCCAGGGCTTGACCCAGACCGGAATTCTATTCGAATGAACATCTTTCCAACCAATGTGATTGATAATATAATGGTAACGAAAACCTTTTCGCCGGATTTGCCTGGTGATTTTACAGGTGGAGTTGTTGATATTACGACAAAAGATTTTCCTGAAGAAAAAAGAGGTTCATTCTCTGCAAGTCTTGGCTTGAATCCTTCGATGAGCTTTAATTCCAACTATATTACTGGATCAAATTCTTCTACCGATTTCCTAGGGTTTGACAATGGAGATCGATCCTTACCAATTGATAAAACAACTAACGTTCCTGCTCCGATTAGTGATCCTGCGCTGACTGACATTACTAGCCAGTTTTCAAAGGACCTTGCTACGAAACGTCAAATGAGTATGGCAGACTATGGCCTTGGCTTTTCCCTTGGCAATCAACTGAATAAGGAGAAGGTAGATTTTGGGTATAACCTAGCCTTAAACTATAAAAACGAAACTGATTTTTACGAAGGTGTTCAATACAATGATTTTATTAAATCGTCCGATTTGAATGAAACAGAACTATTGACTGATCGTAACTCAGTAGGTGACTTAGGCATCAATAATGTACTATTGAGTGGATTGATTGGAGGAGCGATGAAGTTTGACAAGCATAAGTTCAAAGTAAATCTGATGCACTTGCAAAATGGTAAATCAAAAGCGGGTGAATTCACAAGAAATACCTACATCAGAAACTCGAATACACTAGTATCTGACAATGTAGAATACACCGAAAGCGGCATTACTAATTTATTGATTTCTGGTAAGCACTCTACAGCAAATAAATTGAACATTAACTGGAAACTTTCTCCTACGTATTCAACGATCAGAGACAAGGACATTAAGATCACACCATTCTTATTAGAAGATGACAATTCCTTAAGCATACAGCCATCAGAAGGTGCACAGCCAACACGGTTGTGGAGAAACCTTGATGAATTGAATTTTTCAGCAAAGATTGATGCTGACCAAAAAGTAACGATTGGTAAGCGAGAAGTTGGCTTTAAGGTTGGCGCATTAAACACATACAAAACAAGAGACTACGAAATACTAAGCTATCTGCTCGGCGTTCGCGGACAGTCAACGCTTAACATCAATGGCGACCCTGATCTGTTGTTGACTCCAGAGAACATTTGGACACCAGAACAGACGACAGGAACCTACGTAAAAGGGAATTTCGAGCCAACGAACCGATACAATGCCGTTCAAAACACCACTGCGGGTTATGTGATGGCAAATTTTGATCTCGTAAAGAACTTGAAGATCAATACCGGAGTAAGAGTTGAGCAATTTAGCCACTACTACACTGGGCAAAACAATTCAGGAACAAAGCTCTACAGCAACGAAAAGATTTTGGATAATCTGAATTTCCTTCCTGCTGTCAATCTAATTTATGATTTGGATGATCAAATGAAATTGCGTGGCTCCTTTTCTAGAACAGTTGCTCGTCCTTCCTTCAAGGAGGCGTCCATTGCACAGATCTATGATGGGATTACTGACCAAACATTTATTGGCAACATTGACTTAAAGCAAACAGATGTCAACAACTTCGATCTACGTTGGGAAAACTACATGGAAAGCGGTCAACTGGTTTCTGTAAGCGGATTTTACAAGACCTTTGTTAATCCAATAGAGCTAGTGGCGTTCAGCTCTTCAGCACCGAATGACCTACAGCCAAGAAATGTGGGCAATGCCTTGATCACAGGAATGGAATTCGAATTTCGCAAGGACTTGAGTTTTGTTCATACGTCGTTAGCACCTTTACAAGTTGGCGCAAACCTAACAGCCGTCTATTCTCGAGTAGAAATGGACAAAAGTGCAAATGGCGAATATGAGTCAAGAGTGACGAATGCAAGAACTGGGGAGACGGTGGGTGAATACCGTTCAATGCAAGGTCAGGCGCCTTATATCATTAACAGTTACCTGAATTATAATAATCGAGATAAAGGTTGGGAGGCGAACCTTAGTTACAATGTGCAAGGAAGCAGCTTAGCGGTGGTTGGCATGGGGCTCAATCCTGATATATACACGAAGCCGTTTCACAATTTGTCTGCGCGCGTTTCTAAGCAACTGGGCACAGATAACCGAATGAAGTGGAGTGTGGGTGTCTCAAATCTTTTGGGCTCGAGTCGGGTGGCTGAGTATCGTTCTTATGGTGCTGACAGTCAGGTTTCTTCCTTGCTGCAACCTGGCGTTGGTTTTAACTTAGGGATGAGTTACCGATTTTTCTAGAAATTGATAGTATTTGAATTATATAGACAGCGTACTTTAATTGGTACGTTGTTTTTTTTGTTTAGGAATCGACCTAGTCACTTAATTTAAGTATTTAACAAGCACTTAATAGCCACAAAACAGAGGTTAGAGATGGCTCTCATAAACCGCCAAACCGTTTGAAAGAAAGAGAGGAAAACGCTCAATTACAAGGTGCCCGGCTAAAGCGGACCACTTCACAAGTATGGAAAATCGATTATTGATGAATGGATTCCTACTTATAGATAAAAACGAATCGATAAAGAGATTTGTCTAAAGTATAGGAAAATTTAATTCAGCATCTACACAGCAACATGCGGACTTAGTAGTTCAACGTAGCTAAGTCCCTGTTACTCGACCGATGGGCTGAATTTAAGTAATTAGCCATGCCTGACAATTCTATTACAGTAGGATAGAAATTAACTTCCAAACTGATCAAATCACTACACAACAATCTATTGCAAGCAATCAGCTTTACAAGACGTTCCTAGGACGAAGAAGCATTATATTGGATCAATCACTTGAGCTTAATACAATATACCAGCGAAGTAAGACGTAAATAAATTAGTTAGGAGCAACGCGAATTTTGTCTTTTATGTTTTGAATAAGCGCAGGAGATACGCTTCTTCTGTTAACCTTAGACCTTAAGAACTCCCGGAAGGATTTTTCCATTTTATACTTTTCAAGCAATTCCGGGCTTTTTTTGATTTCGAATAAGAGATTTCTTTCCTCTTCCTTGTTTAGTGCACCGTCTAGGTACATAGAGACCTTTCTCAAAAAGTCTTTTTGATTTTGATTACTCATATAATTCGCATTTTAGGTTACGATCAACGCTTGTCTTCATACCCCATAGACTTAGCGTAGTCCTTTAACTTTTCTTTTAACATGTTTCTAGCTCGGTATAGTCTTGAACGGACTGTACCAAGCGGAATATCTATAATTTTTGATATTTCTTCATATGTGAACCCTTCCAGATCACACAATAAAATTACTGTTCTAAAGTCAACTGGCAATGCATTGATTGCATTGGTTACCTCATCACCCATCATCCCTTGAAAGATTTCTTCTCTTAAATCAAGGTAGCTAGAATAGTTAGTATCTTCTTCATCGTGATAGCTAACTATTTCTTCGTAATCGACTTTTGTTGGTTGTTTGCTTTTTTTCCGGTACTGGTTAATGAAAGCATTTTTTAGAATCTTGAATAACCATGCTTTGGCATTCGTTCCAACGACATACTTGTCAATAAACCGGTAAGCTTTCATGTAGGTGTCCTGCACTAAATCATCAGCATCTGCTTCGTTGTAGGTCAGGTGGTAGGCAAAATTGTACAATGCATCTATCTGAGGCATAAATTCCTCTTCAAAAATGCGATTTTTCTGGAGTTCAGTTACTGATTCGTTGTTTTCCACAGAGTTTTATATTATTGGTTTTTTAGAAAATACAATATATAACCTTGTAAAGATAATCGATTTCATCCAATTCGTTCACTCATTCACTGAAGTCAAATTCTACTATCTTTCAATTACTTCAAACAATGGTTTCTTTTTTTAAGTTCCCAAAAAGTTAATTTTTTTTTGATTTTTCATAAAAATGCTTAAATTTTATTGTCTATCAACCGTTTAGGTAAATACTATTCTTCACATTTTGGTAAAATTTTTGAAATTTTGATTTAGTTTTAATTTTAAAGCTTATTTTTAACGCTATGCGCATTCTATCTTTTCTAATCGGCTTTTTAATAACCTCCTCATGCTTTAGTCAGCAAACAGTTGGTTTATTTACAAATACACCTTCTTCATTTAATGGGTATACCCTTTTTTCACCTATGGTTAGCAATCAAGTTTTTCTGATTGATAATTGCGGCTATGAGGTACACCGATGGCAATTTAATTTTCGACCAGGTCTTTCTGTCTATTTACATGACAATGGTGATCTGCTAAGAACAAACCGAATCAGCAGTAACAACTTTAATGGTGGTGGCATTGGTGGCCGACTAGAACGACTTGACTGGCATGGTAATTTAGTATGGGAATACAACATCGCAGATTCTATTCAACACCAGCACCACGATGTAGAAATATTGCCAAACGGGAACATCCTCGTTCTTGCCTGGGAGCGATTCAGCAGAGCAGAAGCGATAGCGCAAGGGAAAGACCCTGCTATCCCATTTCTCGAAACTTGGGGAGACAAAATTATAGAATTACAGCCGATTGGGACGGACTCCGCTGTTGTCGTTTGGGAATGGCGGTTTTGGGATCATCTCATACAAGATATAGATCCAACTAAAGCGAATTATGGCGTCATAGCAGATCACCCGGAACTTATAGACATCAACCTTCCGCCACTTGGAAACCCTTCATCTGCCGATTGGAACCACAGCAATGGCATTGACTATAACGAAGCATTGGACCAAATATTAATTAGTGCAAGAAATCAAAATGAAGTCTACATCATAGATCATAGCACCACTACTGCAGAAGCTGCATCTCACTCTGGAGGAAACAGTGGCAAGGGAGGTGATTTTCTGTACCGCTGGGGAAATCCTGAAAATTATGATCGTGGGACAAGTGCAGACAGGCAACTGTTTGTACAACATAATGCCACATGGATTCCAACGAACTACGATGATGGTGGTAAGATCCTAATCTTTAACAATGGTGTTGGCCGATTGCCTTCAGACTATTCTTCAGTTGATATCATTGATCCGCCAATTGATGCTAGTGGGAATTACACCCTTAATGTGAATCAAGCTTATCTCCCTGCTGCTCCTGACTGGTCTTATTCTGGTCAAGGGTTTTTCTCAGTCAATGTTTCCGGAGCGCAAGCAATGCCCAATGGTAATGTTTTAATTTGCGAAGGGTTTGAAGGAACTATTTTTGAAGTAGATAAAGCGAAAAATACGCATTGGAGATACAAAAGTCCTATCACGAATACAGGACCAGTAAACCAGGGCGAGACCAATGTCGTTGGGAATAATTTGTTTCGTGCTGAACGCTATGCACCAGACTTTTCTGGGTTTGTCGGTAAGACATTAACGCCAATTGCTCCACTTGAGCTCAATCCAACACCTGACTCATGTGTCATTTATTTTGATTCTATCATGACTTCAGCTCCTATTGTGGAAATGCCAGAGATTCATGTTTTTCCGAATCCCATTCATGATTATTTAGTTATTGATGTTAACCATTCGAATGAATTTAACGCTACAATTGTTGATGTAACAGGAAGGATAATTGTTCAGCGACAACTAAATAATTCTAGCAATACTATTTCATTTAATGAATATCCTGCAGGTTTATATTTTATTGAAATAAAAGATTCAAACCATAAACGTGTCACTATAAAAAAGCTTATAAAACAATGATTTATAGATTTTTACTAATAATTTCTCTCCTTACATTTACCTTTTTGGCTAATGCTCAAAACACAGTAGGTGTTCTAAGTTTTGATCCTGTACAAACGCAAGATGGGTATAATTTTTATATGCCACATCGCCAAATGGATGCCTACTTGCTTGATAATTGTGGAAGAGTCGTAAATCATTGGCCAGGCTCCGCACTCCCAGGCAACAGCGCATTCCTCAAGCCAAATGGCAATCTAGTAAGAACAGGAGGCTCTGGAGCAGCAAGTAACCCTTGGATTCATGCTGGTGGTGGTGGTGAGTATATTGAAGAACTAGATTGGGGTAATAATTCTGTTTGGAAATTCACATACAATGATTCACTAGTAAGAATGCACCATGATTTTGCCTTGTTGCCAAATGGGAATGTGTTGTTTATCTCTTGGGAAAGGAAAACTGCTGCTGAGGCAATTGCCATGGGGCGTGACCCTTTATTGATTACTTATGGTGAAGTGTGGCCAGATAAAATTGTAGAAATACAACCACAAGCTGATTCCGCAATCATCGTATGGGAATGGAACGTTTGGGACCATCTAATCCAAGACTTTGATGCCACAAAACCCAATTTTGGTGTGGTAGCAGATCATCCTGAACGAATAAACATTAACTATGGGCCAGCGGTTGAAGACTGGAATCATTTAAATGCAATCGATTACAACCCAGTACTAGACCAAATTGTACTTAGTTCTCCTTCTTTCAACGAATTATGGATTATTGATCACAGTACCACAACTGCTGAAGCGGCGGGCACTACAGGTGGGAATTCAGGAAAAGGAGGTGACTTGCTTTACCGATGGGGAAATCCAGCAGCATACAACACTGGAACTTCCGCTGATCAGCTCTTGTATTTTCAGCATGATGTCTCTTGGATTGATAACGAAGGCATTGCCACCAATGATCCTGATTACGGAAAACTATTGGTGTTTAACAATCGAGTCGGCAGCAACTTCTCTAGTGTGAATATTATTAATCCTCCCTTGGACACGAATAACAATTATGTCCTGTCAGTAGGAAGTGCTTACGGACCATCAGCGTTTGATTTTACCTACACCGATACTCCACAAGAAAACATGCATTCAATAGGTTTGTCCGGAGCTCAGCGACAGCCCAACGGCAATATTCTGATTTGTTCTGGGAGACAAGGTCGAATGATTGAAATCAATGCCAATAAAGATATCGTCTGGGAATACATCAATCCGAAAATCAATGGTGCGGCAGTGTCTCAAGGTGATCCAGTATTACCAAACACGAACTTAGTCTTTCGGTTTATCCGTTATCTCCCTTCCTTTGCTGGCTTTGTGGGCAAGGATATGACACCTGGTGACTTCCTTGAACTCAATCCTGATTCTACCGTGTGCAGTATGGCCGTTAGCATTGAGGAGTTGCCATTACTTGAGTCATTGAATGTATTTCCGAATCCTTCTACTGGGTTGTTGACGCTTGATTTAGATACACAATCGGCTCATCTACTAGAATTGTATAATGGATTGGGACAGCGGGTGTTCAATCAAGAGATTTCTAGTTTTCCAGCAACGATCGATTTGAGTGGACAAGTTGCAGGTGTTTACTGGTTGAGTGTCGATGGAACACGTGCACAAGCTATATTGTTGGAATAAATGGATGATGTATGTTCAGTATTCCTTATCCCATTTTTTCATAAACCACTTTAAGAATTTCCGTTTCTAGTTGATTGGCTACTTCGATCAATGCTTGGCCTTTTTCTAAGATGGAAGCTACAAACGCCTTATCATCCAAATCAGCCGTATTGATTTTGACATTCAAGAAGGCGCCATGCACTGCTGCTCGTGCGCACAAAGCCCCAACACCAGCATCTGTAACTGAATTTGGATTGCCCGTTTCTGCCATTGCCTTGATAATATCAAAGGTTTCCATCGTCTTTTGCATGACTTGAAATGGCACTTCAATTGCGTGCTTTGTAGCGGTTTGAATCGCATGGCTTCTAGCCGTTTTTTCTTCCTCAGACCCTTTGGGCAATCTAAATGCAGCCATGATGGCATTGAAGGAACGGGTATCCTCATCTACTAGCAATAATAAATCATCCTTTAGCTTTTGTCCTTGATCTGCCCAGTCCGAAAACTCTTCCCAACGGCTATCCCAAGAACGCTTATGAGACGATAGATTTGCGACCATCGTAGCTAATGAAACACCAAGTGCTCCAACGTACGCCGCAATGGAAC
Source organism: uncultured Saprospiraceae bacterium (assembly GCA_937959115.1). Lineage (GTDB taxonomy): Bacteria > Bacteroidota > Bacteroidia > Chitinophagales > Saprospiraceae > JAHDHB01. Next base: position 141,812 of record CALGAW010000027.1, read on the forward strand.
CACCTCCTGGCGCAGGACTCTCAGAAGCCGTTTCATTGGAGAAGGCTCTTAAATCCATAGCAATGAGTGGAGACATGCCCGCGTCCTGCATGCTATATTCAATAATTTTCTTTCTTGGATCAAATGGACTTAACTCATCTAACCCTAGAGATTTGACAGCAATTCTGATAATTTCTGCTTCAGAAACGCCAGTAGACCTTCTCTGCTGATGAAGGAAATATCGTCCAGCATCAAGCATTACTTTTAAAGGCACCATGCCTACTAATTCAGATCCTGTAACCCTCAATCCCCGATTGTTGGCACTTTTCCTCACTTCTTCGAAAGCGGTGTGCAATGGTGTGATGTTAATATTGGTTAGGTTCATGGAGATCTGAGCAAGCTCGTACTCTTCTATGTACCAGCCAATGGCTTTTACCGATTTGCAAGCACCTGGTTGCCTTAAAGGATTGCCAGCATCATCTGTCAAGACTTTGCCTGTTACCTTTCCGTCTTTACGCTTGAGCCTGCCCTTCTCTCTTACATCAAAGGCTACAGAATTGGCTCGACGCACGGAAGTCGTGTTCAGATTGACATTATAAGCGACTAGGAAATCCCTTGCACCGATCACGGTAGCTCCTGCCTTAGCGTTGAATGTGGCGGGACCGTAATCTGGTTTCCAGGTTGGATTTGCGAGTTTATCGGGCAGTCCTTCATACTCCCCAGCTCTTACTGTTGCTAGGTTTCTGCGTTCTGGCTTAGTTGCAGCACTTTCGTACATGTATACTGGAATGTTAAGTGATTCCCCTACCCTTTTTGCTAGTTTGTGGGCATACTCAGCGGCTTCCTCCATAGAGACATTTGCAATCGGAATCAGTGGACAGACATCTGTTGCGCCCATTCTAGGGTGTTCGCCCTTGTGTTTGCTCATGTCTATTACCTCACTTGCTTTTTTTATTGCCTGAAAGGCAGCTTCGACAACTTGTTCGGGTGTGCCTACTAATGTGACAACCGTTCTGTTGGTTGCCTTGCCAGGGTCTACGTCAAGCAGCGTAACTCCTTCAATGGTTTTGATGGCAGCTGTAATCTGATCAATGGTTTGCTGGTTGCGGCCTTCGCTAAAATTGGGAACGCATTCTATGATTTTCATGTTTTGGTGCTTAGTGCTTAGAAAATTCAGTGCTTAGCATTTTTTTTGAATGCTCACTTTCTTACTATTTGCTAAAATAATATTTAGCGAATTTAGATAAAGAAATTAACAAAAAAAATTGTGGGGATGATCTGTTGGTTGAAAGATTAGTATTACATGGCGTTTAAGCCTCTTGTCAAGGCGAATACCAAATCACCAGATATAACGTTACTGAGCATCATCCTGCTTAAAATAAGCCAATAGTTTTTCAGTTGCTGCCTTGCCAGCTACACGTTGCAGTTCATCAGTAGTCGCCTGCTTAAGTCGTTCCACGGATTTGAAGTGTAGGAGTAGCTTTTGAGCTGTTTTTTGGCCAATACCGGGCACTTCCGTCAACTCCGTTTTGGCAAAACTCTTCGATCGGAGATTCCTATGAAACGTGATGGCAAAACGGTGTGCCTCATTTCTTAATTGCTGGATGACTTTTAAGCTTTCGGATCGCTTGCTTAAATGAAGGGGAATCGGGTCATCCGCAAAGTAAATTTCTTCTAGGCGTTTGGCAATGCCGATGACAGTGATTCGTTTGTCTAGTCCTAGTTCACGGATGCTCTTCATCGCTGAGCTGAGTTGCCCTTTTCCTCCGTCTATTACTACGAGCTGAGGGAGCGATTTTTCTTCTTCCACCAAGCGCTTGTATCGTCGAAAGACGACTTCCTCCATGGAGGCATAATCATCCGGCCCTACTACGGTTTTAATATGGTAATGTCGATAATCTTTCTTGGAAGGCCGAGCGTTCTTGAATACCACCATGGAGGCAACCGGATGAGTGCCCATGAGATTCGAGTTGTCAAAGCATTCAATATGTGTGGGAATACTGTCGAGCTGCAAGTCTTTCTCCATTGTTTTCAGAATGCGTTCAGCATGGGTTTGTTTCTGTGCTTTGTTCAGCGTTTCCTTTTGTTTTTGGAGTTTGTAGTACGTGAGATTCTTACTTGACAGATCTAATAGTTTTTTCTTTTCACCGCGCTGTGGTACAGTGATGGTAATGCCCTCCATTTCAGGAATCGAAATCGGAAACGGGACAATCAGTTCTGCTGCAATACTATTAAATTTATTCATTAAAATCGGAATAGAGTAGACCAGTAACTCCTCAGGCTTGTCATTTAGATTGGGAACCATTTCCAGCATAAAGGTATTCAGCAAAGCACCATTCGCAATTTTCATGTAATTGACGATCGCTAGATTTTCAATGATTTCAATTGTAAAAACATCCGCATCAGTAATGGAAGGACTTACGACCGTTGATTTACTTTGATAGCTATTCAGGATCTGTAAATTCTCCTTGATTGTCTGTGCTTTTTCAAATTCTAGCTGCTCAACACTTAAAGCCATTTGTGTTTTATGGTATTGTTTTACTGGACCGAAATTACCATTTAGGATATTTTTGACTTGACGTATTTTTTCATTGTAGGCATCCTCATCTTCTAGTCCTTCACAAGGACCATTGCAATTTTTGATATGGAATTCAAGACAAATTTTAAATTTCTTTTTCTCAATGTTTTGTTCAGAAAGGTTATAGCTACATGTCCTAAGCTTAAAGAGTCTTCGTATAGTATTCAATACTACAGTTATTCGTTTTACGGAAGTATAGGGACCATAATATTTAGATCCATCTTTTATAACTTTTCGTGTCATAAAGACACGCGGAAACCGTTCACGCTTGATACAGATGTAAGGATAACTTTTCCCATCTTTGAGTTGTACATTGTACCGTGGTTGGAGATCCTTTATTAAAGAATTTTCTAGTAGGAGCGCATCTTGTTCAGATTCAACAATAGTATAAACTACAGAATCAGCGACTCGGATAAGTACCCTTGTTTTATGTGCTTGGTGTTTTTTATTACCAAAATAAGAAGCAATCCTTTTTTTTAGATTCTTCGCTTTCCCAACATAAAGCACCTTTCCCTTATCGTCAAGATACCGATACACGCCCGGTTGATTCGGTAACGTAGCAGCCAGCTTTTTGTAGTCTTCATGGGTCATCTTAGAAGAATATTTTTTGCTTTTCTAATGATGCAGATGTAGGAGGCGAAAACGTATAGAATTGAATTTATTCGATTTAAAAATCATCCTCTTCCTCTGATTCATCGTCTTCGTCGAATACTGGCTTTTGGCTTGGAGCAGGTTTGTTACTAGACTCATTACTTTCTTCACCATCGTCCTCTGCGTCTTCGTCTTCCTCCTCAGTGTCTTCATCAGCATCCTCTCCTTCTCCTTCGGGTGTTTCATTAGGTTTTTTGCCAATGGTCGATTTCTTTTTCCGTTTCTGACCTGGATAATCACTTATATTAGCACCTTCGTCATCTTCGAAATCATCTTCCCAGTCATCACCATCGTCATCACCAAACTCAAATTCGTCATCCTCTTCCTCTTCTATCTCGGGCTCACCATAAGGATCATTAGGATACACTGCATCTGGGTCAACATCTACACGGTCTGTGAATTGTTGATATTCTGCACAATCCAATTCAATTTCAAGTGGACTAGAGGGTTCTGGGAACATCGCTGTTTTATCAAACTCAAGATCTTCATCTGCTTCAACTGCTTTCATGAAGTGTTGAAAAATAGGTCGAGCCAAAACGGCTCCTTGTCCATATCGGAGGTCCCTAAACCGCAACCATCTATCATCACAGCCTACCCAAGTGCCTGCAACTAGGTTTGGTGTTACGCCCATGTACCAAGCATCGGCATGCGAGTTTGTCGTTCCGGTTTTTCCTCCGTTGACTGTTTCAAGACCAAGTCGACTACCAATCACATTCTTAAGCATTTGAACCATTACGTGATTGGCTTGTTCGCTGAGTACTTGCTTTTGTTCGATGATGGACTCGTAAATCACATTACCGTTTTTATCTTCGATGCGGTTGATGTATATCGGTTTACTCACGATTCCACCATTTGCAAAAGCAGTATAAGCTCCTGTCATTTCATACACAGACAAATCTGGTGTTCCTAGGCAGATACTCGGCACTGGAGGCACCCTTTTCAGATCAATGCCCATATTCCCAATCAAGTCTCTTAGTGGCTCAGGGCTTCCCATATCCTTCATTAGATAAGCAGAAACGGAGTTTTTAGATTCTTTGAGAGCTTGCATCAACGTGATTGGCGCATTGGTGTATTCTCCTACGTTTTTAGGTGTCCAATCATCTTTTAGATGAAATGTACCTTTCTCTATGGTGACAGGTTGATCAATGACCTGATGACAAGGAGAATAACCTCTCAAGTCAATTGAAATCGCATACAAAAATGGCTTGAACGTAGATCCAATTTGTCTTGCAACGGATTTATTGGCGTGATCATACTTAAAAAACCGATGATCTGAACCACCTACCCATGCTTTTACATAGCCTGACTGCGGCTCTACGGCCATGAAGCCTGTCTGCAGTTGCATTCTATTGTATTTTATAGAGTCTAGTGGAGTCATTAAGGTATCTGTCTGATATTGGTCGTTGTAAGCAAAGACAGTCATTTTCTCTTTCTTGTCAAATGCCTTTTTGACTGCTGTTTGAAGTGTTTTCCATTCTTTTTTAATTGCTTTCCAATCCTCGGACTTTAATGTATTCCTGTATTTATCAGCCAGTTTTGGTCCTATAAACTTTGTTTTGACCCACTTATCTATTTGATCTCGCTTTTTCTCTGCAAGAAAGAGTCGATCAATATCCACATCTCTATATTTCTGTTTTTCAACAATGTTAAGGTGTTTGTTTCTCAATGATTGGTAGCGTCTAGAAATTCTTATTTGTTTTGTTAATGCTTGCTGTCGACGTTCCAGATCCTCATTGGTAATTTTTTCAATGTCATCACGATATTTCCATGGATCTCGCTTATGCCAGTGTTCGAAAAACAGCCCTTGCATTTTTTCAAGGTGCTTCATTGCAGCCTCTTCAGCATGTTTTTGCATTCGGCTATCAATAGTGGTGTAAATTCTCAAACCATCTTCATAAATGCTGTACGTAGAGCCATCTAGCTTTGGATTATCCTTGAGAATTTTTTTCACGTCTTCTCTTAGATATTCTCTGAAGTGTGGTGCTAAACCATCGTTATGATCTACTTTTTTGAACTGAGACATGTTCAAGGGCAATACTCTAAGTGAGTCGTATTCCGCCTTGGTGATCATGTTGTTTTTCATCATTTGGTAAAGCACGATCATCCGCCGATGCATCGTAGTATCTGGTCGGCTTATCGGATTAAACAGTGAAGGGTTTTTCAGCATACCGACAAGAGTGGCGGCCTCTTCTAACCTAAGAGAGTCTTGTGTTTTTCCAAAATAGATTTCAGAAGCAGATCGAATACCGTATGCACCGTGAATGAAATTAAATTTATTTAGGTACATGGTCAGTATTTCCTCTTTGGTGTAGCTTCGCTCAAGTTTTACTGCGGTTATCCATTCCTTGAGTTTGGTGGTTCCCATCACCCATATTTTCTTAAGTGGATTACCGATAAATGGTGGGCGATCAAACAGTAATTTGGCCAATTGTTGTGTAATGGTACTTCCACCACCTCCGCTTCTATCACCACCAAGGACGGTCCTAGTGATAACACGTGCCAATGCACGTTTGTCAATGCCTGAATGCTCTTTAAACCGTTCATCCTCAGTGGCGATCAACGCGTTTATCAAATGTTCTGGTAGCTCTTCATATTTAACGTCGATTCTATTCTTGATAAAGTATCTTCCTAGCAGCACACCATCTGCAGAAAAAATCTCAGTGGCGGTTTCACTCCTAGGATTCTCAAGTTGCTCAAAAGTAGGCAAATCGCTCATTGATAAGAATAAAAACAGACAAGCTACTGCTAGAAACCCAAGGGTCAGAAGTAGCCAAAGTCGTTTTACTAATTTTTTATGGTAAGGTCGTCTACTTTTGTAAATACCTTCCGTTTTTTCATTTTCTTCCAAGTATTTGAAGATTTATAGTTTAAGAAACGAAATACAAAATTAATGATTTTATGTTAGTATTAACTAAATAGTTGAAGTTGAATTTTTTTATGAGTGTATATTTTGTATTATTAACAAGATTATTTGACAAGTTTTAATTCAATTCCGTCATATTGCAGTCAAAATGCCTCTTTTTTTAATGTTAATTTTATTGAAAAAGCGAATTCCCAAATTTTAAATTGTAAATTACTTGTACTTAATAGACGACTAGATAATAATAATTAATATGAAGAAATATTTACTATTCTTAACAACCATCTTTGTAACCTTTGTCGCCTTCGGTCAAATCACCGTAACAAACACGGTGTTTCCTCAAGTAGGGGATGTGTATTACACGTCAAATGAGGGTCCGAATACTTCGGTAATGATAACCGCTGCAGGCCCCAATCAAACGTGGATTTATGATCAATTTCAACCGAATTTTGTTGACACATCAGAAATTTTAACCGCTTCACAAGGAACTGTAGGTGCAGATTATCCGACAGCTGATATCTTATTGCCTTTGGGTGGCCCTAATGAAGGGTATGCAAAAAACAGTGGAAATCAACTTGAACTGATCGGTGTGTATGGTGGTATTGGTTTTGGCGGAGGTGGATTTAACGTTCCGCTTTCACCAACTTCGATTCTATTGAATACTCCTATGACATATAGTTCTACATTTCAAGATCAGAATAGTAGTTTTGTATCATTTGATCCTCAAGATTTTCCACCTCTACAAGCACTGTTAGATAGTCTTCTACCACCATTTGTAACTGTAGACTCCATTCGAAACATTCAGACTACAGATCGTACAGACGAAGTAGATGCCTGGGGAACACTTACCACAAACCATGGTACGTTTGATGTACTAAGAGTCAAAAAATACAGTATTACAGATCGAAATATTGAAGTAAAGATTCCAGTTCTGGGCTGGGTAGATCCCGCCACGTTTGGAGCGCAAATACCTTTTGCAGGTCTTGATACAACACTTGCTTATGACTTTGTTAGTGCTACAGAAAAGGTGGCAATTATGTCAGTCAATGTTGATGATATTACAGGAACGTTGCTGTCCGTGCGTTACAAAGTGGATCCTAGTGAAGTAGTGGCAACTGGGGTTGAAGATGAAATTGATAACGGTTCATATATCAATGCTTACCCAAACCCAGCAATTAACGCTATTGATATCGAAATAGTCCTAGAAAAAGCGGGAAATTACACGATTGATGTTTATAATATTCTTGGAATAAAACAAGCTTCTAAAATAGAATATGTCAACGGACGCACCATTAGCCGCCTAGATATTAGTCATTTATCAAAAGGGAATTATCTGTATAGTATTTCAAATGATCAAGGAGAAATATTATTTACGAAACGCCTTGCTGTAATTCGTCCTTAATAAATTCAGATTAAATAAAATTCTACAGGATTAAATAAATTGCTCTTTTCTAAGCGAATTAGCTTATATTTGTTGCAATTAACAAAACAAAAGGAATGGAAGATAATTTTGAGTTATCAGGAATGATTGACCATACCATTTTGAAACCCAATTGTAGCGCGGAAGAAGTCAAAGTTTTATGTCAGGAAGCTATTGAAAACAGCTTTGCTGCAGTTTGTGTACCTCCGTATTTCGCAAGTGACGCAGCTAGAATCTTAGAAGATCATCAGGTAAAAGTTGCTACCGTAATTGGTTTCCCAATGGGATATTCCAGTACTCCTGCAAAAGTCGAAGAAGTAAAACGCGCGATAGATGATGGTGTAGACGAATTAGATGTCGTAATCAATATCTGTGCTGTCAAAAACGGAAACTGGGCTTACGTAAAAAATGATATTAATAGTGTGACAACCGCAACCCACCTCAAAGGGAAAGTCGTGAAAGTAATTCTAGAAACTGGAATGCTCGATGAAAGCGAATTGGAAAAACTATGCACTATTTGTTTAGAAATTGGAGTTGATTATGTGAAAACATCAACAGGCTACAATGGAAAAGGTGCTACGATTAAAGCCGTTGAGTTCTTACAATCAAAACTCCAGGATAAAGTAAAAATCAAGGCCTCTGGAGGTATTGACAATCATAAGAAAGCGACCGACTTAATTAAGGCAGGAGCGAATCGACTTGGATGCTCCAAAAGCATGAAAATTATAGAAGCATGAAATTCAAATTATTAATAGGACTAGGGTTGTTTATGATCTGTCAGGTTTGTACTGCACAGATTAGTGTTTATGAAGATGACCTCATCTCTTTAATGATAGAACGCCATAAGCAGGAAAACAGATCTGTCGGCACCGTTACAGGCTACCGTCTTCAATTGACTGCTAGTACCGATCGAATGAAGGTGTTAGATATGAAAGAAAAATTCTTATCGATATTTCCAGACCTTAGTGCTGAATGGGTATACAAAGCACCATTCTACAAACTAAATGTAGGCGCTTTCAGAACCAAGCTAGAGGCAACCGCCCTCAAGCATAAGCTACGATTAGACTTTCCTGACTCTTATGTGGCTAGAGATACAAATATTCGTCCTTCTGAATTCGATTAAAGATCGAACAAAAAATGAGCATTGAAATTCATCAACGCTCATTGTATTCACTATCTTTTGTTATAATTAATTAGCTACTATCTTGTATAGGCTAAGTTAACTGTAAAATCTGTTCCTACACCAGTCGCCACTTCATAAGAGATGTCCATCTTGTTTACCGTTGAAATGGTACCAGTATTCAAATCATTTGTACTCGTTATTATTAACCTGAGGAGGAAAACCATATTTAAACTTAGCCATTGAAGATGGAATACCACCGCTTATGATATTTTAGGAACCTTCAGAAATCCCTTGCGTTTAGAACAAACTGATGAATTTAGGTAGAAAGATCACCAAACCAACTACAGCAGCGCCAATCGCAGTAACCAGAACGCCTCCAGCCGCTAAATCCTTCACCTTGCCAGCTAAGGGGTGATGGTCGGGCGACACCAAGTCTGTCAGATATTCGAAAGCGGTGTTAAAGGCTTCGGCGGCAATCACACAAGCGATTGTAATTGAAACAACGGCCCACTCAGTACTAGAAAGACCAAAGTACCAGCCACCAACACAAACACAGATTCCTGCAAGTACATGAAATTTCGCATTCGGTTGCGTAGCAAATAGCTCTTTCAGTCCAGCAAAAGCAAATTTAAAACTATTGTATCGTTCTTTGAACATACTTATACTTGAATTGGTAGGTGCCTTTGATGCCAACAGTGGCCTGTGCATTGGTAACCATGTCAAAGGAGACGCACTGAAGATCATTTGAATAGAAAATGTGATCAATCGGAACAGACAGAAACGGCATTGCAGAATTAGAATTGGAGGCTGTAAAACTCCGTCGACTGTTGCTGAGCTTTGCCTTTAGACGAAAGGATTGTAACTCTGGAGACCAAGGAACGACGTTGTAATCACCAATCGTTAAGACTGGTCCTTTCAAGCCATTCGCCACAGCAGCGATTTTGTCTAAGTGCTCATCAATTTTTTTATAGGCGGGGCGGTTGACTGGTGGCTCAGTATGTGAGCAAATGAAGAAGATTTCGCCGTATGTACTATCAATCTGAAAACTGCCGACTAGGTTGGGGATGTCCTGATAGTGAAATGTGTCAATCCTAGTAAACGGATGTTTTGAATAGACGGCTAACCCGTGAAAGTCAATTCGAACCACGGTATTGGAGTGCGGATACTTTTTTGCCAAGCCATTTTTTAAAAAATAATTCCAGTCTGGTGTCACTTCTTGTATGGAAACGATGTCCGCATCACTTTCAGTAATCACTTTTAGCAATTCGCTGTATTCATCATTAAAGGCAGAAACATTAAAGTGCGCAATTTCTACAGTCCGGTTATCATTTAGTTTAGGGAAGAAAGCGCTGGCTGTTCGCTCATCAAATGAATTTCTCAAGACTAGACAGAGGGAAGCGCAAGAAAGAAAGCTTACCATCATTAAGTTTTTCTGTCGCAATATTAGAAACAATAAACCCATGATAAGAAAGACGAACATGATTTGAACAGAAAAAATAGAAACGTTTTTGATTAGCAAATTATCCATTGGCAGAATACACAATGCAGCTAACCCTATTATTAATACAGATAATAGATTCTGAAAAGAGATACTTTTTCTTACAATTTGATTCATTGAGACTGCAAAGATAATGAGGATTTATTGAAAAATAATCAAATTGAATTGAATCCGTGTTTTAATTGAAAAGAATATTGAATTTCCATGGTCGAAATGCTGTTTAATTCTTGTTTCGATAAAACAACTTCTAAAGTAAACGACAAGGCGTGTATCCCTTTTTTTTTGCCATTTGGGATGTGTTGTTACAACATAATATCCTTCACCCAACTTCACGATCAACCGCTGAACATCATAGATGGATTTATAGGTTTAGTCGAGGTGGTGAAACCAAGAAGCATATTTTACATAATTGTTAGCTGTTTTCTCTATTAGGTTTTTCATTTGTTCTCCATCTAACATTTTTACTTTCTTAGCAGGCACACCTGCGTATATTGCACCTGACTCCACAATTGTGTCTTCCAAAACAACAGCACCAGCGGCAATCAAACTGTTTGACTATAACACAGCATTGTCCATTACAATTGCGCCCATTCCGACTAATACGTTGTCTTCTACAGTACAGCCATGTATAATAGCGTTATGGCCGATCGAGACATTGTTTCCAATTGTAGTCGCCGCCTTTTCGTATGTACAGTGAATAATGGCTCCATCTTGAATGTTCACCTTATTGCCAATCTTTATAGAATTGACGTCTCCTCTAATAACAGCATTAAACCAGATACTACAATTATTCCCCAAAGAAACATCTCCGACAATCGTAGCGTTTTCTGCAATAAAGCAGTCATTACCAAAGGCTGGTGTCCTCTTACGAACTGTTTTGATTAGAGGCATATTTCTTCTGTTAATTATATTATTTCCAGAATTAAATTTGATTTTAACTAAATATTGTGTAAATTTAATAACGCTTTTAATCTAAAAAAAATAAAATTAAATGAGAACTTTATTTGTCCTATCGCTATGCCTACTTTTTGTTACCTCTATATTTGCTCAAGATATCGTTTGGAAACAAGGAGTGAAAGCTAATATTTCAATTCAAGAAATTGAAAAAAACAAAGATGAAATCCATTTCAGTGTTTATCTAAACACAACGAAAGACTCTCAATTTGACATTATGTTAGATAATGCGGATTTTGTTTTAACATTTAATCAAGATGCATTTAATAATCCAGTCTTATCCAAAGCAACGGAACATGCAAATACATTTGTGTCAACTGATTTGACTGATCCAACTCAATCAATTACGAAGTTAAACGTTCAGAAATTCTATACAGATGCCCTTAACACTAACGTTGTTGATGATAAGATTGTAATCAACTTAAGTGGAAGAGCTCCTGGTAACAATCTAGTAATGACAACTAATATCGCTAGAATTGATAGCGATGTAGCAACGCATTGCCTTGGAAGATTTAAAGTTTCTGGATTAACGGGTTCTATTGAAGATGCAAAAATGCAGTGGAATATCAGTAACAAGGGATTATCTACTCAGATTTTTTCAGTTAATGAATTGACTGCTGAGTCTGCTCCAGTTGAAATCGTAGATGCTATCGTTTATCCATATGGAGATGAACACCAGCCTCAATTGCAAGTTAGCACAATGACGCTTGCTCCTAATCCAACATTAAACTCTACTCAGGTATTTGTTAATGCTGAAATGGCCAAGTCTTCAATGATTACAGTTCTTGATGTAAATGGTAAACTGGTTCAACAAAGACTACTAGAGTTAACTGAAGGAATGAACAAGATTGATGTTGATCTTCAAGACATTCCAGCTGGTACTTACTTTATCAATATTGGTGAAGAAACAGGTAAGCTGATTAAGCTCTAACGAAATACTAAGAAATTTAAAAAATGCGCTGTCTGTATAGTCGGCGCATTTTTTTTATCTATTTTGAAAATAATTTAACCTGAAAATATACATTAAAACGTTGGGTTGAATAAAAAAAGGCCTTCTTGTACGAACTCATTCGGAAAATCTTTCTATCGCCACTCGCTTTACTATACGGAATTAGCGTGTACCTGAGAAATCGCCTCTATCATTACGGACTCCTCCAAAGCGCTAAGTTTGACCTTCCAATCATTTCAGTTGGAAACCTGACAGTAGGAGGAACTGGAAAAACACCACATGTAGAATTTCTGATTAGACATCTCCGAAAATACCTCAAAGTCGCTACACTAAGCAGAGGATACAAGCGATCACTCCCAGGCTTCATCGCCGTGCACCCTCAGCACACTGCTCGACAAGTAGGAGACGAGCCCATTCAGTTTAAACGCAAATTCCCAGATATCATGGTCGCCGTTTCTGAGGACAGAGTATTTGCCATCCCGAAAATGCTCATGATCGATGATCAGCTAAAAGTCGTCGTTCTTGATGATGCGTTTCAACACAGAGCCATCTCTCCTGGACTTAACATCCTGCTTACAGAATTCAGTTATCCATTTTTTAAAGATTACCTCTTACCTGCAGGTCGCTTAAGAGAGCACCGCTCAGGGGTTTCAAGGGCAGACATGATCATTGCCACCAAATGTCCATTAAAACTCTCAGAGGACGACCGTAAAACGTTTCTAAAGCAATTGAAACCCACTCGCAACCAATCGGTTTTCTTTTCTTACTTCATGTATGGAACACCCTATCACCTTTTTGATGGGAATAACCGTCTTTCACTTGACAAGCAAACGGACGTCTTACTGATCTCCGCGATCGCAAGACCAGAGTATCTAGTTGATTACCTTGAAATAGAAACCAAGTCGGTTTTAAATATCGAATTTGAAGACCATCATTTGTTTACAAAACCAGATATGGGAAGATTGCAGAACACCTTTTCTGAAATGGATGGATCCAATAAAATCATTATTACAACAGAGAAAGATGCAGTTCGTCTCTACCTCCATCAAGAGTTTTTACTTCAATATCAGCTGCCAATCTATGTGCTGCCAGTAGAAGTAGTTTTTCATTTTAATGAAGATCAAAAATTTAAAAAAACGATAGAAGAGTTTCTTTTAGGCTTTAAAGTGTAGGAGCAAAAGAAAATTCTTACTTTTACCCGTCAAAATATAGCACAATGAAAAATATACTTTTAACAATACTATTGATTTTTATCGTTTTGCCGTTTATTCAAGCACAAGATGATGAAGACGCGTTTAAAATTCGTGAGATATACGATCAAGTGCTTACAGAGGGTAAATGCTACGGTTGGTTAGAATACTTGACTAAAACAGTTGGCCCAAGACTCAGTGGATCACCAGGAGCAGCTGCATCAGTAGAGTACGGGAGACAAACCTTCAACGCGATGGGGTTTGACACTGTTTGGTTACAACCTTGCATGGTACCACATTGGGAACGTGGCAAACCAGCATCTGCCCGAATCGTCAATTCTTCCACTCTTGGAACCAAAGAGCTAAATGTTATCGCATTAGGAGGTTCTGGCAACTCCGGAAGCATCGGTGTCTCAGGAGAAGTCATTGAAGTTAAAAGTATCGATGAAGTAAAAAAACTCGGTTCAAAAGTAAAAGGAAAGGTCGTGTTTTTCAATCGTCCAATGGACCCAAAACAGATCAAAACATTTTCTGCCTACGGTGGAGCAGTAGACCAAAGAGTTCATGGCCCTAGGGAAGCGGCGGCGCTCGGAGCAGTTGGTTCCATCGTTCGCTCAATGACTACAAGAATTGACGATGTGCCCCATAGTGGAGTTACTTACTTTAAAGATGGCATTAAGCCTATCCCAGCTGTTGCAGTGAGTACCAATGACGCAAACCTGCTTAGCGATTTGTTGAAAACTGAAAAAATACGGGTCAATGTACAAACTGATTGTAAGTGGCTCGAAGATAAATTATCCTACAACGTAATCGGCGAAATCAAAGGATCATCGCATCCAAATGAGATTATTCTAGTTGGTGGTCATCTTGATTCTTGGGATGTAGCAGAAGGAGCTCATGATGATGGTGCTGGAGTTGTCCAATCACTTGAAGTCATCAATGTATTCAAAGAACTTGGGATTAAGCCTAAACGCACCTTACGCTGTGTTTGGTTTATGAATGAAGAAAACGGGCAAGCCGGTGCAATAGCCTATGCCGATTGGAGTAATGATTTAAACGAACGACACATTGCTGCGATTGAATCTGATCGTGGTGGGTTTACCCCGCGTGGCTTTACAACTGAAGCAGATGATGCTGTCTACAAGGAAAAGCTGAAACTAGCTAAGCGCTGGGAACCATTGTTAACCCCATATGGCTTAACGATTGGAACAGGAGGCAGTGGTGCGGATGTCACCCGCCTAAAACCACAAATGGGGTTACTGTTTGGCCTCAACCCAGACTCACAACGCTATTTCGATTATCACCATGCTCGTAACGACGTCTTCGAAGCCGTCAATCGCAGAGAGTTAGAACTCGGTGCAGCAGCAATGTCTGCACTGGTATACTTGATTGATAGACATGGGTTGTAGCTAGGAATTTTCTTAACAAATCTGGTTGTAAAGATCATTTTTTTGTTAAAATCGCAAAATCCATCTAATCCTAATTCTGCATTCCACCACGAATCATCAAGGCGATCCCAAACAAAACCAACCCAATGCCAGCTGCTTTGCGAAGCCAGTTAAAGTGCTTTTCCTTCATAAACTGACGGATTTTCTTAGCCAAGACTAGCTTGAGGAAATCAGTAATAGCAACTGTTGCTAGTAAAGCAATCACGAAAGATATTCGATCAGGTAAACCAAATCCACTTTCCATCATTTTTTTTGTCACACCAATCCACAAAAACAAGACAAAAGGGTTACTGATATTGAGTGTGATTCCCTTTGCGATATAGCCAAGATAAGTGGCAGCAGTAATGTTGACTTGTTCAGGGGCCTTATATTTAGAGACAAAAGAGCCAACACCAAAAGCAATTAGGATAATGCCCCCAATGATACTACCATAAAGCTTAAAGCCTTCGGTATCTTCAAATTGGCTCATACCCAAATAAACGATCGTAATGTATACAACATCACTTAGTAAAACGCCCAAGGACAACGCCATACCCGCACGAATACCACGCTCTATTCCCAACTGAATTAAGGCAATAAAGATCGGTCCTGCCAATAAAGCAAGTAATAATCCCCAAACAATCCCTTCCGTAATGATTGACATCCTACAAATCTCTCGAATAGATTTGGCAAAAAAGACTATTTTTGGAAAAACATCTCTATGAAAGCTCTCATTATTGATTTTATTGACCGTTTTGGTGGAAGACTTGCAGGAAGTGAAGCTGAAAAAAATGCTCAACTCTATTTGAAGCAACTCCTAGACGGATTTTGTGATCACACTGACTTACATACATTCAAAAAACCAATTCGTGCTAAGTTTCATGGACTGAAGTGGATTAGTTTACTGTATCTAATTGCCTTAGTATTTGCCTTGTACAATACCTTGATCGCACTTATTCTCGCCCTGATAACCGCCTTTCTTTTTTGGGGTAATTTTGTTTCCTTTAGAGGAATATTAAACCCCTTTTATCCAAAAATTGAATCTTGGAATGTAACAGGAACTATAGAGCCCAAAGGAGAAGTCCGATCTACGATTGCGATTGCTGGACATATGGACAGTACACGTGAGTTTATCTGGTGGTATTGGTTCAAGCAGCGAGGCATGTATCTTAACATAATTGGAGGCGTTCTGTTTTTTACATTTAGCCTTGTGCCCTTGCTTGGGCTTTTGTTTTGTAACACCTCAGGGGTTTCTGGTTGGGTATACAATGTTTGGTTATTCTATGCCGTACTAAGTCCAGCGATACTGAGTTTCGCGTTTATTCATGGAAAACAAGTGGTACCTGGGGCGCAAGACAATTTATCAGGAATCGTAACGGCATTTTATGCAGTGCAGGCCTTCTCAGGTGAAAACCGATTACAGCATACTCGTCTAAAAATGATTAGTTTTGGCAGTGAAGAAACGGGTCTTTCTGGATCGGCTGCATACGTCGAAGCACATAAAGAAGAATTACTGAAAGAAAACATGCACCTGATCAACTTAGATGGCATTATGAATATTGAGGAGATTCAGGTGCTAACCAAAGAACGAATGGCAGGAGTCCAGTATTCTAAAAGCTTAATTTCAGCACTCACAACTAGTTTTAAAACAAAAGGAGTGGCATATCGAGAGAATGTGCTCAATATTGGCGGAACAGATGGGGCCTACTTCATTCGAAATGGAATCCCATCTACCACTATCCTTGGGTTGCCTACTAGTCGACTAGACCCAACCTATCATACTAGAATGGATATTCCTGAATTTGTAGATGAGAAGGCCATGCAATGCGTCAAGGAAGTACTAATTGATTTTATCCAAAATAGGGATATGACAAAATAGTAGGTAAAAATTTATTGAAAAAGAATCTGAGGACTTCATGTAACCTTGATGTTGAATTTACATTCATATAATTGCGTTTTGTTATCTTTGTTATGTCAAATTATTATTATTTTATCCAATTGTCCCATATGAAAGCTGTAGCATTACTAATGGTTCTACTATTAATTTGTTGCACCTCCCCTACCACAACTACGAATTTGAACAAATCAATCGATTTACAAGGGCATCGCGGCTGTCGCGGTCTCTTGCCAGAGAACACAATCCCCGCTTTCTTGAAAGCACTTGAAATTGGAGTGACTACCCTAGAAATGGACTTAGTCATTAGTAAAGACAAAAAAGTCGTGGTCTCCCATGAACCGTTTTTTGCACATGAGATTTCAACTGATCCTCAGGGAAATCCTATTTCGAGTGAAGCTGCTCACAGTCATAACATATATGAGATGGATTATGACAAAATAGCAACCTACGATGTTGGACAACGTCAACATGAACGATTCCCAAATCAGCAAACGATGAAGGCGGAAAAGCCATTATTTGTTGATGTTGTAAGACAAGCAGAAAAAGCAGTAGCTGAAAACGGATATCCGTCACCCTATTACAACATTGAAATTAAACGAAATCCAGCACATGATGGCATATTTCATCCTTCTGGCATTGAGTTCGCAAAACTAGTTGTAACTGAAGTTCAGCAGACAGGAATCAAAGAACGGATCTTAATTCAATCCTTTGATATAGAGTCACTTCAATTTGTAAAAGAACTTGATCCTGAAATTCAACTGGTATTGCTTATCCAAAACCGAGAATCGATAAAAGAGAATATAGAATTGCTTGGTTTTAAACCTGATGTCTACAGTCCTTACTTTAAATTAGTAGATGAAAAATTAACCGCTTACTGTAAATCCAAAAATATCCAGCTAATTCCTTGGACAGTCAATGAAATTGTTGATATGAAAGCGATGCTGGATGCTGGAGTAGATGGAATCATTACTGATTACCCCGATATCTTAAAACGGGTGATGAAAGAAAAGAAGATAGAAGTAAGGTAAAGTAACAATCTTTTTCTAAGAATTGATTAAAGCAGGATTACTTTCCAAATTAGTTTTAAGAATCTCACTCCTATTCTGGAATCAAATCCCAGTATCTGAGGAGGATAGGAGTCAATTCCCTTGTCAAGCTGATCAAACAAGGGCGATTTCCCGCTTTTCCCTTTTGATTAACGTTAAATAACTGTTAAAGACGAACAAAAGGTGTTTAAATCTTTTGTAACAAATGGAAATTGTTCTTATGTGACAAACCCTTCTCCACCCATGTGCCTATGCATAAAGAAGAAGTTGAATTTTTCGCAAAACGATTAACCTTAATAGTACTTTAACTAATGTGTTAAGCAATTGTGAATTTTATGGCGTAGATGTAAAAACTACTGAATTCATTACATTGTTAGGTTATTTCTGTTCAAAATTTTGGTTTATTTTTACTTAGCCGTTTGAAAAACCACTACTCAATATTATAGAGTCTATAGTATTTACAATTAACCTTTAATGTCCTCCTACCGTGAATAGATTTAACTTGCTACTTGTATTGTCCGTGTGTCTAATATTTACTCAAATATTGGCCGCCCAAACCTCCAATGTTCAAAAATTGATTGATCATCGAAATGAAGAAGATTTTGAACAAATCCAATTCATGGAAGCGTCCAGTGATGGTCATAAAGATATTGACGGAAGTGTTTTGAAAAAAGCAAACTACTTCTTTCTTGACCAAGAACGAATCAACGAAATCCTTGAAACGCGACCAGAGGCATTAAAGTTTGATCTACCAACAGCAAACGGTATTAGAACTTTGAAATTAGTAGAATGGAATATCTTTTCTGAAAATTTTGAAGTTAGAGCTAGTAGTTCAAAGGATGAACCATTTGACTATAAACCAGGCATTTTTTACGGTGGTGTTATTGAAGGGTATGAAAACTCAATGGTTTCCTTTAGTTTCTTTGAGAACGAAGTAATTGGAATGATGTCTAGCCATGAAGAAGGGAAATACAACTTCGGAAAAATAACCGGTTCTGACCTGTGCTTACATGTCGGTTATTTTGTAGAAGATGCTATGTTTGATATTGATTTTTCTTGTGAAATCGCAGATCAAAGTACTGAAAAAAAATATACCCGTAAGATCGAGGATCAACTCAATCAAAAAAACCCTAACAATAATCCAACTTGCTGTGTACAGGTTTATTGGGAATTGGATAACGATTTAGTCATTGAAAAAGGAGGCGTAGTTGGAGCAACCAACTTCTTTAATGGTTTATTTGCTCAAATTGCAATCTTATATGATAATGATGATATCTGCGTAGAAATTCATTCCATTTTAGCTTGGGACACTCCAGATCCCTATCCGACAGGAAGCGCACCTGCAGCGTTACTGGAATTTGAAAAAGTTACTTTACCTGCTGGTGCACATACAGGGCATTTAGTTTCTCGGGGCAATCCAACGAATGGAGGCGTTGCATATTTAGACCAGTTGTGCAAACCATTCCCTTATGCTTATAGCTGGATTCAAACAAATTATCAAAATGTACCTACTTATTCCTGGTCTGTTGAAGTTGTTACACACGAACTAGGACATAATCTAGGCTCACCGCATACACATGATTGTCTCTGGAATGGAAATAATACCGCAATAGACGGATGTGGTCCAGCTTCTGGGAATCCTTCAACTGGTAACTGCGCACAAGGTCCTATTCCAGGTGCGGGTGGTACGATCATGAGTTATTGTCACCTAGGGGCCAATCCTGGAATTAATTTCAATAATGGATTTGGTCCTCAGCCTCAAGCATTAATTGAGAGTCGTATAAATGCTTGCTTAGGTCAATGTTGCACAATTAATGCTACTGGAACAGTGAACAACGGCACAACATGCTCTAATACTCAAGATGGCTCTGCTACTGTAACAGTTACAGGTGGACCTTATACTTACTTATGGGATAACGGAGTTACCACTCAAACAAACTCAACACTTTCCGCTGGCTCTCATACTGTTACAATTACAGGAGCATCATGTTCAGAAACAGTTACGGTTTTAATTACATCTCCTTCTGCTGTAACAGGATCTATAACAAATATTGTCAACCTTACATGTAATGGAGCGACCGACGGTTCTGCAACAGTAAATGGAGGAGGAGGAACACCCCCATACACTTTTATCTGGGACAATGGTGTTACGACTCAAATAAATTCAACACTAACAGGAGGCAATCATAGTGTTACAATAACAGACTCTAATGGTTGCTTAACCTTAAGTACCTTAAATATTACGGAGCCATCTGCCATCACATTTTCAACCACGGTCCTAAGCAATGCCTCTTGTGGTGGAGCAAGTGACGGTAGTGCAACGGTTTCACAGGGTGGTGGTACGCCTCCTTATACTTACCAATGGGATGACGGCTCAACCGCTGGAACAAATAACAATTTACCTGCAGGTACACATGGTGTCACGCTTACCGACAATAGTGGCTGTACAGCAGTATCCTCAGTAATAATCACTGCGCCACCAGGCATGACTGTCACGACGTCTGTAGTCAGTCAGGCTTCTTGTAATGGCGTCGCAGACGGATCCGCTACCGTAACGGTTAATGGTGGTGCAAACCCCATTACTTATGCTTGGGACAACAACGAATCAACAGCAACAGCAACAGCGCTTGGAGCTGGTGCCCACACAGTTACTGTATCAGATGGCAATGGTTGTGTGCAAGTTGGCAGTGTGACCATCACCCAGCCCAATGCAATTACCCTCACGACTACAGCGATTTCAGGGGTAAGTTGTCCAAATGATACAAATGGAAGCGCTTCTGTAACGGCTAACGGAGGAAGTGCTCCTCTTTCCATTTTATGGGATAACAACGAAACAACAGCTACCGCTACTTCGCTTACTGGTGGCCCTCATACAGTAACTGTTACTGACGCTAATAGCTGCACAGCTACAGCTTCAGTGACGGTAACCTCTCCACCTTTAGTCATTGTAACGGAGACGCATACAGATATTTCATGTAATGGACTTACGGATGGTACGATAACCGTTACTGTAACAGGCGGAACACCACCTCTTACAAACCTTTGGAGTAATGGAAGTACAGCACTTAATCAATCAAACTTATCCGCAAATACCTATATTCTTACTGTAACAGATAATAATGGCTGTACAGATATAACAACAGTTGTCATAAATGAACCCGGAGCAGTATCAGCCACAACCACTGTAAATAACAATGTCGGATGTTTTGGGGCTAGTGATGGCTCAGTAACGGCAACACCTGTTGGAGGCACAGCTCCTTTTGCTTATGTATGGAGTAATGGAGAGACGAACGCCACAGCTACAGCGCTTGCTGCAGGTGGTGCAACAGTTACCATTACTGATACAAATGGATGTTCGGCAGTTGGAACAGCATCGATATCCCAACCAGCAAGTTTCACTGCAAGCGTTACTCTTGTAAACAATGCTTCATGTAATGGAGATACAGATGGAAGTGCAACTGCGAGTCAACAAGGCGGTACAAGTCCATATACGTACCTATGGGATTCGGGCCAGAGCGTTGCTACAGCCAACAATTTAGATGCTGGAACACACCTCGTTACAGTAACTGACTCAAATGGCTGCGAAGCCACTGCCTCAATAGCCATTACAGAACCAGTAGCACTAACTGTTACAATAACAATTGACAACAATGTCTCTTGTAATAGTTCAAGTGATGGTGCAGCTACAGCTGTTCCTTCAGGAGGTACATCTCCATATAATTTTTTATGGGATTCGGGCCAGACCAGTCCATCAACTACAATACTAACAGCTGGAGCCCACACGGTAACAATTACAGACAGTAATGGATGCACGGTGATTGGAAATACAACGATTACTCAGCCACCAGCGTTATCCGCAACCGCGACCTTAGATAATGACGTTTCTTGTAGTGGAGGAGCAGATGGAGGCGCAACCGCTGCAGGCGCAGGAGGAAATCCACCGTTTACTTATCTTTGGGACTCGGGTCAGACTGATGCTATTGTAACAAACCTTGATGCAGGCACGCATACCGTTACCGTAACGGATGTGACCAATTGTTCAGCGACAGCAAGTGTAATCATTAGCCAACCAGGAAATTTATCAGCAACGATAGTGGTTAATAATAATGTAAGTTGCTTTGGTGGAGATGATGGAAATGCAACGGCTACAGTCACGGGCGGTTCAGGACCATTCTCATACCTCTGGCAAAGTAATGAGACAACAGTAACCGCCACAGGCTTGAGTGCTGGCACTCAAAATCTTACAATTACCGATGTAAATGGTTGTGCTATTGTGATTAATACAATGATTACAGAACCAGCAAGCATGTCTATTTCTACCACAGTAATAAGCAATGTTACTTGCAATGGGCTTAGCAATGGAAGCGCTTCTGCTACAGCAGGAGGTGGTACGGCGCCATTTAGTTTTGCTTGGGATTCAGGTCATAATGGTCAAACGGCCACTAATCTGGATGCTGGCACACATGTAGTTACTCTAACCGATGCAAATGGATGCGCTGAGACAGCTTCAGTCTCTATTAGTGAACCATCAGCTCTAACCGTTAGTTTGAGTTTAGATAATAATGTTGCCTGTAACGGAGAAAGTAATGGAGGTGCAACAGTCATGGCTACAGGAGGAACTTCTCCTTATACTTATCAATGGAATAACGGGGGAACCAGTCCAATTAATACAAACTTAAATGCTGGTACTCAATCTGTCTCTGTAACGGATGATAATGGTTGTGTAACCGTTGGAACAATCGTTATTACTGAACCTACAAGTTTAACCGTTTCTATCAGTGCAGATAACAATGTGTTTTGTAATGGAGGAAATGATGGCGCAGCAACAGCAGTCGGAGCAGGTGGAACGTTAGCTTATACTTATTCTTGGAATAATGGAGCAATAACTCCTAGTGTTACTAATTTACCTGTTGGAACGCATATGGTTACCATAACTGATGCAAATAATTGTACAGCGATTGGGTCTGTTGTAATTACAGAGCCAATTATTTTAACTGGTGTAATAACAGTGAACAATAACGTTTCTTGTAATGGCGGAAGTGATGGGAATGCTACGATCACTGCAACAGGAGGAACTACCCCTTATAGTTATACTTGGGATTCCGGTCAGACTGGAGCTATAGCAACGGCACTTACTGCGGGCAATCATACTGCAACGATAACGGATGCAAACAATTGCTCCCTTATAGTAAGTACAAGCATTACCGAACCCGCTGTCACTACAATTTCTACTTCATTAGTAAATGATGTAAGTTGTAATGGATTCAGTGATGGAAGTGCTACTGCAACTAGTGGTGGAGGAGTAGGCCCATACAATTATACTTGGGATTCGGGCCATAACGGTCCTACTGCGACTAACTTAAATGCAGGCACACATACCGTCACCTTAACAGACGCAAACGGTTGCACAGCCACAGGCTCAATACTAATTAACGAACCTACGGCTTTATCCGCTTCGGCAAGCTTAGACAACAATGTAGCGTGCAACGGTGAAAGCAATGGCGGAGCGACTGTTAACGTAAATGGTGGAACTACTCCTTATTCTTATCAATGGGATTCTGGTCAGACTGGCGCTTCTGCAAGCAATTTAGATGCAGGAACTCATATGGTTACTGTAACTGATAATAACAGTTGTACAGTTGTTGCTAGTGTGGTCGTCACAGAACCTATTACACTAACCTCCAACGCTGGCTTAATTAGCAATGCCTCTTGTAATGGTGATAGTGACGGAAGCGCAATAGCTCAAGGTGCGGGCGGTACAATTCCTTATGCATATCTATGGGACTCAGGCCAGAGCGGACCAACGGCCAACACCTTAAATGCTGGGACACATAGCGTGACCATTACAGACGCAAATGGTTGTACAACAACAAATTCAGTCATTATAGGAGAACCAACACTTCTTATGGCTACAACAGTAAACAATAGCAATGTTACTTGCAATGGCTTGAATGATGGAAACGCTACTGTTACTGCGACTGGTGGATCAATTCCATACAACTATCTATGGGATTCAGGGCAAACTGTTCCAACAACCAACAATTTAGATGCAGGAACACATACAGTGACCGTTACTGATGCAAATAGTTGCACAGTGGTTGCAAGCGTGGTTATTACAGAACCTACCGTTCTCTCATCTACTGTTACTGTAAATAGTAATATTTCTTGTAATGGTCAAAATGATGGAAATGCTACGATCAATGCGACGGGAGGAACAGTGCCTTATGCTTATTCTTGGGACACTGGCCAAACCACTCAAACTGCGAGTAACCTTACTCCAGGTGGGCATATTGCTTTTGTAACAGACGCGAATGGTTGTATTTCTTCAACAGCACTATTTATTTCAGAACCTTCAGGTCTAAACGTTTCTATAGGAGTTGACAATAATGTTTCTTGTAATGGATTATCAGATGGTGGTGCTACCGTTTCTCCTCAAGGAGGAACAACTCCTTACTCCTACAACTGGGATTCTGGGGAGACCTCCCCAATTGCAATATTACTTGATGCGGGTACACACACCGTCTCAGTTACAGATGCCAATGGTTGTTCAGTTACAGCAAGTGTGATCATCACAGAACCTGTTGCATTAACAGCTACTTCTGTATTTGTTTCTGACGTTTCTTGTAACGGTGGGAATGACGGAAATGGTGCCGCGAATGGAGTAGACGGAACACCTCCATACACTTATCTATGGCCAAGCGGTGAGACCACAGCCATCGCAATTGCATTAACCGCTGGAAATCAAACAGCAACGATTACAGACAGTAATGGTTGTGAAACTACAACAACGGTAGCGATTAACGAGCCTCCTGTTTTAAGTAGTTCCGTCTCTTTAGTAAGTAATACGTCTTGTAATGGCATGGCAGATGGTAGTGCTACAGCCACACAGACTGGTGGATCTCCTGGATTTTCCTACGCATGGGACAATGGAGAAACAACACCAACAGCACTAAACTTAGCCGCAGGAACACACAACGTAACGATAACTGATTTTAACGGATGTACATCTGTTTCTAGCATAACCATAACAGAACCATTGATTGTAACAGCATCTACACTACTCGGAAACAATGTCGGGTGCAACGGACAAGCCAATGGAAGTGCCATCGCATCAGGGCTAGGAGGTACTTCTCCGTATTCTTACTTATGGGATAACGGAGAAACAACCCAAACAGCAGTAGCCTTAACTGCTGGTGTACACTCCGTGATCATTACAGATGCGAATGGATGTTCAGCAACCTCAAGTGTTACGATTAGTGAGCCTTCTGTGATCAATATAACGACGACTGTAGTAAACAATATCTCTTGTTTTGGATTGGCTGATGGCTCTGCTACAGCGACACCAACTGGAGGTGTCGGTCCTTATACCTATCAATGGGATAATGGGGAGTTTACTCCTACAGCAATTAATTTAGGACAAGGAATAAACGTGATAAGTATTACAGATTCGAATGGTTGTTTGATGACTGGAGTAGCAATAATTGCTGAACCGCCAGTTTTAACAACAACGACTTCTTTAATTAATAATATTACTTGTAATGGATCGGTAGATGGAAGTGCCGAGGTCCTTGCTCAAGGTGGTGTTGCCCCTTATTCTTATATGTGGAGCAACGGGCAAGTGAGTAATCAATTGTTCAATGCTGCTGCTGGTACGTATACGGTTTCAGTGACAGATACAAATGGTTGTCTTTCAATTTCAAGTATTGGAATTTCTGAACCACAACCTGTTTCTGTTTCGATCATCACAGGAGATGCTTCTTGTAATGGGAACAATGATGGTACTGCTACTGGACAAGGTGCTGGTGGAACACCTCCTTACACGTATCAGTGGAGTAATGGAGAAACACAGCAAACAGCCATCTCATATGCCCCAGGACAGCACACTGTGATCGTTACCGATGCGAATGGTTGTACTGCGATGAACAGCTTCGTTATTGGGTCTCCCAGTGCGTTGACGCTGGCAAACTTAAACCTAGTACCTGTCGCTTGTAATGGAGGGAACGATGGAAGTGCAACAATTGACGTAACAGGCGGGACTGCTCCTTATGCATATCAGTGGTCTACTGGAGCAAATACAAATACAGAATCCGGCTTAGCTGCTGGCAACTATCAAGTAACGATTACAGATATTTCTGGATGTGAGCTGATCGCAAATGTCGCGATTACAGAACCAGCAACAGTTATGAGTTTACAGATTTTAGGAACGGATGTCGATTGCTTCGGTGAAACAACCGGATCTGTTACAGTAGTGCCGACTGGAGGCAATCCTGCTTATACCTATTCTTGGAATAATGGCGCTGTGCAGCAAACAGCATTTGATCTTTCTGCTGGTAGTTATTCCGTTACGGTAACGGATCAAAATGGCTGTAAGGCAGCTGCTAGTGTATTGCTCGATCAGCCTGATCAGCTTTTGGCTCAGATCGATATTACGGATGCAATTTGTCCTGGAGAGGATAACGGTAGTATTGGAGTTGTCTCGGTTGCTGGAGGCGTGTCCCCTTACGTTTATTCGATCGATGGTAATAACTACCAGCCAGACACCTCATTTCAAACGCTGACCGCTGGAAATTATGATATTTATGTTCAGGACTTAAACGGATGTGTTTTAGAGACGAATAATGTAACAGTCGATGAAAATGATCCAATCGAAATTGATATTTATGATAGTCCAAGCATTGAGATTGTCCTAGGAGACAGTATTCAATTGAGCAATACAGTTACACCTATTGACACGAATCACACCTATACTTGGGAACCTGCTCCAACGCTAAATTGCAATGACTGTCCTGAGCCTGTAGCACAGCCGGTTGATGATACAGAATACTTGTTGACTGTGATTGATACGTTGAATGGTTGTGACGGAACGGCTTCGATCACTGTACTTGTGAATAAGGAAAGAAATTTCTTTGTGCCGAATGCCTTTTCTCCAAACGGAGATGGAATCAACGATATTCTATTGCCATTTGGTGGGCCAGATGTGGCAGTTGTTAGATCCTTCAACATTTTTGATCGTTGGGGTGAAGAAGTACACAGAGCAAACAACTTCTCGCCGAATGATCCTGAATTTGGTTGGGATGGAAGATTTAAGGGCAAGAAAACTCAAAGCGGAGTTTATATTTTCTTTGCTGTAGTTGAGTTTATTGACGGAACTGTTATTGAATATACAAATGACATTACATTGATAAAATAGGATAATTAATTCGAAATTCTAACTGTTTAATTCATCCAATATCCATACTCTAGTAATGAGTGAAAGAGCTCGATTTGTAAAAGAGACTGCTTGTATGTTTAGCAGTCTCTTTTGTTATTCCAAGGATCTTTTGAACGGCCTTAATAATTCAAGTTAAACTGGTGTGGCTCCCCACAACGAAATCACTACGGACATTAAGGTGAGGGATATATACCAATAACCAAGGTACACCCAGAAATATTTAGCGGACTTCTTTTCAAAGATTACGACGTAACCTAAGACGGGTAGTACAAACATTAATGTAGCTGCGAATCCATGTGCTAAACCGTGTTGAGCTGTATGATATAGGCCGCCGTATTCTGCTAGGAAGGCAGCTGCCGTTCCAGTTTTCATCAATTCGGCATCACCACCTAACATGCCGAAGACTCCAGACTCATGAATGGTGAAGTTGTATATTCCAAATGAGATTAAGGCATTTAGGAATAAACTGAGAAAAAGCATCAGAGGCTTAACAGGTGAAGCCGCTTTTTCTGCAGACATATCAGCCATTTTAGCCCACTTGTCTCCACCAAATACACTTTTATGAAACCAAATATAGGCAAAGACAAAAGGGATTAATGCTGCGGCAAGAATTACAATAAAATTAGGTGTCATTTTTTATTTTTTTAATTGATCCCGCTTTTTGTAGTGATTTGATCAATAAGTATTCTTGACTTGAGTCAAAACCACTGCAAAATAGGGGTGAAAAATAGGTTTAAAAAGATTTAAATACAATTACATAGGAACACATTCACTTATTTCCACTGCATGATCAGGGTAAGAATAAATGGGGTGTCCTTTAAACATTTCCTGAGCTTCAGTTAGATTATCAGCGGATACGATAGAATATCCAGTAACAAAGTTGCTACTTGGAGACCAAGATTCACCATTGCCACTAGATGTAGCTGGTCCTAAGGGAGATCCCATTTCAACTAGTCGATCCCCGCATTTTGCTGCCCAAACGCCCCAGGGAGCTAGCATCTGTTCTTTTTGTTCAGCAGTCAGATTAGGTTGTTCTTGATGTACACCAGAAGTGTTGAGATAAAGGGCAATAAATTTTTTCATGATATTTTTATTTAGTTAAAAATTGATTTCAACCTTATAACGATGCTGATTTATGGTTAGGGGACAAAATGAAAATTTAATTTTAGAATTAGTCCCGTAATAAATAAACATATTCAGAATACAGTTTCCATTTTAATTCGTTTTTTCTTTCAACGCTTTCAGGAGTACGATAATAAATTTTAGCACCTACTTTGAGGGAAAGATATTTAAATTTGATTTAAAATCTGCTAATTTTTTTATTTTCTATTTCATTAATCAACAAACATAGAGTTCTGTATATCAATAGAATTGATGAACTTTTGTGAAAAATTCAAGAACAATTCCGCTTGTTTATATTTATGATAAACCAAATTCCATTTTGTTTGAGTACTATTTATGATTATGAAAAAAATCTCCCCATGCACTTGCATAAGTGAAAATTAATACCGTACTTTGAAATGCAAAGTGCTTTTAACAAGTAACATGAATAAACAAGAACAACATCTAGAAACATTACAAGAAATCAGATCTCTCATGGAGCGGTCTACACGATTTCTTTCCCTTAGTGGCTTATCAGGAGTTGCGGCTGGGACATTTGCCTTGCTAGGGGCAGGAGCAGTGTTCACCTATTTAGGAGTGAGTCCGCTTGATCCTGCTTCTTACCAGGAGATGAGACATATGCAATTGAGTGGAGGCAAGAAATGGGGGATGGAGTATGACACGTTTCTATTGGTTACTGGTGCAATTGTCATGATATTGGCAACACTTAGCGGATTGTACTTTACAAAACGCAAAGCAACAAAAGGTGGTTATCCCCTATTTGACGCTAGCGCTAAGCGTTTGGCTTGGAACATTATTGTGCCGCTAGGAGCAGGTGGTCTCTTTTGCTTGATTTTACTCTTAAAGCATAATCTGGTATACTTGATTGCACCAGCCACGTTACTGTTTTATGGATTGACATTGATTAATGCTAGTAAATATACACTTGATGATTTGAGGACACTTGGGTATGCTGAAGTTTTATTAGGCCTGCTCGCTACTTGGTTTAGTGGCTACGGATTGTTATTTTGGTCAATAGGCTTTGGGATACTCCATATTATTTACGGCATTAAGATGTACTGGAAATACGAACGATGAAACATATCATCACCAATTTAAATAAGGTATTTGATAACCGGTTAAGGCTTGGCATTATGTCCATTCTGATGGTCAACGATAAAGTAACGTTTCGCGACCTAAAAGACACACTTGGAGTGACGGATGGAAACCTTGCCAGCCACATTAAAGCGCTTGAAAAAGCAGAGTACATCCTAGTGACTAAGGAGTTTGTTGGCAAAAAACCACAAACCTCTTATTCTACCACCGTTCTTGGAAGGAAAGCCTTCACTGAACACTTGGATATCCTTGAGAAATTCTTGAAAAAAAGGTAATTGATTGTTAATGACTAATACACAGAACTTTTACAAATTGTTGCGTGTATTCCGATTTTAAATTCTATTTTTTTATCCATTTACTTTGAAAATCAAAGTACTTTTAAAACAATTAAAATGAGTTTTGTTCTTATCAATTTAGTGTGCTACATTTTTTTAATCCTAATGCCGTTGTACAAGGCTGCCAAGGGATTATTCTCATTTTTCAAAGGGTATTCAATGATGCCAAGAACGAATAGTCCTACTGATATTCTTGATTGTTTGGAAAGAGGTAAGGATGCGCCTTCCTACTCAAAAGGGAAAAGTTATCCTGAAATATTGTACAATGGAATCTGTCCTGTACTGGGTTCAATTTTTATCTATGTCTTTCAAAAAGAAATTACACCTTTTTCTATAGATCACAGCTTGACATTGCTTGCTTTTAGTGCAATTCCATTTATTGCTTATTGGACGATGAAATTTGGTGGTCAAGCATTATCAATAAAGAATCTAGGCATTGTGGAATGTAGTTTGGTGTTCGGATCAATCCTATATCTAGGTTATGGTCTTCACTTTTGCTCCGAAATGACGCTAATGGGCATTGCAATGCTACCAATATTTGGATTTGCGCTACTAGCTCCATTTCCTGCTATGTTTTATCTGCTTCGAGAGTTGGTTGTGGTAAAAAGTTTGATCAACGAAAAAACGGACAGATTCCTAGTTCCAGCAAGCATTTTGAAATCAACCTTTCGAATGAGTGAGCGGACAAAAGGCTATGTCACTTTTGTAGTAGGATGTGCTGTATTACTAAGCACGCTTGTCCTAGTCGGTGGTCAGGATTGGGATTCACTCATCAGGGCATTTCGAGGAGGAAGTGCGTTTTTCTTTTCTTATTAATAATTAACAAAACAAGGGATGAATCTAGTGTTTGGGCATCCCTTTACAAATTTAAAATCTAAATCATGAAGTTGCTACCGATCATTCGTCGGTATAGGATACTACGCCTATACATTTTAATTCTACGTCTAAAATCTTGGTTAACAGGCATTCTCATTGGGCTTACCGTGCCGATTTTCAAGTACATCAGCCCCGAAACAAATTGGCCATTTACCCTTGAGCAACAGCGAACGTTTCCTGAAGGCACGCTGGGAAGAGACATCGCCAAAAAACTTGACAAATCAGGCTTTAAGCTGATACCGAAATTCGAATCACACGACGCAGAACACATCCTGTTTAACTATCCGATGACCGGATTGGGCGAAATCAGATTACAGTATTTCCTCCATGGCAATGGCAAGCGTAGCTGGGTAAGCGTTGGCACAATGCTCCTTGGTGTTGGTAGTTTCCCTGAGTTGATTTGGCTGTTTGCAAAAGACTATAAACGAGGCAAGCAATTCCGAAACCTGAACGCTGTAAACCTTGGAACTTACTTGACGAAAGAAACGAGAAAGGTGCGCAGTGAACTTATGAAAGGTACGCCTTTGTTTAGTGAGACTGTTCAAGCAGCCTAATAAAAGGAAATTGAATGTCGAATAACGAATCTTCATTCCTCTCTGTAACCCCAAAACAGAACTATAAAAAGTATTGAAAATGAAACATTTAAAAATTGATAAATTCATCATTCCTAGTAGCATCCTATTGTTTAATGGGTTGTTCTGGAGTGAAAAAATGGGACTGAATGCCTTGATCTTTACGCTCGTGATTATTGGAGCTTTGGCAAGGAAATACAAGGGAGTCTATAATTATCCTTTGATTGCAACAATCATAGGAACGTTAGTTGCTGTGGTGATGGTGGTGGTTGTCAACTCCGCGCTTAGTAAGACGGTTTTAGTGTTGAGTAGCTTTACGATGGCAGGATTCTTTCATCGGGAAGACTTGAAGTTTATTGGGTTTTCGCTACTTGCTACGCTTAGGCAAATTCTAAGTACACCGGCTCAACTCTTGAGTGGTCTGTTCCGCAATGAAACAGTCAGCAAAACAGCGCCTAGTGTGTTCAGAAATTATATGAATTATGGTGTCATCCCAACATTTGTCTTTGGGGGTTTCCTAATCTTATACAGCATTGCGAATGATAAGTTTGCGGATTTGGTGGTGGACTATGTCTCAATGATTTTTGGTTCCTCTGATGGGATGAACTGGATTTCGTTTGATCAGGTCATGTTCTTTTTGCTTAGTGTATTTGTGGTTGGTGCCTTACTTCTGAAACCAGTGAAAGACCGATTTGCCAAGCATCAAGCTGCGTTTGGTGACCAATTGAAGCGCAAAAGGGTGAATTACTTTGGCTATGCTCGGTTTAAAATGCTAGCCCTTCGTGCAGAATATAAGGTTGGATTCATTATGATGATTGCATTAAACGCATTGTTATTTCTAGTGAATTTGACTGATATCGTTTATGTCTGGTTTAGTTTTGAACCGATGAGCGCAAGTGCTCTATCTAGGTTTGTGCATGAAGGGACGTATATTTTGATCCTTAGTATTTTTTTCGCAATGGCGGTTTTACTGTACTATTTCCGAGGGAATATTAATTTTCTGAATGGTATAAAACCGTTGAAATACGCTGCACTGATCTGGATAATACAGAATACTGTGTTGGCTACTTCAGTTGGGATTCGAAATTTTCATTACATCAAAGAATATGGCTTGGCTTCTAAGCGTATTGGAGTACTTGTGTTTCTAGTATTGACTGTGATTGGCTTATTGCTGATGTGGGTAAAAATTAGAGATCGGAAGTCTATTTTCTTTTTGTTGGATCGCAATGCTTGGGCAGTATACGGAATGCTAATCTTCCTCTCCTTGTTTAATTGGGACGTGCTAATGACTCGGTACAATTTGTCAGTAAACTCTAATAAACAGTTGGATGTGAATTACCTCATTGCCAAACTATCTGACAAAAACCTTGGTGTGCTAGTGGAAAACTGGGATCTGATGTTAGAACGTGCTCCGAATCGCGAACAATGGATAGACAGGACACTCATGAATAAGCAACGTCGATTTCTCCGCATGCAATCTTCTTACTCTGTGCTTTCTTGGAATTATCAAGATTGGCGCGTAAAGCAACTATTGAACTAGCAAAAAATGATGGTCAATAACCATTAATCATTAACAGAATAAACATTATTATCATGAATGCAATTAACAGAAACATAGAGCTTATTGCTCAGAAACTAAGAGCTTGTACTGCTTTGCCGGAATATGAATTGTGGAAGTCATTGTGCGCTTCTGCTGGAGAGCGCGAACTGTTTATGCGTCAAGTGCCAATCGGTGGGCTGATTGCTGATATCTTTTGCCCTGCGCGTAGGCTGATCATTGATGTCGGTGAAGATTCAATGGAATGGGCACAGGTACATTGCGAAGATCGGGAAGCGGAGTTGCTGCAACTAGGCCTTCGGCGGTTGGTGGTACACAGTTCGGAGATCAAGGAATCGCTTGCGGAATTGGTAGAGCGGATTATTCGAGACTTGGTTTGAAATCAATGTGGTTGGAATAATTTTAACAACGACTAAAATTTAACTCGGTACCTAAGATTAAATGCCCTAGGAGCTGCGATCTTCCCCGCTCTCAAAAAATACTCCCGATTTAGCAAATTAGTTACAGAGCATTCAACCCAGTGTTTTTCCTGTATCCGATACGCCACACGAGCACCCAGAATATAGTCCCCACTGCGGTGGACGTCACGGAATTTTGAAATGTCAGCAATACCTGGTGCCTGACCATTAACCAAACCAGAATATGGGTCTGTGCCTTCTAGTATTGGGTCGATGTTGTGAACAAAACTGTTGTAGGTAATATCAGCACCAAGCGTTAAGTTCTTTATATCGATTTCCGTATATAGGCGAGCAGTATGTAGACTTCGATACTTTAATATTTTACTGGATAAGGTAGAATCAATTGGACCAAATCCATTGATAAAATTGCCCATATAGACACCAACATTCCGCTGCGTAGAATCAGCACTCAGATCACCAGGGAAGGCATACGTGTAGCCACCCCACAATCGGACAGGTGTATTACCAATGATTCCTTCTCCAAACGTTCCTAGCTCGACCCCCGCAATCCGTGCTTCAGAGATGTTCACAGACTTAAAGCCTAAATACTGGAAAAGAGACTCAATGCTTACTGCAACGGAGTCTGGCTTATGGTAATCAAAATAGAACTCAGTCATATTCTCATACTGCATCCAAAATCCTGCAATATCAACATAGCCTTTCCACTTAGAAAAATTCAGCGACTTTTTAAGCCCTAACTCTGCACTCCAGCCTGTTTCTGGTTTTAGGGATGGATTAGGCAAGACGCGCACGCCCGTCCCTAGACTTTCATCACTAAACCGCTCTGCGAAACTAGGAATCCGATAGCCCTGACCAAAAGAACCTCTTAAGAACAAGCTTTTTGATAATTCGTAGTTCAATCCACCTCTCAAAACGGGTAACGTTGCTGTAATATCTCCTTGTATATAGAATGTTTCCCAACGAATCCCTCCCAGCATGGTTAGCTTGTCAAGTAAGCGCTTTTCTATTTGACTGTAGAGGGCTGCTCCAGAACCTAAGAAAGGCGTAAACTTGTCTAAGGTATCCGATTCAAACAAGGAGCTCGTCACGCGCATTGTCTGGCCCATTCCTCCCATATTTATAGACCAACCATTATTAAATTCTCGTTGAAACTGATAATCAAGACTCCCAACAATTGCTCTTGACTTTGGAGCGTACTTCCCACGATACTTAAGTATATCAAAGTAGCGACCTTTAATCGTATGCTTATTGCCTGAAATATCATAGATGGAAACCCAAGGATCAATGGCAACAGAAAGGTAGTCGTCTGTTTTATAGGTTGGGTTTATATGGATTAAGGCACTGTCTCCACCATTGAGCCATAGGAAGTAATTTCCAATTTCGTGGTACATGGTGGTTGTATTCAAACCGTACGTGATTTTATCCGTGGCTTTGACTCTTGTGTTTAGATTCAATCGAAAACGCATTTCTCCTGCACCTTTTAAGTAACTACGGCTGTAATGCGCATTACTACCGAGGACGAGATCGATATTCTCTTTCAACTTTTGGCGATGAGCAATGGAGGTGCCTGCTTGAAACGGTTGCTCTTGTAATCCCGACCACCAAATGATTGAATCGGTTTTAGGGTTGTCTGAAATGCCTGCATAAGTCGTGATTGCAGTGTACGGTTTTGCAGTTGGCCAAGCGCTTTTCACATGGATCACACCATTTAAGGCTGAGGACCCATATAGCACAGAAGCGGCTCCTTTGATTACTTCAATTTGACCAGCATTTTCCAACGGAATAAAATTCCATTTAATATCCCCGATCTCAGCGGCTAGCAATGGCTGATCATCCACTAATATTGCTACTCGGCTGCCTGCTCCATAGGCATATCCACTTCCGCTTCTTATGTTTGCCTGTCCATCAATAACTTCAACCCCAGGAATTCGCTTAACAGCTTGCGATAGATCTGTGTTGTTGTTCCGTTCCAATATTTCTGGAGTAATGACATCAATTGTAACGGTCTCTTCTGTGATTTTCCGTTCAAACCGGCTACCACTTACGACAACAATGTCTAATACAGAATTGGAAGATTCGAGCTGGATATCAAGTATTTGAGTCGTAAATCCGTCAGAAGTAATGGTAGTTTTTTGCTTTTCATAACCAGTATAGGTAAACGTTAACTGGTGTTCACCTTTTTCCAGTTTAATGGAATAATTTCCATCAACATCAGTTATAGTGCCATTAGATTCATTGAGAATTATATTTACACCAATGAGTGTTTCACCTGATGTTTTATCTGTAAGTGAACCAGTTAAAACAGCTTGTGCAAAGGAGGAACCAAAAATAAGAACGATAAAGAAAAGTAGGAGAGTAGCTTTCTTCAGTTGATTCATAGTTACATTATCATTGTCTCGATATAATCATTTTGCTCTGGATAGTCAGTTGTATAGTGTAGGCCGCGACTTTCTTTACGCATGGCTGCAGCAGCAGTGACTAAGTAGGCAATTGAAATCATATTTCTCAATTCGCAAAGCTGTGGAGATAAGGTAGTTGTTGTATACAATTGTTCCGTTTCTCTAAATAAAAGATCTAAGCGTTTTCTTGCTCGTTTTAAACGAACATTTGAACGAACAATACCGACATAACTACTCATGATCTCCTTCAGTTCCTTAATACTTTGTGTAATCAATACCATTTCCTTGGGATCTGTCGTGCTTTTTGTATTCCACTCAGGCAATCCTTCTACAAAGTCATGTTTATCAATCGTTAATAGGACATCATCTGCAATGCGATGTGCAAACACCATAGCTTCTAGTAAAGAGTTAGACGCCAAACGGTTGGCACCGTGCAATCCAGAGCTGGTACACTCGCCACAAGCATACAGTCGATTAATTGACGATCGGCCAATTGGGTCTGTCTTAATCCCACCACATACATAATGTGCCGCAGGAACGACAGGGATCATCTGTTTAAACGGGTCGATACCCAAGGAGATACATTTGTCATAAATCGTTGGAAAATGCTTGACAAACCCTTCTTTATCGAGATGTTGGCAATCAAGGTGCATGAAATCTACCCCTCGACTTTTCATCTCGTTATCAATGGCACGTGCTACGATATCTCTTGGAGCCAAGGACTTTCGTTCATCGTATTTTTCCATAAACTCTTTCTTCTCAGCAGTTTTCAGAATGGCGCCATATCCGCGCACGGCTTCCGACACCAGAAAATCAGGGTTTTCACCTGCGGGATTGTATAGTGCTGTTGGGTGAAACTGTACAAACTCCATGTTTTCCAGCCTTCCCTTTGCCCGATACACCATTGCGATGCCATCACCAGTTGCGATTACGGGATTTGTCGTATTTCGATAGATCTGCCCAGCGCCACCAGTTGCGACCACTGTCATTCTTGCATTCAGTGTTTCGATGGTTTTGGTTTCTAGATCAAGCGCATAAGCACCATAGCATTCTATATTTGAAGACACTCGAGTGACCACTCTTCCTAGTTGATGTTGGGTGATCAGGTCCACGGCAAAGTAATGCTCCTCAATGCTGATGTTGCTAAAGGTTGCAGCTTTTTCTATTAATGCTCGTTGAATCTCCCAGCCTGTTAAGTCTTTGTAGTGTAGGATGCGGTATTCTGAGTGACCGCCTTCCATACCAAGGTCGTATTCTCCTTCTTTATTTTTATCGAACCGAGTTCCCCAATCAATGAACTCTTTTACTCTTGTCGGTCCTTCTTTTACAACGATTTCTACAATTTCTTCATCACAAAGGCCGTCTCCTGCGTCTAGGGTATCGGCGATGTGTTTTTCGTGGTTGTCGGTTTCTGGGTTCCAAACGGCCGCGACGCCACCTTGCGCATATCTGGTGTTGCTCTCCCCTCTGTTTGTTTTGGTGAGCACTAGGATCTTTAAGTCTGGTCGCTGTTCAGCTATTTTTATGGCAAGGGTGAGTCCGGCAATTCCAGCTCCAATAACCAATACATCTGTATTTCTCAATGGTAGTTTCTTTTATTTTTAATACAAATTGTTAAACGAAATTAAGTAAACAATTTTACATTCATAAATCATTTCATCAACTTATTCATCCTATTAGATTATACGTCAGAATTAGGACAATGTTATACGATTGTATTTAATGAAGAATTTCTATTTAAGTCATTGATTATTTTTCAGGCATACAGGCTTTCTTCAAATCAGTTAACACCTTAATCGCAAATTTGAGTGTAGTGACATCGTCCCTTATCAATATAAAATGAGTATTCGATTTCTTGAAACTCAGGTGACGGTCCCCACGCGTCGGAACATACTGCAAAATTCGCTGAAAGAGATCCGACTCAAAGTAAGGCGAACTCTCATTACTAATAAAATAGCACCGTAGCTTCTTGCTCTTCAGAATCAAGCGCTCAAAGCCTAGCTCCTTGCATAACCAGCGCAGCCGTAACGCCTCAAATAGCTCCTTCACCTGCCAAGGAATCTTACCAAATCGATCCGAAAGCTGCTTAGAGAACTTAGTCAACTCTTCTTCCGTTTTTAGGCGATCTAGCTCTTGATATAGATTAAGTCGCTCTTGGAAATTCATGATATATTCATCAGGAATCAGCATTTCGAGATCCGTTTCTAGTTGCACATCTCGTACATACTTTTTCTCCCGTTCCATGTCTTCCTTAAACAGATCTTTGAACTGAGTTTCCTTCAATTCCTGTATCGCCTCATCTAGTATTTTCTGGTACGTCTCGTATCCGATATCAGTAATAAAACCGCTTTGTTCACCTCCTAGGAGATTTCCAGCACCACGGATATCAAGATCACGCATCGCAATGTTAAATCCACTACCCAAATCACTGAATTCCAGTATCGTCTTCAGACGCTTACGTGCATCATCAGTCAACGTGCTGGGCGGTGGGGAAAACAAGTAACAAAATGCCTTTTTATTCGATCTGCCAACTCGTCCCCTCAACTGATGTAAGTCACTCAACCCAAAGTGGTGAGCATTATTGATAATGATCGTATTGGCATTTGGGATGTCAAGGCCAGTTTCAATGATATTTGTGCTGCACAGCAAATCATACTTCCCATCAATAAAGTCAATAAGGGTAGATTCTAGCTCCTTGGCTTCCATTTGTCCGTGTGCCATTGCAATATCGATGTCAGGACACATTTTACGCAGCATATGGGTGATGGTTGGTAGATCTTTTACTCGATTATGTACAAAAAAGACTTGTCCAGCACGGTAGATCTCATAGTAAATCGCCTCTTTGATTACATCAGGATTGAACGTTCTCGCTTCGGTATTTATCGGTTGTCGATTAGGAGGTGGTGTGTTGATAACTGACAAGTCACGTGCTGCCATAAGTGAAAACTGAAGTGTTCGTGGTATCGGTGTTGCTGTAAGCGTGAGCGTATCTACATTTACCTTCAGGTTTCTGAGTTTCTCCTTAGCAGCCACCCCAAATTTTTGTTCTTCATCGATCACTAGCAAGCCAAGGTCCTTGAAGCCCATTTTTTTGTTGAGAATGGCGTGTGTACCAATAACAAGATCCAGTTTTCCTTCCTTTAGTCGTTCTATGATATCCCGTTTCTGCTTTGCTGTTCTAAACCGATTGATGTAGTCTACACTTACTCCGAACTGGTCTAGCCGATCCTTGAAGGTATGATAATGTTGCAGCGCAAGAATGGTGGTTGGCACTAAAATCGCGACCTGTTTTCCATCAACTACAGCCTTGAAGGCGGCTCGTATCGCGATTTCTGTTTTCCCGAATCCTACATCTCCGCAGATGAGGCGATCCATTGGGAAATCACGTTGCATATCGCGCTTTACATCGGCGGTTGCTTTTTCCTGATCGGGCGTGTCTTCGTAGATGAAGCTTGCTTCTAACTCATTTTGCATGTAGCCGTCTTCTGGGAAGGCGTGTCCTTTGGAGGCGCGGCGTTGTGCGTACAGTTTTATCAGTTCTTCCGCAATGTCTTTTACTTTTTTCTTGGTGCGCCGTTTTAGGTTAGACCACGTATCCGACCCTAGTTTTGATAGCTTGGGCGGTTTGCCCTCCTTGCCTACGTACTTTGATATTTTATGTAGGGAGTTGATACTGATATACAGAAGATCATTATCTCGATAAAAGATACGTACTGACTCCTGAATATGGCCATTGATGTTGAGCTTCTCCAGGCCAGAATATCTGCCTATGCCGTGATCCATGTGCGTGATGAAGTCTCCTGGCTGCAGTTCTCTTAGCAATTTCATGTTGAGCGCCTTGCCCTTGTCGTAGCCTTTTCTGATTTTGAATTTATGATACCGTTCAAAAATCTGATGATCAGTAAAACAGGCTAACTTTAGGTCATTGTCAAGGAAGCCTTCATTAATGGCAATCGGTATCGGATGAAATTTAACCTCTGCTTTTAGATCCTCAAAAATGGCATAAAACCGATTGAATTGGCGTTTGTTTCCACTAAAAATATAATTCTCAAATTGGCCAGAAGTGTTCTTTTGAAGCGATTCAATCAATAAATCAAAATTCTTATTAAAAGAAGGCTGTGGTGAAGTATTGTAAGGGATTTGAGTCTTACTTTGTTTAAAATAAGATCGTTGTCCTAGTTCAATCGTAGTAAACTCAAGTAAATTTGATACAATATCCTTTGGAAGAATAAACGCCCGATCATTTAAAAATTCATTCTCATTCTCATCCAACTTCAAGGTATCTAATTGGTCTGCTAATTCTGTTGCCTTTTCAAAACAAGTCTGCAATCGATCAATCAATCCTTGAACATCAAGCATCCAAACAATCGTGTCTGGAGGCAATATTGCAGGTAAAGGACGCTTTTCACTCTTGTCAAAATGAGATTGTATATTTGGTATAATCACCACTTTTGCAATATTCTTGATTGACAATTGATCCGAAATATCAAACGTTCGGATACTCTCTACTTCATCATCAAACAATTCAATTCGATAGGGTTGATCATTACCGAACGAAAATACATCTACAATGCCACCACGAATGGAAAACTGTCCTGGTTCATACACAAAATCCACTCGTTCAAAATGATGTTCAGCCAACATTTCCGTTAGGAAATCAACATCAAGCTTCTCATTTAGTGTGACTTCGATCTTGCTCTTTTTTAATACTTTAGGAGCTACGACTTTTTCAAATAATGCCTCAGGATAAGTCACAATGATATTCCCAGATTTATGACTGATCAGCTTATTCACTGTCTCCGCTCGCATCAGTACATTATTCTTATTTATTTCTTCGAATGCAACCGGACTTTTGAAACTATCAGGGAAGAACAATATCGTTTTAGACTCGAGCAAACCACTCAAGTTATTCTGCAGATAAGCGGCTTCTTCCTTATCAGAAGCAACGAGCATCATGTTTCGATTATCATTGAGATACGTTCCGGCAAGGACAAAGCAAGCCTGCGCACCAATCATTCCAGGAAGAAATAATCGACTTGGTGTTTCTGTATCGAAGTGTTCCAGTATTTGTGCTGTTCGGGTATCATCTCTATAACATTCCAACAGCCTCAGCATATTATTCACTGCGCAAAGATAACAGGATTTATTACCGAAGTCAAAGCAAACTATTTATTCAATTAAAATTGATTGATTATGATTGTTTTAAAGAGGATAGGATGCTAAAGATGAAGGGGATTTTTACTTTTTGTAAAGAAATATCATTTTAAAATCATATAAATCCTAATTCATTTCCCTTTACCCGTACAATTCCAATTTAATATTTTCCTTGGGAACACCCATTGCCGCCAATCGAACTTGCGCCTCGTCAATCATAGCTTTCCAGCCGCATAGGTAGTAGTTGGTGGCGGGCGAAAACTTGTATTCTTTTTCATAGATTTGGTGTACATGACCATTCCAGCCTTCCCAGTTTTCCTCCTTGGATAATGTCACGGTGTATCTGAAATTCTTATGTTTTTCTTGCAAACTAATAAACTCTTTCAGATAGAGAATATTTTCTTTGACACGAGTACCAAAAATCAGGTGAATCAAGTCTGGTTGCATTGGCCGGCTAAGGATGTCTTTGATCATACTTCTAAATGGGACGACTCCTGTTCCTGTGCACACCATGATCAATGAGGATGGGGGCTGCTGCGGAATACAGAAGACTCCGTCAGGTCCTTTGAAAGTGATTTTTTCTCCAAGCTTTAATTCCTTAAAAAAATATTCTGAAGCAAGGCCACCTTTAAAGTAGGAGATGCATAGTTCAATTATATTGTACCCTTTAGGTGGATTGGCAATTGAATAGCTCCGCCACCGCTTATGTCGTTTTTCATGAATGGGCAAGTCTAATGTAATAAATTGCCCTGCTTTAAATGCAAAATGCTCTACATTATCAACTTCGATCCAAAACCGCTTGGTCGTAGGACTTTCCTCCATTATATCTATTACATGACCAGTTAACCACTTAGGCATATTCTATTTTTTTTGGCAAAGTTAGTCGATTTACTCAAAATTTAGTAAAACCATTCATAAACAAACCTCTTAAAATTACGTACAGTACTAGTGTAACTCTGAAGAAGGTTCCAAATGCAAAATAATATTATCTCAAAGGAAAAGGATAGTCTCGTCAATAAATACCATAAACTGACGAAACAAGAGACAGCAGCAATTGAGACTCCAAACCTCGACATGCTTGCTATAGTAAGAATCGAACTTTCAAAAATCCTAATCAAAAATGGAGCCTACCAAGAAGCATTGGCAAAAAATTTACAAGCAGAATCCTATCTAAAAACGCAAGGCAATACTAGTTTGCTTGCAACATGTTGGCGATATATGGCCATAATCTATGGTTACCTTGGCAATTTGGACAAACGCATCTATTATAACTTATTAACACTTAAATATTTAGAACAGGGTAATGATCAATTCGAATTAATAAAAGTATTGAACAATTTAGGGCATTGTTATTTAGAAGATGGGCAGTATGATAAAGCATTATCCTTGTTCTTAACAA
This sequence comes from uncultured Saprospiraceae bacterium, assembly GCA_937959115.1. Classification (GTDB taxonomy): domain Bacteria; phylum Bacteroidota; class Bacteroidia; order Chitinophagales; family Saprospiraceae; genus JAHDHB01. The sequence continues at coordinate 183,524 of CALGAW010000027.1, forward strand.
ATCTGGAAAATCAAAACCTATCGAATGATTTATATTGTGTAACGATAAAGAATTTAGGGGAGTTATATTTTAAAACCAATCAACTAAAAGAAGCGGAAAAATATTTTATTCAAACTAGGCAATTTTCTAAAGAAAAGAACCTTGACATTTACTACGCTGGCAGTTTAGATTTTCTTGCAAGAATTGCTTTAAAAAATAATCAATATACTAAGGGACGGATTCTAGTCAATGAATCCCTAGCTGTTGCACAACACCTCAATGTTGATAAAAAACTGATATTAAACAATTTATGCTCTAAAATTAAAATACTAATAGAATTAGGTAGACAACAAGAATTAAAGGCAACCTTTAAAGCGTATCTTAAATTAAATGAAGAAATAAACAAGAAAGTTGTAAGTCAATCCAATAAAAGCATTCAGTTTTTGTTTGACATCCACGAAAAAGAAAAAGAACAAGTCTTACTGCAAGATAAAAATGAACAGCTTGATAAAAACAATCAAGAGTTAAAACAGTTTGCTCATATCGTGTCTCACGACCTCAAACAACCCATCAGAACAGTCAACAGCTTTGCTGGACTTCTCAAACGAGAACTTGGAGACGACATTTCAGATCGGTGCAATGAGTTTATTGAAATTATTAATTCCTCCTGTAAAGAGATGATCGCTTTTGTCAATTCCGTCCTGAGATTTGCAGAAAACAAAGCAAACAACCCTTTGGAATTAATAGATTGCAACCAAATTGCGCAGCAAGTACTCAAAAACCTTAATGCTCAGATAAAAGAAACAAAAGGCACTGTAACGTTTGACAATCTACCTTCAATTTTAGGCTACCGGTCTGAAATTTTACAGCTATTTCAAAATTTAATTTCCAATGGACTTAAGTTCAGGAGACCCAATGAAAACCCGATCATAGAAATAAATACTTCGCAAAAAAACAGGAATTGGATCTTCAAATTCAAGGATAATGGCGTAGGAATTGAAGAAAAAGATAAAGAGCGGATTTTTAACATTTTCGAACGGTTAGATACCGATGGTAACTCAGATGGTTCGGGTATTGGTCTCTCTACAGTTCTAAACATTGTCAAACGGAATTCCGGTGATATTAGCATTGAATCAAACCCTGATGGAGGAAGTATATTTATCATACAAATCCCCAATTTCAATTCGTTGTCTATGGTGTCTTAGTTGGATCCCAACAAACGATTTCATCAGAGTAAAGTGCATCTAGCGCTGTCATATCTGTAGCACTGATCTCAAAATCATACACCCCACAGTTTTCACTAATCCGACCTGGATTGTTTGACTTAGGAATCACAGAAAAACCATGCTGAAGCGCCCATCTTACTAGGAGCTGAGCACCTGTTTTGCCATATTTGCCTGCCACGTCCATAAGGTTTGGATCGTCAAACTTAGTTGCTCTTACAAGTGGAGAATAACACTGTACTGCGATGTTGTTTTTTCGGCACAACTCTATTGTATTCAAACGTTCTCCACCATAGCAATAAGGATGAAGCTCGATTTGGTTTACACTCGGTGCTACTGAACTATTATCCAGTAACTCCTGCAAATGCCACGACATGTAATTACTCACCCCAACCGCTTTGCACCGTTCATCTTTCGAGATTTCCTCCATTGCCTTCCAAGTATCCATCCGTTTCCCCTCTACTGGATAATGTACAAGATAAAGATCCACATAATCCAAGCCCAAACGCTCCATACTTTTATCAAACGCGCGTAATGTATTGTCGTAGCCGTGGTCTGTATTCCATAATTTGGTCGTCACAAAAAACTCCTCCCGTTCTAACCCAGACTCTCGTATACTTTCTCCAACGCCTTCTTCATTTTCGTATAACGCAGCGGTGTCAAACAATCGATAACCGTTTCGAATGGCTGCATTACAAGAGTGAACACACTCACTTCCATTCTTTATAAGGTATACGCCAAGCCCAAAAGCAGGCATGTGTGTTCTGTTGTTTAATTTTATAGTGCTTTGAATGTTCATTCGTACTTTTTAATTGAGATAGTAAGAATAATGTCTTTTAGTTAAAAACTAAAATTCTTACGAAAAAAAATAGGAACCAACCTCAAATTAAAAATAAATTACTTTTTCAAAACAAGAGATAAACCACTGACTTCCTTGCACTTAATAAAAAGTAAAATTTTATTTCAAAAAAAGCTTTGAATTGTAGTTACATTAATTTAAGAACCGAACACTAATACTTGTAAGAAATCTTAATTGTTAAGGAAATTCATCGCTCCTTAAATTCTAAGTAAATGTAAGCCAGCAGCAGGTGACAATGAGTGTTTTTCCCTTTTCATTTCAGCTTATTGTCCCTGCTACATTATCCCAAGCCTGCTATCTAAGTAGATTCAATTTCGTATTAGTTTGTTAGTAAAGTAAGTAAGTAAATAGTGCAGGGTTGGGATATTTTTTTTCGTTTAAATTTCAACAAAAATCCATTATTTTTTTATCGGTTTGACTCCTGTCAACTTCCATCTCCCATCTACTGTCTTCTCTTGTCATTTAAAAATACAGTCAAAACTTATCGATTATTTATGTTTACGTAGTTAATTCTATATTTTTGTGAAAATTAAATACTTTAGCGATAAACAATAATCAGTGGCTAAACAAAAGAAAAACAAGAAGAAACATATTGCAAAGTCAGCATCAAAAAAAAGTACTAATACTGGCTTTTTTTTCAATAAACAATATCACCTGATTGGTATATTTGGTTTAGCCTGTATACTCTATTTCAATACATTAGGACACGAATTTACGCAGGATGATGCAATTGTTATTTATGAGAATGATTTTACAAAAAAAGGAGTGGCTGGTATTAAAGATATTTTGACAAAAGACACTTTCCACGGTTTTTTTGGAAAACAAAAGGATTTAGTGGCTGGTGGACGTTATCGCCCCCTCTCACTAGTCATGTTTGCTATTGGTTATCAGATGTTTGGAGCATCTACCTTTATTGGACACTTAATAAATATCCTGCTCTACGGTTTGACTGGTATTTTAATCTATTTACTACTATTGAAAATGCTTTCCCCTAAAGAAAGCCGAAAACTGTATCCATGGTTCGTGGCACTAGGAACTGCATTGCTTTTTATTGCCCACCCAATCCACACAGAAGCAGTCGCCAACATAAAAGGGAGAGATGAGATACTGGCACTCCTTGCCAGCTTAGGTGCTACTTACTTGATACTACAGGCTTGGTACGAGAAAAATGATACGCTAAGTTACTTTGCTGGAGGTGTCTTTTTTCTAGGGCTTATGGCCAAGGAAAACACCGTTACCTTCTTAGCCATTATCCCTTTTACGCTATACTTCTTCACGAAAGCGAAGAACAGTGATATCATAAAACTAACGTTCCCTGTGCTTATTGGTTTTATAGCATTTATGGCGATCAGAACCTCCATCCTAGGCATTGATATGGGCACAGAGTCTAGAGAAATCATGAATAATGCCTTCTTTGGCATGAGTGCAGGCGAAAAACTGGCCACCATTATGTTTACACTAGGCAAATACGTCCAATTGCTAATTGCTCCGATTACATTAACGCATGACTATTACCCGTTTCACATTTCTAAGATGTCTTGGGGCAACTGGAAGGTGTTATTGTCACTAGCAGTATACATTGGAATGACGGCTTACGCTTTGGTCCAATTTACCAAGAAGGATAAAATCGCATATGGCATTCTCTTTTTCCTAGCATCACTTTCTATTGTTTCGAATATCGTAGTTTCTATTGGAACGAACATGTCTGAACGGTTTATGTACATGCCATCTGTTGGCTTCTGCTTTGTCGTGGTCTTGCTCCTTTATAAGCTAGGCAACGTTCTCAACAAAAAAGATGAGTTAAAGGTGAGTGATCTGAAGATTCCAACTGCTATTTTAGGCGTAATGGTCGTTTTATTCTCAATAAAAACAATAGACAGAAACAAAGCTTGGGAAAGCAACTATACCCTATTCACAACGGATATTAAAACATCGAAAAACAGTGCAAAGCTAAGGAATGCAGTAGGTGGAGAGATCATAGCCGTTTCGCTTAAAGAAAAAAATGAGGCAATTCAGGAGATTGCAAATATGGCTGATCCCAATCAGAAAAAACAGAGGGAAGCTCAAATTGATGGACAATTTCAATCAAAAGTTTCTGAAGCCCTTGTGCATTTGAACGAAGCTGCAAGATTGCACCCAACCTATGCCAACGCTTATTTACAGCTTGGGAATGCAAACAATTACTTGAAAAATTTTCCAAAAGCATTTGAAAGTTATAATAAATCCCTTCAGTATAAACAAAACTCCTCCGAAGCACTAAGCAACCTTGCAATTACCTACAAGGACGCCGCCAATCATATTGGAACCACCAACAACCAAGCAAACTACTCTACAGCGCTTGGGTATTACCAAAACTCAATCAATACCTTTGAAAAACTAAAGCCATTTGCAAAAGATATAAACGTTGTAAAACAACAAATGGCTGCAACGTATCTAGATTGGGGGAGATTTTATGGTGAAAAACTTCAAAACTTTAATGAAGCACTCGTCTATTTGAAAAAAGCACAAGAACTAGATCCAAAAGGCCAAGAGGTCTATCGACTAATGGGTCTTTGTTACGCATCTTCAGGCAGACTAGATGAAGCCATCACTCTATTCAATGATTTGATTAAAAAACAACCAGACAATGCCAACCTTTATTTTAACTTAGGCGCATTCTATGGTCAAAAAGGAGATACTGCAAAAGCACAGGAGTTAAGACAAAAGGCCATTTCAATGGATCCTAGCCTTGGTCGATAGTCGCAGCACTCCAATAATCGATAGCAAATTCTATTAATGGATAAATTGTTTCAAATACTTAATAAATTTCCAAAGAGTTGGAGGATACCTGCTATCGTCCTCACCATTGTAACGATATTTAATGTCCCTTTCCAAACCGACCCGCAAAGCGAAAAAAGGGAAAAAGAGATTATCAGCAACGCCCTTCAACAAATTTGGGTCGATTCGCTCTACAGCTCAATGAGCCTGAAAGAAAAAATCGGACAAACCATAATGGTCAGAGGCTACTCCAACAAAGGCCCCGAGCACACCACAGAACTGCTCAAGCACGTGGAAAAGCATCACATCGGCGGTGTCATATTCTTTCAAGGAGAACCCATCGTACAAGGAAAATTGACCAATATCCTTCAGGATTCTGCAAAAATACCGCTTATGGTGGCCATGGATGCTGAATGGGGACTCGGCATGCGACTCAAAGAACACACCATCAGCTTCCCGAAACAACTGACACTCGGTGCCATCAAAAACAACAAACTGATCTATGACATGGGCAAGGAAGTTGCTCGTCAGTGCAGAAGACTTGGAGTACATATCAATTTTGCCCCAGTTGTCGACATCAATAACAATCCAGACAATCCAGTCATCAATACACGGTCATTTGGGGAAGATCGCTACAACGTTACTGCTAAAAGCTACATGTACGCCCGTGGCATGCAAGATCATGGCGTTATGGCTTGTGCAAAACACTTCCCAGGCCACGGAGATACCAATGTGGACTCCCATTACGACCTGCCAGTTATCAAGCATGATTATCAACGATTAGACAGTATTGAGTTTTACCCGTTCAAGATGCTTGCACAGAATGGCATTCAAAGTATGATGATGGGTCACCTCTCCATTCCCGCACTTGACCTCATTAAAAACAGACCGTCTTCTCTTGCTCCTAGCATTGTTACTGGCTTGCTTCAAAAGAAATTTGGCTACACGGGACTGATCTTTACGGATGGGCTTGGCATGAAAGGAGTGTCTAAGTTCTTCAAAAACGGTCGTGCAGAGGTAGAAGCACTCAAAGCAGGTAACGATGTACTCATCTTGCCTGAAAGTGTTCCAAACGCCATTAAAGCCATAGAGAAAGCGCTGACTGATGGTGAATTAGAACTGGAAAGCATTAACCGTAAGGTAAAAAAGATTTTAAGAGCAAAACACCGCTTAGGCCTTGACACGATTTCAGTTGTAAAGATTGATAGCCTAATCGAAGACCTCAATACACCACAGGCAAAACTGCTAAACGACAAGTTAATCGAAAAGGCGATGACTGTTGTGCGGAACAAGGATGGATTGATTCCTTTTTATCGATTGGATACACTTGACTTTGCAGCAGTTTCTATTGGAGCAAAAGGAAAGCCGACCATTCACAATCATTTAGAAAAATACACTGCGATCAAACTTGTGAACTTTGGTAAAACGATTCCAAATGTAGCGGGCAACATCAATGTGCTTAAGAAAAACAAGGTGGTCTTTGTCAGTTTACATGACATGAACAATAGGGCATCTACAGGATATGGCATTACTCAGAATGCAAGGGATTTCATCAATAAACTAAGCAAGGAAACCACTGTTGTCCTTGTGGTGATGGGAACACCGTATGCACTTAAATACTTTGATGCTGTAGAACATGTAGTTGTAAGTTATAATGATGATAAAACCAGTCAACGGAAAGCCGCACAAGCCTTGTTTGGAGCAATTGCGACCAATGGCATCCTTCCCGTTTCTGCATCCGCCAAAAGTAAGTTCGGAGACGGCGTAGCAACTGCCAACCTCAAACGCTTGATGTATACTCCACCGTCCCTAGCAGGGATGGATCCGATAAAACTTGCAAAAATTGATGCTATTCTTAAAAAGGCATTGAAAATTAAAGCGACTCCTGGAGCACAGATCATGGTTGTAAAAGATCGAAATGTGGTCTATCAAAAATCGTTTGGCCATCACACCTATTTGCCCAAAACGAAAGTAAAACACTCTGACATATATGACTTAGCCTCCGTAACAAAAATTGCGGCTACTACCCTTTCCATTATGAAGCTACAGGAGGATAAGAAGATTGATATCAATAAACCAATCGGCAACTATTTTAAAAAGGCAAAAGGAACAAATAAGGAAAAAATGCTGGTCAAGTCAATCATGGCACATCAATCAGGGATGAAAGACTGGATTCCATTCTATGAAGAAACAATTACAAAAAAGTATAAACGACCAAAAAAATCAATCTATAGCACCGTCAAAAAGGGGATTTTCTCCGTTCCTGTAGCGAATAACCTTTATATTGATGCTGGATACCGTGACACCATTTGGAATCGAATTATCCGTTCAGAATTGCGAAAAACCAAGCAGTATAGATATTCAGACCTTGGGTTTTATATGTTAAAACGAGTCGTAGAAGTGCAATCAGGCAAACCCCTCGAAAAGTATGTGCAAGAAGAGTTTTACCAGCCAATGGGCATGCAAACCTTAACCTATCTCCCGTTAGATAAATTTCCAAAATCTAGGATTGTCCCTTCAGAACGCGACGCCTACTTCAGACATCAAATTCTTACAGGACATGTCCATGATATGGGTGCTGCAATGATGGGCGGTATTTGTGGTCACGCTGGTCTTTTTGGAAACGCAAATGATCTAGCCATCTTAATGCAAATGTTTATAAATGATGGGGAATATGGAGGAAAACAATTCCTTAAGCCAGAAACGATTGAGCAATTTACAACACGATACAGTAAAGAATCTCGAAGAGGAATTGGCTTTGACATGAAGGAACTAAATACTTCGAAAGACCCTAATATTGCTGTGAAATCTTCAAAAGGAACATTTGGACATACTGGATTCACAGGCATTGGTGCTTGGGCAGATCCTGAGCACGATTTGATTTTTATCTTTATATCAAACCGTACTTATCCGACCATGAGAAACTGGAAGCTGAACAAGGAAGACGTCCGTCTCAACATCCACAATGCAATATATGACGCCATCATTCCCAAGGACACCACCAATACAAATGAAACTGATAAACCGTTAACAGGCTTATGAAAATCAGTGGGTTTACCTTCGTCCGGAATGCCGACAAGTATTATTTTCCGATTAAGGCATCCATCTGTTCAATTTTACCCCTCGTCGACGAATTCATCATAGCACTGGGCAAAGGAGATGCGGGTGATCAGACCCGCCAAATCATCGAGTCCATCGGCTCACCCAAAATCAAGCTATTCGATCGTGTCTGGGATCAACAAAAGTTTACAGCCGGTACTGTTTTCAAGGAAGAAACCAACTTTGCTCTACAACAATGCACTGGCGACTGGTGCTTCTACATTCAAGCAGACGAATTGGCACATGAGCAAGACCATACAGCCATTCGAAAAGCATGTGCCGATCAACTTAACAATCAAGCGGTTCAGGGCTTCCTCTTCAACTACAATCACTTCTGGGGCGATTATGACCATGTACTAAGATCACACGCTTGGTATCGGCAGGAAATTAGAATTGTTCGAAATGGCATCGATGTGCAATCAATCAAGGATGCACAGTCCTTTCGGATTGGTGGAACCAACAAGTTACATGTCAAACCGATTGACGCATCTATCTACCATTATGGTTGGGTTCGACCACCGTCTATCATGCAATCCAAGAAAAAGGAGCAAGAAGAGATTTACTGGGGTTCAGACTCCAAGGACACTACGTTCAAAAAAACTGGGATTCCTTTTAACTATGGTGCACTAGGACGATTACCTAAATTCAAGGGCACGCATCCCAAAGTACTTGATAATTGGCGAACAAAAATAGATTGGCAAGAACAACTCAACCAAGGAAAAAATCAAGCATTAAAACGCGAAATGTTTAAGCACGAACGAATCAAAGACAGAACACTTAGTTTTATCGAAAACAACCTTTTTGGTGGAAAAACAGTATTTGGATACTCGAATTGGACAATTGTTAAATAAAAAATTCAAGTTTTTTCTTATTGATATTCAACTACTTGAATCAATTTTTGTTAGATTTTAAAATACTCGTGTGTGGAATTTTTCGAAATTTGACTCTATATATATGAAGGGTGTTTGTTTTACTTAAAGTGAATACCCTAAAATCAACGCTCATGAAAACGCATATAAATCGAATCTTCAGTATTCTAATCATCACTTTGTTCTATTCGTGCCAGTCTGGACCCGACCTTAAACAATACTATTTCCCAATTGATTCTTTATCGGAAGGACTTGTGTACGAATACGAATTACTTAATGATGCAGGAGCCAACCAGTCGCATTTCTGGTTTTATAAAACCCATTCCGACAAAGGCAAACAGATGTTCTCTGGTCAGTATTACAATGCTTCTGGGGCTGTGCAGCAGTTTACCCTTGAAGAGATCACCGCTAGCAAAGCGATTGCCCAAGAGTATCGCCTCTTCAGCTATGACTCTACAGGTAAAATGCTGAAAGCTGATCTATCTATATCCAAAAACCAGATTTATCCTTTTGGGAAGCCCGACCCAGAAGCCATCCTCAAATTCAAAATTAACTGGACAGACCCCGTTGAGACTAAATACAGCAACGAACTCAATCGAGGACGCGTCTTCCAGCAATTCACTCAATTTCCTTATAAAGGCAAGCAGCTTGAATGTGCTGAGTTCCTGATGGTTGAAAACATTGAAGTAGAAGAAAAAGACGCTGGTGTCCAAACATTAGAAACCACCACAAAAGAACTCTATACTCCCGGGATTGGACTAATCTACTATCAAAAGAAAATTGCTGGTAGTGCAACATATACTTATCAGTTAAAAGATCGGATTTCTATGCAAGAATTCGAAAAACGCTTCAAGCAATGAATCTGATAACGAAACTCAAAAAAGTTGGGCTATCCGTATTGGACTTATTTTATCCGAATCTCTGCCTTGCCTGCAGTCAAAACCTGAAGGAACATGAAGATGTCATCTGTGTTCCTTGTCAGTTCTTGTTACCCAAAACGGGGTTTCACAAAATGAACGAAAACCCGATGTCTGATAAGTTATGGGGTAGAGTGACAACAATTGCCACAGCTGCTTATTTCTATTTTGCGAAAGGAGGCAATGTTAGGAAGTTAATTCATGAATTAAAATACAAAGACAAACCTCAAATAGGAATCCGACTAGGAGAACACTATGGCAAACAATTAATTCAAAATGAACGATTTAAATCCGTCGATGTGATCGTCCCTGTTCCATTGCATAAGCTTAGAGAACGATCTAGGGGATACAACCAAAGTATGATGTTTGCAAAAGGAATCGGAAAATCAATGGATAAACCAGTCAAAGAAGTTTTACAACGGGTTGAAAAAGGATCCTCTCAAACATCAAAATCAAGGATGGAACGGTTCAAAGTAATAGAAAACAGCTTTCAGCTGTTTGATGCAAACGCAATAAAAGGCAAACATGTACTACTTGTCGATGATGTCATCACAACTGGTGCAACAATTGAGGCTTGTAGTCTAAAAATTTTGGAAATTCCCGAAACAAAGCTTAGTATTGTTACGATAGCTTTCGCTGAATAAATTTTATTATAAAAAATCACACTATGCAAATGTCCACAACATCAGAAATACAAGGATTTGAGACTATTGAGACCATTGGTATTGCTCGAGGTAGTACTGTTCGAGCTAGAAATATTGGTCGTGATTTTATGGCTGGTCTCAAGAATATCGTTGGCGGGGAGATTACTGAATATACTAGATTGCTTTCCGATTCACGGGAAGAAGCCATCAATAGAATGATTAATGATGCAAAAGAAATGGGCGCAAATGGTGTTGTGAATGTCCGTTTTCAAACCGCAACTGTCATGCAAGGCTGTTCTGAAATACTAGCTTATGGAACAGCAGTACAACTAAAAGAAGCTTAATTTAAAATGAAACAAGCAACTGCATTAGACATCCTAAAATCTGGAAGGAATGTGTTTCTCACAGGTTCAGCTGGCGCAGGGAAAACCTATGTACTCAATCAGTACATCAAATATCTACGAGAACGGAAAGTGCCCGTCGCAGTTACGGCCTCAACAGGTATTGCCGCCACACACATGAACGGAATGACGATTCATGCTTGGGCGGGAATCGGTGTAAAAGATGATTTATCAACAGCTGATATTCGAAAGCTAAAGACAAAGAAATACCTAGCCAAAAACATGGAAAAGGTCAAGGTGTTAATCATTGATGAAATCTCTATGCTGCATAAAAACCAGCTAAACATGGTCAACACCGTCCTTAAGTATTTCAAGGAAGAACTCAAAGGATTTGCGGGTGTTCAAGTGGTATTTTCAGGTGACTTTTTTCAATTACCTCCCATTGGAAACCAAGGAGAAACGACGAGAGACAAATTCGCATTCATGTCTGCCGCTTGGCTAGAAGCCGATCTTGCCATCTGCTACCTAACAGAGCAACACCGCCAGTCAGAAAATGCGTTAACAGACATCCTCAATGAGATAAGAGCTGGTGCCGTTTCCGAGAAATCAGTCAACCTCTTAAAAGCAACGAGCGAAAACAAGTTAGAGACTGAAGAGCCACCTCAACTCTTTACACACAATGTAGACGTCGACAGAATAAACGAGAAATATCTCCTTAAACTCAATACCCAAAGCCAGACCTACGATGCCCGCACCAAAGGCAATCCGAAACTAGTCGAAACACTCAAGAAATCAGCAAACGCCCCAGAAAAACTGCGCCTAAAGATCGGTGCCAAAGTGATGTTCGTCAAAAACAACTACGAAATGGGCTTTGTGAACGGAACCCTTGGTGAAGTCATAGAATTCCGTAAAGATGATAACGCTCCAGTTATCAAAACAAGGGAAGGTAGGATTATAGATGTAGAAGAACAACAATGGTCTGTCGACAATGACTCAGGTAGTCCGCTTGCCTCTTATTTCCAATTGCCGTTGCGATTGGCTTGGGCAATCACAGTCCACAAAAGCCAAGGAATGACACTAGACATGGCTGAAATCGACCTAGGAAGAACCTTTGAGCGTGGCCAAGGATATGTAGCACTGTCAAGACTAAAAAGCCTGGAAGGACTTAAGCTCAAATCCTTTAATGCTAGAGCACTGGAAGTAGATCCGTTAGCAGCGAAAGCAGACCAACGATTTCGGGAGTTGTCGCTAATCGCTGAGCAGGAAATCAAAAATAAACCTGTCGAGCAATTAGCAAAGCAGTTTATTAGAGAATGTGGTGGCCTTGCAGATGAAGAAGAAGTCAAAAAGCATAAGATCAAAACCGAAGAAAAAAAGAAGAAGAAAAAAGTATCTACCTACCAGATCACCGCGGAATACATTGAACAAGGACTTTCCCTTAATGAGATCGCTTCAAAACGAGGCTTGACCGAAGGTACTGTAATCGGACACTTGCTGAAACTACACGCTAAATTTCCGGAAATTGACATCTCTAAATTTAAGCCCGCAGATAATATTCTTGCTACAGTAAAAGCATCAAAAAACCACTTGGTTGCCAACAATCCAGATGCAATTAAGGAAGATGGATCACTAAGTACGAAGGCAATGTTTGATCACATGAATGGAAAAATTGATTACAACAATATTAAATTAGCCTTAGCGTTTTTATAAACGAAAAGGGTAGGATTTAAATAATAAGCATGATTAATATTGACCAAATAAGAGAAGATACCCCTAATTGTAAAGACAAACTATTTTTCGATAGCGCAGGAGCGAGTCTAGTTCCTAATCTTGTATCAGAAACAATTAGTGAATATCTAGAAGCAGAATCTCAAATTGGAGGTTATAAGCTAGCAAGTTTAAGGCAAGAAGAAATTTCTGGTTTTAGAACAGAAGCTGCGACTTTATTAAACACCCATGCTCGAAATATTGTTTTTATGTCAAGTGCTACTTCAGCATTTGGTGCAGCACTGTCCGCCATCCCTTTCGAAAAAGGAGATATCATTCTAACGTCTAACAATGACTATGTGTCAAATTTCATTCAGTATATCTGGTTGAAAAAACGGTTTGGCGTGATCACCAAACGCATCAACAGCCTTGCAAACGGTGATTTAGACACTAGTCATTTGGAATTCCTAATCAATGAAGAACAGCCCAAACTTGTTGCCATTTCGCACATCCCTACCAATTCTGGTTTGGTGCAAGACGTAACAGCTGTTGGAGCCATCTGCAAAAAACACAATATTTTATATCTAGTAGATGCCTGTCAGTCAGTTGGTCAATTAGTCGTAGATGTTCAAGAGATTCAATGTGATTTCTTAAGTACGAATGGGCGAAAATTCTTGCGTGGCCCGCGCGGAACTGCAATGTTATATGTTGCCGACTCTATATTAGAAAAAGAGTATGCACCATTGATCATGGATTTACACAGCACTGAATGGACTTCTGAGGATACAATTCAACTCGGACCGGAGGCCAATCGATTCGGATTGTTTGAAACTCCAGTGGCATTTGTCCTAGGATTCAAGGCTGCAATTACATATGCCAATGATGTCGGAATGTCAAACATCCAATCCTACAACACCAAGCTCCGAGAACGATTGACAAGAAATTTAGGATCTATTCCAGGTATACGACTACTAGATAAAGGAACACAGCGCTCCAACATTATCACCTTCATCAAGGAAGGCGTTGACAAGGCTACCCATGTTGAATTCCTTGATAAACATGATATCTATTATTCCGTTTCAAGTAGATCTAGTGCACTGATTGATTTTGACAAAAAAGACGTGGAATGGGCGATTCGGTTTTCTCCGCATTACTATAATACACTGGAAGAAATGGATCGCGTTTCAGAAATATTAAAAACATTGTAAGCATTATTCAATTGCTGGTGTTTTATACAAATGACACCATGCTCTGGTATCGCTTTCTTGATTTCATGATACTGTCCAGGAGTTAACCTATTGATCGCTATGTTTTCAAATTTGTATCCTAACATTTATATTTTTCAAGATTTTTAATGGACATTCTGTAAGCGGTCATACTCCATAAAAATGACAAGTCAGGCAAACCAATAAACGAATGACCACATTACTCGTTTTCTCTTTACCTACATGATGCTATTATCGGTCTACAAGAATCTGCTCATTGTCATTTTCAATTCTGTCCGATGTCCATCAGCGAATCTACATATGAAGACATATTGCCATTAGATTTTTGATCCAAATAGCCTTTTCTATCAATACAGTTCAGGTTGTAGTCTATTGGCCGACTGCTTTTAGGATCCGAACTGTCCCAACTTGTTTCTAAGTCAAAACTGTAGAAGTTAAAGTTTTAGTTTCCACAGGCTTCGGGGAGCCCAAATTTTTCCCATGCGGCAGCACAGTGCTTTAAGTGAAAGTACCTCGAAAGAGGATATCCGCGCGCAAGGGACTTTCACCCTCTGGTGTGCCAGTCCAAAAGAAATATTTCATATCTTACAATATGAAAGGAATGCCCATGTTGGGCAAACACAAAAGTGCTTACGCCAATAGCCTCCATACGTCGGCTACTTCGTAAGCACTAACCATTGCAAAGAACTTCTCAACAATGTAAATTTTTAATGAAAAAAAATATATTAGCAATTATTGGAAGTGCAAGTTCAAATTCTTCAAACCTAAAGCTTGTTAAAAAAATCACGAAACTGACCGAAAATGAATTTGACTTGGTGATTTATAACGACTTAAAATCACTACCACATTTTGACCCCGAACTTTCGACTGATAATCCACCAAAAATAATTGTAGAATTTAGAAATGCTATTGAAAAGTCGGACGGAATTATTATTTGTACACCTGAATATGTTTTTAGTATTCCTAGCGGACTGAAAAACGCAATTGAATGGTGTATTGCTACAACAATTTTTAAGGATAAGCCGAGTGGACTTATCACAGCTTCTGGAAGTGGACAAAAAGGACACGAAGAATTACAATTAGTAATGAAAACAGCAATGGCAAAATTTACTGCCCAAACTACTTTACTAATTCAGGGTATAAAAGGAAAGTTTGATGAGCAAGATGAATTAACTGACATTAAAACTCAAGATCAGTTGGACGATTTTATTAACGCTTTTATGAATTTAGTATAAAATCAAAAATAACGAACCGCTAACACTGTATATAAAATCATATCCTCCTATTGGCTGGCAACGCCATATACACAAGACCATTCCAAGCAAAAAAAAGAAAAAATGACGATTCAAAATATACCTGAAATATTTACTAAAAACAATGTCAATAAATTAGACCTGATTGTTCATGATTTCAAAATGACAGACGACGTTTTTAAAAGCAAAGTAAAATTAAGCTTACATATGTTCAGTTTTCTACAAAAAGGGAAAAAGCAGGTACATTTTGCAGATTCATCGGTTGCTGTTAATGACAAACAATCTTTGTTGATAAAAAAAGGTAATTGTTTATGGTCAGAATTATTGGACAATGATGATATTTATTATTGCAAACTCTTTTTTTTCTCTGAAAGTAAGCTTAGAGACTTTCTAAAAAAGAACAGTCAGTTCGCTCCTAATGAAGAAGAAACGCCTTCTTATTTTGTCATCGAGAACGATGACTACATTCATTCCTATTTAAATTCGCTTTCGACTATTTTAAATGCACCTGCCATTTTTATAGAAAATTTACTTTCTGCTAAATTTGAAGAATTGATGCTTTATTTGCTAAATAAATATGGTAAAGCGTTTGAGAAGTATTTGCAATCTTTGATTTCTAATGAGCCCTCTGCTTTCAAAACCATTATAGAAAACAATGTGTATTCAAACTTGAAAATTGATGAAATTGCTTTTTTATGCCATATGAGTCTTTCTACTTTCAAGCGTAATTTCATAAAAGAATATAAAACCTCTCCAGGAAAGTGGTTACAAGACAAGAGATTACGTAAAGCAAAAGAATTAATGAAAGAAAAGCAATTAAAACCATCTGATATTTATTTGGATTTCGGCTACAATAATTTATCAAATTTTAGTGCTGCTTTTAAAAACAAATTTGGGAAAAGTCCCAATTTAATTGATTCTTGAATTTTGACCTTTTTTCATAAGTTACTGACCTTTATTCGTAACTTAGACAGTTCAATGTTGACTTACTTTTACAGCGTAATTAATTATAAAATCAATAAAATTTAAACACATGAATATTAATTTAGAACACGCAGAAAAAATGATTGTCGCTGCAAAGCAAAAGTCTGTAGAACTGGACACAAAAATGAACATCGCTATCGTGGATGCTGGTGCAAATTTAGTAGCATTTGCCCGCATGGACGGGGCATGGTTGGGTTCATTGGACATATCCATTAAAAAAGCAAAAACTTCTCGTTTTTTTGATATGAACACAGGGATTATTGGAGAATTATCACAACCCGGTGGTTCTTTGTACAACATCGAACATTCTAATGGAGGATTGATTACTTTCCCCGGGGGTGTGCCTATCAAAAATGCAAATGGCGAAGTAGTTGGAGCCATTGGAGTAAGCGGAAGTTCTGTTGAAAACGACCATGCCGTGGCAGAAGCAGGTGCAAGTGTTTTCGTAAAATAAATAATGTAGGTCAATACATTTAAAAGATTCTCAATTCAAAGGGTAGCTATTATACAATGGCTATCCTTTGTTTTTTTTTATAGAAAAAGAATTAACTTGTATATGTTCTAAGCATACTACTTGACGCTAAACAGCAAACATTTTATCCTATACTCGCTTGCGCTGAGCGAGCAACAATTGCAAATCCAAAAAATCCGCATCAATAAACACATTAACCCGAAAATCCTCTTGAAATTTTAAGCCATACAATCCAATCACCTTAGAATCAGCTTTGTCAGATTTACCTCTTCGCAAACCCATCGAACGCTTAATTTTCAATGGGTTGATCTGTGCAACATCAACGTTCTTTTTCCTAGTCACTACAAAATAGACAAAAACACCAGAATCTGCACAAGGATATTCCTTATTGGCTTAATAGTTCAAAAAAATACGCAGAACTAATTCTCATTTGAACTAGTTAACCCACAGGTTTAATATTAGACTAAAATTCCTTAGCTTCGCAGGCTAATTTGTTGCTTATTTTGGAACTTATTTCATCTAAAAGCGATTAATACAAGAAATATAAGCGTATGCATCAGTATGTAAAAGACTTCTCGGGTCAAGTAGACCAAAAAGTAACCGTAAAGGGTTGGGTAGCCAACAAGAGAGAAAGTAAAACCAATATCTTTATTGTATTTCGTGATGGTACAGGATACACACAATGTGTTGTTTCCCTCGATACTGTTGGAGAAGCGCAGTTTGATATTGCCAAATCATTTACCCAAGAAAGTTCCGTTATTTTGAATGGAACAGTCGTGGCAGATGAACGCCAAATAGGCGGATATGAGCTACAAGTAGACAGCCTCGAGCTCGTCCATCTCTCAAAAGAATACCCAATCTCCAACAAAGCACACGGTGTCCGTTTCCTTTCTGACAATCGACATCTCTGGCTACGGTCAAAGAGACAATGGGCGATCATGCGGATTCGTAATGAGATTATCATGGCCATTCATGAGTTTTTCCAAGAAAGAGATTTTGTCCAAATGGACGCTCCGATTTTCACAGGTTCTGCTTGTGAAGGAACAACCGATTTGTTCGAAACAGACTATTTTGGAAATCCAGCCTACTTATCTCAATCTGGACAATTATACGGTGAAGCAATGGCAATGGCGCAAGGATTGATTTACACCTTTGGGCCTACCTTCCGTGCTGAAAAATCAGACACCCCTCGTCACTTAGCAGAATTTTGGATGATCGAGCCAGAAATGGCCTTCTACACCAATGAGATGAACATGGACCTGATCGAAACCTTCATCAAACATGTGATCAACAGAGTACTGAAAAACAGAAAAATAGAACTAGATGCCATCGGACGTGATGTTTCAAAACTGGAAACAGTCAACCAGGAATTCCCTAGAGTAGCATATGTAGATGCAGTGAAAATACTACGTGGCGAGCAAGAAGTGAACGGCAAAAATGCAATCACTCTACAAGAAGAAGACCTAGCAGCAGCAAAAGCAGGAATTGAGGAAAAAACAGCAGATATCGCTGAACGGGAAGCAATCATAAAAGGTGGTGTAAAAAAAGGCGTTCGTAAGTTTAACGAAGGAAAAATACTAGAACAACGTCAGGAAATTGAAGTGCTGAAAGAGAAAGTCCGTAACATTCCAAAATGGATAGAATCTGCGAAAAACTTCGTAGACGGTGAAGACTTTGGTGGATCCGATGAAACAGTATTGACTAGAGCATTTGCCGCTCCTGTTATGGTCTACAACTGGCCAGCAGCAATCAAGTCGTTCTACATGAAGGAAGTAGACGGTGATCCAAACTATGTGAAAGGAGTAGATTTACTAGCTCCTGAAGGATTTGGAGAAATCATCGGTGGCTCTGAAAGAGAAACCAGCCTAGACGTACTCGTAAGAAAAATCCATGAACATAAGCTCGATATGAATGACTTCGAATGGTACCTTGACCTAAGACGGTTTGGGTCCGTCCCTCATTCAGGTTTTGGGTTGGGTCTTGCAAGGATTGTCCGCTGGGTATGTAACTTAGATCATGTACGTGAAACAGTTCCTTTCCCTAGAAGATACGGAACAATAAGACCTTAAATAATGGGAAGTGATTAATTGTTGACGCAGATCGAATAACTCAATTCCTTATTCGTTGTAGTAAAGAAATCGTCAAACAAAACATTAATAATTGATCATTAACTAATTGATCATTAATTTTACTAACTATGAAAGTTGCTGTAATTGGTGCTGGTCCAGCGGGTATAACTGCTGCTTATGTGCTTGCTAAAAATGGCATAAGCGTTGACCTCTATGAGGCAAGCGGTCGGGTTGGGGGTATGGCAAAAACCATAGAGCTGTGGGATCAGAAAGTAGATATCGGCCCACATCGCTTTTTTAGTAATGACAACAGAGTCAATGAATTGTGGCTGGAAGTAGCAGGAGACGATTATGAAATGGTAGATCGGTTGACAAGAATCTACTACAAAGGCAAATTCTTTTATTATCCATTGAAACCCTTTAATGCACTGATAAACCTAGGCCCCATTCGAGCAATTTCTTGCGGATTAAGCTACCTGAAAGAAATGATCAGCCCAACAAAACTCAACGGCACCTTCGAAAACTGGGTAACAAGTCGATTTGGCAAACAGTTATTCAACATCTTTTTTAAAACATACAGCGAAAAGCTCTGGGGGATCAGCTGTCAAGAACTAGATTCTGACTTCGCAGCACAGCGGATCAAGAAGCTCTCCCTATTCGAAGCCGTCAAAGGAGCAATCATCGGCAACCGAGGCAATAAACACAAGACCCTTGTCGATCAATTCGCCTATCCGACAGAAGGAACAGGGCAAATTTATGATAAGATGGCCAAGCGCATAGTAGAAGCTGGAGGAAGAGTTCATCTGAATACCCCAGTGCAGTCCGTCGCTACAGAAAATCAAGTTGCCAAATCTCTTACCCTCGAAAACGGGGAAACGCTTGCTTTCGACCATATCATTTCATCCATGCCGCTCACGCTGCTAGTAGATCGGATGACAGAAGCGCCTGAACCAGTAAAAAAAGCAGCTAAATCCCTGACCTTTCGCGACACACTGTTGGTCTACCTGAATGTAGATGCAACAGACACCTTCCCAGACAACTGGCTCTATGTCCACTCACCAGATTTGAGAATGGGCCGTGTAACAAACTTCCGAAACTGGGTGCCAACCTTGTATGGCAAGGAGAAAAACACCATCCTAGTACTAGAATACTGGTGCTATCGCAACAAGGACGAATTCTGGAAATGGAGCGACAAACAACTAATTGAACTCGCAACCAAAGAAATCAAAGCAACTGGCCTGATCGGTGATGCCAACGTAACAGATGGACACATTTATCGAATTCCGCGCTGCTATCCTGTCTACAACATAGGCTACAAAGAGCGATTAGAACCACTAGAAAATTACCTTAGAACTGTTAAGAAATTATCTGTCATTGGCAGATACGGTGCATTTAAATACAACAACCAGGATCACAGTATATTAATGGGATTGTTGGCTGCTGAAGCATTGGTCAAAGGCGAGGTAGCAGACTTGTGGAAGATTAATACGGATTATGACACGTATCAGGAAGCATCAGTGATTACCAAGACGGGGTTGCAGAAAATAGAGTAAAGCTATATCCTATTCGTACATGAATGGTATCTCGATAAATCTAAAACTCCTCAACTTTATTGAATACCAATACGAAATAGATATTTTTGCACGTTGATTGATTGTTCACTAAACAAGTTTTTATCAAATTACGTTGAGCTTACCTAAAAACATATCACGCGAAACGCTTACGGTATTCTGTATCCTCCTCCTGTTTGTAGGCTTCTTTTTTTCAAAATTTCTGCTTAGTGTATCCATGATAGGTCTTGCTGCGATCGGTTTACTCCGAAGAGACATACTTTCTTTATTGAAGGACGCCAGTAAACACAAGGCGTTTTGGCTAATAACAGGTGTGTTTTTTATTATGCTATTTGGCGGAATACATTCCTCGAATATCGATTATTATTTGGAGCGGATGCGGATCAAAATACCCTTTCTCTTGTTGCCGTTGGCTTTCATTGGATTACCAAAGCTTAGTTCTCCTCAACTGAATGGGCTTTTCTACCTGTTTTTGTTGATGCTTTCAGTTACCAGCATTGGAGTCCTGACCAACTACTACTTTGACTATCAAGCACTAAACGAAAACATAAGAATCGGACAAGCAATCACAACACCCATCAATCATATCCGCTATAGTTTGCTAACTGCAGTCGGCATTTTGCTTGGTATTAGATTGTGGATTACCGGTTTTTACTTCAAGTATTTGTGTGAACGTTATTTGATTAAGGCATTGACAGCCTTTCTCCTTGTGTTTATTCATGTATTATCTGTACGCAGTGGGCTCTTGGCATTGTATGTTGCTTGTATCGTCTTACTGCTTTACTACATCCTAGTGAATCGAAAGGTACTGCTTGGCGTACTTGGCCTAGCGGGAGTGGTTTTATTGCCTGTAGCGGCCTATTTTCTGTTCCCAAGCTTTCAGACCAAAGTAAATCTAACACGACATAACATCCAAGTCTATCAACGAGGAGAGATCGGTGATTACTCCGATACGCAACGGCTAGTATCTTACCAAATGGCATTGAAGGCAGCGCGTGAGGCTCCTGTAATCGGATTGGGTACTGGTGATGTTCGCGATGGCGTAGAAGCTACTTACAAGGAATTTCGACCTGAGTTACCCAAGCGAAAGTTACCGCATAACCAATTTCTGTTTGTTTTGGTAAGCGTGGGCTGGTTGGGGTTGCTTGGATTTACCGTGTGCTTTTTTGGCCCGTTGTTCATCAACAAGGGATATCGAGACTGGTTGCTGTTGAGTATTTACACGGTCGTGTTTTGCTCCTTTTTGGTGGAGGCGACACTGGAAACTGCCATTGGCACTGCTTGTTCGCTGGTATTTGTGTTGATATTGCTCAAGTGGGGGAAATCCGAAACCGACCGCATCGAAAAACTTTATGAGTAGGTGATTCAAACAATAATCAGTTAAAATAACATTCACCTAGCAAATTTCCGATAATTAGCAATCAGCACAGCAGCAGACAGCAACAAAAACACACTTAAAATAGCAAACGCGTAAATCACATGATTAGATTCATGGAAAAACGCCAAGTAAAAGATGGAAATAAACAATATCCGAAACGCGACATTGGCAATAAAGAACACACTATTCGCCCGTCCATAAACTTGATTTGGCAAATGGTGAAACAGATAATTCACCCGCAATATCCGAGTCCCAGCATTCGTGATTCCTAGAATTAGGCTCATCCCAAAAAATATTGCAATAGAGGTCGTCACTGACAGCACAAAGAACAACCCACTCGTCACAAAGATCATAAAGATAATAGCTGCCACCGTACTCACCCGACTAAACACTTGACGGATAGCCAGCCCAGCCAACACTGCCCCCAAAGCATACATCAGCTCAGCAGTTGCAAAGACACCACCACTCTCCTGTAAGTGATTGTTGACATAAATGGCAAACAAGAAAAAAGTGGTGATCAGTACCGTAACAAATATCGAGTACGTCGCAACACCAAAAATCAGAATATTCCGATGCCCATTCAAGTACTTAAGTCCTGTTTTTATCTGGTCAATGACTGTTCCCTGCTCTGGCTTGCGCTCTCGCATTGGCACAAAACGGATGAAATAAATGAAAATGAGCCCTAGGAAATAAGTAGAAGCATCCAGTAAAAAGATTTCATGGATATCCCACTTCGAAATGGTGAAGGGAATTGTAAATGTAAAACTGCCAATCGTGTTTTCACCTGCAGTAACACCATCCAACAGCAACGCCCCACCAGCACCAGCCAACATGCTTGTCAGCTGACCCTGAATCTCGATATAAGAAGCAATCTTACCATAGTACTTCGGTTCTGAAATCTCTTGAACAAAGGCATACAGGTTCGGATAGTGAATGTTATAGTTAAAAAAGGTAAACGCCAGCACAAATGCCACCCAATACCAAGGAAGCTCCCCCATTTGAAAGCCGATACCTGCCACAAGAACCAAAAGTACGCCGCTCACCGAGCTCAACACCATAAAAATGTACTTACGGTTATACTTGTCTACAAACGTCCCACTCAAAGGTCCCCAGAAAAGAGAAATCACATTGACCAGCAAATACACAATCGCATACTTTCGCGTTTCTTCGCGCTGAGCAAAATACCAAGGAATCGCAATCATACTAATCCCCTGAGCGATTCCTGAGATCGAATTTGCAATGAAAAGTAAAATTATTGCCTGTAGATTCTTCAAATTAAATACTTAGAAATACTTTTGCTAGTGATTTTATCCTTTTATCAGTCCTTTTTAACCAGTAATTACTCTTTTTGTTTTGAAAAAAAGTTACTTAACACCAATTTTAGCGCTTGCGAAGTTACAAAAATACTGCGCATACCAAGATCGAAGTATTTCGGAAGCTCAAAACCGATTGTATGCACTTGGTTTTAAAGGCAAGGAAGCAGATGCCATCATCGCTGAACTCATTAGTGATAACTTTTTAAATGAAGAGCGATTTGCACAATCCTTCTGCCGTGGAAAGTTTTATATAAAAGGCTGGGGCAAAAACAAAATCAGAAGTGAACTCTATAAAAAAAGAGTCGACAGCAACCTGATTGAAAAAGGTATGAAAGAGATTGACCTCAAAGATTACAGAGAAAAACTCGCCGTCATCCTTCGAAAAAAACGGAAAACGATCAAAAACCTTGAATGGTATCCCGCAAAAGTAAAATTAGCCCGTCACGCCCTATCAAAAGGCTATGAGGTTGAATTAATCTACCATATCATGGAAGAATTACGGAAAATAAATAAACTATGAGCCAGCCGATCACATGGAAATGTCTCCCATTCCACGAATTAACACTCGACCAGCTATACCGTCTACTCCAAATCAGACAGGAAGTCTTCATTGTAGAACAAGACTGTCCCTACTTAGATTCAGACGACAAAGACCAACCCGCCTGGCACTTATGGGCCGAAAAAGAAAATCAGATACTAGGCTGCACACGGCTACTACCTGCAGGCATTTCCTATCCTGAATACGCATCTATCGGACGGGTATTGACGCATTCCTCAGCACGCGGCACAGGCATAGGCAAGGAGCTCATGCAACGCTCCATCCAAGAAACCCAAAAGCTGTTTCCTGGCGAAACCATTAAAATCAGTGCACAATCCTACCTAAAACGATTCTACGAAGACCTAGGCTTCAAACAATGCACAGAAGAGTATCTAGAAGACGACATTCCCCACATCGGCATGCTGCTCAAATAATCCCCCCAAAGACCCGTCCCCAAAGACCTGTTACTTCTCCAAGAAGTGAAAGGTCTAACCGTTACCCAGTAGTAAAAGGTTACCTGTGCCCCTCCCTCAAAAGACCTATCACTTTTTTAAAAAGCAACAGGTCAGCCCCGCTCCTTATTGCTCGAATTTAGTGAGGCTCTATTAGCGAGGCTCTAACTGTCCATCCCCCAAAGACCCATCCCCCAAAGACCTGTTACTTCTCCAAGAAGTGAAAGGTCTAACCAATTACCTATTCTTCCTTCCTGAAAGGTCTAACCAATCACCTAATTCTTCCTTCCTTTTCGCTCAGCATCCTTAAAGATTTTTTCCAACTTCTTCCCCCATTTCTCCACATCCGCCCCAATCTCCTTAAACAACCCTTCAAACTGCTCCGTATCAAAGTCCTTAATCGTCATTCCTACTTCATCCAATAGATGACTAACCACCTCATCAACACCACCCCATGTTTCTTCCGTTTTACTAACAATTTCTTGAGACAATGGATCATTTTTATCACCTAATCGCTTGATAAATCCAAGCCCATGACGATACCAGTAGTACTCCACCGACTTCAGCCAAAACTCCTGCTTTTCGTCATCTGTCATGTTCTCCTCATAGCTCGGATAGCACTCAT
This sequence comes from uncultured Saprospiraceae bacterium, assembly GCA_937959115.1. Lineage (GTDB taxonomy): Bacteria > Bacteroidota > Bacteroidia > Chitinophagales > Saprospiraceae > JAHDHB01. Next base: position 207,803 of record CALGAW010000027.1, read on the forward strand.
CAATAAATTTTTCAAACTTCTGATCATAAGACGTCCATTGATCATCACTCGATTTCAGCTCTTTATCTCCAACCGTTTTCACCATCGTATTGAAGTTGGTCAAAAATCCAGATTTACTGACAGAGCAAGTTGTTGCCGTACTGCAAGAAGTATACGTCAACCATAAAATAGAAAGAAATAGTAAGCCAATTCCTGTGTTTTTCATAATGCCTTTTTGATTATTAGGTAAATGCGAATAATTATTTTTCCATATGTTAAGCCAAAATTAATCCACTTGATGTTAAAATTAGATTAAAGTCCATTTTTTTACGATTAAACGCTAAATTCTGCGTTTCTATATCCTAGATATATCCCTGATTCCCAACTATAATGGTTCATTTCTCCTAAAATCCTTACGTCCAATAATTAATCATTAAACATTATTTAGGGCGTGCCCCTTCATTCCCTAACGTCCATTTCGGGTCAGGCTGTACGCTATTATGTGCTCCTTACAGTCCGCGCATACCGCTGCCATCCTTCACGCGCACTTTCGCATAAAGCTAGTATAACATAGTGGTAAGGTCGAATTGCATTCACCCCTCAATAGTCGTCAGTCATCTCCATTCATCTAATCTCTATCAACTAAAATCAAGTTGTAGTTCATCCAGAAGTTTAATAACTTTGTACCATGTTCTCAGAATCATTCAAATCATTCAACTGGCAAGCTACCACCAAGCAGATTTACAGCAAAACTGCTGCCGATGTAGAGCGGGCACTCGCCAAAACCGACAAGCGAACACTTGATGACTTCCAAGCATTAATCTCTCCCGCAGCAGCGCCATACCTAGAACAAATGGCAGCACTCAGCCAACAGATCACACACAAACGATTCGGCAAAACAATACAGCTCTTCGCTCCCATGTACCTGTCCAATGAGTGCCAAAACATCTGTACATACTGCGGATTCAGCCTAGACAACCCGATCAAGCGAACAACCCTCAGCGCCACCCAAATTCTAGCAGAGATCTCAGTCATCAAAGACATGGGTTACGATCACATTCTCCTGGTAACAGGTGAAGCCAACAAAACTGTAGGCGTTGAGTATTTCAAAAATGCCCTGCAGATCATCCGCCCACACTTCGCTCACATTTCAATAGAAGTGCAACCACTCAACCAACCAGATTACGAAGAACTCGTTCCTTTTGGTTTAAATACAGTATTAGTTTATCAGGAAACATACAAGCAGGATACCTACAAAATTCATCATCCCAAGGGCAAAAAGTCAAATTTCACCTATCGCTTAGATACAGCAGACCGTATCGGAAAAGCAGAGGTCAAGAAAATCGGACTAGGCGTTCTCCTAGGACTAGAAGACTGGCGAACAGACAGCTTTTGCACTGCATTACATCTAGATTACCTAGAACGCACCTACTGGAAATCCAAGTACTCCATCTCATTCCCCAGACTGCGCCCAGCCGAAGGCTACCTAGAACCCAAAGTAATCATGGACGACCGTGAACTCACTCAACTGATCTGCGCATACCGTATTTATAACGAAGAAGTAGAACTATCACTTTCCACCCGCGAGTCAGAACACTTCCGAAACAACGTCTTCAAACTAGGCGTAACCACCATGAGCGCAGGCTCAAAAACAAACCCCGGAGGCTACTGCACAGAAACAGATTCCCTAGAACAATTCGAAACCAGCGATGAACGTTCCTCAAAGGAAATAGCCGCAATGATCCAAAATCAAGGCTACGAAGTTGTCTGGAAAGATTGGGATATGGCATACGATTATCATTAATCAAGGTTTCGCAGGAAACAAAATACGCAAACAACATCTCAACTTAGTTACTAATAATCAACCAGTTACAACCAATTTATTTGTAAAATAAATTAGTCACTATTGACTAATTCCTCAAAAAAACCTATATTCGCACTCAAAGCACACAGCAATGAGCACACTGCAATCAAGCATCAACGTCAACAACAAACAGCACAAAGCCAACAGAACCGAGATGCTCAGCCTCCTCGAAGAACTAAATAAAAACCTACAGCAAGCACAGTTCCAAGGCAAAGAGAAACACATTCAAAAAGCAAGATCCAGAAATAAGCTTCTAGCAAGAGAGCGCATCGAACTCCTCCTTGATCGCGATAGCCCATTCCTAGAACTCCTGCCACTTGCAGGCCTTCAAGAAAAAGGCGGCTTCGGCCCAGGTGGAACCAGTGTGTCAGGCATAGGACTCATAGCCAACAAGCTTTGTATCATCAACTCAAACGTTGGCACAAGGAAAGGTGGCTCCATTGACTACACCACCATGGCAAAAGCCCTCCGAGTCAATGAGATTGCACTCGAAAACAAATTACCCGTTATCAACCTTGTAGAAAGCGGAGGCGCAAATCTCCCAGAACAAGCAAAAATCTTCAATTATGGGGGCAAATCATTCAAAGACATCACCCAACGATCCAAGGAAGGATTGACGACCATCTCTATCGTTTTTGGAAATGCTACAGCAGGTGGAGCCTACATTCCAGGGATGTCCGACTTCTCCATCTTTCAAAAGAAATCAGCAAAAGTCTTCCTAGCAGGTCCGCCTTTAGTCAAAATGGCCACGAATGAGATCGCTACCGACGAGGAACTAGGCGGAGCCGAAATGCACAGTCAGACATCAGGTGTTAGTGATTACCTTGCAGAAGACGAATACGATGCTATCCGAATTGCAAGGGACATCATGCAATTCGTGAAGGCGAGTAAACCACATTTAATTCCTTCAAACGATATCGAAAAACCACTATTTGATGAAGAAGAAATCCTATCAATTGTCCCTGCAAACATCAAAACACCCTTTGATATTCGAGAGCTCATCATGCGGATTACGGATGGCTCTAAGTTTTCAGAATTCAAGCCTGAATACGGCAATACACTGATCACTGGCTGGACACACATTCATGGTTATCCTGTCGGCATTATTGGGAACAATGGGGTGATCTTCTCAGAATCTGCTAATAAAGGCGCTCAGTTCATTCAATTGTGCAATAAAAACGACATCCCAATCCTATTTATGCAAAACACAACTGGCTACATGGTTGGCAAAGCGTATGAGGAAGGCGGTATCATAAAAAATGGGGCAAAGCTAATAAATGCCGTGTCAAACAGCACCGTCCCACACATCACATTGATGGTTGGAAACTCTTACGGAGCAGGAAATTACGGCATGAATGGTCGTTCTTACAATCCAAGATTTTTGTTCACCTATCCAAATGCTAAAATTGGTGTGATGGGGTCAGAACAACTCGCTGGTGTCATGGAAATCATTCAACGCGCCGCAGCAGCACGAGCGGGCACTGAATACGATGTAGAAAAAGGGGAAATGCTTAAGCAGATGCTCGTTTATGAAGCGGATTCTAAGTCAAACGCTTGGTTCTCAACTTCCAAAATGTGGGATGATGGCGTTATCGATCCACGTGACACTCGAAACTACTTGGGGTTTGTCCTTACAGTAGTCTACAATCAACCAATCAAAGGAACAGAAGGCTACGGTGTTTGGCGGCACTAATCATTAATTCAAACTTTTTAAAAAATAATTTCATGACCTTAAAATTGTAACCTAAAAACTATCTATGATTCAAGCCACACGTTGTACCCTAATCTATTATCAAAAAACTGACTGTTGTAACCCAATGATAAATAAACAATTATCTAATTTTAGATAACAAAATGAAAACAAGACCAATACATACAATACTAATTGCCAACCGCGGTGAAATTGCTTCTCGAATCATCCGAACGTGTCGGAAACTGGGAATCAAAAGTATATCGATATATTCCGAATCAGATAAAAACAGCCTTTTCGTAAAAGAAGCGGATAGCGCTGTATACTTAGGTAAAAGAACAACAACAAGCTCTTACCTGAATATGGAAAAAATCATTACAATTGCTCAACAACAACAAGCAGACGCAATTCACCCAGGCTACGGATTTTTATCAGAAAATGCTGGTTTTGCAACGCAATGTGCTGAAGCAGGACTGATATTTATCGGCCCTAACTCCAAAGCAATTGAAGCGATGGGGTCAAAGTCTAACGCCAAAGAAATTATGAAAGAAGGCGGTGTTCCTATCATTCCTGGTTATCAAGGCGACGACCAGTCTACTGAGCGATTAATCAAGGAGGCAGCAATGATCGGTTTTCCACTATTACTAAAAGCGTCAGCGGGCGGTGGTGGAAAAGGAATGCGGATTGTTCACCATCAAAAAAATCTTGCTACAAGCATTGAATCTGCCAAACGAGAAGCTCAATCTGCCTTTGGAAATGATGAGGTAATCATTGAAAAATACATCGAAAAAGGACGCCACATCGAATTCCAGATTTTTGGTGACCAACATGGCAATGCCATCCATTTATTAGAGCGTGAATGTACAATACAACGACGCTATCAAAAAGTGATGGAAGAAAGTCCATCTCCTGTGCTCAATGAAGCGATCCGCCTTCAGATGGGTGAAGCTGCAGTAAAAGCAGCCAAAGCGCTGAATTATGACAATGCAGGAACGGTAGAGTTTATTTTTGATGATGAATCAAATACCTTCTATTTCCTAGAAGTCAATACCAGATTGCAAGTCGAACATCCAGTAACAGAAGAAATCACAGGCCTTGACTTAGTTGAACTACAAATTGAAGTAGCAGAAGGCAACCCCTTGTCAATCAAACAGTCAGATGTAAAAAGAAATGGCTATGCCGTTGAAGCTCGACTTTATGCGGAAGATGCTAGCAATTCCTTCATGCCAGCCTCAGGAACCATCCACCATTGGAAAACTCCAACCGTCGATGGCTTGCGCGTCGAAACTTCTGTACAATCTGGCTCAGAGATTTCAATCTACTATGACCCAATGATTGCCAAACTAATCGTCTGGGGACGAAATAGAGCAACAGCACATCGCAAAATGGCGTATGTCCTAAGACAGTTGAAGTGCCAAGGCCTTACAACGAATCAGGATTTTCTCTTGCATTTATTTGGGCAAGAAGCCATCTTGCAAGGCAACTATGACACTCAATACGTTGAGAACCACCTTGATTTAAAAACATTAAGAGTAAAAACACCCAAGCAAAAAGCCTTGGTACTTATCGCGAGCATGTTAGAAGGTTGGAATCAACGCTCAAACCAACGAACGGCCTTACGTTCTATTCCTTCTGGCTGGCGAAACAACCCGTATGTTCCGCAACAAATTAGCTATTTGTGGCATTCGAAGGCGAATGATAAGGTCGATGTATTTTATACTGTTTCTGCAAAGTCATCCTTCAATATTACAATCAGCGAAACCACTTATCAGGTAAACCTAGTCTCAATAGACACACCAAACATAGTTTTCACGGTTGATGGGGCTCAATACAAAGCAACAGTTGTAAAACAAGGCAAGCAACACTTCATCCATCTACCCGAAACAGGAAATTGTTCAATCATTGAATGTGAACGATTCCCAAGCAAAATAAAAGAAAAAACAGAAGGCGGTTATCAAGCACCCATGCCTTCTCAAATTGTAAAAATACTAGTAAAAACAGGGCAAGATGTCAAAGCAGAAGACCCACTGATCGTGATTTCTTCAATGAAAATGGAAAATACAATCGTCGCAGAAAAAGACGGAAAAATCAAGGAGATTTACGCAGCTGAAGGACAAAACGTAAAAGCCGGTTTTATTTTACTAGAAATGAATAAATAATGGTTAATAATCACAAAACCGACCTGTTACTTCTTAAAGAAGTGATAGGTCTTCAGCAAACAAAAAAAAGCACAAAATCGACCTGTTACTTCTTCAAGAAGTGATAGGTCTTCAGCAAAAAAATAAAACATTAATCCTGAAAGGATTGTAGTAAGTTAGCTCAAGTAATCATTGAATGTAAATAAATAATGCAACATGCACAAAACCGACCTGTTACTTCTTAAAGAAGTGATAGGTCTTCAGCAAACAAAAAATAAAACCTTGATCCTAAAACGATTGCAGCAGGTTAGCTCAAGTAATAATTGAAAAAACCGACTCCTTCCGATGTCGCATTAGAAATTGGTAAACAACATGAAAATTTCAACAAAACAACGAATAATAAACACCGCCATCCAACTCTTTAACAACAAGGGATATGCTGTCGTCAGCCTATTTGAGATTGCAAGCGAACTCGAAATGACAAGGGGGAATCTGACTTACCATTTCAAAGAAAAAGACGACCTGCTAAAAGCAATAGCAGATGAAATGTGGAACAAAATTGTAGTAGAACGAAACAAGTCAAGGCAACTGCCCTCTTTTGAAAATTTACACAACGAAGTACAACTCTACTACCGTTTTCAGAAACAATATGCATTTATTTTCTTAGATTCCCATGTGCTAAATCACCCATTGATCAAGGAGAAATTCAGACAAATGACTGAGCAAACGATCCGAGACAATGAGGCGGCCATCGCATTTTCTATTACCAGCGGCAACTTAAAACCAGAACCGTTTAAAGGCATTTATAAAAATATTGCGTTGAACACTTGGATTCTTGCGTTCTTTTGGTTGGCACAGCAAATAATCCGTGGAGAAAAAGCGGAGAAAGATGGCGAAAGAGTCGTGTGGAGTCTGCTCCTCCCACATTTTACTGAAAAAGGATTAACTGCGTTTAAAGCCTTTTTTGGTGAAGACTACTTAGATCAACTAGGCGACCCATTTGACACTAAAATTGATAACTATATCTCATTCTAATGAATTTATTCGAACCAATAGACGCCACCACCTTCCAAAAACAGCAATTCCACTTTTTGCTAATCGAGGAACAAGACCATGTGCTAACAGTCACCCTGAACCGCCCAAACAAGAAAAATGCGCTACACCCTCAAATGGTAAATGAGATTGCCTACGCCTTTCAGTATGCCCACAGCAACTCCGACATCTGGATGCTTGTAATCGGCGCAATTGGCAATGTATTTTGCGCAGGGGCAGACCTAAAAGCGATGGCCGGAATGATAGAGGCACACGAATCCAGTATTCCAACCCCAATAGATGTTATTTTGATCGGTGAAGTCTTCCGAAAGGTAAATAAACCAGTCATTGCAAGAGTCACTGGAGATGTGTATGCTGGAGGTTTCTTTTTCCTAGCAGGAAGTCATATTGTTGTAGCACAAGACAACATCAAATTGGGATTGCCAGAAGTGAAACGAGGGCTGTACCCGTTCCAAATCATGTCAAGCCTTATGCAAGTGATGCCAAGCCGTAAAGTGATCGACTGGTGCATTCGTGGTTACAACTTACCCGTATTAGAAGCAGAGCGTTTTGGACTTGTCACCCAAGTCGTTAACGCTGAAGAAATGGAACCTGCCATTCAAAACATTGTAAACGAAATAAAACAAAACAGTCCAACAGCCATCAGCAATGGTTTAAAGGCATTTGACCATATTCGTCCACTAGAAGCAGAATATGAATACCTACTAGAAATGCTTATGCACACCATCAGTAGCAAAAATGGACAAGAAGGGTTAAAAGCATTCAAAGAAAAGCGAAAACCAACGTGGTCGTAGAAAAATTAACGAACCCACCTGTCCAATAAACACCTACAGTTTAACAATTAAACCATGAGTAAAGACAAAATAATCATTTCCGCAGCATTAACAGGAGCCGCTACCAATCGGTCCCACTGCAAATACATCCCGTACACCCCTGAAGAAATTGGAGAAGAAGCCTTGAGAGCAGTGAATGCAGGCGCTTCAATTGTACACATCCACGCAAGAGAAGACGACGGGACACCGAGCTGGCGAACCGAAGTATTTGAAGACATACAGAAGGAAGTGCGCCAACGCTGCCCCAATGTGGTCATCAATTATTCAACAGGTGCAATTGGTTTGTCAGTAGAAGACCGAATCAAACACCTGCCCGCTACAAAACCGGAAATGGCAGCCTTCAACATGGGAAGTATGAACTACGCAATTTTCTCAAAGAAACACAAGCAGTTTTTCTGGAATGGCGTATTCGAAAACTCCTTCGACACGATGATGACTGTTGTGAAAAACATGAATGAAAACGGAATCTGCCCAGAAATGGAATGCTTCGACACTAGCCATGTTAGAAATGCAGAACCGTTACGCGATATGGGGCTTATACCACAAAATGCTTGCTACAGCTTAGTGATGGGTGTCCTCGGCGGTATTCCCGCAACACCAGAAAATTTGATACATCAGATCAAGCAAGTTCCAGAAGGCGCCTTCTGGCAATCCATTGTGATTAGCAGAAAACAGTGGCGACTGAATGCCCTTGCAGCAATGATGGGCGGCAACATTAGAGTCGGACTAGAAGACAATTTCTACTTACCCAATAACGAAATGGCCACCTCAAACGGTGCATTAGTAGAAAAAGCCGTCGAATTAGCAGAAATGATGGGCCGACAAGTCTCCACCATCGATGAAACAAGAGCACTTTTAAAGATAAATCGTATCAGTTAACAACAAATAGAAGCGGACTTGTTACTTTTTCAAAAAGTGAGCGGTCTTTAATCAATATTTTACCTCTATAAAAATACACCAATGCCGAACTACTATTTTACTGAAGAACATGATCTTTTTCGAGAAAGCCTTAAAGCATTCCTAGCAAAGGAAGTTACCCCTAATATCGATCAATGGGAAGAAGATCGACGCATTCCACGTTCCATTTGGAAAAAAATGGGCGATCAGGGTTTTCTAGGACTTGGCTATCCTAAGGAATATGGTGGCCTAGAGCTAGACTTCTTCTTCGATGTCATTTTTTGTGAAGAAACATCGAAAGTGTTTTCTGGAGGATTTTCAGTAACACAGTCTGTTGTTCAGTACATGTCTTCGAGCTATATATTGAAGTATGGCTCGGAACGACTCAAGCAAAAATACCTGCCTGGCATCATTTCAGGCGATTTGATAAGCTGTATTGGCATCACAGAACCTTCTGCGGGTTCTGATGTCCAGAACATCAAGACAACAGCTATACGGAAAGGAGATCATTATCTAGTAAATGGCTCAAAAACGTTTATCACCAATGCCGTATATGGCGATTTTATTGTGGCAGTGGTAAAGACAGATCCGAAAGCAGGCCCAGCTGGCGTCAGTCTACTAGTGATTGACCGCAATGCGGAAGGGGTAACGGCTACAAAACTCAAGAAACTTGGATGGCATGCGTCAGACACTGCTGAGCTAGCGTTCGATAATGTAAAAGTGCCTACAGAAAACCTAGTTGGTGTCGAGGGACAAGGCTTTTATTACTTAATGGGCGGTTTACAGCAAGAACGGCTCGTTGGTGGTGTAATGGGATATGCGGCTTGTGAAGCGGCTATGGAGTACACCCTAAAATACATGTCAGAGCGCCACGCTTTCGGACGTCCAATCAACAAATTTCAAGTGTTGAGGCACCGGATGGCGCAGTTGGCCGCTGAGACAGAATCGTGCAAGCAGTTTGTGTTGTATTGCAGCCGTCTACATAATGATGGCAAGTACGCCGTAAAGGAATGCTCCATGGCAAAACTATTGGCTTCTGAGTTATCAGACAAGCTAATGTACCAGTGTTTGCAATCGTTTGGCGGCTATGGCTATATGGAAGAGTTTAAGATTGCTCGGATGTGGCGAGACAGTCGTATTGGAACGATTGGTGGCGGTTCGTCTGAGATCATGCGAGAGATTATTTCTAAAATGGTGATTGACGATGTCTCGTATAAAGCAGCTGAAACCAAGGAAACTACTGGAAACGGTAAAACAGAAAGCAGTGGACTCTCAAGTATTTTTGAAGGGATCAAGCGGACGGCCGAAAAAGCAGATGCTCTTGGTAAAACCTTAAAATTCGACTTCGGTGCGGAACAACTCTATATCGACGGAACTGGAGAAAGGAATCGGGTAACGACTGAAGACAAAGATGCTGATTGCTTGATTGAAGCTAGTTTTGCAGATTTCTTGGCACTGACAAAGGGTGAGCTCAATCCAATGAAAGCGGTGATGAGCGGTAAGGTGAAAATCAAAGGCGATATGTCAGTAGCGATGAAGTTGCAATCGTTGTTTGGGTAAGTGGTTCTAATATTACATGTAATTAAAACACAACACACTGATATACTTTTAATTAAGTGTATTTACTTAAAGTATTATTGTAACAATTTTTATTTACCTCCTTTCAAACTGCCAAATTAACCATAATTGTTTAATAGACAATCAATTAAGCCTATTTAGTTAAAGCATTATTGCAACAATATTTTTTAGGTATGCGAAGAAAAAAGAGTTTGAAAGAATAAGTATCTTTCAAATAATTATTATTCAATATATTTATATTGTGGAAAAGACCAAATCGATATGACTACTCAAATAAAATCACTACAAGAATACAAAGACACCTACAAATACAGTGTAGAGAGCCCAAAAGCCTTCTGGAAAGAACAAGCAGAAACGTTCACCTGGAAAAAGCCATTTGAGCAAGTCCTCCAATGGAATTTTGATGAGCCAAACGTCAAATGGTTTACGGGTGGCAAGCTCAATATCACAGAAAATTGCCTAGATAGACACATCGAAACTAGAGGTGACCAAGTCGCCATCCTCTGGGAACCCAATGAGCCAGACAGCCCCGCCAAAACATTCACCTACAAAGAATTATTAGCAGCCGTCAGCAAATGTGCCAATGCGCTCAAAGCAAATGGCATCCAAAAAGGAGACCGAGTCGTGTTTTATATGCCCATGGTTCCTGAGTTGGCGATTGGTGTGCTTGCTTGTGCGCGTATCGGCGCTGTCCATTCTGTTGTGTTTGCTGGGTTTTCCGCTCAGGCACTAGCAGACAGAGTCAACGACGCTACGGCCAAAATGATTATCTGCTCTGACTTCAATAAACGGGGAGCCAAAAACATTCCTATAAAGACTGTAGTAGATGATGCCATAAAGCTGGGCTGTCCTAGCATTGAAACGGTCTTAGTACACAAGAACACAGGAGACTCGATTGAGTGGTCTGGTGTTGATAAATGGTGGCATGAGCAAGTTGACCCACAATCTGCTGATTGCCCTGCAGAAGAGATGGATAGTGAAGACATGTTGTTTATTCTATACACATCAGGGAGTACTGGTAAGCCGAAGGGCGTAGTGCACACTTGCGGTGGCTATATGGTATACACTTGCTATTCCTTCAGAAATGTGTTCCAATATCAGGATGGAGATATCTATTGGTGTACAGCAGATATTGGCTGGATCACTGGTCACTCTTACATCGTTTACGGCCCCTTGCTTGCAGGTGCCACAACAGTGATGTCGGAAGGCGTTCCAACCTATCCAGACCCAGGGAGATTCTGGGAAATTTGCGAAAAGCATAAAGTAAACCAATTCTACACCGCTCCAACTGCGATCCGTGCCTTGATGGCGAAAGGTGACGAGTGGCCTGCAAAGTATGATCTCTCTAGCTTAAAACTCCTAGGTTCGGTAGGAGAACCCATCAACGAAGAAGCTTGGCACTGGTATGACAAACATATTGGTAAAAGCAAGGCACCGATCGTTGATACTTGGTGGCAAACAGAAACAGGTGGCATTATGATTACACCGCTTCCAGGTATTACAGATACAAAGCCAACGTACGCCAGTTATCCAATGCCTGGTATTCAAGCTATTTTGGTAGATAAGGAGGGTAACGAATTGACAGGGAATGATGTAGAAGGCCTGCTCTGTATAAAATTCCCTTGGCCATCAATGATTCGTACCACGTATGGCGATCATTCCCGATGCAAAAACGTCTATTTCTCTGCGTTCAAAGACCTGTATTTCACTGGTGACGGTGCAAGGAAAGATGAAGAAGGCAGAATACGAGTTATCGGCAGAGTCGACGATGTCATCAATGTATCTGGACACAGAATGGGCACGGCGGAGGTGGAAAATGCAATCAATGAACACCCGAACGTAGTAGAATCAGCGGTTGTTGGGTATCCTCATGAGATAAAGGGACAAGGGATTTACGCTTATGTGATTACTCAAGACAAGGAGCTTGGCGATGATTTTAGACAGGAGATTCTAGATGTCGTTAAGCGGGAAATCGGTCCAATTGCGAAGCCTGATAAAATTCAGTTTGTCACGGGGTTGCCTAAGACACGATCTGGCAAGATCATGCGTCGTATTTTAAGGAAGATTGCTTCAAAAGATTCTAGTAATCTCGGTGATATCTCTACGCTTCTAAACCCTGAGGTGGTAGAGGCTGTCAAGGACGGAGCACTGGTTTAAGATCTGGATGTTGGAGCGAATTACAATACTCCCTAACTCTTTTTTTGGGGCCGCCCTCCGTTTGTAAGGGTGAAATTGAAAATTCACCCTTACAAACTACGGTACAGGCTGTCCGGCACTCTCCCTAAGCTCTGCACAATCCTATACGCAGGGTTCAAACAACACCTCCCATCCTTCGTCCGCTACTCTATTTTAGTTTTTTGTCTACACTTGTGAGCGTTGAGTGGAGCGAATTGCAATTCGCACTTACCAGAAACCAGAAACGCCTTGTCTTCCCCAACCACATTTCCTAAAGAAATCAATTAAAAACAATTATCTTCGCACACTAGACCTTGGATTCTGATCGTTGATCCAATGAATTCCAAGTACTTTAAAATATTCAATTTCAATTAAAACAAAATGTATAGATTATTCACTTTACTGATCCTAACCTCTCTATTGGTTAGTTGCACTAAGCGAAATGTAAAAGTAAACTGTTGCGGAGCAGATCCCTTCTTTACTGTTTTTTCTGGCGGACAAGCCTTAGTCCCTAATGTGTTTACGCCTAACGGTGATGGTGTAAATGACACTTTTGGTCCAATACTAGAAGGTGTTGTAAGCTACGATATGACAATTGTTAATACAAAAGATAAAGTATTGTATTCAACTAGTTCAAGCGGTAGATGGGACGGCAAAGTAGACGGAGCAGTCTTTAGTGGGATTGTGGGGTGGAAGATAGAGCTTAGAACAGATGATGTTGAAATTATAAACATTACTGGACAAGTGTGCTCGTTTGAAGATACAGATGGAACCTGCCCGAATAGTGCCGATAATTGCACCTTCGAAAACCAGGCCACCTCTAGTGGAACATTTGACAACTCGTTGCCATCTAATGAAGCAATTTGTACTGATTAGTGTTTCATTTTTTAATGATTCATTACCTCTGATTGCCGCCTCCAAGCTGCTTTTAAAAATTGAGGATTCATTAATCATTATATAAAGTAAATTATGAACTACCTTACCGTTGAAAATATTAGCAAATCTTATGGTGAAAAAACGCTGTTCGAAAACGTTTCTTTTTCTATAAATAAAGGACAGAAAGTCGCTTTCGTTGCAAAAAACGGTATTGGCAAATCTACCCTACTAAAAATAATCGCAGGAAAAGAAGCTTCTGACGGCGTAGGTGGCAGTGTCTATCTTGCAAAAGATGTGAAAATCGGCTTCCTTGACCAACAACCAGAACTCATCCTTACACACACCGTGCGCGAAGCGATCTATGATGTCGACTCTCCAACCGTCCTAGCCATTCGTGATTATGAATTAGCGTTGCTAGAACCTGACAACAATGATCAGCTACAGACGACGCTCAACAAAATGGATGAACTGAATGCGTGGGACTATGAAGCACGTATTAAGACCATCCTTTCTAAATTCAATATCAACAACCTAGAACAAATAGTTGACAGCCTATCAGGTGGTCAGCAAAAACGACTCGCCTTAGCGCAACTACTCATTAGAGAACCAGACTTTCTGATTATTGATGAGCCAACCAACCACTTAGACATTGAAATGATTGAATGGCTAGAAAACTTCCTTAGCCGTCAAAATCTAACCTTGTTTATGGTGACGCACGACAGATATTTCCTAGAAAGAGTTTGCGATACGATCATCGAATTGCACAATGGTGTGATCTACAAATATCAAGGCAACTACTCCGCTTTCCTAGAAAAAAAGGCAGGCCGACAGGAACAACTCGCACAGGAAGTAAGCGCTGCCAAAAGCATCATGCGTCGTGAATTGCAATGGATGCGCAGACAGCCAAAAGCAAGAGGAACCAAAGCGAAAGCAAGGGTTGATGCGTTCTATGTCCTAGAGAAAAAAGCCACGCAAGAAGTAGACGAAGATGTGGTACAGCTTAATATTAAGACTACCCGAATGGGTAGCAAAATACTTGAATTGCACAACGTAGTCAAACAGTATGATGATCTAAAACTGGTCGATAAATTCAATTACAAATTCAAAAAGAAGGATCGCATCGGAATCGTTGGCAAAAACGGCGTTGGGAAATCTACATTCCTCAATCTAATGATGCAATTGGAAAAGCCCGATGGCGGTAAAGTTGTAAAAGGAGAAACCGTTCAATTTGGATATTATTCTCAAGAGGGCATTCAGTTAAACGGTGATAAACGTGTCATCGATGTGGTACGGGATATCGCAGAATTCATTCCCATTGACGGAAAAGGTAGGAATATCAGTGCGTCCATGCTCCTAGAACGTTTTCTGTTTGATGCGGATCACCAATATACTTTCGTACGAAAGCTGAGTGGTGGTGAGCGTAGGCGCTTATATCTATTGACAGTGTTGATGAAAAATCCAAACTTTCTAATTTTGGATGAGCCTACCAACGATCTTGATCTCATGACACTTAAAATTCTAGAAGAATTTCTCTTAGAATTTAAGGGTTGTTTGGTTGTTGTAACCCACGACCGTCATTTTATGGATAAATTGATTGATCACTTATTTGTATTCGAAGGAGAAGGAAAGATTAGAGATTACCCTGGCAACTACAGCCAATACCGAGAATGGCTATCACAGCAATCTAACACCTCTGATGTTGCAACAGCAAAGCCTACTCAAAAAGCAGCGGAGCCTGTAACAGCAGAACCAGCAAAACGCCGTCTCAACTACAAGGAGCAAATGGAGTTTAAAAATCTGGAATCAGAAATCGCCAAATTAGAAAAAGAAAAGGCCAACATCACCAACCAGTTCAACGATAGCAACCTATCCAATGATCAAATGACTGAATTGTCATTAGAACTGGGCCGTATCACCAAATCACTAGAAGAAAAAGAAGATCGCTGGTTAGAGCTTTCGGAATTCGCCTAGGTAAATTAGCAAGATCAGTCCCCAAACCTAGAACCGTTCCCCTAGAATCAGTTTTATAGCACTGGATATAGAAAATTCATGAATTTTTTCTATACGGCCCAACTACACGGCAGCCCTAGATCGCAGTTAGTATGTTTAATCCGCATTCGAAATGCTTTCAATCTAAAGTGTTAAAAAGGACTAACTTGGAACATAAAAAAAGCGTGACTCAAAAGAGCCACGCTATAATTTCTAAGCAAAATTGTTATTCCAATTAATGGGTAACAATCAACTGTTTAGTATTTATCGCACCTTCTACTTGAAGATGTACAAAGTAAGTACCAGCAGCTGCTTTATTCATATCAATCGAGTATTGATTAGATTTAACCTGATTATCTGATTCCTCAAAAATAACCTGGCCAAGAACATTGACAATACGAATACTTAAATCCACTGGTCTTTCGAATTCCAGAACAACTTGTGTTTGACCACTTGTTGGATTCGGGAATAACTCAAACTTCTGAAGTTCTTCGATGTCAACAACAGCAGTATTCCCTACAGCTTGCGTGTATGTTTCAACACAACCGTTTGCATCTGTCACAGTCACCATGTAAGAACCAAGCGTAACACCTGTCAAGTCTTCAGTAGTCGCTCCTGTATTCCATAGATAAGAGTATGGAGCAGTACCACCAGAAACCATTAAGTCAATACTACCATCTGAACCACCACCAGTAGGTGTTGCATCCACATGAATTGCACTCAATAAGATTGGAGCAGGTTCAACAATACTAACCGGTCCACTCGCTAAAGTACAACCATTAGCATCCGTAATTGTTCCTTCATATGTTCCAGCACTTAATCCAGTGAGATCTTCTGTATTTGCACCAGTAGACCAGTTGTAAGTGTATGGAGGCGTACCCCCTGTCGGTGTAATCAAAATTTCACCATCGGCAGCGCCATTACAGGATACATCAGTCATAGCATCCAGCATAAAGGAAATTGGCATTGTAGGCTCAGTAATATTAACTGGTCCAGCAACTAATGTACAGCCATTGGCATCTGTAACCGTTCCAGTATAGGCTCCTGCACTCAATCCAGTCAAGTCTTCTGATGTAGCACCATTCGACCAGTTATAAGTGTATGGAGGCGTTCCTCCTGAAGTAGTGATTGAAATCGAACCATCTGCTCCGCTATTACAGGAAGCATTCATAAATCCGTCAACTGTCACTGCAACTGCAGTTGGTTCAGTAATGACATACGGAGCACTAACGAAGAAACAACCAACACCATCTTCAATGGTAACCATATAAGATCCTGGAGTTAAACCAGCGATATCTTCTGTCGCATCACCATTAGACCAAGTGTAAGTGTAAGGCATTATACCATTTGTAGGTGTAATATCAATAGAACCATCTGCTCCACCATTACAAGAAACATTCACAATTGAATCGTTAACTGTTGCAATTGGAGAACAAAGCGTAGTAAAGGTGAACGGTCCGATACATTGTGACAATCCTAATCCAGTACTTCCCATAAAAGTATTAATTGGAAGCGGTACGGGTTGTGAAGCATTAGGAGCTGCTGTTTCATATACTTGAAGATTAACACTCCAGTCACCAGGATTAAATACACCGTTATTGTTTGGTATATTATTATTTCTGAATGCCCAGCCACTTGTATATTCCCAAGCAGTACCTGTACCATCAACACTATAATCACCATAAAGGTCAATTAGGACATTGTTCTCATACAAGCCAAGGGCATCATCACCGTGTAGTGTTATTTGCGCAGCATGATCAGGAGCAAAACCAAAGAAAGCAGTAAAACTAGCTGGTTGTCTACCAATATAATAGTGCGTTCCTGCAGTAATTGAAACAGCTGGCAATGTGTTAGAATAAACAATAGTTCCACCACCGTCAGAAGAATGCTTGATTTTATAAATACTTAAATCAGGAATATCAGCATTCGCATAAAGTACAATTGCATGTAAGTTATGCGGTAAATCACCATCAAGAATACCAACTAATTGTAATGCCGAAGTAGGCGGATTACCACAATTATTCTTTATGTAATAATCATACGTAGTATTCGGTGTCAATCCACCAAGCGTGTATGGACTAGCACCAGTAGGTGTCATTGTACCAGCGCCTGGTGTAAATCCTGTTGTATCAAATTCAACGATATGCGCTGATCCAGCACTTGTCCAAGTTAAATCTGCAGAATTGTGTGTAATGTTTGTTGCACCCAATGCAGAAGGATCAGGACATGGAGGAGGAGCACAAGTAACAGCTGCTTCCCAACCATCAAATGATACTGAACCATCTGATTGAAAAATGAACGTTAAACATCCAGACGGATCTGAAGATGTGATACTCATACCTGCAAGATTACCAGTTCCTACTGGAGGAGTTGCTAAACTGTTCCAACACCAGCCCGCAGGACCAGCAGTAGAAGGTATGACAGGTGCGCTTGTATTGGCTCCATCATAAATAAAGAATGAATCCCAACAAGTAGAATCAGTTCTAGGCTCTACATCAAAAGCAGTAAATGATACGGTTACGAGATCTCCTGGGACATCTGGGCAAATATTAATTGTATCCATTGAACCGTTCACATAGTTATTTGCTTGTCCACCATTATCGTAAAATGGACCTCCACAACCGAGAAGTGTTGTAAATGCAAATGGGCCAGCGCAAACTGAAACAGGTGCTTCGTATGACGTTAAAGGGAAAGGTGTTGGTGAAGTTGCATTTGTTGTTTGACCATCAAACACATTAATTCCACTATATGCCCAATCCGTAAGGTTGAATGTTGCTGAGTTTGTTGTACCGACTATTCTATACATCCAACCATCAAGATATTCCCAAGGAGTTCCAGTTCCATCCATATTTGGATCACCTGCAACATCGATCATAGTACCGTTTTCATATAGTGCAACAGCGTCATCGCCATTAATACCCGTAGAGGCTCCATCATAATAGTCCGCATCAAAACCAAAGAACATATTAAAGGCCGCAGAGTCACCCGTTACATAGATGAATGTACCTTGTGCTACAGATACGCCTGCAGGGAAAGTATATTCTGGCATCATAGCACCTCCACCGTTATTGACTGATTCGATACCATAAATACCTAAATCAGCAATTGCACCAGCAGCATATAATTCAACAAATTTAGGTTGTCCGCCTGATAATGGGCCATCACCGATACCTGAAATAATCAAGTTCGAAACAGGTCCACCACAATCGTTTTCTACGTAGTATTCATAGCAAGTACCTGGCGTTAAACCAGTAACTGCATAATTTGTTGTTGATGCACTTGCTGCTGTTCCAGTTCCTTTTGCAAACCCACACGGGCCATATTCAAGGTTAAAAGCAGAACCTGCAGAAGCCCATGACAAGTCAGCTGTTGTTTTTGTTATGTTTGCAGCAGTAAGACTATTTGGTGCTGGGCAAATTGGTGTATTTCTAAAACAAACGTCATCAATTGCTAAATCATCATAAAAATCACCTGCAACAACTTCATCTACAACAAATGTAAGCATTACAGGACCAGAGATAGTGTAAAGGCTTAAATCAATAATAACTTCTTGCCATCCAACTGTATTTGTATTACTCGTGAAGACTGCATTATTCCAAGCAGCTCCATCCCAAAGATTTACTGAGAAATCTACGTTTGAGTTTGAAACACCTTCATTATTACTTGCAAACCAGAATGAAACTTCTGGAGCGGTTAATCCTGAAACATTTACTAATGGTGTTTGGAGTGTTGTTCCTAAATTATCAGGAGTACTATCATCTACCCAAGCAAAATATCCAGTTCCTGTGGTATGATCCACCAAGTCTCCAACATTACCTGTATGACTTGTGAAAGGTCCGATATTAAATCTCCATGATTCTGCACCGAAGTTTCTCCAACATGCTGGAGTAGCCCCAGCATTCTCAAAATCTTGGCAGTAAGGAGCAACTACTGCAGGACATTGCGTAACAAATGTTACTGGGCCTACAGGCATTCCTGTTCCTTGCGCACCACAATCAGATGCAACATAAAAATCATAGGCTGTTGAACCAGTTAATCCCGTTAAAACATAAGGGTTTGTTGTGGTGGTAACAGAAGTTCCAGTTCCAGGTGTAAACCCAGTTGGTCCATATTCGATGATCCATTGAGTTTCTGTTCCTCCAGCAGTCCATCCTAGTTCTGCTTGAGTATCTAACACATTTGCTATTGTTGGTGCTGTTACAGCTGCACATGTCGGTGTATTCCTAACACAAAAATCATCTACAGCTAAATCATCATAAAAACCAACATTATTTTCATCCACAACAAAGGTAACCATGATTGGACCAGAAATCGTGTATAAACTCAAATCAAGGACTACTTCTTGCCATCCAACAGTATTTGTATTACTGGTGAATACTGAATCAACCCAAGCAGCTCCATCCCATAAATTCACTATGAAATCAACATTTGTATTACCTTCATTGTCACTAGCATACCAGAAAGAAACCTCTGGGTTAGTTAATCCTGAAACATCAACTAGAGGTGACTGAAGAGTTGTTCCTAAATTATCAGGAGTACTATCATCTACCCAGGCAAAATATCCAGTTCCTGTAGTATGATCCACCAAGTCTCCATTATTACCTGTATGACTTGTGAATGGTCCAATATTAAATTTCCATTGCTCAGCACCGAAGTTTCTCCAACATGCTGGAGTAGCCCCTGCATTTTCAAATGCTTCACAAATGGGAGCGGTTAAAGCTGGGCATTGTGTAACAAACGTTACAGGTCCTACTGGCATTCCAGTTCCTTGAGCACCACAATCAGATGCAACATAAAAATCATAGGCTGTTGAACCCGTTAATCCCGTTAATACATAAGGATTTGTTGTAGTGGTAACTGAAGTTCCAGTTCCAGGTGTAAACCCAGTTGGTCCATATTCGATGATCCATTGAGTTTCTGTTCCTCCAGCAGTCCATCCTAGATCTGCTTGAGTATCTAGCACATTTGCTATTGTTGGCGCTGTTACAGCTGCACATGTCGGTGTATTTCTAATACAAAAATCATCTATTGCAAGGTCATCATAGAATCCTACATTGTTTTCATCGACTACGAAGGTAACCATGATAGGACCGGAAATCGTGTAAAGACTTAAGTCAATGATTACTTCTTGCCATCCAGTTGTGTTTGAATTACTAAAAAAGACAGCATTGTTCCAAGCTGCTCCATCCCATAGGTTTACTGTAAAATCAACATTTGTAAAACCTTCATTGTTGCTAGCATACCAGAAAGCAAACTCTGGAGTAGTCAACCCTGAAATATCAACTAATGGAGACTGAAGAGTTGTTCCAAGATTATCAGGAGTACTATCATCTACCCAAGCAAAATATCCAGTTCCTGTGGTATGATCCACCAAGTCTCCAACATTACCTGTATGACTTGTAAATGGACCGATATTAAATCTCCACGATTCATTACCAAAGTTTCTCCAACAGGTAGGAGTAGCACCAGCATTTTCAAAGTTTTGGCAGTAAGGTGCCATTGATGCTGGGCACTGTGTTACAAATAAAGCAGGTCCTACTTGAGTAGAAAGACCATTAGCCCCGCAATCCGCAGTGACATAAAAGTCATATCCAGTAGATGCCATTAAACCTGTGACAGTATAAGGAATTGAATTAACAACGACTGATGTACCAGTTCCTGGTGTGAAACCAGTTGGTCCATATTCTACATCCCATTGCGTTTCGACTCCTCCGGCAGTCCAACTCAAATCAGCTTGTGTATCTAACACGTTGATTCCTGCCAGTGCCGTTGGTGCAGGACACAATATAGTAGTCATAAAGTTTACTGGTCCAACCCAAGTACTAAAACCGCTAGCTCCACAATCTGATCTTACGTAGTAATCATATGAGGTAGCAGGCGTTAATCCAGTAACTGTATAGGGGTTAGCTGTAACTGGTATCGTTGTTCCAGTACCAGGAGTGAAGCCTGCAGCGCCATATTCAACTTCCCAGCTTGTGGCAGTGCCGTTTTCTGTCCATCCTAAGTCAGCAGTAAACGCTGTTACATTAGAAGCCATAGGCATTGAAGGTGCACTACATGCTATATTTTGAACGGTTACATCATCAATGGCTATATCAGAGGTAAAATCAAGACCTGTAGTACCAACAAATCGGAATGATAATGTAGCAGAACCAGCATATGCTGAAAGATTCACATCGACAGACGTCCAAGCATTTCCTTGATCTCCACTGAGCGTCCAAAGTTGCGTCCAGGTTACTCCATCGGTAGTTGCTTCTAGTGCAAGAGACCCCATAGCAGCGCCCCACATGTGGTAGTAAAATGTAATGAATGGCGACGTTAAAGAAGTAACATTGTATACAGGACCATAAAGGTAAGATACATTGCTATAGCAAGTAGAAGATTCTAGAAACACATAATTTCCAGCTCCTGATGTATTGTCTGAGGCAGGTCCAGTATTTCCACTTCCAGTAGCCGAACTTCTTGCCGTCCACATGTTTGCATTAGTAGCGTCATTTATCCAACAATCTGACATGTTATCAGTTGTTATACATGCAAAAATCGATGCATTATTTGGCACTAATGCGTCAAAATTTTCTGTGCTTGGAAAGGTTGAAATTATTGGTGTAGTGCAAACTGGGGCAAAAGACCAGTTTTTGGTTGGAGAAGCATTTGTTGTATTACTCCCAAAAAGCAGGAATAATAAACAAAGACCAATCCATGAGTAGAGGAATTTAAATTTCATAAGTCAGTAGTTTGTTTGATTTAAAAATAGTTGATATTAGTTAATACGAATAGCATCTCATAGAGTATTCGGATGAATTCAAGAATTCGGTTTCATTAATATTTAAATTGCATATTCAATCTTATTACGAAAATGCAATATAAATGTTACGTTTTATATCGACTTTATGGGAGGGATAGAAGTAAACGTTGTGCAAAGATACAAAAAGTGATTAACTGTACTATATCATATACGCGACTATTATAATACCTTACGTAAATTGCAGTGTTTATAATTGTTGGAGGTTCAGCGTTATAGAGTTAACTTTTCTTTTTTTCATTGATCTTTTTATCGATCTCATCTGCTGTTGTAATTGCCTCGTTTCCAAACCAACTCGTTAGTTTTGTTCGTGATTGAGCAATTACATTTTCGTCTATATACGCAGTTAATGCAAGAAGACCGAAGGTAAGCACGCTTAGGTCATCGGTATAACCGATTAATGGGATTAAAAAGTCAGGAACCATATCAAAGGGCATCAAGAAGTAACCCAGTACTCCTGCAATTATCTTTTTTGCCCAAGCTGGAGTATCTTTTCGTTTATAAGCATAATAGAGCAATAACACTGGATAAATCGTCTTAGAGCCTACTTGCTTTGCAACCTGGTTGACTTTTTCAACCAGTTTGGATTCTGAAAATTCTTTGCGATATTTATCAAATCTGTCTTTCATAATCTATCTTGTTAAACACAAGTTCAAGTTAGTTATTTTAAGTAATACTATCAATAACTTTTCCAAAATAGAAATTATTCAGCTTCTGGGGCTAATCTTACGACCAAACCATCAATTTTTTCTTCTAATTTTATCTGACAGCCTAATCTACTATTATCTTCTACAAAAAATGCTTGGTCAAGCATATCTTCTTCATCAGTGGAGGCTTCTTTCAATTCATGTTCGCTTTCGATGTAGCAGTGACAGGTTGAACATAAAGCCATTCCTCCACACGTACCTTGTACAGGTAATTCTCCAGCCTTACAAAGCTCCATAAGGTTTAGATTCATATCTGTTGGAGCTTCTAGTTTATGAGTTTCTCCTTCTCTGTCTATTACTGTGATTGTAATCATTCTTCAAATCCATTTACACCTTGAACTGTCGTATACTTTAACGTTAATTTCTTATCTGGATTCAACTTTTTCCAAGCAGACTGAACCATTAATGTTGCTTCGTGAAAACCACAAAGAATGAGTTTCAGTTTACCAGGGTAGGTGTTGATATCCCCAATAGCGTAAATTCCTTCTATGTTAGTTCGATAGTCAAATGTATCCACTTCAATGGCGTTTTTATCAATATTTAGTCCCCATTCTGCAATCGGGCCAAGCTTAGGAGACAAACCAAACAATGGAATAAAATGGTCGGTTGTTTTTTGCTGCTCACCTGTTTCCTTGTGTTTAATAACAACATTATCCAATTTTCCGTTCCCATTTACACCAACAATCTGTGCTTCTGTAAGAAGTTGAATTCTTCCATTTTCGGCAAGCTGCATTACTTTTTCTACAGAATCGGGTGCTCCTCGAAATCCTTTTCTTCGATGCACAAGGGTAATTTCACTGGCCACCTCAGCTAAGAAGATCGTCCAATCCAATGCTGAATCTCCTCCTCCTGCAATGACTATTTTTTTGTCACGATACAGCTCTGGATCTTTAATAATGTATTCAATTCCTTTATCCTCGAAATCAGAGATGTTAGGAATCGGGGGTTTTCGCGGTTCGAAACATCCCAACCCACCAGCAATAGCAATGACGGGTGCTATGTGAACTGTTCCTCTATTCGTGACAACTTTAAATCGCCCATCCTCGATTTTTTCTATGGTTTCAGTACGTTCACCCAACGTAAAACCAGGTTTAAACGGCTTGATTTGTTCCATGAGGTCCGTCACAAGATCCCCAGCCAAAATTTCTGGAATACCAGGGATATCATAAATGGGTTTCTTGGGGTATATTTCTGACAACTGCCCTCCAGGCTGTGGTAAAGCGTCAATCAGGTGACAACGCAATTTAACAAGGCCTGCTTCAAAAACAGTAAACAAACCACACGGGCCTGCTCCAATTATCAGAATATCTGTTTCGATCATTTAATTTCGTTTGTGCAAAATTCGCAAATTTATATGAATTCTACATCGGTAAAACCATTTATTTCGCTTTCAGTTCAAAATTGTTGGTAAAAAAGGGTTTGGAAAGACTGAAGACGAGAAACGAAAGGCCGAGGTAGAGAAATTCAAGAATTTCCTCAGGGACCAAAGTCGTTTTCAAAATTGAACCTTACGGATTTTGAAAATCTTTCAGGTTGTTTTGAGCGTTTGGAAGATAGGATAGGACGTTGATGCTTTATAAATTATTGAATGATAATTTTTTGACTAAAACGTTGATCATTTACTTGAACTCTAAGGAAGTAGCATCCTTGTGGAAGATGATCGATTGTAAGGTTGTCTATGTTGTTGTTAAACGAATGTTTTATGACTAATTGTCCTGTTGTATTGAATAATTGCAGGTGTTTTTCGCCATTCTGATCTACTACAATTGTAAGCTGATCTGTTGCTGGATTGGGGTAACATTGTAAGGTTTTTGCTGCCTCAATTTCCTTGTTATCTACTAGCCACGCTGCTCTTTCGACTGCTTTAAAGGCATTCAGCCTGCCGTGTCCAACTTCTTCACACCAAGTACCAACACCAGACCATGTGCCATACCAGTAACCTCCTATTTTATCACATGTTTCACTCATAATGTTTTTGACCTCTGTCGCTGTTAGGTATTTATTGGCAGAAAGTACAAGGCCGCCAACGCCTGCAGCATTTGGACAACTGGCAGAGGTGCCACCAAACCCATACATGTAATCATTGGTCGTAAAGCCATTAGCGCCACGCATGTCTGTCGTGGTGATGCGAACGCCTGGTGCACTAAAGTCTAGATTAACCCCAAAATTGCCTTCCCATTTCGAACTATCGCAAGATGTAAGTGTCTTGGCTTCATCGCACATCGACGTAGCGTTTACACTTATAGAATGACTATCTCTGCCCGGCCAATAGGGTGGAGCTCCATCATTGCCGCTAGAAAAAAAGTGCAAAGACCCCAAGCCATTCCGCCCCATTGTAAAGGAATTGTCAAGCGCATCGTCCACTAATGCAGGGTTGCCTGGAGGAAAGCCAAATATTATATAAATGTCTGCCAATCCCCAACTGTGATTTTGAATATCTGCTCCTGCAACTTGCCACGACCAATTGACGCCATCTGCAAGCATTTCACTAGAAGAGAAAGGAGTAACGCCTAAGTCAAATCCAGACCACGTTGTATCAACATAATAGAAAATACGCACTGGTACCATACTACAATCATGAGCAACACCAGCAATTCCGTGTCCGTTGTCTGCATCTGCTCCTATGATTCCGGCACAGGCGGTTCCGTGTCCATCACTTCTGTAGTTGGGTGTTGGATATCCTTTTGTGCCCTCACCAATCGCATCAAACCCAGTTTCCAATTGCTGATAAAACTCAGCGTGTGTGGTGTCGACACCAGAATCCAATACTGCAATGAGGATATCAGGGTCTCCAGTTGTGATGGTCCAAGCTTCTGGTACAGACATATCGGCACCTGCAGTACCGCCCCACTGAAGGCTATCGCCGGTATTTTCTAGTGCCCACTGCTTATAATACAATGGATCCGTTGTGTGTACATCTGGATTTAAGAGGTAATTGGGCTCTGCAAACTCAAATCGATTACTGTTATGCAATCGGATGGCTAGATCCAAGGGATGTATTAGGCTATTCCCATCTAATTTTACCTTGTAAATCAATGGATTGTATTCGTATTGACTTGGTTGCGAAATACCAAAAGGTTCTAGACTTGTTTCAAGAATGTGTAGGTCTGTTGCGGACTTAAGTTTTACGAAAACGGAAGGAAGAATTCCAAACTGATCTCCAAGTCCGTTATTGATGTAAATGCCGGCGTATCTAATTTCTGTTTGTTTTTCGAGGGATTCGATGAAACTGAAGTACTCTGATGTACTAAGGCATCTGGTGTTGACGATGGCTAAAGCTGGTGCAGGGATAAAGAAATAACTATAAGCTTGTGAAAGGTTTTCTAGGAGCCTGATTTGCTCATTTTCTGATATCCCAGCTTCAAATTGAATGAGTGTTTTACTGTGATCAGTAATGTCGGAATATGTCGCTAGTGTATTGTATTTAGGCGATGCATTCGCCGAAAGGCAAATAAAAGAAAATATAACTAGGTGCAAGTATCTTAACGGCATAAGTCTGTTTGTTTTTAGAGGATTAAGATAAGGAAAATATTGAATATCGAATATGGTGTTTCAGTTCTAAGAGGTAGGACTTAAAAACTTCGTTATTCTTCTAATTCAACAAACTCCCAATCAATGGTTTGACGTACGATATCATGGCGCAATACTAGGATTGAATCGGGGATACCATGTGTTGGAAATTTCTCATGATAGCTTGTATTGGAACTAATTCCTGAACCTAAGAACTGAATTCCATCCTCTGTTTCGTATGAATAGGTTGCGGACCGTTGGCCAAAATCTCCTGCAACATGTATGACCTTGATTCCTCGTTTAGCAACTTTTTGAAGATTTGGGTAGACGCCATCACAATAGTCTAAAATCGGATCAAAATTGAAGTACATCCAGGAACCATCGGTATTTGGACGGTAATGGTTAGTTTCTTCAAAAGACAGCCAAGGGGCATTGTGGGACAATACAATAAGATGTGAGGATGATTGAATTGTATCACATACTTGCTTTATAAATTTATACTGCCGTTGTGTTTCTAGGGTATCGTATCCCTTAAGGTAAAATGTAGTATTTAAAACCATTACGGTCACTCCGTTGATATATTCACAATAGTAGCTAGGCCGTTTTGTTAAATTTGAAATCCAACTAGTATTTCCGTTGCGAATATCATGATTTCCTAATGTCCAATGTGTTGATTTTTTTCCAAGTTTAAAAAGTTTATCAAGGTAGCTAACAGTTGATTTTCTTTTGGTAGTTTCAGCACAAAGATCGCCACCAAGCCAAACTTGATCAAATTGCGAATAGTTTAGCTTTTCAACCCGTTTATCTACTTTTGAAGCCGTATAGTAAGTGTGTCCTAAGAAAATATAATACTTAAAGAACTGTGGTGGTTGTACCGTAAATGCAGTTAAAACAGCAATCGCCATTGTAAAAAACAAGCTATATGTGATTCGATTTTTCAAATGGTTAGTCTAGTAGGACAAACTCCATGATAAATATGGCAAAGAAAGACAAAGGATTTATTGAATTTACCCTCGACATTAGTATCGATATACTCCTTATGGCAAGAAGTGGTCATCAAAAGAGCAAGAAAGAAGAGCGTTAATCTGTTCACTTTATCCTTATTTTGGATACCCTAATAAATATAGAATTTCTCCGGGACCAGATTTTACTTTACTGATTTCCCAGGCGTAAGATTCATTATTCTTCACCTTTGCGACCAATCCATTCATTTCTTTTATTGAGTAGGTGCGTAGCACGGAGACCATGCCATCCCATAAAGCAAAAAATGGAACTAGGGGAATCAAGTAGGTGAATACTAATCTGCCAATAGAAAATGGGCGTACGAAAGGGGTAGCGAGTAACACAAAAATAGGAATTAGCAACATGCCAATCATATTTTTGGGTCCGCGCTCCATTGTTTCGAATATTCCGATTACTGCATTAGCGTCCACTGCATTCTGAAGAACCTGTGTTGCTTGCGGCGGTCTTAAGTGATGCAGGGATAAGAACTGAGTTCTGAACCCTTTCAAGTTTTTTGGCACCTGAGTAGCATCAACGGATTCTTGCACAAATGAGAAAACGGATGACTGGCTAACTGTTTTTTCGAAAGCGGCAATGTTAGGATACAAATCAGATAGTTGGATTTTAAGATCTGGGACATCTTCCTTCAGCTCACTTGCAATGTGCAATAAACCGCCACCGCCACCTGAGGCCATATCTAGAATCTGTGCGCTATTGCTTTTCTCTAGTCCTTTTTTCAGAATTGGCAGTACACCTTGGTAAATCTTTAGCTTGTTTGCAAGAAACTGCAGATAGTCTGTCATGTAGTTCCGAATAAAACTAGGAAACCAGGACTGATCTTCAAATTCAAATAAATGTATTCTGCCCATACGGTATGATTTTATAGTCCTCGACGTTTAATTTCTTTCTTTATTAATTTTAATTCGCGACTCATGTCACCAACAACTGCCGAATTTTCCCTAGCTCTTCGAATAAGATAAGGAAGTACATCTCTTACTGGCCCATAAGGAACGTATTTCGCAACATTGTACCCTGATTTCGCAAGGTTATAACTTAGGTGATCGCTCATTCCTAATAACTGACAGAAAATGAAGTGTGGATGATCATTTGGCATATTTCGCTCATTGATTAGCGCTGCCATCAACTTGGTGCTGTGTTCATTGTGAGAGGCATTGCAGAAAGCGATTGTTTCATAATGATCAATGCAATATTCTATTGCTAAGTTGTAATCACGATCTGTCGCGGCTTTATTTGGCTGGATAGTCGTCGGGTTTCCTGTTTCTAATGCTCTGTTGGCTTCTTTTTCCATGTAGGCACCGCGTACTACCTTAGCGCCAAGAATGTATTCACCCAACTTTGCTTGTCGATGAGACTCCTTGAGGTAATCTAGCCGGTCATGTCTATACATTTGAAAGGTATTGTACACGATAATCCTTTTCTGGTTGTACAGTTTCATCATTGAATTAGCAAAGGTATCGATGGCGTTTTGAATCCAACTTTCTTCTGCATCAATGAATACACCAACGTTTAACTCATGGGCGACATGGCAGATTGACTGCATTCTTTTGAACGCGAACCTGTATTCTTCTTCTTCCTCTTCAGTGAGTTGAACACCGCTTTGCAGTTTTTCTAATAGTTTGAAAGAGGCTATTCCGGTTACTTTACAGCTGATTACGGATACGCTTTTATTTGCGTTAGCGAAGCGGATAGCTCTAATGATCTCATTCATTGTAGCATTAAAATCCTTTTCTGTTTGTTTCGCTTCTGCGCCGTAATCTAAAATCGTTTGGACATTATTCTCATAAAGTTCTTGGACGCGTTTCCGACTTTCAAGTAATGTGGTACCTCCACAGAATTGTTCGAATATTGTGTTTTTAACGATAGTAGTTGTGAAAGGGATTCTTAGCTTTACTGCCAACAACCCTAAAGTAGATCCCAGATTAACCAATGATTTTTTATTCATCATGGAAAACAATCGGGCCATCTTTTTTAACTGTTTGTCCGATTTGTGGGCAAATGCTATTTCTGTATTCTGAAAATCCATACAAATAAGCCATTAATCAATTATAGATAATTTGTTATTTCACAGGGAATTACTGATTCCAGATTTCCCATGCCTTTTCCGCTTGTAAATATAACATTTCCATCCCATTTTTAGTTGTACAACCTTGCTTAGCCCCTTTGAATAAAAATTGAGTGATCGGAGGATTGTATACCAAGTCTACTAATATTTGCTTACCAGTTAGATATTGATAAGGTAGATCAGGAAATGTATGTTCATTTGGATTCGTTCCGAGCGGGGTTGTGTTTATTATCATCTGGTAGTTTGACAGAATAGATTTATCCAACATCTCATAGGTAATTCTGTCTTTCCCATTCGTTCTTGAGGCTAATTTAGTGGTAATATTATTTTGCTTTAAAACATGACAAACGGCTTTGGATGCTCCCCCCGTTCCTAGTACTAGTGCATTGGAAACCTTGCTCAAAAATGGCAATACTGATTGTTCAAAGCCATAAACATCTGTATTATGTCCTAGAAGCCTACCATCCTCAATTTTAATGGTATTTACAGCACCAAATGTGGCAGAGTCGTCAAGAGCATCTAAAAACGGAATTACACGTTCTTTATAAGGAATGGTAACATTAAGCCCTTTGATGTTAGGTTGATTAGCCAATAACTCTTTCAGTTGACCAATACTCTTTAAGGGGAACAACAAGTATTCGGTGTTTTCTATTTTTTCTTTTTCAAATTTACTTTTGAAATACTTCTTTGAAAATGAATGCGCTAGTGGATAACCAATTAAACCGAATATCCTTTTTTCAGTTTGCATCTGCTTAAGCTATTTCTTCTTCACTAGAACCAATTCGTTCTAATACAAAGACTGCGGCAAATCCAACAATCATTAGCACGACGACTCCTAGCACGTATGGTTCTCCGGGAAAATCTCCAGGCAGTAAATTGGTTTCAGTAAGCACCTTGACTTTATCCCCTACGTTTATCGTTTGGTCTGGAATTCTCCATGGCCATATTTTATTTAAAGATCCGAGCATAAAGCCGGTAAGAATAGCCAAGGTTTGATTTTTATAATTTTTGAACGTCCAGGACAAAACCCGTGCAAAGGTTAACAGTCCAGTTAAACAGCCTAATGCAAAGACAATCAGCAGGACTAGACTTGAAGTATCAAATGTAGTCAGTGCGTTTCTACCCGTCGAAAGAATAATACTATACATTCCCATCAGCAATAGAATGAAGCTTCCCGAGATTCCAGGTAAGATCAGAGCAGAAATAGCAATGGCTCCAGAAATAAAGACAAATGGTAAAGAAGTTGAGCCTTCTGCTGGCGCTAATACGGTAATTCCATAAGCGACTACAGCACCGAGTACCAGCAATATAATTTCAACAACAGACCATTTTGTTAACTGCTTACCGATATAAATTGCTGATGCAATGATGAGTCCAAAGAAAAATGCCCACACTA
Organism: uncultured Saprospiraceae bacterium; assembly: GCA_937959115.1. Taxonomy (GTDB): domain Bacteria; phylum Bacteroidota; class Bacteroidia; order Chitinophagales; family Saprospiraceae; genus JAHDHB01. The sequence continues at coordinate 238,375 of CALGAW010000027.1, forward strand.
AGACAGGATAATTATCAAGTAGATACGTAATGCCAAAAATACCAACAAGGATACCACAACACATTCCAACCAAAAGAGTCGCGAGAAAAGTACCATTCATTTCATTCCAGAGGCCTTGGAAACCATCATTTTTGAAGGTAGTAATCAATCCAGGCCCGATTGCCTTGATTGTATTCAACAATTTTTCGTAGATACCAGTGATGAAGGCGATGGTTCCACCAGATACGCCAGGGATCACTTCTGCAATGCCCATAGCGGCCCCTTTAAAAATGTTTGGCAAGTGATTATTCATGATGTGAAGTTATAAAAAAAGACCTTACATTCAATGAATGTAAGGTCAAATAAGGTGCTGGCAGCGACCTACTCTCCCACCCCAGGGGGCAGTACCATCAGCGCTAAGGAGCTTAACTTCTCTGTTCGGAAAGGGAAGAGGTGATCCTCCTTGC
>CALGAW010000028.1 GCA_937959115.1 uncultured Saprospiraceae bacterium
CCCCGAATCATAGTTCAAAGGACCAAGCTCTGAGCGAATCGTATAATCCAATCCACCCCAGCCATCACCTCGAGGACATCCAGCCTGCGCAACAAAATTAGGAACCACCCGATGAAAGACTTTCCCATCATAGAAACCGCGCTTCGACAACTCAACAAAGTTGATCACGGAGCCCGGCGCAGCAATAGGGTACAACTCCAATTGAATTTGCCCACGAGAAGTACGGATCGTTGCATGAATGGTGTCACCATATGCTTCTAATTTTTCCCAAGGAATAGGGTGATTAAAGACAGGTTTTTTAGGCGTCTTATTGGATGCTGTTCCTGAAAGATAATCATGTGTCTTTTGGAGCTCGTTATGTAACTCTATGTCCTTGGGCAAGGATAGCTTTGCCATGGCCGCTTTAATAAACACAAGACTTTCAAGCTCCTGTTTATAACTTAATGTCGTATCTCGAAGCACCTCTGCTGCAGTGCCGATCAAGGCTGCATTCTCAGAGCGGACAGCATCAACAAGTGCCGACTTGATTTTATTGAAATAATAGGATCGGTCATTGACAAAGAAAAAATTCTCAAAATCTGGATGCCTTCTTATTCTCGCCAATGCTTCAATTCCTTTTGTTTGGAGAACCGTATCTTTACGATTAAAAATTTGCTCAATCATAAACGGAAAGTTAAGCGGATTGGCTCCTAAGGCACTTATAAATCCAGCTTTTTCATACAGAGATGTTGCTTGCTCAAATTCTGACTTTATCAAATAACTGTAATGGGTGGAGGATTGTGTCTGTTGATAGGTTAAACTACTTAAGGCTGCATCCATCAATAAAGCCTTCACCCGAGCATTCGGATGAGACTTGGCAGCGTTCAAATATTGCGAAGCGCTTTCTGGCTTTTTCATGCGCTTGAAATAAGAAGCAGCAAATACGCCTACATTAACATTAGAGTCGTTCAAAGCGTTGAAAAAATCAGATTTTACACTTAAGTAATCATATTCCTGTAAGCCTTTTAGCAAGTTAATTCGAACCCGATAATCTTTTTCGCTTTTTATTGCTTTTTTTAGTTGCTCAAGGGACTCTTTTCCTTTCGTTTTTCCTAACGCCACTGCAAGCGACATTTTCAGATCAGTATCCGTCGTTTTGTTATAAATATTTAATAAAGCACGTTCATGTTCTTCAAGATTAAGCCCTTTTGTCCGCTGAAGATAGTGAGCAGCATAAAGTTTTACTTCTTTAGAAATGGAAGGCGTCAGTAAATAGTCAACCATCTTTTTAGAGCCTTTTGGCGAATGAATCCCCCGAAGTCCAAATCGGTACAAGCATTTAGTTAAGCCAAGTAAGAGCAACGTATCCGACATCCCATAAGACTCGACTTGACTGACTTGATCTAGTTCTTTAGTGGAGCCACATTTACCAATTGCTTCTAGCATCATTGATTGTACCTGTTGAGAGGGCTCTTTCGCAAATAATTTTAAGATTGGTTTTACCGCCTTGTCTGATTTGAGTTGCCCTAGTGCATAGGCAGTGGCTGCGCGCACCTTAGGACTAGGGTCTTTGAGCAATTTGATAAGCTCGGGAATGCCTGTGGTGTCAAGGTTAGACGCAAACGCTGAAGCTGCTAAATAACGTCTTGCAGGGTCAGCGTCTGATAAGACAGCAACCAGTTCACGCGTGGCTCGTTTGTCTTGTAAGGTGCTGATTTCCTGAAAGTCAGCGTTGTTGGAGGAAAACCCTTCAATTGATCCAGAATTTTGTTTGTTTTTGCAACTGGATAGTACTACCAGTAAAATAAGAATAATTGCAATTATTCGGTTTGGACGCATAGATGTGATTTTAAAACGTTATACAAAGTTAGTTTTTTGTGCGCTCAAGCCAAAATACAAGCAATTATTGTGTTAAATATATTTTATTCAAGTCAATTTATATTTCCATACACTAATAACTAACTGCCTAATAACTAAGTGTTAAGAACAAATTGGTATTCACTAAGAAGTAACCAGCTTTTTTTGTATTTTTATAAATTGTTGAATTTTCAAAACTATAAATACACCAATACTATTTTTATTAAACTATAGTGTCTACTTTAGTCCATATCACCCAATTTTTGAAGGCAACCCAATCCAAACGTTGGGTTGTGCATCCTTTTGTCTTGTTATTCCTAGTGTTGATCGTGCAAATGCCAAAGGCCAATGGTCAAACACGCCTTGATGATTCAATTTCACTAGTGGGTCTTTATAATACCACTAATGGTGCTGCTTGGAATAATACTTGGAACCTATCAACCCCTATGGACAATTGGTATGGGGTAACCTTAACCAGTGGACGTGTAACCTGTCTAGATTTAGACGGGGCACCGACTTGTCAATACGGCGTAATTGGTGGAGGTAATGGTCTAACAGGAAATCTCCCCAATCTAAACCTTACGGAGCTCGTTTTTTTTAGTGTCATAAATAATAACCTTGCCGGCAATATTCCTAGTTTTAGCAATACTACCAACCTTGTTTGGCTCCTGTTAGATTTCAATAATTTTAGTGGAAACATTCCTAATTTTCCGAATCTTGGTAAACTTAGAATCCTTTCAATTGTCAATAATAATTTGGTTGGATCTATTCCTGATTTTTTGGGTATGCCTAGTCTGGAGGACTTTTATTTTAACTTAAACTCTTTATCTGGAGCAATACCCAACTTTACAAACTTGGTCGAATTAGTAAACTTAAATGCTTTCGGGAATTCAATTGCTGGGAATATTCCTGACTTTACAAATCTGCCTAATCTTCAAAGAATAAACCTAAGTAGGAACAATATAATCGGTTCAATTCCCAATTTTTCTAATCTTACTAACCTCATTGAGCTAGATGTTCATGCTAATAATCTGACGGGCACTATACCAGATTTTTCGAATCTCCCGCTATTGCGCAATTGCTACATAAATGCCAATCAACTCACAGGTACAATACCAGACTTTACGAATTTACCAGACTTGAAAAGATTGAATGCAGGCGTAAATCAATTGACCGGAACGATTCCGGATTTTACTAATCTACCCGACCTTATCAATCTACAAGCTCGATCAAATCAATTGACCGGAAACATTCCCGATTTTTCTAATGTACCTAGCCTGATTTTAATAGATCTGAATTCCAATTTGTTAACTGGACCAATTCCCAACTTTTCAAATTGTCCTGCATTACAAAGTATAAATGTTAGTTACAACGGTTTGTCAAGTAGTATACCCAATTTTACAAATCTACCGACCCTTCAACAGTTGATTCTTAGAAATAATGAACTAGCGGATTCTATCCCTGACTTTTCGAATCTTCCAATATTGAACTATGCAGATTTTAGAAATAACAAGCTAATTAGTCCAGTTCCAGATTTTTCCAGTTTACCAGATTTATCCGTTTTACTGCTAAGTGATAATAATCTAACCGGACTAATTCCTGCGTTTACTAATCTATCAACACTACAAGATTTTACTGTTTTTAATAATCAATTGACCTTTGAAGATCTAATTGATTCTAGAGCGTTTTTAGAGGCAACTTGTAATTTGAATGGTGGTACATATCTCTATGCTCCACAGGACACTGTAAGTTTCAGTCAATCCTTGTTTATTTCCCAAGGAGCCCTCTACATTTTTGATTTGGAAATAGATGATACTGTTACTACGAGTACCTATGAATGGTATAAAGATAACGTCCTAACTTCAACAACGAATTCTAATAAACTTTTACTACCCAATTTTCAACAATCTGACGAAGCCTTGTATTGTAGTGAAATTACCAATGCAAATGCTCCAAATCTTACCTTAATATCTTATTGTAAATCCCTATTCTTTCAAGGAAATTGTGAAATGCAGGCTGATATTGTAAACACCGTTTGCGGTCTAGATGGGAGCATTGAGCTTACCCCAATCAGTGGCACAGGCCCTTACACATTTAACTGGTCAGATGGCACGACAACAAGCACAATCAGCAATGCGACTCCTGGAACATATGCTGTTACTGTGGTTGACGGTGTCGGGTGTACGTTCTCAAATACTTACACCATCTCCCATCAGGAAAAACTAGTCATTGAGTGGGAACAATCCTATGGAGGAACACTTGAAGATCAACCGTTCTGCATCATTGAGTCGTCTGATGGCAACTTCGTTACTGCAGGAAGAAGTATTTCTCAAAATGGTGATGTCTCCAACCCAAAAGGAGATTACGATTTTTGGATTACTAAGCTATCACCAACTGGCGCCCTCCTCTGGGAAAAGTCATATGGAGGAACGGCACAAGACAATGCATTCGTCATAAGAGAAACAACAGACAAAGGCTTTATTGTTACCGGATCCACCATTTCAGATGATGGTGATGTGACTGGCCACCAAGGACAATTCGATTACTGGGTACTAAGGCTTGATGTAAATGGGAATCTCCTTTGGGAAAAGACATTAGGCGGTTCTAGCACTGACCAAGCTTCTGATGTAGTAGAAACACCTGATGGTGGTTTTGTAGTCGTCGGCCAATCCATTTCAAATAATGGAGACGTCTCTAACCAAATTGGGCTCTATGATTATTGGGTAGTAAAGCTAGATGCCAATGGGATAGTGGTCTGGGACAAATCCTATGGAGGCACTCAAAGTGATGATGCTCGTTCGATACAATTGACAAATGATAACGGCTTTATCGTTGCTGGAGTCTCTTCCTCAAGCGATGGCCAAATTACAAATCCGAACGGTGGAGAAGACGCATGGGTAATTCGTCTGGATAGTGCAGGTAATCTTTTGTGGGAAAAGTCCCTAGGAGGAAGCGGGGAAGAATATGCAGAACATGTCATTCAAAGTGATGACGGTGGTTTTGTACTTTTCTGTACGACAAACTCTACAGATGGCGATATTTCCACGTCGCTTGGAGGATTTGACTACTGGGTCGTAAAATTGGATGGAATTGGTACACTTCTAGGAGAGCAGTCCTTCGGTGGATCTGATCAAGAATATATTACCAGTGGATTTCAAAAGAGCGATAAAGAATTCATTGTTACTGGATACAGCAATTCTTCCAATGGAGATGTCTCCAACCCCAAAGGGTTTTCCGACTATTGGGTATTAAATCTAGACAACGGAGGAAACTTGATTTGGGAAATGTCTTTAGGTGGATCAAAGAATGATGTAGCATACGGCAGCTGTCAAACGAATGATGGGGCAATCATGATAGCAGGAAGATCTAACTCCGATGATCAAGATGTTTCCCAAAACTTTGGAGATTTTGACAATTGGATCGTTAAATTAGGCCTAAACCTGCCAATGATGCCTCAAGCCACTACCTTTAATCAAGGAACTGGAATTGGTAACGGGGAAGTGGAGATGATTACAGAGACTGGAACACCAACCTACACGCTGAATTGGGAGAATCTCTCCGGAAACCCACCCATATTCGGAACATTAAATTCAGGAGATGGGACGGATACAATTACAGGGCTATCCAACGGTGATTACAACATCACAGTCACAGATGCAAACGGATGCATAGGAACCACTTACTTCAATGTTTGTGACCTAGAAGTTTCCCTAAATACAGTGCTTACAACTTGTTATGAGGATAATGGATCGATTACTGCAACGACGTCAGGAGGAACGGGTAGCTACACCTACCTTTGGTCTAATGGAGCAACGGGGGCTGTAATCTCTAACCTCGCTGCTGGCAGCTACTCGCTTACAGTTACGAGCGGATTAGGCTGTACAAAAGTAGTGAATACGGTCCTTTCGTTTCAAGGAATTCCTGTCATTGAATGGCAAAGCGTAATCGGAGGTTCAAATGCAGATCTCGGTAATCAGGTACAACCTACATCCGATGGTGGTTATGTCTTTACTGGGTATACAGAATCAAATGATGGCGACATTCCAATACAAAAAGGTTTTCGTGACCTTGTGATCGGTAAAGTAGATCAAATGGGATCTCTTTTGTGGTTACAAACCTATGGTGGTACAATTGAAGACATTGGGCATATTCTGCGCGTTTCTTCCAATGATGAAATTTATATTGCGGGTACTTCAAACTCAATTGATGGAGATATTCCTAGTACAAATGAAAGCGATATTATTCTATTAAAATTAGATAATTTTGGAAATCTATTATGGATAAACACCTATGGAGGAAGTTTATTAGAAGGTGATGTGAATATGGAACAGCTTCCAAACGGTGATCTTTTAATTGCAGGAACTACAAATTCTAATGATGGGGATGTTTCCTCAAACAATGGAGGGAAAGATATTTGGGTTTTTAGAACAGACACTAATGGAAGTTTATTGTGGGAACATTCATATGGTGGTCCTGGAAATGAAAACGTTTTTTCTATATTCCCAGAAGATAATGGATTCTTAATTGGTGGTTTTTCAAGTACTGTTGGAGGCGATGTTACAACTAATAATGGATCAAACGATAGTTGGATATTTAGATCAGATTATCAAGGAAATATTTTATTAAACAAATCTTATGGTGGAGCATTTAAAGATGCAATTAGGTCAATAAAAAAGACGAATGACGGATATATTACAGCAGGTTATAACTATACTTCTTCTAATAATTCGAATTATGAAATTATAAAATGGGACAATACCTGGAATGTACTTTGGCAAAAAAGCTACGGTGGCACTAACATAGACTTCGCCATTGATTTGCTGCCTTCAACCAACAATGGATGTATCGTTAGCGGATGGGCCAATTCAAATGACGGAGATGTTATAGGTAACCATGGTGGAGCGGATAATTGGATCCTAAAACTGGATGATAATGGCAACCTTGAATGGCAAAAAACAGTAGGTAGTACTGGGCACGATACAGGCGTTAATCTCACTTACACCGCTGATGGTGGATTTGTAACAATTGGACGAGCTTCTGCCAATAATGGAGACGTCTCAGGCCATAATGGTGCTGAAGATATATGGATCGTAAAATTCAATCAACCAGACCCCATCACACTTGCTTGTACGTTGGTAGACGCAGGAACAGGAAGCAATGATGGAATGGCTGTTCTCTCGACCTCTGGCGGTGTTCCACCGTTTACAATCGCTTGGGAAGATGGTGCAGGCTTGACGGATACAATTTTCAACAGTTTGGGACAAGACACAATTCAAAATTTACCAGGCGGTTCAATTACCTTTACTGTGATTGATCAAAATGATTGTTTAAACAATTGTACACTTGATTTTTGTGCTGTAATTTTAAATACAACTGCCCAATTCAGCGATTGTTATGAGCCAAACGGAGCTTTAACTACAGCAGTGAATCCAGGCTATTCCTACCTTTGGTCTAATGGAGCAACAACACCAGATATTTTTGATTTAAACAAAGGCACCTATACCCTTACAGTAACCGATAGCAATGGGTGCTCTCGAACACAGTCTCATATCATCTCTTACAATGGTTACTCAGGGCTCGAGTGGCAACAATCCTTGGGTGGCACAAGTGACGATCATCTTAAAGATGGTGTTCAGACCAACGATGGCGGCTATATTTTTACTGGGAGAACCCTTTCTAATGATATAAATGTCACCCTTAATAACGGACTAGAAGATATCTGGGTAGTCAAAACAAATGACCTAGGAAATATCCAATGGGAAAAATCATTTGGTGGAGGTATCAATGAACGATCAGAATCCATCCAGCAAACCAAAGACGGTGGATACATCGTCGCTGGCCGTACGTCTTCAACAGATGGCGATGTTGTTGGGAACAATGGCAGCGTAGATTTTTGGTTAATTAAACTAGATAATGCGGGTAATCTGATCTGGCAAAAATGCCTAGGCGGTACGTTGGATGAACAAGCATTTCAAGTACAACAAACAATTGATGGTGGATATGTGGTCGTTGGACATAGTTATTCAAGTGATGGAGATGTTTCTCAAAATAAAGGATCAAGTGACATTTGGGTCGTTCGCCTAGATCAAACAGGCAATATTGAATGGGAGAAATCACTAGGAGGATCAGATTTTGACTTTGGTGAGTCGATTCAACAAACAAAGGATAGAGGATTTATACTGACTGGCCGAACCCTTTCAAATGATGGGGATGTCACCGGTCAGAAAGGGAATTCAGATTTTTGGATCGTCAAATTATCAGACGCAGGTAGCGTACAATGGCAAAGGCCTCTTGGTGGGTCACTAGATGATGTCGGGTACTCAATCATCCAAACAAACGATGATGGATACATCGCAACTGGTTATACGTTCTCAAATGATGTTGATGTGTTTGGTAATCATGGTGGAAAGGATCTTTGGGTTATTAAATTAGATAATCTTGGAAATACACAATGGCAAAACGCCCTAGGAGGTTCAGGAAATGAGGAAGGTCGAGAGATCATCCAAACCAGTGATGGAAATTATCTAGTCACTGGCTTTACTGCCTCTAATAACGGAGATGTCACGAGTAGTTTTAATAGTACAAGATATTGGATCGTAAAACTCTTCCAAAACGGTGTACTGGATTGGGAAATGACTTTTGGAGGTCAAACTGATCTGGCATTTACTGAGTTTGGAATTGCGACAAACGATGGCGGCTACCTACTAGGTGGAGCCACAAATTCGACAAATGGTAACATAACAAATAACATTGGAAGTTTTGACTATTGGGTGGCTAAAATTAATCAAATTGATACCTTCCAAATCGAAGCAACTAAAACAACTGACATCTTATGTGCAGGTGGAAGTGGTGGAGCCGCAACTGTTTCAACTACTGGAGGGTATCCACCATATAGTTATAACTGGTCAAATGGTGTTTTCGGAACAACAACGACAGGCCTCTCAGCAAATACTTACTATGTATCTGCAACAGATCGAAATGGATGCGAAATTGTTGATACTTTAGTCATAAATGATCCATTCCCGATTACAATTTCTGCAACCATTGACTCAACTTATTGTGATACTGCAAACGGTAGTATCGCCCTTAGTGTAAGTGGAGGAACACCACCTTACCAATACAGTCTAAATGGAGGTGCCTTTCAAACAAATAGTGTGTTTAATCCTCTAGGAGCAGGAAACTATACCGTCCTAGTAAAAGATGGAAATGACTGCCTTGATTCGATACAAACAACAATTTTTACACTTCTAGGTGCAACCATTGATTCACTCAATATTACTTCAGAAACCTGTGGATCAATGAATGGGTCCGTTTTAGTCTTTACCTCAGGTGGTTTAGGCAATCTAGAGTTTAGCATAGATGGAATTACTTATCAACCAATAAATTTATTTGGAAACCTAAGTCAAGGTAGTTACACCATCTATGTGTCGGATGATGCTGGTTGTATCAATACCGTCAATGCCACCATTCCGGCGTTCACCAGTCCTACTCTGGATTCAGTTTCCATCATAAATGCGACTTGTGGAGCGAACAACGGTCAAGCAACAATCAATGCTACTGGTGGCACATCACCACTTCAATACAGTATAGACAATAGCACTTATCAACCATCCAATCAATTTACACTCGGCCAAGGCAATTATATAGCTTATGTACAAGATGCAAACTCCTGCACCGCGACAGCTTCCTTTACAATCACACAAGCCAATGGACCAGCGATTGATTCCGTAAGCCTTGTTCAAGCGACTTGTGGAGCGAACAACGGTCAAGCAACAATCAATGCTACAGGTGGCACATCACCACTTCAATACAGTATAGACAATAGCACTTATCAGCCATCCAATCAATTTACACTCGGCCAAGGCAGTTATACTGCTTATGTGCAAGATGCAAACTCCTGCACCGCGACAGCTTCCTTTACAATCACACAAGCCAATGGTCCAGAGATTGATTCAGTTCAAACGGTTAACACAGATTGCGGATTGATAAATGGGACACTAGAAGCCTTTGTAACTGGTGGTGCATTGCCGTTGTCTTACAGTATTGATAATGGGACAACCAATCAACCTGCTAGCTTATTTACTGGACTAGTTGGTGGAACCTATACTGTTCTAGTTACAGATGCTAATGGTTGTTTTGCTACAGCAAGTGGTCAAGTCGTAAGTAACATCGCTCCAGCAATTGATTCTATTGCTATAACGGATGCCATTTGTAGCAATAACACTGGAGCGTTAACCATTCATGTTTCAAATGGAACATCCTCAATTACGTATAGTATAGACAATGGAACCACGTCTCAGCCATCTAACACATTTACTGGCTTGACACCTGGGCAATATACAATTCTAGTGGCTGATGCTGGTGGTTGTACGTCTACTGCGTTATCTGATTCGATAAAGTTTTTCAATGCACCTTCTTTACAGTTTTTTCAAGGCATTACGGATACTTATTGTGGGCAATCCATTGGTCAGATTGTAATCCAATCAAATGGTGGGACACATCCTCTTCAGTATAGTATAGATGGTGGTTTAACGTATCAACCATCTGACTCCTTTCCTAATTTGTCAAGTGGCAGTTACACGATAGTTGTACTGGATGCAAATGGCTGTATGGATACAAGAACGGCAAACATTGATGACAATCCTGGACCAACGTTGAGCACAACTTTAATTCAACCAACTTGTGGGCAATCCAATGGTTCGATTACGGCGCAAGTGACTGCAAATGGAGTTCCTCCGTTTCTATACAATATTGATGGTGGAACATTCACAACAAATAACACCTTTAATAACCTAACACAAAGTACCTACACGATTATTGTTGAAGACAGTAAAAGTTGTCGAGATACGATCTCTGTGACCTTGACACCGCTGCTTGGCCCTTCGATCGACCAAGTTCAAATCACAGATGCGACATGTGGCAATAATAATGGAAGTCTTGTGATTACGGCAAGTGGAGCGGTTCCACCGTTTCAATATAGTGCAGATAGTGGTGTTAATTATCAAGGATCCAATGTTTTTAATGGTCTTAGTCCCTCAAATTATACCGTTTTTGTGCAAGATGCCAATGGTTGTACGGTAAGTGCTCAGTACACAGTTTCTGATCTAGACGGGCCAGCGATTGACTCTGTAGGCGTTGTAAATTCAGCTTGTGGGATGAATTCGGGTGAAGTTGTACTCTACACCTCAGGAGGTACAAATCCAGTAATTTATAGCATCGATAATATCAATTTTCAATCGTCTAATACCTTCTCTAGTTTAGCTCCTGCAACGTATACTTTTTATATAAAAGACGATAACAATTGTATTATTGATACCACTGTAGCGATCATCGAATTACTAGGACCTTCTATTGATAGTTTAAGTATTGATCATCCAGACTGTATGCTGTCAAACGGGATGATTCAGTTTAATACTACAGGAGGAACGTTACCTTTGGAATATAGTGTTGACAATGGTGTTAGCTATGTTGGGACAAATGTGTTCTCGAATCTAGCTCCAGCAAGCTACCAAGTCGTTGTAAGGGATGCAAACGGTTGCCTTGCTACTAGTACGGCATTGCTAATGAATCAAAATGGCCCTTCAATCGTAACTATCAGCTCCACCTTTAGTAATTGTGATTCTAATACGGGGACGCTGTATGCGCAGGTGGCCGGAGGGACGACTCCTTATTCCTATAGTTGGAGTACTTCACCGCCACAAACTGCAGTGCAAGCTACTGGACTTGCAGTAGGCACATACACTGTTACCGTCACCGATGCAAGTGGATGTCTAGTTGTTGGGCAGCAAACCGTTGGCTATCCAACTATTGTTCAAGCAGATCTTGGGCCAGATCGAGCAATATGTGGAGTGACGAGTCTTGTTTTAGATCACGGAGTACAAGGAGTCAATGCTATCTGGTCTACAGGAGAAACAACAGCAACAATTAATGTAGGAAATGCTGGAAATTATAGTGTGACCATCACGGATATCAATAATTGTGAATCAATCGATTCAATAAATTTAATTGAAATTCCTTTTAATCCTTCAGTGCAAGGAGACACTACAATTGTCAAGCAAAATTCAACACCATTGTCCGCTTTTGGAGGACTCAATTATGTATGGTGGCCAGCAGATGATTTATCTTGTGCGTTTTGTTCTAACCCTATTTCAACGCCAGAAGATACAACAACCTATTTTGTTGAAATTTCTGGTACTGGAAATTGCAAGGATACATTGTCTGTTAAAGTAAATGTAATCAAGTCATTAGATGAAATTATCGCTATTCCTGATGTAATTTCTCCCAATAATGATGGAATAAATGATGCATGGATAATTCCTAATATTGAACTTTTTCCTTATAATAGAGTTGTCGTAGTAAATCGTTGGGGAGATGTAATTTTTTCTGCAAGTCCTTACACGAATAACTGGAGGGGAGATTATGATGGAAAACCACTTCCTCAAGGAACTTATTACTACGTTTTAGAACCAGATGTAAATCAATTCAGACGTCAAACAGGTACAGTTAGTTTGATCCGATAAGCTTTATTAGCATGCCTTTGCTAGAAGAGGCTTTACTTGTTTAAAGTAAGGTAGTTGCGCTATATAAATTATTACAACCTAACTAACTGATTATGTTATCTTACCAAGAATCTACTAGACTAGAATGTCAACGTGTCAAATCTTTTTTTAAAGTATCTTTTCTATTTTGTTTCCTTCAATTTTTCATCGTAAATTTTAGTTATGCTTGCCAAGCAGATGCAGGCTCTCTAAATAGTGTAAATCCTCATATAGAGTGGACTGGTAACCCAGTTATCGTAGCAGCTATTCCTGGAGTAGCAGTGGTCCCTTCTGGTTTTTTAAAGACTTACGTATTGACGGAAGGTCCAAATCTTGTCATTCAACAAACCGCTCCGTTTCCTAGTTTCAACGTGTCAATGCAAGGAACTTACAGGATTCATACATTAGTTTATGACCCGAATACCTTAGATCTAACCATTGTTGTACCTGGTGTCACGACTGGATTTGACGTGAATGCGCTCTTAATTCAAGGAGGCGGTACCATTTGTGCTTCTCTTGATGTCGCTGGAGCAAAATCTTTAGTTTCCACTTGTATAGCAGACGCGGGTGCCCTTACAATCGACGATCCCCTTGTGCTCTCCCAAACTGGGTCAGGCTTATTATCAGCAACTCCTGATGGGAACTCAAATGTCCCTGCAGGATATCAAACCTTATTTTTATTGAGTTCGGGCTCAAACCTTGTTATTCAACAAACCTCAAGTTTACCCCAGTTTACTGTTGCTCAATATGGAGAATACACTATTCACACCTTTGTTTTTGACCCAAGCACCTATGACCTTTCAACGATTATCCCATTTCAAACAACAGGGAGTGATATTGCTAGTGACTTATTTCCTAATGGAGGAACAATATGTGGTTCTATCGATGCAGTCGGAGCACCAGTTGTCGTTGCTGAATGTGGAGTATTCGCTGGGACAGTCACCATAACCAACGTTGACCGCTATCTAGTAAATGGAGCATCGACCATAAAGGCAATAGCAGATGGAAATGCGCTAATCCCAAATAGTTATTCTACCGCTTACCTCTTGTCTTTTGGTAATAATTTTACTGTTGAACAAATCAATACAACTCCTGATTTTACGGTGACTCAAGAAGGATATTATAGGATACATTCTTTTGTTTACGACCCTGCTACCTTCAATTTATCAAGCATTATTCTTGGAACTACAACTACAATTGATCTTTTTTATCAAACTTATTCAGGTGGTGGTACTGTTTGTGCGGATCTCGATGTGTTTAGTAAGTTTGCTGAAATTGAAGCCTGTGATGCCGATGCAGGAACACTGACTACTTGGGAACAGGTTACCATCTTTAATGGTGTTCAGTCAATTGTTTCTGGATTGCCAGATGGGAATGTGAGTATCCCAGTTGGATTTCAGATGATGTTTGTGCTCACTGAAGGCCCAAACAAAGTGCTAAAGCAAACAGGTGTTACCCCTAGTTTTACAGTTGATTCCGTTGGTGTATATCATATCCATACCTTGGTTTATGATCCTTTGACATTTGATTTGGCCTTCTTGATTCCTGGAGTAACCACCGGTTTTCATTTAGATATTTACCTCATACAAGGTGGAGGAGCAATCTGTGGTTCCTTTGATCTCACTGGGACACAAACAATCGTTACTGAATGTCCTGCCTATGCAGGAAACTTGTTGATTGATGCATCTACCGTCCCAATCTTAAATGGCACAGCAGATATCAGTGCAACACCCGTGGGAAATGCGGTCGTTCCAGCAGGATTTCAAACGGTTTATGTCTTAACAGACGGCCCACAAAACTATATCATTCTACAGACGAGTACAACACCAAGTTTTACGGTGACTCAGACTGGAAACTACATTATTCATACGCTTATCTACGATCCTACAACGCTTGACTTGACAACAGTAATTCCTGGAGTCACCTCAGCTCTTTCGGTGAACAGCCAATTAGTGCAAGGTGGTGGGTTGACTTGTGGTTCTTTAGATGTTACTGGTGCACCAGCAGTCGTATTTGATTGCGTTGCTGATGCGGGAACCCTCACGGCAGATTCCTCTAATATTGTTTTAATAAATGGAATGACAACCCTAAGTGCAACTCCTAGTGGAAATGCAGTGGTTCCAGCAGGATACCAAACAACTTATTTACTGACCTCAGGTACTGGATTGGTGATAGAACAGGGAAACAACCTCCCCATATTCACCGTCAATCAAAATGGAGATTACACAATTCATACCTTAGTCTTCGATCCTAATACCTTGGATTTATCAATTGTTGTTCCAGGTGTGACCACAGGGTTTGATGTAAACGCATTGCTGATTCAAGGAGGTGGAGCAATATGTGCTTCGCTTGATGTTTTTGGTGCACCGATTATAGTGGCGGATTGTATTGCGGATGCTGGAACGATTACCATTGATTTTCCAATAGTCTTGCTGAAAAGTAATACGGCAACAGTAAGTGGAACACCAGATGGAAATGCATTCGTGCCTACAGGATATCAAACTACCTATTTACTTTCCCAAGGTACAGGATTGGTAATTCAACAAGGAAATAATATACCAGAATTTACAGTCAATCAAGTTGGAAACTACACCATTCATACGATTGTTTATAATTCAGGCACATTCGATATTACTACGATAGTCCCTGGTGTTACAACGGGGTTTGATGTAGAAGCTTCGCTCATCCAAGGAGGAGGATTGATTTGTGGTTCTTTAGACGTTGTAGGAGCTCCCGTATTGGTTAGTACTTGTGAAGCTTTTGCTGGGACCTCAACTCCAGTTCAGCAATATGTTACATTTAATGGAACATCTGCTACGATTGCTGCTACGCCTGATGGAAATTCTAATATTCCTCCAGGATATCAACTTACTTACCTTTTGACCGAAGGTGCTGGATTGGTTGCTCAGTCAATTAGTACAACTCCTTCATTTAGTGTCACAAGCACAGGTGATTATACCATTCATGCGTTTGTTTATAATCCAACAACTTATAATTTATCAACGATTATTCCTGGAGTTACGACAGGTGTTGATATAAACGCACAGCTGGTTCAAGGAGGAGGCTCTGTTTGCGCTTCGCTTGATGTTGCTGGGGCGAAGATCCAAGTGGGTAACTGTGTTGCTTTTGCAGGAACCATAACCGCTAACGATTCTTTAGTAACCTTAACTGGAGGAAGTGTGACGATTGGAGCTACCCCTGATGGAAATGGCATAGTGCCTGCAGGGTACTTATCTGAATTTATCTTGACGCTTGGGCCTAATTTAGTAATTCAACAGACGAGTTCTACATTTCCTATCTTCTCAGTATCACAGCCTGGGGATTATACGATTCATACATTGGTTTATAATCCGAATAGCCTAGACTTGTCAACGATTGTTTTAGGTACAACAACAGGTTTTGATGTAAATGCCTTGTTAATTCAAGGAGGAGGAACTATTTGTGGGTCATTAGATGTACCAGGTGCTGAAGTAAGTGTGGTAAGTCCTTCGAATTGCACCGCAAATGCAGGAACAATCACCATTAATGATCCATATGTTGAATTGTTAAACGGGTTTGCAGTTGTAGCCGCCTCACCAGATGGAAATGCGGTGGTTCCGCAAGGATATCAAATTGGTTATGTGTTGACTACAGGGACCAATTTTGTCATAGAACAATTTTTTACTTCACCTTCTTTTTCAGTCACTTTAATTGGTGATTATACAATTCATGCCCTAGTCTATGATCCAAATACACTTGATTTAAATACGATTGTTTTTGGAACAACTACAGCACTTGATGTAAATAGTCAATTGATCCAAGGAGGAGGAACAATTTGCGCTTCACTTGATTTGGCAGGAGCCCTTGCAAATGTATCTGTTTGTCCAGCAAAAGCTGGAACAATGACCAGCAACCAAGATACTGTTTTACTTGTGAATGGTTCGAATAATGTAGTTGCGACTCCAGATGGCAATGAGATCGTACCTCCTGGTTATGAAATACTTTACTTATTGTCTCAGGGGGCTGGATTGGTAGTAATTCAATCAAGTAATTTACTCCCAATTTTTACAGTGACTCAGCCTGATCAATATACAATACATACTTTTGTATTCAACCCTTCAACGTTCAATCCCTCTTCCATCATAAATGGAACGACTACAATTTCTGATCTAGAAATGCAGTTAATCCAAGGAGGCGGTGCAGTTTGTGGGGGAATTGATGTTGGTGGAGCGTTCATTACTGTAATAAACCCCTCATGCGCAGCTGAAGCTGGAAGTATCACAGCTACTCAGACGCCAGTTGTATTATCTGCAGGAACGGCTTCAATTGGAGGGACACTAGATGGGAATCAAGTTATACCCAATGGCTATCAAGTGAGCTATTTGCTTTCAAAAGGCCCTGGACTAATCATTGAGCAAATCAGTTCTGTTGCTCTGTTTACAGTGACTACTACAGGAAATTACATCATTCATGCCCTGGTTTATGATCCAACTACATTTGATCTTACAACTATTGTAACTGGATCTACTACAGCAAATACTGTTGAAATGACATTGATACAAGGAGGAGGTAATATTTGTGGTGCAATTGACATAGCTGGAGCTCCAATAACAGTGAACGCACCAACAGCCTGTACAGCAGATGCGGGAACGATTACAGCAAGTCAGTCTCCAGTTGTATTATCAAACAATGGAACAGCAACGATTAGCGCTGCTCCTGATGGGAATCAAGTGGTACCAACTGGATATGAAACAACCTATGTATTGACGATGGGTACGGGATTGGTTATAGAACAAGTAAGTATGGCTGCCTCATTTACAGTTAGTAATGCTGGAAATTATACCATTCATACATTAGTTTATGATCCGAATACCCTTGATTTATCAACGATTGTATTCGGAACAACCACTGGATTTGATGTATATGCTTTATTGATACAAGGTGGAGGAACGATCTGTGGGTCTTTAGATGTTCAAGGGGCCGCTATTGTTGTCAACAACCCAGCAGGATGTACAGCAGATGCAGGAACCTTAACTGCTGGCCCAACCCCCGTTGTTCTGTCAAGTGGTTCTGCTACAATCACAGCCACTTTAGATGGAAATCAGGTAGTACCCACAGGTTATCAGCAAGTTTCGCTATTGACATTAAATTCTATTGTTGAATCTGGAAACAATATTCCTCAGTTTACAGTAACCGCAGCAGGAACGTACACGATACATACCTTTGTATATGACCCAACAACATTTGATTTGACGACAGTAGTTCTAGGAACGACAACGGTTAGTGATGTCGAAAGTCAATTGATACAAGGAGGAGGAACGATCTGTGCGTCTTTAGATGTTCAAGGGGCTTCAATTGTAGTGAACAACCCAGTAGTCTGTACAGCAGATGCAGGGACGATTACTGCAAGTCAATCTCCAGTTGTTTTGTCAAGTGGTGTTGCAACAATAAGTGGCATACCAGATGGAAATCAAGTTGTTCCTACAGGATATCAAACAGCTTATGTATTAACAAAAGGGGTAGGACTTGTTATTGAACAAATAAGTACGACGCCTTCATTTACTGTTAATTCTGTAGGTGATTATGTAATTCATACCTTAATTTTCGATTCTAACACGCTTGATTTATCAACGGTTGTGCCAGGAACGACAACGGCTAGTGATGTGGAGAATCTTTTAATTCAGGGTGGTGGTACAATCTGTGGGTCGTTGGACACAAGTGGTGCTCCAATCACGGTAAACAATGCACCAAGCTGTGCTGCAGATCCAGGAACGATGACAATCAATCAAACTCCAGTTGTGTTGGTTGGTGGTGCTGCGAATGTTGGTGCTACGCCTGATGGAAATGTTGTCATTCCTTCTGGGTTTCAATCCTTGTTTATATTGTCGAATGGGATGAATTCAGTCATACAGCAGACTGGTTCTTTCTTACCAATCTTTAGTGTAAGTGCTGCAGGGAATTATGCAATTCATACATTGATCTACGATCCATCAACGTTTAATCCTGGTACTATTGCGAATGGGGCCACAACAATTAATGATCTCAATGTTCAGTTTATTCAGGGCGGTGGATCAATCTGCGCAGGGTTAGATGTCACTGGTACTTTGGTGACTGTCACCTCTTGTACTGCTAATGCTGGAACAATAACTGCAAATCAAAGTCCTGTGATCCTCTCAGGAGCTTCTGTTGCTATAGGAGCTACACCTGATGGCAACCAAGTAGTGCCTTCAGGGTACCAGACTGCCTATGTTTTAACGAGTGGAGCCACATCTGTAATTGAACAAATCAGTACATTTAATACGGTGTTTACTGTGACTTCCACGGGTAGCTATGCAATTCATACGCTTGTTTATGATCCGAATACCCTTGATGTTTCTACCATTGTACTAGGAAGCACTACCGCAGGAGATGTACATGCGTTATTGATTCAAGGAGGAGGAACTATTTGCGGAGCATTAGATTTAACTGGAGCACCAATAGCGGTCACCTCACCGTGTAGTGCTAATGCGGGTACAATAACAATTGTACAATCTCCAGTAACGATTTCAAATGGAACCGCAGTTGTGACCGCCAATCCTGATGGGAATGCGATTGTGCCTCCTGGTTTTCAAACCATGTATCTCTTATCAAAATCTACGAATTATGTGATCCGCCAAATGGGCACAACTCCATCGTTTACGGTTGATTCAATTGGATTTTACACCATCCATACCTTGATTTATAATCCATCTACGTACAATCCGAGTACGATTGTTTTAGGATCTACCACAGGCGCAACAATTGAAGCGCTATTTATACAGGGAGGTGGAGCTATTTGTGGTTCTTTAGATGTTGCGGGGGCTGGAGTGAACGTGATCGACTGTGCTGCAGAGGCAGGCACGATGACTGCGAATAACACGACTGTAGTTATCAGTGGTGGATCGGCCAACATTGGTGGTACGCCAGACAATAATGCTGTTGTGCCAGCGGGATTTTTTACTCGATATATCTTGACGAGTGGTAGCAACCAAGTGGTGGAACAAA
The DNA here is from genome assembly GCA_937959115.1 of uncultured Saprospiraceae bacterium. GTDB lineage: Bacteria > Bacteroidota > Bacteroidia > Chitinophagales > Saprospiraceae > JAHDHB01. The sequence goes on from CALGAW010000028.1 coordinate 19,377, forward strand.
TCAGTGGATTTATTAGCTTGTTTACTGTAAATCAAACAGGCTTGTATACAATACATACCTTGGTGTTTAATCCAAATACCTATGATGTGACTACCATAGTACCAGGAGTAACCACAGGTTTAGATATTGCTAGTAGCTTTATTTCTGGTGGTGGTACTGTTTGTGGAGATTTTGATATTGTAGGGGCTGAGATTACTGTTGCTCCTGCATTACAGCTTGTGAAGTCACAAATAGAAGTGGCTGTTAGTCTTTATCCTAACCCTGCCACATCCTATGTGTTGATCAATTCGACTGGTTTGACAAGGGATCAACCTTATGTGTTTGAAATCATGGATAATTTGGGTAAAATTCAGTATTCTGGAACACTTTACTCCGATGAAGAAGTTCGGTTACCAGTAAACGATTTAGTCAAGGGGGCGTACTATTTCAGATTGAATACAGGGAAAGAGATTATTGCTAAAAGGATAATTGTTCAGTAAGAGAAAATGATACTGTAGTTAGACTGGTAAGGGTGAATTGCAATTTGCCCTTACCTTTTTTCTAAAAAGGGAGGACTTTCCCAACTCCATCAATTCAATAGATGAATTATCGGAAGTACACAAAACCAATACACTTCAAATACTAACAATCTTCAATCCTAATCCCTTTTTAGTAGCTTATAATCTTTGAGTTATGATGATTTAGAGCCGAAAACCTTCAAAGAGCAGTTAATGAATTCTTAATATGTGTTAGGAGTATTATAATTAAACAATATTTAAGAGTGTTTGGCTATTTATTTGGTAGTAGTAATGAAAGTTCTAAATTTGCACCATACATTATGAAAACACTGATCAAAAACATAAAGAAAGTGCTGGGAGGATCGGTAAGTCGGAAAGGCCCACTTAGTTTCCTGCCAATAAAGAATGCGGGTACCCGTAAAAAAATCAAGAGAGGATTGTATTTGCTTGGGGCTTTGTTTGTAGCTGGTATTATAGCATTGGCACTTTTTGTCCTACTGATTTTCTTTGGTTTCTTTGGCGATCTTCCGGAAAAAGAAGAGCTTGTTGGTATCCAGAATCCTGTGGCATCAGAGGTTTATTCCCAAGATGGCGTGCTCCTAGGAAAATACTATAAAGTCAACAGAACTCTCGTAAAGCATAAAGATATAAACCCAGTACTGTTTGATGCACTAGTCGCTACAGAAGATGCCCGATTTTTTCAACATGGAGGAATCGATGCAAAAAGTTTGATGCGAGTAATCGTGAAAACAATACTGATGAGTGATGAGAGCGCAGGTGGTGGTAGTACATTGAGTCAGCAATTAGTTAAAAATCTTTATCCTCGTCAACGACATCGATTTAGATTGACGATGCCTGTAAATAAAATTAAGGAGATGATTGTGGCAGGGCGACTTGAAAATCTCTATGAGAAGGATGATATCTTAGCACTTTACCTGAATACAGTACCGTTTGGAGAAGATGTTTATGGCATTGTAACGGCAAGTGAACGGTATTTCAGCACCACGCCGAAGGATATAAAACCGCAAGAAGCTGCAATGTTGATTGGGATGCTAAAAGCTCCAACTTCCTACAGCCCAAGGTTAGAGCCAGAAAAGGCTTTGAGCCGTCGGAATACTGTGATTGAGCAAATGGAGAAGTATGGTAAGCTGACGTCTCTAGAATCTAAGAAACTGAAGAAAACACCACTAGGTTTGAAGTACAATTTCATTTCAACGAGTGATGGGTTGGCGCCTTATTTTAGAGATTTCATCAAGAAGGAATTGTTAACATGGTGCAAAGCAAACGATCATAATTTGTTTACGGATGGATTGAAGATTTATACAACGATTAACTCTGATATGCAGCGCTATGCTGAAGAAGCAGTAACGGCTCACATGACAAAACTGCAAGATGACTTCTTTAAGCACTGGGGCAAACAGAAACCTTGGGGCAGGAATACTGCATTGATTGATAGAGGAATGAAGAATTCTCGTCGGTATAAAAAGATGAAAGAACAAGGGCATTCAGATATCAAGATAAAAGCAGCTTTTCTGAAAAAGATTGACATGAAAGTGTTCACCTACAAGGGAATGGTGGAAAAGAAAATGTCGCCAAAGGATTCTATTGCCTATTACCTGATGTTTTTGAACACAGGTTTTGTGGTGACAGATCCGAATGAAGGAAGGGTAAAAGCATATGTAGGAGGCGTAAATCACAAATATTTTAAGTATGATCACGCACAGACAAAACGTCAAGTAGGAAGCACATTTAAGCCTATCGTTTATGCAACTGCACTAGATCGTGGTGATTATCCTTGTTCATACTTGCCAAATAAGTTGATTACCTATCCAGAATATCAGGATTGGACGCCTAAGAATTCTGATGAGAAGTATGGTGGATCCTATTCTATGGCAGGAGGTATTAAAGGATCTGTTAATGTGGTATCTGTACAGACCATAATGAAAACAGGACCGTATTACGTAGTAGAAATGGCTAAAAAGCTAGGTATTGATAGTGAAATTCCCGAAATGCCTTCCATTGCCCTAGGAACGCCTGACATCTCTGTTATGGAAATGACTGAGGCTTACGGCGTATTCCCTAATAAAGGAATTCACATCCCATTAACCTACTTGCTGAAGATAAAAAATAAAAAAGGACATACCCTCCATACATTTGAGCCTAAACTCTTTGAAAAGAAACAAGTGTTGCACCCTGAGGATGCTATGATTATGACAGAAATGATGCAGACAGTAGTTGATAGCGGTACTGCACGTCGATTGCGCTGGAGATATAACCTACAGAATGACATAGCTGGGAAAACCGGGACAACTCAAAACCAAACAGATGGCTGGTTTATGGGGTATACGCCTAAATTTGTCGGAGGCGTATGGGTTGGTGGAGCTGATCGGACTGTACGGTTTAATAGCATACAGCTAGGACAAGGAGCGAATATGGCATTACCGATTTTTGGTGAGTTTCTGGCCCGATTGGCTAAAGATCCGAAGTATACCTCAATGGTGAATACGCCCTTCCCAGAACCAAATGACTATGTGCAGCAATTGTTGAACTGTCCATCTTGGGTGCCTTTCGAAACGACTGGGGTGCCGCTTGTGGCAGAAGAAGTAGCAGATGTTGAACCTGTTGTGCCTTCTAAGGGGCTACCAACGCTTTTCCCCTCAAAGCCAAAGGTTAGTGTCGGAACGCCTAAAAAGTCGCCTGTTAGCCGGCCTAAAATAACAAAACCACGGACTAAGGTGTCTGCTAAACCAAAGTCAAAAACGACGAAGAAGAAAAAGAAGAAGAAAAAATCATTGAAGGAGCGATTGTTCGGACGAAAGAAATAGGTTTTTAGTGATTGTTAAACATTGAGTGTGCTCAACATTAATCATTATTTATTTAGGAATACTACTGAAGACTCCATTGTTTTTTAGCCAAAGGGATTTATCGTCTCCGTTTACATCACCATCTAAGTTGTAGTCTGTTATCAGGTACTTGCCGAAGTTACCGTTGAAGAGGATCCATTTGTTTTTGTCTAGAGTGTTGATATCATAGCTAAAGATATCGTCGATTTGTTGACCATCTCCTGCACGCAGCATCCAGTTATTAGAAAAGGGATCGTACAATTGACCAGCGCCTCCAACGGAATAGCTGTTGCTAGCTCTGAAGTCCATATTGAGTGCTCGGTTGTTGATTGGTATAGGCGTTGAAGACATGGCTGCCATGTGATTTCTGTGTTCGATGAGCACATAATACGCAGCATCAGGTAAATCAATCGGAGAAGCGCATTCGCCTGGGAAGATAATGCCACCATCATTAAACAATAGACCTGCCATTCGGTGTGCTTCGGATGATTTTGAGATGCCTGTTCTGAAAGAAACAAGTACCCAATCTACTTCATCACCATTGTAGTCACTATCTGTCCAGGTCATCCCCTCGTTACCATTGTAATTCCAAGGAGCGGTATTGTAGGGTTGGCCACTTATGGAGTTGTTTGTCATTCCTGGCAGCAGTTTTCTTGTATTGTTTAACTCAGTGGTCATTGCACTAGCTAGTGTATCGTACGGACCTTGTAAGAAGGCTGCAATGTTGATGGTGATACAATCTGGAACCACGTTGATTATTATGGTAGCGGTATCGCAGTATTCTGGATTTCCTCCATCACATACTTTATATTGAAAGCTGTCTATCCCAGAAAAACCAGAAAACGGAGTGTAGTAGAATGTTCCGTTTGGACTTAAGAGCGGATTTCCACCAGAAGGAAATGAAGCATAAGAGTAAAATAAGTTGTCTCCATCTACATCAATGTCGTTCAGGTGCAAATCTCCCTGTACTTGAGTCACCTCCGTCGTAGATAAGGTGTCTGGGAAAGCTAGGATCGGGTCATTAACTGGAGAAATGGTAATAAAGACGTGTTCTAACACACAAAGGCTGGATTGGTCACAGGCTTGATATTCAAAGGAATCGGAGCCATTAAAATTTGGAGATGGAATGTACTCAAATTGCCCAAGAGAATTTAACGTTAGACTTCCGTTTGATGTTGTATTATTTAAGCTAAATGAAATGGATTCCCCATTTGGTTCTGTATCATTTAGTGCTACATTCGCATTCAAGGTAATGTCTTCATTTGTTGTAAAATAATCTGTAGTAGTTAACGGTGGACCATTACATTGTAAAACATCGGCTGTGATGATTGTGGTATCAATACAATCATAATAAAACGTGATTAATTGAACGGATTGTGGCCCAACTGAGTTGAAGGTGACAGACACTGAGCTGTTGTTAGAGCTTGCAGGAGTTCCATTTGGGAAGGTCCATTCTACTCTTGAATCAGGAAGGAGTGTAATGCCGAACTGTACTTGATCTCCAATGCATATAGTATCTGGGATATCCACATTAAACACTGGACATGGTTCGTTTGGTCTGCCTGGTGTGCCATAAGGCGCATTGATTTTACTACTAGATTCCCAGGAGGCAGGAAGGTCGTTGTCTAGTCCAGGATTGATTAACGAAAGGGTAGGGCCGTTGCCGTCTGGCATGGTATCCCAAGGTATTCTGTCATTATAGACGACATAGTCAGATAAACATTTATCTGGATTGAACAAGGAAACTCGTTCTCCTTTATTACTGAGTGCAAAGTTGAAATCACCAATGTAGTTCGTTACTTCTGGGAAACTTGAGGTAAACATTGAAGTATTCTCTACTAATACGAGAAATTCGCCTGCTCCTAAGAAATTGCCAGCTGGGAACGTGTACTCGTTATTGTTGTCAAATAGCTGCCAGTCCTTTAAGTTGATAGAGAAGGAGTTGGGATTGTGTAATTCAATCCAGTCTCCTGGGTCAAAATTAGGATTGTCCGAGTTATAGTTGATTTCGTTGATTACGATGGGGAGTGCTGCATTGGAGCAAGTGCGTGAGTTTGCTGCACCTGGTGTACCACAAGAATTATCTGAACGGAACCAACTCAGCGGATCACTATTGTCGAAGGACGGATTTAGAAGTTCTAGGGAAGGTCCTTTGCCATCGGGGTCCACATCCCATGGGGTTTTGTCATTGTACGTTAAGGAATCGATGACCTGTCTTTCTGGATTGACTAGGGACAGAAAATCTCCATCATTGCTTAAGCCGCCTTTGTATTGACCGTAAGGGAATGTAGAATAACTTAGATAATACGCTTGCTCGTTTTCAGCTAATATCATAAAATCGCCAGGTGCAATAGTAGCGGGTTCTGTAAACTCAAAGTCAATACCACTGTTGAAGCGACAACCTAGCAGATTGACAGTTTTATTACTAGTATTGTGCAATTCGATGTAGTCGATTTCTGTTGAGTCATTTGCATTTCCCGCACAGAATCCGTTAGGGTGATACATGATTTCATTGATGACAATTGCATTATAATCTTGATCGACATAAAACGTTTTGGGACACATGGCAGACCATCTGCTGATATTCGTTCTACTATAGTTGTTATTTCTTACCCTTGCTTTCACTTCTACGACTCCGTTTGGTAAGATGATTGGGCCAGAATATTGAATAGCGGTGTTACGTATGTATCCATTGATATCTCTAGGGTCTGTGCCGTCTAGGGTGTAATAAATCGTGCCATTACCCGAGTTTGTTAATGTTAAAACATGTCCTTGATTAACAATTCCTCCATTCTGGCTAAACTGGACGGTATTTGTTAGTGGATATATTCCTTGTGCTTTCCAGTAATTGACCATGTTCGATGTTCGTACAGGAAAATGGTTGTTTCTCACTCTGTTTGTTTCATCATCAAAATCATCAAAAACATCCCAATAACTAGTACTCACATGGTTCGATCCAAAGGAGAAAGAGACATTCCCCCAAATCGATGATTCTGCAATCAGTGCTGTCCTAACTTGGTTGATGCGATCCATGTATTTATCATCTACAACACCAGGAGTAAGGAGCCCGTCATCGAAACATTCGCAAGCCATGTGGTCCGCCATCATGTATCTAAATTCTAATTGGCTAGAAAGTGCATCAGGCACTTGGCCATCCTGACCGAAAGGGACTCTGAAGTAATTAGGATCTCCACCGTAGTTTGGATGCCAGCGTCCTCCGTTGCCCCAAGAGAAGTCGACATCCCAGAGTAAAAATTTGAAGGGGACATTTCCTGGTGTTTTATGACCACCTCCTAGGCAGTTATGGGTTTCTGTCCAGTCAAAACCACTACCATAGCACATCATTGTCAGAAAGGCTGCTGTTTGATCTAAGTCAATGTATTGATTGGCATTGTCTATTGCAGATTGTGAATTTAAGTTGTTTACATGATTGGGCAAGGCATTGTACAACCCAAACGGTCCATTCCAGTAATCACCGCTTTTATAGACTTCAAAATCTTCTTTTTCATAACCATAATATTGCTTGAAAAATGCTTCGTCTGGGCGTTCCATTAAATGGTACATTCCATTGTATTGACCATTGATAAAGACATGAACATACCGACCATGAGGAGCGGGATAGCCCATTTCAATCTGAATGTCAAACTGGACTCTGTTTCTAACATATTGTGCTAGGTTTTCATTGCCGTATTCAGCGTTGAGGCCATCTTGGCTACCTGATCTTAATAATAGTTTGTCAAACTTAGTGACGGGTTGAATACCATACTCCGTTTGGTCATAATTGTCTTTCTCAAAAACGTCGTAATTCAGTTTTGATTCACCATAAACCGATTTAAATTCAAGTCGGTAATGTTTCTTTGGATTGGTTGCACTTCCTCCCCATGTTTGAATACCACAATTGATCATAAACCCTTTTCGGCTTTGGTCTGGAAAAAATAGTTCTGCACTTACTTCTGTTTCATTTGGAATGTCAAAGTTTTTAGGAGCGATTTGATCGCTAGAAATTGAGATAACAGGAAGCGCCTCGTAAGAAGATTTCATTAATCCCGAGTAGGTGTTGCTTTGAACAATGTAGTTGTCTCCTTGTGCAATTGCACTATTTAAGAAAATATAGGAGTGTGCAAGTACTTTTGTTGATCCGTTCGATGTGTAAGCAAATACCTTTAAATTTGTGATATCTGATATCGTGATTGGACCAGAATAAGTAGTCCCATTTGTAAAAGAAGGCTTAGAATTGTCTGTGGTATATTGAATTATTGCTGCTGGATCACTTGGGGTAATCGTTAATTGGAAAGCGTTTTCATAGTAGCCACGTTCATGGCTAAACTCGAGTGATAATTGAGCTTGAAGAAGGGTGGATAATAATAGAAGAAAGGACGCAAACCACAATCGAAAGACTTGGTAATTGGGTTTAATTCCCTTCATATGAATAATCATATTAGTCAGTTTACGCCAAAACAATGTTAACGTGCAACATTGTCTGAGGTTTATATCAAGAATTAAGACCCTTAAGATACTACTTTAGAAGTAAGAATACAAGAAAATTGTTGCTCTTGAATAGATACAAAAACGTTGTATTTATTATAAGTTGGGGTGTGCGTACTAAGGTACGCATTTTCATTATTTTGGTATGCTTCCGAAGACTCCGTTGTTTAGTAGCCATGCTGCTTTGTCTGCACCATTTACATCACCATTCATGTTAATGTCAGAACTGAGGTAGACACCAAACTTTCCATTGTCAAGTAACCATGAAGATTTGTCTTTGCCATTGATGTCATAGCTAACCACATCGTCAATTTGATTACAGTCCCCTGCGTACATCGCCCACACATCGGTTGTTATTTCTTTTTGGCCGTTTCCTCCTGCGTTATAGCCATTGGAGGCTGTGAAATCCCAAGTCAGTTGCCGGTTGATGGGACTGACTTTGATTGGGGACATGGCGGCCATGTGATTTCTGTGTTGAGCAACAATATAATAGGAACCAGGGAGCTCTTGCTGAGTAATACAGGATCCAGGGAACTCAAGCTTACCATCGGAATGTACCACGCCTGCGATTCTGAACACCTCACTTGCTTTGTTGATGTCTGTTCTAAATGAAATCAGTACCCAGTCGACCACGGTAGAATCGTAGTCGTTGTTTGTCCAGCCTGAACCTTCGGTACCGTTATAATTCCAAGGGGGAACAGAATAGGGTTGACCTGCTACCGGATTAGAGGTCATACCTGGTAATATTGCCCGAACCGTGTTTAGGTCAGTGCGCATAGTCTCAGTTGGTATATCAAAGCTACCTTCTAGGAATAGAGAGATATCAAACAAGATGCATCCAGGAATAACATTAATGTATACGGTGGCGGTATCGCAAAGGTCTGGTGTATCGTTGTCACATGCTTGATATACAAAGCTATCTGGGCCATACGATCCCATAAACGGTGTATAGAAGAAGCTTCCATTAAAATTCAACAATATAGAGCCATTGGAAGAAGGAGTGACGATACTATACACCAATTGTGCCGTTTCTACATCATAGTCATTGGTGCTCACATCTCCTGTTAACTGAACACCTTGATCTACACTCACGGAATCATTTAAGGCAATCGGGGAATCATTTATGGAGACCACTGAAATGTTGACGGTTTCAATGTCGCAAAGAGCAGGAGACCCATTATCACACACCTCATAACTAAAACTGTCCGTTCCAAAGTAATTTGCAGATGGGGAATACGTGAAATTTCCATTAGGGAAGAAGTTCAATGATCCGTTTGTTGGAGATGAAGATAACGTTGGAAACAGTTGTGTGTTATCCACGTCCGAATCATTGGAGATGACATTTCCATTAAGTGTGTCGTCTTCATCCATTGTATAATTATCTGTTACTGCTATTGGTGCATCATTAATCGCAGTGATGGAGATTGTTACGTTTTCCGTAAGGCAAATAGAAGGATTACCATTGTCACACACCTCATAGATAAATTGATCACTTCCATTATAATTAGCGGTTGGAGTATACGTGAAATTGCCATTTGTCAATAAGGTTAATGTACCGTTACTTGTTGTTGTGTTTACCGTTGTCGTTAGCGTATTTCCGTCAATGTCAGAATCATTCGTTAACACATTATTTGACAGTTGATCATCTTCATTCAATGAATATTGATCCGCAATTGTTATTGGTGCATCATTGACTGAATTTATTGTTATCGTTACTGTTTCGACGGTACATAATGCTGGCAAAGAATTATCACAGGCATTGTAGGTAAACTGGTCGGATCCAAAGTAATTAGCGTTTGGAGTATATTGGTAGAATCCGTTAGAATTCAGCGATAGGGAACCATTTGTTACATTTGTTACAACCGTTGCTGTCATTTGTTGACTTTCTATTTCGGTGTCATTCGCTAATACATTTCCTCCACCAGAATTATCTTCATTGACAATCAGATTGTCGGTCATTGTTACTGGAGCATCGTTTATTGGGGAAATTGAAATTGTTACATTCTCATTCACACAAATAGATGGGGTACCATTGTCGCAAACTTTATACATGAAGAAGTCGGAACCGAAGTAGTTCGTATTTGGAGTGTAAGTGAAACTGCCATTGCTTTGAAGGACAAGCGTTCCATTACTGGGCGTCGTTTGAATAGAAGCGGTTAGCGAGTTTCCATCAATATCTGAATCATTACTCAATACATTTCCAGCAATTTGAACATCTTCTGTACCGATGAATAAATCGCTACTGGAGTCAGGCGCATCATTTACAGGATTTATAGTGATGGAGACTGATTCTATGGTACATAAAATAGGAGCAGCATTGTCGCAAACCTTGTAGGTGAAATTGTCTGAACCGAAAAAATTCAGATTTGGTGTATAGTTGAACGTACCATTGCCATACAACGTTAAGCTACCATTAGAAACGCCTGTTTCGAGGAATGCCGTCATTGGTTGCCCTTCCGGATCTGAATCATTGGTTAGTACATCATCAGAAAGCAGATTATCTTCATCTATCGTATAGCTATCTGGTTGTGTAATCGGTGGCAGGTTACATTGTTCTACGATTATTGTGATCTGGGTGGTTTCAATACAATCAAAATAATACGTGTTTAGTAAGACCGTCTTTGTGCCAGCAGTATTAAAGGTGACGGCTACGGTGCTGTTGGTAGAAGTCGCAGGTGTGGCATCAGGAAAGACCCATTCTGCTCTAGCATCTGTGATTAGCGATATAGTAAACACTGAAGATTCGTTAAGACAAATGGTGTCTGGAATCGTTGAGCTAAATACTGGACACGGTACATTTGCTCGGCCTGGTGTGCCGTTTGGTGCATTGATATTGTCACTGGATTCCCAAGAAGCAGGAAGGTCATTATCCTGTGATGGGTTGATTAAGGAAAGGGTAGGGCCGTTACCGTCTGGCATGGTATCCCAAGGCATTCGGTCATTGTAAACCACATAATCGGATAAACACTTGTTGGGATTGAATAAGGACACTCGTTCTCCCTTATTGCTCAAGGCAAAATTGAAATCACCAATGTAATTGTCTACTTCAGGAAAACTGGAAGTAAATAAAGCTGTATTTTCTACAATAACAAGAAATTCTCCTGGTTGTAGTATAGTATTTGTTGGGAATGTAAATTCGTTATTGTTATCAAACAATTGCCATCCTTGTAAATTTACAGCAGTTGCGTTTGGGTTATGCAATTCAATCCAGTCTCCTGGGTCAAAATTCAGATTATCAGAATTGTAGTTGATTTCGTTAATCACAACTGCTATTGTATTGGATAAGCATGTTCTAGAATTCGCAGCTCCTGGTGTACCACAACTGTTGTCTGAGCGAAACCAGCTGAGTGGATCGGCATTGTCATAAGCTGGGTTCAGTAATTCAAGGGAAGGACCGTTTCCATCGGGGTCTTCATCCCAAGGATTTTTATCGTTGTATTTTAAGGAGTCGATGACTCCCTTTTCTGGGTTGACTAGGGACAGGAAGTCTTTGTCATTGCTTAAGCCGCCTTTGTATTGACCGTAAGGAAATGTAAAATAACTTAGGAAAAACTCCTCTTCATTTTCTGCTAGGACCATGAAACCGCCTGGAGCAATTGTAGCGGATTCTGTAAATTCAAAATCAATACCACTGTTGAAATAGCAGCCTTTAAGGTTTACGGTCTTATTTCCTTTATTATGAATCTCAATGTAGTCTAGTTCCGTTGAGTCATTCCCATTTTGCGCACAAAGACTATCAGGGTGATACATGATTTCATTGATGACGATAGAATTATAATCCTGATCGACATAAAACGTTTTAGGACACATAGCAGACCACCTGTTGATGGTTGTTCTCCCATAGGCTGTATTTCTAACTCTTGATTTGACTTCGATAATGCCGTTGGGTAATGTGATAGGACCATTATACTGAATAGCTGTCGAGCGAATGTATCCGTTTACATCTCTAGGATCTGTGCCATCTAACGTATAAAAAATAGTACCAGCTCCAGGGTTGGTAAGTGTTAAAACATGGCCTTGATTTACGATCCCTCCATTTGTACTAAACTGAACACTATTTGTTTGTGGATAAGCGCCATTTGTTTTCCAGTAATTGATCATTTTAGATGTCCTTACTGAAATATGATTGTTTCGTACTCGATTTGTTTCCGTGTCAAATTCATCAAATACATCCCAATAGTTAACACTTACATGGTTGGAGCCAAAGGTGTAGGGGACATTCCCCCAGATAGATGATTCAGCGATTAGTGCTGTTCTGACTTGGTTGATACGTTCCATGTATCTCGTATCAATTGAGTTTACAGTAAGAATTCCGTCATCGAAGCATTCACAGTCCATTTTGTCTGCAAGCATGTAGCGAAACTCTAATTGGTTTTTGAGGTCATTTGGAACCTGTCCGTCCTGAGTAAACGGAACTGTAAAGTAGTTAGGATCGCCTGCATAGCTTGGATGCCATCTTCCACCGTTCCCAAATGTGAAATCTACATCCCAAAGCAAAAACTTATACGGAACATTGCCAGGCGTAATATGACCGCCACCAAGGCAGTTATGAGATGTATTCCAATCAAAACCACTTCCGTAACACATCAACGTCAGAAAACCTGCTGTTTGATCTAAATCTATGTATTGATTGGCATTGTCTATTGCACCTTGCGAGGTTAAATTGTTGACATAGTTTGGTAAGTCTTCGAATAAACCAAATGGACCGTTCCAGTAATCTCCACTTTTATAGACTTCAAAATCTTCTTTTTCATAACCATAATATTCTTCAAAAAAGGCTTCATCTGGACGTTCCATTAAATGATACATTCCATTGTACATCCCATTGACGAAAACATGCACAAATCGACCATGAGGCGCAGGATACCCCATATCCATTTGCATGTCGAATTGTACTCTATTTCTTACATATTGGGCTAGATTTTCATTACCATATTCCGCATTTAAACCATCTTGACTTCCAGATCTCAATATTAGTTTGTCAAATTTTGCAACGGGTTGAATTCCATATTCCGTTTGGTCATAATTATCTTTTTCGAAAACGTCATATCTTAATTTCGAATCACCATAAATAGATTTAAATTCAAGTCTGTAGTGTTTTTTGGGATTGGTGGCGCTTCCTCCCCAAGTTTGAATACCGCAGTTGATCATAAATCCTTTCCTACTTTTATCTGGGAAAAATAGTTCTGCGCTGACCTCCGTCTCTGTAGCAATTTCATAATCCCCATGTCCTATTTGATCACTAGAGATTGAAAGAACGGGTAACGCTTCATAAGAAGACTTCATTAAGCCTGAATAGGTGTTGCTTTGCACAATATAATTGTCTCCTTGTGCGATCGCACTGTTGATGAAAATGTAGGAATGGGCAATTACTTTAGTTGATTCGGTAGGTGTATACGCAAATACTTTTAGATTTGTTATGTCAGAAATGGTAATGGGGCCAGAATAGATTGATCCATTTGAAAATGAAGGTTTTGAATAGTCCGTCGTATATCGGATGGTGGTAGCAGGCTCGTTAGATGTGATGGTAAGTTGAAAAGTATTTTCGTAGTAACCTCGCTCATGACTAAAGTCAATTTCTAGCGCTGCATATATAGAAGCGGAGGAGAGTAGTAGCAAGATAAAAACAAGCGTTTTTTTGCATTGGAAACTCATTGGATTTCCGTTGTGAGGAGATATCATCTTCGTCAAATTGTGTAAGCCTAGCAGTTAAATCTGCTTATTCAGTCTTTGGTCACTAAATTAGTCGAGAATAGGAGCGTTTTAGTTGCAAGATTGAAATGACTAAAATTCGAGAATAGAGTTTAACATGGTTTATGTTTTCAATACGAATCGGTTTGTTGATTTGTTGATTGTACATGTCAAGTAATTTGCAACATCAAGCTATATAAATCAATCCCAGTTATTCGTATAGAGATTAAAATTACAATCCTCCATTTTATAGAATTTACCTTCTCTCTCCTCTATGTCGGATAAATTTAAATTGACAATCTTTACATTTTTCAATTAATGAATTGTGAATAAACCATTTCTTTTTAAATTCTTTTGATTCTACTATATCTCGACTCTTTACTGAAAATCCTAAAAACGCTTTAAAACTAAACGCTGATAGGGAGTCATATTTGAGAATTGTTTAAAGTGTTGAAGCGTGATTGATAATCGTAATGAATGTTCTTGATTTTTGGGAAACTTGCCCTGAAAGTGGTCGTCAAGTTAGTTTATTAATAGTGGAAGTGTTGAATTTAGAACAATTTCGTTCTTTTTAATATGTTGTTAATGAATTATTTGTGCTTTAATTCCTAATGGCTGCACTATAAAATTTGCCATTATTTTTCCAGAAATTTTACAAGCAAAGACTTTACCTTTGAACTTGTAATGTTAATCGATGTTTTTTTGCTTTGTCGCCTGAAAAACAAGCTGATTTCATTACAAATTCATGTTCCATTATTAATCATTAAATAGCAACTTATCATGAGATTCTTTATCCTAATTTTGTTCTTTTCTATTTTGTCTGTTTCAAGCACACAATTAAATGCAGGAGTAGTCAACAACACAGCCCACGAAAACCGATTAATATCTGTTAATCCTATTGAAGGAACAGTAGCTTCCAAAAAGACCAAAAAACAAGAAAAACGACTTGAACGTCTTAAGCAAAAATTAAATACAAATGATAATAAGAAACTCAACACAATTGCATTAATTACGCTAATATTAGGCGCTTCCTCACTCGTTTTACTAGCATTGGCATTAGTATGGGTTCTCCTACCAATACCTAGCTCATTTATTTTAGGTTTATTGGTGCCCTTGTCTGTAGTAAGTGCAATTACGGCAAGTATAATGGGGATTTTTGTTAAGAAAAAGGGGAAGAGTCTTTCTGAACCTAAAGTCGAAAAACGAGGTAGACTTGGTTCTATTTTGGGATTTGTTACTCAGGGTATAATTGTGCTTACTGCGTTGATAGGATTAATCGTAATTATAGGTAGTGGAGGATTATATTTTGGCTAAATCAATGGAATACAAGCAGATTTTGAGTGTAAAGTTCCTCGACTTTATATGTTTTACAATTATTCAAGCTTATAGTCCAAGAATGGAGTTTATCCGCTCTTCGGAGATTTCTGACTTCTTTAAGATAAAAAGAGGAATTTCTGTAATGCTCTTATCATTGTTTTTCTTCAGTTGTCTGAACAGGCCACTAGGAACCAATCCAATAGCTCCATTGCTAAAGACGGTGATTATACTGTTTTTTGATTTTGGATCAAAGGATAACTTATAGTTTTGATTTAGAACAACATTGTTTATCGTTTCGTCAATTACAATAACGGACTTAGGATAAACTGTATTTTTATTTTGATCTAAATACCTAGTAAACAATTGATTATTGTCTTGGAATAACACTTTTCCAATGATGAAGTTTCCTAATGTTCCGATTTTTGCAATCCGCTTAAATTTGAAGGAAGAAATGTCTTTAAAACCTCCCAATGGTCCCATATCTTCAGAATAATTACTGATCTCTTCCCGATATTCATCCACTGCTTGTTGGTATTGATCCAATTTTACTAGGTAATTCTGATCAAGTCTTTGCCAGTTTTCTTGTCTTTGTTTTCGAAGTGTTTTGTAGTTGTTTAAAAACGGACCTTCAGGAATTTCATAAGATATCACAGGCAAGTTGACTGTGTCTTGGACTCGAATAAACCTTAGATTAAACTGATTGTCTCCTGTTCGTTTTTCGATCATCACATCAACGGCCTTCTTTGCACTTAGTTCACCGTAAGAGAGACATAGGTCATCTAATATCTTACGATCTTTTGCTGCGGTATTCAGTTGTTGGTTGATGTTCATCAGGGTGTCCATCACTCTAGAATCTTGCTTCCAGTCTTTCCCATCATAGATCCAGGCGATTTGCTCAATTTCAGATAAATCAGAAAACGCTTTTTCGTTGTTTTTGAGCGTTCGCGCCTCAAGGTCATCATGGTATTTCCCTTTTATAGAAATGAAGGGTTGTCGCTTATTCGTATAGAAGGAAACACTGAGTTCCTCAACCGTTGGTTTTATGGGTGCAATTGGTAGTTTGGGGCGCTGAATACCAACAAACCCTTCACCAAAAGGGTTGTTTTTATCGGGATTGCTCTTTCCTGTTACCTCGTCCCAACCATGTTTGCCCCAGGTATGACTGGTTTGATGATATCGCAATATTTCTAAAGGTTCTCGTTCATCTAACGTACTTTCAAATGCTAGGGCGATTTCTTGACCAGGTATAAGCTGAATCTGGGCTCCATTTTGACTAGCAGCAAGCTGGAATTGGCCTGCATTGTGCACATTATATTTGTAGCTTGCAGAGTCAATGACCGTAGGCAAGGCAAGCCGCCAACTATCAAACGGATGAGTAATGGCAATAACGGACAGCTCCGCCAACCCTTTGACAGGTGTGCCGTCAAGTGTTTGGAAAGCGTTGGGAGGAACTACAATACTAGTGCGCTCATTTACCTCAATCGTATCTCCATCTTCTGCTGAAAAGTTGAATAATTGGGGTTCAAGTTCAAACAAATCCGTGATTGGATCTGGATAATCGTCAAGAATCGAACTACAGATGATTTCACAATCCGGCAACATGATCTGCACTTGCTCCAAATTGTCTTTACTGATCTGATTTCCTTCTAGGTTCAAACGTTTTAGTTGCTTGAGTCGACCAATGCTCATGGGAATTGTCTTGATCTGATTTCCACTTAGGTCAAGCGCTGTTAAGTCTAGTAGTTGTACGATATCTGCTGGAAAGACAGAGAAGTTGCACCGCTTAAGACTAAGGCTTTTGAAGGTCTTAAAACTGGCTAATCTAGTGGTCAGGTCACGCACATCAATTAAGGGTGAATTGACGATGCTGAGTGCTTGTAGGCGGTTTAGTTTTTTAAAGTCAGGTGAAATAAACTTAAGTAACGGACCACCAAGGACTAATGATTTTAGGTTACTAAACTTCCCTAGCCCTTTCGGGAAAAAATAAACCTTGTTATTGATGCATTCCAAGGCTTGTAACTGGCTGTTGCCATCAAATTTTGCCAAGGCATCTTTCAAATCTAACTTATCACAATTGTTTAGCTTGAGGGTGTTTAGGCTGGTCAGGTCTCCGATTTTTGCAGGAATATTGAAAAACCTACCATTGCTCAAGTCCAGTTGGTTGATTTGTTGTAGTTTATTGATTTCCTCCGGAAATTTCTTAAGGCCTTGCAATCTGACGTCTTTTAGGTTGTATAGGAAGGAAAGGGTGAAGATGGCATCATTATAATCTAAATCAGGATTGTGCGATAGATCGATGGTTGTCAGCTCCTGCAACTTATAAATATCATAGTTCAGTGTTTTGAGTTTGTTGTTTCCTAGGTTCAGTGATTTCAGCTTTGGCAGGTCCATGGCAAAGGAGGGAACGTCTTCAAATAGGTTTTCGCTAAGATCGAGCACTTCTAGGTTACGAAGAGCAGTGACTTGATAGGGAAGAATCACAAAATCTCCATTGCTAAGGTTGAGGGTTTTGAGTTTGCTGAGTCCTTGGATGTTGTCAAACAGTTTTGTAGCATTGAGAGAAGGCATCCCGCTAAGATCCAGTGTTTCCAACCTTCTCAGTTGTTGGATGAATGGAGGAAGCGCTTCCAGTTGATTGTTTGCTAGATTAAGGTGTTTAAGGCTGGAGCAGTTTTCTAATTGCTGTGGGACTGTTTTGAGGTTAAGGTGGTGAAAATTGACGCGACTGTAAGCATTGGGTTTGTTCTTGAGTTGATGTACGTGAAAGGCGGTGTTTTCTTGGTTCTTGGAAGCTGATTGGCAGTGTGCGGTTAGGGAATTGAGCAGGAGGCAGACTAGGAGGGCAGCGCACAGGAGTGTGTTTGCTGAGCGTTTAATGTGGCCTGTATTCCTAGGTCGGATCATCTATTGGCT
Source organism: uncultured Saprospiraceae bacterium (assembly GCA_937959115.1). GTDB lineage: Bacteria > Bacteroidota > Bacteroidia > Chitinophagales > Saprospiraceae > JAHDHB01. The sequence continues at coordinate 37,123 of CALGAW010000028.1, forward strand.
TCGTTTGTTTGTGCTTTACTGTTTACTGTTGTTTTGTCATCAGTGTTACTGATTTTTCGGAGAATTGTTCAAAATCGGGGAACAAACTTCCAAAAAACTGGGTTCATGATGATATGGTACTGGTTTGACGATTACGGTCTCAAACCGATACTTATTGAACAAATTTATAAAAATAAAAGGGAAATATTTTCCAAAGCTATAAAAGTCATTATATTTGCAGTCCGATTGGCTTGAATCCTGAATAAGTTTAGGAAAATAATCGGAAGAATGGCGCGGTAGCTCAGCTGGTTTCCCGAAAGTGTTCGGGAGCGCAGGATTCTCTCGCTGCTAGATTTACTAAAGCGTAAGTCAAAAAGAATTTAAATCGTACTGACCATACGAAAAACGATAAACGGCGCGGTAGCTCAGCTGGTTAGAGCGCAGGATTCATAATCCTGAGGTCGGCAGTTCAAGCCTGCCTCGCGCTACTAGGAGACTCATGACATAGTTGTGGGTCTTTTTTTGTTTTGTGGGGTGATAGTTGTTAGTTGTCTGAATCAGGATTTGCATATCTGGATGCATAAAGGGTTGTGGGGTTGGTGTAGGAAGTGTTGGGAATTTAGGGGGATAAAAAAGTCTTTATTCTGTTGGTTAGAAATGGATGTTACTAAGTCGGTTACTATTTTTTCAAAAGGTTTCTAAATCGGTTACCAATTCGGTTGCTAATCGCTTAAAACAGTGTTCATAATAACTTTCGGACATCAGGAAAACAGTAGTATTGACTTATGGCGGTTGTACAATTTATTTACATCCAGCTAATAAGAGCAGCTACATTGATTCTTTTTGCCAATAAGAGCTTCTATTATTGCTTCAAACAAATTAGACTTCCCTGTCCCATTCTTTCCAACAAATACATCAATAAAACTATCTCCATCAAAATCTAATGAAAAGTCTTTTAGGTTTTTGTATTTACTGATATAGATGTGTTTTAGCCTCATGACAAAGATCCTGTTTGCTCCATGACTTCTCTGATGGATGATTTTAGGAAATCTTTTGAAAGGGTGTTTCTGTTTTGTATTTCTGATTTTATTTGATCGCAAGAAGCCTTTAGTTGGTTTATGATTTGAACGATAACTTTTTGTTCGGATATAGGTGCCACTGGAACTAGAATTTTATTTAGCTCTGTTTGATTGATTTTAGGCATTGCAACTCTTGTGTCAGTTTTTACAGATTGTTTAAGGAAAACAATTGACAACATAAAATTAAATAGGTATTCTGTATATATGTAACAGTCGATAGGATACATGTCTGCGGAACAGAGTCCTTCAAAATCTACCATCACAAGTTTATTCAAATTTGGACGAATTTTTGAATAGACTATTTGACCTCTACGGAATAAGTTTTTCGCACTAATAACTTTATCTTCCTTGATTGATTTATAACTAAGTAGTCTTCCAGAATTTTTTTCAATTACATTTGGAGCAATGTGAGGCATTTGTTGGTATAATGAAGGATCGACTAAATTCGATGCGATAGAAGCAACTTCTTGAAACCTAGACCAGATCCAATCCTCAGGCAATTCAAAAGGAATCTCCTCTTTCGTAATCTCAGGCAAAGGCTTCTCTTTCTTTATTTTCTTCTCCTTGATTAGTTGTGCCTTTTCTTCCTTGATCTTTTCCAGCAAAACAGAAGCAGGCTCCACATTAGGATGCTCAGCTCTCCATTGCTTGGTCAACTTACCTTGCACTGCCAATTGCAAAATGGCTTCTTTGAGCTTATCAATGCTTTCTGCCGTATCAAAAAAAGAAGTGAATTGCGGTTTGAGTTTATTCCATGCTGATTGAGGATCTGCTGTTGTCAACTGGCGTAAAGCGGATTGGATGTAATCTTGGCGAAGTTGCACTCGTGTTTTGGTTTGTGCTTCGAGTTGATCTACTTCTGCCATTAGTTGATTGACGATTTTGACGATGGCTTTTTGTTCGGCGAGTGGAGGTAGGGGAAGCATTACCTCTTTTACTTTTCCAATATTCAGATTTTGGACGACTCCACCTGCCGCTCTAGATTTAAATGAATTATAAACAAATTTGGAAGACAGTAAATGGTACAAATAGTCTTCATTTATTATTTTTTTAGATTTTCGTATTAGCAACCATCCATCATGAATGCATCCTGTAGTCCTTAAAATATAAGGTCTGCCAAAAGACATCGAATTTGAAAGTAAAAAATCACCTGAGACAACCCTTCTTGACCTTTTAATTCCCTCTTGAATTATTTTTTGTCTAGTTTCAAAGATATATTTTGGCTGAGCTTTCGTATCACCAATTTTGATCCAATTAATGCCATTTGGATTATCAGTAATATATGATTTAATTGGTCTTGGAGAGCCCCCTCTAACTATGTAGGCTATATCGAGAAACTTCAACCAAAGCCAACTATTATCAATTTTAAAGGGTGCATCGTTATCTGCATATACTTTTACATCTTGAATTATTTTCGCTTTATTTGATGAATAAAGTTCTTTTTTCTCTTTAGATACCTTTTCAAGTAAACTTAATCTTCCATCAATTGTATTGTTTTCAACTCGCCACTCCTCCGTCAATCGCCCTCGAATTGCCAAATCCAAAATCAATCCTTTCAATTCCTTTGCATTCTCTGGTTTCAGACTCAGTTTATCAAAGTATTTCAATAGATGCATATTAGGATAAGGCTTTATTAAGTACTGCAATAATTTCTTCTTGGATAGAACTGATCTTCTTTTCAGTTGCTTGAAGTTTGCCTAATATAACCTCCGGACTTTCAAGATGATCTACTTCCTCGTAAGGATTTTTGATATCTAAATTATAGTTGCTCTTCTTGATTTCTTCGATGCTTACCTTCCAAGCCTGTTTAGTTTCCTTCCTTTTGTTCCACCATTTTTTTTCGGTGTCAAATTCTTTGACTGTAATTGGTTTTGACTTGTTGTAGCTTTTGTAGCCCTTCGGATAAGGGTGTTCGTAGTACCAAATCTCCTTGGTTGGTGTTCCTTTTTCAAAGAATAGTAGATTTGTTTTTATACTGGTGTAAGGATTGAAAACACCATTCGGCAATCTAACAATGGTATGAAGATTACATCTTGCCAAAAGCTCTTCTTTCAGTCGGGTTTTGACGCCCTCGCCAAACAAAGTACCATCAGGAAGCACTACTGCGGCACGACCACCATCTTTGAGCAAACGGATAATCAACGCCAGGAACAAATCTGCCGTTTCTTTGGTTCTAAATTTTTGAGGAAAATTGGTTTCTGTCCCATCTTCTTCCACGCCTCCAAAAGGTGGATTGGTTAAGATGATATCGACTTTGTCTTTGGCTCCCCAATCGCTGTAGGGCTTACTTAAATAATTGTCTCGCTTTACTGCAGGGACATCAAAACCGTTCAACATCAAATTTGTCGTGCAAAGCAAGTGTGGAAGCGGTTTTTTCTCAATACCTCTTATCTGTTGTTGAATTTGAGCAGGTTCATAATTTTTAGAATGGTCTCGAATATGTTTGATTGAATTAATAAGGAATCCACCGGTACCGCAAGCCGGATCAAGAATACTTTCTCCTTTCTTGGGATTTATGATGTCAACCATGAATCTGGTTACCCCTCTTGGCGTATAATATTCACCCGATGAGCCGGCAGATTGTAGTTCTTTTAGAATCGTTTCATACAGATCATTGAAGAGGTGCCGTTCTTTTTGATCATTAAAATCTATTTTATTGATTTCGTTGATGACCTGGCGGAATAGCGTTCCGTTTTTCATGTAGTTGTAAGTGTCTTCAAACACCGATCGGATAATAGCTGCTTGTGGACCTAAAGCCGGGTCTAGCTCTTTGAGTGTTGGAAACAGAGAGTTATTGATAAATTCCATTAGTTTATCTCCCGTATCTCCTTCGTCATCCGCTGCCCAGGTTTGCCATTTAAGGTACTTTGGTAGCGGGCTTTCATAATCGTCAATGGTAATGCTCCATTCTTCTTCTTTATCCGCAAATATTTTCATGAAGATCATCCAGACCATTTGAGAGATACGCTGTGCATCGCCATCTACTCCTGTATCCTTGCGCATGATGTCTCTGATAGACTTTATGATACCTGTTATATTACTCATTTATAGTTTCTTCTTTTCTTCTTGTAAAAATTGCTCTAGTTGCTTTGTTGTAATTGCTCAGCCCCCAATTGAATATTCTGTTCTTCCTTCAATTGTGCAGACACTGTCTGCATAATTGAATTTGATTCTAAAAAGGAAGACACTGTCTGCCCAATTATGGGATATGCCGTGTAGAATTGTCTGAAGATGTTTAAATTTCTGAAAGAAAGACCTTTTCCGTCTAATTGCTCAGCAAGCTTTTGTAGGAGTTGTTTGCCATAAGCAGCTCGATCCTCTCCATTTTGTTCAAATTCAAAAATAGAAAAACCAATCAACCAATTGCGTATAGTCAGGTGTTGATCGATGCTCCGACTAATTTTATTCTTAAAGAAAGTGTCGGTTAACTGAATCTGAGTAACTAGTGCTTTATAATTCATTAGGCCGACAGGTAAATTTCATTTTCTAATTCCTTTATGGCATGTTCAAAAGCTTCCTTTCCTCCAAAAGCTCTTACCAATTGTACTGGTGACCCTAATTCATTTAACGGTTTTACTTTTAATACAGCACCTTTTTCAATTTGAACCAAGCCTTGTTCTTCATATTTGTCGAGTAACTTATGAAGTACAGATTGAGCGAGATCACTATACTTAGCAAAGTAGTTTCGCTTTCTCACATTATTCGCTCGTTCTTTTCTTGTTAATGGGGGTTGATCATATGCGATGTGGCAAATTAAGTCAAACTCATCCATGTCTTTTCCGACTTCTTCTTTTAATGCTTCCAGCAAAATACCGTGTTCGGCAAGCTCCCTAATCAGTTCTTCTTTTCGATCGGCATTCTTCCATTTCTTAAAAAATTCCATCTGTGACGGAAATGTTTTTAATACATTCTTTCTTGTATAGTCTTTAAGAGATTCAGTAATGAGTTTACCATCTTTCCCATAGTATTGTACGCGTTCATGCGCTAAGGAAACAGGGATATTATTGACATAATATTTTTTAACATTAGCTTCTTCTTCATTAATAAATATGTCATCGGAAGTTGACCATTCCATATCATCAGTTGTTGAATCATAGTCCTTCTGCTCTTCACTAATATCAGGAGGCACAACTGAGGCTTCCGGGCTTGGTTCGTAAATTTGTACAGGGTCGCCATCAAAGTCAGGATCTGCGAATAAATTAGTCGCTTTTCTGAAATCCAGAATTGTAAAATACACTTTCCCTTCACCTTCCACAATCCTTGTCCCTCGCCCTATGATTTGTTTAAACTCCGTCATGGACCCAATATTGGATTCCAAAACAATCAACTTAGCCATTTTGGTATTGATACCTGTCGTTAGCATTTTCGAAGTAGTCGCTATAACGGGGATTCTTTCTTCAACATCAATAAAATTGTCTAATTCCCTTTTTCCTACTTCATCATCTCCGGTAATTTTGACAACATAATTCGGGTATTTGGCAACCATATCCGCATTTTCATTGATAAGCGCCATTCGCATTTGGTTTGCATGTTCAATATCGACACAAAATACAATCGTCTTTGCAAAATCATCAACTTCTCTTAAATATTGTGTTATCTTTTGTGCTACCAACTGGGTTCGTTCGTCAATCACTAAATTCCTGTCATAATCCTTAAGATTGTAAATACGATCTTCAATTTCGTTTCCATACTTATCTCTTAATCCAGCAGTTGGCCTCCATCCTTCATCTACCGTAGTAGAAACTCTAACTACTTTGTAAGGAGCAAGAAATCCATCATCAATCCCTTGTTTTAAAGAATAAGTGTAGACGGGTTCTCCAAAGTAAGACATATTCGATACATCCTTGGTTTCCTTCGGTGTAGCTGTTAAGCCAATTTGAGTAGCATTGGAAAAATGATCTAATACTTCTCTCCAGGCGGAGGCCTCAGAAGCACTTCCACGATGACATTCGTCGATTATCACTAAATCAAAGAAATCTTTGCTAAATTCTTTATAGGCATTTTTTGATTCGTCATTGCCCGTCAATCCTTGATATAAGGCAAAGTAGATTTGATAGGATTTGTCAATTTTCCTGTTCTTTATAATATGCATAATGTCATTACCAAAAGGGGAAAAATCTCCATTTTTAGTTTGGGTGAGTAATGCATTTCTATCAGCAAGAAACAGAATTCTCTTTTTTATTCCTGACTTCCAGAGTCGCCAGATAATATTGAATGCTGTATAAGTCTTTCCAGTTCCGGTTGCCATGACCAATATGATCCTATCTTGCCCTTTTGAGATCGCTTCAATCGTTCTATTTACGGCATTTTGCTGGTAATATCTAGGCGTCATTCCAGAAGTATCGGAATAGTAATCTTGTTCAACAATTTCTTTAGATTCTAAATTGTCAATTCCTCTATATTCCAGGTACTTAATCCAAAGTTGGTTTGGGCTTGGAAAATCATTTAGACCTATTTCTTTTTCTGTTGATGTTGTTTTATCATGGAATACAAACGAATCTCCATTAGATGTAAAAACAAAGGGGATATGAAGAATTTCTGCATATTCAAGCGCTTGTTGCATCCCACTACCTACTGGCTTTTTATTGTCTTTTGCTTCAATAATTGCAATTGGAATATTGGGTTTGAAGTATAAAATGTAGTCCGCTCTTTTTCTTTTTCCTCTTGTATGCAGTTTACCCTGAACAATAATTCGTCCGTCAGTAAAAGAGACTTCTTCTCTTACTTGCCTTTTCATGTTCCAACCAGCCTGTTTTATTGCCGGATTGATGAATTTTGAGCATATATCTCTTTCAGACAGTTCTTTTTTATTCATTTATTCTCAGAGTCTATTTAAGCCGAATCAGATCTTTTACTTCTATATTCTGTATTTCTACAATTCTAATCATATTGATTTTTTGATTATGAACTGCCAAGATAGTTATAAAATAACATTGTCCTATGAAATTAGTTTTTTTGTTATCAGTATGAAGTAAAGCACTTTTTCAGGCTACATTACAATCACTTTCTACATTTTGGTGTAGGAAATGTAGCCTTTAAAAAAGAAATTATGGAGGTGTGATGTTAAATTCTATCACAAAGCCCTGAATAATCAGTATGGATCAGGCAACCTTTTTTTTTAGTGAAAAATGCGTATTAAACAGAAAAATTTATAAAAAATATCGAGTTAGGGAACGCAACCAAGAAATCTGTTGTTACATTTGATAACAATTATTAAATCTCAAAAAACAATTATGAAAAAAATCGAAATTCTTATCCTGATCAGTTTTCTGTTAATTTTAGGATGTAAAAAAGATAACCCAATTGACGATGAACCTGAACCAGATCCATCCACGGAGAACTTTGATATTACTCCAAATTTCGAAGTATTACATGTATTTGATGGTGAAGAAATGGAACTTATCGAAAGAACACCCGATAACGGCTTTATTACTGCCACATTTAATAATACTAATTTTGAGGTAATAAAACTGAGTTCCACCCACGATGTTCAGTGGAGAATGAATTTTGGAGGATCCGGATCTGATTATCCAAAGGCAATTCTAGTTACAAATGATGGCTACATAATGTCTAGTACTTCTAACTCTTCGGATGGTGATGTCATTCAAAATCATGGTGGTTATGACAGTTGGCATTTCAAATTAAGTCAATCAGGGAGTTTATTATGGGAACAATGCTTTGGAGGATCGGGGAACGACGGAGTTGATGGTTCTATTTCCATTGTAGAAACGGGTGTAGGTGATTATACAATGTTTGGTCACTCAACCTCAACAGATGGTGATGTTTCACAAAACAATGGTGGTTTTGATGCTTGGTTCTATAAAATCAATTCCTCTGGAACAATTCAATTTGAGAAAAATTATGGTGGAGGCAACAATGACTTTGGAAGAAAAATATTAAAGAATGATGCAGGTTATGTCCTTTTATTAGATTCTGAATCGACTAATGGTGAATTCAACAGTATTGGTAGTTGGGTTGTTCAAATTAACGAAAGTGGATCTATAATGTGGAAAACATTTCTAGGTGGTCTTCACTCAGGAACAATTATTCTTACTACTGATGGAGGAATCTTTGCTGTAAATTCCAGCTCTACTGGACTTCTATTAAATAAATTAGATATAAATGGAACTATTTTGGAATCGAATTCAATTGATATCCCCTTCGCCCAAGACAGAGCTAAACATGCAATAGAGACGACCGATGGTGGATTCATCATTTATGGAAAACTAAATGTTTCTAATGGTGGAGAAGTTTTTTTAGTTAGAACTACCCCTCTTTTAAATAAGGTTTATGAACAAATATATCCAGGAAACTTAGCTGATATACCGGTATCAATAGTTAAAGGAAATTCTGCGGATTCCTATCTTTTTCAATTCATGACAAGGTCAAAAAATCTACCAGGAATCAATTATTCTTCCTTTAAAGCAACCGTCTTTATGGAATTGACAGAAGAGTATTAAGAAAAAATTGAACTATAGTTGGATACAACTATCCAGTTTAACTTGTGTGTCGACAGGAATTATCTAATGTTAGTGGTTGAAAATTAGAGACGACAAGAACAGATTCGTGTTTTTCTCATTTAATGTGTGTTTTCTCTATTTTACGTTTGGCTTTCAAGTAATTTACATTTTGTTAATTAAAATATTTTTTATTAAGATGTAATTGTAAAAAAACAATCAATAAAAAATGAACCAGAACACTGTTTTTATACGGCTACAAGACATAAAAAAGACCAGCTAAACTGCTGATTTCCTTTTCTTTGTATTTAAGAACTTTTGTCGTTTTAATAGAAAGGGAGAGGCCGTAGGTTCATCCCGGTAGTTTTTATCGGGACCGCTACAAAGAAAGCCTGATAGTCAATCGATTATCAGGCTTTTATCTTTTAAAGGGTAACAAATGCGCAACAAAAAAGCTAAAATGAACCAATGATTCAAGGACCAAACCCTTACTTAAAATAGACCAATCGCTCCGAATCCGTATTATTCAACGGGTTACACTCTCCACCAGCAAACGGAAGAACCGTCACCGTCAACGTCGTTTGTCCATCCGTGGACTGAGGATCGTAGAAAGAATGAAAACCAAAAGCAGACTTCGTGCCGCCACTAATCACGAGGTTCGGCCCATTGTACGTCCAGGTATGCACAAACCCATTATCACCAAGGTAGTTCCAATCTGCATTGTTTACCGGCTTCAGTGCAGACATCGTCAAACCAATGTCCCAGACAAAAACCAGACGTGGGTCGGAAGGCATTCTCACCACAATGATAGCGCCATCCGTATCGACGTTGTTGAGCTCCGTGATTTCAATAGCAGCTTGTACCATAGACGCCCCTGCAATGTTACCAGGAACAATGGTCATAATCGGCGACAAATCAGGACACAGATTCGAGCAATCACTTTGATCTGCCGTAATTGGAAGGGTGACACTCGTTTCATCAAATATACATGGGTCACAAGGATCAGTCATGTCAGCACATTCGTCTTGATTGGAAGCCCCATCACCGTCAGCATCTTGAGTGGAAATGGGATGATTTGGGTCTGCGCTCAACGTGGCGCAGATGTCAAAATCTGCACATGGATCACAACTCAGCGAATCAATGAAAACCGATACCATCTCAAAACAGCCAATACTGTCTGTGACAGTGACCCAATAGGTACCCAATGCCAATCCCGTTAGGATAGGTGTCGTCTGATTGCCTGCCGCCGCATCCCATTGATAAGTGTATCCAGGTATACCTCCAGTAGACGTTAGCGAAATAGAACCATCTGATAAACCAGGACAAGACACATCAGCGGCATCTACTACCACTCCTAACTTTGGCGGTTCCGTAATCGTCACGGTGCCTGTCGTTGCACATCCATTATTGTCTGTTGCGGTAACAGTGTAGGTCCCCATGTTAAGGCCATATGCCGTTTGACCAATTTGATTGTAGGCACCACTATCCCATTGATAAAAATAAGGTAAGGTGCCACCTGTGGGACTAGAAGTTGCCGTACCATTGTATCCTGCTTGGCAAGTAGGGTTGCTACTACTGACCGTGCTCACCATAACATCCGGCTCGGTTATCATTATATCAGTAAAGGCAATACAACCCGCATCATCTACGATCGTAATGGTGTAGGATCCAACACAAAGCCCCGTACCAACTGCTGTGTTTCCAACGGTTGTTGGACCGGCCCAGGTATAATTGAAAGGAGGCGATCCATCAGTCGTATTTATCGTAATCGTCCCATTGCAATCATTTTTACAATTGATTATTCCTGTGATGGCGGCATCAGAAGTAGGAATGCTACCAACCAGTACAGTGATCATCGTAGCCGGACTTTCACAACGCAATGGATCATTAGGATCAAATTCGATAACGTATGCCGTGTAGGTGCCAGCAACATTTATTTCTGCAAATAAGGCAGGATCAATGGTAACTCCTGTTCCAATCAAAACACCAGTTGTTAATGGATCATCATCATACCAATACAAGTTGTGTCCTGTTTTAGAAAGCATCGTGGTTACTGTATCAGGCAATGCAGAACCTTGACAATAAGGACCATAGGTGTTTTCAGGCGGTGGAGGAATTCGACATTCAAATACATAAATGTTGTTGAGATAATCACATTCATCCTCATCTGTTATTGGAAAATCACCAGCAATATCGTAAGGTGTTGAATTGGTTCCACCATCATTGAGAATGATGTAAAGTGGTCCTGCTGGACATGTATCCAGAGAAAACATAACGGAAATACTGTCTAAAGGTTCCACATCAAATCCAATACTATCAGCAAACAAAACATTGACTGTTGCAGCCTCCGGGTTGCCATCATAAACGGTATAAAAGAAGCCAGACGGAATCGCCTTATCGCCAAAACTGAGTATGGTCATTTCATATTCGAAAGCGTTCATTTCACAATCAAAACCTGAACCACGTTGAATCGTTGAAATCTCAGCCTCCGCAGTTCCAGGCTCTTCCACTTGTCCCAGTGTATCAAGTCTTGGAGATTGGACCAGGAAGTTATTTAGCAATCCATTAGAAGTCGTTAGATTACTGTTTGGGATTTTTGGAATAGTTAAATCATCATTGATATTTGTAACATTGTACGCATGTTGGTTCCAGACACTTCTGGAGGGAACCCATGGGTCATTCTGCGAGGCAAAAGCACTTAAACCCACATCACGACAAGTACAGATCAGGTTGGTTTCACCGTCTCCATTGACATCGGCCACGACAGGGTATTCCCATCTCGTTCCAGAGGTACATGGTGTCATATATCGTACAAAACCGTCTTTACCATTTAGAATTCTCAGACTTGTCTCGTCTCTATAAACGACTTCAAAAGCACCATCGCCGTCAAAATCGAATACGGAACTACCTGTAATTCCAGAACGGTCATTGGTTTCGATTTCCCAAAGCATTCCCCCTGTAGGAGCGTTTATAATATCATCTATAATTCCATATTGACCTCTATTCGTTATTGTTGGATGAGCATAATGAAGCCCCATTTCTAGGGCACCGTCGCCATCAAAATCTGCAATATTGATTCTACCAGCTCTTGCGAACCCGGCAGATAACGTAAAGTCAAGCATAATGGAATCGGTTTGTCCTTCCCATACAATTACTCTGACACCACCAGTAACGAGATAAGGAAATACAACATCATAATCACCATCACCATCCATATCCGCTACCGAGGTAGAGCGCATTAGTAAAGCAGCTGCCGGAAGTGAAGTGAGTACACTGATTTCAGTGATGGAGCCGGTAGCAAGGTTCACAGAAAACACTCTGCCGCTCATGACTAACTCTAAGCCATGGCAATCGGCACAAGCTGTGGGAGGGAGCATATCAATAGCCACAGCGCCACCCAGATCTATATAGTTAATTCCTGCAGTAGCAATCAAGTCTGCATCTGTACCATCGAAAGCCGTCCTCCAAATTTGAGAACCAGAAAATAGTTCAACATTACCATCACCGTCAAAATCTGCCAATCCTGGCACGAATTTGTTGTTGCCTGCAAGGGCGAGCGAATCTCCTGCGAGCTGTTGTGTCCATGTATTTCCGTCAAAGTCAAGTCGAACCCATTGACTATTTGCCAGCAGCGTAAAGATTTCCCCATAACCATCACCGTCAACATCTCCAATCGCATTACTGGAGTTGTTTTGATTCATTGTTCCTACAAGAATGTTATGTTGTATCGCTCCTGTTTGTCCATTTACAACATATATTCTATTCACATAATTATCCACCACCACATCTGTAATTCCGTCACCTGTAACATCACCAATAAGGGGTGTTTCTCGACCATCCACTTTAATGGAATTCCAAACCAGTTCAGGTGTAAAAACAGTTGTTGAAGGCGGAACAAACTGACACGCACTCGTTGTAGGGCATCCGATAGAATTCACAATAGTTCCAGGAGGCGTATTGGGACATCTGTCTTCTGCATCAGAAACCGTGTCTCCATCGTCATCACAGGCATTAGCGGTGTTGGTGGGTAAGCATGGATTTTGTCCTTCTAAAGCATTTTCCTGACTATTATTAAAACCATCTCCATCACAATCCAGATAAAAGACAGAAAGATACGTAGGTTCACAGGCATTATTGGGATCTGTACCATTCACGATTTCATCACTATCTGTAAAGCCATCATTGTCTGTGTCAGGGCAGAAATCATAGGAAATCGCATCAAACTGCATCGTCCCTGCTTGTACACTAAATCGGACAAATCTTGTTGGAACGGTAACTGTTAATGTTCCTATAATCAATGCATTGAGGGTGTCAGTGGCACCAAAAGTTGTTCTGTCATAAAAATTGAAACCATCAGGAGAGGTCTCTACAACTCCAACACCGATAGCATTTGTTTTTTTGAGATAAAGCTGAATGTCTTCCCCTGGTGGAACAACATCCGTCAGGTCTAAAATTAAAGAAGCTATTACAGAAATGTTTCCAGTAAATACACTATCAGGTGCTCCTAAAGAATTTGTGGGACCTAGCATTCCACTATAATTCTGATAACTGTCAGCATTTCCTGTTAATGTTGTGCCAAGCGGACATTGAGAAAAAGCAATTGTATTGAAATTGCAGAATAAAAGGAGGAGGAATAGTTTTATGCAGTTCGTCATTTTTGGTTGGTTTAAAGTTGGTGTAAAGGGAAAAAGGCAATACAACTATATATCGTTATAGGTAGTTCGTATAGAAAGCCTTTGATAGCAGATCAATGACATTTCCTTAACTTTTCCTTAACAAATATAGCATATTTAGTGATTAACCAATGTTTACAGGAGGGAAAAATGTTTTCTTACCCAAAATGAGGTCATTGAATTCTGTTGGTTACATAGTCGTTCTTGTTTATCTTTCAAGGAGGTGTGTCATGAACTATTATCACGATCATGTGATCTGAGATCTGCAAAAACCAATCAAAAGAAGTAAACGCCCAACCAATTAACCAAATCTTTTAACCCTGTTTTTGTACAATTCTATATTAATCTGATTAAATTAGATGAATTGACAACCCCACAAAGGACAGATCCTCCCCAACGAATAAATAAACGAAACACATTCTAATACGATTGATTGTTGAAATCAATTTTAAAATTTATTCTAATGCTAACACTAAAACGGACCCTACCCGTCTTTACCCTACTCTTTATGCTGTCCATTATCCTTGGAACAGGGGGACTTGATGCTCAACCACTCAATAACCACTTACAATTTGATGGAGTGGACGATTATGTCAGCCTAAACAATATGGATGTTTCAGGTAATGCAATCACCCTGGAAGCACTTATAAACAGCTCCAACCTGAATAATTGTAGCACTGGAGATTGTAGGATAATATCAAAAGCCATTGGCGTTGCTGAGGACGACCATTATTGGATGCTAAGCACCTTTAACAATGGAGCAGAATCGGTTCTACGATTTCGACTAACAACAAATGGTATAACAACCACTCAAATTGCTACCATAGGCTCCTTTTCAAACAATACCTGGTACCATGTTGCGGCGACCTACGATGGCTCAACCATGAAGTTATTCCTCGACGGGAATGAAATTAGTAGTATTCCCAAAACAGGAAGTTTGACGACAAACGCCACCGCAGACGCCTGGATAGGAGGGAATCCGCCAATCGCCACCACCCGTCCCTGGCAAGGCGGAATTGACGAAGTTAGAATTTGGAACACCGCAAGAACAGCAGCTGAAATCCAGGCTAACCTAAACACGGAGTTAACAGGCAGCGAGTCTGGCCTTAAAGCCTATTATCAGTTCACTGAAGGGACTGGGCAAACCATCAACGACAGCGCTGGGAACAACAATACCGTGCTTGGTAGCACCAACAGCACAGACACCAATGATCCGACCTTTGTCATCAGCAATCCCCAACAAGAAGTGACCGTCAATTTAAACGTTTTTCTGGAAGGGGCCTACGATCCTGCACAGGCTGCTATGACTGGAGAGTTACTCCTTAGAGGCGTTGTGCCACAAGGTCAGCCATACTTGGATGCTCCTTGGAATTATCCTGGAACAGAAGGCAGTGGTTGGTTGCCGATCGATTATCCAGTTGAAACGGTTGATTGGGTGCTTGTTTCGCTTCGAGAAACCTTGGATCCTGAAACTGAAGTTGCCCGTGTAGCTGCTGTTTTACTTAAGGACGGGACCATTTCGCCCTTTAATATTGACCTAAATGGTGCAACAAATCCATTGTACGTCATGATCGAACATCGAAATCATTTACCCATACTTTCGGCACAGTCTATTCCTATTGTAAATAACACACTTTCCTATGATTTTACAGCAGAAAACAGTTACAGTCCATCTGGGTTTGGTCAAAAACAGGTGGGTGCAAACTGGATGATGTATGGCGGAAATGCTGATCAGGATGCCTTAAACGGCTGTGATATCAATGCAGCAGATCGAATTTACTGGCAGACCGTCAACGGGTTGTTTGATGTCTATAACCCTGGTGATTATGATTTGAATGGTGATATTAATGCAGCGGATAGAATTATTTTTAGTGTAAACAATGGAATATTTACATCGATACCAAAGTCAGACTCCAGTCCTGAATTGAGTTGCACAGCACCGAATTTTGTGCTTGATACCTGTAGCTATATGGTGAGCTGGACCCATCCCAATCCCTTGTCGACTACCGTAAATTATGATCTTAAGATAAATGGGATCGATCCTGGACCCTCTGTCGTTTATCCAGCAACCTCAAAGACTGTTGACATTTGTAATTTGTTGGGGATTAATTCCGGTAACGGATCGGTTGATATAGAACTGTTTTATTGGTATGATGGCGATGTAAGTGATATCCGTTCTGCAGGAATCTGTACCATCAATTATAATTTTCAGTCATCGCCACCGGGTAATGGTACAACCTACGCCGATATCCTGGCCAATGCGCCGGCTTGGATGTGTGTGCAGTCAGCGAATGAATATTTAGCGGAGTTTTTGAGACAGAATCCTGATGTGAGTTACTGGAATCAGGATCATGCTGGGCAATTGATTACACCATTGGCCGAACCCGCAATTACAGGGACGGTTGTGAACATTTCTCCATCAGGAAATAATCATACACAATTGATCGAAAATGCCATAGCACAAGCTGGACAAGATGGGGCAGTAGACGGTGGTGGCGGCATCTTTTTAGTCAATAATTTGTTGGTAAATGAAGCAAGTCTTACCCTGAGGAATATAACGTTAAAACCTTCCGTGAATGCTGCTTACAAGTGTGTTACAGTAGCTGCACCTGATGTGACCTTTTTCCAAGTATCGCTCGATTTAGAAAACAAGCCGTACCAATATGGAATTGATGTTAATGCTAATGCAGATCGTTTCGCTATGGTAGAAAGCACCATTACTAATTTATACAATAATTCTGGAGGCTCTGGTGCCATGCTGAGACTCAGCCAATCAACGGATGATGTATACATCGTGAACAATGAATTTATTCACGGCATAGGAGAATCACCACCAAACGATAACTCTTTGTTACGAGGTATTGTCGTCAATTCATCGACTAGAGACGATCCTAAAGGTGGCATCATAGCAAGCAACCTCTTTGACGACCTTCAAGCGGAAGGAAAAGGGGATGATGCAGATGCTATGTTTTTTGGAAACTTTGCTAGTCGGCAATACCAAATTGGATTTAGAATGGCCGTTTTAGCAAACGAAGGCGTAAATGCAGGAAAACGATTGATTAAAGCGCAAGGTGGAGGTGTGGATGCACATTCGAATGTGAATCATTGGAAAGATTTGAATGGAGAACTTGGCATTCGTACCACGAGATGTCATTATGACAATCATGGTGTTTCCAATACAAAGTGGACCAATAACCTAGGAATAAGCGATTACTCGAACCCTAATTCTGAGGCATTCTTTATGCAAATTGGAAACCATCTATGGTCAGATAACTATTTTGCAGAAGGAATTGTATTTAATTGTAACAAGAACATACAAAATGTGGTGAACACTCCAACGAATGTAAGCAGTTATGGCTTTGTCATTACAGATTATTCTAACGGTGCTAATAGTACGCCATGGCCAGCAAATTCGGAGATTAAAAACAATGTACTTGAGGGAACTGGAAAATTTCGATATATCTGGTGGTTTAGATTTGGAAATGATCCGCTTGGCACTCAATTCAATTATTCTGGTAATCAAGTTTCAGTTAACTACGATGACTTGCATCGTCCGTAAGTGGATAAGCTGTTAAGATCCGGATCGATTGAATTTTACAGGGAATGGTCATCAGAGCCATGGTAATGTCAGCATCTGAACTTTTTCTCCCAATAGTAGACTTGCAGTTAATGGCAATATTAGATTGAAAGAAGTATTGCCAACTTCTGAAAATAAATAAGTCGCTCCGAATCTGAGTTGTTGAAAAAACTACAACCCCTCCACTACCAGGAAACTATCCTTGCAGTGATTGTCGTTTGTCTTTGTTATGAAGCTGCAAGAATAGAAAAACCGATGATTATAGATCACCGGCTTTCTATGTAGTTGAGGATTCTTTTACTTGAAAAAGGAGCTAGTTAACGTCCAGCAATAAGCTTTCCACTAATTAGCAACCCATTGTTGTTTAGAATTTTATAAAAATAAACTCCAGTGCTTAGATTATTCGCGGACAATCGATAATTGTCATTGTTGGAAAAGGTTTCCTGATGAACTAATCGTCCCATTGCATCGTACAATTCGAATGACTTATCTCCATGTGGGGCATTCTCCAAAATGAAATCAGCAAACTCATTGAAAGGGTTGGGTTGTACTGAGACAGACAAATCGGAATATTCAGGATTTGTAGTAGTTGTAGTTACAATGATCGGTACAAAGTCCTCTCCAATTTCATGATAAGTTTCATTCGTAATCACAGGTTCGTTAAAGTCAAAATAGATGGCCGCACTATTGTGAATCATAGTGCCTAATGCCAAGTTTTGAACCTGACTGATTTTAAATTTCACGAATCCATGAGAACCTAGTTCATTAGTAGTTGAATCGACAAGTAAAATATTGTCAAATGTAAATTTCAGAATGTTTCCATTAATGATATCTAAATGGTAAGGATGGCTGGAAGTGCCTTGTTGTAAGGAGGAAATATCTAAATGTTCGGAAATCGTATCTCGAATGACAACAGTAAATGCGGTATCTGTTCCCACATTTTGAAAACGAATGTGGTAATTCAAATCATCTCCGACTTCAATGTAATGTTCAGTGCCGTATCCTTTTGGTTCTGCCTGTTTATCATTAGGATCATAAGAACCAATAATTTCTTGACAGTCAATGGAAACGTGATTTAGGACATCATTCTCATTAAACATGGTAATAAACCCGGTACTGAAGGTGCCACTTCCGTTTAGGCCACATCCCTCAATAGCAGTGGTAGGGTAGTAGTTCGGAGAAAAATGACCGGGAGACTGTCCAGCGTACAATCTGTAAGTAGATCCATTTGTAGGAACTTTAACCTCCATACTGCTCATAGAATTGAGTTGGAAAAAACCTTGCTTCAAAATTAACTCATCTTCTATTACATAATATTCTAGAGGCAATTGCATGTTACCATTCCCTGTGTTTTCGATTGTGAATGTAACTGAATCTTGTCCGCAATTGACGTCTAGGGTTGTAATTGATCCTTCCCATGTGGTATCAGATGGTATACATATAGAGTCAGGAAAAATATGAGCTTCTACACACATGGTTTGACCTAAGATTGTAGAATCACAGATTGGTGTTGCGTATATTATGAAATTTTCACATTGTCCGACATTGATGGTTCCAAGTGAAAAAGAATAGACATTTCCAGCTTGTGAACTCCAGGGAAAACTGCTAGAGTCAACCTGCATCTGATTGGGGAATTCCACTTCAACATAAGAGTTTTGAGCAGCAATTGTACCCTGGTTGCAATAGGAGACTTGATATCTGTTTGGAATGCACCGACGCAGCAAATGAGTAGATACATCAACTGTAAGATTAGGGCATTCTATTGCAGTTTGAGGGGTAAAATCAGTTGTTAACGAATCATTAAGAGCTACATTTACGATTTGAACAGGATGGCAGGCTTTCCAAAGCGCATTAGGTAGTACTAAGTTTAAAATGTAAGATCCCGTGTCTAATGGAAAAAGATAGTTTCCGGAGGCATCTGTCATTCCATAGAAGGTATTGGAAGCTCCAGTTGCTCGAATCATCCAATTTCCGATTCCTGTTTCTAATGAGTCATTAAAACAATTCGAGTTTAGATCATGGGTAACATTTCCCATTAAATAATTGTGGTAGAACGTTCCATTATTTGTTAGTTTATATAGAGCCAGTGAGTCAAGAAAAAAAAGATCATCGGAGCCAAATAGATAAATATGTTGATCTGTCGCAGAAGCTACATCAACTAAAAAATTATCATTAAATGGCCTTCTCCAAAGCAAATTACCTAATTTGTCTAGTTTTAAAATTTCCATTTCATAGATGTAACCACCTTGAATAACATATCCATCGTCAGTTTCATCAATTGACCCTAAACTTTGTGTATTTGTGGAATGAAATAGTTTTGTCCACTCTCGATTCCCTTGACTATCAAGTTTAATAACCATACCAATGTCACCATTGTCATTTAAAGTTCCAGCGACAACTAATCCTCCATCATTAGTTCCTTTTATTGAGCCAAAAGTTGAGGTATGAGTAGGATTAGCGCTTAGATTATAAGTACTATCCCAAACCATTTGCCCCGTCGAATTGATAGTTAATAGAAATCCTTTATGTGGGTTGAGGCTATTCCCGCCTAATGTGAAAGTATTATTAGGATTGGTAACGACAGTTTGAATAATATTGACATGTTGACCATAAAAAATAGTCGTATCCGATTCTACAATTCCAAGACTATCGGTTTTCAATAAATTCACTCCACTAGGATGAAGATTTTCGGTAATTAGAAAACCACCATTATGAGTCGCTGCCAGATTATATTTCTCAAGAAAACAATCCGAATTAGGATAATGATAATCCCATTCTTTATTTCCAAATTGGTCAATTTTAAATAAATTTAAATTTTGACAGCCACTTAGGTCTAAATCCATCTTCGCTATCACATGCCCATTATCTGAAGTAGGCAGAACCTCTCCATCAAATGCTATTGCCATGCTACTATCTATTCCATTATAATATTTCCTTTGCCATTGAATGTTACCATCTTGATCTCTTTTGATAGCTATTATTTTGAATTTAATCCAATTTTCATAATGAAGGGTTAGTGCTCCATTGTCTGAAGTGGGTAATACTCTTGCTCCATTTATGCTGTGAGCAGGCACTTTCTTGACCCAACCTTGGGCATTGAGAGATGTCAAGCATAAAAGTAAAGCAAGCACATTCAAGATGTAGTTGCGGCTTTGTTTTCTTATTCTTATAGTTAGTTTCGAATTCATAATATTGAGTTTAATGTTACAATTCAAAAATCACTTTTATTTGATAAAATAAAAAAGACAAATTTTTCATTTTCTCACACATAATTTTTAATTAAAATTTAATAATAAATTGATTATTAGTATTTTGATGTAAATTATTCACACGCAGTTATGGAAAATTCTAAATTGATCATTCTATTAAACACCTTAAGTAAATCAGAAATTAGAGCCTTTGGCCATTTTTTACAGTGTAAACTCTTCAATCAAAGAGAAAACGCTATTATCCTATTCAGTTATATAAAGGCTGAACTCAAGTCTTCTAAACCCAAATTGGATAAAAAAACGGTGTACGCAGCGCTTTTCCCCAATGTACCTTATAAAGATAGAGTAATCCAAGACATGATGTATCACCTTACTGTTCCGTTAGATAAGTTTTTAACGTTTATCAAAATGTATGATAATGAGGGAGACGAGCTGATTGCACTTTGTAAAGCCTATCGAGAACGGTCTGTGCTTCAATTGTTTGAAACTGCAGTATCAAAAACCGCCTCGATCCAAAATAGCTCAAAGCTTAGAGATAGTGAGTACCATCATCGAAATTATCTATTGCAACAAGAGCAGTATAAGGCTTCCACTCAAAAGGGAAGAGGGCATCAAAACAATTTGAATGACGTTGCCACTAGTCTTGATATCAGCTATTTCGCGAATCGTCTTCGACAAAGTTGTTACATGTTGTCTCATCAAAGTGTTTACAATATCGCTTACGATTTCACTCTGGTAGACGAAATTATCAAGGAGGTCAACCGAAAACAGTTGCTACACATTCCCGCGATTAGCATTTACTACTATTGTTTTTTGGCACAACGATATCCAGATCAACTTGAATATTATAATGCACTTCGAAACACCCTTGTCGCTCATGCAAATCTGTTTACTTTGACAGAAATGAAAGACATCTATTTGCTTGCGATCAATACCGCAATCAGACGGTTTAACCTTGGATCTTCAGAGCTAATTCCTGACCTTTTAGAACTCTATCGTTCTGGGATTGAGCAAAAGATATTACTCACAAATAATGTGCTTTCCAGATTTACGTACAAAAACATGATTGCCCTTGCTTTATACACCACCAAATACGATTGGGCTAAAGAGATTATGGAAACCTACACCAATTTATTAGAACCCAGATATCGAGAGATTTCCTACCAGTTTAATATTGCTAAATATCATTACAGTAAAGGTGAATATAGTGATGCCTTACAATTGCTCTTCTTGTTGAATTCTAATGATGATGTTTACATGAACATCAATACAAAAATATTGCTTTCCCGGATTTATTACGAACAAAACGAACTAGATGCTTTGGATGCATTGATTGATAGTTTTAAAAAAGCCTTAAGCCGGAAGAAAGAGATTATGGGTTATCACCTAGAGAGTTATAGGAATTTTGTTCAATCTTTAAATAAATTAGTTCAACTCAATTCATACGACAGAATCGCTAAAAGAAAACTGCTCAAAGAGATTGAAAATACTCAACCGATTGCTGATAAGTATTGGTTTTTAAAACAGTTAGAATAAATTTACATAAACTGCATTATGCATTGGGAATTAGCTATTGGATTCAAAATGAAGTCAATAGATTAAAACAAATATTGACCATCCACATCAACATGTAGTTTCCTACATATTAATATCTCTTTTTCTTTGTATTAATAAAATATTTATGTAAGTTAACATTGACTAAAAGGTTTACTAAGTGAAGAGGTTTATGGCTTCATAAAAGAACAAATAATAAAGAAGTTGCGAATTGAAAAAGTAGCCAATATTATGTTCAACCAATAATAACGCAGATAGAAAAACATTATTAAACAGCCAAAAAAAAAAAATGTTAGGATACAAATTTGAAAATGTTGAAATCAATAACTTAACGACTGAACACTACAATGAGATCAGAAAGGCAATACCAGAACATGGTGTCATTTGTATTAAGAATCAGGAACTAAAAGAAGAAGACCTAATTCAATTTACCAAAAAATTGGGGATGCCGGTATTGTTGCCAGAAGCCTTGCGGTTCAACAATACTAAAAAAGAATATCCAGAGCTTGCGCGAGTGTCCAATATATTGCCTGACGGTACACTACTCAAAAGTCATAAAGCTGCCGAATATTGGCATAGTGATGGTGACTTTTGGCAGCCAGGAAAAAACTATATTTATAACCTTCTTTATTCGAAAATCGTTCCCGATATAGGTGGTGAAACTGGTTTTGCAGACTTAAGAATGGCCTACGACGCCCTAAGCCACGAGATAAAAGAACGAATTGCTGAGCTAGAGGTAGTGGTTTGTTGCGATGAGATACCGGACTTTAAAGATACAAAACCGGAAGACCGCCAACCAGATGCCTACCATCGGATCACCCATAAGCATGTCGAAACCAGCAGAGTTGGCTTATATATTGGGCATACACTAGCCAAAATCAACAAGGTGCCAAAAGAAGAGTCCGACTTCGTCATACGAAAGCTGGTGGATGAAATAGAGAACCCAGCAAACCAATATATGCACAAATGGGAAGTTGGCGATTTATTGATCTGGGACAACACCTCAGTCATGCATCGCAGTATGGGCGGGTATGGTGATTTCCCTCGCTTACTTTTCCGGACACAAGCATTTATGACACCTCCAACGAAGCAGCAAACGGTCGAAACTAAACAGAACGCATTGGCTGATGATCAGGCTATCTAGAAACACTAAACCAAAACTATATTAATAGGAGCGTGGCGCAATTTAGAAAGAACAAAATGAGATTTGGCGGTTGTTATCCAACTTAATTAGCCTAAGTCTTCATCTTACTCTATACCTGCAAGTGAATTGAAGACAAGATTCGAATTGAAGTACCCAAATGATTCAACTTTAATACTAAATTGCGCCACGCACTTTTAGATGATTTCCAGTTACATTTTATGTTACGGGGGAACGGTTTCATTCGTAAAATAAATAATGCCATCTGTTTTTAGTTTTAGATAGCCTGATCATAAGTTTTCCTTAAAAATGGTTCGATTTCCGCAAGGTGATCATTCGATTTGTTTGAAACGATTCTCGATCCTTTTTGCCCTAAAAAAAACCTTCAACAAAAGCTGAAAGACTCCTTTCAAAATTAAAAAATGTAGTTCCTGAAGATCATGTAGTTGTTTTAAAAAGTATTGTTATATCAATGATAATCACAAGTATCCAAAACGGTTTCTATGTCTTGAAAAAGGTGTCCAACTGGAAGACGCAGATGGAGGCGTAGAAGGCTTTAAGCACGAAGGAGGTCATATACTAATTTGTTCGCGCCGTCCCAACCCCAGTTGTACCCACATAATTAAAAGCATACCCAATGGCATAAACATGAAACACCTTATTATGCGAATCCAGATACAACTTAAAAACGACAGGGCCAACACCACCAAACCCTGATAAGGTAAGTTCAGTCCTTGCAGTTGACAAATCACCATTGGCTATAGTATAACCAGTTGGGCACTTGAAGGTAAACGCCCCTGTCGGCGCAACGTTCGAACTAGATCTAGAGGCAAAAGTAACTTCAGTGTGCTCGTTTCCACTTGGAAATTCAAAGGCGGGCGTCAGCACAATATTGCTAGCAGCATCCCGTCTGATTATTCCATGGTCAGTACTCTTAAAATCAATGTTGACGGTGTTTGTTCCCTCTTGGTAGACAACAGGCCATTGCTGCATATTAGGCGTATGACCATCGAAGGGGCCAATTTTTATTCCCTTAAAGATCGGATACCTAGGAAATGGTCGATCATTTACTCCTAGTGGGGTCCCTGAGTGTTGTGAATGATTGATACCTGCAATCGTGGTGTTTGTAATAATTACATTCTGAATCGCACTTGATCGCTGATGAATCGGTATTAGTTCTGCCTCCGTGTAGATACCATATCGACCACCTACGCAAGCGCTTTGCTTACCCGCACCAAGGGACAGGGCGACTCCATCAAACTGGGAGACAATATCTACATCTAAACCATACAAGCAAGACACACGCAAGGCAGATCCACAGCCCTGAGTTGCTATTTTACCAATCTGATTTAAGTTTGTATCATTGCCATTAAAACCAGCGGCACCTCCAAAAATATACATTAAGTTACCGCTTGCGCCTGCTGCTGTTCTTAGCCGAGGGAAAATGGTGATTTTATTGGTTACACGATCAATAGCTTGCACTTCATAAATATGATCATCAATATAAACATCGACTTTCTCTCCATGATACGGACCGACTGAAAACCCAGGCGGAAGTGCAAGGACAGTTAACACCGTCTTTTGCCCAAAGCTATTGTTTGTGTTTACAGAATTGGCAGCATCTACCGTGTAATCTGAGTACAACGACTTTCCTGGTCTGGGCGATATAGCAGTTGGATGACCAGCACCTGATCCACAATGAAAGGCTCTTATTGGGCCGAATTCATTGGCAGCACAAAAACTATGTACTGAAGGATCATCAGGATGCACGGAGCCTCCAGAAAGACCAGTTCCTTTCAAGGACTTAAACTCCAAACCTTGCATGACGATGTTCGTGTTCACCCCAAATCGAATGCCATCATGACAAGCTCGACCGTCCCAATTGAGAATCTTGTTGAGCGCACCCATTTGCCCTCCATCAATTCCCACGTTTCCGATCCATCGTAGACGATCCGTATTGTCGATTAACAAGGCAAATTCCAGTTCTACGTTGTTGGCAGTAAACAGCTCCATTGTTCCGTAAATCAATGGGCCTTCTACTCTTGCAGTTGATCCATTTTCAACAAAGTTGTTGCCAACTGTAATTCGCTTCGAGATGAGCCACTTACCATTCACATCAATATCTGGAACCTCTGGATGGTCACTTTGGTATTGGAATAGACTGTTTAAGGCATCTGAGTCATCCATCCCGTTTCTACCTGAATATCCAAATGCTCCAAAGATATATGGATCAAAACGCTTGTTTTCAAGAATATGCAGCTGAACACTATCGTAATCAATAATCAAATTGCCATCAGCTATACCTGTTCCAGCAGCTAGGACAGCATATTGGGCACCACCATGCGGCTGACCATCGAAGTAATTTGATTGTTCAAACTTTGATCTAGTTTCTATAGTTGTTCCTACTGAAAATGACTGGTTGGGGGGTGTCGTTTTTGTTGTATCGATGAATAAATAGTCAACAATGAGATGCTCCGATCCGTTCGGGGACAATTTCATCCACTGCACGCCATCAAAATACCAAAAGCAACTGCTATCCAACTCGTAGACCAACAATCCCGTTGCTGGATTCGCAATAGAATCCCGTTGGGATAACGTCATTCTAGGAATCAGAATCCCTCCTTCGGTCGACTCGATATCTAGGAGTGCGGAGCTGTCCGGTGTTGTGGTGTTGATCCCAACATTGTTTATTTGGGCGGAGAACACGAAGGGTAATAAGAGAAACAAGAGGGTAAGTAGCTTATTCATGGTTGTCAGTATAGCTTAAGATTTAAAAATAATGAAATTTAGAGGGATTTAAGAATTTTGTTTTGGACAATATTTTCTAATCCGTATTTCAAAATTAATAGGTACCAGTCTTAGTTAGGATATTGATGGAAGAAAACCATCTGCCTTTAGAATATTCTATGAAGGATTAGAGAGGAAATTTGCAAAAAATGGCCTCGAAATTTGTTTTTAAACGACGTAATTTGTTTTGGTTGATTTAAATAATTGTAGATCTTATATTTATG
The DNA here is from genome assembly GCA_937959115.1 of uncultured Saprospiraceae bacterium. Taxonomy (GTDB): domain Bacteria; phylum Bacteroidota; class Bacteroidia; order Chitinophagales; family Saprospiraceae; genus JAHDHB01. Next base: position 62,803 of record CALGAW010000028.1, read on the forward strand.
GATTTTTTTTTAATAAATGCTACTTTTTTTAGTTTTCATTTCCATTATAATACCTGTATAATATTTTACTAAGAATTAAATAAACCGAAAAACTAGTACTTTTAATTAGCAATTTGAAACCAGACTTAAGTGTTTATATTTGAGGGAAGTAAATACGTGTTTTGTCTTTCTTTTTTGATAAAAAAATCTTGCAAAACAAACACTCAGCAGGTCCTAGAAAAATCAATATTTTATCTACCGATCCAAGACAGAAAACACTCCATTGTTACCCGACCACAAAATCTTATCCATACCAGAAATGTCACCATCAAGATTATAGTCACCCAATCCATATACATTGAATTGTCCGTTTTGGGGAAGCCAGCTAGAATTGTCAACGCCATTAATATCATAGCCATTCAAATCCTGTAATTGGTCACCATCACCTGCAAACATTGCCCAGATGCCAGTACCGATGTTTTTCTGTCCTTGGCCACCATTTGAATAACTGTCTCCTGACCTAAAATCATAAGATAAAACCCCCGAATTCACTGACACCGCAGTTGGGGACATTACACCAATATGATTTCGGTGTTCCACAACAACATAAAAGGAGGAACCAAGACTTTCTGGGAAAAAGTCGGGTTCTGGAAATTCTAGACATCCGTCTTCTTGCAATAAGGCGGCAGTGGCCAATACCTCCGATGATTTCGAAGTACCAGCTCTGAAGCTAACAGTAACCCAATCCACTGTTGTAGAAGTGAAACTGTTAACAGATTCTAACCCTTGATAATTCCAAGGAGCCGTGTTATAAGGTTGAGCGAGTGGCAGTAAGTTCATTTGATTAAGACGGGTGGTCATCCTATTGGTATTCGGATCAAAAGCGCCTTCCATCCACAAACAAATGTTGGGAGAGATAAAGGCTTTTTGACAGTCTTCAAATGTAAGTTCACCAAATACTGAAGGGTTTTGCCAAGCAAGATCTTGATAATCCACCCAGGATAACAATTTGTCACGATTGCCACCATCATCATCATCGTTGATATGGAAATCAAAGCCTATTTTACCCCCATTTGAAATTGATGGAATTCCAATAAACGCCCAACTGATTCGAATCTCGATGTTATATCCCACACTAGTAGGAACCATTACAAAATCAACACCTGCAGGATTGACAATCGCTCCAGGGAATTGGTAAGCATTTGGATCATTGTACCGAAACATGAGTTGATGATCATTGATATCATAGGTTGTTGCTTTCTCGTTTCCACCATCAATAAACAATTCTACACCATCGTCATTGTAGACTCCTGGAGAATCGTTGATGAGGATATCATCTGTTATTTTACCATAAGCATAGAGGTAATTGTCATCCCATGCAAATTGAAATGAAGCGTCTAAATCAGCTTGATTGGCAATGGTGCCACCAAACACAATAGCGGGGTCGAAAATGGAATCTTGCGGCCATTCATGATCAATTCCATCCAGTGTTGGAGGATTGTCGAACTGACAAATTCCAAATCCTGGTATTAAATTTCCAACACAATTACACTGACCATCATAGGCGTCATTAGCCGTATTAGGGTCATTATCATCGCAAGGCGTTCCTACAGGCGCACAAACTCCAGCACAAGTGCACTGACCGTCGTAAACATCGTTAAAGGTATGAGGGTCATTATCATCACAAGCGGTACCAGCTGGCAAACAAATACTACAATCAACAGGTACTTGACTTGTCAATTGGATCATTCGATTAATCATGTTTTGGATCTCGGCGTTTGTGTAATCCCACACATACCCAAGGGTACGGACATTCCCATTGGGATTAGCAGTAAACGTTGTAAGACCACTGCTACCATTTACCGCAACATAGCCTCTAGGGCCAAGATTGAAGTAGTTGGATATTGGGTCAAGTGCAGCAATGACAGAGGTGAGATCCCACGAACGCATATTGTAATAAGCGCCATTTGGTACGTGCCATGCCAAGTCATTACTGAGATAGGAATCCTTTACAACGTGATTAGAGACGTAATTGAAATCATTGTAAATACTACTTAAAGGATAAAGAACGGCATGCCCTAAATCATACTCACTTTGAATAATATCTACAGGACAAGTCGAAAAAACGACTTGTGCACTTGGGATATGGTTGTCCACATTGAATTCGGGAAATTTATCATTGTTTCCACCCATAATGGAAATTAGCTTTACTTTTTTAGCCACTAGTTGGACACCAGTGAGTGGAGAGATTGCATCCGGACCACTTTGTAATAATGCTCCTGTATTTACAAAAAATCCTGTTTGAATGATGACTACACTATTGTCAGGTGAAGCAGCTAAGACTTCTCGCATCAGCTTATATCCTTCTCGAATTGAGCCTGTCGTGTGCACATCGTGTGGGTAATTTCCACTATTAACAATAGGTGCAGAAAAGTGTCCATCATTATAGTCTTGAATAGTCGACCCAAAAAACTTGCCTACAGGTATATCTGGTCGGTAGTAAAATGTATTCAATAAATCACAATACCTTGCACCTATATTGGAGTTTCTAGATACTGTTACTGCAGCGATCTTGGCTTTCCCATTTGTTTCATAGGCATGAAGCATGGCTAGCGCAAGTACATCGTCAATATCTGGCCCCATATCGGTGTCAAATATTACAATTGGTCCTGTATTCGGAATACAATTTGGCGTCTGACCAAGCATTGTGGATACAGACATAGCAAGGATAGGAAGAACAAGTAAGCGTTGAAGCAGTTTGCCTGCCCAATACTGCGGTTGGGTTAAATTAGTCATTTCAAGATTGTTTAAGCAAAGTTGCAAATGGTAACTTGAATAATAATTAGTGGATACGAAGGATTATCCAAGCGAATGAGTTCAGTCACAATTTGAGGTATAAAAAATGGTTTAAACCCTACGTTTTCAATATGTAAGATAGCATAATTCTATAAAACATTTAATATAAACCCCTGTGAACATTCAATCTGATAACTGTTGTAAAAACCAATGCTTGTCGGGTAATGGCTTGGTTTTCTCTATATCTTTCAATAAAGAAGCACGCTCCTTTGCATCATATGGATTAAGAATAGTCATTTTGTTAATGCTTTGAAGATAATTCTTATAACTTAGATAGTGATAGCCGAGGATTTTTTTCTTTCGGTTCAAAATCTTTCTAAAACTTTCAATTAGAGCTGACTGTGCCTCAACATTATTTTGCTCATGATAGATTCGAGCCAATAGCATTTTTGTGTCGATGTTGATGTAAACATCATCACTGTTATTGGTTAACATTAAATATTGTAGCGCAGAATCAAATTCTTTCTTTTCAGCATATAGCTTGGCGAGATTATACTGGTACATCACCTCTTGATAGTCTTTTTCTAGTAAAGAATTGTAGTCTTTTACAAAGGATTCCGCCCAGTCAAACAGTTTTTGCGTGAGTGCAAGTACGACTATGTTTTTGTAGGTAAAACGAGAAAGAATGTTGTTTGTAAGTAAGATTTTTTTATCAATTCCAGACCGATATAATTCTAATAAGTCCTTTGCCATTTCACGATGTCCTTGATTGTAACGTTTTATGGCGATATTGATTGCAAGTAAATAAATGTCTTTCATTTCTGAAATCGTAAACAATTTGGCTTTTGCAATTAATAGCTGTTTTAGCGATTTAAAATGCTGAATGTTTTCTGGATGCGCCAATGCCAAATAGCAATAATAGTAAATGCCAATTGCTGGTATTTTGACTAAGTCTTTCCGTTTTACTTCCTCTAGAATGTTTAGTACAAAAGTGGAGTCATAGGAAATATTGTAAATGTTTTGATGAGAAATCATGTAGCAGCTTTGCCGAAGTCGCTTTGCAAAGTAACTAATGTCGAGGCTGTTTGCTACTTCAAGTAGATTAGTCTCCTCGGCTCTACCTTTTTGAGTTGAAGCATAATACCGTTCTTGCTCAAGTCGATAGTTGCGGTAATAGAACTCACTATCTTTTAAAGAAGATTGTTGCTGCAGACGAGTGGTTTTCTTAAGAGCCGTCTCAAATTGTTTTAGTAAACCCCGTTCTCGAAGGGCATGACACATAGCTATTGATTCGTCTTCATGATGAAATTTTTGAAAGGCAAGAAATCGGTGCAACGGCACTGTCAAATAGGACACTAAATATCCAAACTCACTATTATTAAAGGGTTTATTAGGAAATAGGTTGTTAAAAATGAATTCCTTACTCAGATTGGGTTTGGTTTTTTTCAATTCCCTAAGAATACAATCAAAGAGATGAATTGGCCCTTCTCTTTTATTAAAGATTTTGCAACTCAAATAATGACGGAATAGCCGTAACTCTTCTTTATTCAAAGATTTTAATGCTAATATTAATTTGGTGGTTTTCATTATTTGTGCGGAATATTTTACATTAAGGTACCATAAATGTTCTAATAATGGAGAATATTTAAAATTATTTGTGCGGGAAAAGAGCAAATTTGTCCTTGCTTTGATCTATTAATCTTTGGATATTTGACTAGCATTTAGACAGAAAGCCTTTTTAGGACGTTTTCTAATGGTCCTTAAATCTATGAATATGAAAACAAACTCAAATTACAACACAATTTCTACCTTGTTATTAGGATTTGTATTATTTCTTCTTTCCCACTCAATTACGCAAGCACAAGGATGGAGAGGGTTATATCCAGCAAACAACACTAGTTCATTAGAAAGTACTAACTCTGTAGTGACCAATACATTAGATGGTGGTTATCTTTTTGCTCGGCAAGCATCAGTTGGAGGAAGAAAAATGAATCTTACAAAAGTAGATCAAGATGGAACCTTACAATGGGATAAAGTTTATAGTTCACTTAACATTACTGACCCGAACTTTTCAGAAATTTTGCAAAACCCAGATGGTAGTTTTGTTATTTCTGGAGCAGAGACTAATAATTATGGTTTGTTTATTGTAAAATTAGATCAAAACGGAAACTTAATTTGGATACAAAATAGTTTCAATATTTTTTACTACTACATCTTGGGGGCCAACCATATGGCTAAGGCTATAAATGGATACATTTTAGCAAACAATGCGAATGAATTCGACTTGGAAATTAGAAAAATAGATGAGAATGGAACTATTGTTTGGACGACAAACCTATCACCTGGTCCTAGAAGGTATGTCAAGGTGATTACAAAACCTGACAATACTTATAATGTATATACCGATTCAGAGCTTTACAATATTGATTCCCTTGGAAATGTTCTAAGTACTAAGAATATATCGTTAAGTACTGGTGGTTTTATTGGTGCGAGTTTGGATATAGAACCAACACCTGATGGCGGAATTCTCGTTACAGATCAGACCGATCCATTTACTACAAAGTATAATCTAGAAGTAACCAAAAGAAACGCTAATGGGGGTATAGAATGGGGGAGTACTTACGACCTGTTTACGGCTAACTCTGAAATTGCTAAACCAGCTGTAAATGCTGTAGATGGAGGATATATTCTTACCGTATCTGGGTCGGATACGGCGGTAGTGTTGAAAGTAGACAATGTAGGTAATATGTTGTGGTATAAAACATTCCCAGGAGAATTTCGAGATATTAGAGTAACCAAAGACAGTAGTTATATCCTCTCAGGTTTTGATTCTAATTCCATTCCTCGCCTTATCAAGTTAGATAAAAATGGTTTTCTTTTCGATAATTTCCTAGTCGGTACTGTATTTAATGATAGTAATTTAAATTGTTTTCCTGATCTGAATGAGATAAAACTAGATAATTGGCTTGTGGAAGTGACGGGAGACAAGACGTTATACACGTTTACAAATGCTCTTGGAAATTATAAAATCGATGTAGATAGCGGAAGCTATATTGTTAACGTAACCAACCCAAGTCCACTTTGGCAATCATGCGTTGGGGCAACGCCTGTCCAGGTATCTTCAAATGATATTGTAGGAACGAACTTTCCAATGTATCCATTGACGAATTGTCAATATCTTACGATTGACCTATCTGTTCCATTTTTAAGACGATGTTTTGATAATAACTATCAGGTAAGTTTCTGTAACAAGGGAACCGTTGCATCTGCGAACAACGTTGTCGATATTGATTTTCATCCACATTATGACGTGATATCTAGCAGCATTCCATGGTCAAGTCAGACGGGTACTACTTATTCATTTCCAGTGGGCAATTTGGACATTAATGAATGTGGTAATTTTAGCGTTACTGTCGTTCCCAATTGTGATTCTACCATTCTTGGTCAAGCACTTTGTGCTTATGCTACAATAAAACCAGACACCATTTGTGGAGCGATCAATCCTGCTTGGGATGGTTCTATAACAGATCTAAAAGTTCATTGTGGCCCAGATTCCTTAACGTTTACGATAACGAACACTGGAACAGGGAATATGGGAACACCACAAGACTATTTGGTTATTGAAGACAATCTGCTACCCAAAACAGGCTTCTTTCAATTGATTGCCGCGGATACCCTTCAAATCAAGGTGCCTGCTAACGGTTCCACGTATCGCTTGTATGCGGGGCAGTCGCCTGGCTATTTCCCGCCTGGCTATAACCCAACAATTGCTTATGAGGGGTGTGGAGTCAAAACAGACGGCACTTTCAGTACAGGCTTTATCACCATGTATTCTGAGAACAATGTCCTAAACACAGAAACCACCGACTGTGAGGAGATTATTGGTTCGTATGATCCAAATGACAAACAAGCAACACCTAAAGGATATAGTTATCGACATTTCATCGAAGTTGGTGATGATCTAGATTACAGAATCCGCTTTCAAAATACGGGCACTGATACCGCCTTTACGGTTGAGATTCGAGACACAATTTCAGAACATTTAGATATGGCTTCTCTTCTACCCGGAACCTCAAGCCACGCTTATGAATTAGATATCGTGAATGGAACCACGCTGAAATTTACGTTTAAGGATATTCTATTGGTTGATTCTACTACAAATGAGCCAGCATCTCATGGGTTTGTAACGTTTAAAATCAGCCAACAACCCAATCTGCCACTTGGTACCATGATTTATAACCGGGCGGGGATCTATTTCGATTTCAATGAACCGATCATTACAAACCAAACGTATCATGAGATTGGTGAAGACTTTTTACCTGTAGCCCCAACTGCTGTTAGCCTTTCTATGTCTTTAGAGGGTGCATACGACCTGAATACAGGTCTACACGCTACAGATCTACTAGATCAAGGGTTATTGCCCGCGGTTCAGCCTTATGGCGCTGCGCCGTGGGAATACGACGGCACAGAAGGTAGTGGCTGGACAACTAGTGATTATCCTTCTGGAACGGTTGACTGGGTTCTGATTGATTTAAGAGAAACCTCATCTGCTAGCAGTATTGTAGCAAAAGGCGCAGCTATCTTATTGGAAGATGGTAGTTTACACCCCTTCAATATGGTCGTTCCAGGAAATGTAGATAGTGTTTATATTGCGGTATATCACCGAAATCATTTGCCGATTTTATCTCCACACCGATTCGATGTTAGCAACCAAGCACTCAGTTTTGATTTCCGATTGTCGGATAGTTATGTGTTTGGTGCTGGTTTTGGCCAGAAGCGAATTGGTAATGATTGGCATTTGTTTGTAGGTAACGGAGCAGCTAGTTCTGCTGGAAGTGACATCAATGTTGCTGACAAAATCTTGTGGGAAACCGAAAACGGCTACTTTGGTAAGTACAAATTAGCCGATTATAATTTGGATGGTGATATCAACGGTATTGATAAGATCCTTTGGAGTGTCAACAATGGAATTTATACTGAGATTCGATAAGTCGTCATGGTTAAGCTATCCTAGGCATCGCGGACTAAAATAAAAGGCTATTTTAAAGAGATTACTCAAATGAGTAGTCTCTTTTTGATTGGAAGCAATTGAATATAGTTTGAACACAGGAATACCCTTTATCATTGTTATTTTCTCTTGCTACGATCGTACGCTTAGGCCTGCACTTAAACGCGTTCAGCGTTAGCCATAAGAAAGTAATACCGAAAGTGTTCAATGATTCAGCTTGCCTTCCGTTGTGTGGCAGACTGTCCTACTCCTGTTAAACCTAGAGCCTAAATGTGCACACAATAAGTGCTAAAGGCACTTAGTGTCTATTTTACCTCCAACATGCCATACAAGAATGAAATGCCGTCCTTACAGCGGTTAAATTATTGGGTAACTACTACCCATTGCGAAAACTTTGGATGAATAGTATTGAACGGTTAAGAATATCGATGGTAGGCGATTGGTTTAAACCAAAAAAAATCCTAGGAAGAATGACCTTCCTAGGATTTTTGTATTTTATTTTTAGATCAAGGATGTCCCTGAACTTTTTAACTCAAGATTCTTAATCTACTTTTACAAACTTAATTGTCTTTGATTGCCACAATGCATCATTGATTTGAACCATGTAAACGCCTGTTGCAAGTTTTTGAGTATTGAATTGGATACTGTTAAAGCCTTCAGTAAGATTGATAAATTGCTCTGCAACCACAGATCCATCAATTGAAGTTACAAGAAGTGTAGATTTAGTTGTAGCAAAATCATTCGTAAACTCAATTGTTATATTCGTATCATTGTTTGATACAGGATTAGGAAATAATTCAGAAATCTGAACTTGTTCATCCAACGTACTTACAGCACAAACTTCCTTCTTAGAAAAGTTTGACATATGATGACTTGTAGCAGCCTTTAAATCACCATTACTTGTTTTCTCACTGATAAAAGTAGGAGGAAAGTTTTCAGGTTTATTATCATGCCATGTTAACTCAACAGCTTTATCTACATCTGCAATCTCAAAAGATATACGTCCAACTGACGTCCAAGCCGTATTGTTTATTGGATAACCTGCTCCACCTGTTAACACAACATTGTAAGATACAATATCATTCATTGATCCTCGTAAGTTATGAGCGTCATAAAGAGAAGAATGTCCATTTGAATTAGTCATTCCAGAAACCGTTAGTTCCTTTACCAATTTAGGGTTACTTAAGACCTCTTTATCAAAGCTAAATCGATAATTTTGATCTGCTAAGTGAACAGTAGTGTTCGGAGTTGCAGCTTTTACTTCTATATCAACATAGAGTAATTGTTTCGCACAATCAGTATGATGATGATTAAATCTAAGCTCATATATATCTTGAGCAAAAATTGAAGAAGACATTAAAAGTATTGCAATAAATAAAAGTGAGTTTTTCATGAGAATGTTTTTTGTATTATTATGTGTTAGTATCTAAAAATAGTCATTTTATATCGAAGAAAAAAAAAATTAACCCTAAATCTGTTTATTATTATTAATTTATTTTATTTAAATATGAAATAAATCTTAATTATAGAATTCCTTATGATTCAGTAATTTATGTTCTCTATGATCCTTTAAATTGGATGATAGCTAGGACTGGAAGTACCAAGTTTATAAAAAATCTCAAGCAGTGTTTATTTTTTTGATAAAACAATGTTGAAATTGCTTGACTATCCCAATTCAATTGACTCGAGCTACCCAATATTTGCCTAAGCAATTTGGTCAACGCAGTGAACATTACGGCGAATAGTTTCTAGGAATAAAAGTATAACGAATTGAGGAGTGGAATGAAATTCGTTTTTGCTTCCACTCTAAATTAATATAAAAATATTGAAACTCAAAATTAAATTTTGAAAACTTCAACCTTTTTTTGAAATTCTCTTTAAAATCTATCTGTTCTGAGTTTAAGTGATTTAGAGCTCTATTTATCTATAGGTTAAACGAATATTTCGTAATATATTTGCTTTCACTTAATCTACTTTTACAAACTTGTTAGCCTCTGACTTCAATGCTTCATCATTAATTTGGCTTTGAATGGTGACTCCACTACAACAATTTTTGTTTTTATAAAAGGAAATTACTGAGATCTGTTGAAAAACAAGGCTTTACTGATTGGAAGTACTTATTTGAAAAGGTAATATTAGAATCTATTAGTTTAAATTTTGTAAAAAAAAAGAGTTATTTTTATAAGGATTGAAAATTCTATTCTATGTATAAACTAACAACAATGAGCAAATGCTACTGCATTTGCTTTCCCGCTTATTCTAATTTAAACACTTTTTGTCTAAACGGACCTTTTCGACTCAATAGTGGCCTCCTCAGCTGTTTTTCCTAGAGTGGTGGATGAATCTCAAGACATAACCAAAAACCTATTCATTGAAACTTTACAACATTAAAATTCAATACTCCTCCTGTTTTTTGCTTGAACATTCTTAAACTTAAAAAATGACGACTAACACTAAAATTAACTATTTATCAACTTTATTATTTCGATATAGCCTTCTTTTAATTTCCATATTGGGAGCAATTGAACTAAGTGCACAACCGCTTAACAGCTATTTACTCTTTGATGGCACGGATGATTACGTCAACCTAAACAATATGGATGTTTCAGGAAATAGCATTACCCTTGAAGCACTTTTCAATAGTTCAGGCTTTGACAATTGCCCGTACAATGATTGTAGAATTATCTCAAAATCTTCTAGCGCAAGTGAAGCCGATCACTATTGGATGCTAAGCACAAAAGACGCTGGAGCTAATACCGTTTTAAGATTCAGATTAAAGACAAATGGCACTACAACTACTTTGATAGCAACCATTGCCAACTTGTCAGAGAATACCTGGTATCACGCTGCTGCAACGTACGATGGAGCTGCCATGAAAATCTTTCTTGACGGTACTGAGATCGCAAGCACTCCGAAAACAGGCAGCCTAACAACAAATCCAGCTATAGGTTCTTGGATAGGCGGCAATCCCCCCGTAGCTAACAACCGCCCATGGCTAGGGGCAATCGATGAAGTTAGAATTTGGAATACCGCAAGAACACAAGCAGAAATCCAAGCAAATAGAAGCACAGAGTTATCAGGCAACGAGCCAGGTCTTCAAGCTTACTATAAGTTTAATGAAGGCTCGGGACAAACGATCACCGACGCAGCAGGTAGCAACAACGGAGTCCTGGGAAGTACATCTGCACCAGACAGTAGCGATCCTACCTATGTAAATCCGCCCCCGAGCCCAATGGTTACCTTCAATTTGCAAGTATTTCTAGAAGGTCCTTTTGATGCTGGACAAGGCACAATGAATGGGAGTTTAGTGCAACGGGCAGTCGTCCCTCCAGGCCAACCCTACACGGGGTCTCCTTGGAATTATCCTGGGACCGAAGGTAATGGTTGGTTGCCTACAGACTATCCTGCGGGAACGTTAGACTGGGTGCTTGTTTCACTTAGAAGGTCATTGGATCCTGCAACAGAAGTCACTCGAGTTGCTGCTGTTTTATTGGAAAATGGCAACATTTCACCCTTTGATGTGAATCTAAACAATTCGACTACACCCTTGTATGTAATGGTAGAACATAGAAATCATTTGCCCATCATATCCGCACAACCCATTCCGATCATCAACAATAGCCTTTCCTTTAATTTTTCCACACAAAACAGTTACACTGCCGGGTCCGGATTTGGTCAGAAACAAGTTGGTGCTCAATGGATGATGTACGGAGGGAACGCAGATCAGGAAGCATTGAATAGTTGTGATATCAATGCTTCAGACCGAGCGTTTTGGGAAACCTTTAATGGTCAGTTTGATGTCTATAATCCTGGAGATTATGACCTTGATGGAGATGTCAACGCAGCAGATCGGATCATTTTTAACAATAATAATGGAATATTTACTGCGGTACCGAAGTCCAATGATACCACAAACAGTTCTCCTCCAGTTTTGACTTGTCCTGCACCTAACTACGTACTAGATAATTGCAACTATACTGTCAACTGGGTCCACAATAATCCGTTGTCTACAACTGTCAATTATGACCTTAGAATAAATGGGATTGACCCAGGACCATCTGTCGTTTATCCAGTCAATTCAAATACGATTGATATCTGTAATTTGCTAGGGATTACTTCAGGTTCAGGAAGCTTTACTGTAGAACTCGTTTATTGGTATGATGGTGACTTGACTAATATTGTTTCTGCAGGTGTCTGCACCGTAAATTACAACATTCCATCTAATGGCAATGTCCATAGTTGTTTTGGATTTAATTTGATTGATCGAATCAACTCCTACCAGAAACCTAATTTGGTGAAAACACCAACGCAAACGTTTACTAGTTTAAGTGCATTACAGAATAAAGTAAACTCGCTTACCGATCACAATGGAGCGGTATACGCTTTAGCTGCCGGTACGTATTATGGGCAGTTAAGAATTGTCGATAAGCGTAATTTATGTATTTATACTGACCCGAATAACCCAGCAACGATTGATGCCTCAAATATTAACTTCGCGGTTTACGCCTATAATGGTACACAAGGAGTAAATTCTAACCTCGAGATATTAAATCTTAGAATTACTGGTGCCTTGTACCACGGTATTTATTTGGGTGGTGATAATGCTCCTCGTTTCGCTCCTAGAGGCACTTGGGTGGCAGGTAATGAAGTATTTGACGTTGCCAGAAATGTAGGAGCAGGTATTGCAGTCAGAAATGCATTTGAAGGTGCTTTGATTAAGATTGAAGACAATGAAGTATACGATGTCAGTCTAACCAATTTAGGTGCTTCTGGTGAAGGAATTTATATAGGAGAAGGAAACGACCATCTAGACTACAGCAGTAATGTCCACATTATAGGAAACTATTTACATGACTTAACAGGGGAAGCAATTGATATCAAGCGAAAATCTGCAGATATATTGATCGAGTACAACAAAATTAATAACATCAATGTGAAATCTCAAAGTGCTATCGTGCTCGGATTAGATCCTCTAAAGGTCAATGACTCCTACGATGGGCAATACATTGTTCGTCGCAACTGCATAAGCAATGTTACTTCACGTGGCTTTGATGGAAATTTTATTGTAGTAGCAAATGGATATGCATTGATCGAAGAAAATGTAATGTGGAATTGTGTAAAAAATGGAATTGATGTCTATAGTGATTGTGATGGACCAAATAAAACCGTTGAGATTCGAAACAATATTATTTGGGGCTATAATTCTGGGCTTCCGATTAGAGTAAATGTTGGAAGTGGGAACGGTGGCCCTAATAATCCATGTGCAACCACAAGAGCCACAAACATTGTTCAAAGTAATCCAGTTGGGTCTGAGTGCCAAGAGCCTGCTTCTATTTTTGTAGGGCCATTGACCTCTTGTGCAGGGTTTGCACCTAAGTAATGAAACGCTTGTAATTGAACCGTTTGATTCTATTTTAATGTTAAATTTTGCTATTTTAAGTACTAATGATTAAGAATTCTATGAAAAAACTAACAGTTATTGGCTTATGTCTAAGTGTATTTCTATTTGCTTCTTTGAATGCAATACAATTAAATGCACAACCGCTCAATAACCATTTAATATTTGATGGTGTTAATGATTACGTAAGTCTAAATAATATGGATGTTTCAGGTAGTGCAATTACCCTTGAAGCACTTATTAATAGCTCAGATCTAGATAATTGTATCAATAGCGATTGTAGAATCATTTCAAAAACTGTTAGCGATGCCCCAGCGGATCACTACTGGATGCTTAGTACAACCAAGTCTAACGGAAACATTGTTGTTCGATTTAGGTTGAAAACAAATGGGACGACCACAACACTTATCGCCCCAGTTGGCTTCTTGTCAAACAATACTTGGTACCATTTAGCAGCAACCTATGATGGCGCCAATATGAAGACGTATCTGAATGGTACTGAAATTGCAAGTTCTACTAAGACAGGCAGTATAACAACAAACCCTTCTGTGCAAGCATGGGTAGGAGGCAATCCGCCACTGGCTACAATTCGTCCATGGCAAGGCGGAATTGACGAAGTTAGAATTTGGAATACCGCTAGAACACAAGCCGAAATTCAAGCCAATAGAAGCTCAGAGTTGACAGGAAACGAACCAGGACTCCAAGCTTATTATAAGTTTAATGAAGGTATAGGACAAACGATCAATGACCAAGCTGGAAACAACAACACCGTCCTAGGAAGTACGAATGCTACTGATGCTAATGATCCTGCTTTCGCAAACCCCAACCCAAATCCTACAGTCACTTTTAATTTGAAGGTTTTTCTGGAAGGGCCATTCGATGTCGGACAAGGAATAATGGATGGGAGTTTATTACAACTGGGTGTCGTTCCTCAAGGACAACCATACACCGGTTCTCCTTGGAATTATCCTGGGACAGAAGGCAATGGTTGGTTACCCACTGATTATCCTGTAGGAACATTAGACTGGGTACTTGTTTCGCTTCGAACATCATTGGATCCTGCAACGGAAGTCGCTCGGGTTGCTGCCGTTTTACTTGAGAATGGCAACATTTCCTCCTTCGATGTCAATCTAAACAATGCAACGAATCCATTGTACGTAATGATAGAGCATCGAAACCATTTGCCAATCATTTCGGCACAGCCTATTTCGATTGTAAACAATACAATTTCCTATGATTTTACTGCTTCGAATAGTTACACCACAGGATCAGGATTTGGTCAAAAACGTCTAGGGTCAGACTGGGTGATGTATGGTGGAAATGCAGATCAAGAGGCCCAAAATAGTTGTGATATCAATGCCTCAGACCGCGTGTTCTGGCAAACCGTTAATGGTCAGTTTGACGTCTATAATCCAGGAGACTATGATCTAGATGGTGATGTCAACGCTGCTGATCGAATTGTTTTTAATAGTAACAATGGAATATTTACTACGGTTCCTAAGTCTAATGATACAACAAACAGCGCTCCACCCGTTTTGACTTGTCCTGCACCTAACTACGTTCTTGATAATTGCAGTTATACTGTCAACTGGGTGCACAATAATCCACTTTCGACAACAGTCAATTATGACCTTAGAATAAACGGGATTGACCCAGGACCATCTGTCGTTTATCCAGCTAATTCAAATACGATTGATATCTGTAGTTTGCTAGGGATTTCTTCTGGCACTGGAAGTTTTACAGTAGAACTAATATATTGGTATGATGGCGACTTAACCAATATGGTATCTGCGGGAGTCTGCACGGTTAATTATGACCTTCCATCCAACGGAACGATACATAATTGTTTTGGTTTTAACCTAATCGATCGGATTAATACCTACCAACCACCTAACTTGCTCAAGACACCGACTCAGACATTTACTAGCTTGACTGCATTGCAAAACAAAATCAATTCGCTCACCGATCACAATGGTGCAGTTTATGCTTTAGCAGCTGGTACTTACGCTGGGGAATTGAGAATAGTAGACAAGCGTAACTTGTGTGTATATACTAATCCCAACAACCCCGCAACGATTAATGCGACAAATAGAAACTTCGGAATTTATGCTTACAATTCGACGCAAGGGGTTAATTCGAACCTAGAGATCTTAAACTTCCGAGTGACAGGTGCTAAATTTCATGGTATTTACATTGGGGGTGACGACGCTCCTCGGTTTGCCCCAAGAGGAACTTGGGTAGCAGGAAATGAAGTGTTTGGTACCGCTCAAATTACAGGTGGTGGTATTGTAGTTAGAAATGCTTTTGAAGGTGCTGATATTAGAATCGAAGCCAACGAAGTCTACAACATCGCTCCAACTAATCTAGGCGCTGCTGGTGAAGGCATTTATATTGGAGAAGGGAACGATTTGGAAGACTATAGTAGTAACGTTCAAATTGTCGGTAACTATTTGCATGATTTAACTGGGGAGGCGATTGACATTAAACGGAAGTCAGCAAATATCTTAATAGAGTACAATAAAATTGATCAAGTAAATGTTCATTCGCAAGGAGCAATCGTATTAGGGTTGGATCCATTAAAAGTCAATGATACATACGATGCTCAATTCATTGTTCGACGCAACTGTATTAGTAATGTCACGACTAGAAACGCTGACGGTAATTTTATAGTTGTCGGAAATGCTTATACCTTAATTGAGGAAAACGTGATGTGGAATACGGTAAAACATGGTATTGAAGTCTATAATGACTGCGATGGTGCTAATAAAACCGTAATCATAAAAAATAACATTATCTGGGGATATGTCGGACAGCCGATTCGATCCAATGTCGGTAGTGGCAACGGAGGACCTAATAATCCTTGCACGGTGACTAGGGCAACTAATATCGTACAAAGTAATCCAGTCGGCTCTGAATGCCAAGAACCTGCTTCAATATTTGTAGGGCCATTGACTACTTGTACAGGGTTTGCTCCTAAGTAATATTGAAGATCAGTCTTCTTTGAGCTCCTAGTTATACAGGATGCAACACTCGAATCTGATGTAGAATTCGGGATTAACTGATTTTATAGGCTCGTTCTGTGCAGTTACACTGTCGGTTGTCTGCGTTTGTTTTTCCTATCTTATTGCGAATATTGGCAATAAAACATTTAATAAACATAGCCTATGGGGATGGACATGCTCAAGAAATTTAAGATAACGTGGTGTTCCACTTGTTTTAAATACGATCTATTATTATAATATTCTAATTCAAGAATAAATTGTAGTTTTGTCCTCAAATTTAAATAAATCCAAGCACCATGAAAACGAATTTGACGTTAATCCTCTTAGTTTTTATCTGCCTCCTTGCTCATTCTTGCAAAGACAAAACGGATGAATGTTTGCTGTCTTGTCAAAATGGAGGAATCCTAACAATCGACTGTGATTGCTCATGTCCCTCTGGTTTTGAAGGTGTTGAGTGTGAAATTGCGACCTGTACAATCTCTTGTCAAAATGGAGGAGCTGTAACCACGGATTGCGCATGCGACTGCCCTAATGGATTTGAAGGGGCGCTTTGTGAAGATTGTGTGCCTTGGCTTCGGTTTGCTGATAGAGCAGGAACTATTTGGAATTCAGGAACAAACTATGTGGATGATGTTGAAGCAGCCCTCCCAGAAAATCATATACTAACAGGTTTTGGATTTAGTAAAAACTCAACCCTAATGATTGCAGGAAGAGAAGTGTTTCGAGATGGCACCTTTGGTGTTGAATATCAAGATCGTAGTGGAAATAATCCGAACGGAAGTTTCGATTTATCCTTTATGGCACCGCCCGGTCATGTTATTACTGGAGTTGGTTTCGGTAAAAATAATAATTTAGATCTGACTAGACTCGTCGTCAACTATAGCGAAATTTTGTTTGACGCAGATTGCAACATTAGCCTTGGGCTTCCAATCTTATATGACAACAACGACCCTGCTGCTGTAGATGCTTGGCTTAGGATACTTGACACGAGTCTTGATTCTAGGTACAACGCTTTTAGAGGGTTGGGCTTTAGATATGGTAGTCAGCCATACCAGGTAGAGGCAACGGTTGGTCTTCTGGATAATCTATAGACTGAAATTCTAGTTATTGTTAGCCAAACGATCTGTCGAATGCTCCTGTTTGCTTAGTCCTGACCGATTAAAAGCTCAAGACTAGACCAATTCCGTTTTGAGTGACAGCAGGTTGAAGGATAAAGCCAGAATCTTGATAATATTCTCGGTTAAACGTTTTGACAGATTGCTTAAACCTTCCATTACTACTAGCATTGAGGATAATTCCTGCAGCTGCAGGCACAAAGATGATAAGATCTAAAGGATTTGCTTCGTATTCGCCATAATTGACACCCAAATTTATGCCCATACTTACAATTCCTGCAGCCGCTGAAAGAGCAAAGAGTCCTGTACCAACATTCTTGAGCCGCATACCGCTTCTATATTCTTTAAACGCCTTGGGAGATTCACGTTCTAACAACTCTTTTACTTGATAAGTGTAAGCATGTTTATCATCAAAGGTGAATTTGGGCGGTACAATAAGAAATCCAGGTTTAAAGTCAAGCTGTGCGGATAAATGTAAAGAGGTAAATGCTACTAGGAGGGTTAAGATTAGGTGTTTCATAGTGTTTAAGATGTTATTGCGATAGTTAAATAAATATATTCAAATCCAACAACATTTAATTTCCCTAAATAGTTCCAAACGTGATTTTTTAATACAATAGACAGAACGAAAGAGATGACTGGCATGATTAAAACAAGTTTGGATTGATACCACATGCAATATGAGGTAGACCCATAGAGTAGTAATGACACTTGTTGCAAAAGGTACATTTGTTAATGGTGTCCTTTTTTCTAGCAAAGCTTTTTTCTACAAAGTATTCGTCCGCAAGCAAGGCACGTCCCACTGAGAATGTAATGTTTTCTGGAAGTGGCGTACTTTCTACTTCTTCCAAATCCCAGATATTCCCACAAAGATTCCATAAGATTTCTGGGTGTTTTAATGCCAGTTTTGCAATATCATCTTTCATAAAGCAATGGCCCAACGCCCGGTTTGGGTACATTAGTTTTTTGCTCAAGTTGTACAACCCATTTACTTGACTAATCATATCCAGTGATCTATGCTCAGTCAATTCATTCAGTGCAAGTAACTTGTGTTCTAGGTCTTCATCAAGGCTTCTTTCAAAGACGGAAATCCGTAGATCAAGCCAATAATCTGAATAGCCCGCTTTTGCTCTAACACCATCGAAAATACGCTTGAGGATCAGTAGAGGGTCTTTTCCGTATTCGTCTGTTCTTCTGTTAAAGATTTTTGAGGTAAATGTTGACAAGAAATAGCCATGTCCGGCATGTATTTGAATGACTTTGAAGCCATTCTTTATCAGCTTAACGGAGGCATCAATAAACTGTTTTACCAAGGTGTCAATTTCTTTCGTTGTAAACGAATTTATCTCTTCCTGAGTAAACTTTATATAGGCGTCATTATCTTTATTTTTCCATTTTCGGATTAAACTGTAGTCAGATTTGTAGCAAGCCACTTGAACACCTGGTAGGCTTCCTGAAAACTCAATGAAGCCAACTAGCTTTTCCCAGTTTTGCATGTTATTACTGACAAAGAGCGTACTATTGTTTGTCACATAGTCTTTAGTAATTGAAACATTCCCTACATAGTTTATTCCGATTCCTTTACCAGACCTTTTTTCATGAAATGAAATGAGTTCGTCTGTCGGATTTCCTTCTTTTGTTGCTAGTCCAGCGTTGATTGGAGCAAAGAAATAACGAGATGTTAGATGGACATTGTTTTTTAAATAGCTGAATTTCCCAAACGTATTCGCTTTATGTGGTTTGATTTGAGTTTCCATTGTTTAATGTTTAGGAGCTTGAAATCATGTTTTAATACATATTAACTAACAACAATACAAATGTATGGCAAACGTATGAGTTATGCTAGTCGATATGCAGCAAAAACATATAAAAATCGTTATTTGTATGATTCGCTTGTTATTTTGAGTTGATTTTGTTCACTTCTATGAAATGGCAATGCGGATTAATTGCAGATTTAATAGTTGAAAATAGAAGACAGTTACATGATTATAACTTCCGTATTGAGTCGCTAGAGATCAAGATTCGGAATGGTTTTGTGCCTTTCTATTGTTTGAAGATTCAACCGTAACTTATTATGGAAAATGCAAATAAGTTTGTACCTTAATGATAACCAAAAAACTAGCTTGATTGCTAGGAAACTATTCGTATACGTAGTTCTGATCTATGAACTTAAAGACTCGAATAAAGAACGAATAAATGCAACTAACTAACCATCTTCTAACAGCTATTCTAATAATAGTTGGCTTAAATGCAATCGCTCAAGTAAGTACCCGAAATCCTTGGGGGATGAATCAACAGCAATACGAGCTATTTGAAAACACAAGCGTCTCTGCTATCAATGCGCTACCAGGAACACACCCAACCTACGGAGCATTGTCATTACCAGAAGTGTCCTATGCAGCAAGCCCGCAAGACAACGGCTCCGCAACAATGGGACAATTTAGATTTAAGGGAGCTCCTTCCCACTACCTAAAAGATGACCCGATCGTATTCCCTAACCAGCCAGGAGCCTCCCACCTTCATATGTTTTTTGGGAATACCAGAGCAGATGCATACAGTGAAGCAGGCACAGGTGGCCCAAACGACCTACAAGTCAAAGGCGCCAGCACCGTGCAAGGAGGCAAAGGTGCCAACCCATCATCCTATTGGATCCCAGCTATGGTAAACGGCCCGTTAAACGGTTGCAATAACCAACGTAAAATCATCTTGCCAGACAGAATTCGAGTGTATTACAAAACAAGACAACCAGTAGCATCTGACATCATTCCTGTTGGTCTAGAAGTGATTGGAGGCAACTTGCCACATACACCTGGGCCAATGGTGCACGGGATGACCATCCAAAATGCAAACGGGGGGTCGAATAGAGATGCTGCGGCTTGGGGCTTCTACGATCCATCTGTCGGGCAGTTAGTACAAAGTCAACCCACCATTCCTCAATCAAACCCAAATGGCTATACTTACATAAGAGCTGTCATTGGTTTTCCTCAATGTTTTAGAGAAGATGTCAATGGAGGCTTCGTACTGAGTTCCGCAGATCATCTTAGTCATCAGTTGATGTTAGAAAACGGAGGTGGTGGAAATCGTGATGCAGATCCGTGTCCTAGTGATTTTCCAAATCGTATTCCTAAAATTGAACTCTTAATCGATTTTAGATGGCCAGCAAATGGCGATGTAAGTAACTGGCGCTTATCTTCCGATATGGGAGCAAACACTGATGCTCAAGTGCCACATCCAGGTGGAAGTTTGCACGGAGATATCCTTTTTGCTTGGAACGAAATGGTACAAGCTTCATGGAAAGACCAATGTCATGATGCGAATGATCCTAGAAATTGTGCGAATGGACAGACTGGGACACAATGGAATTTAGATCGTATTGAAAACACTTCTACGATTTCCAATATGATCTATACTGGACCAATAGATTATTTGCCAGATCCGTACGATTGTGTTCAGTGTCCTCCTGCAGGCACTGCTTGCGATGACAATGATTCAAAGACGATAAACGATGTCTATGATAACAATTGCAACTGTGCAGGTACCTGTATAGCCGCTGGTATGACCTGTGATGACAAGGATCCACTAACTATAAATGATGCTTGGGATGGACAATGTAATTGCGCAGGTGTTTGTGCTCCTGTAGGAACGCCTTGTGATGATAATGACCCAACCACGGTAAACGATGTTTATGACGGCCTTTGTAATTGTGCTGGAACTTTTGTTCCTGGTCGCGGGATCTGTCAATTCGATGTTCCTGCGGTCATAGATGGATTTGACAATGACTGGACAGCTGATTCTACATTTTACGTAACAAAAGTACTAGGAGGCACGATTGCTAATCCCTCAGATTTAAGTGCTGAATTTAAACTGGGTTATGATGAGAACTACCTCTATGCTTTTGGTAAAGTAACGGATGATCTATTGATAAATGATTCTCCAAACCCATGGCATGATGACTGTTTTGAATTATACATCGATGGAGGAAATGATAAAAGCACCACATACGACAGTGATGATTTTCAATTGCTCTTTCGATATAATGATCCAATCGCTTACAATGCTTCTGGTGGTGTCAATAATCCTACAGGACTTGATTTCGCTATGGTGAATTCTGCTACAGGGTATAATGTGGAGATTCGTGCAAGCTGGGCCTTCCTAGGAATTCCTCCTTTAACTGAAGGGAGTAAAATTGGACTAGATGTGCATGTAAATGATGATGATGACGGTGCCGATAGAGAAAAATTCATTTCTTGGTCAGACGATCAGAATATTGCTTGGAACAATCCTTCCGTTTTTGGTGAAATTTTATTTGAAGAATGCCAATCTACTTTCATAACACCCAACATTTGTCTATGGATGGAAGGTGCTTATAATGCAAACACGAATGAAATGGCCACTCAGTTGGTTCAACTTAATCTATTGCCAATTGCTCAACCATACAATACACCTCCTTGGAATTATGCAGGCACAGAATCAGTGAATGGGTTAGCTTCCTCGATGGTTGATTGGGTGATGGTAAGCCTTAGAACAACACCCGCTAAATCATCTGAAATTGTCACGACTGCTGCCCTATTAAGAAACGACGGCTGCCTTGTATTTCCTGATGAAGACTTCCTTTCAGAGAGTCTAGGAACATCCTTCTACATTGTAGTAGAACACCGCAATCACATTGGAGTGATGTCACCTACCCCAGTTACTGTTGCTCAAGGGATGTTGACTTATGACTTTAGAAGCGGAGACAGTTATACCAGTGGGGGGCAAGGACAAAAAGAGATTGCTCCCGGTGTCTGGGGTTTGTTTGCAGGTGATGGAGATCAATTAACAGATATTAATGGGTATGACATCAATGGAGTAGACAATTCAAGCTGGATGCCTCAAAATGGACAGTTTAATGTCTATGGCTATGGTGACTACAATCTGGATGGTGATGTATCGGGAATGGATAAGATTCTCTGGTCTGCTAACAACGGTGTTTATTCAACCTTAGACAGGTGATTGGGGTTGTCATGGTGTTTTAAATGCAACGCTATTAATCAATACTCATTCTTCCAAATAATTAAGCAAAGTTTTGTCAAGTAATAGTGGTTTGATATTCAAAGAGATAATTACTGTATTTTTAAGCATTCTCATTATTCCTTTCCTTTTAAAAGGGTCTTAATGGCTTCCAATTCATTCAATATTTTCTCATTGGTTGCTTCAAGTGCTTCGATTTTATCATTTTGCTCCTTGATGATTTCTTGTTGCTCCTGAACAGATTTTACTAAGGGCACCACAAACGTAGAATACCGCAATCCGTAATGATCATTTTCGTTTTGAGGTTGGTCAACCCCACTAAACTGATAACCGAGTTTCTGGGCAGCGGCCTCTACCTCCTGAGCCACAAATCCAGTCTCTAGCTGATTCTGCACGAGGCGCTCAGCAGCTTGTAAACTAGGACTGCCAGCAACAACTTCAGTTAATCCAGCTACTGTTTTTAGCTTACCCGTGTCAAAATTGTAGGTGACAGGTCTAAGTTTTAAGATGAAATCTAGCCCAGGGACATCTTCCCTCACATTCGTCTTAAATTGAGCATCAGAAAGATTCGTCCATGCCCGGAATCCTTCGATGGAATTCGTTAATATGGTGCCAATTTTCACTTGGTTGCTTGCAGTAAGGTTGGCATATGCGCCCACTGCTGTAGAACTACTATAAGTTTGTGTAGCGTTACCCGTCGTCACACCAGCATTAGAACCAAGGCAGGTATTGCCTGTACCGTTTAGTTGACGTCCAGAAAACGCACCAAGAGAGGAGTTGTTGCTTCTTGCCGCTGAGGCTACTTCACCAGCATTAAATCCAATTGCAGTATTTTCGGTACCATTTACGTTGTTTCTTAAGGCGTTCGTTCCAATTGCGATATTGTATTGACCATTTGAATTGTTGAATAATGTCTGACCCCCAATCGCAACGTTACTCCCACCAATCGAATTGTTTAACAGTGCTCCATTTCCGATTCCAACATTGCTACTGCCAGTAGAATTATTGCTAAGAGCTTCGCTTCCAATGCCAACATTAAAGTCGCCGTTAGAATTGTCACTAAGTGCATTGATCCCAATTCCAACATTATATACACCGAATACGTTTGAATTATTTACTCCACGACCAATGGCTATATTGTTGTTAAAATTAACGAATTCTAATGTATTAGGAGTGAAGCGATATTTCTCAATATTGTTGATATAGAAGCGCGTATCCGTATCTTTAATAATTCGAATTGCCCAATTGGCATCCCCGTCGGTAAGCCCAAAGTTTACACCATTACCTGAACCTAAAACTGCACCATAGCGCTCTAATTCTGCATCCCTAAAAATGAACTGGGAAATTGTACTATGGTTTGAGTAGTGTTGAATACTTGAACTATTGTCAGCATAGAGCTGTTGGTCAGCTCCAAAGAAAACCCTTCTACCGTCTGTCCGTAAATTGCCGACAGTGTGAATACTTTGTGCTGGGACTGTTGTACCTACTCCAACATTACCGTTTTCAAGAATTCTCATTTTTTCATCATTGTTTATCCTGAAGCTAGTGTACAGATCTTTCTCAAGTCTCAATGCCCATTGCGCATCTCCATCCAGAAGCCCAAAGCGCGCACCATCACCAGAACCGTAGAGTCTACCATATGCTTCATCTTCCTTATCTCTTAATATTAATTGTGCAACAGTACTGTGATTTCCATCTAAATAAAAAGCGCTTGCATTATCTGCAAAAATGCGTTGATCAGCACCAAAAAAAACAGATCTTCCATCTACTCGCAAATTGCCAATCGAGTGAATACGCTCAGTGGGAGCTGTTATCCCGAATCCAGTGAAGCCATTAGGCATTATGCGGACACGTTCTGTATTAGTAGCGGTGGTTCTAAATATGATACCCTCGCCAGCCAAATAAGACCAACCATTTGTCCACGGAATATGCGTAGAGCCATTGGCAGAATTGACCTCAAGTCCACGAGCAGTTGGGTCGACCATGACGGTCAATTTGCCTCCAGGAGAAGCCGTGCCAATTCCTACATGTCCATTGTCTCTAATGGTCATCTTTGTGTCATCGTTAATTCGAAATTGAGTATAATCATCCTTTGCTTGCAAATAACCCCAATGACCATCACCGTCAAGAAGCCCAAAGAAGTTGCCATTCGAGCTGCCATAAATACTACCATATCGATCTGCATCAGAATCTTCTAATATAAATTGAGAAACATCAATGTGATTGGAGGTATACGTTAGATTAGCAATACCATTGCCATATAGCTGTTGAGTTGCACCAAAGAAAAGTCTTCTTCCATCCATTCTAATATTACCTGTCGCATGCAATTGTTGAGCGGGAGCTGTTGTTCCAAGTCCTAGTCGGCCATTCTCATTTGCATAGAAGAAAGTCGAATTATTGTTCTTGATTTCGAATGCCCCAGCACCGCTCAGGTCAAATGCCATATTAAATGATCCCTGTGTCACTGTTGTGTTTTTAATCAACGGCCCGCCAAGCTGAAATCCATTCGTCGTTGGGTCAAGATTTAAGCCATTATGCACCGCAGTACTAAAGGGTCTCCATCTCAAACCATCATAGTAGTAAAATCCAGTATTATAATCAGTCTGGTAAACAAGTAAACCCGTTGCAGGATTGTCAATTATATCCCTTTGAAACAAGGTCATCCTAGGGATTAGAAGTCCTCCTTCTGTAGAATTAATGTCTAACACAGCAGAGGAGTCTGGTGTAGTTGTATTGATACCAACATTAGAAATTTGAGCAAAAAGGGAGATTGGTAACAAAAATATAAGAATGGAAATTAGCTTATTCATAGTAAGGTATTTGAGACTTAAGTCTAAATATATTTTATTAATCCTAAATGTGTTTATGGGACATTACTTGGTTCTACTGGAAAGAACAAGACAGTAGAAATTCCAAGTTCGAGGGATATATGATCTAAATTACGAAAAAATAAGCAAACAATCCAGATAAAATTGCTTCTCAAGCCCTGTACATTTGTTCGTGATTTGATTCTCGGAGCTTACGTATAGGCGGAAAATCGAAGTGGGATTCACGCGTTTTCTCCATTAAAATATAAAAGACCCGCTATATATAGCAGGTCTTCAATAAAGGCATTCTTAAAAAAATGCTTACTTTAGTTGTACATTGTTTTACCCATTTTATTGTATGATAACCTTCCCACTTCCCAGGGTTTTTTGATCCAAATGAATGGTGTAGAAATAAATGCCAGAGACTAAGAGATCTCGATTAAAACGATAATACTTATCATCTACAAATTGAGCTTGTTTCAATAACGTTCCACTAGCATTGTATAGTTTAAATGTCTTTTGGCCAACCGGAGCATTTTTTAGTTCAAAATCAGCATATTTTACAAAGGGATTTGGCCTTACGTTGATCGAATAGTCTGGATGATCGGGAAGATCAACTGCTTTGGTTGTAATTTGAATTGGAATAAAATCCTCACCAATCTCATGGAATGTTTGATTTGTAATCACAGGTTCATTAAAATCAAAATAGATTGCTGCACTATTGTAAATAAGGGTTCCAAGAGGCAAATTGTCTTCTTGAGAAATTCTAAACTTAACAAATCCATGAGAACCAGGTTCGTTCGTAGTAGAATCTACAAGCAGTATATCATTAAAAACGAATTTTAAGACGTTGCCATTGATAATTTGAAAATCGTAAGCATGACTAGAAGCACCTGGGATCACAGAACTGACATCAAGGAACTCAGATAGCGTATCTCTAATCGCAACAGTAAATGCGGTGTCTGTGCCTGTATTTTGAAACCGAATGTGATATTCCAGATCTACATTGGCCTCAATGAAGTGTTCTAGGCCAAAACCTGCTGGCTCGGCTCGTTTATCATTCGGATCAAAAGCACCAATATTTTCTTGGCAATCAATAGAAATGTAATCTAGGACATCGTCTTCCGCATAATCAGTAATAAAGCCAGTACTAAATTGCTGGTTGATTGGGTTGACTCCACAACCCTCGATTGCAATGGTAGGGGTGTAACTAGAAGGGAAGTACCCTAGGGCCTGACCAGCATTCATTCTGTAAGTGCTGCCATTTGAAGGGACCTTTAACGGTAGGGATTCCCCTGGAGCAAGAACGAAAAATCCGTTTTTCATAATGATATTGTCCTCTATAATTACATAGTCTTGTTGCATAGACATCCCACCTTGTCCAGTATTTTGGATAATAAAGGTGATAGAATCAGGTGCACAGGTCACATCTAAGCTAGTGATAGAGCCATCCCAGCCAGTTCCAAATGGGACACAAATTGAATCTGGAAAAATATGGGCTTCCACGCAATGTGTTTGACCTAGTACAGTTGAGTCGCAATCAACCGCTACATTAACTGAAAAACTACCACATTCGTTGACATTCACGTTTCCAATCCAGAATGTATAGAGATTACCAGTTTGGGCTGTCCATGGAAGCGTACTTGAATTGACTGTCATAAAAGGATCAAACTCAATTTCCAAATAGCTATTCGGAGAAGGAATGGTTCCTTGGTTGCAGTAGTTTACGGTATAGATGTTGTCAAAGCACCTGCGCAGTAAAGGTGTAGAGATATCAACAATTAGATTCACGCAATTTTCGCCTGACTGAACAGCTAAATCAGTATATAGTGTGTCCTTAGGAGGTACATAGATTGATTGGGGCTGACAAGGCAACCAAAGATTGTTTGGTGGGATAACTGAGAGTATGTAATTTCCTGAATCCAGGTTGATATTGTAGTTCCCCGTTTGGTCAGTTATTGCATAATGTGTCTGAGCACCTTTTGCTTCTACCATCCAGTTTTGCAGGTTCAGTTCTGAAGAGTCTACAGTACAATTTAAATTAGAGTCATGAGCAACATTTCCTACCGTAAAACTTTGATGCAAGTTGCCGTTTTGATCAAGTTTCAAGTAATATTCACCAACAAAACTAGCACCTTGAAGTGTGGTTATTGTACCTGATACTCCAATGAAACCATTACCGTCGCTTGAAACTGTTATTCCAGTTAAGTCAACTTCTTGAGCAGGCTTATCAAACACTACTTTCCATATTAAATTGCCTTGAGGATCTGTTTTAAGTACAAAAGAACCGCGAACTGGAGAGTTGCCTACATCAATACCCGTCGCTACTAAATCACCATTTGGACTTTCAGCTATTGCTTTAATGGCTTGAAATCCATTCAATTGAATTACTTTGGTCCAGACAAGCGTATCATTGGAGTCAAATTTAACCATCAGCATATTGGATCCATCATAACCAGCATAAACGGCTCCTCCATCTTGGGTCTTGGTTGCACATGTGAAGCCTTCACCTGTAGTAAATTGTTGTTGTGAAATGGAGTTGCCTGTGGAGTCAAGCACTATAACAAGCGGGGCTCCATAGGTAGAGGAACTGATTGTAGTTTGTCCTATTAATGAGTAGGTGTTGTTTGCATTTACAATTACATCGTAATTGTTGTCGTACGTCAAGGTTGTTGGATTCAAAAATTCCCACTCCTTTACACCTAAAGAGTCGATCTTCATCAAATAGAAATCACCAGTTTCAAATGATAGAACAGAACCACCATCAAGGGTTTGTTTTATCTTTGCATCATTCAAGTGTGGAGGAGCTGGAAGGGTCTGTTCCCATTCCAGATTTCCTTGTTGATCGACTTTTCCTACGTATATATCATTCACTGCCCTTCCTACTAGCATGTAACTGCCATCGTTAGTTGGTGTTAAATCAAATCCATGTGTTGCTGAATGATAGAATTTTCTCCATTGAAGAACACCGTCTGTATCTAATTTTGCCAGGGTTAAAATTCTATAAAAAAGATTATCGTTTACAGAACCAATTGACATAAATCCTCCATCTGGAGTTGCTACAAGTCGCTTAGCTGCTACATCTCGTTCTGAATCTAAAGGAAGTATACGCTCCCAACCTTGAGCTGATAAGGTAGATGTTACTACTAATAAAATAGAAATCATTATAAGAGAGGTCACTAAGGTAAATTGGGCTTTAAAGGAAGTTGTTTGTCTATTTTTCATAATTGTAAATTCTTTTCTTAAAACTAATAGTACAAATATGGTAGCTTTTATACCCATAAGAAAGGACAATTTTGGCCATTTGTCAGCATAAATTTTATTAAAATTTGCTGTTTGTATTTGATAGTCAGTATATTGGGGATGTTATTTTGCAGCAATAGTTTGTTGAATAATTAAAGGATAACGAATCATTTAACACCATTATGCATAAAAATAAGCTAATTAGAGTCTTCAATTCTCTTTCAGGCAATGAATTACGATTGTTTAAACGCCTATTAGAATCAAAAATGTACAATCAGAATCCTGAAGTACTTGCCCTGTTTAATCATCTTCGGTTTCAAGCTACAAAAGACAATCCCAACTTTTCAAAGGAACAAATCCACGAAAAACTATTTGCTGGAACGCCTTACAATGAAAAACACGTCCGCGATATAATCTCCTACTTGTTTAAGGCACTTGAGAAGTTTCTTTCACTCCATGAATATCAAATTGATCCAGAAAGAGAATTATTGAATTTATGCAGAGCTTATCGAAAAAGAAGTTTGCCAAAACTATTTGAATCCTCAGTAAAAAAAGCGAAACAGTTGATCGAAAATGGGAAACGAGATGTGGAATATCATGAGTTTAGTTATCAGCTTCAATGGGAAAAGTATCAAGCCACCTTTACCAAAAAAGGAAGAGCAAAATCGAACAACCTTCAACAAGTATCCGACAGCCTCGATATCAACTATTTTGCTAATCGACTCAAGCAATGCTGTGTCATGTTGTCTCATCAAAGTGTATTTAATATTAGCTATGATATGGGACCAGTGGATTCCGTTATCAAAGAAGTGGAGCGAAAGGAGTTGCTGCATATTCCAGCCATTAGTATCTACTATTTCGGCTATCTAGCACAGACAAATACGGAAAACTTACAGTATTTCAAAGCCTTACAGAAAAGCCTGAATACTAGTGCAGAATTGTTTGAAATTGATGAAATGAAAGACATCTACCTGCTGGCAATCAACATTGGAATAAAGAATCTTAACCAAGGAAATCTTGAATTTATTTCAGATTTACTAGAAATCTATAAATCAGGCGTAGAAAATAGAATTCTACTGACCAATAATCAAATTTCTCCCTTTTCCTATAAAAATATTATTGCATTAGCCCTTCGCGTGAAACAGTTTGACTGGGTAGAAAAGTTCATCAATGACTTCCGAAATTCCATTGAAAGCAGTAACAGTGAAGCGATCTACTCCTACAACTTTGCAAAGCTGAAATACGAGAAAAAGGAATACAAAGAGGCACTTTATTTATTGCTACAAACCTCTTCAACCGGAGACTTGTATGTTAGCTTAGATACTAAAATTTTACTTTCCAGAATATACTATGAACAAAACGATCTAGATGCCTTGGAAAACGTGGTGGAAAGCTTCAAGATCTTTATTCGAAGAAGTAAAATTATCAGTTATCACAAGATCAGTTATTGTAATTTTTTAAATAGTCTAATCAAGTTAATTGCATTGAATCAATATGATAAAGCAAAGAAAATCAAACTTTGTAAAGAGATTGAACAATTACAGCCGCTTCCAGATAAATATTGGTTTTTAGAACAACTGAGCTAATGGTTAATGCGCATTTATTAATGTTTATTGATTAACAGACCGAAACTAATTTTTTTAATTAATAATTTACCATTAACAATTAAAAACCACGTTCTTTACAGTTTAAACAACTCAATTCATGCGCTTAAGTGCGATCATTTTGCCAATTCTAATCACCTTTTGCTTTCTAAGCAGTTGCTACGATATTCACAGGCATCCGCAAGGAGTGTTTCAGCAAGATACCTTCTATAACTACAATGGGCAGAAAGTAAAAGGCAACTGGACAGAAGGCAAAAGAAATGGCTTTTTTAAAACAGTAAACAGTGACCGAACGCTCCTGAACCAAGGAAACTATAGCATGGGCGTTCAAACAGGGGAGTGGTATTATTTTCATCCAAATGGTAAGTTACACAGCAAAGGAGTATTCGAAAATGGAGTCCGCACTGGCCAATGGGAAAACTTCTACCAAAATGGGAAAATCAAGGAACTAAGATCTTACACAAACGGACAAAACTATTTACTCTACTCTTGGTCATCAGATGGCGCTGAAATGGTCGTTGACGGAACAGGGCCCTACGAATTTTACTTCAAAGACATCCTACGAGAATCAGGTCAGTATACTAGTGGTCTACCTTCCGGGAATTGGAAAGTCTACGACGAAAACGGAACACTCATTCGAGCATTTGTTGCTGGAGAATAGCTTGAAAACTGTCCAAATGATTCCTTATTCAGTCAATTCTTATCTAATTTCAACTCACTAATCGATAGACATGTACAGAATTCAAATGTAAACTACAAGCAAAGGAAATTGGTTGATATTGTTGATTATCAATGATTAATAGTTTTATGGTTGTTTTAATTCTTTCAATTCTATTCGACCAATTTACATATGGTGATAGAATTTAATGTCACTTATGCTATCTTAATTCTGTTCAACTTTGCCAAAATATTCGAAGTTTTATGCCATCGGGTACTAATCTAAAAAAAACGCAGAATATGATGAAACTATATCCTAACATTCAAATTTTTGTATTTCTTCTTCTCTCAGCAACGGCTAATCTTTTTGGTCAATGCCCTTCGACCTATACAGATACTGATGGCGATGGTATTGCTAACCTCTGTGATAGTGACAATGATAATGATGGGATATTGAATAGCAATGAAAAAAATCTAGCTTGTGCCTACACAACGAATATGCAGTACAGCCTTTATACTGAGAATTATGATGTCGACTTCTTTGCGGATACTGATCCTATCTTCAGAACATTTGATTTTAAATTGTACACTTCTGGCGTTTTCTCAGCAGCAGATGTTGATTCAGCAAAAGTGATTTTTAGCATACCACATCTTGGACACACTGATTCGTTAATGGTTGAGCTCCCAGCACTGACCATGTCTTACACCTTTTGGGCAGGCAATTTCGATAGCAATAATCCTTACATGAGCTCTGATTTCTGTATTGGCAAAACAGTCGAAATTGAGAGGGGAACAGTTTACCTGTTAAACGGAATGATGGAAGTACCAATCAATAACTATAGCATGGATTTCTGCGTGGGAGGACATGACTGGATCACCGTTACTCCAGCTTCTTACTATGATTGTGATGGAGATGATGTACCAGATCAGTATGATACAGATTCTGATAACGACGGGTGTCCAGATGCACTCGAAGCTGGTGGAAATTTTACTTGGGCTGATGTTTCAGATGAGCGACTTAGTGGTGCGGTAAACGGTTCGGGGGTTCCTGTAGTTGCGGCTAGCGGTCAAGCAAATACAGCAGCGGTAGTTGATGCAAACATTGCTGACTGTAATTCTACAAGAGTATCAAATGATTTTAATAACACCCCTTATCGAACTCCAGTAACAAGCAACGTGTTGATAAATGATAGTGATCTAGAAGGGGACAAACAATCTGTTACCCTAGTAACCAATGTGCCCACAGCACATGGTGTTTTGACACTTGAACCAAATGGCAGATATGTTTTCACTCCAGCAACAGGATTCACAGGTGAAACATCCTTTAAATACGAGGCTTGTGATGATGGCATCCCACAAAAATGTCAAGAGGCACTTGTTTCTCTAGAAGTATTGCCTCAAGTGGATCCTAGTAACTCATCTATTATTGCCAATCCAGATAATAACACCACAGAAGTAGGAGTGGCAATTACAAATTACTTATTTACGAACGATTATGACCCAGAAGCTACTGCGTTTACGGTGGTTAGTGTACTGATGGATACTGATGGAGATGGTGCTATAAATGATCCAATCTCGGTAGGAACAACAGCGAATGCCTACGGAGTGGATAAGGATGGCGCAACAACACTAGCGGGTACGCTTACAGTCAATTCGAATGGTGTTTACAATTATATCCCAGCACCCGGGTTTAAAGGTCGTTTGAGCGCAGATTATACCATAACGGATGAAAATACGGATAATGACCAATCGCGTCTTACAATTGACGTGATCGATGAGCTTGCTAACAATACCTTCGCTTCTGATGATGCGTTCTTTACAGATGTGAATGTACCGATTAGCAGCACAGTAATGATTAATGATGTGGATCCAGAAGCAAACCCTTTTGCAGTAACTTCCTTGTTGTTTGATACCAATGGAAATGGGATCATGGATAATGCAGTAGCACTAGGAATCGCTTCTCCAGTATTTGGATTTAATAAAGCGGGGACACATGTCGCTGCTGGTACACTGCTCATCAATTCTGACGGGACTTATATCTTTACTCCAGCTACTGATTTTGTTGGCAATGTTGTAGTAAC
This sequence comes from uncultured Saprospiraceae bacterium, assembly GCA_937959115.1. Lineage (GTDB taxonomy): Bacteria > Bacteroidota > Bacteroidia > Chitinophagales > Saprospiraceae > JAHDHB01. The sequence continues at coordinate 95,503 of CALGAW010000028.1, forward strand.
CTATACGATTTGCGATGATCAAGCAGAAATGGCATGTGATGAGGCGATTCTTGACATTACAGTGATCGGTTCTTATCGTGATTATGGCGATGCTCCTAGTGGATATCCTAATGCTTGGACTTCAGTGATGACGGATGAGGATGGCGATAATGTTCCAGATGCACCAACAGCAGTTTGGTTGGGAGCTAAGGTCGGATTTGAGTCGACTACAAAAAGCTCAACAGCCAATGATGCAAATTCTGATAGCTTTGATGATGCGATGACGTTTGGAGCAGAGCCTGGCCAATTCCCAATAGACGTTAAGCCAAATACTGCTTATGATGTAACAGTGACGCTCAATGGCAATCAAACTGGAGACGAGGTATTTGTTGGAATGTGGATTGACTGGAACGATGATGGCACGTATGACAATTTTTATAGCACTTCTGGAATCACGAATAGCACAGTAGACGTTACTGTTTCCATTACGACTCCAACCAACTATATCAGTGGGACGGATGTGAACATAAGGCTGAGATCAGATGACGAAGTACTTGGTTCAACTGATTTTGCTGGAGGCATTACAAATGGAGAAGTGGAGGATTACAGACACGAGGTCATCTTACCGCTTGAAATGGCTTCTTTTACTGGAGTAAACAATGATTGTACTAATATCCTAAATTGGACGACTGCCGTAGAAATAAACACAAATTATTTCGAAATTCTCTACAGTAACGATGGTCAACAATTTACGGTAGTTGATGTGGTCAATGCAGCGGGTACTTCTCGAGAATATCGAGCTTATGACTTTTCGCACGCCGTTAGCAGTACAAGATCGTATTATCAGATAAGAACGGTAGACCTAGATGGTGAAATCTCCTTATCGGATATCATTGTAGTCCATGCCAAATGTATGTTTTTAAATGTTGAAATCTCCTTATATCCGAACCCTACTAAAAATGATATTAACCTATCCATTACAGCAGATAAAGACCGTGGTATTTCACTCTCTGTCATGGATGGTTTAGGAAGAATCGTATTTGAAAAACAAGTAGAAATTTCTAAGGGATTAAATACGGTTGAATTATTGACAAATGATTTAATTCCAGGGATTTATCATGTGAAAATACATGGAGATTCTAGTTATAGCATACCTTTTATTAAAACAGAGTAAATTCGTAATAACAATGATAATTAGGAGAGGCAATACATCAAAAGTGTTGTCTCTTTTTTTGTTTGGGTTCGTGTCTTGGCCTCGTCGTGTCTTCTCGCATTAGGTTTTTCCTGCTTAACCTTACAGCATTTGGGCCAGAGGGAATTTGTCCTTAAATATCGTCCTAGGAGAAAAGAAGGGTATTCCTAGTGAAAAAGCTCAAACACTGCTTGCCATTATTAACCGAGTCCGCTCACTTAACCACATACATACAGCCAACTTAAATGTAAGATTTTACTGTTGGTTTGGAGTGTAAATTGTTCATTTTAAATCAATAACAATTGTTTTCTATGGTTAATTCATTCACTTTTATTGGACAAATATTCATATGTCAACTCAATGTAATGTCACGGATCAGGTTTTATGTAATTTCATCTCTTGTGAATAATTCGAACATTTACACCATCATTTAACTACAACAATTATCATCTTAAAAGTAATAGCATGACATTACAATTATCATTCAATCGTTTCTCCAGTTTTATCTTAATCATTACAATTATTCTTTTCTCCGCTGGGGAAATGATTGGTCAAATAAAGAGTAACATTGTGACTATACAGGTTGCACAAGGAGAAGTTGAAGATAATAGTCAAGAATCACCTCTACCAGTTGAGCTTGCTGACTTTAATGGTACTTCAAAAGGATGTACGAATATTCTGAATTGGTCAACAGCAGTAGAGGTAAATACCAATTACTTTGAAATTCTTCAGAGTAGCGATGGGAAGCAGTTTAATGTGATAGATGCAGTAAATGCAGCAGGAACGTCTACCCAATTTAACCATTATAATTTCTCACATTCTGTAAATACTGAAAGAACCTATTACCAAATTAGAGCAGTTGATATTGACGGATCAATCTTCTTGTCTGATGTCGTTGTAGTTAATGCAGCTTGTAAAGTTTTATTGGATGATTTAGCGCTGTATCCAAACCCTACAAACCATGATATTAAGTTGTCCTTTTCTACTCAAAAAGAACGTAACGTACAAGTAGAAGTTCTTGATGGCTTAGGCAGGACTGTAGTGGATAAACAGATGGAAGTTACTTCAGGATTCAACTCCATAGATTTAGAAACAAACGAATTGACACCAGGAATCTACCACATAAAAATACATGGAGATTACTTCTACAGACTGAAGTTCATAAAAATAGAGTAAATACCTAATCATAAATTAAGTAGAAAGGCAACGCAAAATGTGTTGTCTTTTTTTTGTTTGGGTTGGTGGTTGAATCGTTGTAGGAGCGCATGCAATTCGCCCTTACGTAGGTCATCCATAAAGTCTTGGATGAAAATAGAGCTGTAAGATTAATGTGTTGTCTCTTACAGTTGTATCCTAAGAATATACAAGTCCTTTTTTGTCATTAATATTTAAACACTAGCAATTGAGTCCACTCCGAAAAGTCCGTTTGTCATAAACGCAAAAAAAAAACATTAACAATAAATTTAATATGTAAAAACGAATTACACTTAACCCCATAAAGCATCCGTTGAACCTGTAATCTGAATTCTGCTGACAGAAGCGATGGCCGAATTGTAGTGTTTGAGCGGAGCGAGTTTACAATTCTTGATTTTTTTGGTTCTTTTTGCATCAAGGCAAAAACGAATATTAAACATTAAACTTATTTTTAATTTATTGTTAAGTATTGAAAAACAGATTTTTCGGAGTAGACTCACAATTGATCATTATTATAAAATTCTTGACTATTATTGAAATTTCCATTAGTTTCGCCGAAACATCATAGAACGTTCATTATTATGAAACCATCAATTCCACAAGGAACAAGAGATTTTGGCCCAAAGACGGTAAACAAAAGAAATTTTATCTTTAATACACTCAAACAGGTATTCGTCAAATACGGTTTTCAGCCAATAGAAACACCAACGATGGAAAACCTGTCGACCTTAACTGGGAAGTATGGTGAAGAGGGCGATCAATTGCTATACAAAGTACTGAATTCAAAGGACTTTCTGTCCAAAGCAAAGAGTTTGGACGACTACAAAAAACTAACATTCGAAATCTGTAAAAAAGGTTTGCGTTACGATCTCACCGTACCTTTTGCCCGTTATGTGGTTATGAATCAACACGAGATCGCCTTCCCATTCAAGCGTTATCAGATTCAACCCGTATGGAGAGGCGACCGCCCTCAGCGAGGACGATACCGGGAATTCTACCAATGTGATGTGGATGTAGTCGGCAGTGATTCCCTAATCAATGAAGTAGAACTCGTACAGATATACGATGAAGGGTTTGCGAAGCTCGGCGTAGACGCCACCATCAAGTTGAATAACAGGAAAATCCTTGCAGGCCTCGCAGAAGTCGCCAATATCAAAGACAAGTTCATCAGCATGACTATCGCCATTGACAAACTGGATAAAATCGGCATTGAAGGCGTCCGCAAAGAGATGACGAGCCATGAGATTCCAAACGAGGCGATAGCCAAAATAGAAGCTGTGCTAAACGCGGATACACTAGAAGAATTAAAGCCGATTCTAGCACATAGCGAAACAGGAATGAAGGGAATCGAGGAACTAGAAACGATTTTCGATTATCTAAAAGACATAGAATTAACGAATGAAGTCAAATTTGATGTCACGCTTGCTCGTGGCTTAAACTACTACACTGGAGCCATCTTTGAGGTAAGTGCAAACAACGTCCAACTGGGTAGCATAGGCGGAGGCGGTCGCTACGACGATTTAACAAGCAACTTTGGCCTTAAAGGTATGCCTGGTGTCGGTGTTTCCTTTGGCGCAGATCGGATTTATGTGGTTATGGATGAACTTAATCTGTTTCCAGAACTCAGTAAAGACAGCACCCAATTGATTTTTCTTGCCATGGATGAGGAGAGTCATAAATATGCGTTTCAACAGTTACAAAAAGTGAGAAAAGCTGGTATTAATGCAGAACTGTATCCAGAAGTCAAAAAGTTTCAAAAGCAAATGAAGTATGCCAATACCCGAAAAGTCCCATTCATTGCAATCGTAGGCGAAGATGAACGGGATAGTGGCGTTTTAGGTGTTAAGAACATGCGAGCAGGAACGCAGGAAAACATTACGGTTGAAGCATTGATTGAGCAGTTGAGTACTTAGAGTCTCCTTCGTTAGATTTAGAAAACAACTATTTTACTAGTAAACTGAAATTTGACTAATGTAATGCTAGTTTACAATTGTTTTAATAATTTAATGTTCTTGTAAATCAAATTCAATTTTAATAAAGCGGAATGACCAACCAATATCCAAAATACCTCGATATCCACCCAACAGTCCAGCATGCCCTTGCAAACGGTAACCCAATTGTAGCGCTAGAATCTACCATAATCTCCCATGGAATGCCGTACCCTAAAAACGTGGAAACTGCCCTAGAAGTAGAAGCAGCAGTGCTAGAACAAGGCGCGGTACCCGCTACAATTGCAGTCATCAATGGCAGAATGAAAGCAGGGTTGACTAGAGAGGAGATTGAATTACTCGGAAAAACAGGCCAACAGATCACAAAAACGAGCCGACGGGATTTGCCCTATATCATTGCGAACCAGCAATCAGGAGCAACCACTGTCGCTGCAACTATGATCATCGCTGAGCTTGCTGGCCTACCCATTTTTGCCACAGGCGGAATCGGTGGCGTACACCGAGGTGCAGTAAAGACAATGGACATCTCCGCAGATCTCCAGGAACTAGCCAATACCAATGTAACAGTGGTCAGCGCAGGCGTAAAATCAATTTTAGACATCGGTATGACCCTAGAATACCTAGAAACATTTGGGGTACCTGTAATCGGCTATCGCACAGAAGAATTTCCCGCCTTCTTTACTAGGGAAAGTGGATATGGCGTAGACTATCGGATCGATTCCCCAGCAGAAATCGCAGCACTAATAAATGTAAAACGAGCGCTTGGTTTACGAGGCGGTGTCGTCATTGCAAATCCAGTGCAGGAAGAATACCAGATGGAAAAGGAGGAGATAGACGGAATCATCATCCAAGCCCTAGAAGACGCCACAATCGAAGGTGTATCTGGGCGAGCCATTACCCCTTACCTATTGCAACGCATTGAAGCGTTAACACAAGGGAAAAGTCTGTTTTCCAACATTCAATTAGTACTCAATAATGCACGACTTGGTGCGCAGATTGCTAAAGAGTTATGAAGGGAATAACGAGTGCAGAATAACGAATGAAGAATTTTAAAAAGGTACCTATCGAATATTGAGCGTAATAGGAGCATTTAAGGAATAAGGATTAAACAAGACGTAGAGCACTTCTTCTTCATTCCCTCAATGTTCCCTTTCTGCAACCAATTCCAACTATTTTCGTTTGTATTAAGAATACTGCTAATATTCAGATCAATACGGCACAAAATTTGGATTAATACTAGAAACGATTCCTAGTTTGCTATGAAAAACTTAACACTCTTACTGCTTTGTTGTCTAACCTTCAGCAGTTTTATTCTTGATCCAGGTTGGGAATTACAAAAAAATGAAAACGGCATTAAGGTGTTTACCCGTGACAAGGAAGGCTCACCGCTAAAAGAATATAAGGCATCTGTGATCATAAAAGCCTCAATGGAAGAGATCCTCACTGTGATAAAGGACGTACCTGGATATGTCAATTGGCAAAATCCGTGCAAGGAGGCAAAGGTCGTAGAATCCATTTCGGAAAACGAGTTTATTTCTTATACACTGAATGAAGCCCCTTGGCCAATTTCTGATCGTGATTGTGTCGTGCGCAGTACGTTTTTCTACGATAGCGATGAAGCCGTTCGAATGACACTAGTGGCAATTTCTGAAGGATTGGTAGGACAAGTCGATGGTGTAGTTCGCATTACCAATATGACTGGTCAGTGGTGGTTTACACAAAAGCCAGATGGCATAGAAGTCATTATGCAAATACATGCAGATCCTGCTGGCAGTATTCCCAAGTGGTTAGCAAACTCCTCAGTAGTAGACTCCCCGTTCAAAACCCTAACGAACTTGAAGGAAATGATGGAGGATTAACCATTATCAATTATGAACAATTAACAATCAATCTATTAAGAATTGTACTAGAAATTGATAGAAGTTACGCCAAAGCGTCATGATAGGATTTCAATCTTATTGTAAATTGTTAATTATTCATTCATAAAGTATACAGGAAATTTATTATATTCAACATAAAATATTTCCAGTATGAACGCCTTCCTAAACATTAATAGTCAAACAAGTACGGTTTTTCTTCAACAGTTAATAAGGACTCAAATTTTTCTACTACTTGTACTAATTGTTTGCCCTTTTTTTACTCAAACAACCCTTGCGCAAACTCCTCCCGCACCAACCATTCTGGAAGTAACGGAAGACGATAGAGCGGCAGTTATTTACTGGAACTCAAAGAAGAATACGTATAGCCCGAATTATGACCCAGATAAACAGCAAGACATTTACTCTTATCTAATAGAGTGGGGAACCGTTGCTGGAGGATTTACAAACAAAGATATCACTCCATACCGCGCCTATCAACCACAGCCGCTCACGCCAAACACAGTGTACCAAGCAAGAGTGTATGCCCTCAACAGTGTAGGGCAAAAATCTGCTGCGTCCAATGTTATCCAGTTTCAGCACTCAGACACCAAAGTCAATGATATGCGAAATCGGCTCAATGGCTTTTTTGATGACTTCAACTTGCCAATGGGAGGGTTTGATGAAACTAAATGGAATCAAGCGTATTCTGGTTGTATGAAGCCAGGAGCGGTAAGCCAACACATCAACAACCAGTTTCATGCACATAATGTAAGCGCTAGTGATCGGTGTGACCGTGGTGTAGCCAGTTCTAGACCTAGGCAAATCTTTGATTTTCGCAATCGGACTGGTGTCATTGAATTTGACATGGATGGGGCGAAGTTGTTTCGACAAAGGTGGTACCTAGATTTTACACCTGCAAACAGAAAAAATGACATCACTGGTCATATTTCGATTGACGATGGATCAAATCCACCAGTAGGGGATCCTGGCTATTTGTTACGATTGACTGAGGTTGGACATTCTGTAATCGTGCAGCTCGCAGATCAATATGGAGCGCTTCATAGTTTGCAAAATGTTTATCGAAATGGCGCATGTGGTTATGATATGCAATGGTGTAATTCCGAAAATTTGATCCCGATTCCCAATGTGCGCAAACATTGGCGTATTGAACTCTCTAAAACCGATGTCCGTATCTTTATTGAAGGAACGCTGGTGCTTGATGCAAGTCTTGTGACGAATCATACCCCTAATGGGTTGCCTTTTGAAGAAGCACAACTCAATTGGATTTTCTTTTCTTACAATACTCCAAAAGAAAACCTCCCACTTTCTATGGTGCATTGGGATAATTTTGGATTTGATGCACCTGCTGGCTGGATGGATAACACGGTTGTTCACAATTATACAGATGGCAAGCTAGGGACGGAAACAGTGTCTAACGAAAATGATCCCGCTGCAGGTGCATTGGCCTTGTCAAATACACCTGCCATCGCTCAAATCCCAATTCCTGATTCAACCGTTGATCATCTAGGAAATGCACCACTAACAACAGAGTTAATGTTTACAATTCAAGGAGGGAATTATAACTGGGTGCCAAGTGACAATGTTACGGTCAATGGCCATACTTATAGTTTCGCAAAGCCAATATCCAATATTCCTGGGTTTCCGGATAATCAGTTGGTTGGTACACTTCAACCTTATAGTGCGATAATAAATATCGATCCAACCCATTTAATTACAGGGAATAATGAGGTTCGGTTTTATCTGAACCATGCTAGAGTACTGAATATTCACATTGAACTACTATTTCCCAAGAATCAAGCGCCAACGTTTTCACAGCCAGGAGCAATTTTTCCTAATCACATGCAGAAGCTCATGGAATTTAATAATCATAATGATTTTGGTCCAGGATTGACCATGAGTGAAATAGATGGATATCAAATATGGACGTCTGAATTTCAGAAAGTAAGCACCCCTTATGGTGTAGAAAAGGTAATTAAACAAACCCCTGTTTCTGGTATCATTGATATTGATATCCTTGCAAATTCCAATGCACAACTAGCAGCTAGCGCCCATGCCACTGGCATTGAGTACTTTGAGGTATTGATAGACAGCCAAGTCGTTGATAAGATAGATGTCAACGCAGATGAGCCCGTAGCAGCCTTTCGTTATCTCTATCAGTTGAATACGAATTGTTTGTCCAATGGCATACACGAATTATTCATTATAGCGTATGATTCAGATGGATTTGGTTCAGCCTTCGATTTGTTTGAAAGTGGTGTTAAATCGGAGCAGTATCTACCAGTAGAAATCACTGTGGCAAACAATACTACTCAACCTCAGCTTGATGTGCAAGTAATGCTAGAAGGCGCTTATACCGGAAGTGCAACAATGACCACCGCGTTAAATGCAAAACAGCTAATTCCCAATTTACAACCGTTTAACCGTCAACCGTGGAATTATTCAGGTGCAGAGGCGTTCACGAACCTGAGAGGTGATATAGTTGACTGGGTGCTGGTATCGTTGCGCACAGGGATGGATCGCTCTACTGAAGTCAATCGTTTTGCAGCGCTATTGCGCAATGACGGACAGCTGGTTGATGTAGCTGGATGTCCACCAGCCTTGGGTGTGAATGCTGGATCATATTACATTGCCATCTATCATTCTAATCATCTAAATGTCTTGTCTCCGAATGCTGTTTCTATGGTGAATGACCAGCTACAGTATGACTTTCGAAGCGCTAACAGTTATGTAGCAGGTTCTGGACAGAAGGAAGTTACCGCTGGGGTGTGGGCTATGTATTCAGGCAATGGAGATCAAGCCAATCTACTTTCTAGTAAAGACATCAATGGCCAGGATCAAGCCTTGTGGAATCCAAACAACGGACTATTCAATTTGTATTCAGAATGGGATTATAATCTGGACGGTGATATTAACGGATTAGACAAGTTGTTTTGGAGTTATAACAATGGGGTGTTTACGAACGTGGATTAAGGTTGGATATTGAAGACAGGTTAGCACTGAAAGTGCAACAGCCCAGAGTCTAGGGTGTAACCCTAGGTTAGGTCCACCGAGTTTTAAACTAGCACTGAAATTGTGAAAGCATTTTAGCTCAAAACGTTAAAGATTTTTGATTACAATGAAAATAGGCTGTGTAAAAGGAGGATTTTATGAAAACCTTTATTCCTCTCCAACTAGTCTCGTTAAAAACAAGGTGTTGTTACCAAGAGAATCCATTAAAAACAAGGTGTTCTTATTTAGTTTAAATTGGGTTGTTTTGACTAAATGAACATTCATTTTTGATTCTAACTCACTTAAGTCAGGACAATGCATTAACGTTGATCTTAACCGAGAAATACTAATATTCTGTCCCTCCACTTTATAAGTCCCCGAGTGCGTATTACAACCTATAGTTGCTCCAAGTTGGGTGTCTTGTAAAGTAAATTTCGCTTTTTTATTATCAGAAATTACTTGGGAACCTATCTTGGTAATTGACCATGTTCCTTTTAAATCAGCATCAGCTGACGTAGTTTCAGCCTGCTTTTTTAGAACAAAAGTGGTGTTCCCCTTCGTATCTTTTAATAACAAGGATCCATTTTCAAATTTGTATTGGGTTGTTTTAAGTAGATGAGTTTGCATTGCCTGTTCTAAATCATTTAAATTTTGACAAAACATTTCCGTCCAGATTAACTCAGAAAACCTGATGTTATTTCTTTCTACTTTATACAAACTAGAATGGTCATTACAGCCGATTGTTGCTGAAACTCCATTTTGATCAAACATGAAAATCGCTTCGTTTTTTTCAGGAACTACTTGAGTACCGATCTTGGTAATTGACCAAGTTCCAATCAAGTCTAAATTGTTATGTGAAGGCGCTATTTTTGCTGAACACGCGTTGTATAAAAGAATTGATGCCATTGTGGCAAACAGAAGAATTATATTTTTCATTTTAATTCATTGTAATATTTACTTCAAAATATGAATGTAAGCTTATTTGCTTCCCTTTGAATGGTAGATGCATAGAACAAACATTTTGGTGTGCGGTTGAACTGTTTTTTTAGATGCAGTTATCCATAAAACACACTCCGCATTTCAACTAATGTTGCCTTTATCGCTTCCAAATCTGGAGCATCTGGCAAGCTACTTTGTCTGAAGGCTGCTTCCACACGATGCATCTTCTCATTGGCTTTTTCAATTAGCGCATCGTATTGCCATTCACCATTTCGTATGGAAAGCAATTCTTCGCGATTAGGGCGTTTGACAATGATCTTTCCTTCCTTGAGAATTTCCTCAGCCATATCTAACAAACGGAAGGTGTGCATCATGTTTTTCGAATCGTAATTTTTACCATGTTCCAAGTTGTTTTGATAACGGGCTTCGTTGCGATTATCTACCCAGTCCCAGTATTCGCGATAGTCTTTGCAATAAACAATATACCCATCTTGATTGAAACTAAGGTATGCAATCGGCTCTTCATGCTTGGGAATGGAGCTAAGAAGGACTGTAGAGGCAGTAGGCTTTCTCATAATGCCTTTGTAGTCCAATGTGCCATCAGTGTCATAATAAACGCCATAGGTGTCCTTAAAATGCGGGATATTGACCAATCCTATCCGTTCTTGTTGCAGTTTGTTGATCTTGCACCATTCTTTCAAGCGAATAGAACCTTGTTGATGCAAAATATAACAGAAGTCAAGTACCGTCCGCTTTTCTTCTGGCATAGGATTTACAATCTTCTTATTGAGTCCCCTTGCTTTGCGGATTTGGGTAAACGCGTAACCACCAAACGTATCTTTACAGCGTTTGGACAAGAACAACTCAGGAGTGATCCGATCCATTACAGGATGTTTGATTTGAATTTTGTCTACATCTGTTGCCAATAATTCGAGGATGTTGGGATTGTTTTTACCAAGGAGATCCATGAATCTTCCTAGTTCATAATACACAGTATCGTTTGTTGCATCTGACACTTGTGGTATATAATTCAATCCGTAAAAGTCATGTTTTGGCAACACAAAAACCCCTTTTATATCGACATCAGAAGTAGCGATGTTCAATCCATAAGCATGACTTCCTGAAATGCATTCATAGATAATCAGATCCTTGCGTTTTAAGTCGTCTATGGTCATTCGTTGATCAATTTTCGGAAGGTCTCATTGAGTTGGTACGCAGGCATTTTTTCACCAGGACGCGGCAACTCTGCACGCTCTACTTCTGTGAACAATGCGCTGACAAATTCATGTATGTCTGCTTCTAGCGTGTACTGATAACTTTCGTTAACCTTTTTCTTCAAATCGAGTAGTTCCTGTATGCGCACAAGTATCGCCTTATTTTCAACCAATGGCAGTAGGTTGGGCAGATCCATTGGCGGAACGGTTTGCTTGGTGATGATCCATTTTGCTGCAAGGAGTGGACGGATCACATAAAACAGTTTTTTCAGTTTGAAGGCATTCCCAACGACGGCTCCCTCGTAGCTATTTTTTGAAATGCCTTTATAGTGATTAAGGGCATGCACTGGCTGAAAGTACTGTCTACAGAGTGCTAGTAGCTCAGCTCGAAATCCTGGGTGTTCGGTATACACAATAGGCGATTGTACCCACTCGAACGGTGTAGCGTTGGATTTACGGACAAGGCTGAGCGCTTTACGGATGTCCCAACCATTGATATCAAGGAGTGCCCCATGAAAGTAGTTGAGGTTGTCTATTGGCTCATTGATTTTCAAGTACTCGTTGAGCGGTCGCTTAT
>CALGAW010000029.1 GCA_937959115.1 uncultured Saprospiraceae bacterium
AAAATAAGAATGGAATAAGTTGCAGCAGCTAAGCCTGAGAACGTATTATTCGTAGAAAAAGTGGTACCGTTATCAATACTAAATTGAACTGGTGGATTACCACTTGTATGATGAATAGTGATGCTTCCATTTGTAGCCCCACAACTAGGATTAATCGTAGTAAGAGAATCGATGATTGGGCCGGTCAAATCGCCAATTGAGGCGGTAGCCGTTGCGGTACAGCCATCATTGTCTTCAACAAGAATCTGATAAGTACCACTAGGTAAGTTTGGGAAAGCATTAGGACCTTGCGTTGTCGTTCCATTGTCAATGCTATAGAAGACAGAAGTGCCAGATCCAGAAGCGAATATTGTAATAGAACCAGAACTGCCTCCGCATTGTGCGTCTTGTACCTGGATGCTATCGATGATTAACGGATTATCATTGCCTACGACGACTTGTGTACTCACTGCGCAATTGTTGGAGTCAATGACAAAAATGTCGTAAGTGCCGACTGCAATATTCGAAAAGGTAGAATTTGGGGAAAGGGTATATCCGTTATCTAAACTATATTGCAAGGGCGGTGTGCCACCAGAAGCGAGTATGGAGATGAAGCCATTGTTTGCACCACAGTAAGTTGGGGTGACATTGACGGTGTCAATCATTGGCGCAGATAGGTTAACTAGGCTGACAATCGTGTCATCTGTGCAACCGCTCGCATCTTGAATAAGGATTGTATAGGTGGAGGCAGCAAGGCCAGGGAAGTTATTGTTAGGAGAAAAGTTTATTCCATTATCAATACTATACTGAACGATTGGAGTTCCTCCAGAGGAATGAATTGTGATGTTACCATTTGCTGAACCACAACTAGGGTTGACCGTAGTAAGCGAGTCGATTACAGGGCCCGATAAATTGCCTACTGTAGCAGTTGTCGTGGCAGTGCAGCCGTCATTGTCTTCAACAACAATTTGATAGATTCCAGCAGATAAATTATTAAATACATTTATTTGACTGAAGCTTACACCATTGTCAATACTGTAGGAGACTGCTGTGTTTGATCCAGAAGCAAAAATAGTGATTGAACCTGAGCTTCCTCCACACTGAGAATCTTGTGTTTGCACACTGTCAATGACTAAAGGAAAGCTTGTGGTGATCGTTACTTGACTAGATACTGCACAGTTATTCGCATCTACTACGTAGGTATCATAGGTTCCTACTATTAGACCTGCAAAAAGGGAGTTTCCGCTAAGCGTTGTGCCATTGTCAATACTATATTGAAGCGGTGCTACGCCTCCTGATGCTATGATATTGATTGTACCTGTAGAACCATTGCATACTGTGTTTGATGTGATTACTGTATCAATCACTGGGGCAGCTAGATTTGTTAAACTGATGATGGTATCATCGGTACAGTTGTTTGCATCTCTAATAAGGATTGAATAGGATGCAGCAGGTAGATTTGAAAATGTATTATTGTTTGAAAAGTTTACACCGTTATTAATACTAAATCCAATTGGATTAAAACCACCTGTATGATTGATTGTAATACTCCCATTAGATGAGCCACATGTAGGATTGGTGGTATTGATAGAGGAAATGGTTGGTGGCGGAAAATTCCCAATTAGAACTGTTGTAACAACGGTACATCCATTTGCATCTTGAACAATAGTCAGGTAACTCCCTGGTGGTAGATTGCTAAATGTATTTGAGGGCTGATAGGTAGAGCCATTGTTTATGCTGTATTGGTAGGACAATGTTCCTCCAGAAGCAAAAAGTGCGATTCCTCCATTGTTTATTCCACAAGTAACATTCGTAATTTGTACACTATCTATAGTTGGGCCTTGGTTTAAGGAGAAAATAACGGTTGCAGTATTTGAACATCCAGTTGCATCAACTACGAATATATTGTACGTTCCTGATCCTAGGTTATTAAAAATGTTATTGTTACTTAATGTTGTCCCATTATCAATACTGTATTGCAAGGGGGCAGCTCCTCCAGAGGCATTTATTGTAATAGAACCATTACTTAACCCACAAGTTGGGTTTGTTGTATTCGTCGAGTTAATTGTTGGTCCTGCGGAATTATTTAGTGTAATTGTCTGGGTATTAATACATAGATTTGCATCTTGAACTTGAACAAAATAGGTGCCAGAAGAAAGGTTAGAAAAAGTACCAGTTGGAAGATAGGAAAGACCTCCGTCAATACTATACATTAATGGCCCTGTTCCACCAGAAGCAGAGATAATAATCTGGCCATTAGCTGCTCCACAGGTTGGATCGGTTGACGCTGTGGTAAGACTAATAGAATCTGGTTGCATTAATTTATATGAGATTGATTTTTTGCAATTATTGCTATCGGTTACTGTCACTAAATATGTAATAGCGCTAAGACCAGTGTTTGTGGGGTTGGTTGAAGCATCAGACCATAAATAGGTGTATGGTGGTGTCCCACCTGTTGGAGATAAAGCAATTATACCGTCATTCCCACCAAAGCAAGCAGGTTCGGTTAAGGTTGCATTGATTGTTATTTCGCTAGGTTGTGTTAAGGTAGTAGAGTCGATTAGTGAGCAGTTATTGCTATCAGTTACTGTTACAATATATAATCCAGCTGTTAGATTGGGGTTGTCCGGTGTGTTCGGACCATTAGACCATGCATAAGAATAAGGTGGTGTTCCATTAGAAACGGTAACTGTAATACTTCCTTTGTTGCCTCCAAAACAAACAAGGTTAGCTATATTTTTGGTCAGAGATAACGTTGGAGGTGCATTTAATTTGGTGAGCCATATATCATTGCTACCATAATTGTTGGAAACATCACCGTCATTTGAACTGGATCGTCCACCAAGGAGGAGGCCTCCATCTTGGGTGAATAGTAATTCATTTCCATAGTCAAAGGATGAGCCGCCAAGTATTTTAGACCAAATCAGGTTGCCAGTATCATCGATCTTAATGACCCATCGGCTATAGCCTTGGTTGGTTGGGTCTACCTGTCCATCAGAAGAGTTTGAATCACCAATAATGATGTAACCACCGTCTCCAGATTTGATTGCTTTTTCACCAGCATCATTTCCAGAACCACCGTAGTTGCGTTTCCATTGAATGGCGCCATTTGCATCTGTTTTTACAACCCATAAGTCTGTTCCTCCTAATGGTCCAGAAATATGAATGTCTTGAGAAGAAGATTCACCCACTAATAAATACCCTCCATCGTCCGTTAGTAACAAGTCGTTTCCTTGATCAGAACCAGTGCCACCATAGTTTTCCTCCCATACTAGGTTTCCGTTTGCATCTAATTTTACGAGCCAATAGTCGAAGCTGCCAAAGTGATTAGAGACATCGAAATTTGAGGAAAGCGTTTCGCCTAGAATCAGATAACCACCATCACTCGTTTCTTTTATGGATTGTGGGGTTTCTGAGCTTGAACCGCCATAGGATTTTTGCCAGATGATGTTGCCATTTGGGTCAAGCTTGACGATCCACATATCAAACACCCCATTATTTGAAGTTAGGTCGCCATTACTTGAAGAACTTCTGGCTCCGATTAGGTAGTTGCCATCCGACGTGGCTTCCATTGTATAGGCTTGGTCTCCAACTGACCCACCGTAGCTTTTCTCCCACAATAAATTGCCGTTGGCGTCAATTTTAATGACCCAAACATCATCGCTTCCGAAATGACTAGA
This sequence comes from uncultured Saprospiraceae bacterium, assembly GCA_937959115.1. Lineage (GTDB taxonomy): Bacteria > Bacteroidota > Bacteroidia > Chitinophagales > Saprospiraceae > JAHDHB01. Next base: position 3,660 of record CALGAW010000029.1, read on the forward strand.
AACATTTCCAGTTGCCCCAGCAACTTTACCTGCGACAATAAAATTTCCAGCAGCGTCCTCTCTTATTCCGTGTGCGGCATCGACTGTATTACTACCGTAGGTTTTTGCCCAAATAATGGAGCCTGTTGGCGTAATTTTAACGATCCAAAAATCTGATTGGAGTAACGTGGTGCTTACGTCGAAATTGTTTGAGCTAGAGATCCCTGCAAAAATATAATTACCATCACTGGTTCTTCTTAGGTCGGTAATACTTTCTGCTAGTGAACCGCCATAATTTTTTTCCCATTCTAATACAGGTTCTTCAACAAAAGAGACGAATGCTGTAGCAATAGCAACACAGCCTGCATTATCTGTAACGGTAACAGTGTATGAGCCTTGCGGTAAATTTTGAATCATTCCATCCGTTGATCCATTTGACCAATTGAATAAGATCCCACCATTTCCTCCAGAGGTATTCGCGTTTACTGAACCATTTGGATCTCCGCAAGAGGTATTTGTAATGGTAAAGTCTACCGTTAGGCCACAGCCATCGAAGCTACATGTTTCGGAACAGCCATTTGCGTCTGTGACTGTAAGTGTATGAGTGCCAGGGCCGATATTGCTGATGGTTTCGTTTTTTGTTGCAGGATTGACGCCACCATTTCCTCCTGAAGGGGTTGTCCATTGAATGTTATAAGGTTCTACCCCTTGGGTTGTGACTACTTGCACCTGAGCATCGTTGTTTCCAGTTCCTTGGTCAATAACTGAGCAATTAATTGACATTGCGCTAGAGGGCGAATTGAGCTTGACGATCCAAGTGTCTGTTCCTCCAGCATTATTAGAAACGTGACCGTTATTGGAAGCTGTTTCTCCGCAAGTAATAAGTCCGCCATCTCTTGTTTCTCCGATGTAATAAGCACCTTCATCTAACGTACCGCCATATGTTTTTTCCCATAGTAAGTTACCGCCATTGTCTATTTTGATGGTCCAGAATGCTTCTGAAGTATTTGTTGCATCAGAGATATCTCCATCGTTTGAAGAAGTCCAACCTGTGATAAGGTATCCACCATCATCAGTCAGTGTTATGGATCTGCCTCTATCTAAGTTACTTCCGCCGAATGTTTGCTCCCATTGAATGTTTCCTGTACTACCAATTTTTACCACCCAAAAGTCTTCTCCTCCGAGGTTGGACGATACATCAAAGTCATTAGAAGTGGTAGAGCCAACAAAGATATAGCCGTTGTCGTTTGTTTGGCGAATACATTCAGCTCTGTCAAGTCCGGATCCGCCGTAATTTTTTTCCCAAGAGATGATGCCTGCAGAATTTGTTTTCAACACCCAGATATCCATACTTCCATAATGGTTAGCTACATCTCCACCACCAGTAGAAATAGTGCCAATGGTGATAAATCCACCATCCGTAGTTTGTTGAACAAATTCAGCTCTATCGGTTCCTGTGCCGCCATATGACTGTTGCCAGATGATATTGCCATTTGCATCAGTTCTGATCAGCCAGAAGTCATTTCCACCGTTATTAGAGGTGATATCACCACCCACGAAGCTACTGGCTCCTGCAATGATTAAATCTCCATTATTCAAAATACTTACGTCGCCCGCAACTTCTTGTCCAGGGCCGCCGAAGCTTTTTTCCCACATCAAGTTTCCTGTAAAGCCTAGTTTAACGACCCACAAATCTGCACTTCCGTTATTGACTGTGACGTCTCCATTATTAGAAAAGGTTTGACCTCCTATTATGTATTCTCCATTTATGGTAGTTTCAGAAGACGAGGAATATTCATTGTCAGATCCTCCAAACAGATTGGACCAAAGGAGATTTCCAGATTCACTTACATTGGCCACCCAAACGTCATTGGAGCCATTGTTGCCAGTCATGTCGCCATCATTTGAGTTGGAATGCCCAGATACAAGGAAGGTACCGTTTGGCAATTGTCTAATGCAGGTGGCTCGGTCGTTATCACTGCCTCCGAACGTCTGTTCCCATTCGAGGGATGCTTTTTCAGAAAAAGAAACGATGGTAGATCCAATGTATGTGCATCCATTTTGATCTGAGATCGTAACAGTGTAACTACCTTGATCTATATTGTTGATTGTTTGAGTGTTTTGCCCAGAACTCCATTGATAGAAGAGTGTTCCTGGATTAATATTCAGATAAGCAGATGCACTTGCATTATTTTCATAGCACGTTTTATTCGAATTATTAAAGAATACTTGTGTCGCCTTAGGGCATTGTGCGGACGTTTCCGTAGAGTATACAAAAACCAAGAAAGATACAATGATTGATTGTAATCCGAGTTTTCGAAGGAAGTTAATTGTTTCTAACATTGTTCTATTCAGCCTAATTGGAGATTACGGTCTTCTACTAAAAATACAGGATATTTCAACAATAGTAAAATAATTGTTGCTTAATCTTTATTGATTTGCATTATCATACAAAAGTCAACGTCAATTACGTTAATAGGCGTATGAATGAAATTCAATTGTTTTATGATTTAATGTCCTAAAAGTATTAAATACTAGAAGAAATTTAATTCTCGTTTTTATTGAAATCGTGGTGTAAGCAATTGATTAGTAACGGAAGGAATATTTTTAATAAAAAACCCTCATAAATAGTGTACTTATGAGGGTTGAGCAGTAGCCCCTAGGGGAATCGAACCCCTCTTTCCAGGATGAAAACCTGGCGTCCTAACCGATAGACGAAGGGGCCGTGGTAATCTGTGTTTGTAATGTTTGGCAAAGCTAGTAGTAGCCCCTAGGGGAATCGAACCCCTCTTTCCAGGATGAAAACCTGGCGTCCTAACCGATAGACGAAGGGGCCAAATCATTACAATTTTTCAATATTTTTCATGTTGAATGAACACTAAAAAGTAAGTGTTTCATTCTGCTTTTCGTTTAAAGCAAGGCAAAGATATAATTGAATAGCTAAAATTCAAAATGTGCACCACTTTATTTCAAGTAAAAAGGACTTTTATCAATATTGCTTGGAAACCTGACCTGTTTTGGAAACCTTTTACTTGTGATATACATTTAGAATTGACTTTTGCACCCAAAAAAGAGATTAGAAACCACTGAGGTACTGTTTTTTTGTTTTAGTTCGTGAAAAAGTTATTACAACAGCAAAAAATGTTTTACCTTTGCCGAACCAATTTTTTAAAGGGTTTAATAATGAAAAAGTTCATTCAATATGATATCCCTTTGTCAGGTTTGAAAGAAGGGACGCATCAATTTGATTATCAGGTAAATAAAGATTTTTTTAATCAATTTGAAGAAGCTTTTATCACAGATGGAAGCTTAGATGTTGGGGTAGAATTTATCAAGCAACCCAATGTTTGTTCTTTTAATTTTGAAATAAGTGGGCAATTAACTGTAGAGTGTGATCGATGTTTGGAGGAATATAAGGAAACAATATCAGCAGAACAGACGCTTTTATTGAAGTATAGTGAAGACCCGAGAGAAGAAGCAGACGTAATCTATATATTACCAAATACAGTATCGTTTAATCTTGCTCAGTACATTTATGAATTTATATATCTGACAATGCCAATGCGCAAAGTACATCCAGACTTGGAAGATGGAACTTCAGGATGTAATCCTGAGACAACAAAATATCTGGAGAACAAAGACGTAGAGGAAGAGGATAAAGGATCCATTTGGGATCAATTAAATAAGCTAAATATTAATTAAAGCGAAAATATTAAAGTAGAAAGATATGGCACATCCGAAGAGTAAAATATCGAAGCAAAGAAAAAGAAAGCGCCGAACGCACAAGAAGTTAGCTGTGCCCAATGTCGTTAATTGTCAGAATTGTGGTTCTCCAGTTCTTTATCACAGAGTATGTGGTGAGTGCGGGTTCTATAGAGGCAAGGAAGCGGTTGCGCAAGACCTCGTATAACGGTCCACATTGATAAGATATACCATAAGCTCCGAAATTTATATTGCGGGGCTTTTTTTGTTAGTTTTTTAATGTTAGTATTTCAAGGAGCGTAGTCATGCTCTTAGCTAGTTTTCCTGATTTTCTGTCTAGGCCTATGCTTCTAATTTCAGTTTTACGATTCTAGGTCCAAGCGGGTATAATTGACCATTTTTGAGAAAGTAGTCCTCAATTCTCTGTACTTGAGTTTTTACTACAGTTTGATTAAACACCGAATCCTCAGACCACTTAAATTAAGATAATCGAACATTTTTTCTAATTAGGGTAATAAAAAAAGCGTACCATTGATATCAACAGTACGCCCAATCTCCATTATTAAACCCAAATCTTTATAGAAAACTAAATCTCTAATGTCTTCGTTATAATAATTAAAACGCAGGAGTTTGAAAAGTGTTTCACTTTTTGTGTTTTTTTTCAAGAAAGCGAAAGCAAAGGGAATGCAGATTCGTGTTATTACGTCTTCAACGATATAAAAATTTCGAACGTATAATCAAACGGGAAGAGAATGGCTTTGTATAAGTGTATTAAAAACTATAGAAGGTGAAATAGTGATTTGGATGGCGAAATGCAACAAATAGATTATAAAAAGAGGTGTTTTAGAAAAATTATGTCATTTTTTTAATTACATACTTGACTTATTAAACTATTATGATTACATTTGTTTAAACAATTAGAAAACGCATGAATCTGCAAGCTGTAATTCCAAAGGTTTATCCATTTAAAATGGAGTCGATATTAAATGTAAAGACACAAAAAGTAGAAGCTGCTGACTTTTGGCTAAGTCAAGGGAAGGCTATTGTACAAAAATTAGAGGTTAGCCTTTCTGAAAGGAGAAAAGCGTATGCCTGTCCATGTTGTAAAACACCAGTAGTTCTAAGACATGGGAAGCGTCGACTTCCTTACTTCGCGCACATTGTATTAGAGGATGCACAATCCTGTAAATTGTGTGCCCGTAAGGTGAAAGCCAAGAAGAAAACAGAAGATCAAGCGCCGATTACTGAAAAGCCATTAGAAATTCCGCAGATACAAAATGAGGGGCAGGATACAGCCCAAGAAGCTAAAATCATTGCATTTTATCCTGATAACACGAACTGGAATAGCACATTAGGTGCAACAAGTATCAATTACTATGTTACATCCAACAACCTTGCTAATATCAACCTTTCTAGTGAGACGGAAGAAAAGTATAATGAATTTGGTGACAACTTTCCTCAATCATTAACAGAAGGACTTTCTACTGATTTGGATGAATTGGATTTTGAGTTTCTTCAAGATCCCACTGCGTCTAGTGAAAATGACTCCCACAGTGTCTGGGATGAAGACCTGAATATTGATTGGTTGCTTGATCGCTATCAAGGTAAGATTCCAACAAACTATTCAGATCTTACCGATCAAGAATTGGTAAAACTTATTTTTGAACAGAAATTAAGTCGCTCAATCAATAATCTTAGAACCCGTATTCTAGATCTAAAGATCACTGGGTTTAATCTGCCTGAGAATATACTTGATATTATGTCAAACAAAGGACTGATCAGACGATTGATGGAAACAAGCCAGATTCAGTTCGAACGAGCATCCTAAAAAATGATTAATTAGGAATTTATTCCGTTAATTGTTAATGCGATATTCATTCCTGGGTTGGTCACGACAGTGTTATTGCGCATCAAACCAACAACTATGGTATAGGCATTTCAGACTACAGATATCTTAAACGCAAAAAACCTTACCATTTCCAAGGAATCCTGGTCGTTCGTATTTTGGAAGTATTCTGATTTTGAAAATCATTCAGGTTGCGCTCAGTTGTAAGCAGTCAGGTTTGTTCTGTGAATATTAGCTGCGTTTAACTTTAGGTTGCGCTCAGTTGTAAGCAGTCAGGTTTATTCTGTGAATACTCACTGCGTTTAACTTTTTGTTTGGTGAACGTACCAAGCGAGTTTAATTGCTGCACATCAATTAAAATTATTGAAAGGCTTTTACTTATTTTGTTGGTATTGTCTTATTAATCTAACAATTAATCAATATTATTCACCGACATGTCCTGTCAAATAGACGTTCTAGGTCAATTTCATAAAGCTGATCGATATAGGCGCGATGTGGATTAGACCAGATAAAACTTTTGTTGAGCAGTGCCTTTTGCACCATTTTGCAAGCCTCCGCTTTTTTTCCATTGGATTCGAGCAATACAGCTTTTTCGTAGTATGCTTCTGGACACTTATCCCAAAGAGATATGGCCTTGTCGAATGCAGTTATTGCGCCTTCAAAATCTTCTAGTTTCCCTCTAGCCATTCCGAGATAGACAAAGGTGTAATTGTAGACATTTTCTTCTCCAAACTCAGCAACGTCTTTTTTAAGGTACTTTACTGCTTTCTCATATTCCCCTTTTTTGTAAAGAACGATGCCTAACCTCATATAGGCTGAACCTGCAATGATAATATCTTCCTTGTATCCCTTGTGAATGGCGAGTTCGAAAACCTCTTGTGCTCTATCATAATCTCTTAAGTACAGCATATAGATAAAGCCTAGATAATTGGTGTATTGCTGAGGATCTAACTTTGCTGCTGTTTCAAGATTTTGTACGCCATCTAGGAGGTCACCCCTGCGAAACTGTCTGACTGCTTTTCGATAATAGGGTTCGGGATCCTGTGGGTTTAACTGAATAATAGAATCCATGAGGTGCGTCCATTCAGGCCCAATTGCAGACTTTGTTTGTTCCTTGATTTCCTTGACTTGAGCATCAACGTCTAATTTTTCATCTGAACAGCCAGCCAAAACTATTATTAGGGCTACGAAAATGATAATATGCCAAAATCTGATAAAGATTGTCATAATTCTATGCTCTTAATAAGGGAAATAGATCATAATCTCAATAAATGATTAAATAGACAGTTCCAATAGTTTTCCGTTTTTAAATTTAAAAATGATATTCACAAAACAATCATGCTCTTGTCGGTCATCAATTTCATATCCTTTCCAACCTGAACAGTTTTTTGTGATATCGATGAGTTGTTTTTCGATGCGTTCATCAAACTGCTGTGCTTTATAGTTAGTATCCATTCCCTCGAAGTTGTAATTACCTGTTTTGCCTAGGCAGTTTACGACGAATTTGAGCCTCAGAAAACCACTTTGTATGTTACCAGCAACAGGCTTAAACTTTTGGGAGAACTCCTTAGGTACTAAACCAGGTTGCTCATTATAGTTATGGAGACTACCACAATTAAATAAATTGTATTCAGAACATCGCATAAACTGTTGTTTGTTCAACAAGTTGTTAAACGATTCTTCAGAATATATTATTTTCCTTAAGGTTGACTTTTCAATTGAGTTTGTATTGAAATTTTGTAGCACCCATTCCTTGTCATTCAGTTCTATGATTTGCTGGAGTCTGCAGGCAAGCTTGGTACAGTTTGATTGATTACCCCGTTGATAGAAAAACTGTAAACCATTTGACTCTTTAAGTTTCCAGCAACGGATTTCAAGTGTTCCATCAGGATGTTCAGTAATTATTTTTTCATAGTTGAGATAAACCCTGAACGGATTTGTAGGATCTGTTGATTCCCAAGCAGTATTTTCAAGTTGGGCATCTTCAACCGATAGTCCTTGATTAATTGCTCTGCGATAATAGGCCTGCACTCTGCCTTTAATAAAAAGTTCATCTGGGTTTGGTTGAGTTGTCTCCAGTTTTAGTGTGTCCATGACTAAATTGTTGTTTTCGGTATACCAATTTGCTTGCAGCTTAGACTGTTCGAAAATATCTGCTTCATAAGATCCATCAGGTTTTATCTGAATAACTCTAGGACGAGGGAGCTTTTCATCGTATTGAATGTAGGTGCCGACCCAAGTGCCAATTAATTGCCGCGAATTAATAGTTGGGGATTCGGAACAATTGCTACCGAATAGGATCAAGAGACAAAAGAATATAACGGCTAATATGTTCTCCGGTTTATTCAAAAAAAATCAGTTTTTCTTCTTGTTCTTTTTACCACCGATTTTTGGAATTTTGATCTTATCCTTCAGTTTGTCGAGTTCATCCTTCGCCTTTGTTCCAATTACGTCACCAACTTTTCCGCCAACAGTTTTGTCAAGCACGCCTTTCAACGTATCACCTAGAACACCACCGACTTTGTCTTTTATGATGTCGGTGGTTTTATCAACGACTTTGTCCACTTCGTCATTTACTTTTTCAGAAGCTTTGTCGACTTGCTTGTCTACTACCACTTGGGCTTTGTCTTTTGCTTTTTCGACTTCTTTTTCTGCCATTTCTGTGGCCTGTTCGGTCACTTCCTCTTTGAGCGTTTTGTCAGAGGTGCCAAGGAACTTAATGGAAATTTTTGGTTTGGTCATGGAGCCTTTAATGAAGGCCATGAACTTAATGTTGTCTCCTTGTTTAATGTTGAGACCTAGCTTATTCGCTTGTTCTGTCAGCAATCCTATACCAGTATTTGCAGCTTTACCGATAGAGTTTTTTTCCAATTTATCTCTAGGAATGGTAAACTTCATTTGGTAATCCATGGCTTCTGTTGTAATGCCATGAGAGCCTTTTCCACTGATGGCAATATCATCTTTTAACCAATCGAATGGCTTCAAAACCACCTTCCCATCTACCAGCTCAAACCAGTTTTTGGTATCCGTTATCTCAAATGAGTTAAATTCTTTTTTAAGGTTCATGATGGATCCAATTTCCGCCAAGGGCTTAAAGTTTCTAATGATTGCGTTCAAAGTATTGAGTAGTCCATCACCAGTTATCGTGTTGTAGTCAATAGACATATCCTTTTTTAGATTGCCTGATAAGTTAAATTCAGAAGAATACAATCCCTCTATGAACTGGGCAATTGGAGCAATCTGTTTTACTGAATTAAGTGTATTGAAGGATTGTTTAAAATCCATTTGATTCATGTCATAAGCAATTTTAAAGGCTGGGTTGTCTTTTTTATTGTTTGTGTCATAAAATCCATTAAATTTAAATTTCCCGCCCATCATGCCACCAACAACATCTTTGAAATTTAACTTTTCATTGTTTACAAGCATTTTGCCATTGACCCCTTTAATATTCAAATTGTCATAAATGAGTTCACCGATGTTTGCAATCAGATTAATATTAATGTTTTCAGGTACTGGGATTGGTGCTGTCAATTCATCTGAGCCACTGGTTGTTTCCTCTTCACTGGCTAGCTCGTTTAGGTTGACCCGTTGTGAGTTCAACGTGATATCACCTTCTAGGTCCTGATTTCGGTATAAATAATCATAAACATTGTCAAGATTTCCAGTAGCAGCGATATCTGTTTCCCCAATTTGAGTTTTAAACTGATCAATCGTAGCTTGCTGTGGAGTAAAGTTTCCTTTAGCTATGGTATTGTTGAGTGTATAATCTTCGTAATCTATTTTCTTAAAGTTGGAGTTTATGTCAAAATTGAACCGTTCAAACTGTTCTTTAGATTCCTCTTTAGGTTTGTAATTGGCTGTAGGATCATTTGGATCTTCCTCTTCGAGCCACTCATTGGCATTGAAGTAGTCTGATCGCAAATTGAGCTTGCCTTTCATGGTTAAATTTGGAGAGAAATAAGCAAGGGCATTGTCCAATGTTCCATCCGCTTTTACATCACTTTCTCCTAGCTTTAGCCAGGCTTGATCAACTCTTACGTGCTTTGGAGTGAAGGCGACCGACATGTCTTTAACTTTGATTGGAGGCATGCCTTCAGCAATATAGTCTACATCTTTCATTTTTAAGTCCCCTTTCATGTCAATCTGCTCATACTGTTTGTTTTCTACGAAAGACATTTTGGTATCAATGTCTAAGTTCGCGTCCACAATACCTTTTAATTGCTTGACATCTTCAAGTGGGAATGCTTTAGCAAGGGTTTCTAGATCGATTTTCCCTTTAAGTTTAGCATCTATATCAGGGTCAGAAAGTGGCGTTCTAAGATTAAATGAACCATCAACAGGATTCGGACCAAGCTTAAAGTGAAATGTTGGTACATAAACCGTCATTTTATCCATATCGGCTGAGGGGCTATTAATTGTCATTTTGGTGTTGATGTCTTTTACACCAAGCGGGAGATCTGGATATTTAAATGTGCCTTCGTCTACTTCTAGTAAAACTTTGAAAGCAGGCATGCTCTTTTTATTATATGTTCCTTTTACATCACCTTTAAACTTCATTTTCCCAGTAGCATCTACATTGTCAAAGTTTTTGGTGTAAGCACTAGGAATCATGGAAAGAAGATACTTGAAATCTGTTTGTGGTGCTCTAAAGTCCAAATCGATATTGATGTCATCACCTTTGGGCTGGATAAATCCTTTCGTTTGGAGCGTCAGTGCATTAAGTTTTATGGTGTTGTCTTTAAACGTGTACTTAGCGTTTTTGTTATCCACGCTAAGGGTTAAGTCGATATCTGTTTTTGCTTTATTGATGTATGTAATCCCATTATTGGAAACAGTGAGGCGATCTGCTTTTGTTTTAGTGAGTAGATCAAATAGGTTAGAAGTGAAATTTCCATTGCCAGAATGGTTTACGTTGATGAGTTCCATCCAAGTAGCAGAAGATTCATCATCATAAGTAATTTTCGAATTGGTAATTGCATATTCCTCTAGCTTGATTTTGTAGTCAGACGAGGACGATTTGGTAGACGTTGATGGTTTTGTGATGTTATAATTGGCGGCACCATTTTTCAATATTTTCACATAAATTGTAGCGTTGTCTACTGTGAATGAGTTGACTGTTGGTGTTTGAGATTGAATGACTGACATCAAGTCAAGATTAATGTCGAGGTCTTTTATTTTTGCGAGCTGTAATCCTTTGAACTCATTTTCGCCAGTCACTTTCAAATCAGAGAGCTGGATACTGACGTCTGGAAAACTTCTAAAGAGGGTTATCCCAATATTATTATTAAAATCAACTTCAGCATTGATTTGATTATTCATTTCTTTTTTGACAATCTTTAACAGATCATCTTTGAAAAAATAGGGGATAATTAGTGCTACTCCCAAGAGTAAAATTAATAATCCACCCAATAATACAAAAAGCCATTTTATAAGTTTCATTACCTAGGAATTTAAGTTTATCTGTGTATTACAAATCTTAAGCCATTTGACTAATAAAGGTTAAACTTACGATTAAAAAAAGGTTTGATAATTTTTATTTTTGAAAACTTAAAATCAAGTTTATCGTATAAATTTCTAATTGGAATACAAAACTCCAAAGAATAATTTAAAAATAATTATTATTTTGTGATAATACGGAATTCGTTGTAAAATGAAACGACCAACCAACATTAAATTCTCAAACCCATATTTTTGTAAGAATTTCATATTCTTCTTGCTGGCTTGCCTATGGTCACTGCAGATCACTGCAACTTCTTATTTAACAGATAAAAACCTGAATATCACCTCGTTCTCTGGTCTAGTAGAAGGCTGTGAAATTAAGCTTTCTTGGGGAACCACCCATGAAATTGGAAATGCCTACTTTGAAGTAGAACGAAGTATAGACGGGAAACGATTTTTCCCAATCGGAAAAGTTAATGGTTCTGGAAATTCTATTCAACCGAGTAATTATTTTTATCAGGATGATAATGTTTTTAAAGAAAGATATCATTATCGACTGAAAGCCGTTGATTTTAATGGGGATTTTATCTATTCCGATATAATAAAGATTTCTACACGGTGTAAAAAGGAAGGAATTTCTATTGAAAAGGTTTCTTATACAAAGCGGAACTGGATGAAAGTCCATGTGTTTACGGATGTAGATTTAGAAAAAGCTCAAATTTTAATTGTTGATAAAAATGACAAGCTATTAATTAAAATGCTGACCGAAATTAAACCAGGAATGAATTTAATCTTAATTGATTCTTCTGGATTGGAGCCTGATCTCTATGAAGTAAAATTAAAATACGATAAAAAAATTATCACAACAATGGAGTTCACACAGTCTGAACAATAATTTTACTCCTGTAAAACTATCAATATCAATCGTTTCTTTTTCACAAGTAGGTTTGAAATTTAGATAGAAAATATTTGCTCATTGTTGGTGTAAATTGTATTTTTTATTGATTACCCCATATTTAATAAAATTCACCATGAAAAAACAATTGCTGTTCATTGTAGTGTGCATTTTCGCCCTTCTGTATTTTTCGGTTTTTACTAAGTCAGACAAGGCTAATACTCGTAGTTATCCAGCACCTAAAGACCCAACTATTGTGCTTCAAGGCCAAGAAGAGGATGATGAAAACATTAAACGAAAAGAGATGTATTTCGAAAAAATGCACCGTGCAGCACCGAATACAAATTGGCGAAAAGTTGACGCTCAAACAAAATTTTCCAACTATCAGAACAAATTGCAAACCAACGCACTTACTGAAATCTTTGCTAATGGTGCAGTGGTAGGAGAATGGTTTGAAAGAGGTAGTAAAAACCAAGCAGGTAATATGGAAATTATGGACTATGTTAAATCGTCCAACCAGATTTATTCCATTTCAGGTGGCGGGACTTTATGGAAAGGCAACCTCACAGGAACAAACTGGACACCGATAAATGAAGATCTGCAATTCGATAAAAGGATTCTAAAAGTAATCGATAACGGAAATGGAGGAAAAAGGATCTTGACCTGTATCGAAAAAATTATCCATTATTCTGATGATGATGGAGTTACTTGGCAAGCTGCAACTGGTTTTGGGTTTAATCATGACTGGGGGAATCCGCAATCACTTTATGTGAAACAAGACGCTAACAATACAATTTACTACTTAGTAAAAACATGGGATGCCGTTCCTTGGGCCGCTAGGTATTGGCTGTTCGCTTCCACCAACCGTGGAACTACATTTAACCGAATTCATGATTTTGGGCACGGACTAGATAAGGAAATATCAATGTGGTCACCCTTCGAATCAACTAATGTGTATGTTCTAGATCGCTCATCAACCCTGTTTGAGGTGAACTCAGGAGGCGTGTCGGTAGTCAATACGAATTCAACATTGCCAACAGGAGTTAAAATTCAGTTGCGTGGGCACAAGTCTGGAAATTCTCTTACGTTGTACGCCTTAATGGATTCTAAAAACCTCTACAGATCTAACAATTACGGCTCAAGCTGGTTGTACATGGGAGCACTCCCAGAAGATGCTTGGAATGTCGGTATTGAAGTGAGTCTTGACAATCCAAACATTGTGTACTTTGGCGCAGTAGAAGCGTTTAGAAGTTTTAATGGAGGAAGTTCTTGGACCAAAGTGAATAACTGGTATGATTACTACAATGATGTACCAAATAAACTGCATGCTGACATGATGGATTTTGCCTCCTTCTACGATAACAGTGGCAATGAATTTACCCTAATTGGGAATCATGGTGGAATTAATATTTCTTACGATAATTTGGTGTCTACGCCTAGTATTTCCTTGCAAGGGTTAAATGTAAGTCAGTATTATGACGTTCGTACAAGCCCGTCTAATCCAAATTACTTTTATGCTGGTTCTCAAGATCAAGGACATCAGCGTTCAAGTACTGGAAACTCGACAAGTGTAGATAATTTCACTCAAGTCATTTCAGGAGATTACGGGCACATGGCATTTTCAAACAATGGTCAATCATTTTGGACACAGTATCCTGGAGGTTGGTTTCATTATTATCATACACCACAATCTTCTGGTTATGATGCTACATTTGATGTCACTGGTAATGATATGCCTAATTATAACTGGATGTTGCCTACAGCAGAAGTACCAAATGCAAGCCTCAATAGAATTCTTGTAGGTGGAGGCGAAAGAAATGGGGGAAATGGTTCTTATCTCTTGGGGCTTACTGCTCTAAAGACACCTCCCTATACCATTTCTGCTAGTCAATATAGTTATAACTTTAAAAATGGATCAAATTCTGGAACTGGATTGATTTCTGCAATTGCGACCTCCAAAATTAACTCAAACAAGTTCTACGTTTCTACAGATGATGGTACTTTCTTTTATTCAGATAATGCGGGAAATACTTGGAATAAGTCGAGTACATTTAACGGACAGCAAGGTTGGTATCTTTATGGTGCTTCTATTTATGCATCTAAAGTCTCACCAAATGTCGTCTATTATGCGGGAAGTGGCTATTCGAATCCAGCAGTATTCAAGTCAACCGATGGAGGACAAAATTTTAGCCCGATGTCTACTGATTTACCAAGCACGTTAGTGCATGAAATTACTGCGAATGCGGATGAAACATTGTTTTTTGCAGCTACTGCAGTAGGACCATATGTATATGTAGTTGCAGAGGATAAATGGCATCAGTTAGCGGGCCTTTCAGCTCCTGTTCAAAGATATACTTCGGTAGAATTTATTGCTGCATCCAATACGGTTCGCTTTGGGACTTATGGTCGTGGTATCTGGGATTTTAAGGTGCAAAATTCGGCTTATCTTGAACCGAATATTTGCTTATGGTTGGAAGGTGCTTATGATGCAACACTAGGCAAAATGAGAACTGAATTGGGGCAAAAAGGGTTGCTCCCATCTGGTCATCCTTATCAACAGCCTCCTTGGAATTATCCAGGAGCAGAAGGTACTGGTTGGACGAATGCTGACTACCCCGCAGGTAGTGTAGACTGGGTACTTGTTTCACTCAGGATGGATCCTGCTCCTGGGTCTGAAGTTGGCGTGACAGCAGCAGTATTACTAGAAGACGGGTGTTTGTTTTTCCCGAAAGAGAAGGCGTTTTCTGTTACGCTTGGTTCTTCATTCTATGTTGTAGTTGAGCACAGGAATCACTTGTCAGTGATGTCACCAACCCCAGTAAATGTTACAGGAGGAGCGTTGACCTATGACTTTAGAACGTCTAATAGTTATGTGAATGGCACTGGTTACGGACAAAAGCCATTTCCGAATTCAAATGGGTGGATGCTTTATTCTGGAGATGGGGAGCAGGTGGCTGATTTGTCTGGTTATGATATTAATGGAACTGACAAGGCAGCTTGGTTTCCAAAGAATGGTTTATTCAATACCTATGAACCAGTCGACTTTAATCTTGATGGAGATATTTCTGGCGCAGATCGGTTGTTGTGGAGTTATAATAATGGCATCTTTTCTACAGTTGTCCGATAGCAATTGAATGATGGAGGTGGTTTTATACCGTTTCATGTAGATCTGTTCTGCTTATGCTCTTATTTAAAAGTCGTTACATTGAGCGAAGCGATTTACAGTTCATTTTTAGGATCTCCTACAACATTTACCTCTGCGTTTTTTGGAACAAAAATGGTGTAGCTAATCTGCTCTTTTAGCAATTGCCCCTTGTACTTTAAAGGATTGAGGGCGGTGCTCCTGTATATCTCAGTACTTTTTTCTGATTGTTTTGCAAGCAAGCGATACCGCCCACTTTTGGCAATAGCAGTTAACACGTTTGAGTTCCCATTGTCAAGTATAACCTTAGTTAAAATGCGAACATATGGCTGATTCCATTCTTTAAATTCAATAGGAGCATTGAGGTTTACAGTAATTGTGGTTGATGGATTTGGAAATGATTTTACGAATGTTTTTTGCGTTTGTCCTAGTAATTGTAGAGACAGGATGATTGCTATGGTCAGTATAATATATTTTCTCATGACATTAAATTTTATGGCCGCGTAGTCAATGACTGTCAGCTAGTTACTGTTTTGTTGTTTGTGTGGAAGTCGCTAAGGTGTACTACATTATAAAGTCGTTTTCTCTTGCAATTGTGACACTGGTTACCATTTTTTTTTGAGTTTTGGCTCTTTTATGGCATTGGTATGGGTATTTTTCGTCCAACTCATTAGGGTATTTTGAGTGTGTTTTTCATAGTGTGCTCCTTTGTATTTCAGTTGTTTTTATGTTGTTCTTCCTATTATTAATAACCATGAAACCCATAGATTGGTTTTTGATTATTGTTTTTATATGACCAATGAATCAAAATATCCGACTAATGGAAGTTTTGTGCTTTTTAAACGCGACTGCTTAAACGAAAATCGTTTTTGAGCTTACTTCGAACAATGGTGTTTACAAAGCCACAACCCCAATTACAATCGATGCTAATGATACGGACTGGGATAGCTCAGATATGGCCTATCCCATAGATTTGAAAATTCAGTTAGTTCTTAGCTTTATACCATTTCAATAAGTTTTTTAACCATGTATGATCTTATTCAAACATTATCCTTATTTTTTTCTTAAATCATCTAACTTAATTCTAAGTTGTCTTATCTTTAAATAGATTGATTATCAACATTGATTTTCAATACAATACGACTATAATTTTAAAAACTAATACAACTACTCAACTGGCATGAAAAATTATTTAATCTTACTTGCTGCGATTGCATTAATCGTTGTTTCCTGTTCAAAATCCAATTACTTCACAGAAGGCTACGGCCATGATGCTGATTTTCTTCAGTATCAACTTCGAGGAGGTTCAATGGGAATGACTTGCGATACGAATTGTTTGGTATCTGGAATTCTGGACTCAGACTGTGATGGCGTTATTGATTCGCTTGACATTTGTAATGGAGGGGTTGACACGATTGATCACAATATGGACGGATTACCTGATTGCGCTTTTCCACCTGCATTTGAAGACATTATTGATGATTGGAAATGTGGAAATGGTGATAGCACTAAAGTCATTATTTGTCATGTCCCGCCAGGCAACCCAGCCAATGCACATAACATTTGTGTAAGTCCAAATGCGATTAAGGCGCACATCGATCATGATAATAACAATGGAAATCAAAATGACGATTTCAGTGATTACCTCGGTCCATGTAAAGAAGTTTGCTTGGATTCCACCACAACTAATCCGAATCCCCCGACTACAGGAAACCTTGATGCGGATTGCGACGGTGTAGTTGATTCATTAGATGTTTGCCCTGGTGGAGACGATACCATAGATAACAACAATGATGGATTGGCAGATTGCGCGTACCCTCCATCATTCAGTGATATTATAGCGAGTTGGAAATGCGGCAAAGGAGACAGTACGAAAATTATAATTTGTCATGTCCCAATCGGCAACCCTTCAAATGCAAAAGATATTTGTGTTAGTCCTAATGCGATTAGCAGTCATATGGATCATGGTGGACAAAGTTTGGATTATCTCGGACCATGCGATGAAGCATTTTGTCCTTAAAGATGTAAGAATATAGGACTTATCCATTACAATAAATCATAGATTCTTGGAAAACGGTATTGTTTAAACCGTACTGATTTAACTTCCTAGAAATCTCTTAGCAAAACACACCATTTGAATTTGTCCAAATGGTGTGTTTTTCTATATAGGTAAGCCCTGTTCCAATTGAAGGAAAGCTAAATGAATTTACGTTCAAGCAATGATACAATCAATTAGTAGTTGAAGCTTGACGTGCCATTTGGCTCACCAAATCTATACTTCTAAGTACTACAACAGCTGTAACGCCTTTAGTACATTGTCTTTTCTGGAACGGGATACCGGAACCTCCGCTCCATTATAAAGGACGAGCAGACCATTGCGAGCAAACTGATTGACAAGGTTAAGATTGACAAGGAAGGAATTGTGTACTCTGTAAAACCGATGTTCGGTGAGAACAGATTCAAAGAATTTAAGATTTTTTGACACCATTAATTTGGATTCATCCTTTAGGTAAACCGTGGTGTAACTGCCTTGGGCTTCACAATAGACAATTTCAGAAATCTGCGTAAAGAAATAACCGTCATTGGTAGACAGTGCAATTTTCTGTTGCAAACCGTCATTGACTTGCTCGAAATATTGCGTAAAGTGTTGTTTAAAATTCCGAGTATCTACATTGTACGAAACCCGTTCCACAGCTTCTTTCAATTGCTTGATACTAATAGGTTTAAGCAGGTAGTCAATTGCAGCATACCGAAATGCTTCAACGGCATAAGTTTCATGAGCCGTTACGAAAATGATTTCAAATTGAAATGTATCCAGATTGTTTAGCAGCTCGAAGATGGTTCTCGTACCAATTTGTATGTCAAGGAAGAGCAAATCAGGCTTAAGCTGAGTGATTTTTGCTTCCGCTTCCTCAATATTTGAGGCTGAACCAACCAGCTCAACTTCCGGACAAAACTGTTGAAGTAGGAAGGAAATATTCTCTAGTCCGTTTTGCTCATCATCAACGATGACTGTGTTTAGTTTCCTTTTCATTTTTCGTTAGTTTATGGTTAGTTGTCTCGTTCCAATGATTAGGTACGAAAGGCAGGATGACCTGTACGCGTGTTCCAGTAGCCTCCTTGTTTGGATCATAGAGATCTTTAATCTTAACGCTCACCTTCTCGAAGCCTAGTTTTTTAAGGATTTGAATTCGTTTTTCGGTGTTTTTTGTTGCTATGGAAAGGTGTTGATGACTATTCTTTTTTTTGTTTTCCATGGCTTTTTTTCTGCCAATTCCATTATCCGTTACCAAACACTCAATACCATTTGGATTGGACTGAATTTCAATTAGTAGTTTTCCTGCGGAATGAAGATTGGACAGACCATGAATAATTGCATTTTCAATAATGGGTTGAATAACCATAGAAGGGATAAAACAACTGCGATCTTCTTCATTGATATTATTAACGATGGAATATTCGAATTTATCTCTAAATCTTATCTTCTCCAAATCCACATAATTCTCAATGATTTTAATTTCATCTTCAAGGGAAATGGTCAGGCTTTTAGAGACTTTGAGTATGTTCCTGGTAAGGTTTGCAAATTTGGTCATATACTCGTAGGCTTCAAACTTTTCGGATTTGAGGATAAAATTCTGAATAGCATTAATCGAATTAAAGATAAAATGAGGATTCATATTGGATCGAAGGATAGCCAGTTGATTATGAGACACCGCAACATTCATTTCAGCTTCTCTTCTTTTGTTTCGTTGATAAAATGCCGTAAAAACAGAGAGCAATGCAAGAAACATCAGTCCGATCCCTAAAATAGCTAGAGTTTGTTTTTCAAGCAATTGAGACATTTGTTCTTTCTCTGTTTTCAAATCGTCAATTTTGTTTTCCTTTTTCTCTAACATGTTTTTTACGGTGGACTTTCCAATTTCCTTCTTGATTTTATCGCCTCTAAACTCTTTTTCCAGTTTTGAATGCTCACTTAGTTCTTCATATGCTCTTTTATAATTCCCTATATATTCATAGTAATTTGACAAACCTACATGCGACTCCAATAACAATTGCTTGTTTTCACTTTTTTGGGCAAATGTATTTACCTTTTTAAAATAAGGGTATGCTTTTTCCTCTTTCCCGGCTACCTGAAGCGTGGCCGCATAATTCAGATAAATAGAATTGATGTTGGTAAGGTTTAGATCACTGTTGTCTTCACTTAATTGGACTGCTTGCTTAAGGTATTTTTCTGCAAGTTCAAATCGTTCCTGTTTTTTATACAAGAGTCCCATATACATGAAAAAGACTATTTTTTCTTGAAAGTATAGGTCTTTGTTTAAGAATTCCATTAGTTCACTTCCTATACATTCCGCTTCATCAAATTCTTCTAGTCTGACAAGAGAATAAATGATGTTTGTCTTTCCATAAACAACTTTATGAAAACCAATTTTTTCAGCAAACGGAATCGATTTTTTATAATTTGCTAATGCTAGTTCATCCTCATACAATGAATTATACAACCCGCCAATCTGGCTGTAACTATCAAACAATATGGAGGAATTTTGAATGGATTCTCCTATCTCGATTGCCTTTTGGTAGTAGTTTAATGATTGTTGATGATCACCAAGCTTCTTATAACAGTGTGCTATTTGTAGAGTAGCTCGCCCGGATTCCTTATTTTTTTTATACTTTTTGAAATCATCAAGGGCAATTTTATAGTTTTGGATCGCTTTTTCGTACTGCCCGAGATTGTCATTTATCATGGCCAGATAATAATGACCTATGCCAATGCTCTTTTCAAAACCTGAAGCTTCGTGTTCTGCAATTGCTAAATGCAGGTAATATCTGGCGCATTCCACATCAGATACATGAAAAAACTGTCCTAACTGTAACTTTGTAAGTATTCTAGTTTTAAGATCATCATGATCTTCCTTCAGGAGCAAACTGTCCAAATTCAATCCATAGGATTTAAATGATAACAAAAGAAGAATTGGCAACAATAATGTCAAGTACCGCATATACCATATTTGTTTAACAAAACTACTGTATAATCCTGTGTAAATCAAACAATTTTAAAAACTGCAAGCTATAAACTCAGCCTGTCATTTCATGTGCTGAAACCTACCATTTATAAATTGAAATAGTGCAGAGTCTTTAGCAAGATTTACGAGTAATTTGGAAAAAAGGTTAGCGATTGGGAAGATTATTAGCAATATTTTACCAATTCCAGCTGTTCCGGAGGAAAACATACTCGTAAATCAAAACCAACAATTGATGACGATAATCTTGCCAGTTATAAACTCACCCAAAATAATCTGTTTATTTAAACTAAATTGGAAAACCATATGACAATAAAGACTGAATTAACCCTGTAAGTTTTAAACAGAGTTCTTTGATGTTTAATACATGATGACATTAAGGTTTCTGTATATTTGAATCAACCTAAATCACCCCTTATACCTGCCAATTATATGGCTGTAATCCAATAAGCATTCCAACAGGTTACTCGTATTGATTATAAAAAGCAATTAATTTTTACCTATTAATTAAACTGAAGTTTTTATTATGAAAACCTTGAACCACATTCTAATTTATTCCTTGATTTGCATGATGCCAATAATAGGCTATTCCCAGCAAAACAAAGGCCTACTTTTCCAAAGTACAGGAGTCATTAAACATGATTCCAACATTGAAGCATTTATCGCTGAAAAAAATCAACCGGATATGGTTGGCAATGTATATTACAGAGTCATCCAATTCGAAAAAATCCCAACCAACCAAGAGCAATCACTCCTAAGTGCTACAGGACTCCAAATCATAGAGTATATCCCGAATAACGCTTACCTCGTTGCAATCCCGGCTTCCTTTCAAAAGAGTTTACTCTTAGGGACAACGGCTCAGGTGGCCGTACCTTTAATGCCAACTGCAAAAGTAGATTACAAACTAACTGATTGGGACATTCCTCACTATGCACAAGCAGGAAATAATGCTCAGGTTGCAGTTGTCACCATGAAAGGCTTAAATATTAAAGACTTTACCAGTGACTTAACCAATTTGGGACTTAGCATTGACTTTTATGGCAGTGATAACCGATTTGCATACCTCACCTTGTCTCAGTCAGACGTTCAGAAAGTAGCTCAACTGCCTTGGGTAAGACACGTTGAAATCATTGACGATCCGGGAGAAAAAGAATCTACAGAAGGACGAACCGTCCAAAAATCAAATGTCATCAATAATAACTTGTCTGGTGGTTTATCCTTTGATGCATCCGGTGTGGCCGTTCTTGTTCGTGATGACGGAAACGTAGGACCGCATATTGATTATCAAGGAAGACTCAACAACCTGGGAACCAGTGGTTTTGGTGGAACACATGGAGACGGAGTTGCCGGGGTAATGGCCGGTGGCGGAAACATTGATCCTAGTGTAGAAGGTGGTGCTTCAGGTGCAGATGTATACGTGATCAACTACAACAGTACATTTACCGACAATACCCTAAGTCTGCACCAAAACAATGGAGTCATGATTACCAACTCTTCCTACTCTAATGGTTGCAATGCAGGTTATACAACTACAACACAACGAGTGGATGACCAAACCTATAACAATCAGTCACTATTGCATGTCTTCTCAGCAGGAAACTCCAATAACAATGACTGTGGATACGGTGCCGGTACCCAGTGGGGAAACATCACTGGTGGTCATAAGGTAGGAAAGAACGTGATGGCAACAGCCAACTTGTTTAACGATGCCACAATTGTAAGTTCAAGTTCAAGAGGGCCAGCACACGACGGTCGTATCAAACCAGATATTTCCGGACATGGTCAAGGGCAAATGTCTACTGATCCAAATAACACTTATGCCCCATTTGGTGGCACTTCTTCTGCTGCTCCTAGTATGGCAGGTAACCTTGCTCAGCTTTATGAAGCCTATAAATCTTTTAACGGAGGAGTAAATCCTAAGTCATCTCTAATTAAGGCAGCAGCTATGAATTCTGCTACTGATCTTGGTACGAAAGGTCCAGATTTTACATTTGGATATGGATTGATCAATACAGGAAGGGCCTATGACATTATTGCCAACAATCAATACCTGTTCTCGACGATTACACAGGGACAAAGCAAGAACCATACAATCAGCGTTCCTTCAGGACTAGGACAATTGAGAATCATGGTGTACTGGCATGACGTACCTGCTGCAGCAGGTGTTACAAAAGCTTTGGTGAACGACCTTGACATGACTGTAAATGGTAATTTACTACCTTATGTTTTGAATGCTGCACCTAATGCAAATACGCTGGATGATCCGGCAACAAACGGTATCGATCGGTTAAATAACGTAGAACAGGTTTCAATTGACAATCCATCTGCTGGTACGTATACAGTGAACATCAATGGTTTTGCTATACCTCAAGGGCCACAAGAATATGTAATTGTATATTCATTTATCGAAAACGACATTAAAGTCACCTATCCATTAGGAGGAGAAAGCCTCATTCCAGGAAGAACGGAGATTGTCCACTGGGATGCATACGGCAATAGTGGAACATTCACAGCAGAATACTCAACCAACAACGGAGGAAGCTGGTCAACGATTGGCTCTGTCTCGGGAGACAAACGACTAATGAACTGGACAGTACCCAACAACGCAACCGGACAAGCTTTAGTAAGAGTAACCAGAGGAGGGCAGTCAGATGTGTCTGATGAAACATTTAACATCTTCTCGGTGCCTTCGGGGCTTAGCTCTTCAAGTTCAACAGCAAACAGTATAAACGTTGTTTGGAATGCGGTAAGTGGTGCGACCTCATATGACGTATACACGTTGGGCGCAAAATATATGGAAATTGTTACAACTGCCTCCGGCACAAGCTATACCATTAACAATGTACAACCCAATACTGATTACTGGATTGCTGTTGCAGCAAATGGTAATGGAATTGAAGGAGAACGATCTATTGCTAAGCCTTTTAAAATCACACCAACTTCCATATGCGGAGGATGTTTGAACTACCTGACAACATTCCCAGCATCTCAGGGATTTGAATCCGGATTGGGAGATTACTGTAATGATTCCGGTGATGATATTGAATGGTTAATAAACAGTGGCAATACGCCTTCTAACGGCACAGGCCCCTCAGGTGGAGACGGAAGTACTAATTATATCTACGTGGAATCAAGTTCGCCCAATTACCCATCCAAAACTGCTATTTTAGGCAGCCCTTGTTATAATCTTGCCGGTAAGAGCACAGCAAGCATTTCGTTTTCACATCATATGTATGGTATAAACATGGGGAGCCTTTCCTTGGAAGTGACTACTAATGATGGTGCATCCTGGACACCTGTTTGGTCTTTATCTGGTGATCAGGGCAATGCCTGGAACGCTTCTAATGTAGATGTTAGCAGTTATACGGGTGGTATTTTTTCATTTAGATTTATTGGAGTAACCGGTGCTGGATTTGAATCAGATATGGCACTGGACAACATTACCTTAAGTACAGGAGGTGTAGGTTGCAATCTTTCTGTTAATGTTACAGGCGTAGACCCTACAAGTGGAAACAATGGTTCAGCAATGGCTAATCCATCAGGAGGAACAGCTCCTTTTACGTATAGCTGGAACAATGGCGGAACCACCGCAACCATCAATAACCTGGCACCGGGCACTTATTCTGTAAATGTCACAGATGCAGATAATTGTTCCGCATCAGGAAGTGTTACTTTAATTGACAATGCGCCTGCCTGCACTTGCACCGGTACCATCTCTAGCTTCCCGCATACGGAAGATTTTGAAAGTGGAATTGGCGATATTTGCCAGGAGACCAATGATGATTTTGATTGGACAATAAGCTCAGGCACAACTACTTCAACAGGAACCGGACCAACTGCAGCTTATCAGGGAACGTTTTACTTCTATATGGAATCTTCCTCCCCAAATTATCCCTCTAAAGTAGCAACCTTCAATAGCGGATGTTATGACTTAACTGGTCAAAGCAATGCAAGTATTGATTTTTGGTATCACATGTACGGTGCAACTATGGGAACATTAGTCTTGGAGGTTTCAACCGATAATGGATCCAGTTGGTCAAGTGTTTGGTCATTGACAGGTGATCAGGGAGACAGTTGGCAAAATGCGAACGTGGATCTTAGTACTTATGCAGGTGGTTCCCTTCAATATCGTTTTACAGGAACGACGACGACTAGTTTTACCAGTGACTTTACACTGGATCAAATCACAGTTGATGTGGGAGGCGTTGCTTGTAACCTTTCCGCGAATGTTACAGGTGTAGATCCTACAAACGGAAACAACGGATCGGCTACTGCTAGCACTGCAGGTGGAACAGCTCCTTACATCTACAGCTGGAACAATGGTGGAAGTACTGCAACAATAAATAATCTCGGCCCCGGCACTTATACTGTAAATATCACAGATGCCAATAATTGCACTGTATCAGGAAGTGTTACCTTAATTGATAATACGCCACCTGCTTGTACTTGTAGTGGTACAATCTCCAGCTTCCCGCATACGGAAGATTTTGAAAGTGGAATTGGCGATATTTGCCAGGATGCCACTGATGATTTTGACTGGACAAGAAGCTCAGGCACCACTCCATCAACTGCTACAGGACCTACTGCGGCTTATCAAGGAACGTTTTACTTCTATATGGAATCCTCTTCCCCGAATTTTCCCTCTAAAGTAGCACGTTTTGAAAGTGGATGTTATGATCTTAGTGGAGAAACGCAGGCAAGCATTGATTTCTGGTACCACATGTATGGTGCAACCATGGGAACGTTAGTCTTGGAGGTTTCAACCGATAATGGATCCAGTTGGTCAAGCGTTTGGTCACTGACAGGTGATCAGGGCGATAGCTGGCAAAATGCGAATGTAGACCTTAGCGGTTATGCCGGTGGTGCGCTTCAATATCGTTTTACAGGAACAACGACTACCAGCTATACCAGTGACTTTACGCTAGATCAAATCACAGTT
>CALGAW010000030.1 GCA_937959115.1 uncultured Saprospiraceae bacterium
AAACGGCGATTCTGCAGATTTAAGATTTTTAGTGAAGGACTATTTGGATCATATGGAACACCACTTAAACAAAATTATGAATCGGGTGTGAATAATTTTGGTGATTTGTATCAAAATAAGATGCTTACCACTGATTTGAATGCGCTTTTTTGCTCGGATAAGCACAAATGATGCGGCATAGGGATAGGAGGTGTTGTTTGAACGTATGTGAGTGCCGGATAGCCCGACGCCACTACAGTGTTAGCAAATTTTAGTTTGATAACAATGTAGTAGGGGATGCTCCATGTTGTTTTTATTTTTAAACCGTGCTTCGAGCTAATTCATCATAAACTACCGGGTGTACTAAGATTCTCTTAGGCTCAATTTACTATACAATTCTTCAGATCTTAGACACAAATAGGGACGTTACTCTATAGCAATGTGTATTTGGGGGAAGTTGTGCATCCCAAATAGAGGACTACTCACCAGCTAATGTGTTAGGAACTGCCAACGTATAAATACGATTTAAAAAACCTTGACTCACCTTGAAAAAGAATCATTTTTACTTTTCAACATCATCAAATTGTGAATTTGGATTATATTGTATATAAAAATAAGTCTGTCCAAATGAAATTTTGCTGAAAGATTAAAATGAGTTTGTATATGTTTTAAATTTGCGTATTTTGCAAATAAGAATCATGCAAATTGTTTAACACCAAAATTATCATTAACATGAAAGTATATTCCACTAAAGACATTCGGAACATTGTGCTGTTAGGTCATTCTGGATGTGGTAAAACGACGATGGCCGAAACGATGTTGTTCGAAGCGGGTGCAATTTCAAGAAGAGGTCAAGTAGAGGAAGGAAATACAGTTTCCGATCATTACAATGTAGAAAAGGAAAGAGGAAATTCTGTATTTTCCTCGCTGATGCATGTAGGATGGAAAGATTCGAAAATCAACATAATAGACACGCCAGGATATGATGATTTTGTAGGTGAAGTGGTCTCTGCTCTAAAAGTAGCAGATACTGCTGTAATGATTCTAAATTCGACACAAGGAGTTGAAGTCGGTACTGAATTGGTTTGGGAATATACAGAACGGTTTAAAACACCTTTAATATTTGCTGTGAATCAACTTGATCATGAGAAAGCAAACTTTGAATTGACTGTTGATCAAGCAAAAAATCGCTTTGGAAACCGAGTAACCGTTGTACAGTATCCGTTTAATGCTGGAGTTGGGTTTAACTCCATCATCGATGTGCTGAAAATGGTGATGTATGTTTTCCCAGAAGACGGTGGCAAACCAGAGAAACAATCAATTCCAGAAGGTGAGTTGGCGAATGCGAATACCTTGCATGAAAAGTTGGTGGAAACCATTGCAGAGTATGATGAGGATCTGATGGAAGCTTATTTTGAAACCGGTGCTTTGACGGAAGAACAAATGACTAAAGGGTTGAAACTCTCTATGCTTAACCATAAAATTTTCCCAACCTTTTGCGTTTCTTCGATAAATAACATGGGAACTGGTCGGATCATGGGATTCCTTCATGATGTGGCTCCTGCACCAGTAGATCGGCCGTATTTGACTGTATCTGCGGATGAGATTGTTTGCTCAGAAAGTGGGGAACAAGTTCTATTTTTCTTTAAAACGCTTTCAGAACCGCATCTAGGCGAAATCTCTTACTTCAAGGTCGTTTCTGGGAGTGTTTCTTCTGGTGATGAATTGACGAACGCAAGAACAAACAATGGAGAACGGATCAGTCAGTTGTACATGTTAAACGGTAAAACAAGAATAAATATAGATAAATTGAATGCAGGAGATCTGGGAGTTGTTGTAAAACTAAAAGATACAAAGACCAATGATACCTTAACACAAAAGGGATCATCCCTCGTTGTAGAAGGCATTGAGTTTCCGGATGCAAGAATCCGAACAGCGATTATACCGCCTTCCAAAAAAGACTTTGAGAAGATCATGGTGGGGTTGAACCAGCTACAAAAAGAAGATCCAACTATTGTCGTAGAACAATCCAAGGAGCTATCACAGACGATTCTGCATGGGCAAGGTGAAATGCACTTGGCAATGGTAAAATATAGGCTAGAGAAGTTATACAATGTAGAACTGGAGTTTACTGAGCCCAAAATTGCCTATAGAGAAACGATAACCAAAAGAGCACAGACTTCTTATCGTCATAAAAAGCAAAGTGGTGGTTCTGGGCAATTTGCAGAAGTGCACATGGTGGTAGAACCCTATTTTGACGGTATGGCACCACCTAATGACTTGAATGTGAGAGCTGAGCAGACACTTGATTTGGAATGGGGAGGAACGCTTAAGTTTCTATGGTGTATTGTTGGTGGTTCGATTGATGCAAAATATCAGAATGCGATTATCAAAGGCGTAATGAAGACACTAGAAAATGGTCCTATGACAGGTTCTTACGCTAGAGACATTAGGATAAGCGTCTATGATGGCAAGATGCACTCTGTCGACTCAAACGATATGGCGTTTATGTTGGCCGCTTCTCATTGTGTAAGAACAGCTTTTGAGCAAGCAAGCCCAGTCATTCTTGAACCAATGTATGATATCGAGGTCTTGTGCAAGGATGATGTAATGGGAGATATCATGAGCGACCTTCAATCCCGAAATGCAATGATTATGGGAGTGGATGCGGATGGCCATTATCAGAAGATCAAGGCACGGTTGCCATTGCGATTGTTGTACAAATATTCTTCTCGGCTTCGATCGCTTTCACAAGGGCGTGCGAAGCACATTCGGACGTTTGCTGAGTTCTCCAAGGTTTCTAGAGAGGTGCAGACGGAGTTGGTGGCGGCTCATCAACAGGATTCGGTGGAGGTATAGGAGGTTTTTGCTTGGTTTTTTTAAAATGGACCTTACGAAGACTCATTAGTTATAATTAAAATTTTGTTTGTTTAACGTTGCTTCTAAAATAGATTTCAACTTAATTTCTTAGCAAAATATTGTTATAATAAAATGTTGTATGTTGCTTATGTTCATTTTTTTCTTGGCAAAAAAACGAACCAAAAAACCCAAGACCTGTAAACTCGAAAAAATCGTTGGTTCTCGAATGCTCGAACACTACAGGTCGGCTCGCTCGCTCGGTTGCTTCCTGGGACCTTACCAATATTTCATTACACATTTTGTTTTGTTTTAATTTGTTTACGATTTAATGAAAATATACCTTTTTAGAGTGGACTCTGGCAAAAAACGAACCGCAGTGGCGGACCGTCAAAAACCCATCCCGAAAGCTCGCTTTCGGGATGTAAACTCGAAAAAATCGTTGGTTCTCGAATGCTCGAACACTATAATTCGGGAAGACGTAAAGACACGAACCCGCTCGGTTGCTTCCTGAGACGTTGTCAATTTTGCATTACACCTGTTGTTTTATTTTAATTTGTTTGGGTCTTGATAATAAAGGACTTTTCTGAGTAGGCTTACTAATAATTAAACACTAAGCTTTAATCAATAATTTGAAGGAGTGGGTGACTGGTTTTTAGTTGCTTCAAATCACCTGGATCAATTGTACAACCCCTAATGTCTATGCGCGTTAGGTTCATCCCAGACAACGCTTTAGGAAGCCTTGTGATCTCTGAAAAACTGATGTCTAGTATCTTCACCGTTTTGAGGTGTTTGATGGCTTCTGGTAAGGTGTTAGCAGTGCGAGAGAGATCAATGTGGATCAAGGAAGGCAGTTTTGCTAGTTGCTCGAAGACTTGATCACATTCTTTGCCTTCAAGTTTTCTAGTATCCAAGCGGATCGACTTCAGGTGAGTCAGGTTGTCCAATGATTCAGGCAGGCAAGTCAGGTCAAATGGACTTAAATCTAAATACTCAAGGGTAGAAAGTTGACTGATAACGCTTAAGGCTTGTTTCGAGTCCATCTGATCTACGTTGATGCGCAGCCATTTGAGACAAGGGAGATGGCTGAAGATCTCTGGTAGTAGAAACGGGCTTTCTTCTAGACGCATGATCTCTAGCACCTCCAAATTGGGCAATTGGACTAACTGCTCCAGCAAATACTCGTAATTGAGTTGTTCGTTTTTGACTTTCAGACTTTTCAACTGCTCCAATTGATTGAATCCGTCTGGAAGCCATTCAAGGTTTCTGCAGCCTTCTAGACTTAGCTTTTCGAGGTGAATCAACTCAGCAAAAGAATCTGGTAATCTGGTCAAGGGGTTGTTCGATATATCCAGTGCTTTTAATGGCAAAGTACCTAGCCGCTTAGGCAATTGGTTGATGGAGTTGTTGACTATTTCTAGGACCTTGAGTTTCGGGATATCACATACTGAGTCTGGAATAGACAATAAGCGTTCTGTATTGTAGATGCCTAATTTCTCTAATTGTGTTAGATTTCCGATTGATGCTGGGAGCTCAAGTAGAAGGACATCTGAGATCTCAAGCATTTGAAGGTTGACCAGGGTGCTGATCTGGTCCGTAATTTCAAGGATCTGTCTACCGTTTCGATTGCCTTGATATTTGAAATAGCGAAGGTTCTGTAATCGTTGAATTTCGTCTGGGATGGCTCTGAAATTGGTTTGTCGGAGCTCAAGAAGCTGAAGGTTTGGGAGGTCGAATATCCCTTTGGGCATTCGTCTGCGCTCTCTGGTGCCAATCCAACGTAAATTTCGGAGTTGCCAGAGTTCTTTACACCGTTCTAACTGGTGTTTTTCTAGCTCTCCATCTACAAAAACAATTTCCTTAAGTTGCTGGTATAGTGGAAGTCGGTCAAAGAGTTGGTCAATTGATTGGAGGGTATAACAGTTTGCTGGGATAACCAGTTTCTCTTCATTTTTTCCAGGCAATTGCTCCAAGTAAGTTTCCAGCATAACGAAGGGCGTTCGTGCCTACCGAATACTCAGTATTTTGATTTCCACACGCTGGTTTTTCTTTCGTCCTTCCTTGGTCTGATTGCTGGAAATGGGTTCTCGTTTACCATAGCCTTTTGCAACGATTCTGCTTTCTTGAATGCCTCGACTTTTAAGGTATTCTGCAACGGCAGTCGCTCGTTTGATTGACATATTATCACACCAATCATGGTCAGGCAACCCATTTGTGTGTCCACCAATTTCTACTGAAATATTAGCATTCTGTTGAAGGAACGAATAAATCTCATCAAGAGAAGCATAGGAGTCTGGATTAATCTTAGAAGAATCTGCTGCGAAAAACAACTGTTCTACTCTAATTTTCTGTCCTTCCTTGATATTGTTATTTAAGTCAGGAATAATCTTCGGCTTTGCTTGGTCGTTTATTGGTGGTTTAGGATTTGTTTTAACCACTGGTGGATTGTATTTAACCACTGGTGGATCCTTTTTTATCGGCGGATCTTTTTTTACTGGAGGTTTGGGCTTTGGAGTGACTTTTACAGGTGGTTTCTTAGGGGGATTTTTCTTTGGAGGCGCATTAACCTTTGGCTTTACAGGATCAGCTGAAGCGATTGGCTCATTTATCGGCATTTCTTCATTACAGGCAATGATAGGACTACAGTTGTCTACAAGCACATTTCCTCTGTATGGAAATAGCACAGGTACTTTATAAAAAGCTTCAATCATAAAGTATCTATATTCTTTAGTCGTCGTAAATTCGAAGCTATATTTTTGCCATTCAGAATGACTAATTGCATCCGTTTCATCTAGCAATTCTCCTTGGTCACAATGGTCGTGGGCTGCCCATAATCTGATAACCACTGGCTCATTAAATTCAACAGTGTTGCCTACTGATTTACTTAGACTTAGATAGGACGGAGATCGAGCAAGATGAAGGTCGAACTTATAGCACTGACCACCTTTAAGCGGTTGATTTAGTTTTTGTGAAACGCGTTCCCAAGTGTCATTGTCTCTGACGACAAGTCCCATGTAGGTAGCGCCGTGATCAGATTGCGATACTACATTGAAGAAGTCACCTATTTCAGGTGGAGCAGGATGTGTATCTGGTGGCGTTTCTCCAGACATTCCGCAATCTGTCCAGCCTTCGGGAGTGGAGCTTGGATTGGGGGTGCCTTCAAAAGAAGGGTTAACGAGTTGAATTCCCTGTGCATTTAGCATCTGGAAACAGAAAATCGATAAGGTAATAAGTATCCAATGTTTCATGGTATCTACGATCTGTTTAACAATTTTTATTCTAGAACTGCATCCTTACGATTAAGGTGGTTAAAATACAGTTCTATTCATCAGGGTAGTGCAATAATTAAACCGAAAATAAATGGTTCGATGCAAAAAAACAATATTCTTAATGGATTTGTATAGATAATGGAATGGCTTAACAGGAATTTAACCTTAATTGATCGTAATTGTGTTAGGATTGTTTAGTTTCATTGGCAATCGTTTCTCTTGTAATGGATTTAATGCCAGTCAAAATGCGATTATAAGTAAATACGTCCACAAATTGTTATAAATGATTAGAAGACAATCATAAAAAACTGGCATCTTATTCGAAATTTCTGTAATTTTAAATTAAACATTTCCAATGCTATTGAGTTATGCAGATAGAGGTTCTATTTCTCAATAAAACAATACCTAGATGGATATTAAGCAAGAGCTTTATTCAATATGTCAAGATAAAGTAACAGCGCGCATTCGAACGTTGCAACAGATAATTGATGATACGCAGGCTGCTTCTAATCAAGAGACTAAAAGTAGTGCAGGAGACAAGTTTGAGACCACCCGTGCAATGTTACAGTTGGAGAAAGATAAGTCGACCCTTCAATTGGCTTATGCGTTTAACGAAAAACAGTTGCTTGATCAAATCAATATTAATCAACCGTTTAGTGAAGTCAAGGCAGGAGCACTAATCACGACCAATACTGCAACCTACTTTCTAGCCAATGGTTCTGGTAAGCTAGAACTTAATGAACAAACGATATATGTGATTTCTTCGGCTTCTCCAATTGGAAAACAGCTACTCGGTAAGAAAAAAGGGGATCAGTTTGAATGGAAAGGTAAAGCGTTTAAAATTTTAAATGTAGAATAACATTTCTTACATTACAATTCAATAGTTATTGTTTGAATGACGTTAGAAGATGCTATACGTAAAGTGCTGTTGGAGCATAGGAAGGAAATGTCTGCAATAGAAATTGCAGCCGTCATTAACGATGAAAAGTTATTTGTCAGGAGAGATAAAAAACCCATCCCACCTAAGCAAATTGAACTGCGCGCCAAGCAAAGCCCTTCAAACTTTCAATTCGTATCTGACAAAAAAGATCGGAAAATAGAGCTCTTACAACGTGGTTTTACAGGCAAATCAACAGACTATTACGGTATTTTTTGGGATTTGACCAACGTACTCAACCGTAATGATACACCAAATGAGATTCTAGTCCTTGGAATTCTTGCCTTTGTGATGATTCAAAAAAATGATGTTGTCAAATTTTATAATCCAATTGGAAAGCTATTGGAAAGTGACGATTGTAAGTCCCTGTTAATGCGGGATATTGATTTATTTTTGAAGGTGCGAAGCGAGGAATATTTCTTGCCATGGTTTCGCTTACAAGAAAGCATTGGGGATGCAAGTGAGAAGTTGATCAAAGAAATTCTTAAAACGATCAGTCAGTATGAAATTCAAGCTTGTAAGCCATTTTATGATTCAATAGACAGCTTTATTTTCTCTTATTATGGCATTCAAAATAAAAGTCGGTTTATTACCTCTTCGATTATTTCCAGAGTCGTCGCCAATCTGGTAGATGTAAAGGAGTTTGATACCTTGTATAATCCAGCTGCTGGCGCAGGTTTGATGACAGCAAATGTGGTGTTAGGTCAAGAAGGAATGAAGGACAAGATCATTGTAAAGATGCAAGAATCTGATCGTTCTTGGTCGAACCTCAGTTATTTTGTTGCTAAGATAAAAGGCATTCAATCCATTGAAATCAGAAACGACAACCCACTAATCAACCCGCTCTGTAATAGTGAGGAAGCGGATTGGGTCGTTTCAGACTTGACGTTGGAAGATCTTGAAAATGATACGGAAAATACCGATTTACTAGGACTTGGACCAACAGAAGATACTGTTTCTCTGTATTTACAGCTAGCCATCACCCGATTAAAAAAGCGGGGAAAGGCCATCGTACTTGTGCAGGATCGTTTTCTATATGAAGACGAACCTTCTTCTAAGTATCTTCGGGAGTATTTGGTAGAATCTGACTTGCTGGAAGCTGTGATTACCTTTCCTTCCGGGAAATTTCCACCGATGTTGTTGTCGACTAGTCTACTAGTGATCAGCAAGACGAAGAGTATACGTAGAAAGGGGAAAGTGTTGTTTATTAAGGCAAAAAACATTTGGAACCAACCGGAAGAAATTCAACGGATTTACAAAGAGTACGAACAACAGATTAGCATTTCAAGATGTGTATTTTTGCAAGACATTGCCGAAGGAGATTATGACTTATTGGTCAACCGTTTTGTGAGTGATGTGGATGAGGAGCTTAGAGCAGCAGGTAAAAACAATCAACTGTATCCGTTGAGATATTTAACGTTGAAGCATCATTTTGATTCATTTAAACCCGAAGACGTGTTGCCGTTTGTGCAGATAGATGATCTTTCTTTGTCGGATACTGAGTATGAGCTAGATTTAGATTCGATCTCAGAAACGACAGTAAATCAGCCTTTTGGGAAAATTATTGATCAGGATGCTATACTAATTGCTAAAAACAAGGGGAAAATGCGAGCCACCTTGTTTAGAAGTAAAGGAAAGCCGATAGCCATTTCTAATAAAATACATCCAATTGTTGTTGATTCAGATATTGTGTTGATCGAGTACTTGCTTTCAGAGCTAAACCTGAAGTATGCCAGGAAGCAGTACGCTGCTGCGCTTAAGGGAAATGCTAGCCCGATCATTGGAATACAGGATTTGATGAATATTAAAGTGCGCCTCCAAGGAAACCGTTCGAATCAGTTGAAAATCGTTTCTGAGCGAGAAGAATTTGTGACGCACATCAAAAAGACGTATGCGTCTTACCAAGAAAAGGAAAGAGGATTTAAGAAACAGGAAATGCAAATCCTCTCCGCAATAAAGCATTCGTTTGCACAGTTGCAAGGAGCCGTTTCTTCAGATGTTAAGAACCTAAAATACTTTTTATCTCATAAATCGAAGGAAAAAGAGGTAATTAATTGGACCGATAAAATATCCCAACGGCCTGGAACGAGGACAATAGAAGAAGTGTTTAATGATGTAAATGGTTCGCTAGAAAAAATGTCGGAAACGTTTGAAAATATTCAAAATATACTTGATTTCAATCCATCTAAAATGAAGCGGGAAACAGTATATCTGCCTGACTTTGTAACCCAAGAAGTTCGAACCTTTATTGGAAACAGAAGGGACTTTAAGGTGATTTTTGATATCATTCAGAATGGAAATTTAAACATTAAAATTGCAAAGGATCAGTTTAGCGAAGTGATTCGAAATTTCTTACATAATACAGATGAACATGGATATGAGGGCTTGGATATTAAGAAAAGGATGTTGTTTGGTTTTCGAAGTAATCAAGACCAAACCCGGATTATCCTTGATATGAAAAATAATGGACGTCCAATGTCCGCTGAGTTCTCTTTTGAGGATTTTATTACCTTTGGCTCTAGAAATGGAGATCGAAAAGGAAGTGGAATCGGAGGATATTTGATGAATAAAGTAGTTGAAAATCATGGAGGTACGATGCGATTGATTATGAATGAATCGTTTTATGAACTGGATCCTCGCTACTCTATGGGAGTACATTTTAGAATAGAATTACCAATAAAATAAAGACTATGAGTTCTGACCGCCGCATTCAAGTAATGATTGTAGATGATGTTACCTCCTACGTAACACCTCAGCTGGATTTAGCTTATACCATGGGAATTGATCTTGAACATTTCCGCACGTGGGAAGAAGCCGAAGCAGAACTTCAGCTCCGTTTCGATGAGTATGACGCTTTGATATTGGACGGTAAAGGACAGCGCCATCAAGATAGTAAGCAAGAAGATCCAAGCCATCTCAGTACTGCCATCAGCTGGATTAATGAGCAAAAGGGTAGAGGGCGCAACATCTATTTTGCGGTAAATACTGGATTCTATGATGAGTTTAATCAGTTTTTTTCTGATATCCCAATGTATGATAAGACGAAGGGTCAAGAAGAACAAATGTTTAGCGATATCTTGTCTTTTGCTCGACAAACCAATCCTGCAAAGTTTAAATATGGCGATGTCTATGAGTTGTTTGAAAAGAAATTTCTAGACAATGAACTACGGTTGGAATACATCGGCCTCATCAATAAACTTGAAAGCAGTGACCTGACGGACTCGAGTGGCATTTGCAAGAATATTCGTAGAATTCAGGAAGGCGTTTACCGTGGATTGAATAGCTATTACAAGGATGTCCTTCCAGACCACTATTTCCAGTCCAACGGGTTGCTTAAATTTAAAGATGCGAACAAACACCTTTCTGGCTTAAGTAGAGTAGAAGGCAAAGACAATAAATGGGGCCGAATCAAAGGAAAGAATGTACGCGACATCCAAGGACTAGACATGAATAACCTGGCGAATACCATCTACTGGATTACAGCAAACAATATCCATTACAGACAAGACGATGAGCGTCCTTATGTGATTTCTGCTAATGGATTGAAGGCATTGATCTTTGGGCTGAATGAACAATTGTTGTGGTATAAGCAGTTTGTTATTAATAATTGACCTGAAGTTTCGCAGCTATTTGACTAGGCATGAATTAATTAGGTGTGTACTGTGGAAATATGTACACCATTGATGTATTTCGCTGTGTTGGTGCCACTAATTCACTAGTCTGATGTTGTTCTCAATATAAAATAGGATGAAGCACTATTTCTTACTGTTAATTTTATTTCTATCAGCATGTAATTCTCAGAATCAATTGGAATCTTACAAAGAATTGATCTCTATTGAAACTTCTCAAGCGATTTATGAAACATTTAATTTTGAATCTCAGGAAAGAAGTTTAGATACTATTGATGTAAATTGGAGTGGAGATAGACTAGTAACATTTACAGTAAATGATTCTAATGAAGGAGAGGAAATGTTGATTGCATGCATATCTCGATTTGACTTCAAAGAAAAGAATGTTAGTGAAAGTATGCTAAACTTCGATTTATTAGGTGATTCAATTAGATATGTTGACACTACATTTCTCGAATTAGGAGAAACAAGAAAATACAAGGTAAATTCTATTGACCATGAAGTGGTAAAAGAACCAAGGAGCGTATTCAACAAATCAAGAAAACCCAATAAATACTATTTCATTAGTATAGACTTTGGATTGATTGCATTTTTAACTGAAAAAGAACAAAGTATTCTTGTTGGTTATAGAAATCGAAAGCTTGAAGAAGCAGAACTTAAACTAATTGAATCATTAATCAATGACGATTTTTTTGGAAAGTAAAATGAAAAAACTAAGTACAACAAATGCATATATGGCCATTGCTGAAACGCAAGTATGCGAAGCGTTCTCATCAATCAAAAAAATAATCAGAAAAGATAATTTGATGAACTAGTCGAAATAAGTGAAACTATATTTGCGTTTCGTTTGTTTCGTTAGTATATTTAGTATAAAATAGAAGATCATGAGTATTTCCATTCAAAAAATTACAAAATCAGATCAGAAAATAGCTTTGTCTTCTTTAGGCAAACTAATTGAAACAGAAGCAGAGATCAAAAGAAAGAAAGTGAAAGTTGTGAATCTGAAAATTCAAGAGTCTGATGAAATTGTATCGATACCATTCAATGCTCTGAAATTGTTGAAGTCGATAATTGGGAATATGGCTGAAGGGAAATCGATTGCTTTAATACCAACAGATGCAGTAATATCAACACAACAAGGAGCAGAAATTTTGAATGTGTCGCGGCCACACTTGGTGAAATTATTAGAAATAGGAAAAATTCCATTTAAGAAAGTTGGAAGCCATAGAAGAATATTGTTGACAGATTTGCTGGATTACAAGTCTAAGTCTAAAGCCAAGAGAAGAAAGAACTTGGATTTATTAGCGGAGGAGGCACAGAAACTTAATTTGGGGTATTGATGAATCAATATTGGCAGCTTAAGATTGTCCTAGACGCTAATGTCCTTTATCCTGCACCGATACGAGATTTACTATTGAATATTGCGGACATGGAAATTTATTCACCCAAGTGGTCAGCAATTATTCAAGAAGAATGGGTAAGGAATTTGCTAGGAAAAAGGCCAGATATTAGTAGGAATCGAATATTGAGAACGGTTAAGTTGATGGATGAGTCGTTTCCTGAAGCAAATGTAACTGAATTCGAAGAATTGATTGGTGAATTGAATTTACCTGATCCTGATGATAGACATGTTTTAGCAGTAGCAATAAAAAGTGAGGCGGATGCAATCGTCACATTTAACCGAAAAGACTTTCCAAAGAATTACCTTAAGACATTTAATATCGTGATTTATTCGCCAAATGAGTTTTTAGAAGTGTTACATGATTTAAGTCCAACACTAATTAATCAAGCATTCTCAAACCAATTGGCGTCCTTGAAAAATCCACCAAAAACTAAAACTGAATTGATTGAAACGCTTGAAAACTGCAATATTAAATCGGCTGCAAAACTGTTTGGAAAATAAAGAAAAGATGCGAACAAATGCATACATGGTTATTGCCGCAAGGGTCGAGTATGCGCAATGTGTCATCATGAGCGAAAATGAAAATCTATCCAGCGGTCAAACGAAAAAGATACCTACCGCAGAGGCAATGACGCTTGAGAACACTAGAAACCGTAGTTATAAGGATCTGACAATGTCTATAACCTTAGAATCTACTTAACCATTAAACATTAAAAAATGCGTTATTTCTTGCATTTGAGTTATAAGGGGACAAACTATCATGGATGGCAGCGTCAACCAAATGTTTTGTCCGTACAGGAGGTTTTAGAGTCTGTGTTTGAACGTCGGTTTGGACAGTTTATCCATGTGATGGGATGTGGGAGAACAGATGCGGGGGTGCACGCCAAGGAATATTATGCGCATGTTGATTTGCCAATTGCGCCAGACGATCGAACAATTTTTCAGTTGAATAAGATGTTGCCGAATGATATTGCGTTGTTTGATGCTGTAGAAGTGGCTGATACCGCTCATGCGCAATGGGACGCAGTGCAAAGGACCTATGAGTATCGGATCCATTTTCAGAAAAATCCTTATCTGGAGGAGTGGAGTGCGTATTGTGATAAGCAATTAGAGGTAAGCTTGATGCAAGAAGCAGTTGCAATGTTACCAAATTGTACAGATTATCTAGCGTTTTGCATCACACCCTCTGCTTATAAACACACACGATGTAAGGTGACGGAGGCCGTATTAAAAGTAGAGGACTCGGGGCTGTGTTTCCGGATAAGCTCGAATCGATTTTTACGAGGTATGATACGATTGTTGGCTGGGCGTTTGCTCGAGGTGGGGCGTGGGTTGATTGGATTGGATGAGTGGCGAGGGCATTTGGAGGCGTGTACGCCACTACGACATCGGGTGCCTGCGTTGGCTTGTGGACTGCATTTGGTGGAGATTAAATATTAATGATTAATGTTGAGTTTACTCCGAAAAGTCCATTCTTAAAAATCAAGCAAAATATTGTTATCGGGATATATTGGGGATAAAAAGCACCCTTTTATAGCGTCTTACCTTCCTTCTTGAATTCTTTGCGGATCCCTTCTTGGATGTCGTCTTCAAAGATTTTCTTTT
Organism: uncultured Saprospiraceae bacterium; assembly: GCA_937959115.1. Taxonomy (GTDB): domain Bacteria; phylum Bacteroidota; class Bacteroidia; order Chitinophagales; family Saprospiraceae; genus JAHDHB01. The sequence continues at coordinate 13,678 of CALGAW010000030.1, forward strand.
CTCCGCGGACAACGGCCATAATAGCACAGTAACGTAGCACGTTGATAACGGCACCACCGGCTAATTCATGGGTTTTAGCTATTTTCCAGAGGTCGACATCCTTGTCAAGCTCAAAGTCTGCAAAAGCACGCTTCCAAAGCTTTAACCGTTGTTCTGGCTTGGGCATTGGGAAAAAGATCATCGATTGGAAACGACGGGAAAAGGCGTCGTCTATGTTGGATCGTAAGTTGGACGCTAAGATCACTACGCCTGGAAAATCCTCTACTCGTTGTAGGAGATAAGCGACCTCCTGGTTGGCATAACGATCTTTTGAATCATTGGTCGCAGAACGTTTTCCAAATAAGGCATCCGCCTCATCGAAAAACAGTATCCAGTTCTTGTGGGCTGCTTGATCAAAAATACCAGCCATATTCTTCTCCGTTTCACCGATATACTTGGAAACTACTTTGGACAAATCAATTCGGTAAACGTCCATACCAGTAGACTTTCCTAGGAGCGAAGCTGTTAAAGACTTACCAGTACCTGGCGGGCCATAGAACAAGGAGCGGAATCCCGGTTTAATCATACGAGACATACCCCAGTCGTACATGATCTTCTTATTGTACTTGAGCCAAGTATGTATTTCATCAATCTCTACCTTTGTATGGTTTTCAAGTACCAAATCGTCCCATTCTAGATTTGTGGATATTTGGGCTGCTGGAAACTCGGAACTAAATTTCGGTTTATACGGTTCTCCTGAAGTAAAATAACTTAGGTATTCCTTTCCTACATTGAGCACACCACTAAATAAGGGTTCGCTATTGCGATCTTTTTCCATGTAGACGACCTGCTGTTGGTTAAGGAAGTGGTCGGGATCGAAGTAGTTCATGACTTTAAACCGACGCGTCAGGTCATTTCCTGCCAGAATAAAGGCGACGGTCTCTCCAGTAGGCAGAAACCCGCTGTGAGCAGTTCCTCTAACACCTCCAAACTCGGAAAAGCCTCTACCGTATAATTCGTTTTTGGTAAAGAAAATATCTAATAATTGTGGGCAAATGTGCGGACTCAACGCTAGCAATAAGATCAACCGCTCATCTGTATTCATCTGATAATGCTTTACAACATCCGAATAAATGGCTTTGCTTTTACTAAGATCAGGCGCCGGAATGTCGTAAATACTAGAATAGGGAGTCTCCTTATTGAAATATAGGGCGAACCTTGTTTCAAGTACTAGGGCAAGCCACTGCAGGTCTTTTTGAAGTGTACTCGCATTATTTGCTAAATTATTTAGTGGAGGGTTATTTGTCATAACATTACAAGATAAAGTTTTTCATTAAAACAAGTGTATTAATTGACAGCTAAAGCCTAATTGAACGTTAAAATTGATAATTATTAACGTAATAAACGATATTTAATTGATGTCGATTAATGGAAAGTTGAGGTATTTTGTACAATAGATGCATTGGTTAATATTGTTTGTCGCCCCATTCTGCGCGAATTGTATAATCTTTCATCCATTGAAATTTAATCATATTTAGTGCCGAGGGATAGCTTTGCAAAACAACGTCATAGGTTTCTTCATTGACCTTAAGTATCCAGACATCTTTCTTCTTTGTTAAGCTTCCTTCTCGAATCAAGAAACTACCTCTTAATCCGTCTACAGAACTGTTTTTTACCATTGGCCAAGTCATAATTAATTGTCGGATCAACTCATCTGTTAATCCGATTTCCTTCTCTGTTAATTCGATGTCTGTTTCGATCGGCGCACTAAGCGGAATACCACATAATAATTTATTAAGGGCCAGCTTATGTTCAGGTACCTTTTTGTACTGTTTCGTTGCAGTATATTGTAAGAAATGGATCGCTCGATAGGCAGAATGAACGTCTTTAAATGTTTTTACAGGAGTTAGATAGCCAAGCATGTTGAAGGCAATTCTCATCAACGGATATAACAAAACAATGCCTGAATTTTCAATGAAAATAGATTCATCTTCCTTGATGTTTTCTTGACGATATTTTTCTAACTCTTCTGGTGTTTTAGCCTTGAGTTTTCTTTGTGGTTTCCGCTCGTATTCAACGATTAATGCTTCTGTTAGCTGTTGAATGGATTCCGTTAGGTTTTTTGGGTTAGTGTTCTTCGTTTTCTTTTGATCGACCTTCTGACTATCTTTTTTGCCTGATACTTTTGTGAATGCTGCTTTTAATTGTGTTGCAATCTCTTTAAGAAGAATGGACTGTTCTCTTGAAATGTGTTTCAATAACGCTCGATATGTTTTTACAACATCAAACGACTCTTTGGCTGTCACCGCATAAAACAATAGAAATTCCTTTATGCTATCCGTAATTAATGTACTTTTCACTTTCGTAGAAACAGTTAGTAATACTTCAGTAAAGTTATAGAAAGGCTTGTTGACTGGTTGAGCCCTTGCAATAAACTTTAACAACATTGTATTTGAAAATACGGTTGAGGCAGAGATTCGTACGCGTTTTTTGATCAAGTGTTTGATTAAAATGTCTCTAGCAGATAACGGTTTTTCCAACAACCCAATCTCGAATAGTTTCTCCAGTTGCTTTACTGTGAAACTTGAAATTGCAGGAGGCAGTGTTCCTTTGTTTAGATAGTATTCTATTGCTTCTAGAACTTCTTCGATCTTCAATTCCTCTGGCTTTTTGAAGGTCTTTGACAGCAATAAGTCTAACGGAGTTTGGTCTTCTTGAATCGGTGTTTGCCTTTCTGTCCTCAGCGTAGGATCAGTTGTGTCCGTTGTTAAAGTAGGATCATCGGTAACTGGTTGATCTGTTGACAGGTCAGCTGCTTCTTTCGTCTTAGTGGGATCTTTTTTAGAGGAAGAAGGTAATGTCGGCAAGATCGTTTTGAGGATGTTCTCAAGCGGCACGAATCTGGGTTGTCCTTGGGAAATGCTCACTTGTATTAATTTAAGCATTTCGTTGCCAATTTCTTTTGCAGGTCGAGCAATCTGGTCAGCTACAACGGTGATTGACGTTTTTATAAACTGAGGCAGATCGAACGCTTTGCTCCCTTTTTCTATGAGATAACTTAATACTGGAATCCAAGGATCTTTTACCTCTGGTAATTTTTCAAGTGCAATGGTTTGGGTAAGAATGAATCCGATAAAATCTGGTTCAATGATTTCTATAAAGTTTTCTAGGGTAGTCGTGTCCAATTCCTGCTGCATAAAACGGATCACCTCCTTCTTTTTAGAGTAGGAAACTTGCTTAAGTGTGGTGTCCCAAATCTTTTTAATTGCTGGTTGTGATTGCTGAATGGCTCGTTTCAAAATAGTTTTAAAAGAGTCGGACTTATTAGGAATCCACCAAGGAATTTTTGCTTCTTTGAAGAGAAAAAATAGGATATCGATGTCTTGCTCCTCTTTCATTTCAGCATCATTCATTTCTACTTTCTCCCTAGCAGGATTCTTTAAGTCGGATTGCTCTTCAGTGGTGTCTTGGTTTATTTTTTGTGTTTTAATTTTTTCAATTTCCTCCTTGTTTTTATCCAAAATTGGAAGGAGTGTATCAAATAGTTCCTCTTGTTTACTTTTGGGTTCCATTTCTACAATAAACTCAATGAAATCTTCAATCACTGATTTGTTTTTTTCGGGGATATAGACTTTCAATTGGTTAATTACGGTTTTCCAATCGACCTTGAGTTGCTCTAATCTTGATTTCAATTTAAAGCTTGAAGCTTGTAGAATTTTTATTAATTCAGCAGGAGTAAGAAGGGATTGTTCTTCTATTGTTTGGGATTGATTACTAAGCAATTGAATTACTTGTTCTAACAATGCAGCCTCACTTTTTGAAAAATCTTCAAGGCTGTGTTCTTGCTTGTCCTTTTTTTTCGAAGTTGACTGAAGTAACACTTCTTTTTCAATTCCAGTCCTTATCTCAATTTGCTTATCTAGACTTTTTAGGAAGCTTTTCTTATGAAAGCTCCCCGTTCGCTCCAACAACAGATATTGCAGAACCGACTCTCTAAGGATCATACTGAACTTTGAAGGCGGTAACCCAGCAACAGGAGTCGCTTTATTGAATTGGCGCTCCAGCGCTCTGGTTTGCTTGGTGATTTCAGAAAAGGAACGCGGCACTATAAACTTGAGAACCTGATTGACCGTATCCTTGCTAAATTGATGGTTGATCCGCTTTACAACACCAGGCTTTTTAGCAACTTTCTGTAAGGCTTTTGCCAAGGCAGGAGATTTTTCGTTGATCAGATTTCGAAGCAGATCTTCAATCGATGGTCCTTTTACAGATTTCCAGCTGTCAAGTCGGCCCGTTTCTAGGAAAAACAAAACGACTTCTAGGTCAGACTTTTCGACTTTTATTTTCTGTAGTTTTACAGATTTACTAGGATATCTAACATGCTCAAGTTTTACGATTTGGCTTAACTGATTTCTGAGTTGAGTTTCAAACCGTTCTTCTACCTGTCGGTCGAAAAATCGATTGTCTATTGTACCGATATCTATTTCAAGATACTCTAATCTATGTTGAATTTTTTCATCGCTGAATTCAGATAGGACCTGATCCATGATTCGTTTCAAGCGACTATTAAACAGCCTACTAAAGTTGCTCTGAGCATTTTCGACATCCTCCCTTTTGTCAACCTCTACTTCAAAGAGGGTACGCTTGACAATATGTTTACGGTTGATTTTACTCATTAAAGATTTGAAGGACTATTTTAATAGCTCTTTAAGACCACTTCTAAGCGTTGTCAATTTTTTTGCTACCGCTTTATCATCTGGGTTTTCGTAACTTTTAAGTAGATTTAACAACGTGAAAGATAGATTGTCGAGTTTTGGTTGTTTCGCTATAGCGTTTGATTTTTCGCTTAACCACGCTTGGTAAACGGATTCAAACTCTGTCATTGCATCTATCCCAATCCAATGGCATTGTATATCTAAATGCGCAGGAGAATTGAGTTTCATTATATTCTCAAAAACGGTTCTTAATTTTCTATTTTGAAACCGAATCGGCCAGGCAGGAATGATCGCACTTATCTTCAATGAGTAAGGGTCGTCTGGTAGCATCGCTCCTTCTATTACTGGATCTTCAGATTGGATATTTCTATTGAGTCCATTCTTTTCAGCAGTCAATTTTTTAATAAATTTCGCGGTTTCCTTAATGGTCTTTTTTACAGAATTTTCGATTAGGAATCCATCGTTGAAGGCAATTAGTTTACCATTTTTATCTTTTAGATAAATGATATATCCTTTTCCTTTTTTATCGTAAGAATAATTCTTTTCAACTCCTCCAAACTCAGTTATTGCAGCAACAAAAGCCTTCTTGTCATTATTCTTTTCTACAAACTTAGGTTCACTTTCTAATAACTTATTATTCGTATCACTGAGGTAAAACGAGATGGTTGGATTGACAACTGGTCGAAGCAACACATGTTCAACAAGATGAAAGCCTTCACTATTAATGTTCGTTTCTTTAACGAATTCAATCAATCTGCTCACTGCCTTCTCACATTCAATTTCTTGATCTGATTTGTAGACAATGATCGTTTCTTGATTCGGGAAAGCAAATTCTACTTGAAATCCTTTTGGTTTAGCCTTGACAATGTTAAACAAGTCTCTATTCAACCCGTTTGCAAGCACCTCGGAGATCACTTCTCTATTGGGCGATGAAAACTTAAAGATCTTTGGCTTCAGTTTTTTCTTAATTGAAGTATTGCCAACCTTAGTTCTTGACTGTGTAATATTTGGATCATTGGCAATGCCTGTAAGCAGTCTGTTTTGATAATTATTAATATTAAAAATCAAGCTAATTCTCTTTTTCAGACCAGAGACATTGTCTGAGTCGATGGAGTAAAGCGAGGTGTCAAGACCGTTGCCCCTTTTGCTACTCATCTCTACATAGTTTCTAAGGAATTTGGTCTTCGCTTCTATCACTTGATGTTGAAACTCAGTTCCGCTCAATGAAGATGCCTGACGGTTGAGTGTGCTGTAGGAGTCTGTCATAAACTCCTCACCAAATCTGGCAAGCATATGATCAAGGAATCTGTTTCTTCGCTTGAGGAATGGGTCGAATTGCTTTGTCAATTCGGCCAGTTTATCCTCAAAATCTTCTTCCGGAACTGCTAGTAAGTCATTGACATTAGCAATGTGGAACAAGTCTTTGTGAAAGTAGGTCCGATTGATCGTTTCATCCAAAGAAAATAGCTTTCTTACATTGACAAGTTGCGCCAAGTAATTACTCATTATTTGTTCAAAGAACATGAGGTAAGCCTTAAGCTGTTTTGCTTGAGCCTTACGGAGAGGAGTTGCGCGATCGGGCAATCCAAATTCTCCGATGCCATAGGTTCTAGGAAAGCTGTTTTGTGCTGGAAAAAAGTAAAGTATATCGTTGACTTCTTTCTTGGAATTCGGTTGTTCAAAATTGATGTCAAGTGGACGTAAATACCGTTGTTTGTACTTCGCAATCATCATTTCAAATTCATAACGCGTAGCGACGACATCAGCATTGTAGGGGATTTCATCCTCAATCATGAGGTTAAGCCCCTCTTCACCAGATCCATTATCTTTTAAGATGTTTTCGATATCAAGCTCTGGAAATTCGTTTTGAGGTAGTTTTACAATTTCTCCTTTTACTTCCTCTCCATCAATAAAAATCTTAAAATTAGTAACTTTATTTACCCCTTCAACTTCAGAAATGATCTTGATCAATCTAGATTTATGAATGGTATTAAGGATATGGATTTCAGAATTTATTAGATCTTCTGTATTCACAAAACCGTGCACAGGTGGTGGACCATCAAAAATCTCATCAAGTGATTTCCCCTGTTCCTGCAGTTCGTCTAGTGTTTCAAACCTAATTTGAGGGGTGAGCGATTCAGAAAGGTCGTAAACAATTTTAGCTAGGACAGATTCACCAACTTTATTAGCGCTAATACTTATGTTTGCTGAGATGCGGATTTTCTTAGATTCAAGCAATTCGATGGACTCAACATCTTCTCCGAGATTTCTGTTTTTGTTGAGCAGTGTTCTAGTTTCCTCAAGGACCTGTTTGCTCAGCTCCTCTCGGTCTGCTTCAGCGGTATCTCGATAATCGATTTGCAGTAGTACTTTATACAGGCCTGTGATTTCAACGCCGAGCTTGCTTTGAGTGGTAGGGATTACCCATGCATTTTGAATAATTCTGATGTGATCTATGAGTAAACGACGGTAGTCAAGCACAGTTAAAGGAGCACACGGGAATATCTCCTCAGGTGCATAAAGTGCGCTTTTATTTGTATTAAATGGTTGACCATTGTTCGAGAAAAACAGGTCTTCTACACTGAAATTAGTTTTATAACCCAATTCAGAGAGGACATAACATAAATTCTCAAGAATTGTGATACCTGGATCATGTTCATTGTAGTCTGTCCAAATGTCGCCTGAAAGTTTTTGTGCGTTCTCGACGCCCTTTTTTTTCAGGAACCGATAATCCATACTTTTGGGCAAACCCTCATACTTGGGAATGGTAATAGGGTCGTTACTCATAGTTTTAGTTGTTTTGTTTACACGTCGTTGTTCTCTTGGTCAATGTCATCAATTTGTCCATTCGCCTGATCATTAATTTTACCGATTAATTCAAAGACTTTAGAAAAAGGTTGTTCCCCTAGCGCTTCAAAAATAACATTAATCTCGTCAACTGTTAATTTCAAGTGAATTTCCTTCATTGTTTAAGCATTGTCACATTGTCAAACCAAGCATTAAAATTACTAAGGGATTTCCAGAATATTAAACAAATGTTACATTATTTAGTGGTTTAAAACTTTAAAATCTTTATTTCTATAGAACACCCTAAGTTTAAAAGGGTTTTTTCAGATTTATTTTGGTTGAATTTTCCTATTTACCAATTAATACCCCAAAAAAGTCGGAACCATTTCTTGTTTTTTGTGATTAACCTAATGATTTCAACTCTTTTCATATGTGTTATATTGAATTGATTGAAATCGCTTAACTATGAATTCAACCTGGGATACAACTAACCCCATATGAATTTAACATTGGAGCTGGAGACTTCACTTCGTATCCAACTGCTGCAAAAACCAGTACTTTTCTGGCAAAGGATGTAGCAACTTGATTTCTTCCATCAACACCAGCTTAGCCTCCTTGTCAAACTGATTTAAACCGGTTAGTTTTTTCAAGCAATTAATAAAATTTTGATAGTGTAATCGCTGATAGCCTATGGCTTGCTTACGTCTTATAAAAACCTGAAAACTGCCGATCAATGAGTCTAAGGCATCCGTGTCGTTCAACTCAAAATAAATCTTTGCCATCAGAATTTTTGTGTCGAGTCGGATGTATACATCGTCACTTAAAGCTGTAGTCATTAGTAACTCTAGGGCAGAGCTATATTTCTGTTCAGAATAATTGAGCTTTGCTAGGTTTTTGTGATACGTCTCTTTTCTGTAAACTGAATCAAGAAGGTTTTTATATTGTTCAATGAATTGTCTTGTCCACTTAAATTGCTCTAGGCCTAATGCGACGGTAATGGCGTTTTCATAAGTGAATCTACTGATTTGTCCACCTGTAATCAGGTAGCCTTTTTCGATGCCTGCCTTATATAAATCAAGCGTTTCTTGCATTAAGTCCTTGCGATCTTGAGTAATGTATCGTACTCTACTATTGATTACAAGGAGGTAGATGTCCCTCATTTCCTCCTGACCGAACAAATGGCCATTCGAGGCAAGTTCTAATTTTAACTGTTGAAAATTTTGATGATTGTCAGTTTCCGTTAAGGCAAGGAAAACGTAGTAGTAAATACCGACTGCAGGAGTTTTGTATAACTGTTTTCGCTTCACTTCTTTAATGATATCGTTGATCATGCCAAGGTCGTATTCTGCTTTGTACACCTAGATCTTACGTCTATCCAGTAAATAGGTGCTAGCCACACTTATCAAATAGATGTAGAAGGGAATAACATTCTCAAATTCACATTTCCGAATATCAACTTGGTAGATTCAACGGCCAATGAGCCAGCCTCTCACGGTTATGTTTCGTTTACCATCAGTCAGCAGGAAAATTTACCATTTGGGACGATGCTTTATAATTCAGCAGCAATTTACTTTGATTTTGAAGCCCCTGTAATCACCAATCAGACATGGCATGAAGTAGGAGATATTTTTATTCAAATTTCTACTGATGTAAATGAAGTTGACAATGAATTGAAAACCGTGAAAATCATCCCTAATCCATTTAATGAGTATGCTGATATTGTGGTAGAATCTTCTTCAAGGACGATTAAAAAAATAACAGCTTGTGATGCGCTTGGAAGAGTTGTTCTATGTGAATTCTATGTAGATAACAGCTACCGGATCTACAAGAATCAATTACAATCTGGGATCTATTTCTTTACGATCCATAATGAAAAGAATGAAATAACACATAAAGGTAGGTTTGCAATAAAATAAGTCAAATGACTAGTTAGACCTGAGTTCGTTCAGTATTTTGGTATATGGGACAAGCCGATAACCGAGAAATCTGTTATCGGCTTATTTTTCTTTAATTTGCAGTGTAGTAAAAGATGACTTTCTATAAGTGCTCAACGGATATCAATACAAATCTTCAGTTAACGTAGCAAATAGTTTAAATGATGGAATTACTTAAAAAAGATTACCAAATTAACACTAGAAGGATAACAAGTCTGATTTCTTTGATTCTAATAGTATCCTTCAATTGTTTAGCCCAAACCTCAACAGTTCAACCTGAGCAAGATGTTGTGATCTTAAAAGATGGTACAAAGGTCTTTGGTATAATAATTAAAAACGAACCAGACCAGATGATTAGACTGCGCACTTCTGAAGGCTTATTTATTGATGTTATGTATAGTGAGGTAAAAGAAATCACGTTTGGATCAGCGGAAAGGCTGAATTTTGAATCAGAAGTTATTCCTAATAAAAGGGGACTAAACGTCCCTGGGCATGGACTCTTTTTGAAAAGTAAAGGGGAAATTAATGTCGGTATATTTAATCCTAGAAGGGTACAATCTACTGCTATTTCTGCTATAGTAGGTTTTAGATTAAACGAACAAGTGGCTTTAGGAGCAGGAATTGGAGCGCAGAGGCTGGAGTCAAATCTTTATCTTTCTTCTTATGGAGAAATGGTTGTTTACTTCTTGAAAAAATCTGCAACACCCTATATTTCGTTTAAGTTTGGACATCTAAATACATTTTACAATTATGGTCCAGATTCATTCCACTTGAATTCATCCCTCGGAGTTCGGCTGCCTTCCAAACAAAAAGCACACTGGCACTTGTTTATTGGTTTTGACTATATATCACTTGAAGTGCAGTCACTAGAAAGCCGAGATTACGGTCTGTTTTCAGTTGGAACAGGAATTGAATTTTAGTAGGCAGAAAGGAAGGGCTGAAAAAGCTACTTCTTCTTAATTCGAATTGGCGGTCTCACCGTAATATTCGGAACGGTAGGAGACGTTCCTCCAGTATTCGGATTCGTCGTGTTTCCTCCAATGTTATTCCCACCTTGTGTAACGGGCATGTGTTGCGCACGCCTTCTCGTATTAATTGGATAGGACTCCATCTCGTATTCTTTATCCCAAAGCTTTTTAACACGATAAAAAATACGCTTAGGCTTATCATCAACCAATCCGTAGTGCGTTCTGGTTTTGATCATTAAGTCATACCTTTCAGGGCCTTCTTCATCATCTAGATTTAGTTTCCAGGTAAAGGTAATCTTATTAAAGAAACGTCCCCAAAGCCATTTGCTGCCTGCTTGAGCAAGCTTAATTTGTTTTCTAGTTCCTTTTATTCCTTTTGAGATAAGAATTATAGCGTGTGTGATGGCGAATCGTTTACCATCATCATCATTGATATGCGCAATGATTTCAAAGGCTCTACAGCCATCTTGTCTTGTTAATATGGGATGCCACTTGCCATCTGCGTCTGCATGTCCTTTTGCAAATGAGCCAACTACACCCTCCATTGCAACCAAACCAGCTACATCAAGCGTATAATTAGGGTCTGTCTTATCAATTCCAATATTGCCTCCTGCTTTCAAGAACATTCTACTCAACCCAGCGCCTTCATTGAAGGTTAGGCCTTCCTGATTGTCCATATTTAGACCAATAGACCAAGAGGGGGAATCTTTCATTCGCTCGTAGAAGGATAACAATTTTTTGGAAGAGCCAGTAAGAGTCAGTTTTAAACCATCCTGTTCATTTTTCTCAATACCATCATCCTTCAAGTTAACGGTAGATTCAATTAAAGCTTTATAGGCTTCAAGGCCAATATTATTTTTAAATCGAGTCTTTAATCCATCTCTACCGAGAATTGGCATATAACAATGGTTTTATTATTATCTAAACAGTAACCTCTACATTGTAGTCATATTTCCCTTTATCAGGGTCAATTTTTGACTTTGGTTTAATTCTACGTGTAATTTTAATAAAACTTTCTGTAATATCAAGTTTATTTTGAAATCTTACTGGTCTTTCTACTGGAATTGCCTCTTCTTCCCGCTCTTCATCAATGATTGTAATCACATGATCTTCGTCAGGAATAATTACTGCCCACGGTTCTGCTTGAATAGCATATGGCTTTTGCTTGGCAACTCTCGGATCTCCAGAATCCATAAATTCGTAGAATCCTTCGGCGTTTAAGAAAAAATGCAGAATCGAGAATTTTGTTACAAACTTTACATAAGGCAATCCTTTCAAGAAGTTTAGGACAACATCTTCGTTTTGACTACCTCCAATGTTTAAGCTGACTTGACTATTATACAACCAAGGACAGATAAAGGTTTTCAAATCCATCTTCATCCGTTGAATAGATTGTCCGTTGTTGCTACCTTCAATAAACTTTACATTACAAATGACCCGAATGTATTCATAATCTGGATTCCGGACATTTAGTTTTACGAATGGTGAAATTTGTCCACCAACGTATTTGTTAATCGTTTGTAGCGTTTTATAGTTAACCTTTGGTCTTGTTTCTTCAGTTGAGTCACTCTTTCGAGGAACGACGACTAGGTTGATTTCTCCTTTGTTTATTTCATTCGGGTTACTCAAGTGACTTAAGCATTTTACCTGGAAGATGGTATGGAATTTAGCCAATACCAACCGCTCATAATCCCAATGCGTAATTGCTCTACCCTTATGTCTTAACCGCTCGCTTATCCGTCTGTAGTATTCTTTATCACTTTCTCCAGCAAGCCCTCCAAAAGAAGGAAACGGCTGAATCACTTGTCTGATTTCAGGAATTCGGTTGTTCAAATTATTAATAGAGAATCCGCCTAAAGGCTTGCGTAGCCAGTTTTCGTCCCCATCATCTTCCCATTCCGCAATGACTGCTTGGGTTCGAATCTCAACTGCATGAGAAAGTAACTCAGTATCTCCGTCAATCGATACTCTCAACCAATGCAAATGGTTTGGAAGAATCGTATTTTTCTTATTTATCTCCCGTGGGATCATTAGCTCAACGATACCTGTTCGTGTAAATTCATCCGTTGTGTCTTGTAAATGGTATTCTTCACGAAATGGCACCCATTCATTATCCGCTAGGAAGCTCCATTCTACCTCAGGCATCCGTTTTTTGCTGTATCCACGTGCTTTGTTAGCAGTAAGCTGGAACAGGATAGAAAGCGACTCAGGAGGCTGTAAATCGGCTAGGCCGATATATAAATAGCCTTCTTCACTATATTGAGGAACCAAACTAAACTTATTTGCTCTTAGTAGCCCTTTAGAGTAAATGACTTGAGTTCCAAATGGATGTAGGTGGAAGTATTGCTCGTTTTCATCCGTGCCCATGTTTATTTGCGCTGAAGCAGAGTAAGATAAAGTCATCTGATTCACCACTGGTGTATATGGTGGATTTGGAATTTCGATTTCATCTTCTTCGCCTTCATCCGCTTTTGCCTTTTCTGTTACTGCTTCAGTAAATAGCTTTTGGTATACATGATGTCCAAACACATGGTCTGGTCCACTCAATTCTATTTTCAGAAACCCAATTTGCGTCTCATTATCAAAATCACCAATTTCAACTAATTCAGGATCGGCAATAAGCTGGAGTTTTCGGATAGTCGTCTCGTCAACGGTGACATCACTGAGATTTTCACTAGCATCGTCATCACTAGACTGGAAGAGAAGGTACTCAAGACCGTCTTCGTCATCTTTATGCGGAGAGTACCGACCATCAGACAATGCACTAAGCTGAACAGTAAAGACGTCTTTTAACAGTTCGTCTTCAAGGCCTTCGTATCCTTTGTAATATTCTTCAAAATCGGGCAAATTCTGCCATTCAATATCAACTTTGAAGTTATTGATTTCTTTTTTAAATAGTTCTGCATTTCCTACAAGGAGATAGGATCCAACTTGAGGCAATGGTCCAAACGGTTGAAACGGTTGTTTTCCATCAAGTTTCCCTATATCGTTATACAATTCAAGCCGCTTAATCCCAGTAACATTTACGTCAATTTCAATTGATTCGATTTCAAGTTCCTTTAAGAAGGAATATAAATACGGTTCAATGGTGTTGTTAATTTCCAGTTTCAGAACCGGATTTCTAGTAATTAGATTCTCCTTGATCGTTTCAGGATTGAATGCTACGATTTCAGGACTGAAAGTTGGTACTACAAACTCTAGATATAAGGCATTAAATCTATTATCTGCATCATCTGGAATACTGATTTTAATTGTACTTGAAGCAATCGGAAACCAGCCTTCTTCTCCTGAGGCAAATATACTGATGTTCTTTAGATTTTTTTCTCTATTGAACACTGTATTAATTACTTCATTGAAACTAAGCGCTCTGTTCTTGGCGATTTCTCTAACAAGCCGCTCATATATCTTAGAACTATTAGGGTTGAAGTTAAGTTTAAGTGAGATTTTACGTTCTCCTTCATTCAAAAATAGGATAGGGGAAGTAATCGCAAAGCCTAAGGTGCCAATGCTCATCGTTTTAACGCCTGCTGGGCGATTAGATTGCTCTTCCCCGAACATCGGCCACTCAACGTTGTGATCGTCAAATTCAAGCCCCTTTCCGTCTTTAGAGTTGGCTACTTCTGCAGCGTATACATTGGTTACGAGCTTATAAGAACTAAGTGTTTCTTGGTATTTACTGATGAACACAGTTTTGAGAGATTCGATCTGTGTTTTATTGACTAGTATGTCACGTGTTGTTTTATAAATAATATCAAGCCCCAGTTTATTTTTACCAGAAGTCAGTTCGGTTCCTTCCTTGACTAGAAATTCGTTTACGTGCGTAGCGAGGTCAAAGCATACATGTACTTTATCAGAAACGCTTTCCAGTTTTTTCTGTTGGAGGATGTTTTGATAGTACATGTTTAGATATCGTTCAGAGACATTGTTGATGTCATCTTGCAGAAATCTGAATAATTTGAGGAAGGTAATCAGCAGGGCCATATCAGGTTGGTGATCTTCTTTTTCTTCTATTGATCGTTCAAAGTATTTTCCAAAATTGAAAACAACATACCCAAGTACATTATAGAATTCTCTATAGAGGATTCTTAATTTCTTAAGGGAATTATTAATTTTTTCGTTTTTACTGTTTCCAGTGAAGATATCAGCTGCTTCGACCCGCTGAATGCCCCAGATTTTATCAAAATCATGATAGGGTAGACTTAGGTTTATTCCTAGGGATCGGTCTAGGCTAGCGCCTTCATCATATGCTCTAAGTTCTTGATACTTTGAGCTTAGTTTAAGTGTGATAATGTTGCTGAGTTCATTTTTCACCTCTTCCTCCAGTAGGTTATTGGAGATGCTGATCTCACTAACTAGTTTGAACCATCGGTTAAACTGTTTAGCAATGGAGTGGATTTGACCGTATAGTGCTCTAAGATGTTCAGCTTTTTGCTCAGTTTCGTAAGCATTTAGAATAGAATGAACAATGTGGTTGTGTTGATTTTCAATTTGTTCGAGATCAACACTGACGATATCAGCAAGGATGATACTGATATCCTTAACAAAGAACGGTTCCCAGCTCCCACTGATTTCATTTTTGTTATCATAGTGTCTTAGTAATCTAGAGTACTTAGACACAAAAGCCAATAAATTATATAGCTCGAATTCATGAATTCGAGCATAATTTGGTAATAATTTTTCTGTAAGTCTGCTTTCTTGGCTTGTTCCGTTACCATAAAACGGAATTTGATTATGGTAAACATTAGTTCCTTTAGGCATTTAGTGTTTTTCTTTTATACCTCTACCACATTTGTTCCTTCAACTTTATAGAATGGGAAAACAACATTGTCCCTGATATTCACTCTTCTGATCACATAGTGTAATGTAATGTTTATCAATCCGTCTTTCTCTTTATCGGTGTCTACCTGAACATCTTCCAAAGTTACTCTTGACTCATGCATCAAAACTGCATCAGTTATAACTTCTTTTATTGAATATCTAGTGGCGTGGTCAATATCTTGAAACATTATTTTTCTTAAATCACAACCATATTCTGGATTTGTAATTCGTTCTCCAGGATAAGTTGACATTAGAAGTTTTAGACTTTGTCTAATATCTTCTTCATCTGAAACCATTTGTATACTTTTAGACCCAATTTCGAACGTTGGGGGAAAACTCCATCCGGTTCCAAGAAATGACTTCAACTCTTTCATTATAGTAGTTTTGACAATTTACTTAATTAATTGATCTTAACAATACCACCTTTTACTTCTGTCATACCAGTACCATTTAATTTTGCCATTGCTCCTTTTGCTTCAAACTGAGCATTTGCTTTGACATTTACATTAGTACCTTCTACTTTCGTGGTTGCTCTTGACTTAGCCTCCAGATTACCAATAGCATCGAGAACAATTTTTCCTTTTGCTTTGATCGTAATATCTTTAGGAGAGTCCAACAATATTCCACTAGTGGTTAATTCTACTTTATTATTGTTTTGATCTTTTATCTTGATTGATTTTCCTGCATCACTAATGATAACTGTGTTACCCCCAGGAGTTTCAATTGTAATTTCTTTTTTCTTATCCTCAAATTCAATTTTCAGTTTACTATTTGTTACAATCCCTTTGAACGTGTTTGGTTGATCGGGGTCGTAAGCCGCAGTTCTCTTTTTACTATGAAGAGAGCCTAAGATAATTGGATAGCGAGGATCACTGCCTAGAAAGCCTAGGACTACCTCATCACCAACTTCAGGCATAAAGAAAATTCCAGCATCTTTAGTCGCATATGGAGAAGAGATTCTAGCCCATACACCATCACCGCTTTCAGCGATTACGGGGATGTCTACAAGGATTCGCATATCTCCATCTGGATCAGCATGAATCTTTTTGACAACACCATTGTATAGACCTTCAACGCCAGGAATACCACCTGTACTAGATTTGATATCTGATTTAGATTCTGAAAAACTTTCAGCGTCTACACCGATGCCGACTTCAGTTGTCCATTCACCAGCTCGAATATTGTGTGTGACTTTAGATACGAAGGCATCGCCGTTCATGTTCTCACCCATTCCGTTCACATTTACAACGGAGTTAGGTAATGCTTGATGGTTGCCTTGAAAGGATATATTACCACGAACTCTAGATAGTCTAGACCGCATTAACTTGGCATTTGCCCAAGATTTCATGTAATCTTTATCTAGTGGTGCTGTAGTGTGCATTTCGAATGTATCATCAGGAATGGCTTCAGCCATTTTCTTTCCTGTTAATTTTCCGAAAGGATAATTTATGTTTGATTCATCGGATGTAACTTCTACGATTTTTTGCGTAGTCATATCCCATGCAGAATATTTTACTTGTGACAATTGTTTTTTGGAATCCAGTTTCAAGTTTATTTTTTTCATGTCATGGCCATGAGTCAACTTGATTTTGGGATTCTTAAGGTTAGGTTTCTTAACGATAACCTTTGCATTTTCTACAACGACAATCTTACCGTTAATTTCCGCTCGAGTAACTATAAAGTCCCAGTCAGAGGAATTGTATTGAACGATTTTCTTGTGTTTAATATTTGTAGATTCGACATCCTTTTTAATTCCCGAGTAATTTCCAAGAATTTTATTGATGATATCGCTATCGGACATATTTTCGAAGTACTCGTTTTTTTTCTTTTGAGCGAGTGTTGCCACTTTATCAATACACTCAATTGTCAATTCTGAAGCGTGTGATTCTTTGATCTTAGCTCCATGTGTTACGATAACTCCTTCAAATATAGTTTCCATTTTTTGATGATAGCCAGCGGCTATACGAATGGGGGTGCCAGGTTCATATCCTTCTTTTTCAGAAATTTCGAATTCCTCTTTAGAAGGGTCACCATCGATAATTACGATTTTGGCAGTAGGTATTTTGTTTACTTCACGTGTAATTTCTGCAGATAGTAACTCTTTTTCCTCAGACATTTCTTTACCATCAATAAAAATGGAATATCCAATTAAGTCACTATCCTTATGTCTGGGGGTTTGAGCCATTGTATTACTTTGCTAGAGGTGGAAAATATAGTTTACATCCAACTTCAAGGTTTCTGAAGTTTACTAAACCATTTACACGGGCTACTTGCTGGAAATAGTCAATCTCACCGTAAACATCTTTACACATTTGGGGTAATGTGTCTCCTATTCTGACTACTTTGACATGTGTCATATCAGGGGACTGTTTAAATGCTTGACTTTCTCTTTTCCCTGGATTAATGTAACCGATAAAGGACAAAGAAACTTTTGCACGAATAGGTGTTCCGTCTCTTTTAAATAAGGTATATGTTGTAGCAATACTTTTTAACGTACAGTTGAAATTAAATCTACCCCAAGATAATTTAGTATAGTTTGGTCGGTGAATTCCACCTTTATAATCATAAATTATATTGTGCAATTCATCTATTCTTGCAGCCACGTTTTCGGTTTTCCCATCGGTAGCAATTCCTGTACCGTCAAAATATAGATCAAAGGATACTTGATCATCTTCATAGCCGTTAAACTTTGGAGTATTTCCAGCTGTATTTGTACCATTGTCCTCATTGTTATAAGAAACACCTCGAGTAATTTGTATTTGCTCGGGGTTTATAGAGGTTTCGAATTCCGTACCACCGGAAAAACTACTACTATTACAACCTATTATTTTTAATTTTGTCATGGTATTCGAAAATTATCTTGACTTTTGATCTTCTAAATATTCTTTCATTCTATCCATACAATCCTCAATTATCTCCTTCTTCATTTGTCTTGCATCTTTTGATTGAAACAAATTTTTGGACTCCCTCGGGGTAATTTCTTTTTTAACTATTGCTTTTATTACGAGTTCTCTAATTTCAATTGCCATTACTCTATCGTAAATGATTGGTAAGCGAATTCAAGTGATTCGATTGCTATTTCGCTTGCTTGGGAGTTTAGATTAGACATACTCCATTTAACTGGATAGGCATTTACTACATTCCATGAGATAGTTTCATTTCCTAATTCATCAAGTAGATGGATTAGAATTGGTTTTCGAGTAAGACCGCCTTCGAAAGCATCTTGTATTGAATAGGTAAACCAATCAACTAAATCATTATCTTTTGCGATATATCCTCTTTTTAATACGAGGTTATTATACTTGACAGCTTTGGGGAGTCTATGTTTAAAGGCGTTTTCACCACCTTCGGAAATTTCTTCTATTTCAAGTTCAGCTTCAAGACCTGAAACTTCTTGAAAACTCATTATATCTCCGCCGATATCTACTCTGAAATGGAAAGTTGCTTGTGGAATTTTTGACACGGAATATAAGTTTTAGGAAAAAGAATAATTGGAGGTACTGACTAGCAGTACCTCCTTTATTTAGATAAGCGTATTATCCTTGTAATGAAAGCTCGATTCCTTCACAGCAAATTGTGAAAGACTCAATAGCGATCTCACTTGTTTGAGAATCAAGTGTAGGAGAAGTCATTTTGATTGGAATAGCATTAGTAATATTCCAAGCCATAACTGTATCACCTTCTTCATCTAGAAGCTCAACTAAGCAGTCGAATCTAGAATCTTCAGTCATATAGTAATCTTTCTCGTACATTCTGTTGAAAATCTCAAGCAGACGATCGTCATCTGCGAAAATTGCTTTAGAGAACGTAATCTCAGGCATTTTAATCAAGCCTAGACGATTAGTTACAGAGAAAATTTCACTATCTCCGTTTCTGTACTCCATTTTTTCCGCTTCACCAGGATGTAATCCTTCTACTTTTGAACAACTAATTTGTTCTCCGTCGATATCTACTCTGAAGTGGAAAGTCGCTGCAGCCCACTGTCCTTGAAAATCTGACATAATTATTTAGATTTAAAAGTTATTTAATTTATGATAATAAAAATAGGATAACTAAATATATCATCCCAACTGGCATAAAGCCAGATTAAGAAAAACTACTAGTTAGCAGAAGCATCTTCTTCTCCGCCACCTTCTTCGTCACCTCCTGCAGCAGCTTCTTGTAGTTTCTGCTCGAAGTTAATAACGATGAATTCAGCTGGACGAGAAATAGCTACTCTTACAGAAATTCTCATAACACCATCAAGAACGTCTTGAGGAGTCATTGTATTTCCTAAGCCAACATTTACGTCATAAGCTTCGCTTGGAGAAGTTCCTGAAAGAGAACCTGCTTTCCAAACATTTGTTAAGAAGTTATCAATAGAAGTCTTAACCTTGATCCAAGTTTGAGAATCATTTTGTTCGAAAACAAATGCTTCAACAGAATTCTTGATTGACTCTTCGATCATATTAACTGTACGTCGTACAGAGATATATCTCCAGTCATCAGAGTTTCCGTCAAGAGTACGTGCACCCCAAACTAAAACACCTTTACCCATGAATCCACGGATAGCGTTTACTGACTTACCATTTAATGGTACATTAAGATCTTCTTGATCATCACTTGTGATATCAACACAAGGAGAAACAACTGAAGAAAGACTAACGTTAGCAGGTGCTTTGTGAACACCAACCATATTGTCAACTAAAGAATAAACACCAGCAATTGCTCCAGAAGGAGGAAGGATGTTCATTTGTCTTCTTGCTTCTTTAAGGACACTTTTGAATGTTGGGCTAATTGCTTTAAGCGTTTGGCTCAAAGTAACCATGTCAACTGAATCATCCTTAAGTTTTTCGATTTCAGCTTTAACTGCTTCGAATTTCTTTTTCATCTTAGCATCAACAGCTTTGCCCATAGGAGCAGCCGCTGGCTTCTTAGCTTTAGGATCTAAAGGCTTAGCTTCAGGAGTAGTAGATCCACCTAGGTAGAACTGCTCAGCTTCGTTTACTAATACTTTAATTAATCCATCAATGTTACTGATGTTTTTGAAAGATACTTCGCTAGTACTTGTGATAGTAGTATTAACCCATGGGTAATAACCAGCGCCAAATGCTAATGAATTTGATCCAATTCCATCACGGAATGCAGATACAACATCATTCTTGTCATTTGAACGATCTTTAAAACCATCATGTACATCAAGAATAGCAAATCTGTCGCGCATCTCTACTCCACAGTGCTGAATAACATCTTGGTACAATCCATAACACTCTTCTCTGTTAAGAAGAACAGCATCAGGTACTACAACCATTGTAGGCTCTTGGTGACGAAGTAACTGACTTAGACCTTTTCTTAGCTCAGTTGCTTTAATTTCGTTTCCGTAAGTTCCTGCAGAAGTAATATAGCAAGATCCACCGCCATTAGCGTAAAACAAACGAAGACTGTTGTACAAGTTGTACTGAGTATCTTTGTTTGGCGTAAGTGTAAATCCTACCTCCTGATTTTCTTTAATCTTGAAAGTTGTTTTGCTTGCTTTTCCAAACAATCTGATATACTCAGCTAAAGAGTTAATTCTAACAGTTTGTCCTACTAAGGATACTCTGTCTCTAACTGCTCTTTCTGTGTAACCAATAAATGCTGGTACAGCTGTAGGTACTGGCCGTACCGAACTTGAAAAGGCATTTTTCTCCACGAGATAAACACCTGGTGTTGTTAATTTATTCATAATTTAGAATTAATGATTAAATATTAAAAAAAAAATTTATGTCTATTCACTACTAAATATACAAATTTTTAGATGTAAACAAAAATTTCTGAGAAAACTTTTTTTGTTTTTCTATCAGGTTTAATCAAATTTAGACCTGCCCCTGGCAAATTGATCGTAAACTTGTTCCCTGTCCCTGCAGTATTTTTGCTTAACTCTAATCTAAATTTGTTTTCTTGACTTTCTTTAAATTCAATTGGAGTTTTAGAAATCATTTGAATTACTTCCATTCCGTTTTGTAATGTAACTTTCTCTGCTTCGGTAAATTCTACTGATCCCTCTTTACTAACGATTTCATGATGCCGATATTTTATTTGACTCTTCTTATCTATAACAAAATATTTCCAGTAGGTACTTCTTGGTTCAAATAATACTGTAAAGTCTTGAGGCACAACATCCTTTGCATTGAACAGGCAAAAATCTTTTTTCACCTTTTTTCCTAAATACAAGTCAATTATGCCAAAGCACTTCAATTTTGTTTCCCTAGCTGCATAAAATTTGAAATCTTTTACGCCTCCTTTAGGCGCGTTCATTATGTATTTTCCTTCAGGATAACCACGTAAATCAATTTTATGCTGGTTTAAAGGGATGTCTTCATTTGAACCATTCACCCTTCCTGATTTCTTTATATTTATTTTTTCATTGAAACCATTTATTAATTCAATGTCTTTGAATTTTAATGGTTTGGTAAATGTGAAATTGAACAATTTTGGCATCATGAATAGCTGACTGTCGTTACTATCATTTACACTTCCGCCATTGTGCAGCAATTTCTTTTTATCCTTAGATAGACTTCCATTAAGATTGGTGAAATAATATATAGTCTCACTTTCCAAAAATGGAAGATTAGAAAAGTTGATAAATTTGTTATTACCATTTTTGATGATAAAAGATAACTTAATTTCATCAAGGTTACTTGTGTCTTTAAGGAATCTTCCAGTTGTTCCTTCTCGTTGTAGAATGCGGAAGCCACTTTTTTCAGCTTTAAAAAGCATTCTATAATTCTTCATGAATGCGAGTGTCTCCTGCGTAGGAATGACCTCGAAATCAGAACACTTCTGATCCTTGTAATAGTTATGTTGAAATTGTAGACTTGCCAAAACTCCCCAATGTGAGTTAATGTCAAGTTTAATCTTGTTAAATCCCATCATTTATTAGATCGTAATGCCATCAATAGTTGGAATATCATCAACAATATTGCCTTCATCCATGTCAAGTGTTCTCACTTTGTAGATAACGGATGGAATGTATTTAGCACCTATGGTTCCCCAAAGGTTACTTAGTTCTCTGAAGTCAATGTTAAATATGTCCCAACGTGTTTTACTTACATGATCGTCTAGATCCGGAGCGGTACTGCTATCCCAAATAGGATTGGCTTGAAAGAAACCAACAGTTCCTGAAATAAATTTTAGAGCTTCTGCATAGTTGGTCTGTTCAAAATAGGCTCCAAATAAAACGTACAAATTAATATGTACAGGAGCGAGACCATCTATACTACCAGTGCCATAAGCAAGGTTAGTACCATCTCGTTCTACATTAATTAGAGAGACGATAATTTTATTTGGTTCTTGGACGGCTAGTGTTCCGTCCTGCTCTACTAAATTCCCAAGTACTACTTTGTCTTCATGCGTTCCAAAGCGAGCTTGAAAAAAATCGTTTAGTTCTCCCGCAACAACGGGAAGCAATTCGTGAATCATTTTATAATCTTGAAATATGAAAGATAGTTTAGAAAACCTTAACCATCTATTGCAATATAATAAAAAAAGTACATGAACAAAAGCTAAGTCGTTTGTTTTTCTTGTTTTCCTAACCAACTTTTTAAAAACAAAGCCAATAACCGCATAGAATAAATTCCTATAAAACTTACTATCGACCCTAGAATATACAGGCTAGTGTCTCTGTCAGCCTCTACAGGTGCGACTAGAAACACAAACACGAACATAAAAAAGACGATACTCAAAACCATGTATTTGATTTTGCCAACCTCATTCTGTGCATAAGGTTTTATTTTGTTAATCCACTTTTTTATAACTTTCATACACTATTTGTCGAGAATATATCCCTTCTTTTTTAAGAATGTTACATTATACCCATCTTCTTGCGTTCATAAAATATTTCCTTCCGACTGGGAAAAGCATAAACAAAATGATCATGAAGCTCATCCACCTTACCTGCTTTAACATGCCGTTGGGCAATAAATACGCAAATATTAGAATACCAAATGAAATGACTACGATTCCAATTGCATAATAAATTAGATAAACGCGTTTCCGATTTAAGAAGTTTCTAACCTGCCAGTACCGAGCAATTGAGTATAGAAAACCAGCCATTAAAAATAATAGAATATAAGTGGCTATTGTAGGCATCATTACTACCTGAGGCACAGCAAATACAGAAGCCATCGCTTGCCACATCTTCTTATCTTTGTATTTATTATAACCTAGCGCATTCAACCCAATACCTGCTAAGTGCAGACTGTCTACCCATTCATATTTTTTACGCATTGATATCTTGTCATCATAGAAGTAGGTGATGTTTTTTTCGATATTAACATAGTAAGCAAATGAAGTATCTTTAGGGTAAGCTGCGGGGCCTTTTTTAATTATTTCTCGGTAGGGAAGAATCGGGGTTTTACTTGCGGTATACTTGTCTGGTTCTGCCATGGATTTATTCCAAACGGTCCCCATCAGTGGAAATTCAGGAACAATATGCTTTTTAACCAATCCAGATTTTGTGTAGTAATCTATTAAACTATCGAGGGAGTTTTTCTCTTGGTAAGAGATCGGTGCATACGGACCAGGTTTAGTCTGACGGTCGTTATCATATGCTTTTAGAATAAATAGATCTACAATGTTTTCCAACTCTGTGAGTGTCTCCTCAGAGAAGAATAATTCACGTTCACTACTTGGTAATCTTAGGTAAATAAAATAGCCTTCTCCTAAGCGTTCTACTCCTTTCTTCTGAACAAGCTTAACAAACTCAACGTATTTGCTAATTGATTTTGGCGGAATGTTCTGGAAATCCAAGAATATCCCATCACAGTTTAGCGTGTCAATCATATTGTTAACCTGCTCAAGCATATTCCCTTGCGTCTCTACATTTGATAGGAATTTGTCGTAATTCTTTTCTTGAGACAAAAGATCTTTACCAAAATCACCATGGTGGGAAACACTATATAAGGTTATCAGTTCATCGTTAGCAGTTATTGCTTTTTTGACAACCTCATTTTTGAGTGCTACATCACGATGTTCTTCATTTCTAGCATTGCCATTTAAAGGGTTGATGTCGTATCCTCCTACAATAAATGTAGATAATAAGTTGTAGTAGTGAGAATCATAGGGTTTGTTGCTTTCCAAAAGTGTCCAAGCAGGTTCAAACCCGACTATTGTGTATTCTTTTTTGATTTGTAGTTCACCGAGTTTGTTGCTAGAGCCAGACCGGAACCACTTTTTGACAGTTTTACGAAGTGCTCGTCTTCCTCGGTTTTTTGCCTTCATTCCGAGCCGTTTCCCTACTTTTCCAAAGTTGAGTCCGCCTCCACCTCCTCCGCCACCTCCATCAAGGTCACAAGAGTATAAGCCTGTAAGTGTTATAAACAACAGGGTGATTAGACCGTATTTTAACAGAAGATTATTAGTGTACATAAATGCGATGGAATTTGATTATAGCTGAACCTTTTCTAGGTTATAAACTTCATATTTAAAATGAACATCTAGTGGCGACATTTTATTTTCATTGCATAAGCATAAAAACAAATCTTCAGGTGGCATTGATGAGTTCCCATGGTCTACGACTACATTTCTTTGCGCCCAGCTTGGTCGGAAAGCTTGGTATTTCTTTCCTTTTTCAAACTTGTCCTTGTTAATTTCGTTTACAATTGCATATTCAACGAACTCACCAGCATTTACCAAGTTAGTTTCAATCATTCCCAAACTTGGATGTGACCCCTTTTTATTTACATTTTCAGTAATCTGTGTTGCATAGTGCTCTACAAGGGTTTGAGTTCCTTTCGAATTCCTTTCCAGTGTTTGTTTCTGGATTTTGTCGTAATGTTCCAACGCTTCTTTCCCAATTCCAATCCAATAAGCCCAATAAGCACCTTCTTTACCAATACCAATTGGTCGACAAAATCTGCTCTTTGCTGTCAAATCATTTTTAGGTGCGACTACTATTTTTTCATTTACTGTAGGAGTGGATCCTGTTACATAGGTTGGTTTATTTTTGAACGTTTTTTTGTTCATTTCCTCTAATGTTTTGGACATTTCGGAAATTGCTTCTGCCATCAATGCACCGCTATTGTTGGAACCTTCGCTCATTTTTTCCATAAGATTGGCTAGTGGGTTCTTTGGTGTTCCGTCTGCAGCCCC
Organism: uncultured Saprospiraceae bacterium; assembly: GCA_937959115.1. Classification (GTDB taxonomy): domain Bacteria; phylum Bacteroidota; class Bacteroidia; order Chitinophagales; family Saprospiraceae; genus JAHDHB01. Next base: position 38,989 of record CALGAW010000030.1, read on the forward strand.
AGATCCATTAGTACCATTTTCTCCAGTACCATCCCCTGCAATACCTGAACCTCCATTGGCTGTAGGAGCGACATATGGGTATTTCTTTATGGTAAGATCAATAAATCGCTTGTTCCCTTTCCTAAAGTTTAAAAATCCTTTTACATCTTCGGGAAGTTCTAGGCTGTAGAGTAAGCGCCAAGTTTCTGAGGTTTCTGCGACTAGTGGATCTGCCTGTGGCATATTAAACGATCTACCATCACTTAAGCGCTGGAACTTAATGCTAAGTGCGGAGGAAGTTGTAGCAGTAATTCGGTCACCTTCCTGCATCGGGAAATTAAAGATGGGTTTTGCTTCTTCGTGATCACCAATAAACATGGTTTCTATTCTGACCATGTCGTATGGGGCATTCCGTTCTTCTTCGGTTGGAGCCTCTGCATAGCTCTTGGTCATACGTATCCTCATAGGAGTAAGTCGCTTTGTTCCTGTTAGAATGATACTATAGTTCCCTGCGGTTGCTCCTCCGCCTCCAAACTTAATTGTTTGTGCAAAGTCTTGGGATAGTACTTCAAACTCTTCACCAGTATCTAGGTTTGTGAAGATCATTTTTAAGTGCTTCATTTTACCTCCACCAAGAATTTTTCGGATATTTTTCTTTGAAATTTCTAAAATCTCAACTGAAACATTAAGACCATCACCCTCTTTAAAATATCCATCACTATTGTGCAGATATAGCTTCAAGGGGTTGAGTATATCAATGGCTATGTTTTCAACATCAAGAACGATCTCACTGCTCCCTGTATTATCTTCAAAGGAGAATGAAACAAGTGTACTTAGTGAAAGCATTATTACTAAATGGAAAAAATACTTTTTTAAATAAACCATTTCAACGCTGGGTTAAATTATAAAAATGTAAAATAGTTATTCATTGCAATAATTGCAACTAAAAGCAGCACTTAAAAACACTTATTTCTTTTCTTTTGATTTAAAATTCATTTTAGAAGGAAAAGTATTTTTTGAATAAAAAACCAAGATATATTCTAGTTTAGAGGAGATAAACTTGCAAGGTATTAAGTCATTGCTTACCAAAATAACGATAAAATATTAAAATTAGTTCCCTTTGCACTGAATTAATAATCACATTCATATATTTGTACGTCAAAGAATCCTGCAAAACAATTTTCTTTTTAAGTTTAGAGTTCTAATTTTACAGCAATAATTTAATCCTTACTAAATAGATCAATTATGAGAAAGATGCTTACCATTATCATGACTTTTTTACTTGTATCTTCAGTCTTTGCTCAAGACAGTAGTTTAGAAGTCGCTCCTGCTGAGCAGTCTGTCAAAGCAAGTAAAAGGAAGCAGGCAAAAAAGCAGAGAAAATCGAAAATTGATAAGAAAAGAAAGAAAAACACCTTGAAGCCACTCCCATTTCCTCAAGGATCGCAAAAAGCTATTGACAACGTAAAAATCCTTAATTACATAAAGGAAAAGGGATATAAAAATGTACAGTATACTGATTCTGGTCTCTATTATATCATTGAGAATGAAGGAGATGGTGAACACCCTACAACAGCGTCCATGGTCAACGCTCATTATCATGGTGAGCTTTTAAATGGAAGTAAGTTTGACTCTTCATATGATAGGAATCAACCGCTAAAATTTTCCCTTCAACAAGTGATAAAGGGCTGGGGTATAAGTATACCTCTACTTAAATCTGGCGGGAAAGGGAAATTCATTATTCCTTCCAACCTTGCCTACGGAAAAAGAGCAGTTAGCACTATTCCGCCAAATTCGATTTTAGTATTTGACATTGAATTAATCAGTTTTGAGTAAACTTTTCTCATATAAGTAATTAATTGTTAGCTTGGTGTGAAAAGATTGAATTTTGAAAAAAAAATGTTCAAAAAAGAATTTTGTTTTGGTTTTTTTAGAGTAAATATGTATTTTAACAGTTCACTCTTTCGTAATAAATGGGCAAGAATAAAGACAGACAAAAGATAAGAGATAATTCTAGTAAGACTGGACAGGAAAAAAAGTCCAATGGGGAGTTTATTGCCGAGCAGGAACAAACTAAAATAAAAGCGAAATCAGCTTATCCACCTAATAGTATCTCAAACAACAAATCAGCAAAATCTACCGATGACTCTGGTGTAGAGGAATCCGCTAAAGAAAACACAGCAAACAGTTCACAAGCAGGCCCAGCAGGAAGCGGTGGAAGGGTAGAACCACCACCAGCAAATCCGGTACCACCACCATCAAATCCAACTGGAAACTCAGGAAATGGCGCACAGAGTCGCAGCCTCGCTGCCAGAGAAGCTAGAAAAGGGAACAATGTATTCAACGCTGGACCAGAAGCGAAATCAGTAAAAGGAAACACTGCGCCAGCCGATCCTTTCAAATCCATTAAAGCGAACAAACCTGAAAAGTCAAAGGCTGATCAGTTCAGAGATAACAGCAAAACCGCTAAGCTAAATAAGAAAAAAGGGAAACAGTTCAAACACCCTAGAGCAAACGAAATCCCCACTGCTCTAATGAACAAAATGGAGAGTGCATTTAAAACGGACTTTTCTGATGTTAAAATTATTAAGAATAGTAGGAAAGCAGTTGATCTCCATGCTCAAGCCTTTACACAAGGACTAAACATTCATTTCGCGCCTGGTCAGTTTAATCCACATACCCGGTCAGGAATTGAGTTGATCGGACATGAGTTGAGTCACATCATTCAACAAGCAAAAGGGGTAGTTAAGTCAGAAGTAGAAATCGACGGTATCAACTTAAATGCTGATGCTAGGTTGGAGAAAGAGGCAGATGAAGCAGGAAGAAGAGCTGCTGATCATCGAGCACCAGATGATTCATCAAGAATCGAACGAAAAAAATTAAATTTATCGCGTGTTAGAGCAATCGCACAACGAAAACAAGTCGTTCAACGACAAGGAGCTGGTGGATATGATCATTTATATGTTCGATACAAACAGTTTTTAAGTGATGCTGAAACTGCCAAAGCTGACGTAAAAGCTAAAACCACTTCTAACAAAGCAGATCTTCAAGCTGATATTGATGCTGAAAAAGGAAAAATTGATGCAGCCGTTACATCGGCTAAGGCTGACTTGACTAGAATCATTAGTACGACTAAGAACGATATTCGACAAATTAAGCGTGATATCAACACTGAACTTAAGAGTCACCGTTCCACCAAAATTAGTGATGTCAGAGGAGTCTATACAACTGAATTAGGCAATCTAAATGATTTAGTGGATCAGAAAAAAGAAGACTTGATCGGTAGTGGAGATGAAAAAGCAACTGAAATAAAAGGATTCTGCGATATTGAGGCAACAGGAGTCATATCTTCAAGTGAAACGAATGCTGGAAGAATAGACACAGCTATCTCAACAACCGCTAGCAACTATACACACAAAGAAGGCTATGAGGATTTGAGAAGCCAAGCTTCTTCTAATTCAGGTACTATTAAAGAAGAAATTCGTCATAGTGGTGCTGAAGCAGCAAGATATATCCGAATAGATGGTGATACCCTTTACACTGAAATTAATAAGGAGGCAGTTGATAGTGCTGAGGAATTTGAGGAAACCAGAAAAGAAGGTAAAGAGGGCTTAGAAAAAAGTAGAGACGAGTTTAAAGAAGAAGTGACGACCAATGTAGATGATTTTCTAACTTCTTTTGGTGAGGAGATTGACGAGGTGATCACAGCACTAGATGACGGTCAAACTGAAACAAATGACGGGCTTACAGGCTTGGGTGATGCCGCTAAGGAAACACTAGATAAACTTAAGAAGGAGGCTGATCAAGTATTAGATGAACAGGAGACGAAAACGATTGAAGACATTGACCAATTTGTAAAGGATCTAGAGGAAATCGGTTGGCATCCAGAGGAACTTGAACAGGCTGAAGCTGACCTCTCAGCAGCTATCACAGATCATGAAGCTGAAGTTTCTGCTTACTTAGAAGAACTTGCTCCCTCTATCACTGAACATACCACTAAGGTGGAAGAAGAAATGGGCAAATTGGTTGACGCCGTTGATGAATTGTTGACCGAAACCAAAGAAGAGCTTGAAACAGAATCCAACAAGTCGAAAGACGAAAAAATAGAAGAAATTGATGAGTTTGCAGATGAAGTCATCGAGAAGATGGAAGCTGTTTGTCCAGAAATAGAGCCTGAATTTGAGGATCGAATCAGTAGTGCAGAAGAACAATGGGCTGAGCAAATAGGTGAGAAGGAAGAAGAAGTCCATGAGAAAGTTGAAAAAACTGAAGAAGCACAAGAGGAAGCAGTCAGTGACTTCTCGGGTAAACTAGATGATGCTTTTGGACAGTTAAATAATAAGGATAGAGGCTTGTTAGATCGAGCATGGGACGCACTATCAGATATTGGTTCCTTCTTCCTCGGTGTCCTAGAAGGTATTTGGGAGTCTATCAAAGCTATCTTTACGGGGCTTTGGGATCTACTCAAAACACCACTTGGTTGGTTACTCCTAATTGTCATTATAATTATTGTAGTTGCTCTTGCCGCTGTAGGTTGGTTGGGTGTACTCATCGTCATAGGACTTGTGATTGGTCTCGCCTTTGCAGCCTACTATTTTTACCAAGCAATTACAGGAGAAGGGTTGACACCAAGAGAACGTGGAAGACTTGTCGGCCGCGGGCTATTTGAGTTGGTTACTGCCTTTGCAGGAACAGGGGTCGGCGTTCGACTAGTGGCTTGGTCAGGAAGAATGGGACGATTTACTAGTCTGCTCAGCAGAGTCGGTGGTGTATCCAGATTCCTCCCAATTCTTGATAAGGTAACAGATGTTACTAAAGCGCTTTCCTATGTTAGACGAATAGAAGATGGAGCTGCATTAGCGCGTTTATTTAGAAGAGCATTTGATGCCCCGAAAGTCATTGGTTTGTTAGATAAAGCGGGTGACATTAATAGATTAGTAAAACTCTTGGATGAAGTAAGTGATCTTGGTGGGTTATTAAAATATGTAGATGATCCAGCAAAGTTGTTTTCAGCTGTAGACAAAGCTGGCGATGTCAATGATGTTCTAAGATTATTAGATAAAGTTAAAGACTTAGGGAAGGTCAATCAATTACTTGACGAGGTTTCTGATGTTCCAAAATTAATAGCGTTGTTGGATAACATTAGCGAACCTGGAACACTCTTAAGGTTAATTAGAAAGTTCCCTGTGCCTAATCAGTTGTTAAAACTTGTAAGGGATCTCAAATTCCCTCCAACTGCAATCTTAAAACTAATTCCTGACCTAAGAGGTTTAGACAGTTTGATCTTTGTTGTTACTAAAATACGGGTACCCGCGAAAGTGGTTCAATTGGTACAACGAATTAAGCCGATTAATAAATTGATTGAACTTGTTACAACGGTTCCTAAAGTAGACGATCTTCTATTGCTTTTAAGTAAGGTGGAGAATCCTAATACACTCATTAATCTCTTAGGTAAAGTAGATGGTCCTGCAGACCTAATTCAGTTATTGGAACATGTTTCAAAACCAAGACAATTGCTTGCATTATTAGGGGAAGTCACGAATCCTGCTAAGTTGATTGAGCTACTTGGTGAAGTAAATAACCCACAACAATTACTAGAGTTGTTGCAAACCGTGAAAAGTCCAGCAAAACTGCTCGATCTGCTAAAAGAAGTTAATAATCCAGCACAGTTGGTTGATTTACTAAAACAAGTAAGGAGTCCAGCTACACTGTTGGATTTATTAAAAGAGGTGAAGAACCCTGCCCAGTTGCTCGATTTATTAAAAGAAGTAACAAATCCTGCAAAACTACTGGAGTTGTTAGGCGAAGTCAAGAATCCTGCACAATTGCTTGATCTGATAAGAGAAGTTAGAAGTCCTGCAAAACTACTTGAATTACTACAAGAAGTGAAGAGCCCAGTACAATTGTTGGATCTATTAAAAGAAGTAAAGAGCCCTGCAAGACTACTCGACTTGTTGGCAGAGGTGAAGAGCCCTGCACAGTTACTTGATCTACTCAAAGAAGTAAGAAGTCCCGCCAAGCTGCTTGACTTATTAAGAGAGGTGAAAAATCCAGCACTGCTAATCGATCTTCTGAAGGAAGTTAAGAACCCGACGCAGTTGTTAGAATTACTAACGGAAGTGAAGAGTCCGGCACAATTACTCGATCTCTTAAAAGAAGTGAAGAGTCCAGTACAGTTGCTTGATTTATTGAATGAGGTGAAAAGTCCAGCACAATTGCTTGATTTGTTGAAAGAAGTGAAGAGTCCAGCAACACTATTAGATTTGTTGAATGAAGTGAAAAATCCTGCGACATTGTTGGATTTGTTAGGAGAAGTCAAGAATCCAGCTCAATTGCTTGATTTGTTGAAAGAAGTGAAGAGCCCTGCACAGTTGCTGGAGCTATTAGGAGAGGTAAAAAGTCCAGCACAATTACTCGATCTACTCGCTGAAGTAAAGGATCCTGTTCAATTGCTCGATCTGCTCAAAGAAGTGAAGAACCCAGCGCAATTACTTGATTTATTAGCAGAAGTTAAGAATCCTGCACAATTGCTTGATTTGCTCAAAGAAGTAAAGAGCCCAGCACAATTGCTTGATTTATTGGCTGAAGTAAAAGATCCAGTTCAATTACTGGACTTACTCAAGGAAGTGAAAAATCCTGCAGTACTGCTTGATTTGCTAGCAGAAGTGAAGGATCCAGCACAACTGCTTGATTTATTGAAAAAAATTAAGAACCCAACTCAATTACTTGATTTATTGGGCGATGTAAAAGATCCGGTTTTATTACTCGATCTAATAAATGAAGTAAAAGACCCGGTGAAGTTGGTGGAATTACTCGATAAAGTAGACAATCCGACTCAGTTGTTTGATCTGCTAATTCTTGTTGATAATCCAGCGCAGTTACTAGATTTAATAGCAGAAGTGAACAATCCAGCTAAGTTGATTGAGTTACTCGGTAAAGTAGACAACCCAACTCAACTGTTTGATCTGCTAATTCTTGTTGATAACCCTGCGCAGTTAATTACCTTCTTAGAAAAGGTTAAAAATCCAGCTGATTTAGTATTTATTTTAGAAAAAATGAGTCCTTCGGTGTTTGCTAAGGCAGTAGACCACATTACTGATTTTGATAAATATATGGAAGCTTGGAGGTTGCCGAATGGTTCAAAACCAAACCCACGTGAATATCTAAGTGCAGATTATATAAATCAACATCTAACTCCATTCTATACTGATGGACAAGCTTCAAGGGTTGCACTAAAAAGTACCTTCGATAAGTGGGGATTGGGTAAGCCTGATGGTTCTGAGTTTGTTAGTACAAAAACGGATATTGATGCTATTTTAGCTAGAGCAAATGGTGATATTAATATAATTTCAGCAGAATTAGGAATCCCTGTGGATCAATTGAGAGGAGGAACCATCGTTCGAATTGATATAGATGTAAGTAGTGCAGGAAATCAAGTGTTTTTGCCATCAGGGAATGAATTTGGAGCCAATCCTCAGTGGCTACCTGGAGGTATTCTACCTGCTGGACGTGCCGAAGCTACGCTTGAGCATGCAAATTCGATGGTAGAAGGTGTCGACTATTTTGTAACGGTTATTCCAACTAAATAAAGGAATAGATAACTATGAAAAAAATGGAAGAGATTAGTAGTAAGGCTTGGGATTATATTTTGTACAAAAAGGAAGACTTTATCCTGACAGTCATTTTCTTTGGAGGAATTGATTACCCTAGAAGCTTTCGCATCTCAAAGGAGGAGTCTGAACAGAATTTAGAAGAATTGTCTAAAAAAATTAGAAATAATTACGACGATTTTAAGGATAGAGAAATTCAACCTCCAATTACTGAAGTCAGTACTGATTCTGAAGAAGAATAGCAAATTCTAAATACAAGACTAATTATACCTTCTGTTGATTTGGTTGGTATAAAACATTAGAGAATCGTATCCAGGGCGACAACTCCGAACATTTCCCTTTCACCTCCGTATAATTTTGTATATCTTCCGCTAAATTAGATATAATTCAATATGGATTTTTCAACAATTATTATGGCTGGGGCAATGTTTCTTTTAAGTGTTATGACCCTTTCTGCTCAGACGGGATCGCTTTCGTATGATGATTTTAGAGCGAAACAAAAATCATTTAATTCTGAGGATGGTGAGATGAAATACATTGATCAGGGGACTGGTCCTGTGATTTTACTTTTACATGGTGTACCAACTTCTGGCTGGCTGTATCGCAAAATGATTGATCCTATTACAGACAAGGGGTTTCGAGTCATCGTTCCTGATATGTTAGGCTTCGGATCTAGTGATTCACCGAAAGGCTATGAGCTTTATAGCCAAGAGGAACATGCCAAGCGACTCACTTCGTTGATGGCTCATCTAAAAATTGATTCCTGGACACATGTCATGCATGACGCTGGAGGGCTTTGGACCTGGGAAACGTTCATAAAAGCACCAGGCAAAATTGAAAAACTTGTCATTCTAAATACAATTATCTACGAAGAAGGTTTTAATCCACCAATTCGAATGAAAAAAGGCATTTTTGCTAAAATCAGCATGTGGATGTACAAAAACGGGGTTACCACAAAACTAATGCTAAATCAACTGTTTAAGGCCGCATTAATGGAAAACAACCTTACAGATCGAGAAGTAGAAGGATACAAACGCCCCTTGAGGGAAGGAAAGACGAATAGTCTATATTTTTTCTTTTCTAAAACTTGTCAGAGCCTACCAGATTATTCGCCCCTAATTAAAGAGGAAATCGATATTCCTGCAAAAGTAATTTGGGGGAAACATGATAAAATGTTGCAGTGGGAACCTCAAGCAGATCGTGTAAAAGAAGATCTTAAAATTGCTGAATCTGATGTGCATATTCTAGATGTAAAACATTTTATACAAGAAGAAATGCCAGTAGAGATAACAAACATAATCTGTGAGTTTGTGAATCGGTAAATGTAGTAAAAATCCAATTAAGAAAATTCTATTCAGTTATCGTACTTCGACTGTTTGTCACCAGACACCGTATTAATCAACCTATTTAAATTGTTCATCATTTTTGTCAATGCCTGCATAGAAACATTCGTTTTTATTCATAAAAAAACTATATTAACTTGTAAGCTTAAATTTCTATTCTTCAGACAAGTTATACTGGGAATAAAAATGCCGTTCCTGAAACGGTAAAGTTATGCAATTGATAAATACAACTTTAAATATCTAATTATGGACAAAAATCATGAGAGCTCCAACGGAAACGGCGAAGCAAAATGCCCGTTTATGAGTGGAAAACTAACTCAAAGTGCTGGTGGCGGTACATCAAACAGAGACTGGTGGCCTAATCAGTTGAAACTAAATATTCTAAGGCAACAATCAACACTTTCAAACCCAATGGGTGAGGCGTTCAACTACGCTGAAGAATTCAAGTCACTTGACTTAGAGGCTTTGAAAAAAGACCTGAATGAACTAATGACAGATTCTCAGGAATTTTGGCCAGCAGATTTTGGTCATTATGGTCCATTCTTTATTAGAATGGCATGGCATAGTGCTGGAACTTACAGAATTGGCGACGGAAGAGGTGGCGCAGGTGCTGGAACACTCCGCTTCGCTCCACTAAACAGCTGGCCAGATAATGGGAATTTAGACAAAGCCCGCCTTCTACTTTGGCCAATAAAACAGAAATACGGCAAAAAGATATCGTGGGCCGATCTTATGATACTAACTGGAAACTGTGCACTTGAAACCATGGGATTCAAAACCTTCGGTTTTGCTGGCGGACGACCTGATGTGTGGGAGCCAGAAGAGGATGTGTATTGGGGTGCAGAAACAGAGTGGTTAGGCGATAAACGCTACTCTGGTGACCGTGAGCTAGAAAATCCGTTAGGTGCCGTTCAAATGGGACTGATTTATGTCAACCCTGAAGGGCCAAATGGAAATCCTGATCCATTAGCTTCAGCAAGAGACATCCGAGAAACATTCGGTAGAATGGCAATGAATGATGAAGAAACAGTTGCTCTGATTGCAGGAGGACACACCTTCGGAAAAACACATGGTGCTGCAGATCCTGACAAGTATGTAGAACGTGAGCCAGCAGCTGCAGGTATAGAGCAGCAAGGGCAAGGTTGGAAAAATAACTTTGGTACTGGGAAAGGTGGCGATACGATTACTAGTGGACTAGAAGGAACTTGGACGACAACGCCTACAAAATGGAGCAATAATTTCTTTGAAAATTTATATGGATATGAGTGGGAATTGACGAAGAGCCCTGCTGGTGCTCACCAATGGAAACCAAAGGGTGGGGCAGGAGAAGGAACAGTGCCAGATGCACACGATCCTACTAAAAGTCATACACCGATCATGCTAACATCTGATTTAGCATTGATTATGGATCCAATCTACGCACCTATATCTAAACGGTTTTTTGAAAACCCAGACCAGTTTGCCGATGCTTTTGCAAGAGCTTGGTTCAAGTTGACACATAGAGACATGGGACCACGCGTCCGATACCTAGGACCAGAAGTGCCCAAGGAAGTATTGATCTGGCAAGATCCTGTTCCTGCTGTTGATCATGAGTTAGTGAATGATCAAGATGTAGAATCATTGAAGAAAATGATTTTGGCATCAGGGTTGACCATTGCTGAGTTAGTTTCTACCGCATGGGCTTCCGCTTCAACTTTCCGTGGATCAGACAAGCGCGGTGGTGCCAATGGTGCACGAATCCGACTTGCTCCTCAAAAGTTTTGGAAAGCGAACAACCCAACGCAACTTTCCAAAGTTCTAGATACACTTACTGCTATACAAGCTGAATTTAACAGTAAACAGTCTGGCAAAAAGGTCTCCTTAGCAGATTTGATTGTTATGGGTGGTTGTGCTGCTGTAGAGCAAGCTGCAAAGGACGCTGGAGAAGAAGTAAAAGTACCTTGTACACCAGGAAGAACGGATACGACTCAAGAACTTACTGATATCGACTCATTTGCAGTGCTAGAACCACAAGCAGATGGTTTCCGTAACTACGAAAAGCAAAAGTTCAGTGTTTCTGCAGAGGAACTACTAATTGATAAGGCACAATTGATGACGCTTACAGCTCCAGAGATGACTGTTTTAGTAGGTGGAATGCGTGTTCTTAATGCAAACTACGATGGATCTTCTCACGGTGTATTCACGGATCGCCCTGGGAAACTGACGAATGATTACTTTGTGAACTTGCTTGATTTATCTATCACTTGGAGCGCGACATCTGATGATCAGTCTCTTTTTGAAGGCCGAAATCGCAAGACAGGAACTGTGAAATGGACAGGAACGCGGGTAGATCTCATTTTCGGATCAAACACTGAGCTCCGTGCCATTGCAGAGGTATACGGTTGCAGTGATGGCCATAAAAAGTTTGTACATGATTTTGCCGCAGCATGGGTAAAGGTCATGAACCTAGATCGCTTTGATTTAGTACAATAATATTTTTGAAATAAGACAGGAGACAGAAGGCAAAAAATATGCCTTCTGTTTTTTTATGTGAATTTATGACATGATCTATTTGTCACTAACAACTATATTTTATAATTTGTGATAATCCTAGCTTTCATCTTTCAGAAAGTACACATCTTACCAAAAAGCAATATCCCAAATAGGGGGAAACCTCTAATAACGTGTCTTTTAAGTAGGTTGCCTTAGCCTATACGTATTCGACTTAAGACTGTTTATTCTAACAGCTTTAATCTAAACATCCAATTTTTGTGGGGAAGCTCATAAATAATTATCAATTTCCAAATTTAATTAACATCATGAAGAAAATTTTCATTCTCTGTCTATTTGCCTTTTTTACAACGATTTGTAGTGCTCAGGACTTGTCTCAAGGACTCGTAGTCAATGATTTGACTGCACATCCAATGCAGCCAGTCGCAAAGCCAGCTTACTTGGACACGTATACGGATCCCTCTTTCGGAACTACTATAAGAAGAATCACAAATGCTGGAGCTGGAAAAGTAATTGTACCAATGTACAGCACCGTGCAAGCATGGAATGCGGATGAATCCCTTATGATTCTTTACAATCAAGATATTAGTGATCACATTTTACTAGACGGAAAAACTTACCAATACATTCGTACGTTTAGTGATTTTCATCCAGCAGATCTTGAGCAAATATTCTGGGATTTTAATGACCCAGACGTTTTTTACTATATGGATGGACCGACAAGAGACTTTATGAAGTATCAAGTAAGCACTCAGACGATTACGAAGCTTGTAGATATAGGTCAAGTCTCTGGATGTACCTCTACCGTTGCAATGGGGAATGATGTGCAGATGATGTCTTGGGATTCAGATGTATTTACCTTTCGTTGTGCAAATTCAACTGTCTATTCCTATCGATTGTCTACAAATACACTTACCACCTTTACGATGAGTAATGTTGGGTATACCGCCCCCTCTGTTGCTCCTAGTGGCAATTTGTATTATCATCGTACAGATGTATATGATAGTAATGGAAACTATTTTGTGGATTTAAATGAAAGTTCGACCGAGCATTCTTGTATGGGAAAACTGACGAATGGCAATGACGCCCACTTTGCAATTTCTTTTGCGCAAGGGCCTCAAGGCGGTTGCCTAGGAGATATTATTGCACATGACTTGACCACAGGAGACTGTATTCCGTTGATTAGCACATCGACAGGTTACAATTATCCACAATCAGGAACACACATTTCTGCCTTGGCTCATAAGAATACTGAAGGCGGTTGGGTCGCTGCATCTATGATGGGGTACGCCAAAGATGGTCAAACTTTATTAGATCAGGAACTGGTCATCGCTAAAGCTGATAAAGGAAATGTGAAAGTCTGCAGAATCGGACACCATAGAAGTGATGAGGATGATTGGAACTACTGGGGTGAGCCGCACGCAGTGATCAGTCCTACAGGAACTCGTGTTTTATTCGCTTCTGACTGGAGTGGTGCAGAGGACGGACATTCTATTGATTGTTATGTTGTTGAGCTTCCTGCTTATGGTGGATTTTCCGTAAACGTTTCTTTATGGTTAGAAGGAACCTACCAAGCATCTTCTGGGGTAATGACCAACAGACTACACCAATTAAATCTATTGCCTTCAGGTCAACCATTTAACACGGCTCCTTGGAACTATAATGGTACAGAGGGACAAGGCTGGAGCATAAGTGATTATCCTTCAGATGCAGTAGATTGGGTACTTGTAGAATTTAGAAGTGGGTTGCTTCCAAGCAACGTCGTAGCAACTAGAGCAGGTGTTCTAAGGAAGGACGGAACTGTACTATTCCCACAAGAAATGGAACTGACTGACTTTCCGCCAAACTCTTCCGTTTATGTTGTTGTATATCATAGAAACCATCTTCCAACAATGTCTCCAACTTCAATACCAGTTACCTCAAGTGGCTTATCGATCGATTTTAGAAGAATGAATGGCTACACTGGCACATCACTAGGAAGTGGACAAAAAGAACTATCCTCAGGTCTCTGGGCACTTTATGCTGGGAATAGTGAAAATGCTGGATCTGGATACGAAATCACAGGCTCAGACAATATATTGTTTAGTGCGCTAAACGGTAACTTCAATGTATACTCAGAAGCGGATTATGATTTGAATGGAGATGTAAACGGAAACGACAAAACATTTTGGTTGCCAAACAGTGGCATATTTTCTCCTATTATGAAGTAGGCAGTAAATCAGTTAGGCGGTAGGGGCGAATTTCAATTCGCCCCTACACCTCGTCTTTTTTTACCCGTTTATCTTATCTCGAATCTCTCGGTGTAGGATTTTTCCAACATTTGTTTTTGGCAATTCATCCCAAAACTCAATATGTCGTGGATTTTTGTAGCCAGTTAGGTGTTCTCGGCAGTACGCTTTGATTTCATCCTTTGTGCAGCTCTTGTCTTTCTTTACTATCACAAGGGCAACGACCTCGCCCGATTTGTCGTCTTTTTTGCCTACTGCAGCTACCTCCAACACTTTCGGGTGCTTGACTACTAAGTCTTCCAATTCATTTGGATAAACGTTGAATCCTGAGACAAGAATCATGTTTTTCTTACGATCTACTATTTTGAAGAAGCCATCTTCTTCCATTACACCAATATCACCAGTGCTAAGCCAACCATCTCCAGAAAGCACATTTGCAGTTTCCTTGGGCCGTTCGTAGTAACCTTTCATGATTTGTGGGCCTTTGGCTTGTATTTCTCCAACACTGCCTGGGCCTTGTATGGTGCCGTCTTCTCCCATGATTCTAATGTCTGTTGAGGGAACTGGTAATCCTATGGTGCCTAGTCTTCCTCCTTCAGGTGGGTTTACTGTTAATACTGGAGAGGTTTCTGTCAAGCCATAGCCTTCTGATAAGAAGCAGTTGGTTACTTTTTGCCATCGCTCTGCTACTGCAGTTTGTATGGCCATACCTCCACCGACTGTGATCTTAAGACTGTTGAAGTTAAGTCCTTCAAAATCTTTGTGGTTCAGCATAGCATTAAATAATGTATTTACTCCTGTCAATACAGAGATTGGATAGTTCTTAAATTCCTTGAGTACAGACGGTAAATCACGAGGATTTGTTACTAAAACATTCAAGGTGCCAAGACCACCAAGTGCTAGGCAATTTACACTAAAAGCAAAGATGTGATACATTGGCAATGGAGAAAGTGCGATCTCCTTACCTTCCTTGATATATGGACTGACTACAGCTCGAATTTGCTGCATATTGGCAATCATATTTGCATGGGTAAGCATAGCGCCCTTTGCCACACCTGTCGTTCCTCCAGTATATTGAAGTAGAAGGACGTCATCTCTATTTTGGTTGACTTCTGGAAGCTGAAATTTCTTTCCTTGTGCAAGGGCGGTTGTAAAGCTAACGGCATTGGTCAAACTAAACGCTGGGACTAATTTTTTGATGTACTTCACTGCAAAATTCACAATCTTTCCTTTAAACCCTAGCATCTCACCCAAGGAGGTCAGGATAACCGTTTTAATGCCAGTTTGTCCGATGATCTTTTCTAGGTTGGCGCCATAATTATTAGTGATCACGACCGCTTTTGCGCCCGAATCATTAAACTGATGTTTCATTTCAGAGGGTGTGTATAGCGGATTGGTATTGACAATGATCAGTCCAGCTCTGATAGCACCGAAGAGCGCGATTGGATACTGAAGACAGTTTGGCATCATCAAGGCAATCTTATCACCTGGTTCTAGTCCTCTAGAATGAAGATAAGCGCCGAAATTCCTAGACATGGTATCGATTTGACCATACGTCAATGATTTTCCCATGTTAGCAAAAGCGGGTAAGCCTTTATATTTACTAAAGGTTTCTTCAATCATTTCCACTAAGTTGGAATAAGCTTTTTCATCTATATTGGCTGGAATTCCTGGTGGATACTTTTTTACCCAAACGCGTTCGCTCATCTTTTTACGATTTCGTGATCAATAATTAATAACCACAATTTAATAGAAAACAATGATTAATGGAATTATCAATGATGAATTATAGGATGAATTTATTCCAATTAATTTATAAAACGTTCGCGTTAATGCCCGTGCTAGCGCATAATAGAATATAAAGTCAACAGGGCCACTAGAAAAATGATTAATTCTCAATTGCAATCGGTACATTTGTT
This sequence comes from uncultured Saprospiraceae bacterium, assembly GCA_937959115.1. Taxonomy (GTDB): domain Bacteria; phylum Bacteroidota; class Bacteroidia; order Chitinophagales; family Saprospiraceae; genus JAHDHB01. Next base: position 54,558 of record CALGAW010000030.1, read on the forward strand.
GCTTAACTGACTTATATGAGATATTTCCTGATAGTGATCTGTTTATTACAATCGATTTCCAGTTATTCACAAGACATGGAGTATGCACGTTCTATTGTGGATACACTTTGCTCACCGCACTTCGACGGTCGAGGCTATTATGACAATGGAGAGCGACGTGCTGCAGCGTTTCTAAGTAAGGAGTATGAACAAATAGGGCTGAAGTCATTTGGCGATAACTACCTTCAAGAGTTTAAGCTGACATCCAATTCCATTAAAGGAAAAATCCGTCTTGTAGTTAATGGTAAAAAAATGGTGCCTGGTATTGATTGCCTAATTGACCCTTCTGCTCCTAGTTATAATGGCTCTAGTAAGGTCATTTATTTAGACAAGGATGAAATGCTCAATTTAGATAAATTCAAGCGGTTATTGCCTATGTTAGCAAATAAGTTTTTGATCATTGATCAAACAGAATTTAAAGAAGAAACTGGGGCAAATAAGAAGCAGTTGAATGATTTATTGCTATTCCTAAAGTTTTCACCTGATATTCAATTGAATGGGGTAATTGAGTTGGTCGAAAAGCTAACATCCACGGCTTCTCAGTTCCAAGCAAAGCGTCCGCATGTCGTAATTTTAAAAGAAAAGACGCCTAAAAAACTTAAAAAACTAGAACTTGCAATAGAGAATGTGTACGATGAAGATTATCAGTCCCAGAATGTAGTTGGTTGGATAGAGGGTGTCGTAAAAGACAGTTTTGTTATGGTTGTAGGGCATTATGATCATTTAGGTAGAATGGGAGATGACATTTACTTTCCTGGAGCGAATGATAACGCAAGTGGGATTGCAATGATACTCAGTTTAGCCAAGGAACTTGCACAAGGAGAAAAACCCAAGTACTCCGTAGTGTTTATTTGTTTTGGGGCAGAAGAGTGTGGACTGGTTGGCTCAAAATACTATTCAGAAAATCCGTTATTTCCCTTGGCACAGATCAAGTTCTTGCTGAATCTAGATATCTTAGGAACAGGAGACGATGGCATTCAGGTAGTAAACGGAAGTGTTCATAAAGATGATTTTAACCGCTTGGTAGAAATTAACAAAGAAAAGGACTTACTGAAGGAGGTAAAACGACGTGGTAAAGCCTGTATTAGTGATCACTGCTTTTTTTCTGAGCAAGGCGTGCCTAGTTTTTATATTTACACCCTTGGTGGTGCAGGTCATTACCACGATGTAAATGATCATGCAGAGAATTTGACATTACGGGAATACAACGATTTGTTTAGATTGTTGAGGACCTTTATTCTTGATTAAGCTATGGAATCTAGTAGAAGCAAAACTGGATACGGATGCATTCTATTTTCATACATAGAATCAATTACTAGTGCGATTTGGAATTAAGAATGTCAATGTACCTATATGGTTTTAGGTAATATACGTATTGTGTTATATCTTACTTAGTGACATTCAAAAACCGTATCTCCTCTAAGAATAAATTCGCTAAAAATTGATAGGTTGTATTTTAGTTATGTTTAAATACATTATATACAATTGTTTGAGTATTTAGTAATTGTTCATTTGGTTGGATTGTATAACATGCTAGTTATTAGTAGAATGCAAGATTCTTAATTTTGTGTTTTTTTTAATGTATTAACAATTCCTATTTTCCTAATTCAGGGGAGCTATACTTTTTTTCTTATAGAAAGAATAGCTATAATTAATGATTAATCTTACTATTAAACCTAAGAGTCATGAAATTTATTTTACGACCCTACCTATCTTTACTAATAGGATGCGTTACATTTGGGCAACTTATTGCTCAATGTCCTTCTCCAAATCCACTTACTTTTACAACTACGACTACCAATTCTACTTGCGAAGCCAATGGCTCAATTCAAATCAATGCTCAAAATGGTGAATTGCCTTATAGCTACGAGATCACAGCTGGGCCAGTTCTTTATCCATTGCAAAGCGCTAATGTCTTTCCGGCATTACCAGACGGTACCTATACGATTGAGGTGTCAGATGGCTGTGCTACAGTGTTGTCAGATACTGTCTCTGTGGCAGGTAGTTATCAAATTCCATCTTTTACAGTTGGAGTAGTCAATCCGTTTTGCCCGCTTTCTATGGATGGCTATATAAGCGGAATGGTAACAAATGGACTTGGTCCCTTTGAGTATAAATTAATCGATATGAATACTGATACCACAGGTCCACAGGCTGTAGGCTTGTTTTCTGGTCTTGGTAGTGGAAATTATCGAATACAGGTTTTTGATCAATGCAACAATTTCCAGACTAGGGATATTTCATTACAAGACCCTACACTGGATTCCTATGAAACAATTTTTTACGCAAGTACTAGTACTACTCAGACGACCTGTGGGAATTTGTTGATGAATGCAACCGCGAAAACGTTGAATCCCAAGCTACCCAATACTTATCTTCTAAAGAACAATGCTGGTACAATAATCCATTCAGGTCAAATGAATCGATCAGATACCACCTTTGGAGTTCCTACCTATGGTAACTACACGATGGTTTTTACAGATGCTTGTGGCCGTACTGATACTACCTCAAACTCAATAATTGCACGTGCATCTGTTACCTACGGTTTTAATTGTGATCCGAATGGTGCTAGAATTAATCCCATGCATATGATTGCGCCTTATACTTATGAAATTCTGACAGGTCCAGAGATTAGACCACTTCAGACCAGTAATTTTTTCGGAAATTTGCCAAATGGAACATACGCAATAGAAGTTATAGATGGCTGTGGCTCATCTGCTATCGCAAACGTTATTATTAATCCTATTGCTTGGCATGCTTCGATTTACTCAAGACCAACAGATGCATGTGCGATTGGAATGTCTCGATTCTGGCCAGGAAGTTGGGTTGGAAGTCCTCAATCCCCAGTAACTTATGAGCTAATAGCTGCACCGCAAGGAGTTCCGCTAGTTTCAACGACTGGACATCCGACTGGGCTAAACGATTTACCTCCAGGCAGCTATTCTGTTCGTGTAACAGATGCCTGTGGCGTATCAGAAACAATTTCGGGTTTAATTACCAATACACTACAGCTAAACTATAACGTTACAACACAAACGGGCTGTCAAACTGGTGATATATTGATTACTGGTGCTTATACCAATGGGCCAAAAGGGAAGGTTAGATTGGAGCGGCTTGACGGAAGTCTTGCTCGACCCTACCAAGCACCAATTGGTTCGTTTTACAACCTTGTTCCGGATACCTATGTTCTGGCTTTTAATTCAAATGAACCAGGATGTAGCAATTATCTTTTTCGAGATACAATTGTTTTGCCTGAAGTAAGCCAACCACAACTTGATTTATTGACTGGAATAGAATGTGTTGACCAAACAGCCACCATCACTGGATTTCCTGTTATGGGTGTTGCTCCATACACCTTTGAGATAATCTCTGGGCCTGAGTTAAGAGTGCCGCAAACGACCTCTATTTTTTCGGATCTTCCCTTTGGAACCTATGATGTAAGAATGGTAGATGCTTGTTCAAACTCTTTCGTGAACTCGGTTTCCATAGAGCCGTTTCTTCCTGAAATTAATGGATATACGCCTCCTGTCTGTATGGGGGATTCGTTAAGCCTTTATGTAGACAATATATTTGGTGCAAACTATTCGTGGACAGGGCCAAATGGATTTACAGCGGATACATTTATCGTTAACATTGCAGCTTTATCACCACAAGATACGGGTAAGTACACGGTACATGTTGATTTGCCTGGATGTGTCAACACGATACTAGAGTTTGATTTGGTTGCCGCCAGATGTGGTGTAGTGCTTGATGTTCGATTATTGCTTGAAGGACCTTACCAATCAGGTAGTGGATTGATGACTGATCAACTAAGGGCTTCCAATCTATTGCCTACACTTGAGCCTTACACTAGTTTGGGGTATCAACATTATGGAGAAGGTGGCGGAGAGCTTGCACTTCCAGGCGTTTTTGATTCCATTGGCACGAATGCGATTGTAGATTGGATCTTCCTAGAACTGCGTGATTCGAGCGACATTACCCAAGCAGTTGCAACACGCGCAGCTTTGCTTCAAGCCGACGGTAACATCGTAGATATGGATGGCGTTTCTCCTGTGATTTTTGATGGAATTGGTGATGGCGAATTCTATGTAGTTGTGCGTCATCGAAACCATTTAGATATCATGACGGCTACCATGCATTCTCTTACTGAAAACACTGCTTTCCAATATGATTTTACCTCAGGATTGGCTTATGGCAGTCCTAACTACCCAGCACAGAAAGATTTAGGTAGCGGAGTCTTTGCCTTGTACGAATGTGATTTTAATCAATCTGGAATCATCGATGCTTCTGATCGGAGTATCGCTTGGAATTATAGAAATCAGACTGGATACTTGTTGCCAGATTCCAACTTTGACGGTGTGTGCAATGCCGCTGAAAGAAGCCAGTCATGGAATAATCGAAATCTTATTTCTCAAGTGCCATAGAAGTGCAGAATTCATTAGGAAGGGATTTGAATTAATCGTTGATTTAGAATCTATTCCTAATGAATTTCAATTAGTTGAACAATCAAATCTTCGTTTTTGATCCTAGTATAACCACTAATTTAAAACTTAGTTCTGCAAGGGAACTTATTGCCTTTAAGCGAATGTTAGTAGCAATAATAAGGTTCTTCCTTCACAACAAATGGAAAACTTCGATAAAAATTTCTATATCTAACTTTAAAAATCTTCAAATTAAGTGACCGCACCAAAATTTATTAAAATTTAACTAAAATATTAAATTTGCATATGAGAATTCACGCTAATCATTTGAAATACCTAATAAGTAAATAAGTCATTATATCAATTGTAAAACAGTATATAGAGAAAAATTTAATGAAAAAAATGAAATGCTGGTTATTGACAGTTTTAATTTTCGTGTTTTCAAGTTGTACTCAGTTTGTTTATGTTTACGAAATTGAAAATGATGGAGTTATAAGCAATGAGGAGTTATATGTTTATGAAGACAGTGTATTGCAAATAGCTTACTCATTTTGGGACAATCATGGTCGTCTTTGCTTCTTACTAACGAATAAATCTGATAAACCAATTTATATTGATTGGAAAAAATCATCGTTTATAAAAAATGGAAAGACATTTTCCTATTGGGAGGATGTTGAGATACGGAAACAAAACGGAGTTGAGGTAAGCTCTCGGCTAAACAACGCATCACTTGAAAATACATTATTGCCGTTTAAATCGTTGTCAGTTGGTAGGGATTATTACAGTTCAGTCGAATATATTACAAAACAACAGAGAATTACATTTATTCCCCCAAAAACTAGTTTGATAAGGGATGATTATAAAATAATTAGAATGAATCTTAGAATTAATCAATCCAATCAGAAGGTGATAGCTAAGGAGGGCACATACAGTAAGAAAAGCAATGTGATTACTGAAAATTTTACTAAAGAAAACAGCCCTTTGATATTTAGAAACTTCATAACCTATTCATACAATGAGGAATTCGATGAAGAAATCCGTGTTGATAATTTATTCTACTTGAACAGAGTAAAGAAAATGAGAAAACGTGAATTTCAGACTAGACCAAAATTAGATAACGAAAGTAAAGAGTTTATAAGTTTTTATCCTTACAAAAACAATAAGGATTTTTATTGTATTGAAAAGAAAAGCTACTAACAAAAAAACTACGGACATATAGCCCATTTTCATTCCAGGAAGGTTTGGGGATAGGTGCGGTGCTTCGTCGAAGCCAAAGATATCTCAGAATTTTAGCTGCTTTTGACTGCTTATTTTTCTTTGTTAATCAACCGTTCTATCTTTATTCACCGGGCTATACATTGTAGTTTTGAACCGTTGTAGGAGTATATTGAATTGAAAAAATGAAAAGACAAACAATAAAAGATACCTATATCGGAACGCTGGATTGGTATGATGGAAAAGTGGTAGATTGGAATTCAGCAGGTAAAGCATACAGTCTAGAGGGTACAGAAACGCAACTTCATAAATACCATTTTGGTTTTGTGTGTGATGGCTCAATTTCTTCTTCTTGTGGGAGATACGCATTGATTTATCAGAAACTAGGCACAAAAGGCTTGTTGCTGAAAGATGGTGAACTGTTGCGAGAGATAAATAGAAGCTATTATCAGTCGGAAGTATACGAGTTTCCTGCAGTCTTTTGGGATTACAAGGGAAGGACTTATCTAGTGCATTGTCCAAAAGAGTATTGCAGGATTGATATCGAAGATGTGGAGACAGGAATACTGATAACGGATACAGAAGAACGTGCACCAGTTGATGTGTTTCATTCTAGGTTTGAGGTCAGCCCAGACAACAAGTATTTACTGAGTAAAGGTTGGGTATGGCATCCTTGGGACGTCGTAGAAGCGTTTGATCTTGAGCAGGGCTTTCACGATGCAACATTGTTAGATAAGGGTAAGCAAGCAGAATTAGATGCAGGGGAGCTTCAAGCAGCAACCTTCTTAAATGATTCTAAGGTGATCCTGCTTGAATCGAATGAAATTGACTATGATCATACTGCCAACACGATACACGTAGAAAACAAGTTATGTGTCTGGAATCTAGAGACCAATAAAATAGAACATTCTGTGGAAGCTGATGGGCCAATAGGTAATCTCTTCCCAATAGACAATGAACGGTGTTGGGATGTCTATGAATATCCAAAGATCATCGACCTGAAAACTGGGAAGATACTAGCAGAAGACAAGACGATTTTTTCTGGTCGACAAAGCTCTTCCATTATCCGCCATTTGGAGGATTTACCTAAAATTGCATTTGACCAGACCACTAGGCAACTGGCGATTACAAATGAGAATTCTATAGAAGTACTAACTCCTTAGTTTCTATAACTTATAGATATCGGTGGGTGTACTACAGATAATCGCTTTCTTACCCTTTACCGCAATTGCTGATTTCAACAAATTGGGATTGCGGAGCAAGATGTTTAACCAATCTTCATCATCAAAGTCACGTCCACGAATGTTTTGTTGGTAAAATGGATCTGCTTTATTTAGCATTTCTCTTGGGTGCACACCTAGCAAATCGATGATGGCACTAAAGTGTGTGCTGGTTGCTGGATTCGTGTCGAATGCAAGGGAACGCACATGTCTGGAAAGAGATTGGGCGTGTGCAACTGTTTTTCTATCTGAGCTAGAATCAGGGTTGTAAATGATTAGAATCTCGTTTTCATGAATTCTCATAAGCTCAATATTAATTGGTTTGAAAATAGGCCTTTAAACAAATTCAAGCGATAGGTACAGATGTAATTCTATTAATGTAAAGGATTTTTATTACCCATGTGGGTTTTACTTATATTTAGAGTGACAGATTAAAGAACTATATTTTTTTAGCTTTAGTAAGAGGATTTATATAGTAATTGAACGAATGGGGTGTGGGTTAAATTATTGTTAATGAGCCGTATGTGTGTGATGTTTCTTTGTAAAATGAGCGTTTTATTACTTTTGTAAATATTATATATTTGTTACACTTTGTTGTTTTGTTTATTTTAAAATATTCCAATATTGTTTAGTATTAGTTTTATATTTACCCTAAATTTTGATTTTTATTTCGAAAATACCACATATAGCAGAATATTATCCTTCTTGTGTGTTGTCTTTAAGCTGTTGTTGTTTCAATCAATTTGAACTGCGTAATTTACCCATAGTAGATTTATTGTAATATGTTATTGGTTTTCAGTCTTTTATGTGCAAGTTATTTTGGGAATAAAGATCATTTTATGTATTTTGTTGTCATGTATGAAGCATTTCTATTGTAGCTTCAGATTTATCGTCAGATTTAAATAAGCATTATGAATAAGTTGTTATTGTTGTTCTTTTTAAGTTGGTTGTTTCCAACTGCAGAAATTGATAAGCAAGATGAAATTTTAATACCAGACGAGGTTGCTATGTGTGGGACACTGGAGATAGACCTTAATAATGAAGCACTAGTTACAGTTCTGGTTAACAATGGTAACTGGAGTAATCCAGGAACATGGAGTACAGGTCAAGTACCTGGACCTGCTGATCAAGTTCGTATTCAGGACAATTTTACAGTGATTCTGGATATGCAAAATGTAACAATCCGACAGCTAACAATCAATGGTACGCTGAAAGTAAATCGGAATCAAGATGTCAATTTAACCTCTGACTGGATTGTAGTCAATGGGCAAACCGCGATGCTGGATTGGGGGACTGCAACTGATCGATATACGGGAAATGCAGTCATCACCCTAAACGGTAATGATGAAAACTATAGTTATGCAGGCATGCTCGGAAATAAGTTCCTAGGCGTGATGGGTGGTGCAACACTTGAGATGCACGGTGTATCGAAACGATCATGGACAAAACTAAACCAGAAAGCAGACATCGGAGCCAATCAAATTACCTTACTTGATGCAGTAGACTGGAGTGTTGGTGATCAGATTGTCATCGCTTCAACGGATTTCGATCCACACGAGGCAGAGAAGCGAACCATTACTGCGATTTCTAGTAACAGCAAAACACTTACACTGGATGCTCCACTTACATATATGCATTGGGGTACACTACAATCCTATAAGAATGGAGCATTTTCTCTTGATGAGCGAGCTGAAGTAGGTCTACTTACCAGAAACATAAAAATCCAAGGAAATCAGAACTCAGCAACTACTCTGTTTGGGGGGCACGTGATGGGGATGGTGAGTAGTAGCATGAAGGTGTCAGGGGTACAGTTTTATAGAATGGGGCAAGCTGGAAAACTTGGACGTTACCCGTTTCATTGGCACTTAGTTAAAGATGCTACGAATCAATACATTAAGAACTCGACAATTGAAAAGTCTTATAATAGAGCGATCACAGTGCATGGTACTGATAATGTGGTAGTGGAAGACAACGTTGCATATGACCATATTGGTCATGGCTTTTTCCTAGAAGATGCTTCTGAAACAGGGAATCAATTCATAGGCAACTTAGGACTTGTCTCGCGTGTACCAACAGTTGCTCAAGCGATTGAAAAGCATGATATTACCTTGAGAAAGGGTAGAAATATGTCTCCAGCTACCTTCTGGATTACCAACAATGAAAACAGCTTTGATGGAAATGTGGCCGCAGGCTCAGAAGGAACAGGGTTTTGGTTTATCACACCAGAATATGATTTCGCAGGAAGACGACCAACCGTTAATCTGTTTGAACAACCCTTTACAAAATTTGATAACAACGTCGCACACTCAAACCTCGGACTTGGAGTCGCGTTTAACGGCGAATTCATTTTTGTTGATTCTGTTGATGTTTTGAATACCACTAAAACAGTTGCACCAAACCCACACTTCTATAATAACTTGATTTATAAGAATGAAGGTAACGGACTTTGGACACTTACAAGAGCTGCTGTTTATGAAAATTTCATCTTCGCTGATAATGGAGCGTCAACCTTTCACGTCTTTCACCAAACCTTTAAAAACAATCTCTTTGTTGGACGGTCAGCTAACTATGGCACATTGGTTGGTGCAGAAGATATTGCGCTTGGTTATAATCTGCCGAATGACTTGGTTATACAACGGAAATCTCGCTTCAATGCCTTCGCCTTTTATGATGGCCCCCTAGGAATAGAAGATTGTCATTTTGATGGATTTAATGATGATAATTCGCAAATAATGCAGATTCTTGGTGCTGCAGTTGTGTCAACATCAAACTATAATAGAAACGTTACGTTCGGACCAGATGTCGACCCATCAAAAATCTTATCTTATCTATCGACAGGTCGAGATGGGTTTAGAGGAATCAATCATTCTGATGGAAATAATACCACTGTTTATAATGACTTAGATGCTTCGATGACTGGTAAAGTAGGGGCTTATTCTGTAAAAATCGTTCCACCAAATACCGTTTACCCTTATGACCTTGATTATTTCAGGGAACCAGGTGCAACAGCAGAAGATGACTGGGATGCATGGTATAACCCGACTGCAAAATTTGGAATAATTGAAGCGAAAGGGGTTACTGTTCCTAACAAGGAAACAAATATTTACACGACAAGAGTAAAGAATGGTCAGAAAGTCACCACCAGCTTAGAAGATGCTTCAAAAGCAAATGCAAACCATTGGAAAACGTTGAATATTATGAATGGTGGTTATGATTACATTATTCAACCAACGGAAGTTTCTAAGTCTTACCGCTCAATGAAATTAAGTAATGTAGGCCCTGGAGAATACGTTGATGTTAATATCGTCAATGTTCCAAATGCAGTCTCAATTGAGAAATTTGTAGCCAATGATCCAGAACCATTAGTACCATATGGCTCAGTGCTTGCTTTGCGCAACCAAACAGCACAAACAGGTTACGTCGTTGATGATAACACAATTTACCTGCGTTACGTTGCTACAAACGAAAATGATGTTTATGGAACAAGTTATCGAACGGCAGAGTCTGTATTGTTTAATGTAATTTGGACCGATGCACTTGCAGAATCTTGGTACAATCAAAAAGCAGTTCCTATTGCTGAATATAACACTGGTGTTGATAGCCGTGGTTCACTTTCGCAAAGTGGAGATTTACCACTAAGTACAATTACTGCTTCGGGAAATAATGAATTTAATGTCTTCAGTGTTTATAGTGATAATGATAATACCATTGAATATACCGATTACAAGTTAAACATTGGCCACCAAGTATGGACCGGTGCACCAACACTTAACATTAATTTTGGAGGCAATTGGGCTCCTCAAGTTTGGATTAGAGATGAAACCACCTATCATTATCTTGGACTCTTGAATAATGGAAATAACACCCTTTCACTAGCAGGACTTCCTTCAAAACTTTGGGATGTGAATCAAATTCTTCTTCGTTTTTATGAAGATAAGAAAATTGGAAACGGTCCTTCTCCAACATTGATTAACATCCATGAAATTACCCTAGGTACTGGACAAGGAGATAGTGATGGTGATGGAATAATTGACGAAGATGAGTTAACACAGTGCAGAAACCCAAGTGATGCTGCTGACTTAGGGTTTGATTTTACGACTTCCGATTTAGGATGGTCAAAACATAATGTCACCGCTCAAAACTTTACCTCTAGAGAAAACTGGGTCATGAGAGTCGATTTTCAAACGGATCCAAGAATTGAAAAAACTGGCCTCGATTTTCAAGGAACTGATTTTTCAGAAATTCATGTTCGATTTAAATCACAACGTGCTCAAAACGTAGATTTATTTTGGGCTACAGCTGCAAATCCTACCTTCGATGCGACAAGGTCAGCTTCCTATTATTACGCCTCTACATCTGAGGAGTGGGATGTCGCTGTATTCGATATGTCTAATGACCCTGCTTGGACCACCGCTAATATTACTAAACTCCGATTTGATATGCCTTCCTCTGCTACAGCAAGAGTGCATACCACGATCGATTATATAAGAACTGAAAATGGTACGTTTGTATCAACAGTTGCTAGTGGTTCATGTGCTTCAGGCGCGGAGTTTGAAGCAACAGTAACCAATCCAGATCCTTCGGATACCTTTCAATGGCAATACAAGGATACTGACCAGAACTGGATTGATGTCGTAGGAGAAACAGGAGAAACGACCACGTTGTTAATCACATCTACTAATATTAATCAGCCTCATAGAATTCGAGTTTCTAGAAATGGATGTGAGCAATTCAGTACACCAGTCATTTCAACGATTACTGCTGTTCCACCAACCGTTGTGATGCCTCCAAACTCATCTGTTTGTCAGACAAATGGGCTCGTTTCATTATCCGCAACTCCAGAAGGTGGTGAATGGACAGGGAATGGTGTTGTCGGAAACGCTGTCTATATCAATGCAGGCGGTCCTGCAATGAGCTTAGCAGGGATTAACTGGCTTGCAGATGTGTATAATAATGGAGGAACGCCTTATTCATACCCACCGAATACAGCAATAGAAAATTCAGCTTTTGAGCCTCTTTATCGCACAGAACGAAACAATTCGGGTAGTCTTGAATATGATATTCCTGTAACGAATGGTGATTATTATGTACAACTTCATTTTGCAGAAGCTTGGCCAACTGCTCATACTGCAGGAGTCCGTGTCTTTGACATAGAGGTAGAAGGAAACACATTAGCCTCTAATTATGATATTTTTGCGACAGCAGGTGCTAACACAGCTGCCCTTGTAACTTATACGGCAACCGTTACAGATGGAAGTATTGATATTGACTTGACTGCGGTTGTTCAAAATCCGAAAATTAATGCGATTTCTATTTTGCCAAGAAGCTTTGATCCTTCTTCAACAGTTCTAGCAACTCAAACATTGACCTATGACTATACTGACCAAGTTACGGGCTGTTCAGCATCGGGAGCTTCTACGATTACAGTGACTGCAGGACCAGATGTGACTGCCTTTGGTAGTACAAGTATTTGTGCTGGAAGTGCTGTCAGTTTGCAAGGGTTTACCAATACAACAGGGACAACGATTAACTATGCTTGGTATGTCGCTGGAACTAATGTTCCTATTTCTAATCTACAAAATCCAGTTGTTGCACCAACGAATGACACTGATTATGAGTGTGAGGTAACTGTTGATGGATGTACTTCTTTACGATCAGGAATTGTTTCCATTACCATGAATCCTACTAATGAGATTTGTGGATCCGCGAAAGCATTGCTAGAAGGCCCTTTTTCAGGTAGCTTTATGGCTGATGATCTCAAGGAAAATGGTTTACTTCCTCTAGCTGAACCGTACACAGGATTAGGCTATAGTCTGATGACTAATGCTGGCCAGACCACTAGCGCTGCAGAACTATCTGGGAATGGAACAAATGATGACATTGTTGATTGGGTACTTGTTCAGATCCGTGATAAAAACGATCCTTCTATCATAGAATACCACACGGTTATGTTGTTGGAGCAGGATGGAGATGTCGTCACCATTGAAAATGGTCGTAAAACAAACGTTTTCTCATTCAGTTTGCCACATGATTCTTATTATTTATCAATCATTCATCGGAATCATCTACCGGTGATGACTGCTACCCCAGTTGCTTTTAACGGTGTTCCTACAATGATTGATTTTACCTCACCGAGTATGGCAACCTATGGCAATGGGGCAAGGAAAGAGCTTACACCAGCGCTCTGGGGTCTGATTTCGGGTGATGCCGATAACAATAATATAGTCAATGCGTCTGACAGAAGTACCACTTGGAACTACAGAAACCAGACTGGTTATTTACTGCAAGATGTGACGTTAGATGGTACTGTGAATGCAGCAGATCGAAGCGAAACTTGGAATAATCGGAATCTTTTTGGCACGATTGATAAGTAAGAATTGAAGGGAACTTCGAACACTAAAGCTACCAAATATCGATGGAAGAATTTCGAAGGAAATGAAAAGAATTTGTAATCGTTAAATTATTAGAACAAAAAACAGATAAACGTAATGGCTGTCCATTGGCAGCCATTTTTTTTTGAGCAGCAAGGTTTTACCTATCCTTCATCTGAAGAAAATCATTGCAATTTCTCTAACGCTTGATTTGCCACCCAATGTAATCGAGAGTCATCAGCCTTCAGTATTCCACTTAATACTGCTTTAGCCTCCGCTTTTCTGCCTAGTCGAAACAAGGCATCTGCTTTCAAAAATTGTGCGGCAGCCCGCTTTTTAGGTAGTTCTTGGATGGTTCGGTCAAACAAAGGTAACGCAAGCTGGTACTCTTGATTTTTGAAATGCGACATACCTAGTTGAAATGCAGACTTTGGTGAATCAGAATTTGCGCCTTTCGTTCCACTAAAATTAAAGGCAATCAGCTCGGTTGTAACGGACTCCATTGGATTGGAAGGTGCCTGAAACCATAAAGAGTAGACACCAATAGTTAGTAGGAGCATTGCTGCAATTCCTAGCAACCAACGAAGGTTGTTTGAGCGGTTTGGTTGTAGCGGAACAACAGGAGTCTCCTTGACCTGTTCTTCGGTTTCCTCTAGAGCATTCATCCTGCTTTTAAAGTCTTGAAATTCTGTTTTTTCCTTGTGCTGTATGCCAGCTATTGCAAGCTGGTGCAGTCGAATCTCATTGGCGAGATCTGGATTGGTTTTGATTTCATTTTCGAAGGTGTCGCGGTCTTCTGGAGTCATTTCCCCCTCCAGATATTGCTCTATTTTATCGGTAAATTGCATAAAGTCTGATTATTGTGTTGCAAAGTCTATTTAATGAGTAAGTAAGCCTTTAATGTATTGCCCTAATTCAGCGTTTTGCTCAATTAGTTTTTTAAGTTTGTTCATACACTCTGAACTATTGTTTTTGACAGTGCCAAGTGCCAATCCCAGTTCTTCTGCGATCTCTTTTTGTTTCAAGCCATCCTGATACCGCATGAGTAGTATCTTACGACAGTTTTCTCCTAGTTTTTGGTCAAATACTTCTTGAATTTTCTGTAATACTTCATCCTCAAAAACACTTGTAGTAGTTGAGCGTTTGTTTTCTTTTATTACTGTAAGCTCCTCTAGTTTTCTAGCGCGCGTTTTATGATAGATCCTGCGATTGATCAAGGTATATAGATATGCTTCTAAATTTCCTGTTGTCTTGTATTCAAACGTACTATTCCTAGTGTTTTCAAGCAGTTTAAAGACACCCCAATAAAAGATGTCATCCTTATCTTCTGCATTGAAATAGCTAGGAAATCGATGCTTACGCAGAAAAAAATCTTTCTGTGCATTAAGCATTTTCAATCCCTGATTTTCCTGTCCACGGTTTCCAGAACGTATCAGGTGGTAGATTTTCTGTTCATCCATTTGTGATGTGGTTATGATTATATATCCAAGAAGGGAGGTATTTCGTCACTTTAATTTACAGTTTTTTGTTTCAAATGTAAATGAGCAAGGAATAAAGTTACCAAACTTTGACGAAGTTATTTAATTATGGGTTATTAATGATATCCCAATTTAACTACGTTTCCAAGAAAATTTCACCTCTAGCATAAAATAAATTTCATTTTAAATGACCTTTTAAAGTTCGACAAACATATATAAGCAAACAAGCATAACGAATCATACTTGTTGAACAAAACGAATCATTAAAATAAAACAATTTGAAGATCATCATGGAGGCCTCCTGTATATCGACAAAGCAAAATTGCTACTTCAGCAAAACAATTATTAACGAATAAATAAGCAGTTAGATGTTGTGGTTTTAGGTAAAACTGAGCACACCTTTCTATAACTCAAGTTCTTTACGGTTAACGCATAACGTGTTTAAGTGCTTAATTGTTCACATTCAAATTATAACAAAAAAGTATAAGATTATGAAAAAGATGAATTTAAAATTAAGTGGATTAAGTTTCCTAGCACTTTTAGCAGTTTCTGTCTGCTTTACATCATGTGAAAAAGATGCAGAAACACTGTATGAGGCACCAACTTCAGTCGCTGATACTGATGGATTAGCTGAGGAGGAAACGGATTTAATTGCCACCTCTGTATTACAAATGAGTGCCGAGGAAGGACTAACTGAGGAAGAAAACAATGCAAAATGGGAAAGGGCAGTATCTGATTACATGAAATCTGTAGAGCATGATCGGTTGACGAATTCATTTGCATTTGAAGTAAGAACCGTTACTGGAACTGACCCAGGAGATGGTACGAATGCTGTTGTTACACTTCGCTTGACAGTTGATACAAATACAGGTAGAAGAAACGCTTCTGGGGACATGGGGAATCGCTTTTCACTTAGGAATACTGGGGCAGATGACCGAGAATTGTTTATAGTAAGTGATATCCCATTTGCTAATTGTGTCGGCCTAAGAAGAGGTAGAGTAAGATTACAAGGCACAGATGGTTGGGATCTTAGAAGATTTGAAGTGCGTATGAGAAGTAATGAGCAGCCTGGGTCATTAAGTGGTGGCTCTGTTAATGGCTTTTCATCGATCATTAGAGCGCCTGGTATTTTCCTAGATAACAACCTGCCAAACAACTGGGATACCTTTAACACGGGTGCTGTTGGGACTGGAGACATTTGCTGGAACTAATGGCAGAAACACCCGATTTAAGACCGTTTCGACCCGTTTTAAGACCGTTTCGACACGATTTAAGACCGTTTCGACACGAACCCAAAAAAACAAACGTGATGTGGTTTTTCACGTAATAATCAGGGTAACTCTCGCCAACAGACGTGATGGCGAGAAATCCTGTTTTGAAACACCACATTTTTATCAAAAATTTTATATATTAACTCAAAACAAAATATAATGAGAAAGCGTACCACATCATTTTTTCTTACCCTATTTTTATGCCTGTTTACTTTTATAGGCCATACTCAAACGATGCTTTCCGATTCCTTGGCGCTTGTAGCACTCTATAATTCAACAGGAGGAAGTACCTGGACTAATAGTTGGGATCTCAGCACACCTGTCAGCACATGGCATGGTGTACAGACGACAAATAATCGAGTCTCTCATTTATTGCTTACGAATAATAACTTAGTGGGAAGTCTACCAACTGAACTGGGAGATCTGGATAACTTAATACATCTTTTTTTTAATAAAAACGATTTAACTGGCTCAATTCCTTCGACTATTGGCGACCTAACAGATTTAGAGCAATTGTCTCTTAAAGACAATGAGCTGAGCGGGGTTATTCCTTCATCAATCGGAAATTTATCGAGTTTAACCCAAGTGACGTTACAGAAGAATCTGCTTACAGGTTCAATTCCCTCGTCATTTGGAAATTTGACTAGTTTGACCCATTTATATTTGAGCAATAATAAGTTGAGTGGGTCTATTCCTACCACAATTGGTAACTTAACAAATCTGACAAATTTATCCTTCAGTCAAAACGAATTGAACGGAACAATCCCTTCATCACTAGGAGATTTAAGCAATTTAAAGTACCTCTACTTAAATGTAAATGAACTTGAAGGAGCGATTCCTTCAGAACTAGGTGATTTATCGAACTTGATTCAATTGTCATTAAATAAAAATGATTTGGAAGGAGAAATTCCTGCATCACTTGGGGATCTTACCAAATTGAAATTTTTGCATTTACATTATAATAGACTTAGTGGAAACATCCCGCCAGAGCTTGGAGATCTAAGTAGTCTTAGACAATTATACCTTCAAAACAATATTCTTTTTGGAAAAATACCTGCCGAATTAGGTGATTTATCAGCGTTAAAACATTTAACGCTTGCTTCTAATCAATTATCAGGGTCAATCCCTTCAGAATTGGGAAATTTAGGAGACTTGATCAATTTGTATTTGAATAAGAATCAGCTTACTGGGAAAATTCCTAATGACTTAGCGAATTTGAGTAAGCTTAAATATTTGTCCTTGAGTCATAATAAATTACGGGGCAACGTCCCAGACCTTGGCAACGTGTCAACGTTAGTGCATATCTTGTTAGATAATAACAAACTCAGTGGAACAATTCCCTCCGCACTGGGTAGTTTGCCTAACTTAACCCACTTGTTTCTACACCGCAATAGGTTAAGTGGTGATATTCCGAATTTAAGCAATTCAAACACGCTTTATGTGCATTTTAACCGCTTTTCACATAGCGATATTTCAGTAAATCATAGTGCTAATACCACTGTGGGTACCTATACCTTTTCCCCACAAAACTATGGTAAAGAATTGCATGTCACCAATCCGTTAGCAACCACAGTAAAACTAGAACCTTCTCCTTCAATTCCATATGCTGAGCCAAGTGTAAGGTGGAGAAAAGATGATAGCTTTATCACGAGTAGCTTTATGCTAGATGACACCACTTACACGATTCCATCTCTTGCTCAATCGGATATTGGAGTTTACGAATATCGGTTTATTGATTACACTTTGTCTCCAATTGTTGAGTTTCAATCACTTCCTATTTACAATTATGTAGATAGTTTGGATTTAGAAGGCGAGCCGATCATTATGGGGGAACTGATTATAGATTTTTCCTTTGTACCAGAAAACTTTCTTCAAACTGAAGAGTTGGAAATAACGAATTTAGGTGGAATTCGGGCAGATTCTTGTGGTTGTGATTCGAAAATATATCTGTATGAGTTTGCTAACAATAGTATTCATAAAGTACTGGAAACACTAGGCGAAGGAAAAGATAAGAAAACATACATTGGATCGGATGGTGGCTTTAACAAAAATCAGAGCACGATTGACAGCCCAACAGGAACCGATAAATATCTCCCTAACTTCTATACCCCTGGCACCTTCAATGATGATGTTTTGGTCGCGTTCTTAGATACAGGCATAGACATTACGCATCCTGCAGTGAGTACCAAGCTATGGACAAATCCTGAAACGAGCGATTCCGATAATTGTTATTTTGGTGACTTGGGCAAACATGGATATAATTTTATTGATATGAATGGAGATGTAACAGATGTAGATGGCCATGGAACTGGTGTTGGTGGACTGATTACAGAAAATAGTCCTGTTGGAGCTAAGATTCAAGTGATGCCAATCAAAGTGCATGGTGGCAATGGAGGGACAATCTTTCATCTCGCTTGCGGTATTCACTACGCTATCGACAATGGTGCGGATCTTATGAATATCAGTTTGGGGTACAAAGGACAGCATTCTATTATCCTTGAAAATGCCTTGATACTTGCTAGGAAAGATGGAATTATTGCCTGTGTGTCTGCAGGTAATGAAGCCTATGATATTGACGATGTCAAGTATTGGCCAGCCCGTTTTGCAAATTCAAGTGAGTACACGTTACCAAACGTACTTACAATTGCAGCCCTAGACGAAAATGACGATTTTTGGATCGAAAGTAACTATGGTGCCAACACCGCAAGCTTTGCAGTAAGAGGTGAAGGGTTAGTCGTTCCTGCTATCGGTGGAGAATACAATTATCTAACAGGTACTTCAGCAAGCGCACCATTAGCAACCCTTGCATTAGCAATAAATATGTCGATTGATAAAAACAGGACATTTGTCACTATTCTTGATCAACTGGAAGGTCAATTGGAAAAGGATGACATCTTTGACGATAAAGTAAAAGGAGGCAAATTTTTAGATATTGAATTAACTGAAGACTTCATTTATCTGGATTTTAAAGTACTTCTTGAAGGGGCGCTACTATCAACCACTTCTACTCAAATGGAAACTACGTTAAAGGATTTAGATTTACTTCCTAAAGACTTTGGAGGAGATATTGAATCACCTTACACTACAGCAGGAGACGAATGGTCTGGCGTGTCTAAATATAGTCCAGATGTTGTAGATTGGGTACTAGTTTCTCTTAGAGAAGATGTCGCAGATGAAACCACTACGTTTTATAAAGTATCTGCATTATTATTAAAGGATGGGAGTATTTGGATGCATGCCCCGATTAAAGATGGTGAAATAGATTTTTCTACCATCACTTCCTTTCATGCTGTCATTGAACATCGAAATCATTTGCCAATTGCCACAGCAGACCTATTAACAGTTGCTGGTACTGTCGAGTATGATTTCACAGCACAAGATTCTTATACTTCATCAGGGGTTGGACAAAAAGAAATTGATCCAGGAGTCTGGGGATTGTATGGTGGTAATGCGAAAAGCAATGGTTTAAGATTTGAAGAGATCAAAGCGGATGATTTATCTGAGTATGAAAACAATAAGGGCAGCACATCAGTCTATATTCAGTCTGATGTGAATCTTGATGGAGCTGTTGATATTGATGATTTCAATATAATTGATGGAAACAATGGTAATTTTTCTTCAACACCCAAGTAAACAGAACAATAGCTCATACATAATGTAAATTTGTTGTGGATAATTTGTTAAATTGCAGCAAATAATCCACAACAAACTTTTGAATAAGACTCGACTAATATACGTTTTTTGTACCCTGCTTTTTCTCTTATTTAATATAGTTGCCTGCTCACTAAATGCTCAACCAGATCTGTCTGATGTTTATTATAGAAAAGCATTAGAAGAAGATAGGTCTGGAAATCATGATAAAACAATATACTTCTTTAGGGAAAGTTTGAAATCAAGACTTTGTGATCGTTTTATTCCTTTAAATGACCTTGAAAGCATTAAACAAAAAGCGAAGTATTTAGAAGATAATGTGATTAACAAAGTAGCGAAAACTTACCGAAACATTGGGAATAGTCATTTTCATAAACTTCATTTTTCTAAAGCAATAGAATACCTTCAATTTTCGAATGCCATCTACGAATTGACAGGGTTTTCTGAATACAAACTTAGGGATCTAGGTAATGTTTACCTTAATCTATCTTTTATATATGACGAAATGGGGGAACGTCATAAATCTATTGAAGCTGGTGAAGAAGCTCTAAATCTGCATGCTCAGAGGAAGGATAGTGGGCCAGTGGAGACCTTTGTCGCTCTAAATTCTCTAGCAATTAATTATCGAAAAAACAGTAATTATAAAAAGGGAATAGACATTTGTAAGAAAGGGGCAACACTATATCAATCTTTATCAAAAGAAAATCAAGATAGACATAAAGTCTGGATCTCAACTATATATCACACCTGGGGATTTATTCTTCACGATCAAAAGAACTATGAACGAGCACTAGAATTATACAATAAGTCGCTTGAATATGATGATTCAGATCCTGAAACTACGCTAAATAACATCGCAATGTCCTTGGTGCGCTTAAATCGTTTTAAAGAAGCAGAAGAATTGCTTAGTGCTGCACTTGATAAAAAGAAACAAAATCATAATTCAGGATATGAAAATATATATTCATTTATTTTTGAAAGTTTTACTGAGTTAGAACTAGCGAAAGGAAACGCAAACAAGGCATTAGATTATTCGCAACAAGCGCTCATAAATCTTACTGACAACTTTAAGACTCAAACAATCAAAGCAAACCCTAAGGTGGATGGTGATCATTACATCTATAGTAAACCTGACTTACTTCGTTTACTAGATCTCAAAGCACAAGCAGCAGTTCAAGCGGGCAATGATGATTTAGCGTTTCAAACTTATCACGATCTTGACCAATGGACCAATGAGTTCTATAAGGATCTCTCTTCAAATGACTCCAAGCTCGTTTGGATTGCTCAAGCGCATGAGACCTACGGAAATGCCATTGCGTCCGCGCTCCAAAAAAACCAGGAGGAAACTGCCTTCCAGTATGCCGAAAAAGCACACGCGGTTCTCCTATGGCAAAGCCTTTCTGGCCAAGCAGCGAAAAGCATCCTCTCTCAACAAGACAGGGAGCAGTTGCAAGAACTGAATATCAAAATAAAAAAAGCACACGACCAATTTCAAGCATCAGAAATCAGTCTACAAGAACTTAGACTGATCATGCAAGAACACGAAACCCTAGAAAAAAGGTTTGAGCAAAAATATCAGGAATACGCCAAGCGGAAATATAAGCCAGAAGTGACAACTGTCAAGGACATTCAAACTAAAATAATTGATGATCAGTCCGCCTTTTTAGAGTATTTTAGAACCGACAGCATTCTCTATGTGTTTTGTGTTACCAAGGACGGATTGCAAGTAATCAAGCAGCCAGCACAAGGACTATCTGAGAAAATTACAGACTTTGTCAATACGGTCAATCAAGAAAAAATGGAAGTGGAGCGCTACCCTCAACTGGCCTATGAACTGTTTATACAGCTTGTTCCTAAACTAGATCAACAGATTAACCGATTGGTTATTGTCCCTGATCGTGAAATTGGTACATTGCCTTTCGCTGCGCTTACTACGCAAGAGTCATCTGGAACGCCTAATCAAGCAACCCCATTTCTAATCAAAAAATACGCGATCAATTATCTGTATTCAGCAGGCTCCTTTCTACAATTGCAACAGAAGAAAGCGGATCAGCCTTATTGTTTTGCAGGCATCGCCCCTGTTCAATACCAGGATATTGCTTGGAGTTCACTACCAAATGCTAAGAAGGAGCTAGAAGGCATGAAGGCATTGCATTATTTCTGGAACCGAGAAATACTTCAGGGTGATCAAGCGACTAAGGCCGCGTTTATCAATACAATGAATGTTGGTTATCATACTACGCTTGTCAGTACACATGCTGTATTTGATCAGTCAGAAGGACAAATCATCTTCCATGACGGGGTGCTGGATCAGGGTGAAATAGACCGATTAGACATCAATACACATCGCTTGATTTTAAGTGCCTGTGAGACGGGCGTCGGATTACAGAATAGGGGAGAGGGTGTGTTGAGTTTGGGTTGGAGTTTTGCCTACAAGGGTGTGCCTAGTATCACAATGACCCACTGGAAGGTAAATGCTTACTCAACACAGAAAATCATGGTTGCCTACCACGAACAGTTGAATAATGGTGTGGCTGCTGATAGGGCATTACAGCAAGCAATGTGCGGTTTTTTAAGAGATGATGAGCTGCCTGACGCTGGGCTTTATGCGCCTTACTATTGGGCGGCAGCATTTCATACGGGGAATGTGAATTAGTAAGGAAAAACAGAAGTCTATCGCTCGAGATTATAAGCCTTAACTATTTAATTTAGAAAACGAGGATGTACTATTCGATAAACGAATCAGTTAAACAATCAATTTTACCATTAGATAGGTAGATTCTTGATGTTCATTCGAGAGGTTCGTATTTAAATATATATTGTTTTACGTTTTGTATAACTCTTATTTCCAAGAAATAGTTCCGCCGAACGATCTCTTTTATCCCTTCAAACAAACAACTAATTCAAGAACTTGTTGAACCATAAGCAATAAGGAACTATCTTTGTCGCATTCATAATTCTAGTTTTTATTCCAAAGTGCGACATAAACAAGAAAACAAAAAATAATGGTTGCTCTAGAAATTACATTGCTGGTAATCGCCTATACTCTTATTATTATAACCATTTTTTTGGAGATCATTTGCTATAGAAAAAATCTTGAATTACTAGAAACAATAGGATTTACGGTTTCACTGCTTTTGTTAATTATAGCCTTAACGATTTCACCATTCTTGATACCAACAGATGCCGAACGTACAACCAATATCTTTGTCTTACTTGCTATGGTGCTTGTAGGGTGTGCCACTCCATTGGATAGCTTGGAAGAACGAGAACACGGGCTTCATCCTCTTTGGAAAAAATCGCTAATCGGTTTGTCTATCGGTTTGTTTCTACTCGTAATCATTGGACATTTTATTGGGATTCTAAATTTACTACAATACGTGGTGGCTATTTTCCTAGGAATTTCTGTGATGCTTTCAATGTTGCTCATTCAAGTCACAAAACCTAAAAAGCGGATTGTGCATCGAGAAAAAATAGACCGCATTTTCTCTATTGTAGTCATGATCGTTGTTCCTTTGTATTTGGTGGTGAATTTTTCAATCGCTTACGAATACGCTACTCAATTTCTAGGGTTTACGATCCCATTGGTCTTCATTTTCCTAGCAGCAAGCAAGCTTTTGGATAATCTGCAACGACTTTCCTTTTTTAACACGACCCCAGCCTCCAAGGAGCAACACTTTAAAAATTACTCGTTGACAGAACGAGAGAGAGAAGTGGCCATTATTCTTGCAAAAGGAACGCCTTACAAACAGATTTCAGAAGAACTTCATATTTCAATGCCTACTGTAAAAACCCATGCTAGTAATATTTATCGAAAATGCGGAGTGAAAAACAGAACTGAGTTGTCCATGTTGCTAGTAAGTTGATGAATAATGCACGGAATACTTTTGCGCTAAAATGTAAGGTGTATTTCGCCTTTATGCCCGCCTTACATTTTCCTTATGAATTTAATTATGACATAAAAAAGATGTTTTTGCTAAGATATCCCCCTCATACTTTTGTATGATTTTCAGTGTTTGCGGCTATTTCATACTATTGCCCGATTGTTTTGTAATGTGGTAAAAGATACTTTTGGATCAAAATTAATATTACTATGAAGTATCAAATTATTCTATTACTATTAGCTATTTGGAGTATCTCTTTAGAAGCACAGGACACCTTGAATCAAAAAAGGGAGCGACTCGATTTTGCAAAAAACTATTTTGAAATTGGTGGTTCCTTTCAACCTTCCTTTACTGGTAAGTATTTGAAAAATGGGACAGTAACTGATTATGAAAACTCAGCGGGTGTGGTCCAATATCTCAATTGGGGCGGGTTCCATTTTTGGGGGCACGGAGAGTTTTTTATCACCTTCCCATTAAATTATCTGGCATTCAAAAAAAATGAGGAAACCAGTTCTCAACTATTACATTCGGTGGTTACGGGAGCTCGGTTTTATCCTTGGAGGTACAAGGAAAAAAGGATTACACCATATGGTGGTGTAAATTGGTCTGCAGTAGACTTTAAGCAAGTGGTGACCCCAGAGGATCATCATCCCTCCCTGTCAAAAGATTTTATGGTTGGGCTAGATGCTGGAGTGTTATATGGGTACAAGAATTTCTCTTTGCGCTTAGGAGCCAGTTATTTGCCGAATACATCTTGGGAATACCCGATTAGTAAAACCCAGAAGGCAACAGTCAAAACGCCCGATTTCTCTATTCAATTAGGTTTGATGTACTCGATGGATATGACCAAGAGCACAGAGGAGGCGAATATAGAAAAGTGGAACGACTACCCAACTGTTTCTAAGCATGCTCTTGGGAAAAGTAGCTTTGGGAATTTCTTTATAGGTGCTGGTCCTTCCATATCTTTTTCGCTTAAAAAATCAGCCTACAATCAGTCAGAATTGCCCTACTTGAATGAACGGCTTGCTTCCTCCAACTATTTTGACATCGCAGCTGGTTACACGTTTAATAAAGCAGGAATGTTTACTTCTATTTCATTCAGAAATCCGAAATTTGAAACGGAAGGATTCGGGATGACTCAAACCATTAAAAAAACATCAGTTTTATTAGAGGTCAATAAGTTTTTAATTGATTATTCGGGTTTTACGCCCTACTTAGGAATCAACCTGGCATATGACCGTATAAAGTATAGTGAAGTAGATGAAGACACAAGCAGAGCACTCAACTTTCAAGAATTTGAGCCTGGCGTCACGCTAGGCTGGGACATCTTACCTGGTAAAAGCCAAGAAGCCTTGATCCTAAGAACAAACCTACGATGGTACCCACTTTCTTCTTTTGAAGTGGATGGATTCAAGTTTGACTTTAGTCAGCTAGAATATAATCTGATTCAAGTCGTGTTTTACCCAGAACGTCTTAAAAAGAAAGTAATGTAACTTCCAGCTAGAGTCGTAGCCTGCGAAATTGGATATACATAAAATAATTCTACAAAAATACATTCACTACCATTAAGTACCGTTTATCAAAGAAAGCTGTTTAATTACTAAATAACAGCACTTTACATGACTGAATTATCTATAAGCATCAGCCAGCTCATGTCACTTTTCCATGATTTTTGAGAATCAATCTGATAGGGAAAAAAGCAATTTTGTTTGTGACAGAATACAGTCTAGTAAATAAATTAGACACTTTTTGCCTATTGAAAAATATTAGAATGAAAACGGAAAGAACAAATTTTAAATTAAAGAACTATTTATCACAAGGATTAATCGTACTATTTACATTAGTTTCAGTTTTAGTTCAACTTGAAATTTCTGCCAAAGATATCCCAATATTTAATGATCAAAAAGAGGAAAATCTTGAGGGATCAATCTGCTCTTCTTCAGTAGATTATGGCAAATTTTTAAATGAACATTCCGATACAAAGTCTAACAATTCAACCCCAGGTTCTGCACGAGTTCAATGTTTAGATATATCAGGACGTGTATTTGAGGACATTAACTATGGTGGAGGAGATGGAAGAGACTATAATACAGCCAATACATCAGCCTCTAGTTCAGGTTGGTTATTAGATGCAATTGCGTTGAACAATGTAAGAATTGAGCTTTATGACAATACAGGAGCATTTGTTTCAGCAACTATAACTGACGCTTCAGGACAGTATACTTTCCTTTGTGCATCGGTAGGAAACTATTCGATAAGGGCTGTCAATCAAACCATAACTTCAAATAGAGCCAGTAATTCAACCTGGCAAACTGTCATTCCATCCCAAACCTATAGACATACAGGATCTGTTGCTGTTACAAATGAAGTGGGCGGTTTTGATCCCTATTTAACTGATGCTGGTCCTAATACAACTGGTAGCGCTCTTTCTACGCTATATACAGCATCAACAACAGTTCAGTCGCTGTCTACAGTAGCCTTAACTACTACTGCAGTAGTAGGCGTAGATTTCGGTTTTAACTTTGATTTAATTGTAAATACAAATGACTCTGGTCAAGGGTCTCTAAGACAGTTTATACTTAATAGTAATGAGCTTAGCAATGCCAATCTCGATCAAGAAACAAACCCTGCAGCTGGACAGAATTTTATAAAGCCCGAAGCAGTAGAGCATTCTATTTTCATGATACCAGGTCTAGGTGTTCATACAATTATTCCAGTCACTGCCCTTCCTGTAATCACAGATGACTATACACATTTGACTGGTTATACACAAGAAGGATCTTCTCAAGGAACGATTGTTGCTCGAAGCCTTACTATTGAACTAAGTGGAAATACGGTGCTTTTTGATGGACTAAGGATCAATGCAAGTAATATTACCCTATCAGGATTAGTGATTAATAAATTCCGGTTCGGAATAACTGGTACAACAGCAAATAATAATCAATTTATTTGGGGAAACTACATCGGTACATCTACTGATGGGTTATCAGGGCTAGGTAACTCAAGTGCTGGAATAAGATTTCAAAACGTTACCTCCTCTTTTATTGGAACCAATGGGGACATTACTAATGATGCCAATGAAGGGAACCTAGTATCTGACAATTATGAAGGAATAAATTTAAGAAGTACTAGTGGGGTCAACGTTTCTGGGAATATAGTTGGCCTAAACAGCACCGGAAACGCGGAATTAGGAAATTCGTTTAATGGCATATATATCCGCGATGCTGCCGGGATCAATGTAATTGGATTCGATGATAATGCGATTTCTACTACACTTTCTCTTTTAAGAAATGTATCCTCTGGAAACGGAAACGATGGTATAAGACTAGTGAGTTCGAGTAATCAAATCATTGCAGGAAATTACCTGGGGACAGACGTAACAGGAACAATAGCGTTGGGAAATAGAAACTACGGTATTCAGATATCTGGAGCCGCTTCTGACAATATCATTGGTACAGACTCTGACGGGAATGAGGACGCATCAGAAACCAATGTGATATCAGGAAATGGATCAGGCCTTCGTTTTTTAGTAGCGGGAACCGGAACAAATAATAGAATCTCTGGTAATTTTGTTGGGGTAGACATGACAGGGAACACAGCCCTAGGAAACCTGAATAATGGCATTGAAGTCAATAATTCCTACTCAAACACTATTATTGGGACAAATGGAGATAACATAAACGATGTAATAGAAAGAAACATAATCTCAGGAAATGATGATGATGGTATCCGTCTTTCTAGTACAAACGATAATACGATTGCAGGTAATTACATTGGTCTTGGAGTCGATGGTGTGACCCCAATTCCGAATGGCAAACGAGGTATCTTTTTCACCTTAACTAGTTCTAACAATGTAGTAGGTTATAGTCCTTCAATGGCCAATACAGATGAGTTAATTGTCGGAAACTTTATAAAATATAATGGTGACAGTGGTATTGGTCATTCAGGTTCAGGTACTCAAAACAGATACAGCAGAAACCAACTGGAGCACAACGGAACGCTCGGTATTGATCTAGGTTACGATTCTGTTACCTCTAACGATAATGGTGATGGAGATTCTGGAGCTAATGACTTGCTAAATTTCCCAGTCTTGACAGCCGTTATTATTTCTAATAATGATCTAACTATAAAAGGATTTGCCCCAGCTGGATCTAATTTAGAGTTTTTTCTAGCAGATTCGATATCCAGCCCTAATCCTCTTCCCGGAGGATATACCGCTTCATTTGGCGAAGGAAAGTTATACTTATTTGAAGCAACGGAAGGTAGTCTTCTAGACCTAAATACAACTATTGGAACGTACGACAATGACGGGACTGGAAACATCCTTACGAGAACACAATCCGAGTTTCAATTCACTTTTGACGTTACAGGAGTTGTATTCAAGCAAGGAATGAATACTTCTTTGGAGGAAGGAATGTATATCAGTGCTACTGCTACAGACACCAATAACAGCACATCAGAATTTAGTAATATCACAGAGATTCTTCCTTGTTTAGATTGTATCACCCTCGCAGAGAATGACATCAATCAAACTCCTCATGATGTACCTGTTGATGGGAATGTTTTGACCAATGATACCGATCCAACGGATGATGCACAAACCGTTCAAAGCGTAACTGGCATAAATGCAGCAGGCGCAACAGTTACAATCCCCGTTGATGGCACACCCGCTCCGATCTATGATGAAGCAGGCACTCTTGCTGGCACTATTTCTATCAATCCAGATGGTAGTTACACCTTTGTCCCTGACGCTGGGTATACAGGTTCTGTGCCTTTAGAATATACCGTCATAGATGCCAATGGATTTACAGATACGGCTTCGCTTGATATTGATGTCATCGGTACGCCTGCAGCATATTCCAACAATCCTCCAGTGGCAAACGACGATACCAATAGTACTGAACAAGATGTAAATGTAAGCGGTGATGTTATCACTCCTAACGATTCTGATTTAGACGGTGATCCGTTAACCGTGACTGCAGCAGCGGCAGATACAGATGGTGATGGCATAGTAGACCCTTTGCCGATCGGCACACCTGCTATGGTTTACGGTACAGATAAAGAAGGTAATCCAGTTCTTGCAGGGGAGATTACACTCAATTCAGATGGTACTTACTCCTTCGATCCAGATCCCAACTTCTTAGGTAAAGTACCCATCGACTACACGATCGAAGATCCAAGTGGCGCTTCTGATGACGCCACACTTACTATTACTGTAGAACCAGACCTAGGCAATACAACCTTTGGTAATGATGATGCCAACGCAGGACTTGAAGGCGTAGACCAAATGGGTAATATCCTCGACAATGATAATGATCCAGAGGGAGACACACAAACCGTAACCGGGGGTACAGATAGCGCTGGCACAACAATCCTAGCAGACGGAGCAACTGTCAATATTCTACCAAATGGCGGTACTTTGGTCCTTGGAGACGATGGGACTTACACCTATGAGCCTCTAGCTGGATTTTTAGGAACAGAAGTCATAATTTATGAGGTATGCGACAACGGAACACCACAAGCCTGTGAAACGCAAACCTTATACCTGACAACACTTCCAGATGTATTCCTTCCAATTGAATTGGCAGAGTTTAATGTCAATGAGGTAGAATGTAAAAACATATTGGAATGGACGACATTGACTGAGATTAATACAAGTCATTTTGAAATTCAGTTCAGTAATGAGGGAGATGATTTCTTTACCGTTGGAACAGTTAAAGCTTCTGGAAACACGGCGGAATTACGGTATTACAGTTTCACTCATGACGCTAGATACAATTCATCTTACTATAGGCTAAAATCGGTTGATGTTGATGGTAGTTCTGACTTTTCAAAAATTCTTTCCATTACTTCTAATTGCAAAAACTCGGATTATGAATTTTCCGTTTATCCTAGTCCTGTTCAAGATGAGCTAACCTTATCTTTTGGAATATATTTAGGAAAGCAAATGAAGATTCAGTTAACTGATATTATTGGACGTGTTGTTTACGAAAAAAATATTCAATTGAATGATGATGAAATTATGGAACATATCATCGATACCGCACAATTAGCTGCAGGTACTTACATCGTAAACATTGAAATTGACAAACAAATTAATGCAACGAAACGGTTTATTAAACTAGAAAAATAAAGCTCTTAATCAGTAAAAATTGAGGATGTATCAAACGATATATCCTCTTTTTTTTGTAGTCAATAAAAATACCGAAAACGTAAGGGAAATTCTATGAAACTAAAATATCATCAAAGGTAACCAATGATTTATCTTGTTATATCAAGTTAAATTTTTGTATCCCTATACATCATTGAAGATGTATTGTCTTTTGATCACGTCTAAATCCTCATGCAATTATAAAATAGTTGATTTTTTATGCTTTTTTACTAGTCGTATTTCCATAATGGGAAGAAATAAGTACTTGCTTTCCAACTAATTACAAGCAATGAAAATAAACTAAAAATTTGCGTTTTCTATAGGTTTTTTTATATTTAGATGGAACATTTTAAATTTATTTTCGCCTTAATTCCTAAACAATCAATACATGTCACAAAGCTTATTTGATTTGGTAAAAACACTTCACCAAGGAGAAAAAAAGATGATTTCCGAGAAGATCAGGAATACGAAACGAAAGCAATACTATACTGATATAATTACGATCTATAGCAAGTCAGAAAAGTATTTACAGGACTTAGATGAAAGAATATTCAAATCTAAAAGTCCTAAGTTCATAAGTGATTGTAAAAATAAGTGTAAACAACTTCTGTATGATGGGTTGTTAGCTTTGGAGGCCAATAAGTCTTTAAGACATCAACTAGAACAAAAACTGAAAATTGCCAACATACTGAAAAACAGAAATCAATTTGAGGAGGCACTCAAAGTATTAAAAAGAATTGAATCGCTCGCTATCCAATATGAATTTTTAGAATTGCTCGGTAGAATAAGAAATAACAAATTAAGCACGGAAATAACTTATGCTGTTGAACGCAGAAATATTGATTTGGACTATATAAGAAGTCTAATAGCAGAAAGGCAAGAAAACCTCAACGATCAAATAGAATTAAGTCATGCAGTCGATTCATTCCGATTAATGGAATTGAAAGCTGCAATTGATAATAAAGTCCTAATTGATAGAAAAAAGAAACAAACATTTGGTGCTGTTTCCTACAAAAAAATAAAACTACGATTGAGAAAACTGTTGATTAGTTACCACGACAATTTTCGAAAGAACAAAGCAACTGAGGTTTTAAAAAGTTTAGAACAAATTATTCAACTCACCATTGCAAATGAGGATGTTGTCTTTAAAGGGAATATGCTTGGAGGTGGCTATGTCTATTTCATGAGCCAATACATTGAATATAGTCTCTTTTTAAGGAAAAAGATAGATTTCATCGGTATGCTAGAAAAATTTGAACACATGCCGCAAAATACGATCTTAGAGCAATTGAAAGTGCAAAGTTGTCAATCAGATGCATATTGTATCTATGCATTATCACAGAATAATCCTGCTTTTGCCATTCCAAAAATTGTAAGACTAAGAGAATTTGTCCAACGTCATAACATTTCTTACGCCGAAAATTTTAGAAATTTAAGATTTTCTCTGCTTATTTATTTCGCATTAAAAAAATGGGACACCTGCTTACAATTTCTTGCTCAAATAGATTATAGTAAAACCTCTAAGTGGTCTAATCAACTTTATTTTCTAATTAAACTCATGTGCCTGCACGAAAAAGGCGACCATTACTACTTTAATGCGCAAATCACACAACATATGACCAAGCGACGAAAGGATAAGGTTAAACTAACCGATGGGACTAATTTTAATGAATGTATGTTCAATATACTTTACTATTTAGATAAAGGAAATGGAATTAACATTAATAGAAGTTTCAATAAAGTGTTGACTAATTATGACCCTCATTTTATGGAACTTCGGTATCTTATTCATTGGATAGTAAGTAAGGTTAAATCATTAAATAACGATAAATATCGAGCGTTTTTGGAAAAAAACGAATACAAGCATTATGACTTTAGTGTAGGACAAAAATAACCTTATAAATAGTAAAATTACTAGTAATGAAATCACTACAAAGTCTACAATATTAGCTAAATATTATTTTTTAAATAATTGATTGTAAATTAGTTATTGTTTAATTTCGATTTAGCCCTTATCTGGAAATCCAATAACATTGTCGAAATCTTAGCAATAATATTAAAATTTTTTTAGTTGTGAATTGTAATTTCATTGTGTAGAAAAGCTAATCCTCTTCCAACCAAATCTTTCACTACTAAAATTAGCTAAAATGTTTAGGATATTTCTTCTAATCAGTTCTTACTTATTACTGACTTCTTTGTTACATGCGCAACCTTTAACATTTCAAGAGACAATGGATTTTGGACAAATAGCTGGTGTCAACCAAGCAGTAAAATCAGTCTACTCTGAATTAAACTTAAATGATTCGGGGCCTCCAGGTCTTCGTCAGCCATCAACAACTCCATGCGCTGCAACCAATCAAGATACCATAGCATTTCCCGGAGCAGTTGGCTATGGCCGATATGCAGGAGTTGGTCAACCCGCTAGAACGGTCTATACGGTTACCAACTTAAATGATTCGGGACCAGGCTCGTTAAGGGATGCTTTATCTCAGAGTAACCGATTCATTGTTTTTGCAGTAGCAGGAACAATTACACTAAACAGCAGAATTGAAGTATTAGCAAATAACCTTTACATCGCCGGACAAACTGCCTTTCAAAATGGAGGTGAAGGGATCACCCTTCGGTCAGATGGAACGTTTGGTCAAAGCTTAGTTAGTATCAAGTCCGACCACATCATTCTTCGATATATCCGAATTCGACGAGGACCCGGTATTTTAAGAGAGGCCTCAGGTGACTGCTTAGGTATGTCCGGAAGTAATTGGATAATTGATCATTGTTCTTTTTCTTGGGCTACAGACGAAAATTTAAGTGGTGGCAATGGAAGCTTCGCAACAATACAACATTCCATCAATTCGGAATGTCTATATTTTTCTACCCATAGCGCCTCCACTAATCCATCAAACTCCACGTATCAAAAAGGGCATTCGAAAGGAAGTCTTTTTGGAGGAACGGGCCGTTCGTTTAGTTACTTAAGCATTTACAGAAATTTGTTTGCCCATAATGAAGATCGAAATCCGAAGATTGCATGCCCCGGAAGTACGCATGAGGTGGTGAATAATCTACTGTATAATAATCGGTTTTTCAATATTGATTTGGATCCATTGACTGGCAGTATGCAAAGTAATGTTGTTAAAAATCTGCTAATTCCAGGAGGAGATACTCGAACTAACCGATATATGGTGCATACGAGAGAATCAGCAATCAATCAAATTTACATGCAAGGAAACATTGGCCTTCGCCGAACAAATGATAATCAGCCAGAATGGGATGAGGTAGGACGTTTTAGTAGTCCGATCAGCAATGTAGGTCAGGCCTTTACGCCATTTCCGACACATTTGGAACCTGAATATTCCAACTTGCCAGATGCTCTTGGTCTAGAGCCAATCGTCCTAGGAGATGTAGGAGCAAACCTAGCGCTTGATGCTGTAGATCAGCGCGTGATCAATGATGTAATTAATCGGACGCCAACAAATTTGAAGACAGTGCAAGGCATAGATCCTAATGCATGGACTGGTATTTCAGATTACTATGGAATTATCAATGATCCATCTGAAGTGGGTGGATGGCCAAACTTAGCACCAATGTCTTCTGTTCCCGTTGACAATGACAATGATGGCATTTCTGATAGCTGGGAAACTTCGAATGGGTTGGATCCGAATGATACGACGGATGCACTGGCCAATCATCAAAGTGGGTACACGAATTTGGAGGTATATCTGAGTGATCTTGCGGGTATTCCTGTTGACGGTGGTCCCACTCTAGATTTATCACTTACAATTTGCCTAGAAGGTCCTCTAACCTCGAACGGCTTAATGGACAATACGCTTCTTCAAAGAGATTTGCTGCCGATGGGGCAACCGTACAATTCAGCTCCTTGGAACTACTCCGGAAATGAGGGTGCCGGTTGGGTGTCAGCTGATTATCCTACAAATGCAGTAGACTGGGTACTGATTTCCTTAAGGGAAACACCCGCAGCCTCCTCCGAAGTCTTGCGACTCGCAGCAGTAGTACTAGAAGATGGAAGTATTGCAGCGTCTACCTGCTTGCCAACCAATCCTCAGTCTGCTTACTATGTGGTCGTTGAACATCACAATCACTTGCCTGCGATGACACCTCAATCTGTTACAGTGGTCAATCGGTCAATAGCATACGATTTCCGCTTGAGTGATAGTTATTCTGTCGGTTCAGGATTTGGTCAAAAACAGGTAGGAGCAAACTGGTGTCTTTATAGTTGTAATGCTGATCAATCAAATTCTTCCGGTTATGAGGTGACTGGAAGCGATAATATTTTATGGCAAGCTGAAAATGGAATCTTTGACGTCTATGAATCTGTTGATTTTAATTTGGACGGTGATGTGAATGCAATGGACAAGGTTTTGTGGACATTGAATAATGGGGTGTTCTCAGCCGTACCAAAGTAGAGGAACAATCTTACTTGAGCTTTTGGTCTGAAAATTTACAAAACACATTTGAAAGGCTTATTAATTTAAACAAATCACCATGAAAAACTTATTTATTGTATTAGCAGTTATTTTTCTTTTGACAGAGAATTTGATTGGAAACCATAATTTTGATTCTAGTAGCTTTGAAAATGCTGATTTCGAATGTAAAGAAGAAAAGATCGGCAATAATTTGTTGGAAGACGATTTTGAAGCTGGAATTGGGAACTGGACCTCAACTGGGAGTGATGCACTACATGTCACTTCGGTTAACAGTCCAAACGGAAATTCTTCGGTACTATTAAGAGATGATGATGACGAGCTTGAATCTTCCATTTTCTCCCCGCTTATAGATCTTACTGGGGTGATCTCTATATCAATTGACTTTAATTTCCAAGCCATTGGAATGGATGGTGCTAAATTCTTTTATTTGGAAATCAGTCCAGATGGAGGAAATAATTATGTCCTGGTAGAACAATGGGTGTATGGCAGTGATTTCAACAATGGCACTGTTTACAACGAAGTCGTTTCAATTGCAAATTCCTACGGATCTTCTTCGATCCGCTTAAGATTTACCTGTAATGGCTCTTCTAATTCGGATCAAATTTATCTTGATGATATTAAAGTTCAAACCCAATTCGAAGCTTGTAGTATTGACGAACCTGATTGTTCAGGAGATTTAGCAGGGCTTCCATCAACAACGGCATATGGGATTCCTACATTTCACTGCATAGGAATGTATTGGTCGCCTCCCAACGGGAATGCCAATAGAGATGTCCTCGTTCGATTCAGGGAGTGTGGCACGTCTGCATGGCAGGAGGGGCTTGCTATGCTGTATAATCCTGTTAATGCAATTGGTGAAAATGGTCCAAATGGAGGAGCAGACTATCGTGGCAGCCTTGTAAACTTGCAGCCTGAGACAACCTATATTATAGAATTAACATTAGAAGGTACGACGACTAAGACGACATTTGCCACCGAAACTTGGTCGGAGAATTTTCCTATCGGGCAAACGATTGATTTGAGCAATCAACAAATAACAAACCAACTAACATTTGGTCCGAATGATTCAGGTACACCGAGTGGATATACCCTTATTGATGGCACAGGTGCTACAATTAATGCAGGAGACACCTACGGTATACGGTTAGATGACATAGAATACGTCATCGTTCGTGGGTTTACGATTATCAACGCAACTAAAGACGCAATTTTCCTAGAGGATGCGCATCATATTGTGATCGAAGATAACGATATCTCCCGATGGGGTAGTCTGGATAGCGAAGGTCGATTTGGTGAAAACCTACAATCTGCTATCCGTAGTGCCCCACAAACTGATAATGTCAGCAATATAATCATTCAACGCAACAAGATTTACAATCCCAATTACGATAGTAACAATTGGACAGAATTGAACTCTAAATTCTTTAATACTTTACCACATGTCTCTAGTCATTATCATCCAAATGGCCCGCAGGCAATTACCCTATTTCGTAATGAAATAGGTAATCATGTGATACGATATAACGAAATTTGGTCCTCTGATCCAGACATTTATTTTAATGATGTTATGGGAGCAAATCAGAACGCAAGTTATGGTGGCTTCCCAGGTCCGGATTCTGATATTTATGGTAACTATATCGCCAATTGCTGGGATGACGCTATTGAAGCAGACGGCGCAAATCGTAATACCCGTATTTGGGATAACTACATCACAAATTCATATGTGGCAGTGAGTAATACTCCAACAACGATAGGACCGCTCTATGTTTGGAGAAATGTTCTTGGAGAGAGTAGCCGATCTCCAGGCTCAGGTCATGGTTATGCGCTAAAATGCGGATTCGCAAATAACGTTTCTTGGATGACCGGACATGGTTATTTCCTACATAATACCATTTTACAGCCTGTTGGCAATGGATATGGTGGTGTCGGAACAAATTCTGGGAATAGACGGATTAACAATATGATAGCTATGAACAATATTTTGCATGTAAATTCAGGTAATACCAATGCGATTTCAAACAATCCCGCTCCTCCCAATACGACTAGCCTTTATGATCACAACCTTTACAGTAAGCCAATACCAATTGGTGTGGGGGCAAATAGCATTTCCGGAACGCCAAGTTATCAATACTCGAATCAATTTGACTTAAGCACCCTGACTGGAAGATTTCAACCAAGCTCTAATAGCTTAGGTGTTGATGCAGGTGCAGTGATACCAAACTTTACAGGCACTTATACCGGAGTCTCGCCTGATATGGGGGCTTTTGAAAGTGGTTCTCCAAACAAGATATACGGCACTCAGTCTATTGCACCACAAAATATAATGAATAATGCCAATCATTCACTCCTAGGAAATAACACAGTCATAGATATTTCACTAATGCTATGTTTGGAAGGGGCGCTAAATACTGGCGGGCAAATGAATAATCAGCTTTTACAAAGAAATTTGTTGCCACCAGGCCAACCCTATGACAATGGTCCGTGGAACTATCCGGGTAAAGAAGGAGAAGGTTGGACAGCGACAGACTATCCTCCCTCTTCTGTAGACTGGATCTTAATTTCTTTACGTGAAACCCCATCTGCTTCTACAACTGTTGTACGTTTGGCTGCAGTTGTCCTTCAAGATGGTAGTATTACAGCGTCTACTTGTTTGCCTGAAAATCCACTAAGTTCTTACTATATCGTTGTAGAACATAGAAATCATCTTCCTGCTATGACCCCTCAACCTGTTGCTGTAGTTAATGAGGCGATGAGTTACGATTTTCGTATGACAGATAGCTATGCAGTAGGTGTTGGTTTAGGCCAAAAACAGGTGGGAGGTAATTGGTGTCTTTACAGTTGTAATGCTGATCAATCAAATCCTTCAGGTTATGAGGTAACTGGAGGCGATAATATTTTGTGGCAAGCAGAAAATGGAAACTTTGATATCTATGAGTCTGTTGATTTTAATTTGGACGGTGATGTGAATGCAATGGACAAGGTTTTATGGACATTGAATAATGGGGTATTCTCTGCTGTACCCAAATAACGGTCTTGATCAATAAAGAGGCAGGTATTATCAAGGAATTAGATCAGATTCCAAATTTATACTAATGGCAAATCGTCACTTTATATGATTGATAATTTCCTCATGATTAAAGTTAACTGAAAGTTGAAAATGCTTTTTGAGATTCGTTAATTACTTCCATCACCCTGCCCAAGCCTCAAATAATACAACGCATTCAACAGATTGCCAAGTCCCTTATTGCTTTTTAGAATTTCTAAACGAGCTTCTAGGAATTTACGTTCTCTTTGATTGAGTAGAAAAACAGAGGATTCTCCTAGATCAAATTTCAGAAGTTCGGCCTCATAGAGCAGCTGACTATTATTTGCTTTTGTGATTGAAACGTCAAGAATGTTTTCTTTTAGTTCGACACTAGATCGCAGCGTTTCATATTGATTGTTCAAGTATTGGAGATAGAACGCTTGATCTAGCCTAGTCTGATCGATACGTGCTTCATTGAGTCTGATTGCTCCCTTCGTTTTTCTATTTAGAATTGGTATTTCCAGGCTTGCTCCAACCTTGTAGTCTCGGGGGCTGTAGGAAAGACTTAAATTGTCTTTTCCTAGATTTATGATTTGATTGAACTTGAGATCTAGTTGCGGTTTTAGCTGTTCTTTGACCAGGCGGTTGGCCAGATTAGTTTGGTTGATTTCATTTTCTAGTTTTCTGATTTTTGGGTCATTGACAAAAGAGGGGTTTTGAATTTCACTTAGTGATCTAAATTGTATGATCAGACTGTCAAGAAACTGAGGAATGACAGTTGAGGCAAGAGTTAATGGAGTGCCATCAGAATCCCAAAGAAAGAGACTAAGTTTTTGTGTTTTCCATACGAGTTCCTCCGTAGTTTCGAGGAACAATTTCTCTGCTGAATTTATGGTAACGAGGGACTCAACTGTATCGACTGCCGGTTTATCACCGTTGATGAATAGTTGGACGATATTTTGATGCCTGTCCTTTACGATTTGTAGATAATTGTCGTACAACGATTTTTGATAATAAGCTGCTGCCCACTCCAAATAAGCTTGCGTAGACTGGAACACCACTTCCCGAAGCAGAGCATCTTTTTCAATTTGACTTTTTACACCTTTGAGTTCGGCATCTAATAGTTGATACCGTTGTTCGTCAAACATTAAGCCTCGAAGTAAGTTTATGTTCAATGTTCCATATACCAGCCCACTACTGGGAACCAAGTTTTCTGCATTTATGTTTTCTCCTGTATTGTTTTCGTATCCTATTGCAAGATCTACGGGCAGTCTCGTGGGTACTTTTACTTCTGCATCCCACATTCTATAATAGTTGGTCTGTTTAAAGCTTTTTGCATCAAATGCTGTGAAGAATTTAGGATCAAGTGCCCCAGCACCTTTTTGAAGGTAAGCATCGGATATTTCGTCTTGTAAATTCGCTTTTTTTATCAGCGGATAATTCGATATTACCATCTCTTGATAGTTGCTGTAATACAAGGTGTCCGTTCCAGTACTAGTTGTAGTAAGGAATAAGGAGAGCAGCATTAAGTAGTATTTGAGGGTTTGATACATCGTTAGGCTTTTCCCAGTTTCAAATTTGTGAATCCCATTGTTTCAATCGTTTTGCCATGTGGTTCTGGTCTTTCGTTATTGTCGATTTTAACGAAGATGATCTTTTCAATGGCAATGATCGTCGTTTTAGAGAACATGTTTCTGACTACACAGGAGAAGGTAATACTTGTTTTACCAAGAGATTTAACCTCTAAGCCGATTTCAATGACATCTCCTTGTTTTGCGGAATTGACAAAATCGATTTCCGAAATATACTTGGTGACGACTTTTTTAGAATCTAGTTTTGTCATTGCGTAGATTCCAGCTTCTTCGTCGATCCATTTTAGCAAGGTGCCCCCAAACAAGGAATTATTAGCGTTGAGGTCACCCGGTTTGATTAGTTTTCTTGTGTGAAATTTCATTGTTTATTTGATTTTTCTAATTGGTGCTTTTTTCTTGATTAATTTGTTGTTTTCTGGATTGTAGAAATCAGGAGGGAAACCGTTAAGTTGTCTCCAAAGTTCGTAGTACACTTTTACATCATTGAGCAAGAGTAATCCTTGGGCTCCAGAACCAATCCGGATGAGTTCTGGCCAGGATTTTTCTGTGTCATCTTCAATGACTAAGATTCGGTATTTTCCATTTTCGCTGATGTCATTGTCTATAGCGAATACTTTACCAGCGAAGGTTCCAAACGAGTTCTCAGGCCAACCGCTAAAGACAATAGCAGGCCAACCATCAAACTGTAATCGGACCTTCTTTCCTTCCTTGATCAATGGCATGTCGAAGGGTTTAATGTAGAGCTCAACTGCTTTTTGGAAGGCGGTCGGTACGATAGTCACAATGCTTTCTTGCGCTTTAACATACTCACCAATTCCATTTTTCAGCACCTTTGTTATTCTTCCATTGATAGGCGATCTGATCACAAATGCATCTTGTCGTTGAGTGATTTGATTGACCTTGGATTGTATTTTATTTGTTTCGCCCAATAAGGAGAATCGATAAGAATCAGCGCTTTGAATTTCTGATTCTATCTTCGCTACTTTCTGGAGGTAATCTGTATTGACGACCTTGATCTCTTGTAAGAGGTTTTGTTTATCATTTTTATATTGAATAATTTTATTCTCCAAGCTATTTTGCTTGGCTATTGCTTCTCGTTTGGAGAGTCTTTTTTCTTCTAAATCAGTAAGTGACTTTATTCCTTTATCGTACATGATTTCCATCCGATCTAACTGATTGCTAGCATTTTTTACGTAAGTCAATGCAGCCTCAAGATCTAATTTTGTAGTCGTAATTTTCAGATCAAGTTGTTCTTGTTTTATTTTTAGTTGATCCAGCTTAGAATCTCTATTATTACGAAGGGAAAACAGTTGTTCTCGTAGTAGTTTACTTTTTAGTAAGTAAGCCTCAGCTGATTTTTCTTTAGCCGATTGCTGTTGTTTGGTATTGGCTAGTAAGTCTGGGTCGAGGTAGGCTTCCTTTGCTTCTGTTAATAGGGCAATCGTATCTCCAATGGAAACAAGGTCTCCTTCCTTTACCTCCCAAGCTGCTATCCTTCCTCCTATCAACGGCTGAATATTTTGTGGTTTATCAAATGGGTTAAGTGTCGTTACGTAGCCCTTGGATCGAATGTTTTGTGTCCAAGGTAAAAACATACCACCAAATGAGATGACTAATAAAAAAATTAACATTTTGAGTAGCGCCTTTGAATTGGAACGTGATGCGAGGTTTTTATAGGATTTAAAATCCGCTTTATTCACATATTTTGAAACAGAAGTATGCGTTATATTCAGCATGATTAAGAATTATTTAAATTATTCAATAAAATTGAACCTTTGTCTAGCACGATTTCGTTATTGACAAAATCTCTCCAAGCATTATCTACTGATGAAACTATTATACTCCACGGGTTATCAGGATTAACCAGATTTCCAACGATATTCTTTTTTTCTGTAACATGCACGTGATCCAGTGGATCTTCCAAAATCAACAACTTTGGTTGAGTTGCAATAGCTCGAGCCAGCAGTATTCTGTTTTGTATATTCCTAGGTATTTTGTTTCCTTCAGAGTCAATCACTGTATTAAATCCAAGAGGCATTTTTGAAAGAAATTCAGAAAGTCCTGTAATCGCAATGGCTTTGTTGATATTCTCAGGAGTAGCCTTTGGGCGATTCATTGAAATGTTTTCTAGGATGGTACCATGAAAAATTTCGCTATGGCTTATGCAGAATCCTACTTCATCTTTTATTCGTTCAAAATTTAAGGATTTGATGGGGAATCCGTTATATTTTACAATACCATCAGTTGGCTCCAGCACCCCTGATATCAACTTCAGCAATGTTGATTTTCCTGAGCTAGGAGCTCCACTTATCAAAACGGAAGTATCAGAAGGAATGTCCAAAAAAATGTTTGACAAACTATCATTTGCAGCACTGTCATATCGGTAAGAAAGATTTTCAATGCTGATGGCTGGAGACACATCACTATCCTTTAGATTAACTCCATTATAAGTGTCAAGTGGCTTGTCAAATACAAATCCGATTTTCTCCAATGCAGTTAGCACATCATAAATAGACTCTATCGTTTTGATCAGTTTTTCAACAGAAGATATGATAAGGATAATGATAATCTCAGCCGCCACAAATTGACCAATATTCATCTGTTCGTTAAAGACTAATACACTACCCGTAACTAGCAACCCCGCAGCCACTAATACTTTAAAGATGATCAGATAAATGGATTGGGTGATGATAACGCCAAAGTGATCTTCTCGTGATTTAAGATATTCGTCCACATGCTCATCTGTTTTGGTCAAATTGAGTTGACTATTACTTGCCAATTTGAACGATAATTTGCTCCTTGCAATTTCTTCCAGCCAAAAAGCAATTTTGTATTTGTAGCTGGATTCCTGCATACTTGTGCTAAGCCCCTTCGGACCCGTGGCTGCTATTATGAAATAAACGATAATGAGTAATAAAACACTATAAAGAATAAAGAAAGAATGGTACATACTAAGCACGACTAGGCCAACAATAATTTGAAAAATGGCCAAGGAAAAATCAATCAATATTTTTGGTAATCCTTTCTGTATAGTAAGCGTATCAAAGAATCGGTTAGCAAGATCAGGACCGTAATATCCTCGAAATGCTTCGTACTTGATTTTAGGAATACGGTAAGCAAACTCGAAGGAAGCGTTGGTAAATATTTTTTGAGCAATATTCTCAACAATTCGTAGTTGGAGCAACTGCAACCAACCTGCCAGCAAGATCCCACTAATGACTAGGACGACAAGCACATACCAAGATGTTGTAAATTCTCCCCCTTGAATCAGATTGACGATTGCCTGAAGTCCAAGTGGCAGGGACAAATTGACCAATCCATTAAAGAAGGCATAAACATACACATTTGTGATGTCTCGCTTCTCCAACGCCAAGAGATTTTTGAACCTCCAAAAGACTGATTTCGATTCTGTGTTATACATTGTGATGACTAGTTTTTGCTTTTCCGAAAAATATAAAATCAGTTGGTGCAGTAATCAATTCTACTGAAAGCTGACGTATCAAAGTTTTGATTTGTTTTAGTGTTATACCTCTCGTCTTGAAGGTTATGGTGAGGGTGATTATGAAACTGACCAAAAAATTAACGGACCCAATCAACCAAACTCCTAGAAAACACATCATAAATTCGTAGGAAGTAATGTTTCCTGCCAGCGTTATATCTCCTAAGTAGGAAGCACTAAACGCAATATGTCTGATGTCAAAAGGAATAGGGGTTAGATGACCAATCAAAAAAGCACTTCCTAATAAAATACCAAGTACGATATTACCGATCAATGCTCCAGTATTTTTGTCAATTTTATCAGCCAATGAATGAAGCGGTTTGGGAGAGAATGACTTTTTGAATAAAGGAATTTCCGTGATTCGTCCTTTTAATCTGGAGAAGACGATTCTGTTATCCACAAAGCCAGATATGAATCCTGAGATGGCCAAGAAAACACCAGCTATTGCAGCGTAATAAAGATTGATGAAATCAGTAGGTGAAATAGTTTGTTTTAGCGATTCTATTTTCGCAGGGTTCAAGGGGCTTTCCAATCCAATTTTGGGAAGTAGCACGAGAAGTAGCATGGCTGTGGGTAATGCAACAATAACGTTTCCAACAAAGGAAATGAGCTGTGTTTTTGAAACGTTCTTAATCACCTCAACTGCCTTGGAAATGTTATCAATAACTAGGTCGTTGTTTGTGTCAATTTTTTTCGCAATCGTAGAGGCAGTCATCGCAGGTTGCTTAGTCGCAATGACGCCACCGAAATGCTTAACTAGGATGAAGCACAGTGCATAGTTTAAGCTGAATAAAATGGCATTATTCAAGGTTGAAAAGTACTGACTGTCTATGACTATTTTGAAGAGGGCAAATAGACTGATCAAGCCACCACCCAACATACTTTTTCTGAAAAACTCCCAAAACTCGGATTTGTTTTCCGCAATGTACTTTTCGCCCTTTGCTGAGGTATGTTCTACGATTTGTAGTAGTAGCAGATCTACATGTCCTTGTAAGTAGTGCCGAATACCTCGATGATTGCGATACTCTTCGGCAAAATCACGGATTAAACTTGTCCATTGTACGCTGTCGTTTACATTTTGATGAAGTAGAACCAATTTTCGTAATCTTGTTAGATATTGTAAAACCAATCTGGTCTTGTAGGTCAGCTGCATGGAGGTCCCAATCTTGTTTTTACCTAGTCTGAATGCTGAAAAAAGCGCTTTAACTTCATCGATA
Source organism: uncultured Saprospiraceae bacterium (assembly GCA_937959115.1). Classification (GTDB taxonomy): domain Bacteria; phylum Bacteroidota; class Bacteroidia; order Chitinophagales; family Saprospiraceae; genus JAHDHB01. The sequence goes on from CALGAW010000030.1 coordinate 98,034, forward strand.
TGAACAATTAGGTTCTGGTGATTTGTTTGATTTAGATTGCTAAATTTATTGTAAAATGTTCGTAACAAATTGACATCTAAATCGAGCAATTCGATTTTTGTTTTTATTTCTTTGTCTAGCCCAAAGGAGATTGTTTTTGACGCAAGAGAAGCAATTGCCAATTCTAAATCACTTTTGATGTGAGGACATGCAGCTAATTGGTCAGCAGATAAATTGTCAAGAAAATGTTGAAGTTGACGCGTATCATACTTTTCAATAATCAGTCGTTCGAAGGATTTAGTATTTGAATACTCAGGCACAATTTTTTTAACAATCCTGGTAATTAAACCATTTAGAAATCCATAGTCATCCAGTATTGAATACTTTGTAAAGAAACTATAGAATCGATACGCTGCTATATTCATTAATGCATAATTTTGTTGTCACTATTTGGTTTAAATTGTTAGCATTACTAACTTAAAGTAAAGTTATAGTTAATAATTAAATTATCAAAACTAACAGAGGTTTAATTTTTACTGAAATAATTGACTTCTTTAATTTGATTTAACCTTCTGAATGTTTGAACACCATTCAGTTTTAGAAACATGAATAATTCTCAATAAAATCAAATTGATAGAGACAATCCCTTAGCAATCAAAAAAATAGTATTTGATTGGAAATGGACAAGAAACTAGTAGGTCTTTCACGTTTTACCGGATAGAAGTGATACCGTCTAATCTGTTTTAAGATATTACCATTACCGTCCGGAAATACATCTAAGAACCTACTAGTGGTTCATAATTTTATAGCCTGTTGATTAATTGGAAATCATGACATTGTTGCCAATTCTTTTGGTATGTTTATTCGTTGTTCTTCGACGAGTTTATCAAAAAAATATTTGTTCAATACTAGTGGGACCTGTAAATTTGGCCACTTAATGTAGAATTTACCATTTTCCTCTTTTAATAATCTTACATTCTTTTGCTCTTCCGTTCTCTTTTTCATATTAAATTGATTTTATGGATAAATAAATTATAACAATAAACTCAAATTTATAGTTCTGATTTCACTTCAAGTAGACGCTGATTATTTGATATTTTGATTGCAAAAACTATTATATAAATGTTTCCTATTTGCGTTGTTCTCTAACTTCAAACTTTCACTGATATCTTTACATCCGTCTGTATTTTTTCGAATCAATAATTTCGATAACCCTCTGTTGTAAAGTGCATCTCCGTCATTTGGGTATTCTACTAGAAAATCAGTATAATCATCGATAGCTAGCTGATATTCGGCGTAGACAAAATTTAAGTTACCTCTTAGAAAATGATTCTCTGCACGCTTACTGTCTAATATTAGCGCTTCGTCTAGTAGATTTAAAGCATCCTTATAATCTCTCAGACTTTTAAGCAATAGGCCATAGTTTGTGATTGCTTCATAGTAGTTTTCATCAAGGTCAAGTGCTTCACTATATGCTTGGATAGCCTTTTCCTCGTTTTCCATATATTCATTTAATTTAGCATAGGTAAAGTAAAATAGCGGGACATTATTATTAAGCTTTAACGCCAATTCCAAATCTTGTTTTGCTTTCTCATACTCTTGATTGAGTTTATAGCAGAGGGCTCTGTTATGATAAGCAATTGCAAAGTCTGGTGAATGCTCAATTGAAAGTGTAAACAACTTTATGGCCTCATCCAGATTTCCTTTCTTGTAATGGACTAGACCTTTTAAATCATAAATTATCCCCATTATATTCTCATTAGGAGTTATTTGGTTTAACAAATCTTCCGCTTCTAGAATATTGTTTGTATTCAATTTGATAATGGCTGCCTCTATCAAAGAGTCTTGAGAGTGATATAAATCCAATCTTTCAAGTAAAACCATGTAGTCGTTGTATTTTGCGGGTGATTTTGTGAAAGCCGCATCAAAATTGGTAGAATACTCAAATTTTTTTCTTGCGTGATTTTTGTTTCGGGCATTTTGGTTTACAAACAAGAAAGAGAATGGATTAAGTCCTTCAGCAACTCTTACATCGAGTTCTGATTCGATTGTTTGTCCCATAAAATCGTGGAGCTCTGCTCTTTTGAGATATCCAATTGGGTCATTCGGGTTTTCAGCGATATAGTTAGAATAAGATTCAAGTGCTATTTGCATTCTTGACTGCTGCAATGCAATGTCTCCATTCGTCAACCAATCAATTTGTGCATTCAAGAACATCGGAATAATTAAGACAATTGTTAGAATTATTGTTAATTTTTTCATTGGAACTTGATTTTTAGGTGTAGAGCGTCAATTTGACGCTCCTTAAATGACTAAAATTTTGGATAAGTAAAGTGTTAGAGCTTAAAAATTACTACTCGACGCAGTTTGAACTGATTTTGATTTTAAATCCGAATATCTTCTCAATTGACGTTGCATTTTTTGAAAAATTTTGGACCAAAGTTCCTGTAGATTTTGTGATCTGGCAGAAACTATTATGTCGGGTCCTGGCACTCCCAACTTAACTGTAGCATTATAGACAAGAGGCGATTGACTTTCCTTCTGAACAAAAATTTCTGAATAAATGACCAAATCAAATTTGCGGTTCAGTTTATTCAACTTCCATTTTGCAAAACGAATGAATTTGTTCGAAATATCCGCTTGGTTTCTGATAATAAATTTCATGTGATCAAATTTTAATAGTTAGTTAATGTTGCTATATAGTTAGTATTACTTACATAACGCAAATGTATAACAATTGTTTTGATTATTCTTACTATATTGTAAAAAAAAGTGAAATGGCACTAAAATTAAGTTTCAAACTTCCAAGTAAATTATTCCTTAAGGATCCTCAGGAGTCGAAATATGGACATAGGTTATTAACCAATGCAATTGAACTTATCAATGAACTAGGCTTTGAATCTTTTACGTTCAAGAAACTTGGAAAAAAAATGGAATCCTCTGAAGTTTCTATTTACCGTTATTTCGAGAACAAACACTTGCTTTTATTGTATTTGAACTGCTGGTACCTTGAGTGGGTCGCTTACTTGATTGATATCAAATCAATGAATGTTAAAAATAGCGAAGAACAACTGAAAATTGCGATTCACTGTATGATTCATGCGAACAATGAGTCAGAACTTACAGACTATATAAATGAAAACCTTTTGTTTCAAATAATTATGAAAGAAAGTTCTAAGACCTATCACGTTTCTTCTGTCGACTCTGAGAATAAAGATGGTTTGTATCTGCCCTACAAAGAACTGGTCAGGAAAGTGGCTAAGATTATAACTGAAATAAATTCAGATTTTAAATATGCTAACAGTCTAGCCATTACCTTGTTTGAAATGATCAATAATCAATCTTTCTATGCTGAGCACTTACCGTCATTGACTAGCTTGAAGAAAAGAAATACGCCGAAGCAATTGGAAGCTATGGTCAATCACTTTGCTTTTGCGTCCATCAAGTATTCCTGATTTTTCTTTTCGAAACTGTTGTGCCCCTCTTTCAATTTTTTACTGCTTAACTCTTGTGGTATCCAAAAGGTTCGAGATCAATCGAATTTTTTTATTCTTTTCTGTAAAATTAAGTGTCTACTAGTTATGAATAGTAACATTTAAATAGAAAGTCTATTCTTAAGGTTTATTGTATCCAGATCGAACAATTTGAATATGGTCATAGTATAGCTAGTTGAATAAGCAAAGCATATGTAAATATCTTAAAGATGCTATTAGAGTTTCATACATTAATGTAATTCTGAGCCCTTCAACACTTTAATATGGACAAACGCTTGTTTAATATTTCAATAACTTAAAAATCTATTTTTATGAATGATTTCAAATACATTAACGTACTATTCCTCACAATTTTTATTTTATTTTCTATAGTTTCTACGAGCGCTCAATCTAATGTATGGTTTGGTCTAAAGGGGGGATGGATGCACAGTTCACTTGTTGGGTCTGATTCCGAAAGTCAAAAAGTGAAGAGTGGGTTCAACAGTGGAGCAGTCTTTAATGTTTCTTCTCCTAGTCATGTTTTAAGTTTGCAAACAGAATTTTTATACACAAACAAAAAAACAGAATTGACCTACTTAAGTTTTAGAGAAGCCTATGAACTTCAATACCTTGAGATTCCAATATTATTTAAATTGTCTTATCCGATGGAGACTTTCAGACCAAACGTTTTCGCTGGTCCATATGCTAGTCTCAAATTATCAGAGAAATATACGTACACAGAGTTAGTAACAGAGATTTCTGTAGTAGATAAAAATCAACTGAAAGGGGTGGATTATGGCGCTGTTTTCGGAGCAGGTGTAGATATTGATCTGGAGCCCGTCACATTTGTATTGGATCTTAGGTATAACTTAGGTCTTATGGACTTAGAGCGAGATGTAACGCCGCAGCAGGAGCTGAGAAATGGAAGTTTATCACTTAATGCAGGCATTCTATTCAAATTTAATTAGCAATACAAGTCATTCGATCGCACTGTTAAATTATTACTAACTTTTCTAACAAAAGATAAATAAACAAATTTACAATCATTTTTTCGTGTAATGCTTATAAATTACCAAGGGTGATTGAAGGGCCTCGTACAATAATGTATTCAAAATATTTGGCAGTTCTCGGAGATTGATGACATTCTTTAGTATTGGGTTTAAGAATGTTCTGAGAATTCCTGATTTCTTAAGATTTGAATATTTAACAAACAAATCGAACAATTTGATCAGGAAGAAAGTATAGTGTTTGAAGTTTTGATAATCACGCATTGTCAAAAAAGTCAAAAACATTATTTGAAAAAAACTAAATACAATGGAAGAGCAACTAAATACATCGTTAGACAGCCTAGTGGAAAAATTGGTAGGATGGTTTGACCTGTTTGTAACTAATATTCCCAATCTGATCTTGGCCTCCCTGATTTTTGGAACGGCATATTTTCTATCTCAAAAGATGAGTGGCTGGGTGGATAAAATTATACGGAAGCGGATTAAGCAAAGCTCTATCCGAAGCCTGATTGCCAATTTTGTTTCAATCATAGTGATCGCTATTGGGATGTCGCTTGCCTTGGGCGTCCTAAATCTGGATAAAGCGTTGACCTCGATTCTGGCAGGTGCTGGTGTTGCCGGTTTAGCGGTAGGTTTGGCACTGCAAGGAACAATAGCCAACACCTTCTCCGGAATATTTCTAGCGGTAAAAGATATAATGAATGTAGGAGATTTTATCGAAACAAACGGATATTCGGGAAAGGTAGAAGAAATTACCCTAAGGTACGTAAAGTTGAGAGAGTCAGATAACAATATTGTGGTTATACCAAACAAAACGGTTGTAGATAATCCGTTTAAAAACTTTGGTCTTACTACAAGAATAAGAACATCTGTAAAGTGTGGGGTAGGATACGAAAGCGATCTACGCCATGTCATGAAAATCGCAAAAGAAGAGATCGCTAAAGCTTTTCCTCAAAAGGATAAAGAGATTGAATTTCAATATTTAGAGTTTGGTGACAGCTCGATCAATTTTCAGCTTCGATTTTGGGTGGAAGCCACAGCAAATCTGACAACTTTAGAAGCAAGAAGTGAAGCGATAATACTGTTGAAAGAACGTTTTGACCAAGAAGGAGTCAATATTCCATACCCTATGCGAACACTCATCTCTGAAGGTAATTCAAATGGAGTGCTGGTGGCCTAATGGAAGTAGAATGTAAAGAGATCTATTTTTCTTCATTATAAATACTGCGAATATAATCCCAATTGGATTCGATTAATAGATCAAGTACCTCCATAAAATCGCTCATAGAAGATGCTAATTCCTTGTTCGGTTTGGGCTTGTCGGTTTTTTCTTTCAAAGAGGCGGCCAACCTGAAACCAACAAGAACAGAGTTGATTTCGTTTGTTTTTGAGGAAAATAATTCCAACTGTTCCTTCAAATATATTTCAAGTTCATTGAGATCATTGGTATTCGCTGAATCGACAGAAACGACAACTTTATTTTCCAAAATGGTGTCTAGCATGTCGTGTGGATTTACGTTGAGGTACTTAACAATTTTTAAGAAATTGTTCACATTAGGTTCTACGACGCTAGACTCATAAGAAGCGATATTGTTTCTGTTTAGACCTATGTTTTTTGCAAGTTCTGTTTGAGTAAGTCCTTTGTGTCTGCGAAGGAACTTCAGGTTCTTTCCAAAATAGGTAGGTTTGGGAATGTCTTTTTTCTTGATGGTCATATTTGCAGTCATATTATATTGAGTATAAAAGTAACATTTTTTATAAAAAAACACCAAAAACAATACGAATTGTGCTGATTTTATTAACGGTATGCCATTGACTTTGTTCATAAATTCTACACGAATTGACGGAATAACAAAAATATAATGGTTAGCAAGAGATAAAAATCGACACATTTTTATTACAAAGACATAAAGTTTGTGCTTAAAACACACATTTTTACAAAAAAAAAGTTAAATTTGATAAATGGATGATAATGTAAAAATACTGTCTCACAATCTAAAGTTCTTGAGAAAGTCTATAAAACTAAATCAGGAAGAACTTGCTAAAAAGCTGAACATTAAAAGATCCAACGTCGCAGCTTACGAAGCTAAAAATGTAGAACCCAGACTAAAGACCATTCTGGAGATGGCACGGTTGTTTGATATTGATTTAAGCCACTTTTTACAAATCAAACTGGTAGAAGGTGATAAATTTCCAGCCTTTGATGGTGGTAAAACAAAAGACATAGAAAAGGTAATTCCTGTAAGTCTGGACAATGCCGATGTATCTACATTCATTGAAAAGTCAGTAAAAATTAAAAAAATTCTTGTGGGATTCAAAGCATTTTATGAATATCGAAAATCAAGAATATTAGAAAAATCCCCAGAAAGTGAAAAATTGATTTTTGACATCGATAATTTCATTCAACTCATCGAACACATGCTCAGCTATAATGAAGTGATGATTAAAGCTTCAACCAATCATCAACGTCTCACCAATAAGTAAATAATTTTTCTCTAGACTATAATAGATGTACCATTATCAATGGGAACAATACCTTTTTTGAACACTCAAAGAAGGTTTTTGATTTTTTAGGCTCCTTCTGGGGAGTAGGTGTAATTATTTTAGCTCTTCCACTCATCTCAATTGTCAAAATTATACTCAGTCAGTTCCCGGCGGCTCTACTATACGCAGTTTTAATGAGCTCAGATATCAGCAACAAAAATGGAATTTTCAAAAAATTAGCTACTTGATTTACTCAGGGAGCATGAAGCGATCAAGCTTATTTGATTCTTTTTATTAAAAAAGAACATTTAAAAAACCATATTACTGTTTTGCACCGTATGTAAGATATCGCAAGACGTTAACTAAAATTATTAATCATGAATGTATTTAAATCAGCAATTATTACAATTTTTATTTTAGCTACTTCATTGCAAGCATGCGCTCAAGTAAATACAGTGATTGGAGCTAATGGAGGGTGGGTTCAACGTTCTTTACTCGGATCTGACGCTAACAGTCTAAAAGTTAAAAGTGGTTTCAATGCTGGGGCAGTATTTGTCCCTAATCAATACCCATCCGTTTTAAACCCGCTTTATATAATACGATTAAACCAGGAGCATACTCCTCTAGATGGCGTAAACAATTCTGCCCTATTTTCATAAAATCTAGTTTTCCACCTTGCATGATAGTTCACACGTTACAAATGACACGTATAACTATTGTGAATTTACTTAGACTATAATTGTTGTAAATTTTAACAAATGGTTAATAATCTGTGTCAAAATTGGACAAATTTAACGATATGCCAGTTTTTTAAACAAATTCATCACTGTAGATTCTCCTGTTTGTGCTATTCGAAGGGCAAACCAAACCAAATAAATCCAAATCTAACAATTCGTGCATTAATTACACTTAATTGTGTCCTAACAAACCATTTATTAAATTTGTGTGCTTATTATTGTTGTTTATAACAACAAATGTGAATTAAAATGTCAATTATGTTGCTTTATTGAATTATTTACCCTATATTGTGAACATAATATTGACAAACGATCAATAAAACAACAAAAAACGATTTAATCAGTTAATAAAAACCACAACTCATGAATTTACAATTTGAATGTTATTATAGTGCACACGAAGACGCATTACAGCAATTTGCAAGACAACTGACCAGAGATAGAATGGAAGCTGAAGATTTAGTTCAGGATACTGCTATTAAGGCTTACAGACATTTCGATAAGTTCATTAAAGGATCAAGTTTCAAAAACTGGACGTTCACCATCCTAAAAAACTTGTTCATCACTAAATACAACAAACGAAAGAAAAGAGATGTAGTCCTCACTCCTGTTGAAGAAATGGGATATGCGGTAGACAAGCGCTACGTAGCTACTAATGCTGCCCTGGAAAACATTGCAGCAGGAGATATTAGAAAAGAGATTAATCAGTTGAGTGAAAAATCAAGAATTCCATTCGAACTTTATGTAGAAGGATATAAGTACCATGAGATAGCCGATCAATTGGATATACCACCAGGAACAGTAAAAAGTCGAATTAATTTCGCGAGAACAAAGCTTAAAACTGTGCTACAGAAAAAGTCATAAGCTCATATTAGGATGAATAATTCCTTAAATCAAAACAATTTTCAAATCCAACATGTTTTAGAGTGGATTAAACCAAAAAATAGAATAGCCTTGGACACCACAAAAACCTTACAAAATATTGCCTTCAGCTTAATCATTTTAATAAGCATTGGTTGGTTACTATTTATCAGTTCCAATCTTGTCGTACCACTAGTATTTGCTATTGTACTCGCAGTATTTTTAAATCCGGTAGATAAACGAATTCGAAGAGTAGTCAAGATAAAATGGATGTCCATAGTGCTATCTTTTATGTGCTTAATTCTTCCGATGGTTCTCGTTTCCACCTTATTTTCATTACAGTTATTGTCGATTTTGGAATCGATGCCATCTATTGGAGAAAACTTAAAATTAGGAATGGATCAAGCTATAGAGAAAATAAAGGAAGTGTTTCCATTTATCCAGTTAAATTCCAACCAGTTTTTCGCTCCAAAAGATCCGAAAAATTTAGAAGGTCCTATTAAGATTGTTGGTCAGAGTTTAATCTCAACAACTTCTTTGCTTACCTCAGCTGGTCTGACACTGATATTTGCTTACTTGTTTTTATATTATAAAGTTAGTTTCAAAAACTTTATCATCTATCAGTTTGAACGAGAGAACAGACCGGATGTAAAACAAACATTGGAAAAAATTAAGGAGATCATTCAGTCTTATATCGGTGGACTCGGAATTGTGGTCGTGATTTTATCCATTTTAAATAGTATTGGTTTGTGGCTGATCGGTGTGCCTTATGCCATCTTTTGGGGTGTGCTTGGTGGGATCTTGGCTATTATCCCCTACTTCGGAACGATAATGGGAGGAATGCTGCCCTTCTTGTATTCCCTGGCAACAGCAGACACTAATTTGCAGCCGGTACTCGTCATACTGTTCTATCTGTTTGTACAGCAAATTGAAGGAAATTTCATTACACCTAAAATAATTGGTAGTAAAGTGGATATCAATCCCTTGTTTGCTTTGCTCTCTTTATTATTTTTAGGCTCCTTCTGGGGAGTAGGTGGAATTATCTTAGCACTTCCACTCATCTCAATTGTCAAAATTATACTCAGTCAGTTCCCGGAGACGCTACCATACGCAGTTTTAATGAGCTCAGATATCAGCAACAAAAAAGGAATTTTCAAAAAATTAGCGACTTGATTTACTCAGGGAGCATGAAGCGATCAAGCTTATCTGCATTTTTTTATTAAAAAACAACATTTAAAAAACCATATTACTGTTTTGCACCGTATGTAAGGTATCGCAAGACGTTAACTAAAATTATTAATCATGAATTTATTTAAATCAGCAATCATCACAATTTTTATTTTAGCTACTTCATTGCAAACATTCGCTCAAGTTAATACAATGGTTGGAGCTAAAGGAGGGTGGGTTCAAAGTTCTTTACTCGGATCTGACGCTAAAAGTCAAACAGTTAAAAGTGGTTTCAATGCCGGGGCAGTAATCAATGTAGCCTCTGCAAATCACATGATAAGCATTCAGCCTGAGGTCTTATATTCGAGGAGAGCAACAGAATTAACTTACCTCAACTTCATGCAGGAATATGAAATTCAGTATGTAGACATCCCGCTTTTGTTAAAAGTTTCGTTACCACTAGAAGGCATAAGGCCAAACGTTTTCGCCGGGCCGTACGCCGGCATTAAAATAGCCGACGAAACGACGTACACCGAAACGATTACCGGTATAAGTGTTACAGAAAGTAATACGCTAAACGGGATTGACTATGGAGCAGTGTTTGGTGCCGGGCTGGATCTTGATTTTCAGTCTGCAGTACTCACACTCGACGGCAGATACAATTTAGGTATGCAGGAACTCGAGAAAGCAGAATCAACTGAAGATCTCAAAAATGGGAGCTTTTCAATTAATCTGGGTGCCTTGTTCTATTTAAATCAATAATAATGTCATCAATGAACGGAAAATTTAAAACATAGCCTTTTTTCAGGCAATAAATGTCATTTTCCATTTGATACCTAGCGATCTGACTTTTAGTTGTGGTCTGTTAATTCAGATTCTTGGATGAGAATCAAATTATCAGTAAGCAACTTAGTCAGATTTTTTTTATTGGTCCAATCCTAAGAACGGTTAGATACAAGACGCTTAATCCTGCAAATTGAAAAATAAAGATAACAGTACAAGGAATAACATAGGTTTGCATTATTGGAATAGGATTCGCTAATAGAGGCAGACCGATCGGAGTACAGGTCCATCTCATTAGGAATTAAGTGCTAAGCGTACTTAGGTCTGGGTACGTTCTTGCTCTACTACATATCTGTGGTCTTGTTCATTATCGGGAGAGCAGACAATGAAATGTACTAATTTTTTATTGAAGTAACTTGCCAGTGCCAAAGAATACTACCAAATCGTTCAATTTTCCCATTGCTCAATCGGGTTAGTTTTGTTTTTAAGCGTCGTTCCAACTCAAGCAGTCTAACACAAAATCAAATTGTACTCCCTTATTTCAAGCAATTTTTAGATAATTTACTCATTGCCAATCATAGCCAATCAATTATTTTCTGTAGCATAATAGGCGACACCGCTTTCGCTAATTCCTGGTTTAAATAGGATCAGAGCCAGTTGTATAGAAGAGTAAAAAAGAAGAGACACTAGAAGTCCATGTTTGAAATGAAGAGTCATGTTTTAAGCGCTGGACATGCTTGAGATGATGGTATTCAGGATATAGTCACTAGTAAGCCCGGCATAGGAAGCACGAGCGAATAGTCAGTACTTTATCTGCGTGTTTGAGTGTTTAAGTCGCTACTTCTATTCTCACATCCTTCTAATGTACTGATGCCGAACGTACTGTTGCCGAACCTTTCTTGCACAAACACAAAAAATGAGGGAGCAGCTCACGATTTAATAAACTAATGGGGAAAGACCGAAAACGGTGTAGGTGATAGGAGAATCGACGGATAAATTTGACGTATCTGCTCGTTGCAATTTGAAGCAGGCGAGAGTTAATTGAATTTTTCGAATAGGAGCAAGTTCGTAAATGGTAAAAAAATGGTCGATTCAGCTTGTAATCTCAAAATTCAGGTAGGGAATTGATTCAAGTAACGGAAGGAAAATGTATAGCAGCTACGCTGGTATCTCTGTTAGAAAAACAGTTTAATCAACTTTCTTACTATGGTTAATTTGAATCCAAGTGGAATCGTCTGGCGCTTACTTGTCCTTAATAGATGACTGAGCACGTCAGCAGTGCTAATATTGGTGGAATTCGAACTGATGCCGGTTTTGTCAAGATGTCCAGACATTGAATCGATAAATTTTATAGCATTCCAATCCTTCAAATTCTGATGCAAGTTCGCTTCAGCGATGTCAATTTCCTTGTTGAGTAGTGTGATTTTGTCTTTTATGGTTTGCATGATAATGAATAGATTTATCGTTGTGAAATAATTTTTTTTGAGCCTGTTCTGTTGTAATTTAAAAACAACAAGGAACTTACACTATTGTATTTCTTCTGCCTTGCAAGAAATAGTTGTAAGTTCCTTGTGAATTAATCAGTTATTAGCTTCCAGAAAAACAAAGTACAAAATTAAGATTACGCTTTGTTCAATTCTTTTTTTGCTTTTTCTACACCCTTTTGAAAATCACTCAATTCCTCCTCCACCTTATCTTTAACCTCTTCTTTCATTGTCTTTGCTTGTTTCTTTAGTTTTTCCGCAGCTGTAAGAGCGTTTTCTTTTGTTTCCTTCAGAAGTGATTCTCCTGAATCAACTGCTTTGTTCAAGGCAGACTTACCGTCCTCTATTAAGTTTTTTGACGTATCAGCAATGGATGATTTCAGATGTTCTCCTTTTGACAAGGCGAGATCGACCATTTGCTGACCCTTTTCACTTTTCAAGAAATAGACTACTGCTGCACCTGCAACAAAACCAGTTAACAACATTAACGAATTTTCATTTTTGTTTTTCATAAACTATATTTTTTTAATTGTTAAATAATTTGAACTTTTTTAAAAATTGAACCTTTGTACATAACAGATCAGTCTTCTATCATTTTAAGTAAACTTGTTTCTGTTTTTTTAATGATTAATGGCTTAACGAAAAGGTAAATCACACACAGCAGTAAAATCATCATGCTGTTTACCAGTAATACTGCGTACAGGTAGGATTCCAACGCCTCTGCTAAGACCAAAACCAACGAAATCAAAGAAAAAATTGAAATGACAACGAATAAGGCTAACTTGACCAAAAGCCATACGATTGAACCAATGTGGATCGAAACCTTTTCCAAGAATTCGAGCTTTTTAATTTCTACCTTATTTCTAATGATCGTTTTTAGGTATTCATAGTTCTCCCCAACGTCCGTCAATAAAGAAATTTGATCTGTTTCATCTTTTTTATTGATATGCTTCTCATTCATTATTTTATGATTTATTGACCATTTTAATCACTATACTTTTCTATATGATAAATTGTTCGATTTTTATGTAATTTATTCTAGTGCTCGACCACATAAGAAATGGCGGGTGAAGCTTAATGAGTTTTTAAATCAAGACAAAAAGTAAGGCGCAGGCATAGCCATAGCTACGTCGAGCACTTACGATGTTCGTGTCAGTTCGGTCTTTTTATTGGTTTAAAAATCGTAAGATGCACCTGTCATTTCTTATGTGGTACTAGCTCGACCACATAATCAAAAGAGGCTACCCTTGCAGATAACCTCTATTCACATAAATGAACTTGAATGGAATATTACAGATTTAAAAATTTTTTAATCTCTTCTTTGGTTTTTCCGAGTTTTAGCTGAAGTTTACCAAGCCATTCTTCTTCTTTTCCTTCTTCACAAATCAAATCATCGTCTGTTAGTTCTGCGAATTCTTGTTTCAGTTTACCTTTTAAAATGTTCCAATTTCCTTGGATTTTGTCTTGTAATTCACTCATGATATTGTTTTTTATTTATTTAATAATTTATTTCTATTCTATTGATAATTAGATCTTTTTTACCAAACTTTGAATGATTGACAGAATCGTTAATACGACGAATACGTAAAAAATGATTTGTGCGATTCCTGAAGCTGCTCCAGCGATTCCTGTAAATCCGAGTGCGCCAGCAATTAAGGCTATTAGGAGCAAGGTTATAATAGTTCGTAACATAATTGTGTGATTTTTGTGATGAATAATTAATTTAATTTCTTCTCACTTATCAGATGTTTTGTATCCTGCTAAATTCGAATTTCAAACACTATACTCAACACAGTTTCATTTTGTTCGATCGAGTTTGACTTTTTATTTATTTATTTTAATTCATTTCGAACATTTCTGCTTCTAGATGTATTTAGGGGGTAAATAATATTTATTCATTTATAAACTACCGCTCATGACATCAGAAATAGAACAAGAGGCAATCAGAAAGATCATCGCTCAAGATGCTGCCAAAGCTACTGCGATAGCAGCATTGCCAATACCATTTATAGATATGATTGGTGTTGTCTACATTCAGGTTAAAATGATTGAAAAGATTGCTAATCAATACAATATCATCATGAAACCCAAACAAAAAGTCTACACGACTACAATCCTCACCACCATGACGGCAAAGCTAATCAGTGAAACACTAAACACTCTAGCCGAAAAAACACACCTGGATAAATTGATGGGGCAATCAATGGTAGAGGCAACCATCGTTGGTTCCGCTTCAGGAGCCATCGGTGAGATCTACAATTTGCATTTCAAGCGGGGAGGAACCATTGACAACTTAGGGTTTGATGCGCTTATGGAATATGTACAATGGCAAATTGCTGATGAAAAATTGTCAATTCAGCACCTCAGCCAAAAACTTTTAAGTCTGAATTAGTTTCACCATTAAATCAGTCATTGAAACTTACGATCGAACAATTCGAAAGATATAAGGGTATAGAGAACATTATTAAACAAAACACTTGATCATGAAAAAAATTATTGGAATAGTACTAATTATAGTTGCAATGGCAGCTGGATATATGGGAATTACGAACTTAAGCAATAGCGGAAAATCCTTGGAGATTGCAGGGTTAGAGCTTTCAGCAACGGATGAGGGTAAGCAAACAACTGGCTTTGTCTATGCCGGACTTGCTGTAATTTGTTTGATTGGCGGAATCACCTTGGTCGGAAAGAAATAATGGATCGGCTGAGATTCACGATGGTGGCCTCCATGATCGCAAAATGATTGGTTGAAATAAACCACACTAAATCCAACAAAATGATTTTAAAAAGCCTTTGGAATACCATTAAAAACTTCTTGGACGATGATCCTATGAGTTCTGCCGCTTCTCTGGCTTTCTACATGGTGGTCTCAATGCCAGCTATTTTATTAATAGCAATAAATGTGTTGAGTTTGGCCTATGAACAAAATCAGATTCAACAGGATTTATTGCATCAGATGAGCCGATATTTGGGACCAAACACCGTTGATCAGGCAACCACAATATTAGACAATGCAAGTACTGATGTTGAAGGGGTGTTTCCTCAGATTATTGGCTATTTGTTGTTATTCTTTAGCGCTACTACGGTTTTTATTTCACTACAAGATGGTGTCAACAAAATTTGGAAAACACCCAACAATAAAACTAGAAATGGGTTTATCACCGCCGTAGTCAATCGATTGTTATCATTTACTATGATTATTAGTCTAGGGTTCATCTTGATGGTTACGCTTCTCCTGGACTCTGTTCTACTGATTTTCGATGGGTGGATTAAACAAAATTACTCTTATTTCTATGCAATGGCCGCCTGGTTTTTACAAGCAATTCTCACGTTCTCTGTGACAGCATTTGTATTTGCTGTAATTTTTAATGTTTTACCACAAAAAAAGATACCATGGCGTATTTCTCTGGTCGGAGCTCTATTTTCAACAGTCCTATTCTTAATCGGAAAATTTGCCATTAACGCCTACTTATCCATGGTTGATGTTGGAAGTGCTTATGGGGCAAGTAGTTCGTTTGTCGTCTTTCTTTTTTGGGTGTACTATTCATCTGTATTGGCCTTGTTTGGATCTAAATTTACCTATGAATATTATGTTTTGAAAAAAAAATCGATCTCCCCAGCTATCAATGAATCATCTAGCAATTCATGACCAGAACTGGCTAGAACTCAGATTTCTGCTTTATTTAATAGATTCCTTTTATTCATTTCGAACAATTTCCCTCTCTAGGAAGTTTATTCTACATTAACAATAAAATCTTAAGAAAATGAAAAAAATACTAGGCATTGTACTATTAATTTTTGCTTTATTCTTTGGATATAAAGGAATTAACGAAATCAATAATAGTACAGCATCAATTGAATTAATCGGATTACAGTTTGGTGCAACAGATGAAGAAAAGGAGCGGAAAGGTTACCTATTGACAGGATTTTCAGTTTTACTATTGATAGGTGGTTTGAGTTTAGTAGATAACAGCGTATCGATTTCCAAAGGGTAAATACTAGTTGGAAGTTTATAAAGAATGAATTTAACTATAGTAACTTTAGTAGAAAACAAACAATAGACATAATGAAACTCAGAAAAGTACAATTTATCATATTCATGCTGGTACCCTTAATCAATTTCGGAAGCAATTTATTCTTTGCTTCTCCATTTGATGACGACGCAAGAGTTTTGATTCAACCGGCAGGATACGCTTTCGCAATTTGGGGACCAATTTTCCTGGGAATGATCATATACAGTTGGTTTCAAATGAAGGCAGAGCGTGTTGAAAGTCAGCACCTCAACAATGCAACAAAAGCAGGAATATTGGCTGGAATCGCCTCCATCGCCTTTGTGCCAATCAGTTTTTCGAATATCCAATGGTTGGGATTCATAAATATTCTGTGGCATCTGTTTGCTTTGATCTGGTTGTTTGTTTCCTTACGTCAGCAAATAAATCTGGAGAAAAAACCGACTACACATTGGTATTATCTGCCTACACAAATGTATTTAGGCTGGATCTGTGCTGCAACTGCGGTCTCCACCGCCTTAACATTAACGGAAGCAGGTTTGCAACCGGACTTAAATACACAAGTTTTGATAACGGCCATTGTAATCGGAGCACTTGTCGTCGTTGGTATTTTGATGGCTTATAACAAGGGAATGACCGTACCGTTAGTCATTATTTGGGCATTGATTGGAATCATCGTTGAAAATGGATCTTACACCGTGATCAATTATACTAGCATTGTTGGAATCGTATTACTAGCCGTGGTTACTATTCCACAAATAGTTAAAAGGCGGAGGTTAGCTTATTGATTATTGTCCGTTCAGAAATATATTATCGTAAGTGAAAATCGCTTGAAATAACTATATCGTTGTCTAAATGTCAGATAATCAAGAAACAAGACCTGACATTTTTTATTAAAAACGTGAAAATCTGACATTAAAAAGTTCAATGTTCTGTCATTTTTTCATAAAATATCAAGCGGCACTGCATTTGTATATTATAAAGCGTATTTCGATTTTTTTTAACCATAAAATTTTTAGTCATGTTACAAGTAAAAAGTAATTTACGACCAACTGTCTCCAAATTTTTTGATGAGAGTTGGAATTCATTGTTTGATTGGAATAAACCAGATTATTCTCGCGTTTACAAAAAATCACCCTCAGTAAACGTTTCAGAAAATTCTGATGCCTACGTCATAGAAATGGCAATACCAGGCAAGAAAAAAGAAGATTTTGAAATTGAGTTACAAAACAATCTTTTGGTCATCGGAAGCCTCAAAAAAGAAGAGTCTAGTTCCCAAGAGACTAATTTCTACAGAAAAGAGTATAGTTATGAGTCTTTTAGGAGAACTTTTTCTCTGGATCAGGAGAAAAGTGACCTAGACAATCTAGAAGCATTTTATAATGACGGGATACTGAAAATTGTAATTCCTAAACTAGAAAATGCTAAGCTAGAATCCACCAGAAGGATTGAAGTTTCCTAGGATTTCATAGACAGGAAAACTTCTTTATTCAAAGTGCACGGCCAGATTTGGTTTTAGCTACTAAATTTGAGGTGAACTATAATAGTTGTAAGGTCTTTACACTATTCAGATGTAATGCATTCATGCAAATAGATGTAAAGAGTAGGATTCTAAATCTGTCGTGCTCCTTATTTTTTTACAATTTAAAATTTATCGAAAATGAAAAAGAACATCTTTTTTTCAGTCTTGATTGCTTTAGTTGTAAGTTTATCAAGCATTAGTTTTTACCATTTTGCTGTTGAAAAAGGCAATATTATAAAAATTGAACATGTTAATAATACTCCGCCTTCTTCAAAAATCGGATATGCGGAAAAAGTAAGTCAAGGAAATCTGGTGCCTCTAGATTTTAGAGCGACCTCAGAAAAAGTCCTCGACGGAGTGGTACACATCAAAACGACAAACATAAACCCCGTGGTAAGTTTGACTTATCCGAGTCATCAGATTCCGTCTCCCTTCCGCGATTTTTTTGATTATGATTTAAAAAACTTCTTTTCTCCCCATTTCCATAATCGGACACCAAAACAATTCCGAGAGAAGAATCGACACAAGACGCAGATTGGTTCAGGCTCTGGTGTCATTATAAATGAAAACGGGTACATTGTAACCAACCACCACGTCATAGATAATGCAGATGATATCGAAGTGACTCTGCACGACAACAGAACCTACAAGGCCAACATAGTCGGTTCTGATGAGTCTACTGATTTGGCACTGCTAAAGATTGAAGAAGTTGATTTGCCAACTGTACCACTTGTCAACTCTGATCAGGTGAAAACAGGACAGTGGGTGCTCGCTGTCGGCAATCCGATGGGCCTCAATTCTACTGTGACAGCTGGTATCGTGAGTGCAAAAGGGCGTCAAATTAATATTTTAAAAGATGAATATGCCATTGAAAATTTCATCCAAACAGATGCCGCAATTAATCCGGGCAACAGTGGAGGCGCCCTTGTTAATCTGGAAGGTGGTTTGGTTGGGATCAACACCGCAATCGCAAGTCCAACCGGAGCATTTGCAGGATATGGATTTGCAATACCTTCGAATATGGTAAGCAAAGTAGTAGAAGATATCCTGGCGTATGGAATGGTGCAGCGTGGACTACTAGGCATCAAAATACAGTCGGTAGAAGGTAATTTAGTCAAAGAAAAGAATCTCAACGTTTCAAGGGGCGTATTCGTGCTTAAACTTCAGGAGAATAGCGCAGCTAAGCAAGGAGGTCTAAAGGAAGGGGATGTTATCCTTGCGGTTAATGATATCAAAATAAACACCGCAGCGGACTTGCAAGGAGCGATTGCACAATATCGTCCTGGAGAAGAAGTTCACCTAGAAGTTGATAGGCAAGGTTCTGCAATAGAAATAGCCGTAACATTAAATAACACACAAGGCAATACATTGATTATCAACAAAAATGAAAGAGATGTTCTTGAGTATCTAGGTGCAGACTTCGAAGGTATTACGCCCGCTTTAGCTGAAAAACTCAATATTGAGGGTGGGGTTCGTGTTAAAAATTTAAAGAAGGGGGCGTTAAGGAATTACGCAGATATTGAAGAAGGCTTCATCATTACTTATGCTGGTTCTAAACTAGTTAGAAGTGTTGAAGAACTGTCCAAGATTCTCAAAAATGAGGAAGGGCGCGTTTGGTTAATGGGACGATACGAGGAAAGTCCGAGACCATTTATTTATTCCATTAAAGTATAATTCAACAATAATCTGCGTATTTGATTACTCAATGGGGCAACTTGCCCCATTTTTTTTTACAAAGCTTTCTAGTCGATCTATTTTTCAAATGGATTTTCCTAAATAAAGTTTTACTAGAAGCATTAAAGAATAAGTGACAGGTCAAGGATTCAAACCCATGTTTATCATTCAATATTTTTTGACTCAAAACTACCTAATTAAATTTCTTCCGATGGTATTCTTTGCTTTGGTCATGGCTTATTGTAACCAACAGAAAGAAGGTTAACACTAATTCGAGCCACAAAAAAGAAAGAATTTGGAAACACTATACCTATAAATCTGCAGATTTATAGATATAGTGTATTTGTTTTGCCTTTATTGCTATTAATCAATTAATTACAAATTTAAATTAATCAAAATACAAATAAATTTGGAAAAAAACTTAGAATAATTAGTTAAATTTGTCATCTAATTAAACACAAATGAAGATAGACCATGCTATTGCTTTAATGAAAAACAAAGATCAAAAAGGATTGATGTTTCTTTATGATAATTATGCAGCTGCGCTGAATGGTATTATTGTCAGAATAGTAAACTCCGAAGCATTAAGTGAGGAAATATTACAAGAAACTTTTCTGAAAATATGGACCAAAATAGACTCCTACGACCCACGTAAATCTACCATTTTTACTTGGATGGCACGGATAGCTAGAAATGCTGCAATTGACCAGAAACGTTTGAAGAGATTTGAACACGCTCAAAATGTCATTTCTTTAAACCCAGTAGTGCATGGTTCTTCTATAACCTCAAATCATGCTAATCTTGATGTTGAAAAATTAATGTCAAAACTGGATGAAAAGTATAAAATTATTCTAGATCACATCTATCTGTTTGGATATTCCCATACTGAGGTTGCGAAAAAACTTGATTTACCCTTGGGTACAGTGAAGTCAAGACTTAGGAAATCTATATTGATTTTGAGGGAGGAACTCAAAGGAGAAGCAACTCTATTTGTAAGCTGGTTCTTTATCGTTTTGTTATTAATGTTATTTTTATGAAAATTGAGGATATTAGAAATTCCGGCTTATTGGAATTATACGTAGTAGGAGCACTCCCTCCTGAAGAGATTGCACAAGTAGAAAAGACAATAGATAACCATCCAAGTCTAAAGGAAGATTTATTCCTTATTGAGCAATCTTTTGAAGCTTATGCTCAACTAAATTCGATCGAGGTCGACCCCACTCAAAAACCAATGTTAACTGCTTCCGTCAATTATGCTGACAGAATTGCAAATGGAGAAACCCCAACCTTCCCACCAGCTATTACCAAAGACTCAAAAATTGAGGACTATAACCATTGGCTGCAACAACCTCATTTACAAGAACCAACAGAATACGAGGGAATGGCAGGACACATCATTGGTGCAACCGAAGAAAGAAAAACACTTATCGTTTGGTTGACTGAAGGTGCACCTCCCGAAACACATACAACTGAGATAGAGAAATTTTTGATCGTTGAAGGAACTTGCGATATCACAATCGGAAAGAATGTGCACGCACTTAAACCCGGCGACGTCCTCGAGATTCCTCTTTTTATCAGTCATCACGTTGTTGTTACTTCTTCAAAACGCTGTAAAATTATTCTTGAACGATCTGCAGCTTAATTTTATTTTCTGACAGTATTAAAGCTCGATTAATTCGCTAATAGTCAGTTATTTATCTGTTGCATCCAATTTCTAATGGCAATGCTAGGTTAAAGCTCCCATCAATTAAAAAAATCCGTTACGTGCTATCCAACCGTATGTATTAATGAGTGGCATCTGTCACACATTACTAAATTAATAATAATATGAATAAGCTTCTAGGTGAGCTCGAGTTGTATGTAATACTGGGGAACGGAGCTCCTAATTTTCAACAAATTGATAATTTGAACGCTTCTTCCAAACTAAAAAAGGAAACTAAATGCATTGAGCGTGCCCTCCAAGACTATGCTTTTTTAAATGCAATTAGCGGGAATAAAGAGGTAAGAAACCACTTGATAAAATTAACAAAATGCGCTAATAACAGTCGACTATTAGAGACGGATACCCCTATAATATTTCTTTCAGAGAATACTAAAATAACTGATTCAATAATTAGGGAAATTCAGGCACAGCATTCTATTACTAAATGGTTTGGGCATTTCGAAGTGGAAATAGGCAATAAGGATTCAATAATTTTATGTTTGGAAGAAAACATTTTTGTAGAAATGTGTACAACAAAATTAAAGAAAATTTCGGTACTCGAAGGAAGCTGTAACGTGACTTTTGATGGAGAACCAAAACAATTAATTGAAGGTGAATGTCTAAAATTCCTTTCTAATCAATCCTATTTTGTAATTGAGGCGTTGGAGATAGGATGCAAATTAACATTATAAGGTGCTAATAATTAATTGTTTAGGATGATTTTAATTTTTTTTTTCAAAAAAAATCCAAATAGAAATCCTCACCCGTATATACCATTGAAGCAACGATTAATCAAAGATAAAAAGTCAACCTACCCTGTAGACTTTTTCTAACTAATTCAAAATATATAACTGTCTTCCAGTTGAGTTCTAGCATAGTACTCTTGGAAATTAAATTATTAAACATTTAAACTCTATTCTTATGAAAAAAATATTAAATATAATCTTAGTTCTTTTACTCTTTCAATTCGGTTTATCAGCGCAACTTGTTCTGAGTTCTGCTGACAATGGTTTGGTAGGAACATTGAGATATGAAATACTAAATGCAGCTCCAGGTGCTACGATAACCTTTGCTCCTACTTTATCATTGATCACGCTAGGTAGTGAAATCCCAATAAATAAAGATGTAACCATAGATGGTGGAGTGTTTAAAATCTCTCTAAATGGTAATTTATCAACTAGAATATTCAACATTACAGGAGGCGATGTAACCTTAACGAATTTGAATTTTCGAAATGGTGTAGCGAGTGATGGCGGGGCAATTTATGCAACTAATTCAAATATCACACTTGTAGACTGTTTGTTCGATAATAATGTAGCTAATGCTACTAACGGTTCTGGTGGAGCAATCTTCATGGATGTAGGTGCAGACGTAGAAGCTACAAATTGCACCTTTTCCAATAACAGAGCTAATAGAGCAGGCGGAGCTATAGAAGATGATACAGGAGCAGGTCTCGCCTTAAGATTGACCAACGTACAATTGCTCAACAACAATGCAGGAGTCAGCCCCGCGACCGCAGCCCCGGGAAACGGCGGAGGTCTTCACATCACGGGAGCAGGCAGCTCTCTTATTACAGGAGGTACAGTTAGTGGAAATGTGGCCGCTTCAGAAGGTGGAGGGCTCTGGAATGGCTCCGGTATAATGACTGTTGATGGTACTACTATTACAGGGAATACTGCAAGCGGAGACGCTGCCAATAACGGAGGTGGTGGTATTTTCAACATAGGAGGAATCCTCAACGTAGATAACGCTACAATTAACAACAATATCGCAAATGGATCGTCCGGATCCGGTGGTGGTATTCTAAATGATATGGGAACATTGAATGTGACTAACACTACGTTTACCGATAACTCAGCAAATAGAGCAGGTGGTGGTATTGAGGACAATTCAATGGCTGGTGGAATGTTAACTGTGGTTAATGTAAACTTTACAAATAACTCAGTCGGCGCAGCACCTGGCAACGGTGGTGGATTACACATCACAGGTCCTGGAAACTCCATGATCACCAACGGTGATGTGATAGGCAATACAGCAGCCTCTGAAGGTGGTGGTCTTTGGAATGGTTCAGGAACCATGACGGTAGATGGAACAGTTATCAAACAAAATACAGCTAGCGGCGCAGGAGCGGACAACGGCGGCGGAGGTCTCTTCAATGCAGGAGGAACATTAATCGTAATGAATGCAACAATAGACGACAATATCGCAGATGGAGCCTCAGGATCAGGCGGTGGTATTCTAAACGATAAAGGCGTACTTACTGTTTCTGCTACGACTTTGACAGGAAACAGTTCAAACAGAGCAGGTGGTGGTATCGAAGATAACTCTATTGCTGGAAATACCTTGACATTGACAGATGTAGATTTTACAGACAATTCAACGGGCGCAACGCCTGGTAACGGTGGTGGATTACACATCACAGGTCCTGGAAACTCCATGATCACCAACGGTGATGTGATAGGCAATACAGCAGCCTCTGAAGGTGGTGGTCTCTGGAATGGTTCAGGTACCATGACGGTAGACGGAACAGTTGTCAAACAAAATACAGCTAGCGGCGCAGGAGCGGACAACGGAGGTGGTGGTCTCTTCAATGCAGGAGGAACACTAATCGTTATGAATGCAACAATAGACGACAATGTTGCAGATGGAGCTTCTGGTTCAGGTGGTGGTATTCTAAATGATAAAGGCGTGCTAACGGTATCTGCTACAACTTTGACAGGAAACAGTTCAAGTAGAGCAGGTGGTGGTATCGAAGATAACTCTATTGCTGGAAATACGTTGACATTGACTGATGTAGATTTTACAAACAATTCAACGGGCGCAGCTCCTGGCAATGGTGGTGGATTACACATCACAGGTCCTGGAAACTCCATGATCACCAACGGTGATGTGATCGGCAATACAGCAGCCTCTGAAGGTGGTGGTCTTTGGAATGGTTCAGGTATTATGACAGTTGATGGAACGGTTATCAAAGAAAACATAGCAAGTGGCGCAGCAGCCGACAATGGCGGTGGTGGAATCTTCAATAATGGAGGAACATTAAATGCTATGAATGTAACGTTGGAATCTAATGAGGCAGATGGCGCTTCTGGTTCAGGTGGTGGATTGTTTAGTACAGAAGGTGCTATAGCACTTGATAACATTACCTTTACAAGTAATGCTGCCAACCGAGCAGGAGGAGCAATTGAACTAATAGATGGTTCACTTTCTGTTTCCAACTCCGTGTTTGATAAAAATAATGTAAATGGTCTCTCTGGAACACCAGCACCAGGGAATGGCGGAGCTTTTCACATAACAGGAATTGGCCAAAGCACCTTTAACCTTTGCACATTCAATGAAAACGAGGCTGGAAGAGAAGGTGGTGGTGTTTGGAATCAGGCTGGTTCAACAATGGATATTGTAGATTGTACCTTCTCTGGTAATATGGCTGTTGGAAATGCAAGTGATGACGGTGGTGGTGCCTTCTTTAGTAATGGTGGTACATCAAGTATTGAAAGCAGTGTTTTTTATGATAATTTTGCTACAGGAACAAATGCATCAGGTGGTGCTGTGCACGGACATACTGGAAGCAATACTACCATTAAAACAAGTACGTTTTCAGGCAATACTGCAACTGATTCAGGTGGTGGAATTTTCCAAAATGGGCAAGAATTATCTGTTGACGCATCAACAATCACCAACAACACTTCTGCAATGGGAGGCGGATTGACAGGTACTAGTTTAATCACTATCAAAAATAGTATTGTTGCACTCAACCTTGGAACATCAGGAGTAAACCTTTCCGGACAGATTCAATCTGATGGGTACAACTTGGTAGATAATGATGACTTAGGTGTTTTTACGAGCACCATCGGAGATCTATTGAACCAAAATCCTTTGTTAGGTCCCCTTCAAAATAACGGTGGATCAACGTTAACGCATGAATTGCTAAGTAATTCACCAGCCTACAACGCAGGTGACCCGGCAGATCAGTTTAATGATCAAATTGGACAGGCTGTATTCATGGGCACAAGAGATATAGGAGCATTCGAATCTCAAATAAATTTAACTTCTGTCAAGAATCTCTATGCTGCAGAAGACCAACTGTCAGTTTTTCCGAATCCTGCTTTGGATCATGTTACGATCAAGCTACCAAGGAATTTAGACCAAACCAAATCAGTTGATCTTATTAATGTTGCTACAGGTCAAAAAGTGCAGATGGCATTGATCAATAATAATGACAACAGAATAGAATTAAATGGCATTTCTCCAGGAGTATATGTTATTCGAATTGTAGATGGGAAGGAAGCATATAGAACTGAAAAATTTGTGATCATAGACTAATCGTTGTTTCATAATCTGATTATCGATTTAATCAGGAGAAGAGGCTGTCTCAAAAGGCAGTCTCTTTTTTTTGTCGAATGCTGAACATTTATTATTTTTAGATATGAATAAGCGACGACGAAAACCAACATTTAAGGATTACGATCCAGATCAGATGAGTCTTCTCCCGCCAAGTCTTGA
>CALGAW010000031.1 GCA_937959115.1 uncultured Saprospiraceae bacterium
TATCTGTGTATTAATTCTAACAAACCCAAGTCTTGCAACACAAGATTGCGATATGGGAGGAGTAGATAACGCAACTGAGTGTAATACAGGTGAAGATCCAGCTGATCCAGCTGATGATTGCCAATCTGCGATTGATTCAGGCGCTGATATTTGTGCATTGATTGCAAGTAGCCCAGCACTAGCAACACAAGATTGCGATATGGGAGGAGTTGATAATGCAACTGAGTGTGCAGAAGGAACAGACCCAGCTGATCCAGCTGACGACTGTGATGCTGCAATTAGTTCAGGAGCAGATATTTGTGCATTGATTGCAACTAACCCAGCACTTGCAACAGCAGATTGCGATATGGGAGGAGTAGATAATGCAACTGAGTGCGCAGAAGGAACGGACCCAGCTGATCCAGCTGACGACTGTGATGCTGCAATTAGTTCAGGCGCTGATATCTGTGTATTAATTCTAACAAACCCAAGTCTTGCAACACAAGATTGCGATATGGGTGGAGTTGATAACGCAACTGAGTGTAATACAGGTGAAGATCCAGCTGATCCAGCTGATGATTGTCAATCTGCGATTGATTCAGGCGCTGATATTTGTGCATTGATTGCAACTAGCCCTGCATTAGCAACACAAGATTGCGATATGGGAGGAGTAGATAATGCAACTGAGTGTGCAGAAGGAACGGACCCAGCTGATCCAGCTGACGACTGTGATGCTGCAATTAGTTCAGGCGCTGATATTTGTGCATTGATTGCAACTAACCCAGCACTTGCGACAGCAGATTGCGACATGGGTGGAGTAGATAACGCAACTGAGTGTGCAGAAGGAACGGACCCAGCTGATCCAGCTGACGACTGTGACGCTGCAATTAGTTCAGGAGCTGATATCTGTGTATTAATTCTAACAAACCCAAGTCTTGCAACACAAGATTGCGATATGGGTGGAGTTGATAATGCTACTGAATGTAGTACAGGAGAAGATCCAGCTGATCCAGCAGATGATTGTGATTCTGCAATTGACGCAGGAGCAGATATCTGTGCATTGATTGCTACAAACCCTTCACTAGCAACACAAGATTGCGATATGGGCGGAGTAGATAATGCTACAGAATGTGCTACAGGAGAAGATCCTGCAGATCCAGCAGACGACTGCCAAGCAGCAATTGATGGTGGATTAGATATCTGTGTATTGATCGCTACTAACCCTGCACTTGGAACACAAGATTGCGACATGGGTGGAGTAGATAACGCAACTGAGTGTGCAGAAGGAACGGACCCAGCTGATCCAGCTGATGACTGTGACGCTGCAATTAGTTCAGGAGCAGATATCTGTATATTGATTCTTTCTAATCCAGGTCTTGCAACACAAGATTGTGATATGGGAGGAGTTGATAATATTACTGAATGTAGTACAGGAGAAGATCCAGCTGATCCAGCAGATGATTGTGAATCTGCGATTGATTCAGGAGCTGACATTTGTGCATTAATCGCTACAAGTCCAGCACTTGCAACGCAAGATTGTGATATGGGTGGCGTTGATAATGCTACTGAATGTGCAACAGGTAATGATCCAGCAGATCCAGCTGATGATTGTGATGCTGCAATTTCTTCAGGTACTTCAATTTGTATATTGATTCTTTCGAATCCAGCTCTTGCTACGCTTGACTGTGATAACGGTGGAGTTGACAACGCAACTGAGTGCTCGGAAGGAACAGACCCAGCTGATCCAGCTGATGACTGTGAAGCTGCTATTGATGCAGGACTTGATATCTGCGTATTGATTGCTACTAACCCATCACTTGCAACACAGGATTGTGATGAAGGTGGTGTAGATAATGCAACTGAGTGTGCAGAAGGAACAGACCCAGCTGATCCAGTTGATGACTGTGATGCTGCGATTTCTTCAGGAGCAGATATTTGTGCATTAATTGCAATTACTCCAGCGCTAGGAGCATTGGATTGTGATGAAGGTGGAATTGATAACGCAACTGAGTGTGCAGAAGGTACAGATCCAGCTGATCCAGCTGATGACTGTGATGCTGCAATTTCTTCAGGTGCTAATATTTGTTTATTAATCCTATCTAATCCGACTCTTGCTACACAAGATTGTGATAATGGTGGAGTTGATAATGCAACTGAGTGCGCTGCAGGAGAAGATCCAGCAGATCCAGCTGATGATTGTGAAGCTGCTATTGATGCAGGACTTGATATTTGTGTATTAATCGCTACAAGCCCAGCACTTGCAACGCAAGATTGTGATATGGGCGGCGTTGATAATGCTACTGAATGTGCAGAAGGAACAGACCCAGCTGATCCAGTTGATGACTGTGATGCTGCGATTTCTTCAGGAGCTGATATTTGTGCATTGATTGCAACTACTCCTAGTCTAGGATCTCTAGATTGTGATGAAGGTGGAATCGATAACGCTACAGAATGTGCAGAAGGAACAGATCCAGCTGATCCAGCTGATGACTGTGATGCTGCAATTTCTTCTGGGGCTAACATTTGTATATTAATTCTTTCTAATCCAACTCTTGCAACGCAGGATTGTGATATGGGTGGAGTTGATAACATTACAGAATGTAGTACAGGAGAAGATCCAGCAGATCCAGCAGATGATTGTGTATCTGCGATTGATGCAGGGTTGGATATTTGCGCATTAATTGCTACGAACCCTGCACTTGGAGCACAAGATTGCGATATGGGTGGAGTTGATAATGCAACTGAGTGTGCAGAAGGAACTGATCCAGCTGATCCAGCTGATGACTGTGACGCTGCAATTAGCTCTGGTGCTGATATCTGTTTATTGATTTTAGCTAATCCAGCGCTTGCATCTGCAGACTGCGATATGGGTGGAGTTGATAATGCAACTGAATGTAGTACAGGAGAAGATCCAGCAGATCCAGCAGATGATTGTATATCTGCGATTGATTCTGGTGCTGATATTTGTATCTTGATATTAACAAACCCTAGCCTTGCAACACAAGATTGTGATATGGGTGGCGTTGATAACATTACAGAATGTTCATCAGGTGAAGATCCTTCAGATCCGGCTGACGATTGTCAAGCAGCGATTGATGCAGGATTGGATATTTGTGTATTGATTGCTACTACTCCGAGTCTTGGAACACAAGATTGCGATATGGGTGGTATTGATAATGCAACTGAATGTGCAGAAGGAACTGACCCAGCTGATCCAGCTGATGACTGTGACGCTGCAGTGAGTTCAGGAGCAGATATTTGTTTATTAATTCTTACTAATCCTAGTCTTGCAACAGCAGACTGCGATATGGGAGGAGTTGATAATGCAACTGAATGTAGTACAGGCGAAGATCCAGCAGATCCAGCAGATGATTGTGAATCTGCGATTGATTCTGGTGCTGATATCTGTGCATTGATTGTTAATAGCCCAAGTCTTGCAACACAAGATTGTGATATGGGAGGAGTTGATAATGCAACTGAATGTAGTACAGGCGAAGATCCATCTGATCCAGCTGACGATTGTCAAGCAGCGATTGATGGTCAATTAGACATCTGTACTTTAATTCTTACAAGTCCTAGTCTTGCTACAGCAGACTGTGATATGGGAGGAGTTGATAATCAAACAGAATGTGACAACGGAGCTGATCCGGCTGATCCATCTGATGATTGCCAAGCGGCAATTGACGGAGGTCTTAACATTTGTGTGTTGATCAACTATGACCCTGCGCATCCATTAGCGTCACTTGATTGTGATGAAGGTGGTATCATTAACATTACAGAATGTAATTACGGAGGTGATCCAGCTGATCCAGTTGATGATTGTGAAGTTGCTGCTGATTCAGGAGCTGATATCTGCATGATTATTGGTGCGAACTCTAATCACCCATGGGCAACTCTAGATTGTGATGGTGGAGGAATTCCTAACTATGTAGAATGTACGAATGGTAATGATCCTTCAGATCCGTCTGATGATAGTAACTGCCCTTGTACGGATGCGGAGCAAGGATTAATTAATATCTGTGCAATTTTAGCTGCAGATCCTACGAATCCAATCGGAACATTAGATTGTGATAATGGTGGTATTCCAAACATTATAGAGTGTAACTCTGGTGGAAATCCATTAGATCCTTCTGATGACTGTACTGTAGTAACTGTTGCAGGCGCTGACCTTTGTGTAATTTTAGCAGCAGATCCAACGAATCCATTAGCGACACAAGATTGTGATGCAGGTGGCGTTGATAATGCAACTGAATGTGCAAATGGTGCAGATCCACAAGATCCGTCTGATGATTGTCAGGCAGCACTTGATGCAGGTATTAACATTTGTACATTGATTAATTTCGATCCAGCACATCCACTAGCGGCACAAGATTGTGATGATGGTGGTGTGGATAACTTTACAGAGTGTGCGAACGGAGCAGATCCATCTGACCCAGCAGACGATTGTGAAGCTGCCGTTGACGCTGGAATGGATATCTGTGTGATTATCGCAGGTGGACACCCTTGGTCTTCACTAGATTGTGATAATGGTGGAATTGATAATGAAACGGAATGTGCGAATGGCACTGATCCTTCAGATCCATCAGATGATGCAGTTTGCCCTCCAGACTTGTGTGAGGATGCACAAGCGGGAACTATTGATATTTGCGTGGAAATCGCTGCAAATCCAAATAGTCCGTTAGCAACCTTAGACTGTGATATGGGTGGTGTTGACAATGCTACTGAATGTGCAGAAGGAAATGACCCACTTGACCCAGCTGATGATTGTGATGCAGCAATTGCTGCAGGTACGGATATTTGCTTACTTATTGGCATAGATCCAAACCACCCACTAGCTGAGGAAGATTGTGATATGGGAGGAATTAACAACTACATCGAGTGTATCACTGGTAATGATCCAGTTGATCCTGCTGATGATTGTATTTCTGCAATATCAGGCGGAGTTGATCTTTGTGATATTATTACTCCAAATAGTCCACTAGCAACACAAGATTGCGATATGGGAGGAGTTGATAACTATACAGAGTGTGGTAACGGAGGTGACCCTCTAGAACCATCAGATGACTGTGAAGTAGCTGCAGCTGCAGGTGAAGACCTTTGTGCTATTATCAATGGAGATCCTACTCACCCTTGGGCGACTTTGGATTGTGATAATGGAGGAATTCCTAACTTAATGGAATGTAACAACGGTGGTGATCCTAGTGATCCAGCTGATGACTGTCCTGATTTGACGCCAGTTATTACACTTGTACCAGGTAACATTGCTGGACTCTCTCCAGTAGCTGCTGCTGTTGAGGTAAGTGAAGTAAATGGAGTACCAACTGATGGAAGTGTTATTCGAGTAAGAATACCTTCTGATCCAAGGTTCCCATTCACTTGGGATCCAACGTTGACTACAGTCGCATTTGTTTCAGTACAAAACAGTCAATGGAATTACCTTGGTAACAATGGTATCTTCCATACATGGAGTCATAATGGTGTTATTCCAGCAAGTGGTAAACTCGCATTTGGTTTTGAAGGAACTTATGATCCACAAAGCACAGATGGTCAGACTACTATTACATCTACAATCTTCCCATTTGATGGTGGAGAATGTTTGATTACTAATAACACTGATTCTGAGAGACTTGTTTATTTTGAATAAGCGAAACAGATTATTTAAATAAGCAAAATAAATATTGTTCGGGCACTAGTAAAATAGTGCCCGAATAATATTATCTTAGTTTGGAAGAAACATTAGAACTAAATTTTATTTCATTAATAATACCCAAAATATGAAAAACCTACTCTTTACATTTATTGTTATTTTACTATCTATGTCCTTTGTATTTGGGCAATGTATTAATAACCCATCTATCCAACAGGGTGATATTAATCCTGCTCCATTAGTTAATGGTGCTGGAGGAATACTTACACTTTCTTATGTAGAAAATCTCTTAGATTATACAGATGAAGAAACTGATCCAATTACATTGACAATATGTTTGTTAAACATAGTACCAGTTAGTGGTGCAGGTTCTGTCTCTGGAAGCTTTTCAGGAACTTTTAATTGGCTGTATGATGCTAGTTCAAATTGTTTTCAAGGAACTCAAAATCAAGATATCCTTGGTGGAGCTGGAGGACAAATTACTATCGCATTTAATCAATCTTCTCCTGTTCTTTGTCCAAGTAACCAAATGGGATATAATGCCAACTTACAGCCCGCAGCTTGTATGAATGGTATTAATGAAACTGTTGATGATACGGAATCTGTATATACTTGTGCTGTGGCTTTTGTACCTATTGAATTAAGTGAATTCTTTGGTTATTCTAAGAATTGTAAAGGATTGTTAGAATGGACAACTCAAAGTGAAGTTGACTTCAGCCATTTTGAATTAGAAAAAAGCATCAATGGTGAAACGTTCCAAACAATTGCTACAATTAAAGGAAAAGGTTCTGAAATTGAATCAACAAGTTATTCTTATGTTGATTTACAATTGAGAGACATTAACCTTTATAGATTGAAAAGTGTTGATCTTGATGGTTCTGTTTCATATAGTAAATTGATTTCGTTGACTAGAGACGGCTGTTCTGCTCAAGATGGTGGATTCGCTGTTTTTCCAAATCCAGCGTACAACAACTCTATTAATGTACAATTAAATTCAACTGTAGAATCTAACGATGCTACTATTGTTTTCACTGATGTACTTGGAAGAGTATTGATGGAAGTTCCAATTGCTGTTGCATTTGGAATCAATAACTTTGATGTCGATATTGATAAATTAGCAGATGCTACTTACTTTATCGGATTTAGAGGAGTTGAGGCAATCAAAGAAACTAAGAAGTTTGTTAAGCTATCGAATTAACTTAAAGACAACTTAAATTATTTAAAGGCTTCAGAAATTCTGAGGCCTTTTTTCGTTTTGGTGCAGGTGGTTCAAATGTAGTTCAGCTATTTTATGTTAAATTTCTTACCTTTACCGAACTTTTTTTATAAAAAATCAATTATAAGATATAAGAGTGAATCAATCTTTGGTTTATTGCGTTAATGAATAACGGAATTTATTCCGAATTAAATTTTAAATCTAATGTATAGAACACATACCTGTGGAGAATTGCGCCAAGAGCATACTGGAAAAGAGATCACACTCTCCGGATGGGTGCAAAAGAAAAGAGATTTCGGGGGAATGACATTCATCGACCTTAGAGATCGTTATGGAATTACTCAACTTGTCTTTAATATGGACGATGATGCGGATTTGTGTGGAAATGCCCGAAAACTAGGAAGAGAATTTGTGATTTCTGTTACCGGAAAGGTTAGAGAGCGTAGCAATAAAAATCCAAATATACCAACGGGGAATATTGAAATTGAAACGTCATCTCTATCAATTCTAAATGAATCAAAAGTACCGCCTTTCACAATAGAAGATGAAAGTGACGGAGGAGATGACCTGAGAATGGCCTATCGCTACCTTGATCTTCGACGTAAACCTGTACAGCAAAATCTGATTTTCAGAAGCCGCCTTGCAATTGAAGCAAGAAAACACTTGGCAGATGAAGGGTTCATCGAAGTGGAAACACCTAACCTAATTAAAAGTACGCCAGAAGGAGCAAGAGACTTTGTCGTGCCTAGCAGAATGAATCCAGGTCAGTTTTATGCCTTGCCTCAATCTCCACAAACCTTTAAGCAGTTGCTAATGGTTTCTGGGTTGGATAAATACTTCCAAATCGTAAAATGCTTCAGAGATGAAGACTTAAGAGCAGACAGACAACCTGAATTTACCCAAATTGACTGCGAAATGTCTTTTGTGACGCAAGAGGAAATTCTAAATACCTTTGAACGATTGACTAAACACATGTTCAAATCGGTGCTTAATGTTGAGTTTGGAGACTTTCCAAGAATGACCTACGACGATGCAATGCGTTTATACGGAAATGACAAGCCTGATACTCGTTTTAATATGCAATTCGTAGAACTGAATGACGTTGCTCAACAGAAAGGCTTCAAGGTGTTTGATAGTGTCGAAATGGTGGTAGGTGTTTGTGCCCCTGGTGCTGCTTCCTTTACTAGGAAAGAACTTGATAAACTTGTCAAGTGGGTACAACGCCCACAGATTGGTGCAAAAGGTCTCGTCTACGTGAAATGCAATGAAGATGGTACATTCAAATCAACCGTTGATAAGTTTTTTGATCAAGATGCACTGAAATCTTGGGCAGATAAAATGGAGGCAAAGCCTGGAGATCTAATGCTCGTAATGGCAGGAGAAACAGAAAAAGCAAGAAAACAGCTTAGTGAATTAAGATTGCACGTTGGGGAATTACTTGGATTACGCACAAGAGGCGTTTTTAAGCCCTTGTGGGTGGTTGACTTCCCTTTGTTGGAGTGGGATGAAGAATCAGAGCGTTTTCACGCTATGCACCATCCATTTACGTCTCCTAAGAAAGAGGATTTAGACCGAATGCTAACTGGAGACCATGAAACAATGAAGGCGCTCAGAGCAGATGCCTATGACTTAGTTATAAATGGTGTTGAAATAGGCGGTGGATCGATTAGAATTCATGATAGAGCGCTTCAAAGCCGTAACTTTGATTTGCTAGGATTTACAAAGGAAGAAGCAGAAGCTCAATTTGGCTTTTTAATGGGAGCATTTGAGTATGGTGCACCTCCTCATGGTGGTATCGCATTTGGATTTGACCGATTGTGTTCGATCATGGCAGGCGCGGAAGGTAAAATTAGAGATTTCATCGCATTCCCGAAAAACAATCAAGGACGTGATGTGATGATTGATGCACCAGCTCCTGTAGCCCAAGATCAACTAGAAGAACTGTCTTTGAATTTGGCGGTGAAGCAGGAAGTAGATTAAACGAATATCTTTATTACTATTGATAATAAAAGAGTTATTGTGAAAACTAAATTCGTAATGACTAATGTAGAGAATGAGAGTGGCTTAGCTGCCTGAATTGTATGCCTTTAGGCGATCCCGATATTTATCGGGAGAAACGCATTGGAAAACAGAACGAATAGCAGGGAAGCCTCAAATAAAAATCTTTAACAGATAAATCCACTTATTAAACTTAGAAGATGATAAATAAACTGGAAGCCATAAAGGAACGTTTTGAATATGTGTCGGGCCAAATGACCGATCCAGAAATCATAATGGATACCAAACGGTATACAAAGGTGGCCAAGGAGTATAAAAGCCTGAAAGTGATCGTGGATGTATATGAGGAGTATAAAACAATACTCAGTAATATCAAATCTACGAACGAGATGCTTGCGGAAGAATCCGATGTGGAAATGGTAGAAATGGCAAAGATGGAATTAGAAGAACTGAATCCACAACTAAAGGAACTGGAAGAGAAAATAGAATTTCTGTTGATTCCAAAAGATCCTGAAGATGAGAAAGATGCCATGGTCGAAATTCGATCGGGTACAGGTGGCGACGAAGCAAGTATTTTTGCTGGGGATTTATATAAAATGTACACGTATTATTTCAATGAGCGAAAGTTGAATGTTGAAGTAATTTCTATCAGTGAAGGGACTGTTGGCGGATATAGTAAAATTATCCTACAGGTAACAGGCGAGAATGCCTATGGTGCTTTAAAGTATGAAAGTGGTGCACACCGCGTACAACGTGTACCCAAAACTGAATCTCAGGGACGTGTACACACTTCCGCCGCTACCGTTGCAGTAATGCCAGTATTTGAAATGGAGGATGTAGAAATTAATAAAGCCGACTTGAGTTGGGACACCTTCCGAGCAAGTGGCGCTGGTGGACAGCACGTAAACAAAACGGAATCAGCCGTGCGGGTAACACATGCCCCAACTGGAATTGTAGTAGAGTGTCAGGATGGAAGATCTCAACTGAAGAACAGAGATATTGCGATGCAGCGATTGTATGTGAAAATCCACGAAAAACAAAAAGAAGAGCACGAAGCTGGAATTGCAAATAGACGCCGTTCTTTAGTTTCAAGTGGCGATAGAAGTGCCAAAATCAGAACCTATAACTACCCACAAAACCGCGTAACAGATCACCGAATCGGGTTAACTTTATATTCTCTGGGTGATTTAATGTCAGGAAAAGAAGGGAAATTGCAAGAAATTATTGATAAATTGACGATTGAGGAAAATGCAGAGAAACTGAAGGCTGGAACAGAGTAACTAAAGATTAAGTTATTGTTAAGGTATGACTTAAATTCAGATGTAAATCTTATGTTAAAGTTAAAGATCAGCCAGTTTGTCGAAAAATTATTGAATTCAGTCTTGGGCAATGTATATTGTGTTACAATTTTACCACAAAACTTATTCTTATGCATTTCAGACAAGCGTTACTCCTCCTGCTAACTGTATTTATTGCTTCAAATGCTAGTGCTCAAAATCTAGAGCAAGTGGCTTTAGACCTGCTGGAACAAGAATACAAAAAATACAATCTTACTCAAGAAGATGCAACTAATTATGTAGTCTCTGATAGCTATGTGTCCAAGCACAATGGATTGTCTCATGTGTATATTAAGCAAACCTATAAAGGAATTCCTATACACAATGCCATTTTTAATGTCAATGTATTGCCAGATAAGCGGATCCTGTATGTTGGCAATCGATTTGTGAAGGATGTTGCGGCAAAAGTAAACACGAGTCAGCCCTCATTGCAACCAGAGCAGGCAGTTCAGTCTTTAGTAAATCACCATCAAATAACGCAAGAGAAAATTGGATTGGAGCTTAAAGAAAACAAAGGACCCCAAGAGAAAGTATTTACGAGTAACGTCTTATCTAAATTGCCTATTCCAGTTCAACTTGTCTACCAACCAATGCCAGATAACAGTGTGCGTCTAGCTTGGAATGTGTTTGTTTACACGCTTGACGGAGAAAATGGATACGATGCTCGAATTGATGCTGTGACTGGTGAAGTTTTGAATGAACACAATCATGTATTGCACTGTGATTTTGATGCTGTGTCCCATAATCACGCAGAGCACACTGCACATTCAGGAAACTGTATGAAGCACAAGGCAGTAAATGAAAGCTTAGGCGATGAAGAAAAGCAAGGAGGTGGTTTGACCAACTCCTACAATGTATTTCCATTAACAGTTGAAAGCCCAAATCATGGTAGTAGAGCGATTGTCACCGACCCGTCGTACGCACCTGCGTCTCCTTATGGATGGCATGATACGAATGGCGTTCCAGGGAATGAATACACGATTACCAATGGGAATAACACCCATACCTATCATGATATTTTTAACACGGATGCTTCTTATGGCGATGAGCCTGATGGCGGATCAACACTTGATTTCGATTTCCCGCTTGACCTGACAACAAATAGACCTTATACTTATGTCGATGCGGCGGTCACTAACTTGTTTTACTGGTGTAACATAATGCACGATGTCTGGTATGCTTATGGGTTTGATGAGCCAGCTGGAAACTTCCAAGTAAATAACTACGGGAATGGTGGACTAGATGGCGATCAGATAAATGCGGAAGCAATGGATGGTAGTGGAAGAAACAACGCCAACTTTTTTTCCTTGGAAGATGGAACGTATGCCAGAATTCAAATGTACTTATGGACACAGAGTCCACTTCCTTCAAATTTTACTCAAGAATTAACCGTTTCTGGACCTTCAACAGTAGCTGGGCAGTACGAGATGGCATTTGCTCGATTTGGACCAAAACCTAAAATTACAGTCTCTGGTCAAGTAGTAGAGGCGAATGATGGAACTGCACCA
The DNA here is from genome assembly GCA_937959115.1 of uncultured Saprospiraceae bacterium. Classification (GTDB taxonomy): domain Bacteria; phylum Bacteroidota; class Bacteroidia; order Chitinophagales; family Saprospiraceae; genus JAHDHB01. The sequence goes on from CALGAW010000031.1 coordinate 11,686, forward strand.
ACCAATGATGCTTGTCAGCCACTCCAAAACGCCGCAGCGCTTAACGGTAAGATTGCTATGGTAGAGGCTGGGACTTGTCAGCATTCCTCTAAATGTTTAAAAGCACAAAATGCTGGAGCAATAGCGGTTATTGTTTGTAACAACCTGGCTGGAGTTCCCTATCAAATGGGGAATGGGGATTTTGGAGACAGTATCACCATTCCTTGTATAATGATTAATAAACAAGACTGTGCTACCTTAAGCGTTGAGCTTGCTAATAATCTAACAGCCAGCATGGAGTTCAATCTGCCAAACCCTGGGCCTGTAGGTGTGACTGGAGATTTTGATAATGTGATCATCGCGCATGAATACGGTCATGGTATATCAAGACGATTAGCAGGTGGACCAGCAGTTTCTTCCTGTTTATCAAATTTTGAGCAAGCAGGAGAAGGATGGAGTGACTGGTTTGGGCTTGTTATGACTACAGACGCTTCGAATACACCTAATGAACGAAGGGGTGTTGCCACGTATGCAATTGGGCAACCTGTTAATGGTACTGGTATTAGAAATTATCCCTACACCAGAGATATGAGCATTAATCCATTTACCTATAAAGAAATAAATAATCCTACAGTTTCTTGGCCGCATGGTGTCGGATCTGTTTTTTGTACTGTTTTGTGGGATTTGTACTGGGATCTTGTGGATGTGCATGGCTTTGATGCTGATTTCTATTCAGGCACTGGAGGGAATAATATGGCAATGCAATTAGTCATTGATGGATTAAAAATCCAACCATGTAATGCAAGTTTTACGGACATGCGTGATGCGATCATTGCAGCGGATCAGGCAAACTATAATGGTATCAACGAATGTTTGATCTGGGGAACCTTTGCCCGTAGAGGAATGGGATTTCAATCACAAGGACCAACAGATGAGTCATATGTAGTAGCTCCTGTTTGTATCCCCTCGCTTAAAATTGAGAAAACAGCAACTTTTGAAGTAGAGGCTGCTGGTGTGATTACCTATACTTTCGATGTCTCGAATGACTTATCTAACAATTTAACGGGCGTTACCATTACGGATACACTTCCTTCTACTGTTACTTACATTCAAGGAACAGCGTCTTGTGCAGGAACAACCATTAGCGGTAATATTGTCACGATTCCAATTGGTGGATTGAGTGCTACAAGTTCTACTTCTTGCAGTTTTGACGTCTATGCACCAAATACACCATTCTCAACAATAAACTTTGAAGATGATATGGAGGCTGGCGCAAATAACTGGTCAGTTGTAACTGGAGCAGGAATGCAGCCATGGACATTGAATAGCAATAATCCGAATAGCGGCACAAATGCATGGTTCATCGAAAACTCGGACACAATTTCTGATCACGCTCTTGAGTTTGCTAGCACTACTACCTTAACAGGAGCAAAGCCAGCGATCAGTTTCTGGCATAGTTACGATACCGAACCTTCAAAAGATGGTGGTGTAGTTGAAATGACGATTGATAATGGAATTACTTGGATCGATCTAGGGCCAATGATGGTGAAAAATGGCTACAATGGCAATGTTCAAGTGGATACGAATACTGTAGTTAGTGGGCGTAATGCATTTACCGGACAAAGCAATGGATATGTTAATACATTGGTTGATTTAACTGATTGGGTAGGTGCTCCAATACGATTGCGATTTTGGTTTGGAACAAATAATAATGGAGGGGGCAATGGCTGGTATATTGATGATGTTCGAATCTTAAATCTGGAAACGGTGATTAATCGAGCTTGTGTAAGTAGCGACCAAGGAGATTTCGATTGTGATGAAGCAGAAACGATTATACTACATCCACTGACAAGTGTAGAGGATTTGCCCATCTTATCTGGTGTAACCATGTATCCCAATCCAACAGATAACCAGCTAACAGTGCTTGTTGAAAATAGGATTACTGATGCAAGTTTGAACCTAATGAGCGTAGATGGAAGGACGTTGATTTCAAAAGCAGTTACTGAAGGCTTACAGACAGTAGATGTTTCGCAATTGGCAGCAGGGTTGTATTTTGCAGAAATCGTTGCCGATGAAGGGGTAATCGTCAAGAAAATTATTGTTGAATAGGGCTTATTTTAGGCAATTCTTAGTAGAAATACAGGGAACAATCGTGAATCGGTTGTTCCTTTTTTGTTTTTTATACAAATATTGGAGAGCTTTGGACGAAAATTTTACGCCGTAAATAATTGATTGTCAGAAGTTAATTGTGAAATAGTGTTGATTTGAGTATGAATTTTGATCGTTTTTTTCTTTGAGATAGAGCACCCTTTGTGCTTATATTTGTAATGAACATTATATCAATACTCAATCAAGTTTTTGTTTGGATATTGAAAAACTAAAACAATGTTTCAATCCTACCGTCTTACATTGTTTTAGTTTATGGGATAAAGCCGATAATTGAGAAGTCTATTATCGGCTTTTTATATTGGAATGATTTTATTTTTTATGTAGTTGGGAAGGCAGGACAATTTTTTGATAAAAAAACAGTATTTTTAAAAGAATTAAACCCGCTTTATGCAGTAGGAATTGAACTCCTAAGTAAATTTCCAAAGAATAATGTGGGTACAAGCAGTTTATAAATAGACAATACGCTGACCAACTAATTCTGAATGATAGCTCATGTTTATTAAACCATCCAAATTAATCCTACCTCTTATTCTTATGCTTTACATTTCTGGTGTTGTTTACGCAGGAAATGATATTACCTCAAGCAATGTATCGTACAATCCCACTTTTGAGCACCTGAGTGTTCATCTTTCTATTGTGGGCGATGATAACCTTAATAGCACCTTAACGATTGAATATAAGCGGACGGATCTGACAACCTGGTCTCCAGCGGCTCAAACCATGCGAGCCAGTCCATTGTTAAAAGTCGATGGAGCCGCACTAAACCTTAATTTTCATGCGGGATCAGTCTTATTTTTACAACCCAATACAGCATATGACATTCGACTTACACTAACTGATCCAGATGGAGGAAGCAGTCTCATCCTCAACACCGTTTCAACAAAGGCACGGCCAGTTACTCCAACGAACGGACAAAAGATATACGTGGTTCCAGGGAATGGTGGAGGAGCTGGCACACAGGCAAACCCATATCAAGGCGCTCAAGCGGCTGCAGACAATGCTATGCCTGGTAACGTGATAGAATTGGCAAACGGCACCTACACACCCTTTAATCTGCTTAGAAACGGTACGGAGAATGCACCAATTGTAATCAAAGCAGCTAAATTGCATGGCGCGGTAATCAATGGAGGCAATACCGCAAGCGGGATTATTCAGATTGGATCATTTAATGACTCCATTCAACACATTATCATCGATGGTCTTGTCATTAGGAATGGGAACTGGGGCATTGATGCTCAAAATACTCAGTTTTTAACCGTTAAAAACTGTGATGTTTCTAATGTGGATTATGGATTTGTCAACAGGCGTGAGAATGGCTGGGAACACGATCAGTATATTCATAACAACCGGTTTGTAGGAAAGACGACTTGGCCACAATCAATTATCCCTCCTGAAAGAGGCATAGACATCCGGGGCAACCGAAATGTGATTAGCTACAATACGATCACTGACTTTGCAGATGGTGTTTCAACTGATGGAAACCTTTACAAAACAGCTTATGCACTCGACATCCATAATAATGACATAAACAGAATTGTTGATGATCTGATAGAAGTTGATGGGATGATTTCTAATGCAAGAATTTATCAAAACCGATGTTTCAACGGCAGAGCTGGTGTTAGTGTCGCACCAGTTTTCGGTGGGCCAACCTATGTGTTCAGAAATGAGCTTGTAAACATTGAAAATTCTGGATTTAAAATGAACCGTGGTCCCTCAGGACTTTTCCTTGTAAACAATACAATTGTAAAATCAGAAAACGGGATGAGTTCTACTTCGGGCTGGCAAAATACAGTGTTTAAAAATAACGCTGTTTTCTGTACTCGCTATTGTATTGAAGAATATAATTTAATACCAGGTAGTACGGATGATTGGGACTACAATGGCTATCGATCTACTCGTCCTGGAACACTGTCTGGTCCTTGGTTTAAATGGGACAATGTACGCTATGCAAATATGTTTGATTTAACAATCAATTCTGCGATTGAAGCAAACGGAAGGGCTGTGAGCACAAGCGATGTGGGCAATTTGACCATACCAACTTCCTATACAATTGAGGTGTTACAAACACAAATAGACCTGGAACCCTCTAGCGGATCAATGTTGATCGATGCTGGAACGTTGCTTGATAATATCAATCGTCCTTTTGTCTCAGATGGAGCACCAGACCTAGGCGCTATTGAGGCGGGGATGCCCTTGCCCGAATACGGTCATGATTTCAGTGCAAAGGTTCAGATTGTACTTAGCCTTTGGCTAGAAGGAGGATACGATGCTAGTACAGGGTTACTGTCAACTGAATTGCTTAAAAGAGGGTTATTACCTCCTGGCCAACCGTATAACCAGGCTCCTTGGGGGTACGCTGGGCAAGAAGGCAGCGGGTGGACGATCAGCGATTATCCGGTTGGGTCTGTAGACTGGGTGTTAGTCTCTTTTCGAAGTACGGCTGATCCATCCACTGTAGTGGTTAAAACTGCTGGAGTCCTGCTTGAAGACGGTTCAGTGTACTTTCCTAATCAAGAAGCGTTGAGTAGTACAGCAGGCACTTCCTTTTACGTTGTGGTAGAACACCGCAATCATATGGCAGCGATGAGTACGAGTGCTGTAAATGTGGTCAACAATACGCTGACGTATGATTTTAGGGGGATGGATAGCTATGCTACTGGAGGGATGGGGCAGACGGAGGTAGCTGCGGGCGTGTGGGCGCTGTATGGCGGAGATGGTAATCAATTGGCAGATGTGACTGGATATGACATCAACGGAAATGACATTGCTCAGTGGTTTTTAGAGAATGGGATGTTTAATGTCTATTCGCTAAACGACTATTCACTTGAAGGCGATGTTAATGGGCTGGATCGGGTAATCTGGAATCTGAATAACGGTGTTTTTTCCGCCGTGAAGAAGTAGGCTAATTATTCATTCCCTTCTAAGTTTGTTCAAAAAATCCAATTGTAAATAAATGTTTGAAAATAAGAATTGTAGCCTTCCTCATTAAAAAAAGGTTTAAATTTATTATTATTGTTAATGCATTCATTTTTAACTAACTAACGCTCTAAATATGTATATTAAAAAATTAATGTTGCTGTATATCGGATGTTTAATTTCCTTTACAGCATTTAGTCAACAACCCTTACCTGTAAATCCTTTAGTTGATGTAGAGGATGGTGATTTCTACGGACCAAATTTTAGCTACGGTGTGGTTTTAAAATCACCAAATGGCTCGTGTTATCGTATTCGAGTGCAAGATGACGGAACACTGATTACGGAAGCTGTTAACTGTCCAGGAGGCACACCAGCACCAGTGTGTGGTAACGGAGTTGTGGAAACAGGAGAAGAATGCGATGATGGAAATTTGACTTCAGGAGATGGGTGCTCAAGTGTTTGTGATATTGAAGTTGCTGTTTGTGGCAATGGCGTAGTAGAAGTAGGAGAAGAATGTGATGATGGAAATTTGGCATCTGGTGATGGCTGCTCAAATGTCTGTGATGTTGAAATCGCCTCTGGTGCTGTGAAATGGGGCTTCTGGGGAGAGGATCGAAACGCATATAGCAGTGGTGGATTTGTACCGTCTCCTGACCAAGGCGTTGAAACACTTTTTGAAAATTACACATTTGCGCACACCAAGGGAATGAATTCTGATTGGGTGAATGGGGATACAAACCAACGTTCTTATGTGGTTAATGTGTTGAATGCTGCCGCAAGTACCAATACAACGCTTGATCTTCAATTAGGCAGTGCAGCGGAATATGGATGGAATTTCTCAACCTCAACTGGAAATTTCAATATTGATAGATGGAAAGACATGATTTCTAAGTTTGGAGCAATCGACCGTCCAGCTTTTTATGGAGGAGGTACGATTCAAGGCGACCCAGCTGCTCATACTGCTATTGTGAATGCCCTTAACAACGGAACAATCAAGTATATCTTCATTATCGATGAGCCAAATCATGGTAGATGGTCTCCCGGTGGCGGAAATTCTAACTACGTTACAAATGTGATGTTGGACGAAATGGCCAACTGGGTGAAAACCGTTTTTGCTGATGCTACAGTTCCTATTTATACGATTGTTAGAACTTCTGCTATGAATCTTGCAGTGAATCGAGGTGGACTCTACAATTTTCAACACATGACTCATGCTTATTTTACCATTTCGAGTGCCAAGTGGGTCAGTAATAATCCTGGTCCGAATAAAGGCTTAGAGTGGTGGATGACAGAGAAAAATAACTTTTTTAACACTACTGAAATGCAAGCATTTCAAGCACAAGGCTTAAAGATGTCACTCATGGTTCAGGCTGGTTTTGAATCAAAAGGAAACCCGTGGACGAGTTCAAAGAATTTTGCATCTACTTGGTGGCAAGGAAATATCCAATATCCATATAATGGAGTTACTAGCTATGTCAAATCAGCACCAGGAGAAATGGATTTCTGGATAAAGTCAATGCTTTCTCCACGTAATCCTACTACAGGAGTTCTTGATCCTAATGGCCAACGCCTAATTGATGATTTTGTCATCTTTCGGCACGATCGCTTGCCTACCGATAGTGGCAAATTGCCTTGGACTACACGGCAACACTATAGAGATTTTTTGACTCAATTGGAGCTAGATGTTTCTGCTAATAATCTTGTGCCTGTTGTTGGGATTCCTGTTGGTTGGGATGGAAACTAGAAGTAGAGACAATTAACTAACTAACTAAAGAACAAGAAAATCTCGCATTAATTATAGGATCAATGCGAGATTTTTTTGAATTAAAACGATTAAACCCGCATTATGCATTGGGAATTGGCTTTTGGCTTCAAAATACAATAAAATCAAGTGCTCCACGTCTATTTTTCATTGAAAGCGTAGTAACCCCTACGGTGAAATTAAAAATAGGCGGACGTGCTTGATTTTGAAGTAGTTTGAACCCAAAAGTTGATTCCCATTGCATAATACGGGTTAAACTGAGTTCGATTATTATAATTTTATAAATCGCTTTTCAATCGTTTGTGAATCGGATCGTAACCGTAGAACATACATTCCAGGGGATAAATTATGTACATTCAATTCAACGTTAGAATTAAAATCATTTAAAGCTTGTTGCTTGATTTTCTTCCCGTCCATTGTCCATATCTCTAACTCTTGAAGCGTAAGGTCAGATTCAATCGTTAAAATATCCGATACAGGATTTGGGTATAATTGTAAATTTGATGCCGTTTGTTCCTTTTCTTCTTCTGTTGTAAGCAGTAAGTCAGGTAAGAGACACCACTGAAGTAAAGTCCCTTGATCGCCTCCAGCATCATCGAAAATAGTTAACACCCAATCACCATCAAATGCTTGACCGATAAAGTCAGAGAGGTTCCCTCGTGGTCTGAAAAGACCAATTGTTGGTGTTCCACAAATGACTGAACTTGCTTGATCTTCAAATTGAATTTCTAAATCATCATTAAATCCACAAGTGTCTATCATCAGCTCAACTGTGGTACTAGTTGGACCTGTTAGGTAAATATTCAGATCTCCGAGAAAAGAATGATCTATTTGAACAACAACACCTAATTTAGACAAGACCATCCCTGTTGAAACACTTATGGTATCAGTGACCGTAATATTGTCATCAATTGCTAATCCTGGAGAGTTGGTATAAACTCCACAATTTTGTGTTGGAAAGGAAAAACATGCAGGCGGAGAAGTAAACAAGTCAGGCAGAGTAGTAGCACACGGACCAGTTCCCACAATATCCACAGTGACAGTGACAGGCAGTCCATCAGCAACCAATCCTGTTAAAATTACTGTTTGAGGACTAACATCCACAGGGAATTGTTGACCATTTATATCCATATTGCCGTTGGTGGCAGTATGATTTATAATTAGTTCCTGTGTATAGGTTCCATTTGTTGAATCACAAATAGTTTGGGGCCCCGGACTTACGCTAGAAATTACGCAAGCAACAGGTTCAAATGCACAAATTTCAAAAGTTCCAACATTGTCATTTGAATAATCATAAACCCTCAGATAATAAATGCCTGGAGTACCAGTATATACAATTGGCCACTCATTGTTGAATGCAACACAATTTTCCTCAACTAAAGCACCACAAGTACCAGAGTATAATGTTGAAGAGGCATTAGACCAAGTTACATTTTGAACATCAAATACGACGTTACCCGAAGCAGGAACCGTCACCTCAAACCAAAGATCTCCTCCATTATAACTTCCACAAGAGGGAAGAGGCAATGCACCGGAGTCCGTCGTAGAAGCATTCGTTGAAACTGTCCATGTTGAACAAGAACCCATTTGAACATTCAATGTATCAGAACTCAAACAATTGTCGTTGGTCGGAGGCGGAGGCGGCGGAGCAGGCGTTTTTATACAAAGATCAAATGTTTGACTACTAGAACTAAAGTAACTATAAACCCTTACAAAGTAAGTACTACCAATTGTAAGACTAGTAACAGTACTAGCATCAGGATCACTGCAACTTAAGGACATTAATCCCCCACAGGTGCCAGCAAATACCTCATGAACCATGTCTACACTATTACCAGAGGTAGCAACTACATTTAGCAGTTCAACAGTATGTTCTGTGCTTGTTGCATCAAAAGAATACCAAACGTCATCATTCGCTGTTCCAATACAACCTGTCTGTGATTGTGAAGCAGTGGCTGTTGCACCTGAGAGAAATATGCCACATGAATCATTCGGATTCGGCGTTATCTTGAGTGCATTTAGACATTCGTCATTTGTAGGTGGTGGCGGAGGAGTCTTTATGCAAATGTCAAATAGTTGATTATTTGAATTAAAGTAGCTGTAAACTCTAACAAGATAAGTCGTTCCTATCGTTAAGCCTGTTATTGTACTAACATCAGGATCACTGCAACTTATTGAAGTTAATGCGCCACAGCCGCCAGAGAATACTTCATGAACCATATCAATGCTTGTGCCATTGATGGGTACTATGTTTAACAAATCAACTGAATGAACAGTGTTTGTTGCAACAAAAGAAAACCAAACATCATTATTGGCCGTTCCTATACAACCAGGCATTGACATGGTAGTAGAGTCTGTTGAACCTGAAGCAAGATTTGTGCATGTTAAGTTCGGATTGGGGGTTAGCATGATGGCATCAGCACATTCATCATTCGTTGGAGCAGTTGGAGGAGGTGTTAATGTAACATCTAAACAGAAATCTGTCCAATCAGGTGTCCCCCAGTTGGCAATTACGATATAGTAAGTAACTCCATTTGCTAAGGGGGTAAATGTTTTGAGGCTTAAGTTTGCAGTAGAAGAACCATTATCTATTGAATTGACGCAATTTGGACCATTTGCAGGGCAGTTGTCAAGAACGAATACGCCTGCATAGGTTTGTGTTATGTTGGTTAAATTTATTTGAAGCGCGTTAACTCCATCACCAACTATTGAGAACCAATACTCATCATCATTATAGAATGAAACACATGGGTTGATCGGTGCTCCACCAGCATTCGGAAAATCACCAGCTTGCCCCTGAGAGCTTCCACATTGCGTGACTCCTAGCGTTACTGGAACAGCCGTCAGACATGTAGCCTGACTGTAGCCTAACGTAAAAAATATTAGGATAAAAAATAGGGTAAAAGTAAGTTGTCTTTGGATCATTTTGTTTGTGTTTAATAAAATTCAGACCTAAATTATATTAAATATTTCAAACTACAAAATGATGCTAAGGATTAGACGTTGATTAGGATGACTCTTAAATGCCTCTTGTAGAGTTGAATAGTGGAATTGTTAAGACGATTCCTAGACATGGAAATCGATCCACTTCACGAAAAACATACTATCCCCTTGAGGGCTTCAACCCAAAATGAGTACACATTGCCCAAACAACCCTTTCAAATAAAGCCTACTGACCAAAAGCGCCCATATCTGTAACACTGTAAGTGTCCAGATTAAAAGCGTTCGGGTCGACCCTACCTTCTTCAAAAGAGATGGTTCTGATAAGTGTTTTTTCCTTTTTGTTCTTTTTGGAGACTGTTTCCATTTCAATTGGGAAACCAGAGATTTGTTCCATGTATTTACTTCCTGAGTTGTTGGAAGCTCCAGCTTGGTTTCCGAAGCCGCGCATGGCAGATGTGAAATCAAATCGTACAGATTCGTCTACCCAAATGGTAGAATTATAATCATCTGACTCTGCTAAATATTTCACACATTTTCTACCGGAGATAAATCGAGTAGATCCTTCTCTTGTGACTTCAAAATTGTCATCTGTATTTGGTTGTACTCTAGGCGCTTGTTGTGCCATGATGATTGCTGTCTTCTTTTGCTTGTCAATCAACGTCATCTTCTTTGCATCATGATCAACGATGATTTTTGCAGAAGCATTGTCCATGGTCATGTCCATACAGACCACATTCTTATTAAAGAAGTAATTGGCAGTTCCTTCTGCAGTTTTTCCTTCTTTTGTGAATTCCATCTCCATCTCAAACATTCCAACGAAATCGCTATTAAATTGGTAGTCTTCTGCAGCCGCTTCTTCTAGGAAATCGTCATCGTTTCCTGATTGCTCTTCGCCTTTTTTCTTTTTTCCATTTATGGTATTTCTCGCACCTTCTTCTGCTTTATCCATTGATTTGTCAATACCTCTGTCTACACCTTTGTTTACACGCTTTTCTGCTTGACGTTGCACTTTGTCCAAGCTACGGTTGATCATTTTATCAGCCCATTGCGCAGACATTGAGTTAATGCCAACAAAGGAGATAAGTAATACGAGAATACATAATTTTGAAACTATTCGATTGTCCATCATGGGAAAAAACTTTAAAAATTGAATTACAATTAAATACGAATTTTAAGATACAAATTAATAGGAAAACATCCTAGACTGATAATAATTTATTTATCAATGAATAGTAAAGCATTTTTTGTGCCAATTCAATCGTCTAATAATTACTAAAATGGGTTTAGGTTTCGGCTTTCATAATAGAAACGACAAAATCAAAGGCGCCACCCACCCGCAATATCTAAATTCGCACCAGTGATATAGTTGCTATCCTCAGCGGTTAAAAACAATACCGTCCGTACCGTCTCCTCCAGCGTAGCCAGTCGCCCCACAGGAATCTCATGTAAAGGTTTACTAATACTCGTTTCTAGTACACCCGGAGAAACCATATTAACAGTGATCCCTTCACCAGCTAATTCGGCAGCCAGTGTTTTTGTAATAATCAGCACACCATTTTTCGCTATGTAGTAAGGAGCAATCATTTTTTTAGCAGTGACTTGACCCAGATTAGCAAACCCAATATTAATGATCCGACCACTTTTATTTGGGATCATCATCTTCGCTGCCAAGCGATTACAATAAAACGTAGCATTCAGGTTACTATTGATGATGGCGTTCCATTCCTCAAACTCAGTTTCAAGTATATTCTTCTTCAGATAATTACCAACGTTTTGTATAAAAATGTTTAACACAATCCCCTTTGCTTTTATGGCATCAAATAGGGCGACTACCTGCTTGGAATCACATAAATCCGCCTGTATAGAAAAGCAATCAACGCCAGTCTCGTGACTGATCTCAGTTACCGTCTGCTCGGCTTCTGATTGGCTATGAAGGTAATGTATGATAATACAATAGCCTTGTTGAGCAAGGGCAAGAGCCATCGCTTTACCAAGTCCAGTAGAGCTACCAGTAATTAGTGCATATTTAGGATTGCTGTTGTTCATAGATCAATGTTACCAATTTACGGGTCGGTTCGTTTAAGTCCATTTCCAATGCTTCAGTCATCGATACCCAGGTATACTGTTGCGCTTCATCGTTGAGTTTCACAATAGTCCCTGTTGTTTTACAAGTATAATTTAGCAAAATCATGTGTGAAGGTTTGTAAAACTCATCACTGAATACACAATCATAAAACATAATAAATCTGACATCTGTTATGGACAGCCCTGTTTCTTCCTTTATTTCGCGAACTAGTGCCTGTTCACAGGTTTCTCCGAGGTCTATTTTTCCACCAGGGATGCCGTATTTGTCGCACCACTTGTGGGTTTTGACCAACAGAAAATTGTCGGATGCATTAAAAATCATCGCACCTACAGTTGTTATCGGATATTGTTGCTTCATTTTCATTACAAGTATAACTTATAACTAGTTTAATTGTTTACCAAAAAAAGAGTCAAAGTTCAACCGAACTTTGACTCTGGTATGTCTGAGAATTCCAATATCAAACAGATGTTGAAACTACTTAGGCGCACTTTTCCCTTTTCCAATTCTCGGTTTCGTTACTTTAGGAACTGTTATCGTTGTTCCTGAAGAAGTGGTTGTTGTAGTAGTGGTAGGCGCACTTTTTCCTTTTCCAATTCTCGGTTTAGTAACTGTTCCAGCAGGAGCACTACTTCCTTTTCCGATTTTAGGCTTACCTCCAGTTGTTGTTGTAGGAGGTGGCGTATAAGTTGTTGTAGGAGGTGGTGTGTACGTCGTTGTAGGAGGTGGCGTATAAGTCGTTGTTGTTGTCGGTGGTTTTGGCTTTGCTTTCGGAGACTTTTTTCTTGTTTTTGAAGAAGTAGTCTTCGCAGCGGTAGAGATTGAATCTGCCTGTACCATTGCAATTTGCAGCGCATTTTCCTGACATTCTGCGTCCTTTTCTGCTTTAAACTCAGCGACTCTTTCTGCTACTAAGTTATCAATTTCAGCATTTTGTTTTTCTTGTGCTGTCATTGAATCTTCGAAAGAAGTGAACGTAAATACAGCAATTGTTATTGCGGCTAAAATATATAAAAATGATTTTTTCATGACGTTTTGTTTTTCTAATTCAAAAATTAAAGGCTTGATTTTAAGATAAAACCTAATGCTATTCTACTTCTGCAAGAATAGAATCTCGAAGCGAAATGACAAGTCCGTCAAATCTTTCTTCGCAATCTTTATCTAGTACAGCCTCTAGAGCTTCTACTTGAGCATCAAAAGTTTCTTCTACTTTCTTAGAAACTTCTTCCTCTGTCAATAGTTTTGGTCCGCAACTGAAAAACACAAGTGTCAGTGTACTTAAAACTATTATAGATAATACATTTCTTTTCATTTTAAATATGGATTTATTACGTTTTTGAAAAATGGTTCATCGAAAAATTGTGAGAAATCAATTCCCAGTAGTCTCTTTAAAAAGCAAAAATATAACTTTTTACCTTCTTTTAATCATAAAATACTAGTTATCTATGATTTTTAGCAATATTTAGGGATAATACAAACCTGATGCCACAAATTATTGTTGGTCTGAATTGTTATCCATCATTCTATACTTTAGAGCATTTTGTTATTCATCTAAAACAGCGATGCACTTCAGTTCTATTGCAATTGGAGTGGGTAGTGAATCAATTCCTACAGTAGTTCTGCAAGGCTGATTGTCTTTAAAATAGTTGGCATAAACCTTATTGTAGACAGAAAAATCTCGTTTCATATCAGTCAGGAAAACGGTGATATCCACTAGGTTTTCCCATTTAGCACCGCTTGCTTCCAATACAAGTTTTACATTTTGGAAGACTGAATGGCACTGTGCTTCAAAGTTAAATTCAGTATAATTTCCACCTTTACTTAGCGTAAGACCTGGCACACTATCATCCTTAGGATCTCGCGGTCCAATTCCACTTAAGAATAATAAGTTGCCCACTCTTCTAGCATGAGGGTATAATCCTACTGGTTTTGGAGCTTTATCTGCATTGATTTTTTCAGAAGCCATCTTTTTTTTCTCAAATGTACAAACTATTGTTTGATATGTAAAGACAGAGAAGACGGAAGAACGACGGCGGAAGTTAACGCAGAGGGACTTTAGATCATTCTTGAATCTTGAAGCGTCTCCCACCTCTTGTCTTTTTTCAAACAAATCGATGTTTATACTTTTTTTTTTAGAATATTAATGTAATGCTTGAATTTCAATGCTTAGATCATTCATTTTTTGTAAATTTGCAGAACGCAGCTTAAAAATTCAAACTCGTTTTGCTTTTGTGACCTATGTCACAGAGTTTTGTCACTAAGGTAATTTTGTTAAGCGGATCACCTTAGTTTAGTCGAGCTAAATAAAGGCAAAAGCTTAAATTTTTATAAAAAAGCAATTATATTACCAATTCATTTGAATTAAGGATCAAATAATAAATTGGTAATTATAATTAAGCATCTGAATTACTAGTAAGATTAAGTTTGAGAAAACATTGTTGCAATTACCCAAACATCATGGCCAAATATTACATATACATTCTCTTAAGCCTCTTTTGCTTTAAAGCTATTGGACAGCCAGATCCTTCTTCAAATTGGAAAAAGAATCAAAAAATCGCACTTGAATTTCTAGCAGAAAGTGATTTTCAAAACGCTGCTAAATTTTTCTCACTTGCCGCCGATGGAACAACAGGAACGCCTGCAAAAGGATTATACCTAAATGCTGCCTCATGTTATGAAAAGGTTGGAAATTTCTGGCATGCAAGGAATGCCTACAAAACTATTTTAGACAATTCTGACTGGGATGGCGAAATCGTTTATAAATACTCAAATTGTCAATATAGGCTAGGGAATTACAAGGATGCATTGTCTAATTTTAAAAATGTATTGTCTACAATACAGGGAGAATATTTACAAGATAAAAAGCAGGAAATAAAAAACAGTATTGCTGGATGCGAACTTGCATTAGCGATGCAAAGTAACAACGTCACCCTTTTTGAATTGACTCCACTTAATACATCTATAAGTAGCTACGAAAAAGAGTTTAATCCAATTATTAATGCAGACAATATGCTGCGATATTCAAGAATGGAGAATGGACTATCGAAAATGTATTTTGGAAACTATATAGATGGTGCTTGGTCTTCTGTTAACTCTGATTTGAGAAAAGCATTACCCGAAAAATTCAATGGTAGCTTTTCAGTTGCTCCTAGTGGAGAACGTGTTTACTATTCATCTTGTACGAAAAGAAATGATGGTTCACTAAAGTGTTCAATATATCAGAGACAGCTGAAAAATGGATCTTGGTCTACACCAGAAAAATTGCCAGAAACAATTAATAAGACAAATTCCTCCAACCTTCATCCTTATGTTTACGAAGAAAGAAATAAGGAAGTCTTGTTGTTTTGCTCTGATCGAACAGATGGTGAAGGTGGAACAGATATCTGGTTCTCGATTCGAAGTGGTGGGGACAAATCTATGAACTTTTCTGAACCGCAGAACTTAGGTATTAAAATCAATACCACAGGAGATGAGACCACCCCTTTCTATGATTCGGATAAAGGAATCCTATACTTCAGTTCAAACGGACATACCAACGTTGGAGGGTTTGACGTGTTCAAAGTAAGAGGTGCTAAAAACTCTTGGGATAGACCGCAAAATATGGGGTTCCCAATTAATTCTTCAGCAGATGATCTGTATTTCAATTACCTACCGTCTAAAAATATTGGTTTTCTTGTTTCAAATAGAACAAAAACAGAATCTGAAGCACAGAACAATGACGATATCTATGCGCTTCTGTCTCTTTCTGGATTAGTAAAAATCTACGGAAATATTACTGATGAAAAGGGAAATCGACTAAAAGATGTAGATATATCGATTGCTGATATGGATGGAAGTGCACCAGAAAGCAGTAATCATTTCTCAACTGGTCAATATTCTATAAATCTCGAAGAAAACCACTCGTATAAGATCACTGTCTCCAAATCTGACTACGAACCACAAGATTTAGAGATCACAGCGTTCAAATTCAACGGTGTTCACGAAATCAAGCAAGATGTTACATTAGCATTTAACGGTTCTGGTGATCCAATGATTGCCATGGTTGACAAGGAGGAGACGAATGCAGAAGAAGACGATGAAAGGAGAAAAGCTGCAGAGCGAGCAGTAAAAATGGAATTAGAAGAACAGCAGCGTATCGCTTTGGCTAAAAAAACAGAAGCCGCTCGAGTTGCTGCAGAACTGAAAGCCAAGGAAGAAGCAGATCGAATCGCAGCCGCCAAAGCAGCAAAACTCGCAGAAGAACAACGCCTAGCCGCGATAGAAGCTAAAAAAGCAGAAGCCGCAGCCAAGCTCAAAGCGGAACAAGAAGCAGAAGCCGCTCGAGTTGCCGCAGAACTAAAAGCAAAGGAAGAAGCAGATCGAATCGCAGCCGCCAAAGCAGCAAAACTCGCTGAAGAACAACGCCTAGCCGCGATAGAAGCTAAAAAAGCCGAAGTCGCAGCCAAGCTCAAAGCAGAACAAGAAGCCGCTCGAGTTGCTGCAGAACTAAAAGCCAAGGAAGAAGCAG
The DNA here is from genome assembly GCA_937959115.1 of uncultured Saprospiraceae bacterium. Lineage (GTDB taxonomy): Bacteria > Bacteroidota > Bacteroidia > Chitinophagales > Saprospiraceae > JAHDHB01. The sequence continues at coordinate 28,045 of CALGAW010000031.1, forward strand.
AAAAACTTGCTGAAGAAAATGCAAAATTGAGTGAAGAATTGTCGGCAAAAGTAGCACCACACGAAAATGAGTCTAAATCTGTCGAACAGATTACTGATTCTAAAGGGAAGTATAAGGTGAGAACATATGAGGAAATAATTTCTGATATTAAAAAGAACAAGGAAAAATACAACAAGCAAAATACGGAAAAAGAGAATAGAGAAGATGCTGATTACGAGGAAAGTAATGATTGGAGATAGTCTTCTCAAAAATGTTATCTACAGTATTGCAATATGATGAAACGGTTACAATCTCATAGAAAGGGAGCATTAGGTGCTTTGATGGATTTATATGAAGAGGAATCCAGCTTTTTTATTCATACCATAAATACAAAGGTGGACGATCAGCTTTGGTCTAAGATTATAGATGAGAAAACGGAAGATCCGGATTGTCGGTCGATACAGTCGATTTGTACGCACATGGTAGACGCAGCAAATTACTATGTTGACTTAGTGAAAAAGGCTGAATCAGTTGAGTTCACAGCAATTCCATCAGTTACATTGCCTACCAGGGCGGATTTTGAACCTGCTTTTTTAAACTGTTTATCCGATCAAATCAATTATTTTGAAGGTCGCTGGGAAATGTCTGATGAGGCCATTTCAAAAATTCCAATAAAGACAGGGTGGGGAAATGTTTTGGACCCAGAAAGCCTATTGGAGCATGCAGTTGTACATGTGATGCGTCATCATAGACAAATCTTGAGGTGGTTGAAAGAAATAGATTCGAAATAATGGAAATCTATTGCCTAGATCTAATTGGGTAACGAAATGCGCCTAAGTAAGTAATTCCTAGTTTGTTTGCAAAACCTCTTGTAATAATTGCCCCGCTTGTTCTTTGTACTTATGAGCACCCTCCGTATTGGTAATTAGCCTTAATCCGCTGACAAGATCCACATATTTGTCTGGTAATTCCTTTAGATTGCATTGTACCCAAAACCATTGAGCTTCCTCTCGATTTTCTTTGTTTTGACTAAAGACTAGTGCTTTGTAAAACCCAGACGCCATGCTTGGCTGATTCTCTTGGAAATAAGTATGTGCTATATAAAGTTGAGTTTTTTCATCAGTTGGAATATGCTTGAAATGATCACGTGCTGCTTTGTAATCAGTATTCAGGTAGTGTGTAATGCCAATACGCAGCATACTATCTATTGAGGAGGGTGGACGGTCTAATTGTGATTGGAGTTCTATCTTTGGAGTCGCGCTATATTCGGATTTCCAGCGGTGGAATTTCTTTGTCTCGCTTTCAAATGAAAAGGTTAAACTCAAAATGAATACAATTCCTACCACTGCTGTAATTAATGGAAGCATTTTTCGAATAGGACTATTTTTAGATTTTTCTGAAGAGAATCTGTTCATTTAGCAATATTAATTGTTTGCCAAAATAAGGAATTTCAAAGCATCTTCAGGATTAAAATTGGAAATAAATAAAATCTGGTTTTACACTGATATTTATGAACAGTAAGATCAAAAACAACAATAGATAACAGAGTATCACTTGGATTGCTCCAGGTAATGGCTCAAGTAACTGGGCAAACGATTTGTTGCGAATCAGTACTTCGAGCACTACAAACACACTTAGCGGAAATAGGTAATACAGTTGCTTTGAATACTGAAATGCCACACTCCATAACTCAGAAATTTCAGGTAGAGGGTTTGAGAAATTACCTAAGTTTGAAACTAGCTGAATGAGGTGACTACTATCAGCTGCACGGAAAGGCAACCAAAACAAAACGACGAGCAAATAGGTAAGCACAATAGCAAATAGTCCTCTACCCTTGATCTTAAATGCCTTTTCGATAATCAGCATGGCTCCATGCAGTGCACCCCAGATCAAGAAGGTGAGTTGTGCTCCATGCCAAAGACCACTTAGTAGGAAGGTGATCAATATGTTGAAGTACGTCTGTGCACTGCCATATCTGCTTCCTCCTAGCGGAATATATACGTAATCTCGAAACCAAGTTGATAACGATATGTGCCATCTGCTCCAAAACTCCTTTAATGAGGCAGAGAAATAGGGTGTTTTGAAGTTGTCGGACAGGTTAAAACCTAGGAGTAATGCTAGTCCTATTGCAATATCAGAGTATCCAGAAAAATCGCAATAGATTTGAATTGAAAAGCAAACCAATCCCCATAGGGTCGTTAGGCATGTAAATACCTGTTGGGGATCAAACACCTGATTGACGATAAGTCCCAGATTATCTGCAATCACTACTTTTTTGAAGAGGCCATAGAGAATCAATTGGATACCGGCAACAGCAGGGAAGTATAGAAATACTCTTTTTTGCTCAAATTGAGGAATCATCCTACCTGCCCGCTCAATTGGGCCAGCCACAAGCTGAGGAAAAAAGGAGACATAGCTAAAAAACACAATCAGATCATCAGTGGGCTGGATCTTACGATGATAAATGTCTATACAATAACTCATCGTTTGAAAGGTATAAAAACTAATACCGACAGGCAATATGATAGTTAATGTTGACCAACTGGTATCTATGGAAGCGATTGAAAGCAGGTCATTTAATGAATCAATAAAAAAATTGAAATACTTGAAGAACCCAAGGATGGACAGGTTGATGCACAAACTCAATTGCAACCATCGTTTTCGGAGAATTGGCTCAATCGTTTTATGGATCTGCTGTCCAATTAAAAAGTCAGCAATGGAGCTGAACAAGATTAATGATAAAAAGCGCCAGTCCCACCAAGCGTAGAAGAAATAACTACCTGCGAGAATCAAAAGATTTGAAACGGTTGCACTAAATCGTTCTGTCGCTTTCCAGTATATAAGGAAAAAGAGAATGAAAAAAGATAAGAATGCAATTGAGTTAAAAACCATGCAGGATTATTGTTTGCCTATTTGTAGCAAAATATGAAATTTTAAACGGTTATTTGTCGTTAATGAAGTACAGAATGAAAAGGATAATTAAAAATTAATCATTGGCAATGTCTTCCTTTAGTTTGATGACATAGAAATTGTTTTCCTTAAGAATCACAGTTTCTGTAAGCCTTTTGAGTTCCTCGTGTTCTAGCATTGAGGCATCATCCGTGAACATATAACGTACACCCTCTTTCCAATACCGATTTAAAGTAGATTTTCCCTTATATGGCTTAAAGAGCTCCTCGGAATTACTCAAGCCATACCCTTTTTTATTGAGGAAATAAAAGTAGATGCAATTGGATTTATCGACCCCCATAATCACCTGACCGCCAGGCGGAACTGACTCTGCGAGTCGTTGGCGGCTTTCTTGAATATACAGTTCTTGAGGTACCCACTTTTCAGTGTTGAGCCAGCGCGCTGGAAGTATGCGAATACAACAAAATACGGGTTGTAAGACGATCAGTGTACAAAGCAGCCAGATCTGACCTCTTTTCCACAACTGGTAACCTCCGTATCCAGCGATTGGTAACAACACAAGGAAATAAGGCATCATGTAATAAGCATGCGCCTTCATCTGACTCAGCTCAATCAAATGATAAGCAATTAGACCAATGGTCAAAATTAGATATGGGAGAAACACATGGCTATGCCACTTCTTCAAGCGAAAACAGAAGAATAGTCCTAGGAGGAAAAGGGTGAAGTTGGCATAATTCATTAAGGTTTCTGGCAAATCACTTACTAGGTTTTGTAAGAGTACAGTCCACCCCTCACTCCAAGAACCTACAGGCCTAAGCTCCAAGCCAAACTCTGGTAATCCTGAGGATGCTGTTAGCTGGATGGCATATCCATACCACATAAGTGGCAAGGCAACTGAAACAATCCCGAATACGGTCATCTCTATCCAGCGTCTAAGCGAAATGTCCTTGAAAAAAATCAGCAAGAAACCAACAATTGGAAAGCCAACAGCCAAGTATTGTAGTTTTGTCAAGCCTCCAAGGGTGATGAGCAATAGACCAAGCAAAAAAGAAGGATAATCTGGTGGTTTGTTTTGTGCAATGCCAAATAGGTAGCGGAGGAAGTAATATAATCCCCAGATAGAAGCTGACAGCGCTAGGATGTCGGGCATGGCATTGATACCATGGTAAAACAGCTCGGGACTCCAAAGGAAGCCCCAGAAACTCAGCCGGCCAATCCACTCATTTTTGGTAATCAGTAAGAGCAAGTGATACATGCCCCATGCGCCTAGTAGATAAAGTAGTAGGGAGAAACACCGGTGCACCCAAAACCGTTCTCCAGTAATATGATAAATGGATGCTAGAGCAAACTCATAACTTAAAAAGTGACTGCCAGTGATGCCTTGAGAGCCACGACGGTTATCCACTCTCGGCTGAAAAAGGTTCATGCTTTCAGTGTAGAGGTTACGCGCTACACCAAGGGTAAGGCATTGACGCCAAACGTGCATGCTTTCAGGTGGACGATTCAAAAATGGAAGGTGGATGAGTATGGTAAGGGCAATCCCAAGGCGGAAAAACCATTTGCTCAATACAAACCAAGTAGTGGAATCAGCAAATCGGGTCATCAATCTTCAAATTTAAAGATTCGTCCTTCGTCTCCTACGATAAACCCTGTGCCATCTTCAATAGAAATAGCATTCAATCGGACTTCTGGCATATCAACTGTTTTCCATGTTTTTCCACCGTCATCTGTAATCCAAAACACTCCATCGTCTCCAACTAGATAGCCTTTGTCCACGGTAGTAAACAGTATATCTCTAAAGATTTCGCGCTTGGTCGTAAGGCGATTGCCGTTTCTTAGTTTTTTCCAAGTTTCCCCGCCATCTGTTGTTTTGATGATGGTGCCAGTAAACCCCGCAGCGTATCCAATGGTTGGTGATGGGAAATTCACGGTAAGGAAAAACTCTCCTTGAACAGGCTTTGCTTCCCAGGTTTTTCCACTATCATAAGACTTATAAACAGCACCGTATCCAACTGCAATTGCTTCGTCTGCTGCGAGATAGCATACGTCTTGTATTTCATGATTGATGCCTGTAAATGAAGTGTCTGGCGGACTATTTAGATTGTTGAAGTGATAGATGACTCCAATGTCAAAGCTACCACCTCCTACAGCAATAAAGTTATTCTGATCGTAGTAGGCAATACTGTGCAATTCCACTTCCTCAGGCATTTGAACGAGGTTCCAAGACATTGTATTTTGCTCATACTGTAGCAAGGAACCAAGATAACCTGCTAGCATCAAATTATCATCTTTGATCGATACTTCGTTTAAGATGTTGTGATAAATGGAATCAGATGTCCAAGTAGTACCACCATCATTTGTTTGTAGAAATTCACCTCTTCGCCATCTTGTGCCACCACAAGCAAATCCATTCATAGCATCCGTAAACACCACATCCGTTAATCGAACATCTGTCGGTGAATCCGCCTCGGACCAAATCAGCGTATATTCTTCTTTTTTACAAGCAGAAAATACGAGGATCACCAATAAAATTATTACGAATTGCCATTTCATTCAACGAAATTAATTATTAATGTTTAATTATTAATGTTTAATGACCTTAAGGATATTTATTTAGTGCATTTAGCAATATTTGACAGGCATCTCGAATTTCTTGATCCGAGATAATTAGTGGCGGCGCAATTCGTAAACAGCTGTCATTGAACAAGAACCAGTCTGTAATCAGTCCATTTGCAGTGCAATCACTGATGACTGCTTTGACTTGGTCGAAATCGCGTAATTGCATAGCCATTAGAAAACCTGCACTTCTGATTTCGAGAATAGAAGGATGTTTAAGTAGTTGATGGAATAACTGTTCTTTTGCTTTTACCTGACTGATAAATGGTTGTTCAATCAATTCCTTAAGTGTTGCCAAGGCCGCTGCACAGGTCACGGGATGCCCCCCAAATGTAGTGATGTGTCCTAGGAACGGATTGTCCATAAAAACGGAGAGCACTTCTTTGTTTGCTACGAATGCACCAATTGGCATCCCACCCCCCATTCCTTTAGCAAGCAATAAAATATCTGGTATCACATCGTATTGTTCGAAGGCAAACAGGGTTCCTGTGCGACCGTATCCTACTTGGATTTCATCAAAGATGAGCAGTGTTCCGGTTTCTGTGCACCGTGCTCTTAGTTTTTTTAGGTAGTCGTTTTTCGGTAAGGTGACGCCTGATTCCGCTTTTACGGGTTCAACGATGACGGCAGCTGTGCGCTTAGTAATTCTGTTGAGGTGTGCTGGCTTGTTGAATTCAATGTGGTTGATATCTGGTAGGAGTGGGCGGTAATTTTGAGTAAAGAAGGTATCGCTCATTAAGCTCATTGCTCCTTGGGTGCTTCCGTGATAGGCATTGTAGCAGGAAATGAATTCGGTGCGCCCTGTAAACCGTTTGGCCAATTTCATTGCGCCCTCTGTCGCCTCAGCTCCTGAGTTGACGAAGTATACGCTATTGAGTTGGTCTGGGAGCTGATTGGCTAAAAGTGTGGCCAGTTCAATTTGCGGGGCGAGTAGGTATTCACCATAGACCATTGTGTGTAGGTATCGTTCTGCCTGTTGTTTTACAGCATCTACTACTTTGGGATAGCAATGACCTAGGGAACTTACGCTAATGCCTGAGATTAAATCAATATATTTTTTTCCTTGGCTGTCAAATAAATAAACCCCTTTGGCACGTTCTACTTCAATCATCATGGGCATGTCACTTGTTTGAGCAATGTGACTTAGAAACAATTGGCGATTATTTAACATTTAATCTGGTTTCATTTTATAATAATTAACTATATTTGACCATCTCAATTAACCTATTATTTATGAGTGTACTCATCACTGGGTTTCAACCCTTTTTACATTACACAATTAATCCGACGGAACAGATCGTTAAGTTACTGGATTTAATTGAATTCTCAGTGCACAAGGCTATTCTTCCTACTGACTTTAAGCTGGCTGGTTCAGTATATGATGAATTGCTAACACAGCACCAGCCTAAGATAATTCTTAATCTAGGGTTGAACGCTAAAGCTGTTGGCTTAGAGCTGGAAACCATTGCGATTAATGTAGCGAAGGATTTTCTGAAAGCACCTGAACCTATTATTGGTGCTACAGAAATGGCTATAAAGACTAGCATAAATACCTATAGCTTGTCAGAAGACTTAAGGACTGAGGGTATTCCGGCAAGGGCTTCAAACCATGCTGGAGATTATCTATGTAACTATATTTTCTACAAATCATTGCAGTATACTCAAGCCGTTGGAGGGCAAGCACTGTTCATTCATATGCCTTATACCTCGGATCTGGCGGCTTCTATTTACTCAAAAGAGCAAAATGCTTTTCCTTCCTTATCTAGGGAATTGGTATTAAAAGGTATTGAGTTAATTGTAAAGCAATTGTTTAAAAACGAGGTACATTCCTAGTAAAGATTTTTAATACTAAAGTAATTTTCATCAGGATACGTTGAATATTCTTCTTCTTCTTTCAGTTTTATACGAAATCTTATTTGATTTAAAACCAATTCCTTACTTCGTTCATTTTCTTGCCTTTATAACAATTGTAATCTTGTTTTTTAAATAGGAAGTACAATTCGTTTTGAATACACATGATCATCAGCACCAATGGAATTACCTTCTACAGACTGATATTTGATTTTTCCTTTATCCTTCACTGCTATTTGAGACACATTTAGTGTAGTGGCTATGTTCCAAGGGAATGCAGTGAATCTCTTGTTATCTAAAATAGTATTTGAAAACTGATAGCCAGCAAGACAATACAGTTTTCCTTTTCGTTTATTTAAATGAATATCCTTGATGAATGCTCCCATCTCTCGTACATACCGACCTGTGTTTTTAGCACCAACCTTAGGGGCGTCAATCTCTAATTTAAACCCAGAAAGAACGGGGAAAGCAAAGTCAAATTTTGCTTTGTTATAGCTAAACTCAAGCTGCTCAAAGTGTTCAATCCTTTTTCGGTTTTTAGCTTCATGAGTTATTGTGGTATCCGTTACCTCCATTTCATCTTCATGACCAAGGAACACCGTGTAATCAACTTCCAACATATAACAGCAAGGGTCAGTTGTCTTCCAAGGTTTTTTGTTTTTTCGCTCCACATTGCCATGCGGCATTGGCTCAGGGCTACCAGCAGGTCGAATAGATGCACGTAGTTGAAAAGTAATGTGCTCAGTGTCTTTCCATGAAGCATATTCTACTTGGATACCGATACCTCCAAAGTGCCAGCCAGAATCATTGCCTTTTGGTACAATCGAAAACCCATTCACAGCAATTTTGATTTGAGGGAGCTTTGTTTTATCGATCTGAGGGAGCGCACCTATCGATTGTAATTGACTGATGGGTACATTGATCTCAAAGCATTCTGAACAACCTTTTTGGAACTGAGATGTCAAATCAAGTGGTTCAGTCCTTCCCATCGCTGTAAACAGTGTACTGCTCAATAAGCCATAGGGAACCTGATAAACAGCTTCTCCAGTAGGCCAATTTCCAATTTTTAAAAGTTGATCATGATAAAAGGAAACGGTATTACCTGATCTAACAAGGTTGTTAAACCGACTTCCAAGAATAGAAACCCGATGAGGATAGCGTTTCCATTGAAAATGGAATCCTTGCCATATTGGTGTAATATAATGATCGGACATGAAAATTGATTAGATTTACGGATCGTAGGTTTAGTAGAGGAGGTTTTACAAAGGTAAAAAAATGTAGATATACACCACAATTATTTTATTATCTTTGACCGCATTAAACTAAAACAAACAACAATGAAAAAGATTCTTTTAACGCTATTGGGACTAGGATTTATCTTAAGCGTAAGTGCACAAACTGCAGGATTTAAAGTTGGAGGACTAGTGTCTACAGCTACGTTCAACGATGACACAAAAACAGCTTTAGGTGATGCTAAAATGAAGTTTGGATGGCATGCGGGTGTGCTAGTAGATGTTGCAATTATACAAGATGCCTTATCTATTCAAACAGGTGCAAATATTGCAATAAAAGGCTATAAAACGGAGCTTAGCGCAACACTTTTGGGTGTTACGACAGAACTAGATACTAGACAAGATTTATACTACATCGATGTTCCAATCCTATTCAAACCTTCTTATCGTGCAGGTGATACTCGAATTTTTGGATTGGCTGGAGGTTATTTTGGATATGGTGTTTTCGGAAAGTATAAAACAGTTACTACGCTTTCGGCTGGGGGCTCAAATACAATTTCAGAGGATCAAGGAGATATAGAGTTTGGCCAAGATGATGATCAATTGAAGAATATAGATTACGGTCTTAGGCTAGGAGTCGGAACTGAACTAAACTATACATTGTACGTCGCATTGTATTACGATCTCGGTCTAGCAGACATTACACCAGACGAAAACACAAAAGTCAGTAATACTGTCATCGGTTTATCTGTAGGAGCACTATTTGGTGGTGGGAAATACTATTAGTAATGATTACTGTTCAATGATTAATTAGAGTTTATTCAGTGAATGATGGAGCTCCTTGTGACAAGACTTCAAAGTAACTAATCATTAAACATTAAAATAGTGGCATTAGAATTGAATTGTTCTATTAAAAAAGAATAGATGAATACAGTAAAATGTGTTTTGTTCTGTCTCTTGTTTCCAATATTGGTATGGGCAGGAGAAGCAAACATTACCGTTACAGTTAACAGTCCAACAGCAACCAGTTTTTATGTCAGCCATGTGGAGAACTTTTTCTCTGATGAGGAAATTGGCTACATGTTTAATCTAAGTGGGAATTCTAGTAATTTCTCTATTACACTAGATGCTCCAAAGTTTGTAGATGTTAAGTATGACCAAGCAACCATCCGCTTGTTTGTACAACCTGGTGACCAGCAACAAGTAATCTTTAGTGGACATGACCCCGCAGGAACTATCCAGTTCTCTGGTAGCGGAGCAGGTAACAACAACGCCTTGAAGCGGTTTATGCAAAGCTTTGGTAGTGATTATACAAATAGGATGTATTCACACGAGTACCTCCCTACTATATTCAAAGAGCAATTGGCAGAACAAGCAGGAATGCTGTCAGAAGCACAGTACTTTGCCTTAGTAGAGAAGACGAAGCGTGAAATGCAATCAGCAACCGCAGGCGGGAGTGGACAGTTTCAGACGTTTATGAAAACATGGATTGATTATGAGGCATCTGCAAACAAACTATTGTATTATCATGTAAACAAATACCTGTTTCGTGGCGCGGAGTTACAAAATGCAATTAACTCTGGCGGTTCACTCACAGGTGTTCAGGTTAACAATGATTATGCACTGAAAAACCCTGGATATGTGAAGTTCCTTTCTACTTATATCCTAGCGTTAAACAATGGAATGAAGCTCAATAACAAGGGCGTCGAGTTTAATTTCTTCGAGCTTGCAGGAAAACACCTTCAAGGCAAGGCTCAAGCGTTTGTCAAAACAAAATTATTGTTTAAGACTTACCGATTTGGACAAACAGATCTTGCGCAAGAACAGTACAAATCGTTTAAATTGAGCAATCGACATCAGGAATTCAATGCCTTATTGGAAAAAGCCATTGGAAGTACTACCGAATTCGCTGAAGCAGGAAGTGCACCTGACTTTACATTAACAGACGAAAACGGAAGAACGGTTAGCTTAAGTCAGTATAGAGGGAAGGTAGTTTATCTAAGCTTCTGGGCGACCTGGTGCAAGCCTTGTCTAAAAGGGTTTGAAAAGTCTTATTACATCCGTCAGAAGCTAGAAGCTCAAGGGATTGTGTTGATCAATGTGTCGATTGACAAGAAAGACGCGACCTGGCGAAGCACCATGCAGCGGATTAAAATGCCTGGCATCAATCTGTTGGACAGCACCGATATGATGATGAAAAAATACAATTTAACTTCCTTGCCAGTTTACCACATCATTGATAAAAACGGTCAGTATGCTTTTTTGCCAACAGAAGGGGTACGTGATATCGTAGAGGAATTTGCAAAATTAGCTCGGCAGTAGCTCGTAGCCATGAAAAATTAAAAAAGCCTTTAGAAAATTGATTACTAAAGGCTATTTTTATTCTTTACAATGGCGTTTTATTAGAAATTATATTGTATTCCTAAATTAATCGATAACGTATTTAGATTGGTTTTAAAGGCACGGTCGTCCATTGGCAAATCAGTGCTAAAATCGACGTTATAGGCATCGTTGTTCGAATTTTCCGTTAACTCATCCACATAGTTGATTTGTGTTTCGTAGGTGTCGAAATCTTCAAGGCCTATTGCAATATCAAGTGGGATTCCTGGAAACAAATCGCCATCAGCCTCGATATCATACTTCGTGTAAAGTGTTTCTTTCGACTTAATGGTCAGTGTTACCATATTCACTTCACTAAATATAGAAACATGCTTCCCAATTAAATAGCGAACACCGATGCCACTTGAAAAACCAATGGTTGGGGAGCCATATGTTATCCCTTCAGCATCAAGTTCAACATGCATGTCTGCAGATGGATGAGAAATGGCGCCGTTACATTCTAAGAACCGGCAAACGAGTCGGTTGTCATCATCAACTGCTTGTATCTCTGTTGTGATCTTTCCGCCTAGAGGAACCGATGCGCCTACTTTCAGGTAGAGTTTAATCTTTTCTCCAGCAGTCTGCATGATAAGACTTGGAGCTAACACATAGCCAACTGCTTGAGAGTACTGTTCAGCGAAATAAGTTGGAGTAGAGATTCGTGCATCTAGTATTCTAGGCCCAGTTGTATAAGCAAAGCCTAATTCTGCAATCAGATGGTCAGTAATAGTGTAACCTACACCAAGTCCGAAATTGGCGCCTTTTCCTAATGAACCGTATAGTGATTTATTGGAGATCATGCCATTATCTGAAAGGGAATAGTCACCGTCACCAAGCTCTGTTAAGGGAGAGCCGAGGTCATCGTTTGCAGCGGGAATACCGTAGCCCGATCTGAGTTGTACGTAAAGTTTTTGTTGAGCAGTCGCGTAAGTAACTACACCAAGCATTACTAGGAGAAAAAGGAGATGCTTCATTTAATTCAAATTGTAGTGTATTAAAAGTTAAATCCAACAGATGTTTGAATCGATACATTTCGATCAAAATCGGTTCTTGCTATTCGTTCCAGATTTTCATCTACTTTATGCCTGCTAAAATCATAGTAATTGTTAGTCGCATCTAATAGACCTACATTTCCTCGCACGCCAAAATATAGACCAGAGTCAAGCTCCCAACGTAATTCAAAATTTACTCCAACATCTAGTCGATTGTAAAAATGTCCTTGTTTTTCTGTGAAATCGTAATATGCTCCGATTGTATTAGGGGCAAACAACTTATCCAGTAATGAATTTTCGTTTACAAGTACTTCACTGGTTGCAATCTGAGTATCAGAACCAAAAGGATCTGGAATAGCTTTGTTTTTGATGTATCGATAATCATTTCTAATTGAAAACTGATCCAATCCGATAAGCGCTGAACCTTCTTGCAATTGACCTGAGAAATCAGTTTGGCCAATACCAGAAGCATTAAGCAGAAAACCTGCTGTTGCACCAATTCCAACTTTCAAGTTCGAAAATACATTGTAGTAGTACATCCCAGAAAGATCAAGATATCCCAGATTGTTTGCAATGATTTGCTTTTTTGAACCTGTTACATAAACAGATGGACTTAAAAGTGAGTCTTGCACTGGAGCTAATAGAAAGAAATAAGAGTTTTCATCTTCATAACGATTTTTGCCACCTTTTTGAGAAAAAAGCAACTCCACAGAAACGGAGGATTTGTCAGCAAATTTGTAGTTAAGCGTTGGACCCAGATGAAAACCAGCAATAAATTTGGTGCTTTCAAGTACGGTACCCGCTTCATTCGTTTCCATTGGCCCGATTATGTTTGAAACATTAATACCAGCCCTAGCACCATATTTCCACTCCTGCGCAAGTAGGTTAAAAGAGATCAGCAGGGAGCAAAAAACACATAATATAATTTTCATAAATTTAATTTATGCACAAAGATAATTAATCTAACGAAAATAATTGCTAATGTAGTATTTGGTAAATGTTAAGTACTATGGCCCATACTTCCTGCTTGTGATAATATACGTTAAGAAGTGTGTAAAAATGCGAAAAACCGTAACGAAGTCACAGTTTTTCACAAACATCACTTTTTCACTTTTCCGACCCGATTTGCCTTAAAAATCAGTAACCCTATGAAAAAAAACTAATTTAAACAGCATTTTTAATAGAGCCGAATGTAAACAGGACATACCTCATAATTCATGAGGTTCGCTATGCTCCCGAGAAATCAATATCATACAATTAAATCGATTGCAAGCTATAAAATATTGGATTTGGGACCATAACCTATAGATATAGACAAAGTTTTGCAGTAAAAGGTTGTGTTAGAAAAGGATATTTATTTTTGATAATTGTTGTTGAAAGACGTAAAATCGAAGACCGAAGTCGTCTCGAGCATGAACATCCATTTCCTATAAACTACCTTTTGAAAGAGGACAGATTGGTTGCAATACTAAACTGATTCGCTGCTCCAGCTAAATGGTAAAAGGTGATGCCGTACTCAATTCTGAATTGCTTGATTTTCAGACCAAGGCCACCAGAAAAGCCGGCCAATCCACGTGTTCCATCCACACCGAGCTCAGCTCTACGTTGATGGTTGTAACCCGCTCTGAGCCTAAAGTTCTCCTTCTTGCCTGCTAGTAACTCTAAACCAAAAATGAAATGCCGAAACAGATTGTCTGAAAGGATGGCAAACTTCGTTTCTTCATTAGCACCCTCTTCCACAAATATAGAAGTGGGTTCTTCAGCATTCGGATCTTTGTAGCGAATATTCCACCGTTGAAGGTCGTGATAGACAATTGAAAACCGAAGGGGCAAATATCGTAGCTGCTTCGCTATTCCGATTTGTACATCAAATGGCAAAGGCTCCCGTTCTCCATCTGGGTGGTACTTCGAGAACTGATACCCTAGATTCTTAAACGACATCCCTATTGAAAACTTTTTGGTGGTGTCTTGGTACGTGCCGCCAATATCGACTGCACCGCCTAGGGAGTTGTAGGTCTCTAATCCAGAGTATATTAATTTGAGATTTGCACCATAAGAGAATTTTTCGCTGTACTGCTTACCAATTCCTACATTCAACGCATACTCAGCCGCAGAAAATGTGCCTAGAGACTGCCCATAGCTATTGGTGAAGTCGAACTGGCCATATGCGAAGTACTGAATTCCGCCCATTAGGGTGGCGTCCAATTTACTTAAATGATGTGTATATCCTGCAAAACCATGATTGATGCCTGAAATATGCATGCTTGTGTTGAAATTCAGTTGTTGATGCATGCTAGGATTCAACAAGGCTGGATTATGATAACCAAGAGCCGCATCATCATCTCTTACCATGATCAAACTACTACCAAGCCCCGCAATTCGAGCAGTGTGGGGTGTATTAAGAAAACTGTATATACTACGTCCGCCTGATTGTGCCGTGACATCTGTAAAAATCATTAAAACAGCCAGTAGGAGGATGCTATTTCTTAGGAAATGAATCAAGTCAATTGTTTTTAAAATTGTGTGTTAAGCAAAATAGGTTGTGTATGGCTATTTATAACGCCTAAAACTACAAAATTTATTGTGTTCAATTGTAATTTTAATGTTAAATGCGAAATACAAGTCTACTTAGAACTGTCTTTCCAAACTGTTTCGCATTTGCTAAACGAGCGTCCAGCTAATTCAAGCATTTTGCAGTTCATTTTTTCTATCAATTTGCCTGTGGTATCGTATTTCTTTAATTCACCGACCTCATTGTCTCCGTCTTGATACGTGCCCTCTGCGCTCATTTTACCATTTGGGTGAAACTCTTTGAATGGGCCATTTTCTTCATTCTCTTTAAAATTGACTAATTCCTTAAGCGAACCATCCTCGAAATAAAACTTCCACTCTCCGTTCATGGCGTCGTTTGAATAGCTGCCCTCTTCTTTTTTCTTGCCATTTGGATGAAACATGACATAAGGGCCAGCAAAGGTGCCTTTGATGTGGTTTTCTTTGATTTTCACCTCACCAGAGCGATAATAAATCGTTCTTAAACCGTGCAACACGTTATCAGCATAGTTTGATTCTTCGTATTTATTGCCGTCCTCGTAATATCCGGTGAATTTTCCTTGTTTTGCTTCATCTTTGATTCGAACCTGATATTCTGCAGTTACCTTTCCTTCGTCGTTTTTCTTTGTAATGATTTTAAATTCATTTTTACAAGCGGATAAGACAAGCACTGCCGAGCAAAAGAACACTACTGATTTAATTTTCATGTAAAATATGGTTTTATTTAGGTTAATTAACGAAGAAAAAATAACATCTTCCAAACTACTTGTTATTTTTCTCTTGACTAATTCAGTTTTCTATTGATAACTTCTATTTTTGCGCTATATAAATAACTATAAATTAGCGCTCAAAATTATAAACATCAATGGATAATTTGAAAAGTAACATCGAAAAAATATGGGACAACCGTGATTTGCTGTCCGATCCAGCCTCAAAAAAAGACATTAGAACGGTCATTGGTTTACTAGATGAAGGGAAATTACGTGTCGCTGAACCCACAGACAATGGTTGGCAGGTCAACACTTGGGTGAAGAAGGCGGTGTCTTTGTACTTTCCAATTCAAGAGATGAAAACGATAGAAGTCGGTCCTTTTGAGTTTCATGATAAAATTCCTCTAAAAAGAGACTACGCAGCAAAAGGCGTACGTGTTGTGCCACATGCGATTGCCCGTCATGGTAGCTTTATTGAGCCAGGCGCGATTCTGATGCCAAGTTATGTGAATATCGGTGCTTATGTAGGTAGTGGAACCATGGTAGATACTTGGGCAACTGTTGGCTCTTGTGCTCAAATCGGTAAAAATGTTCACCTAAGCGGTGGTGTGGGAATTGGCGGTGTGCTAGAACCACCTCAGGCTTCTCCTACAATCATTGAAGACAACTGTTTTATCGGATCGCGTTGTATTGTAGTTGAGGGCGTGCATGTTGAGCGGGAGGCAGTTCTGGGTGCGAATGTTGTATTGACTCAATCCACTCATATCATTGATGTGACGGGCAGTGAGCCTGTGACTTATAAGGGGCGTGTTCCTGCCCGCTCGGTTGTGATTCCTGGTACGTATACCAAAGAGTTTGCCGCAGGGTCTTACCAAGTAGGCTGTGCGTTGATTATTGGAGAGCGGAAGGAGTCTACCGACAAAAAGACATCACTGAATGACGCATTGAGAACACATGCGGTTGCTGTTTAGGAACCGAGTAGCTCCCATCTTATTAAGGATTGCTAGATAATATTTGAACGAAAACTCCATTTTTTTGAGTAATGAATGACCTGCTACTTTTTCAAAAAGTGAAAGGTCTTCCACTATGTTACCAAAAACCTTTCGCTTCTTAAAGAAGTAACAGGTTGCTCGTTCATTACTCTAAAGGTCTTCCACTATATCAAAATCAACTTAACCTGCTATTAAACAGTTTTTACGTTACCAAAAACCTTTCACTTCTTAAAGAAGTAAAAGGTTGCTCGTTCATTACTCTTAACCAAATGACTTTTGTCTTTTCGTTCATGCACTAGCAAATGTAGCCGGCATAGGTGCCTGGCGGGGGCGAGGGAAGGAGCAGTGCGAAATGCAATGGAGTACCGAGCAGACCTGCGAGCCTAGAAGGGACCGACGCACTATTGTAAAGATGAATTACACTTCATCTTTACAATAGTGGGGATGCCCCAAAAAAACCTACCACTTGTTATTTATTAAGCTTATTTGAATTGATTACCTTTGCATAAAACGACTCAGAAATGATTAAAACATATCTCATAGCAGCTTTAATGATAGGTTTTGTGCTGATCCTTTCTTGTGCACAAATTGACAACAAAGGTTCGGGATCCGTTTTGCACCCCGTTAATCCTAATGGAGATAGTGAATTGGCCTTGTTGATGCGGGCTATGTTTGATGATGGAATGACGATGAAAAAAGAGGTGTTAGCAGGCAAGATTCCAACATCTCTCCTTGAGTATGAAAAAATCCACACGGCTAATGCGACTGAGCCAGAGAAAGCCGCTTCTCCCGAATACAAAGCCTATTCTGATCAGTTTCTCTCTATTGTAAAAAAGCTGAAAACTAGTGACGAACACCAAGTAGAACACTTTTATACGCAACTTGTGCATAGTTGCATGGGCTGTCATCAAGCGATGTGCCCGGGCCCAATGGTGAGAATTAAAAAAATGTATTTAGACTATGAAGGCGATCTTTAATCAAAAAACCAAACTCAGTTCACAGTTTTAACTTTCCTTTAGCTGGTTTATTGATCATTCACCATTAATTCTGAGCATCTGCTTTTTCTTCTTCTTTGTTGATGCGTTCCATCTCTTTGTCAATGTAGTACAAACTTTGTGGTCCTGTTCCTATTAGCTTCATGATGTCTAGGATACTACGCATAAGTGCTTCTTCTTCTCGCTGTTCTTCTACATACCATTGTAGGAAATTTAAGGTTGCGTGATCCTTTTCCTCATAGCACAATGCGACGATGTCGTTGATGGACTTAGTTACTTTTTTCTCATGTTCATACACTAATTTGAATAGCTGTTGAACTGATTCATACGAAGTTGGTGGTTGTTTTATTCCTGGCGTCACTGCATTTCCGTCTACTTCATTGATGTAATGGAAGATTTTCATCATGTGTTCTCGTTCCTCATCTGCTTGACGATATAGGAATTGTGCGCAGCCTTCTAATCCTTCATTATCGCACCAGCCAGCCATAGCAAGGTAGGTGAAGGAGGCATAGCCTTCTAGTTCGATTTGTTTGTTTAAAGCGTTTTCAATTTTTTTTGATTGCATGTCTCAATAGTTTGTTTATCTATAACCTAATACTACGTTTGTTATATATTAACACAAAGTTACGCTTTGAAGTTTAATTTTATTAAATAATTTATTCGATTTGAACATCAATCAAATTTATTTGTAAATTGGCAACTCTATCAAAACCGTAATTGAGAACCTAAATACAAGATTTTTATTTAAAAAGGCGAGCGATAAATGTCTACTTCTGTTATCATAATATTGATCATTCTTGGGTTTCTTGTTGTCGTAGCAACATTGTTATCCCTTTTTTTGCCTGGGGAATGGAAAACAGAATCCAGTATCAGCATTGACGCCACCCGCAAGATGATCTTCCAACAACTAAATAAAAGTAAGAACTGGGAAAATTGGTTAAACATGAGCCCGAAGTTTGACGAAACGGTTACCACTGAAATTGGACAAACAGAAGAAGGCGCAGGGGCAATTCAGCAATGGAAAAGCCCAGATATGGAAGGAAAAGTCATGATCCAAAACAGTCAGCCAGAAAACACGGTTGAATACCTCATCGATTTTGACAATCAATTGTTTCATATTCATTCGACGATTAGCATTGCAAGCATTCACGGTACACCTAAAGTGATTTGGATTTCTAAGCTTAAAATGAATAAAATAAATCCGTTGTCAAGATTGAAAGGAGTTGCTCTGAAGCAGTTAATGCTTGAGATCCAAGAGAAGAGTCTTGAGCAGTTGAAGGCTTATTTGGAAAATTATTAGGTTGCTTGAACCCGAACTTTGGTGTAAAATCGCACCTTCTATAGGTGACGTTCTTGAGTTACTTCTACTGATGAAATTCTACTTTCGACATTCGATATTCCCTTCAAACTACTTCAACGCTGCTTGCCATTGTTGCAAATAGGCATCTAGTCCGGTCTGGCCAAATGCTTTGGCTTTATTGCCTGCATCCAGTGCTTGTCGATACTGTTTCAATTGGCTATGGGAAAGTGCTTTGATGTACCAGGCTTTGCCATTGTTTGGCATGATGACGGAGGCACGTTGGGCATAGTCTATGGCCTCGGCACTTTTGTTTAGTTTATAACAGGCGATTGCTGCGTTGACTAAGGCATCTCCGTGGTTGGGTATATAACCTATGACTTTTGTGAAATTTTCTAGGGCTTTTGTTTGATCATTATATGTATTTGAATACACCACGCCTTTCTGGAGGAATGCTTGAATGTGATCTGGTTCTTTCTCTAGCGTTTTATCATAATATTCTAGTGCCTTTTCAGGTTGTTTGATTCGATCATAGCATATACCGAGGTTGTAATACAGTTCATAGTGTCCGGGATCTTGTTGTTCTCCTTTTAATAAAACAGGAATAGCTGCTTGGTGCTGGCCTTGCTTCATCATGCAAAATGCCTTGTTGACCCAGAGTTTGTAGTGGTTTGGTGCAATTTTGATTCCGTCTTCTGCAAACTGTTGACACTTTGGAAACTCACCAACCTCGCTAAAGAAGTGACTGAGATTGACGTAGGCTAGTTTTTCATCTGGATATTTGTCTAATACGTCGTACCAGAGTGTCGGAGAATCTTTCCAATAGGATATACGTCCAAAGCTCAATGCTGCGCAGAGGATCGCCGCCACTCCCAATACACCAAGCGCGGCTTTTTGGAATTTAGCATAGTTGACACTGGTTTCCATCTTGTTGACCAAATAGCCAATGACAAAGAACAAACCGATATAAGGTAAATAGGAATACCGCTCTGCCCACAAGGCTTCTCCAATCGTCATAAACTGCAAGACTGGTGCAATGGTCATTAAGAAAAACGCTAGGCCGAAAAATACTTCTTTATGTCCTTTACGGAACGTGTAAAACAGCAGACCTAGATAACTAATCAGCACCAGGATAGCTGGATAGAAGTAGCTAGGCATCGGCTCTCCTTTTTCAAATGGATAAGGGTGAAGTGCACACAACCCTGTTGGTACAATCATCTTCCATAAGTAAATACAGAACGACATACTTCCTGTAAACGGACGTTGTGCTAAGGAAATATCGACGAGTACATCTGCTTTAGTGGATTTCTGAGCATAGATCGCTAATAATCCAAACAGAAGGGATAGAATAAAGAAGGGCGCCTTTTCAATCGCAATGTTTTTCAGATCTTTTCGATCATATAAATAATCAATCAACAACAATACAATAGGCAGCGTAACTGCTTGAGCCTTGGAAAGGAGAGAACAGACAAACAAAATGCCTGTGTACAAGAGTAATTTAGAATTCTTTCGATCAGCGTCTAGATACTTGATGTACTGAAGGAGGGCAAACAAGTAAAACATGACATGCAGCACATCCTTTCGTTCTGAAATCCAGGCGACTGATTCTACGTGCATTGGGTGGATCGCAAAAAACAAAGCGGTGATAATACCAGCAATCTGAAATCCCTTTAAAAGCCTTGTGACTAGCAGATAAACCAATACCGTGTTTCCACAATGAATGAGAAGGTTGGTAAAATGATACACCTTTGGAGCACGCCCATTAAACAAATGGTCTATGGCAAGGGATAGCTCAGTTAGTGGGTGGTAGTTACTTACTAGGTAAGCCTTAGGAAAGGGGTTGAACATCTGAATGATGTTTGTTAAAGAAAATGTTTGTATCCTTGAATTGTTAAGCACATAGGAAGGGTCATCCCAATTTACAAAATCGTTGTCAAGGGAAAAGATGAAAACAGCGAATGTGATCGCCGCCAAGGCAATCATTACATAAAGTGGGTTAAACTGATTTCGGCTTGCTTTCAATACTTTTTTTGCCTTCGTTTTTTTCTTTACCGTTTTAACTTTTTTCATGCTTTCTACTGTATTATTACTTTAAGGCTGCTTCCCATTTTGGGATGAAACTGTTGAGTGAGTTCGAGCCTAATTGTTTCGCTTTTCTACCGTCTGTCAAGGCTTTCCTGTAGTCTTTCTTAGAGTCGTAAGCCATGGCTCGGTAGAGGAATCCTTTGTGATTATTGGGTGCTAGTTTGATTGCTCTGCTTGCTGATTCGATGCACAGGTCAAAATTGCCATCCTTAAAACTAGTGAGCGCAAGGTTGTTGATTCCAACAATATTGTTGGGTTCATATTCTAATAACTTTTCAAAATCTCGGATGGCCGCTTTATAGTCTTTTCTAGAATTTGATAGGACGGTTCCTCGTTTCAGGTAGGAGTTGGCGTGTTCTGGTTCCAGTTCAAGTGATTTGTTAAACATTCGAAGGGCGTTCTCAGGATCTTTCAGGTCTGAGTAGGCGAGACCTGTCATGAAGTAGAGGTCTTGTTTATCGGGTTCTATCTGAATTCCTTTTTTAAGTGTTTGGATGGCTTGGCTGTTTTGGCCGAGCTTGTGTTCGCAAAACCCTTTGTTGGAATAGAGTTTGGCCTTGTCTGGCGCCAGTTGAATCCCCCCGTTGGCAATTCTAATACATTCCTGGTATTCCTGATTATCGCTAAGGTATAGGCTTAAATTTACGTAGGAGCTGACGACTTTTGGGTGTTTTTCTATTACCTGTGTCCAAAGGGTTTTGGAGTTTTCCCAATAAGAAATTCTATTCCATGTTAACAATAAACAGCCAAGCACTGCCATGCCCATTAATCCAATGGCAGGTGTTCTAAACTTGTGTGATTTATCATTAAAAATTGTATTGAAATAATAGCCAATAATTAAGAATAAGCCAACATAAGGCAGATAAGTATATCGTTCTGCCCACAAGGCAATCCCAACGGTTAGAAATTGTAATACAGGGAAAATTGTTGCGATAAAGAACGTTAATCCTAGGCACCAGATTTTTTTATCATTTTTATAGCTGTAGTAGATTGCATATAAATAGCCAATTAGTCCAAGCAGCGCTGGGTAGAAGTAAGCTGGCATTGTTCTACTGTATGGATAAGGATGAATGGCACATAAGCCAGTAGGAAGCACCAATTTTCCTAAATAGATGATTAACGCCATACTTCCCGTAAATGGTCGATGCCAAGTAGGAATGCTTGCTGAACTGACTGCATTTCCTTGTGACTGTGCATAGATGGCAAGTACCCCAAACAAAAGGCTAAGGATAAAGAAGGGCGCTTTTTCTGTGATCACTTTCGTGTCAAACGTTCGCCCTCGGTAGTAATCAATTAAAACCAGTACTAATGGCAGGGTAACGGCTTGTGCCTTGGACAGACAGGCACAAACAAACAAAATCATTGTAAAAATTAAATGTTTGGTAAACCGACCACTATCAATGTATTTCAAGTATTGAATCAAGGCTAAAAGATAAAAGAACACATGCAATACATCCTTCCGTTCAGAAGCCCATGCGACTGACTCAACGTGCATCGGGTGTATCGCAAAAAGCACCGCAGTCACAATAGCCGCCAATTGATATCCTTTCAACAATCGTTGTGCAAACAGGAAGACAAAAACAGTGTTAAACGCATGCAGCAGCATATTGGTCAAATGGAATGGGGTTGCCCTTTCAGTCCCAGATATCCAACTGTTTATCCCTAGTGACAACTCTGTTAACGGATGATAGTTACTGACGAGGTATTTTTCTGGAAAAAGATTAAACATAGCAATGATATTTCCAATGCTAAATTCTTTTATTCGATCGTTATTTTTGATATAAAATGGGTCATCCCAATCTACAAACTCATTGAATATACTAGGGAAAAAGGCTATGAGGGCAATCGCAAACACGAAGCCAATTGCATACATAGGAAGTATTTGAAAACCACTGTTCTGCTTTATTTTAGGCTTTGAACCGGACTTTTTGGGTCGTTGTTTTTTATTTTTGGTGTTCACCTTTTTCATGTGTGCTCAGATTGTTGCCCA
Source organism: uncultured Saprospiraceae bacterium (assembly GCA_937959115.1). Taxonomy (GTDB): domain Bacteria; phylum Bacteroidota; class Bacteroidia; order Chitinophagales; family Saprospiraceae; genus JAHDHB01. Next base: position 50,623 of record CALGAW010000031.1, read on the forward strand.
AATATACTATTTTATCACATGAAGTAAATGATTTATAGAATAGTTAAATAATTGATTTTGCAAACTATTTTCTAATCTTAAATACTTCGTTAACTTTGCGTGAATTTTTAAATCATGAAGGTAACAGATTGTATAAAGTCCGCAAAGGGTAAAACCCAAGTTTCGTTTGAGATTCTTCCTCCTTTAAAAGGTGGTCATATCAGCAGTATTTTTAATATGCTAGATCCGTTAATGGAATTCAAACCCCCATTTATTGATGTCACGTATCATAGAGAAGAGTATATTTATAAGCAGCGTCCTAGTGGCTACTATGAAAAAACATCTATTCGTAAGCGACCAGGAACGGTAGGGATCTGCACTGCCATCATGAATAAGTATGGTATTGATGCTGTGCCTCATTTGATCTGTGGAGGGTTTACTATTGAAGAAACTGAAAACGCATTGATTGATCTCAATTTTCTAGGAATCAACAATGTATTGGCTCTTAGAGGAGATGCCAGAAAGTTTGAAAACAGATTTGTGCCGCAGGATGGTGGTCACCCCTATGCGATTGATCTCGTGAAGCAAATAGGCGCAATGAATAAAGGGGAATACTTGGATCAGAACATTGTAAATGGACAGAAGACTGATTTTTGTGTTGGCGTGGCTGGATATCCAGAAAAACATTTCGAAGCACCAAACCCGGAAGTAGATCTCCAGTTTCTCAAAGCGAAAATTGATGCAGGTGCAGACTACATAGTCACTCAGATGTTTTGGGATAATGAGAATTATCTTAAATACATTGAAAACTGTCGTTCCGTTGGAATTAAGGTGCCAATTATTCCAGGCTTAAAGCCAATTACCAAATTGAGGCAACTACAGTCTATTCCAAGGATATTCCATGTTAACTTCCCTAATGATCTGGTTAAGGAGATTTCTAAATGTAAGACAGATGCGGATGCTCGCGAGGTCGGAATTGAGTGGACAGTCCAGCAATCATTGGAGTTAAAGAAAGCGGGTGCTCCCGTACTCCACTATTATACGATGGGCGATGTTTCTACATTTACTGCGATAGCAAAGAAGGTGTTTTAAGGAAAAACTTCATTTGTTTTCCGAGATTAATTCCTGCTATAAAATTACCTGGTAACAACAAGGTGGTTCTATTGATTTTATGTTCGAAGGGTATTAAAAAAATAACCTGACTTTTTGATATTCAATAATTTAGGCGCTCCAAAAGCACACAACGTAAACAAATTTTGTATTTTGCTGTTAGAAGTAACTATAATTGACCCTTAACAATTCTAAAAACCGAAACGTATTGGCGATATACAGTATAAAAGATTTAGAGCAACTCAGCGGAATAAAGGCTCATACCCTGCGCATTTGGGAGCAGCGGTATAAGATTATTACACCTGGTAGAACTAAAACGAATATTCGATATTATACTGATGAGCATTTGAAATGTATTTTAAACATTGCCATTCTCAATAAAAACGGTGTCAAGATCTCCAAGATCGCAGAAATGAACGAACGTCAAATTTCTGCACAGGTATCGAAGGTGTCCGATGTAAATTTTGATATTAAAAATCAACTGGATGCACTTACAATTTCAATGGTAGAATTGGATGAGTGTGTTTTTGATAAAATCATTTCGACTAATATTGCCCAAATTGGATTTGAAAGGACGATGATAGAAGTGATCAACCCATTTCTTGAAAAGCTCGGAAATCTCTGGTTCACAGGTTCGTTAACCCCAATCCATGAACAGTTTATTACAAATTTAATTCGTCAAAAAATCATTGCAGAAATTGATAAGCTTTGTAGTTATACTTGTTCTAGTAATGAAAAATTTGTCATCTTTCTTCCTGAGGGAGAAAAACAGGAGTTAAGTTTGCTGTTCTTTCATTTTTCACTCAAAATCCGAAAGTTTTCAGTTGTATATCTAGGTAATGATGTGTCGCTTAAAGATTTAAAGTTTGTTAGTCAAGTGCACCAACCAGCGTATATTTTTACAATTATCAATACTTCCCCAATTGCTTCTCCTCTTCACCAATATGTCTCAGATTTAACATCAACTTTTCCAAATAGTAAATTACTATTGTCAGGTCATGCGTTTTCAAAATACAAGAAGAAAATGCCAGCAAACGCTAGTGTTCTACAGAGTTTTTCTGAAACAATGGACTTCCTAAATCTACTTTCCAGTAGCAATAAAGTAAAAACAAAAAAAGTAACACGGAGTTAGCATAGGCTTCACTATTTCATTTACAAACAGCTAAAATTTTCTCTAAATTTAAAGGCAATTTTTGAGAAGGCTTAAAGTATAGCAGAAAATAATTATTTTTGAGCTCAAAGCTTAACTATTAAAATAGAACTATGGAGTTTACACGCTTATTTGAGATCCCCTATTACCAACAAGAAAAATTCCCGCAAGAAAAGGCCTTCGGCCATAGGTTAGAAAATGGAGAACTGAGATATTGGAGCATCGATCAATTTATTACTGAGGTCAACCAAATCAGTTTCGGCTTATTAGAACTCGGTGTTCAAAAAGGGGATAAGATCGCTTTAATCTCTTATAATAATAGACCTGAATGGAACATTCTAGACATCGCTATTCAGCAAGTTGGAGCCATCAACGTTCCCGTCTATCCAACGATTAGCCCTAGAGAATTTGAGTATATCTTTAATGATGCAGAAGTGAAGTATTGCTTTGTAGGCTTAGATGGACCTGGCGATCTCCTTAAAAAAGTGCGGAACTCCAAGGCGAAAAGCCTAAAGGAAGTATATACCTTTGACAAAACAGCAAACGCCCCATACTGGGAAGACTTGAAGCGAGATGGCGACTTCAAAGCACTCCAACAAATCAAAGACAGTATCTTGCCAGAGCACGTCGCTACATTTATCTATACAAGTGGAACGACTGGAAATCCGAAAGGTGTCGTGTTAACACACAATAACATCGTAAGCAATGTCAAAGCAGTATGTCCGATCATACCAATTGATCCAGGCAACCGCACGTTAAGCTTCTTGCCCTTGTGTCACGTATTTGAGCGCATGGTAATTTATGGTTACATGAAACTAGGTGCAAGCGTTACTTATTGTGGCACGAAGAGCCTAGGCGGTGAAGAAGGAGAACTACAAGGCATCAAGCCTCATTTCTTTACTACCGTACCCCGTTTATTGGAAAAAGTATACGAGAAGATCTATGGCAAAGGATTGGAGCTCACAGGCCTAAAGAAAAAATTGTTTTTCTGGGCGCTAGACATGACCGAGGACTACGAATATGACAAAAGCTACGGTATCGGAAAATCAGTAAAACTAGCGATCGCAGACAAATTGATTTTTAGCAAATGGCGCGAGGCGCTTGGTGGAAATATCAAGGGGATTGTGACAGGTGCTGCTCCCTGTCCAGCAAAAATGGCAAGAGTGTTTTCTGCAGCAGGCATTCCGATTCGCGAAGGCTATGGATTGAGTGAAACCTCCCCTGCATTGTCTATCAACCGATTCGAGCCAGGTGGCGCGTTGCTTGGAACTGTTGGCCCTGCAGTGAAGGGCGTGACGATTAAAATTGATCCTGCAAACGGTGATTACAAAAAAGGGGAAGGTGAAATTTTGGCTCAAGGGCCAAACATTATGCAGGGATACCACAATTTACCAGAAAAAACAGCAGAGGTTATCGATCAAAAAGGCTGGTTTCATACGGGTGATATCGGGAAGTTTGTGAAGGACAAGTCAGGTAAGAAATTTCTAAAAATCACTGGACGGAAGAAAGCATTATTGAAGACGTCTGGTGGCAAGTACGTTGCTCCTGAACCCATCGAGAAAAAGTTTAAAGAGGAATTTCTGATTGAACAGATGATGGTCGTCGGCGAAAGTAAGAAATTTGTGTCTGCACTGATTGTCCCTTCACCAGATGCATTGAAGGACTGGTGTAGTGAAAATGGGGTCGCTTGTGAGATCACCGCTATACCCGGCAATCCTGATTTGAAGGAAATCTCGCCTGCTACGCTCGAAGATGCGAAGGTCTTGGCGAAATACAAGGAAGTGGTGGAGTCAATCAATCCTCATTTTAGTCATATTGAGCAAATCAAAAAGTTCAAACTATTGTGTCAACCCTGGGATGTTTCTTCTGGAGAATTAACACCAACTATGAAAATAAAACGTCGCGTCATCAGAGATAAATACAAGTCTGAGATTAATAAGATGTATGAAGAGTAGAACACCACAGAATAACACAGATTTTTCCATCTATTTTTTGCGATAATAAACTGTATTAGTTTGAGTAATCTCTGGTTAAATTAGAAAACCTAGATAGCAATCAACTTTATGAGGGATGAAAAGATACTTGACAGCGGTCAGATTTATAGCGATTCCACGAAAGACTGGAAGCAATTAAGTGCCATTGAGTTTAAGAAATACAAGAATGTAAATTGGACGAAAGTCACACCTGGCACTAAAGTTAAGCGAGGAGGCAATCAATACATAACACATCGATTAGTTGGCAACAAGACTAAAATTCGATTCATTCCATTTAGATATTACATTGCAGGAGGGTGCTTCCTTTCAATAGGTATTCCTTACCTTATCCTAGGATTTATAGTAATGTTTACCCAAAATCTATGGATCGTACTATTGATTTTTTTTATTGGATTCGCAATGACTTTTGTTGGAATATATTTAATCAATCGATTTACAATAATCGTATTCGATAAACAAACAGGAAAGTCTTGGAAAGGTAAATCAGACCAAATCAATCTTGAACATGTAAAATTAGTCCAATTAATTCGAGAATACGTTTCTACTGACTCCTTGTTTTACTCCTATGAAATTAATCTAGTGCTTCACAACGAAGATCGAATAAACATTGTAGATCACGGCAATCAGAAGGCGGCGATTAAAGATGCTATTCGTTTAGCAATGTTCCTCGATGTTCCACTGATAAAATTGAATGATACGGATCAAGAGCGGATTGAAAGGAGAAAGCCTAGATAAATCGATCATTCATCATTCACAATTATTAAAGCATCCCCTTAATTCGATCAACAAAGCCAAGATCACTCGCCTTGGGTACATTCGTTACAAAGCGCCCGTTTCGATCAATCAAAAAGTAACGAGGAAGGCTGCTGACTTCGTAATCGCGCTCCACGCCTGACTTACCTGTGCCAGCCCACAGATTTGTGTCTTCCGGGGTGTGTTTAGTCCTACCAGCAACCCATTTTTCATTCGTTCTGTCTACTGAGATGTATAGGAAGACGATATCGTCGTTGGTTAAGGCAGATCGGTTGTTTCTAGACTCATTGATTTCGGCAATACATGGCTTGCACCAGCTTGCCCAGAAGCTTAGGTAGACCATTTTGCCTCTATAGTCAGATAACCTTCTTGCTGTGCCATAGGCATCCGTCAGTTCGAATTGTGGTGCTAGTGTCCCTTCTCCAAATTGATTGAGCCGTTTGATGGCATTGCGAATGGTTTTGAGCGGTTTTTCTGTGGTTGCGGTAATGGTATAATTGTCAAAAAGATGAGCAATCTCTCCATAGTTATTCCTATTTACTTTTCGCATTAGTAGTTGAGCCAACGCATAATCTTGGACCTTTCCATCAAAAAACCGATCGATGAGGTGATATTTTTCTTCAAAGGTACCGTCTTGTAGACCTTGTTCTTTTAGAGCATCTTGATAAAAATGCTCCATAAAAATATCTAGAAACCCATGATACTCTTTTATCCCGATTGCGCTTTCGTTTGAAAGGTTGACTGTTTGCAGAAAATCGTAGTAGCTATCTTCTATTTTGAAATTGGATTTATTAACTTCTGGATACCTGAGCATCATCAATGCCCATTTGTATTCAATCATGCTACTCATGAACTCGGCAGCTTCTACAGAAGGGTTGTATTGCTCTAATCCTCTCAAGTAAAAATTGGATTCATTCTGTTGACTGGCTTTAGCGAAGGACTCAAATTCTGCAGGGCCAGCTGATTTCATTTTGTTAAGTATCCGTTCTGGAATGGAATATCCACCAACAAATACGGATCGGTATTGATGGCTCAACAGTTTAAACTCTTTGTTGTAAGCGTGATACATCTCGTTGGCTGGTCCGCCATCTTCACCTAAGAACTGGGTATTGTTTTCAAAGCCAGCTGAAGAAAAATTAAGGGTCACTTGATCTCCAGGCTTTATTAATAATTTAATATTGTTCTTGTTATAATAGAGGTTTACAACCGTTACTCCTTCTACAGGAAGCACAAAAATATACTCACTTTTTTGATCAAGGTCTGCTTCAAACAACATGTCAGACCCATCTAGTAAATCGGATTCATAATTTACTTTTATCAATTTCGATTGTGGATTGTCTACTTTGCCCATTAAAATAGCGCGTTGTGCTTGTGCGCTAAAAACGAAGATCAGTAGAGTTAATCCAGCTATTAATTGTTTAATATTCATGCCTTAAACGATTGATTCAATAATGTATTTGCTAAATTAATGCCACTTGATGCGTTTTAAGAAATAATTAAGCATTTCATTTTTTGCACAAATATAATTAAACTAAGGAGGTTGAAAAGATTTTATATATAATTGACTTAGTAGAATTGATCATGAACTATACTTTTACTTGGCTAACTTGTGTTGACCGAGAAAGCGACAAACCCTTGGTATTGCTTACTGTAAGGCATTGTTTCATTTCCTAAACGTTCAATATTATACGAATCAATTGATAAAAAGAGGGGGAAAACTGGATAAATTATAGCTTAGAATTATCGTTTTAAACGACCCACTTTTATGAATTGATAAAAAAAAGCATAAAAATTTTGCTCTAGAGGTTTTATCATTGCAAATTTTGTTTTAACTTCGCACTTACAATACGGATGGCTCATGGTGTAACTGGCAACACATCTGGTTTTGGTCCAGAAGAGTCTAGGTTCGAGCCCTAGTGAGCCAACAATACGATAACGCAATTTACTGTTTTTCAGTAAATTGCGTTTTTTTGTTGCTAAATAGTTGTAGAACTGTTGTTAAATGCTAGTAATTTTACTTAGATGGGAGCTTTGAAAAATGAATGCCAGTACTATGAGGTGGTCAAATAAAATGGTAATATTGCCAACAGGTCAATTATTCCATAAAAACTACACATGTATTTCAATGGCTTTTTTGAAACGTAGATACGAAGTAGGTATTCTATAGAAAATATCAAAACACAAAATTCTGCTTACTCCCCAAATATCTTCCCTATCGATGTACCAGTAGTATTTATTATTTGATTCAACTCTTTTCTAATCCGAGCAAACTTTGTGATTATCTTATTCAAGAGTTGAACCGTCCTTGTAAATTATTTTTTTCGGAATCCATTTCACTTTTAAATCTTCAACATCTTTACTTCTTAGTAAGATATCCTTATCTTTAAATTGATTAAAATCTGTTTGGGCATTCCAGTTTTTTGTTGAATTTGCTTTAACACCATCATCATATGTTAAATTTAAACTACTAATCTCTTTATCAAATAAGTCATTAAAAGTAATTAACCCTGTAAATGCCTTGATGTCTTTTTTTGCCTTGTTTTCAAAAACAAATTTATAATTAATATATGATTGAAAATCGCCCTTTTTAAATCCTTTATCAAATAACGATACAGTAAGAGCTTTACCTAATCTTTTAATCCTTTCTGCTTCTTCAATTTTAGCTTTTTCAGCTAATTTTTTTTCTTCTTCCTCTTGCAATCTTAATTCTTCTTTTAACTTTTTAGCTTCTTTCAGTAAGTCACCATAAGTTTTTCCAAACATTTTGTCATCTCTCATGGTACTTAATGCTATATATCCACCAAGCATTTCAAGCTCCTCTTCAGTAAGGGATTCTTTTAATTTAATTATGTCCTCTTCTATACTGCCACTTTTGTAAGGTTTATCTAAAGGATTAGAACAGGAAAAGATTAATAGTGTAACTATTGATATTACAAAAGTTAATGGGGTAATTTTTTTCATAGCGTATTTTTTTGGTTATTATATATTAAAAATAAAGGTAGAAACAATATTTTAAATACCAAGAAGATTTGATTCAATTCCTTAAAATATCCTAAATCCTTAGAAGAACTTACCCTCTTGAATCAACCTTTCAAACAGAATACCCCAAGCGAGATCATATTGTTAATTCGTTCTTTGAGCTTCTTATAATATTGAAACCATGTAGTCAGGAACAATATATTTTTCCTTTGAAACTTCAGATAAGAATTATTGATCCGACCTAAATAATCCCTCATTCCTATAAATTTCCCATCCCAACATTGCAAAAACAGCCAAATACTCTAGTCCTATCAGCGATAAATTTTCTTTGAAATCTGGATGCGCATAAGCGGTATAGCTCAAAATCACAGCCAATGACCACACAATTGGGAATCTGTAGTGTGTAAAGATGCAAAGGACAAGCGGCACTGCAATATACCAAGGGTGAACCGTTGTCGATAAAAAATAGTAGACTGAGATACCTAGCAACATCGAAGTAATTAGTTGTGGTGTCATTTTATTCCTTAAGAAAGTCAGGATTAAAAGGATAGAAATTGTGATCAAAGGAAGAATCTTCCCTGCTGTTCCGATAATATTCCACCCAACAATTTGAAAGCCTACCCAGCGAACGACATAGTAGATGCTAGCATTGAACTCAAATGTTTGAAACCAAAGGCTAATTGTTTTTTTGAAATTATAAAGAAAATCGTAAGACAAGAATGGAGCAAAAGTCAAGAAAACGGTACCCAGCACAAGGCAATAAAAGCCAGTCAACTTCAATAAACCGAACGTCAGGTTGCGAGGATTCCCTTGTTTTAGATCAACAAACTTCCTAAAAAACAAGGGTAAAAACAATAAAGGAATAAGCTTAACAGACACCGATAATCCTAGTAGTACTGCGGCCCAAAGCCAGTTTCCTTTATGAAGCAAATACAAGGACCAAACAATAAAAAACACCATCACCGCTTCAAAATGCAGATTTCCAGTTAACTCTATGATGATAAATGGATTCAGGATATACCAAAAAATCCGCTTTTCAGGAAGGTGGAGTGCCTTTAATAGCTTCATCCCAAAATAAAAAGTACCGACATCAGCAAGAATGATGATCACTCTAAGCAAAATCGCAGATCCTAGGATACTCGTGCTAGAGCCAACTGCAGCAATCAGGTAACACAGCTGACTTATGGGAGGGTAATTTGTATAGTGACTTCCGTTGAGCTGCCCCATCCCCTCATATAATGCTTGCGCTTCAGCGATCGGTGCATTCCCATTGGCAATCCACGCTTCAGGCAATGACAAATAAGGATTAAAACCTTCTAGCAACATACGCCCATCCCAAATAAATCGGTAGAAATCCTGGGACAAATTAGGGATCGCAAACAAAAAGATAACTCGGAATAAGATTCCAGTAAACGCTAGTAATTTCCAGTTATTGGGGTTTGATTGAATAATTTTGTAAGACAGAAAGAACAGTGTTACCCAAATGCCAATCACTTTCGTCGTTTCTTCTCGCTCTATTTCGTAGGCAAAACCCCAATACAACAGAGCCGCAACAAAAATGAAGAGTATGGAAAATCTATGATGTTTCCAATGGTCTAACATTACTTATAGTTTGTAGTAACGGAATGATAGAACACAAAGCTAAACCCGAAGAAAAGCATCAGGTGAAACACAAGAAAGCCAAAATCTTCTAGGGTAAATGCGCTGTATATTCCAAATCCAAAGTAGACCATTAACAACGCTTCAAGAATCGTGCTTTTGGAGATGTTTTTACTGATATACTTGTTTCCTTTCCATGAATCTGTAAGTGAATTTATATTGAACTTCGGTGTTCGGATAAAATCGCTTCTTTTACCAAAATGTCCCTCTAAAACTGCAAGCGAATTATGAAAGGAGAACCCCATGGCAATTGAGAAAAAGGCAAAAAACATTTTTATATATTCTAGGAAGTTCGAGACTCCGTTTCCGTGTATTTTTTTGAACATATTCCAGTAACAAATAAAAAATATGATCACACTCAAACCTGAAGCAGCAATGATACTGAAATACCAGTTAAACATTGAACTGTTGCTTTTAATATAGAGTACAGGGACACTCAACACGGCAACCAAGAGCATCATAATGAACATGCTGCTGTTCAATAGATGGAAGAAGCTGTGTAGTTTTGTTTTAATTGGAATGGATTTGTCCTTCAGCAATCGCCCGTATAGTTTGTGGAAATTTTCAGCCGCACCTTTATTCCATCTAAACTGCTGCGATCGAGCAGCGCTTATCACTACTGGCAACTCTGCAGGTGTTTCCACTTCTTCTAAGTACTTAAATTTCCATTTCTTGAGTTGTGCTCGGTAACTAAGGTCCAAATCTTCTGTGAGTGTGTCTCCTTCCCAGTTTCCTGCATCTTCTATACACGTTTTTCTCCAAGCACCTGCGGTTCCATTAAAGTTGATAAAATGATTGTTATAGTTCCGTCCAACTTGTTCTAATGTAAAATGGAAATCCAAGGCAAAGGCTTGAATTTTTGTCAATAAGGAATAGTTTCTGTTAATATGCCCCCATCGAGTTTGGACCACACCGATGTTTTCATCTTTAAAATAAGGAATGGTTTTATACAACCATGATTTACCCGGTAGAAAATCAGCATCGAAAATGGCGATATACTCCCCTTTAGCAACTTTCAATCCTTCTTTTAGAGCGCCTGCTTTAAACCCTGATCGGTCTTTACGGGTAATATGGGAGATGTCTAACCCTGTTTCCTTTAGTTGATTGATGTGGGTGGCTGTTGTGTGCACTGATTCGTCGGTAGAATCATCCAATACCTGGATTTCTAGTTTATCTTTTGGGTATTCAAGTTGCGAAATGTTGTCCAATAAGCGATCCATCACATATTTTTCATTGTAGACTGGTAATTGAACAGTGACATAAGGCGTTTCTGCTTGTTTTGATAGGTCAAACCTAGGAGAATTGTCCAGCTTCTTTTGCGCTCTTATATAGTTAAACAATAGACTCAGCTGAACCAGGCTATATATGAATATAACCACTAAGGCCGCTGTATATATTATGATAATCGCTGTATCCATTATGAGAAACTATATTTAAAAATCCACCCTAAAATCTTAACACCCGCCATAAAAGCTCCCTTGATTGTTCCTGACACCTTTGAGACTCCAATTCTCTTTTTATACTGCACGGGTACTTCGGTATAACTGTACCCTTTTTTCAATACTTTAAGCTGCATTTCTACCGTCCAACCATAGGTTTTGTCTACCATGTTGAGGGAGAGGAGCTTATCATATTTAATTGCTCTAAACGGACCAAGATCTGTAAATTTAGCTTTAAAAAAGAGCTTCATCAGATTCGTGGCTAGCCAATTTCCGAATAGTTGGGGGATGGTCATTGATCCTGGTTCTCTATGTTCTTTTACTCTGGCACCAATTACCATATCGATGTCTTTATCCAAGATTGGTGCTACGATTTTGGTCAATTCCCTTGGGTAATCGCTGTAGTCACCATCCAAAAACACAATGATATCTGGTTTTGCATCTTGGGCTGCCACGTACTCCATGCCTTTTAAACAAGCATATCCATATCCTTTTCGAGGTTCTTGTAAGACAGTTGCTCCAGCCTCTTTTACTACGGTTTCGGTGTCATCTGTAGACCCATTGCTGACTACGATTACCTCAGATACAATGTCTGGTATTTCGTTAATGACATGACCAATCGATTGATCCTCATTAAACGCTGGTATAATAACTTTAATTATTGTATCCATTGAGGTGTATTCGGGTTATCCTTTTTAAAACTTAAAATGTCTGTCCATTCGCCCGTTTTCTGATCATTCTTGAATCGTTCAACTTTGAAAAGGGTGTCTTGTTTATAGAGCAGGCAGTATCCTTCTTTTTTATTGTTTTCATATTGATATTTCCGAATGATTTGGGCTTCAAAGTCATAGAATGTCCACCAATAATCTGCTTGATCATTTTTAAAATGCCCTTCCTTTTCTAATTTCCCTTCTTCAGAAAAGAAATACCAATATCCATCTCTTTGGTTGTTCTTAAAGTGTCCCTTTTGAGCCACCTGTCCGTTTGGGAAATAAGAAATCCAATAATCTATTTTAGTTTCTTCTATTTTCCAACCTTCTTCTTTGATAGATCCATCGGAATAATACGCATAATGATACGACTTTTGCGCTTCTAGATTGTTGGTAAATAGAACGAATAGCAGTATAGCAAACAAGCAGTGCGCCCTTGTAATTGATTTGTTCACAAAAAGCAGTTAGGTTATCAAATTAAAAATGTTGTTAGATTTCTTAACCATTCTTATTGTTCGGTATAAAATTGTTGAAAAACAGGCACATCCTTTATGTCTTCATAGTTGTCTACGTCATTTCGTTCTTCCAATAGTTTTATTTTATTTTCTTTTAAATCAAGTAGGGTAGCTTCAAGAACGGTGTTTGTGCCCCAAGCTTTATTTTTAAAAACGGGAGAATTAATTGATTTCATTCCCAACAAATAGTAACCACCATCTTTTGCTGGGCCAACTACAACATCGTGCGTTTCAAGTTCAAGAAATGCTTGTTCTAGATCTGATTGAGTAAGGTCAAATAAATCGCTACCAATGATGATAACATTCTCAAATCCATTTTCAAATCCATTTTTGAACGCGTTTTTCATACGGTCGCCAAGGTCTTTTCCTACTTGTTGTTTTTTTACAAAAACGGACGAATCCCAAAGATCATTTTTAGTCGGTTTTTCCGAATAATGAACTTCTTTTGTCACCAATAGCTCCTTGGTAATACTTGAGGTATGATTTAGTAAAAATGTATAAACTTCTAGGGCTGCAAAATCGCCTATTGTTGCGGCTAAGCGTGTTTTACACTTGCCTAACACAGGATTTCGCACAAAAATTAGAAGTAGATTTTTTTCTTTCAATTTATAAACACTTTTTTCCTTATAATAACCCTATTGTTCCCTCTATTTTGTTAGAATATCAAGCTCATTGAAAGGAGTAAGAAATTACGTAACTGTTCCTTGGCAACTGCTTCCTGCACCAGCTGTGCATCCATAACAGTGTTGAGAGATGACGATATTTCTGTCGTTTAATAACTTTTCGTTGTACTTGCTTATGTGGGTGACTTTACTAGCAACTTTCAGTCCTAGCATTTGATTGAAATCACAATCATACAACCAGCCATCCCAACCGACTGAAATGGTGTTGGTACACATCACATTTGCCACCGCAGCAGGATTATAAGCCTCCACTAGTGCATACATATAATCTTCATAGTTTTCTGAGACAATCAGATAATCTAAAAATCGGCTTATAGGTAAATTCGTAATGGCGAAAAGGTCATGAAACTGAATTCCAAAATCTTCGAACAGTGCTTTTTTGAAGTCTTTTTCCATGGCACTTTGGTCGCCTGGTAAAAAAGCACCAGAAGGGTTGTACACTAGATCTAACTTCAAGCCACTATCTGGCAATCCATAGCCTCTTTCATTCAATTCTTCTAACGCTTTAATCGATTTGGCAAATACTCCTTCACCTCTTTGCTTATCTGTTTTTCCTCTTGTCCAATGTGGCATTGAGGAGACAACGTGGACATTGTATTCCTTGAAGAAATCAGGCAAATCGTAATACTTTTTGTTGGCTCGAATTATCGTTAAGTTACTTCGAACAATGATGTCTTTGACTCCTAACCTGCTTGCCTTTTCAACAAACCATCTGAAGTTTGGATTCATCTCAGGAGCGCCACCCGTTAAATCAAGCGTATGTGCTCCTGTTTTTTTAATTACATCCAAGCATTGTTGCATGGTTTCTTTGGTCATGATTTCCTTACGGTCGGGCCCTGCATCTACGTGGCAGTGCGCACATACCTGATTGCACATGTATCCAACATTAATCTGTAAGACTTCTAAGGACTTTGGCCTAAGAGGAAAATGACCGATTTCGGCAATCTTATCAGCAAACTTCGGTAATTCTCCGCTTGCAAAAATTCCATTATTCAGAATTTCTAACTGCCGTTTCCCGTTTGCTAGTTGATTATTTCTTTTATGTAAAGACTCTTTCATTCTAACTATTATGATTTGATCTTCAATATTATGCTAACAATGAACTACATTGAAAGTTTATCGTATTTATTCATCATTTGGACACCGTGTACAAGCGTCGCACCACTTTCTATTGCAGCACCAGCATGCACTGCCTCCATCATTTCTTCTTTTGTAATACCCTTTTGCAATCCATCTTTGGTGTAAGCATCGATGCAATATGGGCATTTGACAACATGCGAAACAGCCAAGGCGATTAATGATTTTTCTCGTGCACTTAATGCGCCTTCTTCAAAAACTTTTCCATAATACTCAAAAAATTTGTTTCCAATCTCTTCACTCCATTCTGTGATTTTTCCAAACTTTTTTAAATCTGCAGGATCGTAATATGATTTTGACATGATATTAGTTTATTAACGATTAATTTTTCACGAAAGTAAATAATAAATCTTTTAGCCTACTCCGAAACGTCTCTTTTTGTTAAACTTCATCAAAATTGTTCATCAATTTGTATTATTAAAGACATTCTGATTCATTTTATCAAGCAATTTTGTTTGCGTTCTCAATTGTTTCTATTTCAAGAGGATAAAGCAAGTTCAATTAATAAAAATAGACTGTCCTTACCTACGGGACAGCCTACTTTTTAAAACAAAAACACAAAATGAAAGAGTTTGACTACAAAACCTATGACAAAGATTATTCTTAGTTATTCAAGCCCCAATTGTACTCATTGTAACTTATCTTAGCGTTTGATTTTACAGGAGATGAGGCATACTTATTGACAAAACTGATTACATCACCAAAGTCTCCAGCATACCAATCAAATATCTTAGATAGTTTTATGTTCTTAGCATTGCTGACATCGTTGAAAGCCGTATTGTTAATGAAGTTGCGTGTGCTTCTTTCCAAATTAGTTTCCAAGTTAGATGCTGTCCATGCCTTATTGAGGATGGGTGGACAAGATTTGGCAGCGCAGTTTACTGCAAAATGTACTCTTGGCTCCTTGTATTGCTTGATTAAAATCTCTTTTTCAATTTGATCTAGTGAATAGGTTTTGCCTCCAATCTTTATTCGCTTTACCTTCCAAGGGTTGCCGCCATCAAGATCTGTAATACTGTTTACTGGATGATTGTCTACGATGAGCTTGATGGTGTAAGCATTGTACGCATTAATCCAATAGGCAATCGTTTTTCCCCTTGCCCAGCTGCTTTGCGGTGGATTATTTTCTAATACTTGGATATACTCGTTTAGTAATTTCTGATTGCCTTTAATCCCCGAGTAATTGACCTTTCCAGCACTGCTAATGTATTTACCAGTCAGCTGATTCCAAGTATCATGGCTAAGCGTTGGTTTCTTTGGTGTTGAAACAGGTTGCTTAGGCGGAACGTTTGTCGGTGCAGGTTGCTTAACTACTGGCTCCTTGATGACTGGTTTTTTGACCACTTCTTTTACCTTCTCAACTGGTTTTTTGACTGTCTCCGTTACTTTCTTTATTGGCTTTTCTACTTTTTCTTCCGCTTTTTTAACCGTATTCTTAATCACTTCTTTTACTGTTTTCTTCTCTTTAGTCGCGGTCTCTATTTTCTTTTCGCTTGATTTGGTTTTGCTTGTTGGTTCTTGCTTTTCAGAAGTAACTGTTTCCACCTTAGTTTCCGCCGCCGTCTTCCCTACCTCTGTTTGACTGCTTCCTGTTGTGTTCTCAGCAACTTCTCCTGTTGGTTGCGGAGTTGATGTGTTTTCACTGATTAATTCAGCCTTAGGCTGTGGCGTCTTTACTTCAGTTTCTTGAATTGATGTTTTGTCCGCTGCATTACCGCCACAAGACATCAAAAATAATGTCGATCCTGCTGTAAGTAGCAATGAAAAAATAAGTGTTCTTGAAATAGTATTCATAATTCTAATTTTTCAATTAATTGCAAATAACAATGTTTTTATGAGATTGTAAACAAATAATGACCAAATGCCATTGAAACGTATTGTAGCTGACATTTTTTAGTTGAATTTGTCGCGTAGGATACTGTTTATACGAGCCAAAACAAGTTTTGGACAACGAAGAACTATGAAATTAGTCATCCGTCAACAGATACTCCATAATTACAGGTGTAATCAGCAAACAAGCAGCAAGTGCGGCAACCAATGTGATACTTACAAGCAATCCGACATAGAAAATACCGTTGAAAGAGCTAAAAACCAGAAGGCTGAAACCAAAAAACAGGATAAGTGTCGTAATGTACAATGCCTTACCTGTCTCCACAAAAGTATGATAG
Organism: uncultured Saprospiraceae bacterium; assembly: GCA_937959115.1. Taxonomy (GTDB): domain Bacteria; phylum Bacteroidota; class Bacteroidia; order Chitinophagales; family Saprospiraceae; genus JAHDHB01. The sequence continues at coordinate 66,899 of CALGAW010000031.1, forward strand.
ATGCTTCCACGAACAGAATATCCCTTCTTGCGTTCGATCTGAAACTTACTAATAAAATGGATGCTATGATCAACGGCAATACCAAATGCAATCGTAAAAATAATACTGGTTGATGCCTTCAGCTCCATCCCAATCAACCCAATAATCGCTCCTGCAATCAACAGCGGCAACAGATTAGGAACCAGGGCAATGAAAACCATCTTTAGGTCTTTAAAGAGTAAAGCCATCAATAGACAAACCACCAACATGGCAAGCCCTAGACTTTTGACTAGACTCTCTCGAAGGTATTCGTTATTCTTATCCAAAATATAATGACTCCCTGTTTTTCGAAATTGAACAATTGATTGATCGATGTTTTCATCAATGAATAGATCAACTTTTGCATTCATCGCATTCGTAAGGTCAGAACCAGTATCTGGCATAACACCAGAAATCCGTCCTAGTTTTTTATCCTTGCTGACTAGTACATTCAATTCCTTGCTTTTAAAGCGTTTTAAGGTTCTTGTGTATTTGTCAATTCGTTTGGGATTGCCTGGTAGCTTATAGAATTTAGCCTTATCACCATTTGAAGCCCGATTTAGCATCTTGTAAGCCGTCACAGGAGACATTAGTGCGTTTACGACCGTGTTGTTGGCGAGGTAGGTTTCTAGCTTGTCAACAGCCTTTAAAACGTCCGGGTCTGTAAGATCTCTGTCACCTTGAGGAATTACAGCCATTTCAAGTACTTTAAATCCAGCCATATGGTCTTCAAAAAACTTAAAGTCTTTGCGCAGTTGCGAGTTTTGAGGCACATCGCTCAAAATGTAGGAGTTTGTAGAAATATTATAGACTCCAATCATACTCAGCACAAATATCAGTAGCGTTCCGATTACAATTTGGCGTTTATTGTGATGGACAAACCAATAATTGAGTCGTGTCCATTTGTCCCAGAATTTATCTAGACGATTCGTGACTACAATTTTTTGTGGATCAAATAATATAAGCACAGATGTTGTAAAAAGCAGGACGGTCAAGTAAGCAATAAAGACACCTGCTGCAGCGGTAAGCCCAAATTCACGAATAGGACCGATCTTGGAAAAATAGAGTGATCCGAAACCCGCTGCGGTGGTCGCAGAAGTCAAAAGCGTTGCCCAGCCTATTTCCTTTATTGTTTCGATCATGGCGTCCATTTTCTTTACTCCAGCCTTGATCTGGTCCGAGTATTTTGTAAGAAAATGTACCACATCACTCATCCCAACAATCAGCATGAGCGCAGGGAAAAGCATTGCCATCAAGTCAAGCGGTCGGCCGATAAGGGCAATAAAACCTGCAAACAACACAGCACCTAGAATCACGGAAATAAAGGCAACCACAACAGTAATCGGGCGTCGAAAAAGCAAGATCAGGGCAATCAGTAAGAAGGAAAGGCAAAGGATGACATAAAAGCCCATCTCGCTTTGTACCAGTGCTGAGAAAGCTGTTTGAACAGATGCTTTACCTGCAATGTGTGCTTCGTCAAACTCATAAGTTGCTAGGAGCGTATTTAGCGTATTGATGAACTGTTTTGCTTCCTTCTGTTTTTGTCCTTTTTCAAGCTTAAGCGCGACGCCAGCAATCCCACCTTTATAGCTAATAAACCGTCCAGGAATTCTTTCGTCCTGCATGAGTCGCGCACTATCTTTCTTATACCGCTCAGGTTTGTCGATCTGAATGACATCAAGTGTTGTCATCGAACTACCAAATGGAAGTTTTAAAGGGCGTGTGATATTGGTAATCGAAATTGCTCGTCTAATGTTAGTGATGGTATCACAATCACGCGTAAATCGATCAAGTTTTTCAAGGAAAGGCTGATTGAAAATACCCTTATTGCTACGAATAGCAATCATCAGGTAATTATCATCTGGCTCAAGTTTCTCCGTAAACTCATTGAGGAACTGCATGTCAGTCCGATCTTCTGGAAGGTATCGCCCTAAATCATGGAAAAAGGTGATGTTGGTGGATACATACCCTGCTAATAATGTTATTAACAGGAAAATAAAGATGGTTAGTTTGTTTTTGTTTAGGAAAAACATTGCGCAAATGTAAGGATTGTACAATAAACCCTACCATATTTCAGTTTATTTTCTTATCTTTAGTATTCATTTGGAAATTGTTTAAACAAACATCCTCTTCGACCAGTTATTGCAAATACACCCAGTTAGCTTCAAATTAAGTAACACACTTAAGGCACCAAATTTGTGTTTAAGTAACTAAAGCTATGTTTATGAAATCAATTTTATCACTATTTGCTATCACACTGTTTTTTGTCATTGGTTTGCTTGCCAATGATACCAACCCGCCATTAGATACGGTTATCGTTGAGAAATGGCAAAAAAGTAAACACCCCACTGTATTTTTGATCGAGCAAGAATCTTATGCCTTCGAACAACTTTCTATGCGTTATGAAAATAACCTTATCTCTGCATGCGATAATGATATGGAAAATGCTTACGGCAAATGGATGAACATGCTTAGAGAAATCCAAAAGTTTTCTGAAGATCGAGATTTTGACATTAAAGGCGTCAAAATGTGGATTAAAATCTTCTGGTCAACAGACGGAAGAGTCGATCATATTGCCTACTTTTTGAAGCCAAGTTCACGAAATATAAATACAGATGCACTTACTATCTTCTTTAAAGATTTTGTGCGATTCTATCGTTTTCCTGTGAATACAGAATATGAGTTCTCTCATTATACTAGCGCTTCATTCCCTATATTTACACCAAAGTAATATCGCTGACAAACCTGTTTCATTTACTGGCTTTTTGCTAATTTAAGTCATTACGTACGTCTATTAAGCCTTGAGATTGATGAATTAATGCGAAGCGCATCATTGGTTTGTTGGGAAGGATTGATTCAGGTTAATTGTTTTCGTACTGACAGCACTTGATGATCATGACTTGGGACTTTACAAGGTGCAAATCATTGGGTCTATCTGCTGCACGAGGGAAGGCAGACTGTAATAATGTCACACCTTATAGTGTTTTATCGTTGTTTCGAGCAACCAATCAGCTGAGAGCCTTCTTTAGTTTCCTAGCAGCAAATAACACCACCAAGATCAGGGTACAAGGAATCCCAACCCAGTAAAATTCACTTTGAAGCACACGGACACCCCACTCACTAAAAAAATCAGATGCACGAATAGGAGATACTCGGATCATCCGATAGGGCAGCCAAAGTCGTTCGTCAGAAAAAGGCGCCCAGAAGGCAATCCCTTTCCCTCCAGTTGTCATTGCATCAAGAATGCCGTGTGAGGCAGAACAGATAAACAGATATAGCCAGACTCCAAGAAGCTTGGCTCGTGTGAGTCCATCCTTTCGAAAAAAGAGAAACACCAGCAAAAGAGACAACACTGCTCCGAAGAAAAAGGAATGCGAAAAACCGCGATGCCCAAACATATGACCGTAAGGAATCCCAAATTTGAAGGCGAGTACGTCTAAATCTGGGACAACGGCACAGAAAACACCCAGCGCCCAAAACTTGCGCGACTGAGGTTTCCCACTATAGATTTTCCCTGCAGTGACTGCTACTAAAGCATGAGCAAATGCTGATGCCATGTTGGTCTAGTGATTATGCCCTTTATGATTGTGTCCACTGTGATCATGTCCATGGTCATGTCCGTGTCCATGTCCGTCTCCTGGTCCATGATTGTGTCCGAAATGAGCATTGGCTACATAATCCATTTTGCAAGCAGGGCATTTACCCGCTTGTGCACTACCACTTCCTTTACATCGCATTGGGCATAGGAACCTTGATTTGTATTCCGCACCGTTTACATCCGTCGCCTTTTCGATTTTCGGGCTGGAAGAACCGCCTCCACAAGAGCTAAACGTTGGGACAAATGTGGCAAAAAATAACAATAGTATGAGAATTGTCTTCATGTTGAAAATTTTTCCTAATATCTAAGAATAAAACGAGTTTTAAAAGCATTCCTAGGATTATTATTGTCATCACAGGAATTTGATTGCTTGTAGCGATACACAATTGTTTCTTTATCGATCTACTCTTCGGAATAGGGACAAGCGCTATGTGGCTAAAAGTTTTTTTGAATCACATGGATCACAATAGATAACATAGGTATTTATAGAAAAGCCCTGAACCTATCCGTTCGCTCGCTGATAAGCCTTAAAGGAGGATAGGATTATTCTGTAGACCTCTTCACCGTTTTCCAATAGTTCAAGGGTTGGAAATTGGCGTGGCTCCTTATCTAGGAAATTGTAGGTAATAAAATCAGGTTTTTTACTAGTCATCAACTGTATTGCGGTGAGGTTTTGTGGCTGCTCCTTTCTTTGAATGGCTTTTACCTCTTTCCATGAAAGCTCATGTCTAATTTCTTGAAACCCGCTATCTAGATTAAAAATGATGCCGTCGTCTTTAATCCAATAGGCCGTTTTGTTTGTGGTAAGATAACGATTCAAAAGGAAATAGGGTGGAATGAATGCGATCATAAATAACATGGACATGACAGTGATAAAGCATGAACCAATGATACTTCCCGTTAAAAAGTACAAAATCATGCCCGCAACAAATGGAAAAACTAAAACCAGAATGCCGTAGAAGTAACGTCTGTTTCTTCCTTCATCCATTTCAGGATGCTCAATCAAGGTTTGCAGGCATGGACGTCCTTTCCAAATCACTTGTTTTTCGTTGATTCGGTCTTCAGAGTCTTGAGTGTACTCATAATCGAGTATTTTATCCTTATCCTTCCGTTGCCACATAGGTATAAAACATCAAATGCTGTGCCTTATTCCTTATAACGTTGAACGGTGAGGTTTGTTGTCTGTGTAGAAAATTCATAAATTTTCTCTGCTTAGTACGTCAATTCAACTTGGAATTGCATCTTATCACTAACAAACATGCTAAAGCCACATTTAATCATGAATTCTAATTAAAACGAATCGTATGAAGAATTACAGAAAAGCACCTCCAACAATTAATGCTGGTTCTATGGCAGATGTGGCATTTTTACTACTCATTTTCTTTTTAGTCGTCACTACCATTGATGTAAACAAGGGAATAACGGTAAAACTTCCTCCTTGGTGTGAGGGAGCTGATTGCAAGACAGATATCCCAACAAAGCAGGTTTTGAGTATCAAGGTAAACGCAAAAGACGAGCTACTAGTAAGAGGAGACGAAACTGTTGTCAGTGAGCTGAAGACCTTGACCAAGGCTTATATCAAAGAAAAAGCGAACAAGTCGATTATCTCTTTACAAAATGACAGAACGACTAGCTACAGTGCTTACCTTTCGGTCTACAATGAGCTGAAAGCTGCTTATAATGAAGTTTGGGAGGAAGAAGCGCAAGTCCAATTCGGCAGCACTTACGAAGATTTAAACAGTGCATCGAAAAAGAGTATACGACAACAGTATCCTTTGGTCATATCGGAGGCAGAGTCTTCTGATATTGCGATAGTTGATTAAATTGAAAAACCCCGTAAGTGAATGCACTTACGGGGTTTTCTCTATAATTTTAGAGTAATCTTTTATTATTCTCCTTTTAGAACAACTTGAATCTTGTCATTCATTGTTTTGAATATTTCCATTTCTTTTTTAGAATGCTCTTCAGCATTTTCTTCTCTTAGCGACTCAATATTAACCTTTTCTTTCAATGATGCAAGGACAATTTTGTAAATTTCTGTCTTTTGCGTTTCATCGATTTTAGATTGTTGAGTTACCATTTCAGTCAACTCCTTAGCTTCTTTTTCAGGAGTGATTTCTGCGTATACTTCTTCTGTAGTTGTGGTTACAATTTCTTTTGGCTTTTCTCCTTTTTCTAATTTAGGTGCTGCATCTTTGGCGGCGTCTTGGGCAAAAAGACTTGCACTTGTCATTAGCGCGAATAAAACGAACATTAATTTCTTCATGATGTGAATGAGTTAACAATTTTAATGAATGTGATGTTTTGACGAAAAAATCCTTGAAAGTCATCCTTGAGGCTCTTTAAAGGACTAAATGTAATAACTGGTATTCTATAATTGTGCCAAAAATCTATACAAAAGTAAAGTTTTTTTGTGAAATGAAAAAATAAAAATTCAGAATCAAACTCAAATTATTCGACTGAATAGGATATGCTTAACTTGTCGTACTATCATTTTATTCTATTCACCTAAAACAAAAAGGCTGCCCAATGGACAGCCTTTATATAATTTAGCAAAAGTGCGAATTATTCAGCTTCAGAAGCAGGACGTGGAAACTGTTCGTGTATCACATCGCCTGGGCGATCAACAACGATAGCACTAAGCATGCCCCATCTTCTCATATCAATCCAACGGTGACCTTCTCCAAATAGAGAGTATCTTCTTTCGTGAATTAACTGAGTCACTAATTCTGCATCAGTTGGAGGTGTCGTCGCATAAACAGCTGGTGCTAGACCTGCTGCTGCTCTAATGTCGTCAAGTGCAGTTTGTGCAGCAGTATTGTTTGTACCAATGTTTGCTTCAGCATAAATCAATACCAATTCCTCATTTCTGATAAGTGGAAGAGGATCAACATTAGAACCAAACATTTGTACTTGGTACTTTCCTGTTAATCCACCAACTGTTTGAGAACCAGGAATGGTATCCAGTTTTTGCTCAAATCTAGCATCACCAGCCTCTGCATTTGCTACAAGGTCAGGAGTTGCCATGAAGTAATCTTGATCATAAACGTTGAATAGAGGATTAGGTCTATCATTTCCTGATGTTCCCCATACTAAGCTTACACCATTGTCATAGTTACCTGTCAAGTCTAGGAAGGAATTTCCTAGTTTGGCCAATGCACCAGCATTGTCTCCTTGGTAAAGCGCAACTCGAGCCGCTATTGCTTGATTAAACGTAAGCATTCCAGCAGGAGTGTCAAACCCAGCGAATCCGCTAGTTAAACTAAATAAGAACTCGCCATCAGCCAATTGGTTTGCAGCTTCTTCTAACAAAGAAGCGATTGCAGCTAAGCCTTCAGTGTAAGAAACGAAAGGACCAGGATTGTCTAGGTCAGCAACGTCTACTCGGATTCCGTTTTGATATTGCTGATTAAGAACGATCAGAAGATCATGTGCTTTTACAGTATTCGCGAATCCTAAAAAGCCATTTAGCTGTTTAGTTGAAAGTGATGCATTAGAATTTGTAGCGGCAGTAATCAATAGGTTTGCATTCCTAACAGATTGGTAACGACCAGAGAATGTTCTAGTAGTTAAGAAACCTGCATCATCTAATTGTGCTCCTTGCTCTCCGCAAAGCTCACCTGTATACCTTGGATCTACACCGTTCAGATCGTAGTAGTCTCTACCAACGATACTGGTTGTCCAAAAGTAATACTCAATATCAGAACGCATTGCAGCCTGCACTCCATTAGACAATAATCTAAGGTCGGCTAAGGTTGCTCCCTCTTCGAATCCATCATATGTTGGACCGTTTGGATTGGGAATGTCATCAATTTTACATGATGTAATAGTTAGCAACATAAAAGTAGCTAATCCCAAAAAACTATATTTTATTTTATTAAAATTCATAATTTGAATGTTTTAAAAGTCTTATCTACGATTAAAATTTAGCTTTTAAGTGAATGTTGATTGTTTTTGAAGCAGGGAAAGGAGTTACCTCTACATTATTTGCTAATATTGCTCCACCGAAGTTAGAAACTTCAGGATCATAACTGTTGTAATCGAAAATGTTTACTAGATTACGACCAGAAAGACCAATTTGAATTTTCGCCAAATCATTTAACGCTGAAGTGGGGATGGTGTAGAATAATCCAACCTCACGAAGTCTTAGATATCCATTATCCTCAACCCAAGGAGCTGTGTTTCCTGCAAACCATTCAGATGTTCTGTAGTCACCGTTATTCAATGTCCCTGTTGGATCTAATGTTGTATCATCATAATCCCATGTTGTGCCACCTAAATCGTATAGAAGTGTGGATAAGTTAATACCGTCACCACCTTTTTTCCAGTGGAACAATGCTGTTAACTGTAATCCTTTATAAGTGAAGGAATTGTCAAATCCCATATTGAAATCCGCTTCAGCATTTCCATATACTCTGAATCCGTCACCATCAGGATCTAAATCTGAGCAATCTGCTTCCACACAATCAGAAGTTTTGATTGTTCCAACGATTTGAGTTGCACTTTCACCTTCCTGGATTCTAAACTGACCTAAACTAGCAGCAAATCCACCTGTGTTGAATGCTGGTACGTCAAGACGTGTAACTTTAGATGCGTTTTTCCACCAGTTAATTCCAGTATTCCAAGTAAAGTCACCTTTTACAGGAGTTGCTTTTAATCCGATCTCAATTCCTTTATTTTGCAATGCTCCACCATTAATTCTTTTCACTGAGAAACCAGTTGAAGTTGGGATTCGAGCATTCAAAAATAAGTCATCAATTGTTTTAGTGTAATAAGTAACATCTAAGTTTAATCGGTTATTGAAAAAGCCTATATCAGTACCGAATTCAAGTTCTGATTGTCTTTCCGGTGCAATTTCATCGTTACCTCTTGCACCACCAGCAACAAGACCAGATAAACCGCCAATTGAACTACCACCTAATGTAGTAAAACGATCGTTGAAGCCAGCAAATCGACCAGATTGACCATAAGCTGCTCTTATTTTAAATGCATTCCACGTATCTTTTATTGACCAGAATCCAAACTCACCAATGTTTATAGCGATGTTTGCTTTCGGGTAATAGTACAATTTGTTTTCATCACCATTGTTTGATGATTTATCTGCTCTAATTCCACCAGTAAGGATAATCTTATCATCCCAGTTTATTTCTTCCTGGAAGTATCCACCTTTGTCCAGTTCAGAACTTCTAAATTGGTAGACAGATGTATTAGCCGCTTGACTAAGACTTGTTTGAGAACCGTTTAGTCCTGTCGCTGTTGAAATAATACTATTTCTATTTCCAGAAATCTGATTTAAACCAACTGTTGTTCTGAAGTTGAGATCACCAGCATATAAAGAATGTACTAGGAATCCTCCTAAGTTGTAGTTCGTTACTTTGTGTGTTCCTTCTACTGAAGCACCACCAAGAGTTCCTGGATCTCTAAAGTAAGAAAGTTGTTGCGGGAATAACGCTCTAGTTCTGTGGTTTAATTGATCAATACCAGTTGCAACAATTAGCTTAAGGTTATTATGATCATTTGAAAACAATTTAAAGTCTAATTTTGCTCCTCCAATCAATCGGTTGGAAAGTTCTCTGTTCGTTACAAGGTCAATCGTTTCCAAAAAGTTTGATCCTACTGCAGGATTACCGGGGTAATTTCCATTGGCATCGCCTGCTAAAACTTGCCATGGCTTAGTAAATGCCATCGCATATCCAATCGTTGTATTGGAATTACTATTGTTGAAAAAGCCTCTATCAGCTGTTCCATTAGAATAATAAGAACTTATATCAAATTTGAACCAATCGGTTAGTTTGTGGTCAAAGTTTAATCTGACGTTTCCTCTAATATGACCAGTATTGTCAACGATTCCGTTTTCATTTTTATAACCAGTACCTATGAAATATCTTGATTTTTCATCTCCACCTGCAAGCTCAAGTCTTGAAGTCGAAGCCATTGCTGTACCTCCAAACATTTGTTCTTCATAATCAAAGGTGCCGTTTTCTAGAAAATCTAAAGAATCTTGAGAAAGGGGATTAAGTGGGTCATTAGAGGGGAATACCTCTCCAACTTTTTCAGCATCCCATTGTCTAGTTCCAAGCAGTCTTGTTGCACTGTTAAAACCAATAGTTTGCTTAAACGTAATTTCTGGTTTAGCATTTTTACCTTTTTTGGTTTCAATAATTACAACACCACCAGCTGCACGAGCACCATAGATGGCAGCTGCTGATGCACCTTTCAAAATTTCGATTGTAGCAATGTCTTCAGGATCGATGTCAGCAATTCTGTTTGATGCATCATCTTGGTTGGTTGATGTATTACCACCACCAGCGGCTGCTGAAACAACATTCGTTCCTAATGAGTAAGAACCATTGTTTACATAAATACCATCAATTACATACAGTGGAGATGGGTCAAGAAATAGAGAAGTTACACCTCTCATTCTTACACTGATACCACCACCAGGAGCACCAGAGTTAGCTCTAATTTCGGCACCTTTAAACTTTCCAGCTAGTGCTCCGTCCAAGGAGGTTTGAGAGGTTACGCCAGTAAGTTTTGCTGCTGAAATGGAGGCAACATTGTTTGCGGAATTACTCCGTTTTACGTTTGTTGCTAATCCTGAGACAACTACCTCGTCTAGCACGCTTGTGCCTTCAGACATAACAAGATTGACAGCGCTTCCATCGATTGGAATTTCTTGCGTTTCAAATCCTGTGTACGTAATTACTAGAGTTTTAGCTCCATCAGGAACTCGAATAGAAAAGTTACCGTCTAGGTCGGTTGTTGTTCCAATTGTTGTGCCTTTTACAATAACACTAACACCGATCAAACCAAAGCCGTCGTCGCCTTTGATTGATCCAGTGGCAGTTTGTTGTGCAAACATACCAATCGAAAAAAGCATCATAAGCAATGATGCCATTGTTAATTTGATAAAGTGATTCATCGGGAATGAATGTTTAATGAGTAAATAATTTCAATATCCCAATGCGTTGTAAGGAAAATGTAAGCCCTTAATTATTACGGTTACCGCAATACGCATGGTTAAATACAAGTGTAAAGAAAGCAATATATTTTAAATTAGGGAAGTATATTCACCTTAATGTCGGCAAACTTCTAAAATTTTAACAATTATGAATATGCGAAATTTGATTTGGATGTCTATGGTAACCTGGATAATTCTATTGATTCAAAATGCAAATGGTGCCAAATTTTGTTCCTTTTCAGAAATGGAGCAGTCTTCTTTTTATTTGAATTGTTTGACCCAAACTGTGGTTGAATTAGAGGTCAGGATATTGATGATCAACTATTTGTATCTTTTTGTTAAGCCGGACTAAAATACACCCTTGTCTTCATGATAAACAACCGCTAGTACTGTTTGCCCTGCTGCTTTTAGACTTTTTTTACTGATCACACTCATATTGTCATTCAACGTATGCCAGTGTGGGCCAAAGGAATTATTGGATCTGTAGTGTATGATATCAATTGTACGGATTTTGGCAATCGAATTGACATATAAGTGGTCATCCTGCAGTTCCCCTGTCTTTTGATAACTAAAATAATTGCCATAGCCGATCTCGTGTCCTAGGTTCCAGACTTGCTTCATTAAGTTTGGAGCATACTTCATGGAGGTGCCTTCCATTGTAAATTTGGCCCCCTTGGCCCCAACCATGTCCAAAAGGATACCGTATGTGGCCCTGTAGCCTGGTTTATGCTTATATCTTGACCAATGTTGAGATCCTAGCCCGAAAGTATGGTCTTGCTTAGGGAAACCGCCTCCATCCTTTGGCTGACCGTAATCCTCTGCATCGAACAAAACTATATCTACCCCAATATTTTGTAATGGATTTTCCTTCAAGACTCTTGCGATTTCAAGCAATACTCCAACACCGCTTCCTCCATCATCAGCACCAAGAATCGGTTTGTTATGATTGGCGTGATTCGGATCGTAGTCTGCAACATGGCGAGTATCCCAATGTGCGCACAACAATATACGTTTGGGTGCTGCGGGGTTGATCGCCCCAATTATATTAGTAGCTTTCAGCAGTTTACCGTTATATGCGGTGATGTCCACTTTTTGCTCGGTAACTTTTGTGCCAAGGGCTTTGAGTTCCTCTGCCAACCAAGCAGAACAAGCTCGATGTCCTTTTGAGTTGACAAAGCGAGGACCAAAATCGACTTGTTTCTGGATGTAGTTATATGCTATGTCTGCATTAAACTTAGGCACATCTACCTTTGGCTTAGGCGGTTTTGCTGGATTCCCTTGAGGTTGATGGTCTGATTTACAAGCTGCTAACAGCAGGATGGCCGAAAATGCAAGTAGAAAAGTCGAATGGCGGATGTTCATGTGCTGTGAATTCTTTTAAATTGGACGCGTGGTATTCGCGAAAGCAAAAATAACAAAAAAGTGTAAGCAGGTAAACGATTAGTCCATATGATCACTACCAATCACGTCTTTCAGATAAGCGTTTAACAGATTAACAAACCAAATTTTTTCTGCTTGTGTACCGTTTTCTAGAAGCGTCTCTTTACTGCCGTCTCTTAGTGTAATGGTTGGTATTTTGTTCTTATTGCCTAAGATGTTTTTTCTGTTTGACATCCCTGTAATTCTGCCTTTGGTTGATACCGTTTCTAGTTTCACAGATTTAATAAACGCAAGATCGATTTCTTCTTCTTTCGAATTGAGTAATCTATTTTTTTGAATGGTCAATGTTCTACCGTTTAACTCAAACTTTTGTTCTTCAAAAATTGTCTTCGTGACACTGTAAATCATTGACAAACCACTCATCCAGAATGGTATAGAGAATAACACCATAAACAACCCACCGCTAAATGCAAGCATTGTCCATAACGCCACAAAGGCTAACCAGATCATTCCAAACATCAAAGGGCCTCGTACCTTATTGCTGAATCCTTCTCTTGGAGAAACGAGCTCTAAAATCGAATTACTATACCGAAAACTATCTATTTTACTGCCTTTCGGTGGCGTGGTATTCAGTTTTACCTTATGTTTCTCTTCGATTATTTCCATCCCTCTTTCCACGAAATTGAATCCACATTCTGGACAATTTTCTAAATCCAAATGATTGGAATGCTGATGTTCCTTCGGTGTTTTCGTTTTGTACTTATGTTTTTCCTTTGTAAGGACTTCAGTTTCACAATTTGGACAATGATGCATAAGTATTGATTTGATTTACAAGATATCTAACGGTAAAGGGAGACAGAAGTTTAACCCGCGATTAGAAAATAGTAAGATAGAAAAATCGCAGCTATATTAACGCCTAACAACATCCAAAACCATTGCATTCCAGTATCAAGTAATTCGTCTTTGACATATTCGTTCACATGCTCAAACACTTTGGAACTTGCGATTTCAGCGTTTGTGCTGCTAAATTCCACTTCACTTTTTGCTTTGGTTATCGCTTCCATTAAAGGGACTTGATTCAAGAAAAAGTCAAGCACCCATTTGATTGGTTTTGGTAGTTTTTCCGTTGTTTTAACAATACCGACGACACTTCCAAGCATACTTCCAGTAATTCCAGAACCCCCATCCGTCTTGTTGATCACTCCTTTGGTAATTTTTGTGATGACCCCTTCAAAGAACCCTTCGTTCGACTTATAAATTTGATTCATGCCAATATTGATCGCGTGCGACTTGCCCATCCAAAAGTAAACAAAGGGGAAACCAGCCAAAAACACTAGAGCAAGTAACAGTTTCAATAAAAAAGAGCCATCTCCGAGATCAAACAAGATACGAAGACTATAGATCCAATTTAAAATACCACCGAAGACGAAAAATAAGGTAATTGTTCCCGTCATCTTTGCAGCGATTTTTAAAATGGCTTTGGGTGCTGTCTTGAGGGATTCTTTCATTGTTTTAATTGTTTTTTGACCAATTCGTACCTTCTTTTCCGTCTTTCAATTGAACCTCCAAGACCTTTAGCGTGTCCCTGATTTTGTCAGAGGTGCCCCAGTCCTTATTCTCTCGCGCACCCTTGCGGATATCAATGATGAGCTGCATTAAGCCATCTACTAGATTGTCGTCTGCCGCCGTTTCTTCCTTAAGGCCAAGCACGTCTTCGATAAAGCCTTTAAATGTCGTTTTCAACAAATCAAGTGTTGTTTGCGAAATAGAATCGACTTTCCCACCATTGTTATTGAATGTGTTGATTTTAGTGACGAGTGTAAACAATGATGCTAGTGTTTGTGGGGTGTTAAAATCATCATTCATAAAACCATGACAAGCCTCGCAAGCAGCGATTATTTCTTTTTCTTCACTTTCGTGAATACTTCCTTCGACGAACGTTAGTTTTTCAAGTGTTTTAAAGCCATCCATCAAGCGTTGGTAGCCTTTTTCTGCTGCCTTTAGCGCATCATCTGAAATGTCTAGTGTGCTTCGGTAGTGTGTTTGCAGCATAAAAAACCGAATCGCCATAGGGCTGTATGCCTTGGAGAGTAAGGGAGAATCGCCAGTAAACAATTCGTCTGGCGTTACTGAGTTCCCGTCGCTTTTAGACATCTTTTTACCATTCATGAGTAGCATGTTTCCATGCATCCAGTAGTTGGCAGGTGCACAGCCACAAGCGCTATAGTTTTGAGCGATCTCGTTCTCATGGTGAGGGAACTGTAAGTCCATTCCACCTCCGTGAATATCGAAAGGGCTTCCTAGGTACTTAGTGCTCATCACAGAGCATTCGAGGTGCCATCCAGGGAATCCTTCTGACCATGGAGAAGGCCAATGCATGAGGTGATCCGCTGGTGCTTTTACCCAGATCGCAAAATCTGACGGGTGTTTTTTCTCGCCTTGGTTCTTCAAATCTCTTGATTCTGAAAGGAGGTTGTCTTGATCTTTGCCAGATAGTTTTCCATAAACATCAGGATATTTTGCGAAAAACGCTTGAGAATCAAGGTATACGCTGCCATTTTCTAGGTAAGCCAATCCGTTGTCTAGGATCGATTGTACCATTTCGATTTGTTCTACCATGTGTCCAGTTGCAGAAGGCTCAATGCTTGGGCTGATGGTATTGAATATGCGCATCATATCATGAAATCCATTGGTGTACATTTGTACAATTTCCATTGGTTCCAACTTTTCGAGTCGTGCTTTTTTTCCAATTTTATCTTCAGATCCTATATCTACATCACCAGTTAAATGACCAACATCCGTAATGTTTCTTACATATCGAACCTTATGACCAGTAAATGTTAAATATCTGTAGATCACATCAAAACTGATAAACGTGCGACAATTGCCCAAATGGACATCACTGTAAACGGTAGGTCCACAGACGTACATGCCCACAAATGGGGGATCAACGGGCTTAAAAACTTCCTTTTCTCTTGTAAGGGTGTTGAATATTTTTATTTCTTGATTCTGCATTTGCCAAAAATACTATTTTTCAGAATCAATAACAATATCCGAACAATTACTATTTTTGTCCTGTTAAAATAAAATCATGGCTTTATTACCATCACCGAAAAATAAAGAGCTCGTAAAAGCTCCAACAAAGGAAATGAGTTTCTTTGATCATCTAGACGAGTTGAGGAAACACATCCTACGATCGATTGTCGTTGTTATTCTTGCAGGGATTGTGATTTTCCTAAACAAGGATTTTGTTTTTGATGAGATCATATTCGTAGCCAAACAAGCAGATTTTGGGTTTTATCGATTTTCTTGCTGGCTTTCAAATAGTGTTGGTCTAGGAGATACAATCTGCATGCAACCGGTAAACTTTGAGCTGATTACAACACAATTGGGGGAAGCATTTATCCTTCACCTTAAGGTATCATTGATTGGCGGATTTGTGGTGGCTTTTCCTTATGTTTTCTGGGAGTTTTGGCGTTTTTTAAAGCCAGGTCTATTGCCTGAAGAGCAAAAATCTACTCGAGGGGTTGTTTTTGTTTGCTCTTTTCTGTTTTTATCTGGAGTGCTGTTTGGTTATTATGTTATCTCTCCCTTTGCAGTAAATTTCCTTGCAGGTTATGCCATTAACGAGGTGAATAGTACAGTGACTATATCCTCTTATGTGAATTATATGATCATGTTTACCGTTCCTACTGGTCTTGCGTTTGAAATGCCTCTCGTCATCTTTTACTTGGCAAAAGTTGGTTTAATTACGGCTGAATTTATGCGTAAGTATAGACGGCATGCTGCTGTAGTGTTGTTAATCACCGCAGCGATTATTACGCCACCGGATATGATTACGCAGATTTTGATTGGACTGCCATTGTATATTCTATATGAATTGAGCATTTTTATTGCAGCGAAGGAAGAGAAGAAACGGGAAATCAGTTTACGTTAATCTATTTTGTTTTTGATCGCTTTCCCAGGGTCTGATTGGCAAGAAAGTTTAGGATTTATGATCGTTTTTTAAATCAATTGAATACGTAAATGTTTTAACTAAAACCAGTGGAATTATTTTGTTTCTAAAGACTTGTTTTTATTGTATACTTTATAATAGTAGATCAAGATATTGCCTTTTCTTTTGAAAACACTTTTTGTTTTATTTATTATCCAATGATCAACGCTAGACTTATTTGTTGTATCCTTTTTATCTCCTTCCTTTGTAGTGGGTGTTATCTAAGTAAGAATCTAGAAAATATACCGTTAAACATTTACCAGGATTCAAAACATGATATCCATCCAATCATCCTATTAAATGAAAACGGAATTCAAGAACTATTAGTCAAATTACCCGCAGATACGTTTATGGTGGAAATCCAAGGCTATGAATCGTTTCAAACGAAATCATTGTTCTTTACCTTTAGTGAAGAAGCCGAAATCATTTATCGATATCAACCCTATTTCAAGCTTCCTATTCCTGAGAAAAACTTTGATTATCAGTTATTAGTGTCGATTACTGGTCGTCATACAGATGTGTTTTACAAGGATTTAATCAAGGTGGATTATTCAGTAGCTCGGATTGATCCACATGTCCATTTACTGGATGCTTCAGGATTACCGTACAACTTAGACTATATTCAAGTAAACGAAACCTTAACGATAGATTGTGAGACAGCAAAAAGCCGTTTGGTTTCAATAGAATATTATTCTGATGAGTCAATGCCTGCCAAGCCACCATTCAGCGAGCACGCAAAGCCATTTAAGCTTCCAAAAGAGTTAGATGATGTTACGACTGTTGCTTGTGGTGATCAATTTACGTTTACAACAGCTGGGCTCTACAGAATTGTAGCAGACAACAGTCGCTACAGTATGATCTGTGCGGTTCCACCTGATTTTCCTAAAGTGACTAGTGTTGATGAGTTATCTCTTTCCCTGCGTTATATCACAAAGAACTCAGAATATAAGGCGATTCGTCAAGCAGCAAATCCCAAGCAGGCATTGGATGGGTTTTGGCTAGAACGGACAAGCAGTGTCGCACGCTCCCGAAAACTCATCAGCATCTACTACAACCGTATTCAGGAAGCCAACCGCTATTTCACAGATTTCAAGCATGGCTGGAAGACTGACCGCGGAATGATCTTCACGATTTTCGGATTGCCTGACAAAGTGGAAAAGGCACCACTCCTTGAATATTGGTACTATGAGCCGACATCTTATCGAGAAGAAGCCTCTTTTTTCTTTGACCGCGCGCTAAACGGTGAGCTGATTTTGCGGAGGTCTGAGTTCTTGGAGCGGGTGTGGAACAGTCAGGTGTTGACTTGGAGGCAAGGGATTACCAATTGAGGTAGAGAAAAGTTTACCAATTTTCTCCACCCACTCCTCCTTAATTATTGGATATCAGTATCCATTTTGTCAAACAATTCCGCCAATTGTCTATAGTTTTCTTTATTCGGATTTAACTGCACTGCGGTTTTGAAATATAGTTTTGCTTTTTCAAAATCTTCTTTTTCGTACTTATAGAGACCCATATTATAAAACACTTTTGCTTCTTTCGTATCTAGATCTATAGCGGATTGCCAATCCTTGGCTGCTTGATTTATTTTGCCAAGGGACATGTAGTTGTCGGCCCTTAAAACGTAAGGGATCGGATCATCTGGCAAGTATTCGATGTATGCGTTAAAGTCAAGAAGCGATTCCTCTAGATACTTCAATTTCATTAGGGTCTTTCCTCTTTTTAGGAGATGCTCAGTATCCGTTGAATCTAGTAGGACTAATTTGTCTAAATACGCTAAAGCAATTTGGGGTTGGCGTCTTTTATTATATAAAAATGCAAGAAAACTATTGGCTTGGTGATTAAACGGGTCAAACTCCAGTACTTTTTTATACATCGAGGCTGAGCCATCAAAGTCTTTATACTCATACAAATAATTTCCCAAGGCAAAGTGAGCCAATAATGAATTCGGATTGTTCTGAATCACATCTGTCCAAAATGTGCCATCTGACTTCCATACTTGTGTCCTATCAGAAGTCTTAATTCCAAACAATAGGATCAATGCAAAAGTACTGATATACAAGGTCAATGAAGCAGAATTGAAATTTTTCGTCAACTGTTTAATAAGCATAAAAATGCTCAGATTTAATCCTAAATACGGAAGGTAAGTATACCGTTCTGCCATCATTGCATTCCCAACAGGAATAATCTGTAAAACAGGAAGCAAACTAATTGTAAAAAAGGCGATTCCAAGAAAAATAAACGTTGTTCTTTTCCAAGCGATAAGAATGCCAACCAATAAAATAATAAAAGGCGAAAGATTCATCAACAATGAAAAAGGCTCGTCGAATGCCGGATAATGATATAATCCAGTTTGGTCAATTGGTAAAAAGAACTTATAAAAATAAGCGATCCAGCTATACGAGACCAATTGCACACGTTGCCATGCTGAGAAATAAGAAAGATCTGAAATGGCCTCTACAGAATCTTGTGCGTAAATTGTAATCAAACCAAAAATAAAGGATATCAGTAGAAACGGAACTTTGTTTACCAAGTTGATTTTACGGTTTTGCCAAGCATCAAGTACAAGTAACAAAAGCGGAAAGGCAATTGCTGCTGGCTTGGAGATCAAGGAAAGACAAAACAAACAAATCGATAAATGATAGAATCTAATTCCATATTCGTCTTTCTGAGCATACAAATAGGCAATTAACCCAGATAGGAGGAAAAACAAAAACAGAACATCCTTACGTTCTGCTACCCAAGCAACAGATTCAACATGCATCGGATGAAGCGCAAAGAGCAACGCTGACCCAACTGCTAATAGTCGATGCTGAATCAGAAGCATCGCAAGCCAATATACCAATAAGGCATTTAATATATGTAGTAGAATATTGGTCAAATGAAATCCAAATGGCTGTTCACCCCAGATCCAGTAATCGATTGCTAGGGAGAGGAGGGTCAATGGATGATAATTACCTTCATAAGTAATCGTAAATAGGTGAAACAGATCATCAAATGTTGAGATCGAAAGATAAGGATTGTCTAATACATAAGCATCGTCATCCCAGGTAACCAGGAAGTCATTAAAGAAAACATTCCAATAGACTAATAAAGTGCTTGAGATTACCAATAGGAAGACGATAAGTAATTTTATCGTTTTCATATTAAAACTCTTAAGAAGCTCAGTTGAGCTCGAATATTAACTAATCTTGTTTGATATGTAGAATTGGATTATCCTATCGGTGGGGGAATCCCCAGAAGTAAGAATTTGAGAGAATGAAATATAATCTTTATTGAAGGGTTGATAAATTTAATTTTCATAGTGCATCATTGATTTTTCAATAAAATAATGTTCCATAAAATTTACATTTAAATAAAAAACGCAAGCAACAATAAAATGGTTGGTTCAAAACTTATTTTTTAAAAAAAAACTAGAATACCTCGGATGCAACAAGAATGAAATCAATTTGTAAACACTAATTGGTACATAAAGTTTAGTATAAATCCATTTAATTCGACCTTCTAAATACCCTTATAATCTACAGTTTAGGAATTTTGAAGAAACATTAGAAGCATAATTTGTGTTTAAACTACTAAAACGGTATTTTTGCAACTCTTTTCAAGTAAAACGAAAAAAAACAAACGCTATGGTTTTTGATTTAGATATGATAAAAAAGGTGTATCAGGAGCTTCCTGGTAAGATTGAAGCAATTAGAGCTTCTTTGGGCCGACCTCTAACTTTAACTGAGAAAATCCTTTATTCTCATTTGCATACAGATTCTCCACTTCAAAACTACAATAGAGGCAAAGACTATGTGTTTTACGCGCCAGACCGTGTAGCTATGCAAGATGCAACTGCTCAGATGGCACTGCTTCAGTTTATGATGGCAGGGAAAGACAAAGTAGCTGTGCCTTCAACAGTGCACTGTGATCACTTGATCCAAGCAAAAACAGGAGCTGATGCAGATTTGAAAACCGCGATGGATGTGAATAGTGAGGTGTATGACTTCTTATCGTCTGTGTCTAACAAATATGGAATTGGATTTTGGAAACCAGGAGCGGGTATTATTCATCAGGTAGTCCTTGAGAATTACGCATTCCCAGGAGGTATGATGATCGGGACGGATTCACACACCGTAAATGCAGGTGGACTAGGAATGGTAGCGATTGGAGTCGGTGGTGCTGATGCTGTAGATGTGATGGCAGGAATGGCATGGGAGTTGAAAAATCCAAAACTAATAGGCGTTAAGCTAACTGGAAAACTGAATGGCTGGACGTCCTCCAAAGATGTAATCTTGAAAGTGGCTGGTATCCTTACCGTAAAAGGTGGAACAGGCGCGATTGTTGAATATTTCGGCCCAGGAGCAAAAAGCCTTTCCTGCACAGGAAAAGGAACTATTTGCAACATGGGTGCTGAGATCGGAGCGACCACTTCAACCTTCGGGTATGATGAGTCAATGAGCAGATACCTCAAAGCAACAGGCCGTGCTGAAGTTGCGGAACTAGCAGATGGTATTGCTGAACACTTGACGGGAGACGATGAGGTATATGCAAACCCAGAGAAATACTTCGACCAAGTCGTCGAAATAGATCTAAGTACGCTAGAGCCACACGTAAACGGACCATTCACGCCAGACTTGGCTTGGCCGATTTCGAAATTGGCGGAAGCAGTAAAAGAAAATAATTACCCTGAAAAATTGGAAGTTGGATTGATCGGTTCTTGTACCAACTCTTCTTACGAAGATCTAGATCGCGCTGCCTCATTGGCGAAGCAAGCAGTGTCTAAGAATCTATCTGTGAAAGCAGAGTTTACAATTACTCCAGGTTCTGAATTGGTACGATACACCGTAGAACGAGATGGCTTATTGGATTCTTTCGAGAAAATCGGTGGCGTTGTTCTAGCAAACGCTTGTGGTCCTTGTATTGGACAGTGGGCACGTCATTCAGACGATCCAAATCGTAAGAACTCAATCATTACCTCATTTAACCGGAATTTCTCTAAGCGGAATGACGGAAATCCAAATACACATTCATTTGTAGCATCTCCTGAGATCGTTACAGCATTGGCGATTGCAGGAAGCATGAGTTTCAACCCGTTGACGGATAAATTGACAAACAAGGATGGAGAGGAAGTGATGTTGGATCCTCCACATGGTGTTGAATTACCGCCTAAGGGTTTTGATGTAAAGGATGCTGGATATGATGCACCTCTTGCCGATGGTAGTGGAGTAAATGTTGTTGTTAATCCTGATTCTAAGCGAATTGAGTTATTGACTCCATTTAAACCAATGACACAAGGGCACCTTGAAGGGATGCGCGTATTGATTAAAGCAAAAGGCAAGTGTACAACGGATCACATTTCTATGGCTGGCCCATGGTTGAAGTACCGTGGACACTTAGACAATATCTCTGAGAATTGCTACACAGGTGCAGTAAATGCCTACAACGACAAAACCAACCACGTGTTCAATGCAGAAACAAAAGAATACGGACCAGTACCGACAACTGCTAGATGGTATAAAGCCAATAACATTGGAACAGTGGTATTCGGTGAAGAGAATCTAGGTGAAGGCTCATCAAGAGAGCATGCAGCAATGGAGCCTCGTCACTTAGGTGTGATGGCAGTGATTGTGAAATCATTTGCTAGAATTCACGAGACCAACTTGAAGAAGCAAGGAATGCTTGCACTGACGTTTGTAAACAAGGCAGACTATGATCTAGTTCGCCAAGACGATAAAGTAGCGATCCTAGGATTTGACTCATTTGCACCAGGCAAGAATCTTACGATTGAATTGACGCATGCAGATGGGACAACGGATAGCTTTGAAGTCGCTCATACTTACAGTGCTCAGCAGATTGACTGGGTAAGAGCTGGGTCAGCACTGAATAAGATTAGAGAGGAATTGGCAAAATAATTATCAATGGGTAATTGTTGAGGTATAATAATTATTAACAAGTTATTCCTTACGGAAATGTACATAACTGATTTGAAAATATTCCCTGCTTGTCGTTTGATGGGTGGGGATTTTTTATTAGTGAAACCCACTCTAAGGTTGAACTTTATAGCGACCCAGCTGAAATAGAAAAAGATTATGTAAATTGAATTGAGTTTAAAAAAGTTGTAGCATGGATGAAAATAAGGAACTTTACCTCTATCGTTTTGTGTTAATTAATTGAAAATAAAGAAGTATCAGGAAACGGAATCTGAAAATCCTTGGGATAAACTGTTTTAAAATGATATTTTTTTTAGTAAAATAGTACCATAATACCGTGTTTAATTTCTCCAACATACAATCAACAAAATGATATTTAAACCCAAAGAATTAAAAGTATTTGAAGACCACGATCATTTGAACATTACCTATAATTGGTTTGATGGAACAGCGATTATAATGGTTTTGGCTAGTTTATTCCAACTTGGTTTTGTGTTTACCTTTTTTCTAGACGGTTTTAAGGGGGTTCAAGGGTTCTTATTCCCATTAGTTTTTATAGTTGGTTCAATTGGTGTAATGTATTCTGCTTTGACAAAATTGTTTAACAAGACAATTATTGATGTTTATTATGGAGAATTGAACATTGTCCATAAACCGATCCCTTGGATAAAAGGGAATACGAAACTGAACCAAGAAGATATTCGTCAATTTTACGTTAAGGAGAAAAGGGGAGAACAAGGAATGAGCTATGACTTAAGAGCTAGATTAAAACAGGGCGCTGACATCTCCGTCCTAGCGATCAAAGCAACTGATTCACACTTAATTTTACAGTTGGAAGAACGTCTTGAACAATTTATGGGAATTGAGGATCAGCCTATCGCTGGGGAGTTTGGAAAAACGAAAGAATACTACAGGCAAAAGGCAAATCAGCCAAAACGAAAGCGCAAAACAAAAACGGGATTTAACCTCAACTATGATCTAATAGACGGAGCAGCACTTTCTGTTAAAAACAAACGATTGACTGTTAGCCAAACGACTCAGTATGACTGGGAAACGGGTAATTCTGATAAACTGTTTCAACTGATTTCTAAGAGCGGAGAAGAGAACTTGCTCTACGTGCGGAAGAAAGGTGGACTGTATGCTTCTTATGTAGAACATGAGTTGAATGCGGTAGATCGAAATCGGCTTAAGTTTGATCCGAATAACCCTCCGAATAAACTGATCATGGATGGTCAACAGTACATTCTAACGGCGTTGCTGGGGGGCAATCAGTTCCTTAGTGATGACTCCAAACCTATAGCTGTAAACCAATGGATTTATACAACGACGGACAATGAAGTGCAAATCAGAGTGCTGAAAACAGGTTCTATCTTGACCATTCACAAAGGAAAAATAATTCCAGATTATTACTTCACTGATCCAGTAGCAGATGAGTTAGAACTGCGCGACATTGAAGATTCGAAAGAAATTCAACTAGAAGAAGAATATCGGGAAGCTGATAATCCTTGGAATGAGATATTTTAAAGCATTATTATCAATTTTCAATTGAACACATGATTTTTAAACCCAAAGAATTAAAAGTATTTGAAGATCAGGACAACCTGAATATTACCTATAGTTGGTTTGATAGCACTGCAATACCAACGTTTATGTTTAGCTTGTTCTGGTGCGGGTTTTTGGTGATGTGGTATACCTTGGGCCTTGTTGCTGGAGCACCCTTGGTTATGTTTCTCTTTCCAATAATCCATGTGATTGTAGGAATTAGCACAATGTATAGTGCGCTGACAAAGTTGTTTAACAAGACTATTATTGATGTTTATTATGGAGAAATCAATATCGTACACAAACCAGTTCCATGGATAAAAGGGAATACTCAACTGAACCAAGGAGATATTGAACAGTTTTACGTCAAAGAGGCCAAGGGAAAACAAGGCCGTGCCTATAACCTAAGAGCAAAATTGAAATCAGGAAAGGACATCTCGATCTTAGCGATCAATGCCAGTGATTCGCACCTGATTTTACAGCTAGAGGAACGACTCGAACAATTTATGGAAATTGAGGATCAACCTGTCAGCGGTGAGTACGGAAAAAGCAAGCAATATTACGAGAAGAAAGCAAAACTGCCGAAAAGGAAACGCAAAACAAAAATTGGCCATAACTTCAACTATGATCTAGAAAACGGATCAAAATTAACCGTTAAAAACAATTGGCTTACTGTCAACAATACGACTCAGTACGACTGGGTAAAAGGAAATTCTGATAAACTGTTTCAACTGATCTCTGAAAGTGGAAAAGAAAACCTGCTCTATGTGCGTAAGAAGGGTAAATTATTTTCTTCCTATGTAGAACATGAGCTAAGCACAAAAGAACGTAATCGGCTTAAGTTTAATGTAGGAAGCCCTCCAAAGAAACTATTTGTGGATGGACGGTATTACATTCAAACGGCTATATTGAATGGTAATCAATTTTTAAGTGATGACTCAAAGCCAATAGCAGTCAAGCAATGGATCTATTCAACAGAAGACAGCGAAGTGCAACTAAGAATTCTAAAGGCGGCGGCTACAGTGACGATCTATAAAGGAAAAATCATTCCTGACTACTACTTCATTGATCCTGTTGCGGAGGAATTGGAATTGCGTGATATAGAAGATGAAAAGGAAATCATTCTGGAAAAAGAGTATCGGGAGTTGGAGTCTGACAATCCTTGGAATGAAGTGTTTTAGGCTATTTTTTTATCAAGATGGAGCTTACATCCCTAGTAATTAAGGTTTGGTAGACATTATGAATGAACGAAAAAAATCATAATTAAACATTAACCATTATATATTATCTTTACCGTTGAACGATAAAACACCGATACAATGGCAGAGCACCAGTTTGGAAAGTTACCCCAGAACGAAAACATAGTAGAGAACAAGGAATTGGGCTTAATGGAAGCCATGATTCCGGTTGTAATCTTAGTTGCCTTACTGGCATACAATATCTTCTTTCAAGGTGGGGAAATGTTTGGAGGATATTCCAACCACTACATCCTATTGATTGGTGCTGCAATTGCTGCAGTAGTTGGGTTAATGAACAAAACGACGGTACAAACCATCTTTAAAGAAATACTGGAGAACCTACAAAGTGTACTTGTCCCACTTCTTATCTTATTCTTAGTCGGTGCGCTTGCTGGGACGTGGTTGGTCAGTGGCATCATCCCTGCAATGGTTTACTATGGTTTACAGGTGCTGAGTCCTTCCTTTTTTCTGCCTGCCTGTGTTGTCATTGCTGCAATTATCTCCTTGGCAACTGGTAGCTCATGGACTACTTCTGCAACGGTTGGTATTGCCTTGATCGGTATTGGGAAAGCCTTGGGATTACCTCCTGGGATGATTGCCGGTGCTGTGATCTCTGGTGCATATTTTGGTGATAAAATGTCACCTTTGAGTGATACGACGAATCTCGCTCCAGCCATGGCTGGTGGTGAGCTGTTTCAACACATTCGCTACATGATGATTACGACTGTGCCCACGATCCTTATTACGATCGTCATCTTTTCGATCCTTAGCTTCACTGTCACAGCAACAGGAAATGCGGATGTTTCTAATCTATTAGGCGTCATTGATCAAACGTTTTATATTTCTCCCATTTTATTTTTGGTTCCTATAGTAGTTGTGGCCTTAATCATTTTGTTGCCGAATGGCCCGAAAGATGCTGAAAAAACGCCTTTGATCAAGAAAGTCAAACCCTTGATTGCATTAGGAGCTGGTGTGTTGCTTGCTGCTGTTTTTGCTCTTGTGTTTCAAACGGATGTCCTTGCAACGTTACCAGGTTCTAATATCGGAGATGTTACGACTGCTATCCTTACAGACACGGCCATTAAAACAGAAAACGAGACACTGAATGAACTGTTTTCTGCAGGCGGTATGAAGGGTATGCTATGGACGATCTACCTAATCATCTCTGCTATGATCTTTGGCGGAGTGATGGATGGGATTGGCGCTTTGCAGCGGATTACGAAATCACTGCTTTCCTTGGCGAAGAGTACGTTTGGCTTATTTGCGACCACTGTTGCCAGTTGCCTAGGCTTGAATGTGATTGCCTCGGATCAGTATTTGGCGATTGTGATCCCTGGAAAGATGTTTAAAAATGCCTTTGAAGACCGTGATCTTGCCCCTGAGAACCTAAGTCGAACGTTAGAGGATTCTGGGACGGTTACCTCGGTGCTGATTCCTTGGAACACTTGTGGTGCTTATCAGGCGGGCGTGCTCGGCGTCGGTGTTGCTGAATATGCGGCATTCGCATTTTTCAATTGGATGAGTCCGATTGTTACATTAGTGGTAGCTGGTTTGGGCATAAAGATTAAGCAAAAGGCCAAGATCGGACGTGTTTCGTAAGCGCTATGTTTCTATGTGTTTTCAGAAAGCAGCTATGGGTGAATATTTAATAATGATATTTAGCGAGTTCGGCACTTTTTATCTTAGAATTGCTCACAATTCCAAACTATTCGCGCGCTTAACTAATATTTAAAAAATAAAATTTATTTATTTTTTCACTAAAAAATGTGTTGCAAAAACAAGCGAATCTAATTGTCATTTTAACACTTTCAGCTCAATTTTACCAATCTCTTAACACTTTAGGGCTTAAATTTGTATTTAAATAGGGATTATACATCAAAACACGAAATACCCTTGTCAAATTGTTAAGAAGATTATATGGACTAGCCTGTCACCATATTGGGGTGTATTTTGCTTGATTTACAGTTTCAACTTGCGAAAGCTAATTATTATCTGCACCTTGTAAGTAGAAGGGGTGATCCCAAGTCGACCTAAACCTTTAAAACAAAATATTATGTTACAATTATTTACTACCTTAATTTCAAGATTTGAAACTTTTTTATTTCCTGCGTTAAAACCACAACGTGTCCGAGTAAAAAAGAACAAGAGACCTTGGTAATATATTTTATTATTCCAACCAACCTATTTGTCTTATGACATACAAGAGTGGCACTTGCCACTCTTTTTTTTTGAATGGATTTAAACACTGTATCTTAATAATGGTTTAACCCGCAATATGCAATAAGAATCAACTTTTGGTTTCAAACTACTTCAAAATCAAGCACGTCCGCCTATTTTTAATTTCACCGTAGGGGTTACTACGCTTTCAATGAAAAATAGACGTGGAGCACTTGATTTTATTGTATTTTGAAGCCAAAAGCTAATTCCCAATGCATAATGCGGGTT
>CALGAW010000032.1 GCA_937959115.1 uncultured Saprospiraceae bacterium
TAGGGCAGGCGAGGCAATACTTAGGAGGAAAACGGCATTCGAGGTAACAGAGATGGCTCTGAAGTGTGGGCGGTTTTCTGGAGTGCCTAGGGAGTCGATTTTCCATGACTGTCCTGCATTTTCCGTAAAGCCGTATACACCACCAGATCCAGCAAACCAAACTGTCTGATCGTCAACAACTTCTAGAGCACGGATGCTTGTGTTCACGGATTGTATTTCTTTAGATTGAATGGTTAAGTGCTCTGAATAGCGAATCATTTTTTTAGAAGTATGGCAACTGGTGAAGACTATTATTAAAAGGAACAGGAATAAATGATTTAATTGAATTGACATAATGATTTGATTTCAAATCGTGGAATTAGAAATTATTTATGTGTCAAACATATGTAATGTTTCGATCAAATTGGAATCATCAAAATGTTTTGTTAGGAAATTCTCATGAATTTATTCATAGATTCTAGTATATTGTAATAAGTTTGTCTTTAATTTTTTGTCAAACCACCGTATTATTCTAAATTAATGCTCGTATGATTAAGAAGTTTTTTTCTAAAAAGGATGATGAAGATGCAACGAATGCTGCAGACAATTCAGCATCTGAGCAGAATGAGGCACCTGAGGAACCAAAGGGAAAAATTGTAATTAAAAAGGTTAGGCCAAATGCAGTTAAAGTAAACCAGTCCCGCAATGCAGCTGCACAAAACAATACATCTTCGAATAATTCTGCTAACCAAGCTCAGTTAAACTCCTTACAGCAGGAAGTTCAACAACTGAAGAGAGAAAACCAATCTCTTAAGAACCGTCCTACGCCGCAGGCTGATCCAGATAGTGAGATCGCAAAAGTGAAAGCCGAGCATCAAAACCTTGCAAGGGCTTATCAAGAAGTAGAGGAGGAACGACAAAAACTAAGAAGACAGCTTGATGGTGCAGAACCAGTATCAGACCCTGAGCTCGAAGAAAAGTTCAAAAATCTCCAACAAGAATACACTGCACTTGCTTCTGAAAAAAGCGCTCTTCTTAATAAAATCGAACAAATCAAGTCTGATTCTTCTGGTGGTCAACAAGAATCCAATGAACTTCTTGAAAAAATCAAAGAACTTCAGTCAGAAAAAAATGCAATCGAATCTCAATTGATTGCAAAGAACAAAGGATCAAAGAATACTGTTAAAACGCTTGACAAATACACGAAACAAATTGATCAGTTAACTGAGCAAAATGAGGACTTGCAATCAACTCAAGCAGAATTACAAAAAGCAAATACAGCACTATCAGAAACCGTCAAAAGTCTAGAAACTGAAAAGGAAAAACTGTTTGCTGATCTTACCAAACTTGAATCGGGAAGCAATACCGATACTTCTGCCATTGAACGATCGATGGAAGAAATTGAAAAACTCAAAAAAGAGAAAAAGAATACACTCAAAGAGAATCAACAACTGAGCAAACAGTTGAAGGATCTGGAAAAACAGTCCAAATCCCTAGTTAAAGAACTGCAAAGCAGTCACAAGAAATTAGCCGATAGTGACACGAAGTTGAAGGAAATCGAGACAGCAGCAAATGAGTTAAAAGCACAGAATGATCAGCTAAAAGCCGCAGAGAAAAATGCCGGCAACTCACAAAAGCAAACCCTTGATGAATTCAAAAAGAAAGAAAAGGAATTAGCAAAGAAAGTCAGTGATCTTGAAAAGGAAAAACAGTCCATCACAACCAATTATAAAACCGCTCAATCGGATCTTGCCTCTGGTGCAGATAAGCTGAAAGCCTTAGCAAGTAGGGTAGATCTTTTACTAAAAGAAAAAAACCTTCAGGCGAAGCGTATCGAGGAACTCATCCACGAGAAAGCTGCTGAAGAGAAAAAAGTAAATGAGCTGAAGGAAAAAGTGCAAGCAACAACAACCGACCAGCAAAAGGCAGTTAAAAACTTGAGTAGTGCGACAACCACCCTTGATCAGTTTAAATCAGTCAATGAGAGAATTCAGAAAGACAAGGAAGATCTAATTGTGAAAATTGGTGAGTTAGAACAAGAACGGAAAGCCCTCGCTCAGAGTATTGAACCACTCGAAAATGAGAAAAACGCTTTAAGTAATGAGCTAGAAGAACTCAAAGGACACAATAAGTCGGTCGAAAACATGCTTACAAAAGCAAACGAGGATATTGCTCGACTTAAGAAAGAAAATTCGGATCGAGTAGAACAGTTCAAAGCAATTGAAAATAACTTTACTGATACGGATAAAAAGATGGCAGCATTGGCGAAGGCAAACGAAAACCTTAGACAAACTGTACAACACCTCGAGTCTACTGCTAGCGATTTTGATACACAATTACTTCAGTTTCAGAAGAAGGAAACCTTGCTAGAACAAGAGAAGAAGGATATGGAAGCTAGCAACAAATATCTTCAGAAAACCAAGGAACAGCTTTCTAAGAAAATACTAGAAACTGAAGACGAGCGAGATTCTCTGCGCATTGATCTACAGAGACTTAATTCAAATATTGAAACCCAGGAAGAGTCTCAAATTGAATCTAAACAGGAATTGAAAAAGGTAGCAGATGAACTAGAAAAAGTAACCAACCAACGGAAGGAATTAATTGAAGAGATTGACCTCCTACAGAAAAAACTAAAAACATTTGAAGAAAGCGCCGACAGTGATAGCTCAACCTTGGCTGTCCTCCAACAAAAATTAGATAAACAAACTGAGGATGCCAAGCAAATGAAGTTTACCTATGAAAAAGACATCGCTGCATTAAAAGAAGCTACAGCCTCGCTGCAAGCGTCAGGTGGTACAAACACAATTGAAGAGCTCAACGAACTCAGAACCTACCTTACTCGTGCTGAAAGAGATATTGAAAATCTGAAACGAGAAAAAGAAAATCTAATTCGTGAGAAAGCGGTTTTGGAAACCAAGCTCAGCGATGCTCAAGCCCCTAAGCCCGAACCAGAACCGGTAACTGACAAACTCCCAGAAGTCTATAACATCGTCCTAGATGTAGAATCAACTGAATATGACGTTGAATTGCAGCCAGAAAGTACTGGAGAAGAGATCATAATCGAACTCATAGAAAACGAAATTCTAGATACGAGTTCAAGCTATAAGCTGATCATTGAACGCAATGGAAAATCAATCGGAGCCAAACGCTCCCTAGCAGATTGTCAGGTCATAGAAGGGGATAAGATTTCTGTGCAGAGAGTGTGAAAAAGGAATTTTGAATGCTGAATAACGTAGGGAAAAGGGAAGGATGAACGCTAAAGCTTTCGTTAACTGAATACTAATCAATCTACATTGCTTAAATAATGTGGTTGTTCTTGGTTACTTCTAAATATTCCCTTCTTACCGATCAATCAACTTAAAATTTAGTTAAAAAAACAAACTACCCTTTTAGTTGTCCCTAAAATATCATAACTTGCCTTTATAACCATTACCATAATTATGTCTGATACAAAAATACTGACTCCACTCGAACTGAAAGTGATGAACATTCTTTGGAACATTGAAAAAGGCTTCGTAAAAGATGTGCTTCAACATTGGGACGAAGAGCCAGTACCAGCTTACAATACGGTTTCAACCATTCTAAGAATCTTAACAGACAAAGAGTTTGTTGGGTTTCAGGCATTTGGTAGAACACATCAGTACTTCCCGAGTTTGTCAAGAGAAGACTATCAAGGGAAATTTCTAGATAATGCACTTGAAAATGTGTTTAAAGGCTCGTTTAGTTCACTTGCCTCTGCTATTTTAGATAATGATAGCGTTTCTAGTGAAGAACTTGCAATGCTAAAAAAAATGATTGAATCCAAGAAATAATGATTTTGGAATACATCCTCCTCACCAGTATTTTATCTATAGTTGGCTATTTAGCTTACAACTATCTATTGGTGCGTTATCTTTCCCCAAGTGATCGCAAGAAATACTTGCATGCCTTGGTTTGCTTATCACTTGCTTTGCCTTTGTTTATTGTCAATCTGGTACCAGACTTTCAGTTTGAGCAAGCTACACACTCCCATAATATCTTCCTAGAAGATGCGTCGACTAATTTGGATGCAGAGATATCCATTTGCTATGAAAAAGCCTCGAGCGAAACGGATTTTTGTGATTGTCAGAATTTAGCAGAAGACAATTTGATATTATACAAGGAAGACAAAGTCTATAACTCCTTGATACCAGTACTTGGATATTTAGTGCCACTGATCTTCCTATTGGGTTTTATCATTTTGATTATTTTAGTTGTAAAAATCAATACGCTTCGACGTGTAATCAAAACATCTACAATAAAGGAGCGAACAATCAATGGGAATACTTATTACATCTTATATAATAGTAAATCTGAATTCCCTGCGGCTTCATTTAGACTGCTTCGACAATACATCATTTGGAATCCTGCACTCAACCGACTATCACCACAAGAGCAGGAAGCAATCTTGATGCATGAAATCGCTCACCTTGAAAACAGAGATACGTGGGAATTGATTACACTTCATTTACTACAAATCTTTTGGCTATTCAATCCCGTTTACTACAAATTGAAGCAAGAAATCGCTTTGCTCAATGAGTTTTTAGCTGATGACTTCGCGATTCAACGAATTGGAGATCGATTGATTTATGCTGGTCTGTTAATTAAGATCAAAGAACAGCAAAACAGTTCCTTAGCGGTTTCTATTGGTTCTAGTGACCTTAGCAAACGCATTAAGGAGATCTTGGAGCCAACCTCCACGCAGTTGTCCTCTACTGTACCAGTTACGCTTAGCTTAGTGCTGATGTTGTCTGTTACAGGATTGTTGTCTGCATTGCCTATACACCAACAGGAGCAAGCTATTCAGCAATATGAGTACATTCAGAAGCAATACCACCAAACGGGGAAGGACTATTTCTGTAAGACGTGTTTGTACGATGATCTTAATGCAGAGTGTAATTAAGCCATCAAATAATCAGAAGCTTATAGTTTGATCTCGTCAAGTTTTTAGTCAATAAAAAAACCATTCAATCTATTCAACTTAAGTTTGAAATTTGACTTCTTTAGGGAATACAGAATGGAAAATGGAAGTCTCTTTTTAACAAAACCGAAATTCTGTTAGTTGTAAGTTGAGGAATAAGATTGAATGGTATTCTAACTTACCTAGATAGGCAATTAGAATTTTAATTTAACATCATAGAACAATTAATTAACAGAATAAATATAAGGCTTTATTCCTTAATGTCAAATTTATATAAAACAATAATTGGAGTATTGCGTAAAATGCATATGATTCTGCGAGTAAATGAATGAAATGTAATTTATAATTTCGCCACTATTCTTCTAGTAAAATGTATCATTTGTATTATTCTTTGCGGAAGATTGGATAAGTGAGTTGTAAGTTGTTTGATTTAAATTATTGATTATCAATAATTTATGGATGCGTTTAGTTAAGCAATAATTAACCATTCAGAATTAATAATTAACAATAAATTCAAGGTATTTAATAAATTAAAATAGTAATTTGGGAAAAATTCAAAACGATTAGGTGAAGAAATTGGACAAACTGTTGACTGTGAGTTTTATACCACCATTTATACTCACTTTTTTTATCGCACTTTTTGTGTTGATTATGCAGTTCTTATGGAAATATATCGACGATATTATTGGAAAAGGGCTTGACACCTCAGTCATTCTAGAATTATTGTTTTACCGCTCTACAGCGCTTATTCCACTAGCGTTGCCGATTGCTGTGCTGATTTCGTCTGTCATGGTCATGGGTAATCTAGCCGAGCGATATGAGTTAGCAAGTATGAAGTCTGCTGGGTTGCCGCTACTTAGAGTTATGGCACCCCTCATTATGCTTGTCGCCTTTGTCTGCGTTGGGTCATTCATCTCCTCAGATACACTCATCCCATACTCCAACCTCAAATTCAAATCGAAGCTCTACGACATTAGGAAACAGAAACCGTCGCTTAGCTTAGAAGAAGGCACATTCAACGACGATTTTGGGGAAACGATCATCAGAATCGGTAAAAAAAGCGAGGACGGCAAAGACTTAACTGATGTACTGATTTACGACCACTCTTCCAACAGAGGAAACGATAATCAGATCATCGCAAAACGTGGCGAAATGTACCTCACACCAAGTAAACGGTATATGGTTATGAAGCTATATGATGGCAATCAGTACACAGAACTCGTACCCAAAAACCGAGAAGAAGGAATGAAATACCAGCATCTAAGAACATCCTTCAAAGAATGGGAAAAGGTGTACGATATGAGTGAGTTTGACCTCAATGAAACAGGAGAAAACAGTTTTAAAAACCACCACAGCATGCTGAGCACCAAACAATTGTCAGCCGGTATTGACTCCTTGTATAATCGAAAAGAAAATCGGAGACTGATGCTCAATAAACAAGTAAAGCACTTTTATTTTCCTAGAAGAACACACGACTCCATAAGGACGAAACTTGCCTTAAAATCAGATAAAGAAAAATTGGGTAAGTACAAGAATAGCTTGTTAACTGAAATCGATGAATCCAAGCAAGCAATGGCCTTGTCGAAAGCCGCCTCCTTAGCACGAAATGTAAAGAACTATGCTCGCTCAGTGCAAGACGAAATGCCGCGGATCGATGAAACAATCGCTAAGTTTAAACTAGAATACCATCGAAAATTCAGCTTGGCAACTGCTTGCATGATTTTCTTGTTTATCGGAGCCCCAATGGGCGCAATCGTCCGTAAAGGTGGATTTGGCTGGCCAATCCTAATTGCGATTGTCTTTTTTGTCATCTTCATCATGCTCAACATTATTGGAGAAAAACTCATAAAAGAGATGGTTGTCTCACCAGAATTTGGAATGTGGATGCCTTGCCTTGTCCTAGCTCCAATAGGCGTGTTTCTTACCCAAAAAGCAATGCGCGATTCTAAAATGCTCTCTTTTGATGCCTACACTGCAGCGATTAGTAGGTTGGTTTCCAGAATTCTAAAAATCGAACTACAGGCTAAATGAAAACCATAATTAAGGAAAACAAGTTATACTTCATCGGATTTATCTGCTTATTTCTTATTGGTTGTATCAAGCGATCTTTGCAAGAAAAAGGCGAGCTCATACTCTATTTTGCAAGATGGCGTCATCCAGATATCGATCAGTTTTTCAATTTTTGCACTAAAATGGGAGAGGAGTGGATCTATGTTGCAGCAGTTCTCCTTCTTGTGTTTATAAAGTTTCGGCATGCTATTTTAGTTCCAGTTCTTGGCTTGCTTGTCCTAGTGGTAAGCACTTCTTTAAAACGTTTCTTTTCAACTCCTCGTCCGCGCACATTTTTCTATAAACTCTTTGACAGCAACGAAATTGTGAGTGCTCAGAACGTTGACCTCTATGTTGGTTACACTAGTTTTCCATCAGGTCATTCCATGTCTGGGTTTGCCATTTTTACCTTTCTAGCGCTTTGCATCCCCAATCGCATTGTCAAGATCTTGTTTTTAATTATGGCTTCGTTCATCGCCTTTTCCCGTGTCGTAATCACGCAACACTTCCTAGAAGACATTCTTGTGGGCGCACTACTTGGTTTACTTGTGGCAACGATGCTTTTCTGGATTCAAAAAGGCAGATTAACCGAGCCTCGCTATTGGATAAACAAGAGTATCTTACCAGAAAGAAAGGATATTGCTGCAAACAATGCACATTCAAAGTAACTGTTGTCCGTATATTGATTTTGTTTTGGGGCCGCCTTGCAGGCCAGGCTCCTCGGTACTCTTTCCGCTGCGCTTCATTCAAACAACACCTCATATCCTTCGTCCGCACCACACTTATTATAATCTGGAAGGTTTTGCAATGAGCGAATTGTTTTTCAACTCACAACTATAGCTAGTGCGAGTTGCGATTCGCCTCCAGTGTCCCGTTTCCCGAACCTCGTCTCCCCAAACACCCCTAAAACTAAAATCCCATAGTTAATAGATTAATTCAAGTCTAATTTTTACTTTTATGCTCAATGAGAGAAACCTTATGGTTTGGGCTATTACTTGTTCTATTCTATAGTAATCTTTGTGGACAGGACACGATTGTTAACTTGAATACAGTTGAATACACAATCCCTTTGATTTCACCGGATAAATCCGTTCTTAAAATTGATTCAAAGACAGAAAGTAATACACTGGATCAGTTGATCTTACAAGGTGGCTTTGCCTTTATTAAAAACTATGGTGTTGGTCAGCTCAGCAGTATTGCTGTAAAAGGAACAGGAGCAAGGCATACAAAACTATATTGGGATGGAATACCACTTAATTCACCAATGCTCGGAGAATTGGATCTTTCACTACTACCTATATTCTATTTCGACAAAATTGAATTTATTGATAACTCGAATGTCCTAGACCTAGGAGAAGGCGCATTTGGAGCTTCTATAAATCTGAATACCTTACAGAAGCAGGAAGATAACCTAAGCATTAGACAGTCGTTCAGCTCACTGATGAATTCTAGAACTGAGTTATCTTTTTCTAAGTCGATGGATAAATTCTCTATAAACACATGGATATTCAATGACTTCGGTAAAAACAGATTCCAGTATAAAGATGAATTGTCCTTCGGAAAACCTAAAAGATCCTCAGAAAACACTGATTTTAGGCAATCTGGGATGATGCAACAGTTCACCATCAAACTAAATGAGACAAATACCTTAAGCTTAACTGGCTGGTATCAATATAGTGATCGAGATTTTCAGTTCCCAAAAGGAAATCAAATAGATGCAAACATCAGAACAAAATTAGAATACACAAGAAAGTGGAAACAAAACAGCGTTTCAAGCATAAAAGGAGCATGGTTAAAGGAATACTTTAACTACAAGGAACTAAAAAGTGAAGCGGCTAAAGTTTTCGTGTCCGCAAAACATGATGAATTGCTAACGCAAAACTCAAGGATTAGTGTTTCTGCGAACTTTGAACATGATCAGGCTATCGCACAAGGATATGAGCAAGGAGTCAATCAGTCAAAAGGTGTCATCGCAGCTAGCTATAGCCGATATTTCGGTAAGGATTATAAGGTGAAAGCAACGCTTAGAGAGTTGCTGGTAGATGGGAAGCTTTCTCCTTTGCTTTTTGGCCTTTACACCAAGTATTCACCTACAGAAGCGTTCCTAGTGAATGGTTCTTTTTCTAGAGATTATAATTATCCAACCATCAATAGTTTGTATTGGAATCCTGGGGGAAATCCCTTGCTTAAACCAGAACACGCTTACAATGCAATGATTGGTGTGCAGTCTTCTTATTTAAAGAAACAGCGCTGGTCTTACACCGCAAAAGTAGACGGTTACTACAAGCATATAACGGATTGGATTCAGTGGACACCTTCAGACGAGGCTTCGTTTTGGGAAGCAAAAAACATCAGAACGGTAAACAGCCTTGGGCTCGATCTAAAATTAAACTCCACCTTCTTTGTCGGCAAGCATCAGTTAAGTATTGATGGTGCATACAATTTTGTGTCTTCTAGGGTAATTGCTTCAGGTGATTTTGGCGATAAGGCCCTTGACAATCAGTTGATTTATACCCCTAAATTTCAATACAATGGCAAATTATCCTGGTCATACAAGCGTTGGGAAATCCAATATTGGCAAGAATATACCCATATTCGTTATGTGACAGAGGATAATCTTGTATTTTTGCCTGCCTATACTGTAGGAAATATATCTGCAGGATATGAAATTAAAAGGATAGAAAACCGACTAAATCTACAATTTTCGATCAATAATATCTGGAATACAGATTATAGAGTCGTGTCTGGTAGACCAATGCCATTAAGGAATTATCAGATTTCCCTAATTGCGGATTTAGACCTAAAGAAAAAAACAACAAGATGATAATCAATCTTATAAGTGATACCGTTACAAAGCCAACACCTGGAATGCTTAAAGCAATGATGAGCGCTGAGGTAGGGGATGATGTCTTCCAGGAGGATCCAACGATCAATCATCTTCAAGAGAAACTAGCTGACTTATTTGGAATGGAGGCTGGCCTTTTTTGTCCCTCAGGCACTATGACCAACCAAATTGCAATACATGTCCACACAGATCGCCTAGATGAGCTCATTTGTGATCAAAGCTCCCATGTCTATCGTTCTGAGACAGGTGGCTATGCTGCTAATTCTGGAGTAGCTGTAAAACTGATTGATGGAGACCATGGTAAAATCACGGTAGATCAAATTCGGGCTTCCATAAATCCAGATTATGATTGGGTGCCACGTTCTTCTCTTGTCGTGCTTGAGAATACCTGTAATTTTGGTGGTGGTTGTTATTACACAAATCAAGAGATCGAGCCAATTAGTCAACTGTGCAAGGAGAAAGGATTAGCATTGCATTTAGATGGTGCTCGACTGTTTAACGCATTGGTAGAATCTGGTGATGATCTAAAAGATACAGGTCGACTATTTGACAGTATTTCGATTTGCTTATCAAAAGGATTGGGTGCTCCTGTTGGTTCCGTGCTGCTAGGGAATCAATCTTTTATCAAGCAAGCAAGGCGTGTGCGCAAGGTCCGCGGAGGAGGTATGCGGCAGGCTGGTTATCTAGCAGCTGCTTGCGTTTATGCACTTGACAATCATGTAGAACGGTTGAGGGAAGATCATGTAAAAGCGAAGCAAATTGCTGCGTTACTAGCAACGAAGCCTTTCGTGGAGAATATCCGTCCAGTACACACTAATATTTTGATTTTTGATGTAGCCGAGCCCTATACTGCTGACCGTTATCTAGCGGAGTTGAAACAGAAAGGTATTATAGCGGCGGCTTTCGGCCCACAAACAGTGCGGTTCGTAACACATTTAGATGTTACAGAGGTAATGATGAATCGCCTAATGGAGGTGCTGTAAGTAATCGATTGTGCTAGTATTCGATAACTTTCAAATTGGAATTATGGGATATTGTTTTACGACGCTTACAAATTCGAAATTCAGTATTCTACTATCGATATTCGTATTCTTTTTTATTAGAATTATTATAAATAAAAAAAAGATCAAGGGAATCCTATTTATATGGATTGAATGAAATAATTTTGCAGTACAAATTAAATAGTATTATGAACAGATCAGTATATCTTTTTGTTATCTTATCAATCACCTTAATAATGGGCTGTGGTGCTAATTCTAACGAAGCAAAACTTAATAAACGAGTAAGCGAAGTCATGGCAATTCATGATGAAGTTATGCCTAAGATGGATGTAATGGTAGAGCATGAGAATAAACTAAAGGCGCTAAAGGTTGGTGTGACAGACGAAACTGAGCTAGGACACTTAGATCGACAAGTAGGTCAACTGCAAGAAGCTGGAGAACTAATGATGAGTTGGATGCGCAAATTCAGCATGCCTAGTGCAGAGAGTGGTCAATCTTTTGAAGAAACGATGAAGTACTTGGATAAGGAGGAAAAACGAATCATCGTCGTTAGAGATGCAATGAATTCTAGCCTTGAAGAAGCAATGGAAACGGTTAAAAACTATAAAAATAAATAACAATGAAATATGGGCTAATCGTTCTATGTATTTCCCTAGTGTTTCTAGGCTGTACACAAGAAGAGGAACTACCGATATACGGCAATCGTGATTATGTAAAGAAGGAAGTGAACGGCAAAACAGTTGTCGATACTGTTTTTCATAAAATACCTCCTTTTTCTTTTACGAATCAAGATAGTTTGGTGATCACAGAAGCCTTGTTTAAGGATAAACTATACATTTCTGATTTTTTCTTTACCTCATGTCCAACTATATGCCCTAAAGTAAAGGCTCAAATGCTTCGGATTTATGAAAAATATGCTGACAATCCCAATGTCTTGTTAATCTCACATAGCATTGACACGAAGTATGATACACCAGCCGTTTTGAAGAAATTTGCAGATAAACTGGACATCGATTCTAAACGTTGGCATCTAGTGACAGGAACTAAAGACGATATCTACGGTATCGCAAAACAGTACTTCATTGCAGCAGCTGAAGACCCGAATTCCCCTGGCGGTTATACGCATAGTGGTGGCTTGGTGCTTATCGATAAACGCAAGCATGTTCGTGGCGTTTACGATGGCACAGAACCAGATGAAGTGACCACATTACTAAAAGATATGGATCGAGTGTTGGCAAAACAATTTAAATAGATGATTCGATTTCAACTCATCACACTATTAATGTTCATGTTGTTGCTTGTTTTCATGCAGTGCGATACGAATCCTTACAAACAAGGATTGGCACTCTATGAGCAAAACTGCCAAAACTGTCATCAAGAAGACGGTAAAGCTGTTCGCGGGTTGATTCCTCCATTGGCCGGATCCGATTATCTGTTAAACTCTGGTCAGGTTGCTTGTATCATACGGCATGGGCTAGAAGGTGACATACTTGTAAACGGGAAACGATACAATCACAAAATGCCTGAAAACAAGAAGCTAACAGCCACACAGATCACCAATATCATTAATTATATCAATCATGCTTGGGGAAATGACTTGCCTTATATTCCTTATAATATTATTGATGAAGCGTTGAAGGAGTGCGAATAGTGCAGGTGTTGCGTATGATATTAATGTTGCAGTTTCGCTCTACTCATTTGATTTCCGTTTTAAAAACTTCTGGATTCGAATTTCATTCAACTAAATTTCGATATTCCTTTTTCAATTTGTCCTAATCCGTCGTGCTTCATTTAACATTGTGTCATAAAGATTATCTTCTTTTACATGAATGTAATTTCCATCGCCAGCATTGGTCATTTTAAGTAAACGGGCTTTCTGTTCCGCCTCTTCACGCTTTCCAAAAAAGAAAATAGACAACAGCCTATCTGATTTAGCGTTTCCAGTGATCCGCTTCAGTAATTTCCTGTCCGTCTCAAATGCCCCATCAGTTGCTAGGATAATCTTATTATTTCCATCGGAGATATAAGCTTCCTCCAGCACGGAAAACGCAAGATTTAGTCCTGAACCGATTTGAGAACGGCCTCCAGGTTCTAGGCTTTCGATTGCCTTGTAAATACTATCTCGTTCTGATGAAGAAGTCATCTCCAAAACCACCTTCGCATTCCCAGAATACTTTACTATAGATACTCGATCTTCAGGACGCATCAACTCTACCAATTGCTTGATGGATGACTTCAGCAATCCAATCTTTTCTGGTCGATTCATTGAACTAGAAACATCAAGTAAAAAAACCAGGTTATTTGCTGCATAGCCCTCTAGGGGCGAGGCAGGTTCTACCTCTTTTTTAATTGTAGGTTCTTTAGGAGTTTCTGCTGTTACAGCAACCGGATCATCACCATCAACGTATTGAACTTTAAACCAATGCGGCTCTTCAGTTAGTTTGATCAATCGAACTTCTGATTCATCTACAAACTTGTTGTATTGAAGCACGACTCCTCTACCATAGCGATTGAAGAGATATGTCAATTTTTTATTGTAAAAATAATAGGCTGGTCCATGTGGCGGGTAGTTCGTTTCTTCTTGAATAGCCTGGAGATATTCTTGTGCGATATCATGGATTTTGTTTGATTGACTGAGCACAAAATCATAGCGCACTTGTAACTCCTTAGTCCACCAAGCTTGGCCTTTTATTCTAGCTTTGTTCATACCTTCAGCCTCCTCTAAAGCCACCAACTCAATTGCTGCCTTCAGGAATTCAGCACTTCTCTTTACCTCTTTTGAGTTTCCTGATTTAACAGCTTGAAGGATTTCACGACACGGCTCAGTCAATAGCTTCAACTGTGTACTATGTTGCATGTATTCATTATCTGGGGCTGGTGCCTTGTAGCTTGCTGCAGCTTGGTGTACTAGCTGATTGATTCTTTGCTGTTGATTATTAAACGCAATAAATAAGGCTTGACTTTGATCTAGTAAGCTGTAGGCTTTTTCAAGATTGAAGTCTGTTTGGTATAGGTCTGCCTTTGTGTAGGCTTCTATTTCCTTTGATAGCGTTACCAAACTAGTCATTGTTTTATCAATTGAACTAATTGTCTCATTGAGAGGATATCTGTAATCAGGATCTATGTACTGGCTACGTTTCAGCACTCTAACATACTGTTCAGCTGGTAGCATATAATAG
The DNA here is from genome assembly GCA_937959115.1 of uncultured Saprospiraceae bacterium. Taxonomy (GTDB): domain Bacteria; phylum Bacteroidota; class Bacteroidia; order Chitinophagales; family Saprospiraceae; genus JAHDHB01. The sequence goes on from CALGAW010000032.1 coordinate 13,993, forward strand.
CTTTCTTTGTTGGCGGTAAAGTCTTCATGCTTATAGCTGATGGACTGGGAAGCACGAGCAGAAGGTGATTGCTTATGTAGTTTTACAATAGCATTGTTAAATCGCCTTAGATTCATATGGAATCCCCATAGAGCATGCATATTGTCATTTGTCAACTCGATATAGTTATTCAATGTTCCTTGTACATACTTATCCATGCTCTTCTGGCCAATGATAGGCTGGACAAAACTTAAGATTAGTATGAAAAAACAACTTTTTTGTAAAATATGATCGAACATAAACTATTTTAATTCATAAATTATTCCAACAAAAATAAGTTAATTCATTGAATGCTGGATTTTATTTTAAATAAATAATACTACATTGCATCAAAAAAATTGAATCGGGAAATTCTTCGTCTTTCTATACCTAACATAATTAGTAATCTTTCAGTTCCATTACTTGGTACAGTCGATACTATTTTAATGGGAAAACAAGACGATCCTGCCTACTTAGGGGCAATCGCTTTAGGCGGAATAATCTTTAATGTAATCTACTGGTGTATGGGGTTTCTGAGAATGGGAACGACAGGAATCACAGCTCAAGCATATGGAAGACAAGATAATCGTGAAATCTCACTTACCCTTGGAAGAGCATTGATTGTAGGTATTGGGATTAGCTTAGTCTTATTAATCAGCCAAGTACTGATCGCTGATGTAAGTTTGTTTGTCCTAAGCGGATCGAGCGAAGTAGAAAAACTAGGTAGAGCCTACTTCCTTGTCCGAATTTGGGCAGCACCTGCAACACTTGGTTTGATGGCAATGATGGGGTGGTTTTTTGGAATGCAAAACGCCTATATCCCAATGATATTAACGATTATCATTAATGTTGTAAACATTGGGGTAAGCTATGTCTTTGTGCATCAGTTCGGCATGAAAGCGGAAGGTGTTGCTCTAGGAACAGTAATAGCGCAATACGTAGGGTTTTTGTTGGCCATCTTATTGCTTGTGCGAAATTATCTTCCGTATCTAAAGCAAATGGCACTTAAAGCCTTGCCTGAACCCGAATCTCTCAAGCATTTCTTCCTTGTTAATAGAGATATCTTCATTCGGACAGCCTTACTGGTATTTGTCTTCACTTTCTTCACCGATCGCTCAGCAGATATGGGCGATGTCGTCTTGGCTGCCAACACGATTCTTCTACAGTATTTTTATTGGATGGCTTACGGTGTAGACGGTTTTGCCTTTGCTGCGGAGAGTGTTATTGGCAAATACACAGGAAAGAATGATAAGCAAGGAATGCTCAAAGGCGTAAAACTTTGTTTTATCTGGGGGATGGGCCTCGCGCTTGCGATTACATTGATATATGCGGTTGCGGGTCAATCGTTGCTTGGGGTGTTCACAGATCAGGTCAGTATTATTGATGCTGCCACTCCTTACTTGTTTTGGGTGGTCATCTTGCCGATTCTAGCGACACCGTGCTTTATCTGGGATGGCGTATTTATAGGCTTAACCGCGTCAAAGGCACTAAGAAACAGTATGCTAGTAGCAGTTGTCGTTTTCCTTGTGACCTATTTGATCATTGAACCTAGGTTAGGGAATCATGGTCTTTGGCTATCCATGTGTATTTTTATGGTCGTTAGAGCTTTTCTCCAATTTGGAATGTGGAAGGGACTTTTAAAACAGTGGGACATTCGAGTAAATAGAATAGAAAATGATTAGAACAGAAACATCAGTTATCGTACGGTATTATGAAACCGACCAAATGGGGTTGACGCACCATTCAAATTATATCCGTTATTTTGAAGTAGGTAGATCTCATTTTATGAATGAAATTGGCTATCCTTATGGATTAATGGAGGAGGAAGGCTGTTTGTCTCCCATCATGTCCATTACAATTCGTTATGTCCGTCCTTCATATTTTGATGAGGAGTTAACTATTCGTACCGAAGTGCGTGAATTGCCAGAGGATTTTGCAGTATTCTACCAAGATATATACAATTCCAAGGGCAAGCTAGTTGCAGGTGGTACTGTAAAAGTAGCTTTTCTTGATGCAGCCACTAAAAAACGAGCAAAAGCACCTACAAACCTTATCCTTGCTTCAAAGAAGCATTGGGTTGAGTAATTTGTTTGTTAAAAACTATTATAAAAACCTACTCTTTCTCGAGTGTTGGAATTAATATGCGTTAGGGAAAAGATTGGCACTAAAAAATTTGTAATACCTCTTCTACAAAAGCGGATTAAACTTGGAGATTGGAACGGTTTAGAATTAGAAATAAGTGTTTGACGAAAATATATTTTTAGCTTCCTGAAAAATATAATTTGAAATTAATAAAAATGTTGTACATTTGCGCCTGCAGGGCTTGTATGAGCAGCTCCTTCTTAATCCCCCAGGTGCGAAAGCAAGCAAGGGTAGGAAGTCGTAGCGCTCGATATGGGTTCCTGCATTTTTTTTTATTATTAACTGAAATATAATTCAATGAAGTTTTTTATAGATACGGCGAATCTTGATGAAATCAAAGAGGCAAATGACCTCGGAATTTTGGATGGAGTGACAACCAACCCTTCCCTAATGGCGAAAGATGGAGTTACTGGAACCGACAGCATCCTCAAACGATATGTTGATATCTGTGAAATTGTAGATGGCGATGTGAGTGCAGAGGTAATTGCTACTGATTTTGACGGGATCGTCAGAGAAGGAGAAAATCTTGCCAGTCTTCATAAAAATATTGTGGTGAAAGTACCTATGATCAAAGATGGTGTGAAAGCACTGAAATATTTTTCAGATAATGGTATTAGAACTAATTGTACCTTGGTATTCTCTGCTGGCCAAGCTATTCTAGCAGCAAAAGCTGGTGCAACTTACGTGTCTCCATTTATGGGAAGAATCGATGATATTAGTTGGGATGGTGTTGACTTGATCGATCAAATGGTTGAAATCTATGCCAATTATGGATTTGAGACCGAAATTCTCGCTGCTTCGATCCGTAGCCCTTTACACATTGTGAAATGTGCTGAGTTAGGAGCTGATGTCGTTACAACTCCGTTAAAATCAATCATGGCATTACTGAACCACCCATTAACGGATGTTGGTTTAGCTAAATTCCTTGCAGATTATAAGAAAGGTAACGCATAATCTTTAAACCAATTGAATGAATCGACGGTTCAAAGCAATTGAGACGGCTCAAAACAGAGCACCTATTTTTGTCCAACCACCGGACAATAAGATTTCTTCGTATTTTGGATGTAATGTCTTTGACGACCAAAAAATGGAGCGTCATCTTTCTTCAGATGCCTTCAAACAACTGAAAGAATCTATAACCTCTGGTGCTAGTATTTCCCCGGAAATCTCTGATCAAGTTGCTGTAGCAATGAAAACTTGGGCTACTAGCAGAGGTGTTACCCATTTTACGCATTGGTTTCATCCACTCACGGGTATGACTGCTGAGAAGCACGATTCCTTTTTTACGGTGCGCGATGGGCGTCCAATTGAAGAATTTGAAGGCAAGGCCTTGTTTCAACAAATTCCAAACGCATCAGGTTTTCCAACTGGCGGCTTACGGTCTACTTTCGAAGCACGAGGATACACCATGTGGGATTCCTCCTCTCCTGCGTTTATAATGGAAATCGGATCTGGCAAAACACTGTTTATTCCTACTATTTTCCTTGCGTCTACAGGAGTAGCGCTAGACTATAAATCACCCTTATTAAAATCGATTACCTACCTAAACAAGCATGCAGTAGAAGTCAGTCAATTGTTTGATCGTTTTATCACGAAAGTCACGCCTAAATTAGGTTGTGAGCAAGAGTTCTTCCTTCTAGATGATGCTTTGTTTAACGCAAGACCTGATCTAGTGATGACTGGGAGAACACTTGTAGGAGAACTGTCAGCCAAGGGACAAGAATTGAATGATCACTATTTTGGTTCGATTCCTGAGCGGATTTACTCCTTTCTCTTAGACTTGGAGCAAAACTGTCATAAAGTTGGAATACCAATACGGACTAGACACAATGAGACAGCACCAAGTCAGTTTGAAATTGTTCCTGAGTTTGAGGAAGTCAATATTTCTGTAGATCATAATCAATTGTTGATGGATCTCTTGAAACGCACCTCTAAACGTCATGGCTTACGAGTATTACTGCACGAAAAACCATTTGAAGGGATAAATGGCTCAGCCAAGCACAATAACTGGTCGCTGCATTCAAACACAGGTAAAAACCTGTTGTCTCCTGGGGAAACACCACGAAAGAATATGTTGTTTTTGACCTTTCTAGTCAATACGATCAAGGCGATTCATGATTTTCCTGATGTGATTCGGGCAAGTATTGCCAGTGCAGGCAATGACCAACGATTGGGTAGGGGAGGCGCACCTCCAGCAGACATTTCTCTGTTTATTGGAGAGGGATTGACCAAGGTATTGCAAGATATAGAGAAACTCGGTGATGATTGGATGAGGGATGAAAATAGGAAACAGGAGTTGAAAATGGATATTCACAATAAAATACCTGAATTCCTTCTAGACATTACAGATAATAATAGAACCTCTCCAATCGCTTTCACTGGAAACAAATTTGAATTGAGGATTGTAGGGGCAGGGCATAACTCTGCTTCTCCTATGATTGTCATGAATACTATTGTTGGGCAACAGCTGAAGGCATTTAAACAACGAGTGGATGGATTGGTCAAGGAAAAGAAGTTAAAGAAGGACACGGCTATTCTTAATGCATTGCGAGAAACAATAAAAGAAAGTAAAACAATCCTGTTTGAAGGTGATAATTATGATCTTGAAAGAAAGAAAACATTAGAAAAACAGAAAAAACAATTAGCCAAGGATACGCCTAATGCATTAGATGCCTATCTTAAACCGTCAAGTATAAAATTATTCGAGGATGCAAAAGTCTTAATGAAAAGTGAGCTGCTTGCAAGACGTGAAAATTTATTGGTGCGTTATTCTAAACAATATATAATTGATGCTAAGGCAATGATTGGGTTGGTAAGGAATTTTATTCTTCCAGCCGTGTTTCGATATCAAAATGAATTGATTGATTTTATAAATAAAGTTCAATCGGCTAAGTTAAAGCCTGAATTATTCGCCTTACAGAATAATTTACTTGAATCAATCAGTAAAGAAGTCAATACATTGTTTGAGTTGATTGAACAGCTAGATATCGAATCTAAGAACGTTGAAAATACGATAGATATCAAGGAGCAAGCCGATAATGCTCAAGTTAAAATTATTCCTCTTTTACGCAGTATTCGTAGTCATGTCAATTATCTAGAACAATTCATTTCAGATGATTTATGGCCTATCCCGAAGTTAAGTGAATTATTGCATATGTAGTAAACAGCATAAGTTATTTTTTAAATAGCATATATTTTAATACATTAGTTTTCAGTCGTTTAGTGGATTTTTAGTTAATTTTTAGTTAAATTAGGATTACTAAATCTCTCAGCTATGAACTTTAAAGCGTGTATTCTAGCCCTGCTAGTTTGTTGTTTTTACTGTTATACTTGTACAGCTCAATTTGATCCTGAATCAATCCTTCAGAAACCATCTATCAGTCAATGCAGCAATAATGTCACCTTTCTGAAGGTCGAGAAAATGCCTAAGCTCCAAATCGAAGAGCATATAATGGTCCAAGAAATCAACAACAAGATTGAATTTGAAAAGGATAGAAAACCAAAATTTTTAACTTGTAAAGTAGCTGTCAATTGTGAAGGTGAGATTTACAACTCAAATTTTACAATGAATAAGATAGGAAAAGAAAAAGCAAATGAGGTTTTAAAAATTATAAAAAGGACTAGCAAATTCTCACCTGCCAAGCATAAAGACGAGCCTGTCGATTGCTATTATCAGTTCAATTTTTTTGTCGTAAATGGAAAACTTAAGATTTACAAAGGCTGATTCATCAGCTCGCCTCCCTTTCAATCAATTAGAACGCCAAGCCTTTTTCTTACAATTTGCCACGAATAGAATCAAACAGACGCTGTAGATTAATTGCATTTGGTCAAAAAATGGTACTTTTACCCAAAGTACCTCAATGTTTAAGAATCGAGGTGTTCAAGAACGAATGCATGAAAACAATTGAATTTATAGGCAGTTTTCCAGAGTATAGAATTTGCCCGAAAGATAATAAGCCTGAGTTCGCCTTTATTGGTAGGTCAAATGTAGGTAAATCCTCTCTAATCAATATGCTTACTGAAAGGAAAAGCTTGGCCAGAGTTTCAAAGACACCAGGCAAAACTCAGCATCTCAACTTTTATCTGATTGACAAGGAATGGTATCTCGTTGACTTACCAGGTTATGGCTATGCTCAAACTTCAAAAAAGTTGAGAAGAGCGTTTGAAATCATGATTCATCAATACCTAGAAAGACGCTTGACGTTGCAATGTACATTTGTCCTAATTGATATTAGAATCCCACCACAAGCAATCGATATTGACTTTATAAACTGGCTTGGAGCGAATGGTATCCCCTTTTCGATTGTATTTACCAAAGCGGATAAAAACAATGAAAAAACGAACCTAGAAAACATCGAGATTTTTAAAGCAGAAATGCTTAAAACCTGGGAGGCCTTGCCTGCATTTTTTATTACCTCCTCTGAAACTAGACAAGGCAAAGACGAGTTGACCGACTATATTCAAGGTATCAAGCAGCAATTTATAGATTATCATAGTTAAATCGTCCTAAATTAATACAGTTAGGGTTTTAATTGTCATTTTCTATTTAGATTTAGTTGGATTCTATTCACATGAAAATAAAACTGTTAGTCACTATTCTTGCCTACCGTTTCATATATCCTTAAGGTTGAAAAATTGTTAATTCTGAATGTTCAATTATCCATTAACATTTTATGGTATGATTCTTTCTGTAGTTGTTTTCAAAATTCAAACTAAATGTCCAATAGGAGAAATTCAATTGTATATTTAATTGATTTACTTTAAAAACATTTTTTAATTAATAGTTATTTTCAAAAAAATATTTAACTATCTTTGCGCCACTTTATTAAAAAAAATTAACATCACTTATGAAAAATTTTAAATTTTTATTAATTACTCTTTTAGGAGCTACATTATTTCTTACTTCTTGTCAAGATGATTGTAAAGACATTAACTGCAACGACAACGGCGTTTGCTTAGAAGGACTTTGCGAATGTGACGAAGGATACACTGGAGTTGATTGTGAGACTTCTATTCCTTTATTAACTGGATCTGAAATCGTTTTATCAACAACAGTTAAAGCTCCATTTAATGGAAACATGGAAACAGAAATTGGATCTCAGTTTAACCAAGGTGCTGGAGCAGGAGATGCTACTGCTACTTTAGGTGAAGGAGTTGAATTTGCTGACTACGGTTTTGGATTGTTTGACATTGATGTAGATGCAAGCTCAATTACTTTCAAGCAAGTTGGAGAAGGAACTACAGTTGTTTGGGGATCAATCGTTGATGCACCTTTAGGCGCTGATACATTTGTGAAATTCAGTTTTGATTTGGATAAGTCTATGAGAATTAGCCAATATACAGTTACAGATAACACTACTGGAGCAACTATTCCTGTAGATGCTGTAAATGTTTTTCTTGATAACACAAACAATGTTGTAATCGTTGAACTTTCAGCTGGTTTCCCAATGGGTCTTGGAGATCTATTTACTGTGAACTTCGAGTAATAGAAAGATATTCATAACTTTATGAAAGGCTATTGTCATGAGAATTGGCAATAGCTTTTTTTTTGTAATTTTACAGTTCATATAAGAAGTAAAACGCTTGGCAAACACAAATAGAGAATATAACTACATCATCCCAGAAATTAAGAACTGGCCAATTTTCACGCTTAGTCGAGACAGAGAAGAGTTTGTTAAAAAACTTACGGATAGCACTGTAGAAAGAGTACAGAAAACCGCCAAAGAAAAATTAAATGAGGAATTGGCTAAAGCGATCTACCAAGAACGGACACGCGTAAAAGAAAACCCTTGGAAAGTAGATCCACCGCACGAAGTTGACTTCTGGAACCGACTACGGAAAAAATTAGTCAAAAAGTCGTTCGATGCCGAGCAGGAAGAAGCAGATAAAAACAACGAAGAGATTCTCAGAACGATTGTCAGCCGATACGCAGAAGAAATTGCTGGTAATTTTAAAATCAGTACCTACAAATTCGCACGTCGTTTTCTGACCGCTGCGCTCAATAGATTACTAAACACAGCCTCCAATCGAAACTTCAAACGGTTTTACAGCGCTCGATATAAGCTAAGAGAGCGTCTTAAGCTGCATGGTGACATCGAATTACTGCGCTCAGTAGCAAAAGACAGCACTATTGTTGTTGTACCCACACACTACAGTAATTTAGATTCAGTCATGCTCGGTTGGGCAATTGACAGTATAGGATTGCCAGCCGTATCTTATGGCGCAGGTCTCAATCTGTTCAACAATCCGATAATGGCTCATTTCTTTAATCGTCTTGGTGCTTATAAACTAGATCGACGGAAGAAAAATAGCATATACTTAACAACACTTAAAACCTTTTCTAATCTTACGATCCAGCGTGGCACAAATACACTCTTTTTCCCTGGAGGCACAAGAGAAAGGACGGGGCAGATCGAGAAAAAACTAAAAATGGGGTTACTCGGCACTGTAACCGAAGCACAACGCTCTCTATACGAACAAGGACATGACAAGAAAGTCGTAGTTGTTCCACTTGTTATTGGTTATAACTGTGTGCTAGAAGCAGAATCGCTGATCAATGGTCACCTTAAACGCACAGGTAAAGAACTATATGTTTCAGAATCTGGTAATTTCAGTTTCTGGAAAACTGTTCATTTTTTATGGAAATTCTTTGCTGGTAGCTCAGAAATACAAATCTCATTCGGTAAGCCAATTGATGTGCTTGGAAATTTTGTAGATGCGGACTCTAACTCAATTGATAAACGTAACAACGTAATTGACCTAAAGGAATATTTTATTTCTGATGGGAAGGTTTCTGAAAACCTTCAACGAGATATGCAATACACTCAAATCCTTGCAGATAAAATTGTAGAACGGTTTCACATTGAAAACATCGTGTTATCCAGTCATCTAGTCGCATTTACTGCGTTTAATATCATTAAGTCACGCAACTCTTCCATAGATTTATATCGATTAATGCGAATCCCTGACGAAGAAACCCTCCTGAACAAAGAGGTGTTTGAACAAGCAGTGATTGATGTCATGAATACACTTAACATCCTTAAAGAAGAAGGAAAGTTGAAGTTGTCAGACACCATTTCTAAAGGCAATGTAAAGAAG
>CALGAW010000033.1 GCA_937959115.1 uncultured Saprospiraceae bacterium
TCCGTCACCATCTAAATCTGGATAGTTGGAGCTGCCATCATTGTCTAACATACAATTTTCAAGAACTAAAGTAAGGTCACTGCATCCCTCGACTGCATCAGGTATACCATCATTATCCGAATCTAAATCCATACAATTTGAAATACCGTCATTATCTGTATCTACAAACTCATTGCAAGTAAACATTGGATCGATAATCAATAATCCGACCCCACCGGGACCAGATAGTACCTCTATTTCGACTAAGTTTACTCCAGCTTGCCAACCAGTAGCAATAGTAAGGTTGGTAAGGAAAGTAAATGAATTACTGTATTCATTGATTCCGACATCTGCAACCCAGAGGCCATTGACATATATTTTAGCGGCGTTATCAACAGCGATATCAAAGTTAAGTTTAAATGTATTTGGGATACAATTTGCGGGAAGTGTCAATTGGTTTCTGAAGATTAATTTTGTAAAGTCTCCGCTAGGTCCTGTTTGAATGGTTGTATTAGCGCTGACATGAGATTCTCCAATATTTCCGTCCAAATCTAAATCGAGATGATTTCCTAACCCAACATTAGGTCCAATTCCAGCCCAATTGTACGTTGTCCAATCAAATATGGGATTGGGAGAAGGAATCCAAGGACCAAATATCTGACCTGAGATTGTAGAAGGAACAACGGCATTATTTAGTACTGGAGCATATAATACGTTTCCAGGCATTGTAGCCCACTGAACCCTCCAATTAGGGTCGTTTGTATTTACAGCACCTCGTCCTGTTCCAAAACTATTGAAAGTACCTGTGATTAAAGCACATTCGGTTGTATCAAGTATTCCATCATTATCATCATCCACATCTAAATAATCAGAAACGCCGTCATTATCTTTGTCTGCACATTGGCTTTGGACACACGGATCCAACCAAGTACCATCTAATGGCGAGATACAGACCCCTACTAGGCCACCATTGAGAAGTAGTCCACAATCGTCAACTAGAGCAGGATTGCCCCACTCGTTAACACCAATAACATTACTTGACATTCCTTCGTCGCTATCAAGGCAGCCGTCATTATCACTATCTAGATCTAAATAGTTAGGGATGCCATCGTTATCAGCATCTATATTTGGACAAATTGTTCCTTGTACAAGGCCATCCGGGCAACCATCACCATCATAGTCTGGATAAGTAGCATTTCCATCATCATCTAGAGAACAGTTTTCCAAAACTAGATTAAAGCTTCCGCAGTATTCGATTGCGTCAGGAATGCCATCATTATCAGAATCTAGATCGCGATCGTCTGTAATTCCATCATTGTCAGTGTCTTGACACTCTTCACAAAAGATTGCAAGCTTAAACCCCTGGACTAAACCATCTCCTCTACAAGCTCCAAGTTGACCAGGAGCGAGCTCAACGGCAAGGCTTCCTCCTCGAACTTCTAGTGTCTCACCCAATTCTACAACTAAAGGAGGAGAAACAACATTATTGACCGCACCACCTGCTAGGGTAATGGTATTAACAACGATTCCAAGGTCGTTTCTAACGACCCATACTTGTTGGTCGGCAAGACTTAAGAAAACACTTAGGTTGATTTCATGGACTTCTACTTTTTTAGAAAATTGGAAAACCATTGTTTCTCCAGCTGTTAGTTCTTCATATCCAAACTCGGTACAAGGAGCCCCTCCAGTATCATCTTGACCGTCGCCAATCCCCAGGCCATTGCTGAATGTGACTAAACCTAATGGGTTATAGCCAGAAAACTTTTGTCCTCCGTCGTAGGCTCGGACAGTTGTTGTAACATCCCCACAATTTGTGTTAGGGTAGGTGAAAGTGTAGTTTGTTCTAACAGGCGCGACAAAGTTGAATCCAGCAGGGAAGGGCTTATTTTGATAATCCCATACCCCGTTTAAATAAAAGGAATTCAGGGTATCAACTACTAAAAAGCCGTTGCATTCAATGGTATCAGCAATTCCATCATTATCATCATCCCAATCATACTGATCAGGGATGTTATCATTGTCTTTGTCTGGTCCTGGGAAATTACATTGAATATTACATACAATGTCCGTTTCATAGGTATGCCAAGACGTATCTATTGGCGTTATGCATACGCCTAAAGGGTTTCCGTTCAATAAGAGGCCGCAAGAGTCTACGATTGTGTTATCTCCCCATACATCAACACCAATGACACCACCAGAGCCGCCTTCAGCACTATCATTACATCCGTCATTATCAGAATCCGGTTCTAGAAAATCTGGGACACCGTCAAAATCAGAATCTTGAGGAAATGGACAGGCGCCTGCTACAAGGCCATCTGGACATCCATCAATATCAATATCTGGATATGTTTCTGAGCCATCATTATCAAGCATACAGGTTTCTAGTACTAATGTAAGATCACCGCAAGCTTCGTGAGCATCGGATAGGCCGTCATTGTCACTATCTAGATCAAAGTGATTGGGTATGCCGTCCTGGTCTGTATCACAGAGTTCAGATAAGGTTGTATTAAGAGGAGCCGCTCCCCATATCGATGTTGCTGGACCGTTGTAAGGCAAGTCTTGAAAAGTTAGGTTTCCATTTCCTGGATATACTTGTACATAGGTATTAGGTCCAACTCCAAGGAGTGAGCCACCACAATCAGCAGTAAGCCCCCAAATTGTGCCTGTGATATTTCCTAGGTCTACATGACTAACATAGTTAAATGCAGCATCGATTGTAACCTCATAAATATTTACACCTGCTCCTGGACCGTTCCATGCGACATATACGTTTCCATTAGAATATACAAAGTCTCCTGCTGCAGTTCCTGTTCCAAAATTGACCCAAACTGCAGGTGCGATTGGTACTAGAGTAGGAGTTCTATAAACAATTGATGTTCCTCCACCTATGATTATTGAGCCATCTGGGAGGAATGCTAGCGCATTGGCACTTGGGAATGTCCCAACAGGCAATGTAAACTGGCCAATAGCTGTTTCTGCACAAGTATTCATGTCAACTTGGAAAAGAGTTGGATTTCCTGTGAACTGAATGCCGTACAGCAGTCCCGTGTTCGCATCTACAGCAATATCACCGAAGAGCGTCGTTGTTACACAATTTTGAACTCCAATATGAGATAACGTGTTATAGGTTATGATTTGTCTGCCTCCACTATTCAGAATAACATCAAACGATGACAATTCTACTTCATTAATATCGACAATGCCATCATTATCTTTGTCATTATCTACAGGGTCAGCTACGCCGTCATTATCTTTGTCATTTACGCCAGGGGTGCTGCAAGCTTGAGGAATCAGGCAATCAACAGTGGTGTTTGTGTAGGTATAAGAATCCAATAAGTTTGGTAAGCCTAGGCTACAAAATCGACCATTTAAGGGCACTGCACCATCTACAAATCCACACGCACCACCAAGAAGGTTGGGATTATTGATTACCGATATTGCGGTTTGATTTCTTACGGCTACATATATTTTGCCATCTGGGCCAAGAGACATTCCCATGTACCATGGACCTCCAAGGTGCTGGGCAACGATTGTTTTTGAGGCAATTATTGTAGCAGGAATATTTGATGTTAAATCATATTGATAAACATTATCATTATTAATGAAGCTGGAAATGTAAAGTTTTCTACTATCGGGTGAAAACGATGCACCATAAAGTCCTACTGCCGTAGCATCGGTGTTAAGGTTGATGGGATTGGTGACTGCCCCAGTAAAACGATTGAAATTAAATAGTTCAGAAATGTTGTTGCAGCCTTGTCCACTTAGGCAGACCAGCCTTGAACCATTGGGAGATGCTTTTAACATTCCCATTGAAGCTTTAGTTGGGTTGGTCGTCGGAACACAATAATCTCTATGAATTGTTCCTACACTTGAGATAAGGGAGTCGGAAATTCCTGCAGGAGAAAGTAGGTATGCGTGAAAATTATTTGTGTCGTACTTTTGGGTTATAATCCAATAATCTCTATTGTTGCTATGTTTAACTGCGGTTAGTTTTTCTGAGGAGTAATCTAGGAGGAATACATTTTTTCTGTTTGGAAGGATGTCTCCATTATCATTGTTTAGACACATGTCAACAATCGAATATCTTAGTCCGTACTTTAAAGTATCTTCAAAAAAACCATCGTTTGTAAAGAGATAAAAGTATCGTTGACTACCTGGCATAGGAACAATAAGAGAGCTTTGGGTAGACGATAGGTGACCTAAGAGGTTCGTTCCATTTGGCATTACTGTATGGTTTTTATCCCATACTTGTTCACCATTTGAATAAAATAAAAGACCTCCTGTATCATCACAAATGACAGATGTTCCTTCTGAATGATTTTGAGTAGGCTCGTTGTAAGTGGCTCCTGTAGTTATTGCTGTTGGTGGAACGGTATTGAAATCTAGACCAGCTCCATCTCCAAAATGCCAAATATTGGCTTGGTTTTGACCGAATATCGCAATTGGGATTATAATTGCAATTAGCAATGGGAATAATCGTCTCATATCTTAAATTCATTTTAAGACATTATACATCTCCGCCATGCTAAACATATTGGATAAGTTTAATAATGTCTGCCAAAGTAATTCTAATTCAGTAGTATTGTTGTTTGTATTGAAAGTACTCCCTAAGTAGTTTTTGCACTCTACTGATAAAAATACAATAATTTTAACAACATTTTAACATACGAGAGTCAATTTGTAAAAAAAACAAATATACAAATGACATAATGCTTGACAATCAATAATTTGTAATGCACTGAGTTCGATTATTAAACAATATTGTGTGTACAGAATGAATTCATTTTGTACACACAATATCTTATTAGACTGATTACCTTCTAATTAATTCGCTACATTCTCTTGCGATTATAGGACTAGGAAAAGGCAAAACAGTTTTAAACAGCCTCAATTTCGACCTCTTCTTCAATTTCATCCAAGTCAAATCTGAGATTATCGATGATAAACCGTTGTCGGTCGGGAGAGTTTTTGCCCATGTAGTATTGTAGGATTTCCTCAATACTAATTCCATCTGTTAGATGTACAGGTTCAAGGCGCATGTCTTCTCCAATAAAATCGCCGAATTCGCTAGGAGAAATCTCTCCCAGTCCTTTAAATCGTGTGATTTCTGGCTTACCAGTCAGGGCCTTTATGGCATTTAGCTTTTCATCATGAGAATAACAATAGTACGTTTTCTTCTTATTCCGTACGCGGAATAAAGGTGTTTCTAGAATGTAAAGGTGATTATTTCTTACGAGATCAGGGAAAAACTGCAAAAAGAAAGTCAACAGTAATAGGCGAATGTGCATACCATCAACGTCTGCATCAGTTGCGATGATTACTTTATTGTATCTCAGATCATCAAGCCCGTTTTCAATATCTAGGGCATGCTGTAACAGGTTGAACTCTTCATTCTCGTAAACTATCTTTTTGGTCAACCCATAACAGTTAAGCGGTTTTCCACGGAGACTAAATACGGCTTGAGAAAGGACGTCTCGGGCCTTGGTAATGGATCCACTAGCTGAATCCCCTTCAGTGATAAAGAGCATACTCTTTTCGTGGCCTTCTTTTTTCTTTTTGCTAAAGTGGATTCTGCAATCTCTTAGTTTCTTGTTGTGGAGATTTGCCTTTTTTGCTCGCTGATTGGCTAGTTTCTTAACACCTGCAATTTCTTTTCGTTCGCGTTCTGATTGCATGATCCTCTTGAGCAGTGCCTCTGCGGCTGGAGGGTTTTTATGCAAATAATCATCTAAGTGTTTCGTGACAAAATCGTTTACGAATGTACGAACTGTTGGTTGATCTGGTCCCATTGTTCTGGACCCTAGTTTGGTTTTTGTTTGTGATTCAAACACTGGTTCTTCTACACGGACACTAATAGCCGCTACGATTGAAGCACGAATGTCTGTTGCATCATAATTCTTACCGTAAAACTCTCGAATTGTTTTTACGATAGATTCTCTAAATGCTTGCTGATGCGTTCCTCCTTGTGTTGTATACTGTCCATTTACAAACGAGTAGTATTGTTCACCGTAATGACTACTGTGTGTCATCGCAACTTCGATATCGTCGCCTTTTAGGTGAATCACAGGATAGCGAAGGGATTCACTATCTGTTTTATTATTCAACAAATCCAGCAAACCATTACGAGAAAAGTAAGATTTTCCATTTAGATTGATCTTCAATCCAGCATTTAGATAACAATAATTCCAGATTTGGTTGATTAAGAAATCATGTTGAAATTTATAATTTCGAAATATTTCAGTATCTGGTTTAAATTCTATCCAAGTACCATTTCGTTCGTCGGTTTTTGCAATTTTCGCATTGTTTGTAACCTCTCCTTTTGAAAATTCGGCGACTTTTATCTTTCCATCTCTTACCGCAGCTACTTTAAAATAACCAGAAAGGGCATTGACGGCCTTGGTACCGACACCATTCAGTCCAACTGATTTTTTAAATGCTTTAGAGTCGTATTTTCCACCAGTATTAATTTTCGAGACACAGTCGATCACTTTCCCTAATGGAATTCCTCGTCCAAAATCTCGGATGCTAACACTGTTTTCAGTGACTTTCATCTCAATCACCTTACCATGCCCCATAACGAATTCATCAATTGAGTTGTCAATGACTTCTTTTACAAGAATGTAAATACCGTCATCCGGTGAACTCCCATCACCAAGCTTTCCAATGTACATTCCTGGTCGGATTCTTATGTGTTCTTTCCAGTCTAGGGAACGTATATTGTCTTCGGTATATTTAATTTCGGCCATGCTATACTATTTCTTTTAATTGCCAATAGCTCTAAGAGCAGTGTAACGTTGTACGTTAATAGAGGAGTGTTAGAGTTCCAAAAGTAGTAAAAAAATAGACTTTATACAAAAAATGTCACTTATTTGGGTTCTTTTTGTCTTTTATTTGAATATGTTTTTAGTTTTTTAATATTAAGCCTTAAACCCTACGTTTCTAAAGGACACACTCTAAAGGTTGTAAAAAGTGAATATTGTTGATAATCACGCAAAAAGGTTGTTATTTTGACATCTGAATGCCAAAATATAACGCCATAGTAATCGGTGCTGGGCCTAACGGCCTTGCTGCTGCCATTGAGCTTGCCAGAAACAACAGAAATGTGTTGGTCGTGGAGGCCGCTTCAACAATTGGAGGTGGAACGAGGACCGCGGAGCTGACATTACCGGGTTTTCATCATGATTATTGTTCTGCGGTTCACCCTATGGGTGCGCTGTCACCTTTCTTTAATCAATTGCCGCTTGCCGATTTTGGCCTGGAGTGGGCATACCCGCAAGCATCAATCGCACATCCCCTTGATGGAGAACCAGCTATCCTACTGTATAAATCGCTTGAGAAAACAGGAAAAACCCTGGGAGAAGATCGGGAAAAGTGGACCAAGGCATTCCAATACTTCGTCAACAATGGCAATGCCTTATTAGAAGACAGCCTCAAGCCACTCGGTTTTCCCAAACACCCTTTTTTGTTGGCACGTTTTGGGATGAACGCTATGTTGCCTAGTACGATGCTTGCTAAATTAAAGTTTAAAGGACATCGTGCACGTGCTTTGTTTGCTGGATGTGCTGCGCATAGTGTGTTGCCGCTTGATTACTCCTTTACTTCTGCATTGGGGATGATGTTTGCCGTTACTGGTCATCTGATTGACTGGCCTGTTGCGAAAGGAGGTTCAACCAAGATCACTGAAGCACTTGCGGGGTATTTTAAGCATTTAGGTGGTGAGATTCAAACTGATTTCAGAGTCAACCAATTATCTGATTTGCCTGAAGCGGATGCATATGTTTTTGATACTGATCCGCATCAATTGGCGACGATTGCTGGTGATGCATTGCCAGAACGTTATAAAAAACGGTTGATGCAGTATCGTTTTGGCCCTGGAACATTTAAGCTAGATTGGGCGTTGGATGGACCAATTCCTTGGAGTGATCCACGATGCCTCGAGGCGTCTACGGTTCATATTGGAGGAAGGATAGAAGAGATTGTGACTAGTGAGAAAATGGCGTGGGAAGGTAAGCATTGCGACAAGCCTTATCTTATCCTTTGTCAGCAAAGTCAGTTCGATTCCTCTCGTGCACCAAAGGGGAAGCATACTGGTTATGCGTACTGCCATGTTCCGAATGGCTCGACAGTTGATCGAACGGTGGCTATAGAAAATCAAGTAGAGCGGTTTGCACCTGGGTTCAAGGATTTAATACTTGCTAGGCATAAGACTTTTCCGAGTGACTATCAGCGCTACAACCCGAATTTTAATGGTGGAGCGGTGACGGGCGGTGCGGCTAACTTCTCACAGCTGTTTACTCGTCCAGTTGCAAGGCTGAATCCCTATAAGACTCCCAACTCGAAGCTATTTATCTGCTCTGCTTCTACGCCGCCAGGTGGGGGTGTGCATGGTATGTGTGGTTATTGGGCTGCGAAGGCTGTCTTAGACCAGTAGCTGTTGCCTCAATGCTTAGACTTTCATAATGTCTTTTTCCTTAATCGCAGCAAAGTCTTCAGCCTGTTTAGTATAGTCATCAGTCATTTGTTGTGCCTTTGCTTCTGCTTTTTTGCCCATGTCTTCTGGGTAGCCATCTTTCACTGCTTTTTTAAGGAGTTCCATTAAGTCTCTTCGGGTATTTCGGATACCGACTTTAGCATCTTCGGTGAGTGCTTTAATCTGTTTAACGAGGTTTTTCCTTCGTTCCTCTGTGAGCATTGGAATGGTGATTCTGATATTCTCACCATCATTTTGAGGGGTAAGCCCAAGGTTTGCTTCGAAGATAGCTCTTTCAATCGGATCAATCATTTTTTTCTCCCAAGGCTGGATGTTAAGTGTTCGGGCGTCTATGGTTCCTACGTTTGCCACCTGTTTTAGTGGCGTCGGAGACCCGTAGTAATCAACCATTACCGAATCAAAAATACCAGGGTTTGCTTTACCCGTTCTTACTTTCTTTAATTCTTTTTGTAAATGAACAACAGTAGCTGCCATGGCTTCTTTAGATTCATCAAAATAAAAGTCTATTTCTTCTTGCATTCCTTTTTTTGTTACAATAATACTAAAAATTCAATATTGCATTGAATATTTATTATAAATACATCATATGTTATGCCAAAAAATGTAAAAGGAAAGAATATTTGATGTGTGTACATAAAAAAAGCCCCAGCTTGGGAACCAGGGCAGTAACATAGATTTACACCTAATAAAAGGAATAAAATCTTATTGCAAAGTTATTGCATTTTCTTCAATTATTTTTCTCATGTTGATAATCGCATACCTCATTCTTCCGAGGGCGGTATTAATGCTTACTCTCGTCAAGTCAGCAATTTCCTTAAAACTAAGGTCGGCATAATGCCTTAAAATCAACACTTCTTTCTGTTCTTCAGGCAGTTGATCAATGATGTCTCTGATCTTTTGATGCGTTTGGCTTCTAATAATAGTAGACTCTGCATTCCTAGAAGGATCTTGAATTACATCAAAGATATCAAATTCTTCGTTAGGAGCAACAAAAGGGATTCTTTTTGTTCTTCTATGATTATCAACACAAAGATTGTATCCAATTCTTAAGGCCCATTGAAGAAACTTTCCTTCATCGTTATATTTTCCTTTTCGAATGGTATCAATTATTTTGATAAACGTCTCTTGAAAGATATCATTTGCAAGACTTTCATCTTTAACAAACAGATAGATTGACGTATAGATTTTGCTTTTGTGTCTGTTTAGCAGCGTTTCAAAGGCTTTCTCTTCTCCACCTAGATAGGCGTGAATAAGCTCGCGGTCCATTAACTTCTTATTTTCCATAACAGTACATTTAAATATGTAAACTTGAGATTAAGTAAGTGTAAAATTTTGACCGCTATAATTTGTATTTTTATTAGTAAATAATATTTATTGTCTTAAATTATTTCAAAAAAAGTTCCAAAGCAACAACATTAATCTCTTATTAACAGTTTTAACACTAATTTTACAAAAAAAAGATAAAAGACTGTTATCATACTGTTATCAATAGATCAATCTATGTCAAAACGAACTAATTCTGAAAATATTTTACAAGAGCACAAAAAAAATTCCATTTTCATAAAAGGAGCCCGTGCAAACAATTTGAAAAATATTGATGTAGAACTTCCTAAGAATACTCTAATCGTAGTAACTGGTGTATCGGGTTCTGGAAAATCATCCCTTACTATAGATACATTGTTTGCTGAAGGCCAACGACGATATGTTGAAAGCCTCTCCTCTTATGCTAGGCAGTTTCTAATGCGTATGAAAAAACCGGATGTTGACTACATTAAAGGCATTTGCCCTGCGATTGCCATTGAACAAAAAGTGACAACCCGTAATTCTAGATCAACAGTTGGCTCTCTAACGGAGATTTATGACTACCTGAGAATCCTGTATGCTCGTGCGGGAAGAACGTTTTCTCCCGTTTCTGGTAAACAAGTCAAAAAACATCAGATCTCCGATGTTGTCGACTATATTCAACAGTTTGAAATTGGAACTAAAATACAACTCTTCGCTCCTGTTAAACCAGAAAGATTTAACAATCATGAAGAAACATTAAAGTTCTTGTTGCAAAAAGGATATACTAGAATTCTACTTGAGAATGAACTCTGTCAAATTGAAGACATCCTTGAAAATAATTTGCTAAATGGTAAAAAAGTAGAATTTGAATCGGAAGGCGAAATTTTTGTACTTATTGATCGTGTTGTTGTTAGTGTAGACGAAGAAAACCTCAAAAGGGTTGCAGACTCAGTTTTAACTGCCTTTGCTGAAAGCACTGGTGAGTGTCTGGTAGATGTGATTGGCAAGGAACAGAAACGCTTCAATAACCGATTTGAGATAGACGGAATTGAGTTTGTAGAGCCGACCCCTCATTTTTTCAATTATAACAATCCGTTCGGTGCCTGTAAGGTTTGTGAGGGCTATGGAAAGATAATGGGTATTGACAAAAACAAGGTAATCCCAAATAAGAACCTTTCTATTTATGAAGGAGCAGTTGCCGCTTGGAAAGGAGAAAAGGGAGCGAGATGGAAAGAAAAATTAATTAAAAATGGGATAAAATTTGACTTCCCAATCCACCGTCCTTATAAAGATTTGACCACAAAACAGCAAAACTTGGTTTGGAAGGGCAACAAATTCTTTAAGGGAATCGACGATTACTTCAAGGAAATGGAAGCAAAACTCTATAAAATTCAAAATAGAGTAATGCTCGCAAGATATCGAGGAAAAACGGAATGCCATGAATGTGATGGTAATCGATTAAGACCGGATGCCCAATATGTGAAAATCGATGGGAAAAGCATTTCTGACCTTGTGACCATGCCGATTAAGCATTTAAAAGTCTTCCTAGATGTTATTACACTCAATGAGCATGACAGAACCATTGCCAACCGACTCATCCTTGAAGTCAATACACGTTTGGAGTTTATGCTAGACGTGGGGCTGAGCTACTTAAACCTAAGCCGTATTTCCTCTACCCTTAGTGGTGGAGAGACACAACGTATAAACCTTACTAGAACGCTAGGAAGTAACCTCACAAGCTCTATGTATATATTGGATGAACCAAGCATTGGCCTACACCCAAGAGATACTGGGCGCTTGGTGAATGTGCTAAAATCCTTACGCGATCTAGGAAATACCGTTGTGGTAGTAGAGCACGAAGAAGACATTATTAAAAACAGTGATTACCTAGTCGATATTGGTCCTCAAGCTGGAATCCATGGTGGAGGATTGGTGTATGCTGGGCCGTACAAGGACATTCTTAAAAAGGCAAAAGATAGCTTAACGGTTGGCTACATGACTGGAAAGATGCAAATTCCTGTACCAGAACGAAGGCGAAAGTCGTCGAACAAAGTTGTTATCAAGGAGGCTTGTCATCATAATTTAAAGAATATAGATGTCACGCTTCCCTTAAACACATTGATTGCAGTAACGGGCGTTTCTGGATCAGGAAAAACGACCTTGGTCAAGCAAATTTTGTATCCTGCATTAAAGGAATTGCTTGATGAGCCCTTGCCGACCAAGCCAGGAGATTTCTTTGAATTATCAGGTGACACCGAGGTAATCACTCAGGTAGAAATGATTAATCAAAATCCAATCGGGAAATCATCGAGGTCTAATCCTGTGACTTATGTAAAGGCTTATGATGCTATCCGTAAGCTGTTTTCTGAGCAGCAGACATCGTTGGTGCGTGGGTTTAAGCCGAAGCACTTTTCTTTTAATGTAGAAGGCGGACGCTGTGAAAACTGTAAGGGAGAAGGCGAGACAGTTGTTGAGATGCAATTCCTTGCAGATGTGCGATTGGTCTGTGAGGAATGTCAAGGAGAACGCTTTAAACAAGAGGTGCTTGATGTTCGATACAAGGACAAATCGATCTATGAGGTGCTGTGCTTAAGTATTGAGGAAGCGCTTGATTTTTTCAAGGAAGAAAAGGATATTATTACCAAAATAAAACCTTTAAATGATGTAGGCCTTGGCTATGTGCAACTAGGACAGTCTTCTAGTACCTTAAGTGGTGGAGAAGCTCAGCGGGTGAAGCTTGCGTCTTTTCTTAATCGAGATAAAGCATCTAGCCACATTGTCTTTATTTTTGATGAGCCAACGACCGGTCTACATTTTCACGACATTGGCAAACTGCTCGATGCGTTGAACGCGCTAGTAGAGAAAGGGCATACCGTTTTGGTGGTAGAGCACAACATGGAAGTTATAAAATCAGCGGACTGGATTGTCGATCTTGGCCCTGAAGGCGGAGAAGATGGTGGCCATCTAGTTTTCCAAGGGACTCCAGAAGATTTGGTCAAGGAGAAAACTTCCTATACAGGAAATTTCTTGGCAGAGAAGTTGTAAAATAACTACCTTGCGCTTCTTAAAAATAAAGTTACCATGTCCAAAACGTTAGAATTTCCTAAAATCGAAACGACTCGTCTTAAGTTAGATCGGATTACGGTTGAGCAAACAGATGATCTCTTTCTTGTCTATGGTAACGCGGAGGCGATGAAATATTATGACATCGATAAGTTAACAAAGAAGGATCAATGTAGGGAAATCATAGAGTTGTATCAAAAACGGTTTGAAACGAACAATGGTATTCGCTGGGGGATTTTTCTTGATTCTAAACTTATTGGGACTTGTGGTTACAATAGAATAAACCCTAAACGCAAGGCGACGATTGGTTACGACCTCAATCCTTCGTTTTGGAAGCAAGGGTTTGCGACGGAAGCAGTTCAAGCGATTATCGACTTTGCGACGTTTGAATACGAAGTGCATAGGATAGAAGCCTTTGTTACTCCTGGCAATGTGGATTCGGAGCGGGTATTGAAGAAGTGTGGGTTTGAGAAGGAAGGTCTGTTGCGGGATGTGCATTTTTTCAAGGGGCGGTTTCAAGACCAATATCTGTATGCTCGAATCAATACGAGTATGGTAAAACCGATCAACCGCTAACTATGGGAACTGATCAACTGTTTACAAAAACTAGGGAGCTGGTATTTCAAGCGCTTGAGTTAGAGCAGGATGACGGATTTGCAGATGAAGCAGCACTGTTGGACTATCTTGGTGATGCAGTAGCTTGGTATCTTGAGAAGCGACTGGAATACTTAATGCAGATTCTTTATCAAATGGATGTAGATGAGCGTGTTTTGCAGCAAGCCTTTTCATTGGAAAACAAGGAACCTGCTAATATCTGTATTGCGCGAGCCATTCTTGCTCGACAGAAGAAGCGGGCGGCCTCGAAACTCAGTTACAAAAGTCGGAATACTGGTGATTTTTTTGATGTGGGGTGATGCTGATCTATCAAAGGAAACAATAAGATTAAATTACCATTTACTTCAATACAATCAATCATAAGCTTAATACGGCAATAGCATACAAGTGATTCTTGCTTCGAAGGGTGATTTGATGTGACGAATTTTGGTGTTTTGTATCGTTTTTAGTGTGAATAATAGCCAAGATCTCTTCTTTCCTAAATTTTAATCTTGTTCTTAAAACATTTTTTTATTGTTAAGCTGAGTTACAAATTTTTGTATACTGTTAATTGATAATGAATTAACTAGCTACTGCAAGAGTTTAATTCTGCTGTCACAAATAATATTAATATTGGTGGTTCACTGTTGTCATAAGGCAAGCAGTCTGATAAGGAGTTTGGTTGGATTCTGTTTCATATTAGTTGTCACAAGTTGGTTCAAAATCAATCTATTATGGAAAAGGGTATTTGTGTGACGTTAAAAATTCCTGCAACTTGCTCAATGTAATCAGTAACCAACACAACTAAATTAATTAAGCATGAAGTCAGTTATCACAACAATCGTTATCTCTATCCTTTTTACATTTACAGTATTCGCAAACAATGATAATGGTGAATTGGGTAACGGTGAAATGCAATTGACCCCAGCAGAAACATCTACAGACAACTGCTTCTTTCTAGACCTAGAAGAAAAAATTCTTTTCATTGATCTTGAAGAAATCAATGGTTTTGCAAAGGAAATTGTGATCAAAAATGGTAATGATGAAATCATCTTTGCTGAGCAGATGTGGGATCAATTTGATTTAAACGGAAATATTTATGAGTGGAGTTATGCTGAAGAAAATGCATCGAATATCACGATTGAACTATACACTTTTACAAAGGTCCTAACAAAGGAAATACAAACATTGTCACCAATGGCAAGCAAATAAACTATTGAAAATTACAATACCTAGCTAGGCTCAAGTCTTTTGATTTGGGCCTTTTTTTATTGGTTAAGTGTCGTGTAAAGCTATTTCAGGACAAGACATGGGATTGCGCTTTTACTCTTCAGGAATCAGTTTACCTAGCCAGATCGTCGCCTTTTTTTCATGAGCAAAAGAGTTGACCAGTTTTTGACGAGCGAGCAACAGTTCTGCATTGTATTGGTGTCCAGCAAGCCGAAGGTTGCCATTTGGGTCCACTTCGATGTCGGTGGTGTTGAAGACGCCATCATCAATACTGAGCCCAGAATCATACAACAAGGCGTCGGCTCCTTGATAGTTTTGCAGTGGATTGTCAGGATTGTCAATGATATCGTCTTTGATCCAAGTGATTGGTGGGAAGAACGAGCCTTCCTCATCTAAGCGAATCAAGTGCATGCCTTCCTTGTATATTTTGTACTCACCAAACATTGAATCACCCGTAAAGTGTCCCAATAAATATAAGTTACCATCTTGCCCGTATCTAAATTTATAAGGTGTGCTGTAACCACTTGCAGCACCGCTTGACCATTCAGTCGTTCCTTGTAGGGATCCGAATGTTTTATACCATAGGTATTCGCCATCAGAATCAAACTTCACGATGTATAAGTCTTCCCCTTCAGTGGTTTCAAGTGTTTCGTGATAAATGTCGAGAAACGCAGTGTATCCAGCATTAAACTTTCCTAGGATAAATAGATTCCCAACTTCATCCGCTTCAACAAAATCACCATATCCGTTATCCGCCCATTCTACTTCACCTTGCGGGTTAATTTTGATGAGAAACTTATTGGGGAATGCGGTATTGTTGGTTCTGATTTTGATATCTTCGATATAGGCGAAATCGCCATCATAGCTGCCTGTAAGGTAAAGATTGCCTAATTCGTCAGCTGCCATATCCACAAACCTTGTGGTATTCATTTGGCGTGCGATGATCTCATTTACCCATTGGCGTTTGCCATCTGAATTGTAGCGGATGATGTATTTACTGACGTACCGTGTAGAGAATTTCAACCCTTTATCTTTGTGCGTGCCAGCTTCTCTTTCGTCGTGTTTACCGATTGCTCCTAGGTAGATCAAGTTCGAATTTCCTGACCCGTCTACCTCAAGGTGTGTGATGACATCATCTCCAATTGCGCCAAGCAGTTTTACCCACTGTGTTTTGCCATTTTTGTCAACTTTGGCAATAAAGGCATCGTTGGTTCTGTCAAGACCAGTGCTATTGTGAAACTTGATATGATCGATATAGGCGTATTGTTCATTAAAAACACCCGTTACATAGCAGTTTCCTTCGAAGTCAATTTCAAGAAAGTGAAAAGTAGAGTTAGATTGGCTATTTAAATTTTTCTTCCAAACTAATTTTCCATCTGAGTCGAATTTTCCCAAGAAATAACCCTTTTTCTCAATTTGAGAATTAAAATTATTGATTTTTTCTGAAGCACAATCGAACTGGTCTCCTTCAAACTCTACCAAGGCATAACTATTCCCTAGATTATCTACTTTTAAGGACTTTATCCAGTCGGATTGTTCACTACCAAACCCTTGTGACCATTGCCATTTATAGTTTTGACTATAAACGGATGTTAGGTTCAATAGTATTGAAATGAATAGAAAGAAATATCTGATCACGATTCTTTTTTATTGTGAATACTTCAAATATACCGCCAAATATAACGGATATCTATAGATCCTTAGTATTGCTATACTTTACAAATTAAAAATTAACGAGAATTTAACTTCAAACTGTTTTTCAAAAAGCGAAAAAATTTAATATTTTTGCCAGTCAATTTTTAAGCAGCTCACGAAGTTTAAGCAAATTCCTCTTTCACTTAAACGGAATTCAGCTTACACTTCTACTAAAATAAACAGCTTATGGATATTGTGATAAACAATCTTACAAAAACTTATGGTCCACAAAAAGCCGTTGATGGGATTTCTTTTAATGTAAAAACAGGCGAAATCCTTGGGTTTCTTGGTCCAAACGGAGCAGGAAAGACAACGACGATGAAAATTCTGACCAACTATATCAAAGCAACGAGTGGAGAGGTGACAATCGATGGTAAATTAGTCTCCGAGAATGCTGATGAACTGAAAAAACACATTGGTTATCTCCCAGAACACAATCCATTGTACTTAGAAATGCCTATTATGGATTACTTATGGTTCTGTGCTGAATTGCAAGGTGTACACAAGTCAAACATCCCTGGAAGAATGGGAGAGATGATTCGTCTATGCGGTCTAAATGCTGAAAAACACAAGAAAATTGGAGAATTGTCTAAAGGATATCGGCAAAGAGTCGGTATCGCACAAGCCATGATCCACGATCCGCAAATTCTGATTTTGGATGAGCCGACGACAGGTCTTGACCCGAATCAGATTGTCGAAATCCGAGAATTGATCAAGAAGCTTGGAGAGGAGAAAACAGTCATACTGAGCACGCATATTCTACCTGAGGTGGAGGCCACTTGCGACAGAATTCTAATCATTAACAACGGTAAAATTGTAGCAGATGGAACCTCAGCAACCCTTCGCAAACAAGCACAAGGCTCTGAGGTATTGCAGGTGCGCATTGAGGATGGACAATTGGATGCCGTTTTCCAAGGTCTTCAACAATTATATAGTACAGAGGTCGTTGACATCAAAAATAGAGAGAAACAATTATTTGAAATCCAAAGTGTTAAGGAAGTAAGTTCCGCTAAGGAAATATTTAAACTTTGTGTAAAAAATGGTTGGACATTACTTGAAATGACACCATTAGAAACCAAACTGGAAGACATCTTCCGAGATTTGACACTTAATTAATCAATTAAAACAACAATCACATGAACGCAATTTGGACAATCGCGAAGAAAGAATTAAGCACGTTCTTTGATTCTCTAGTCGCTTATTTTCTTTTAACTATATTCCTTTTTCTTTGCGGCCTATTTACTTGGTTTATATTAAGTGATGTTTTCTTAACCAATCAGGCTAGTCTACGTACTTTTTTCTTTTGGGCAGGAGTATTGTTAATGGTTTTCATACCAGCAATAACAATGGGTATGCTGGCAGAAGAAAAGAATACGGGAACCATAGAGTTATTATTAACCAAATCAGTGAGTGATCGGCAAGTTGTAATTGGCAAGTTTGTCGCTTGTTTTTTACTCGTTGTAATTGCCCTTGCCTTTACACTACCATACTACTTCACAGTTGCCTACCTCGGCAATATTGATCATGGAGCAACGATTTGTGGATATCTAGGACTCATCCTTGTTAGCGCATCATACATTAGTCTTTGCTTGTTTGCAAGTAGCATTACAAAAAGTCAGATTGTCGCCTTTTTATTGGGCTTGGTGATTTGCTTTTTCTTAGGCTTTGTATTTTTCTTCCTTTCTATGCAAACAAACGGACTAATTAGCGAGGTTTTTCAAACCTTAAGTGTTAGAGATCACTATGAATCTATTGCAAGAGGAGTAATTGATACCAAGGATTTAATTTACTTTTTATCCTTGACTACTATTGGAATTTTATTAGCAGAGGTAAGCATTACAAATCGATAATCAAGAGAATTATGAAAAATTATACATCCGTATTAATCATTGCGGCAATTCTTCTGGTGGTCAATTTACTGTCCAAACAATTCTTTTTTAGGGCAGACTTTACAGAAGATAAACAATACACACTTGGTAGAGCAACCGAGGATATACTAAACAATCTGGAGGAGCCGGTTACAATAACAGCCTACTTTACAGAAGGTCTACCAACTCAGTATGCATCTATCAAAGATGAGTTTAGAGATTTGCTGATTGAATACAACAATCGGTCTAAAGGAAAGGTAGCCTATGAGTTTAAAGACCCCAATACTGATCAACAGTTAGAACAGGAAATTCAGCAGAAAGGAGTACAACCCGTAATGATCCAGATTCGAGAAAAGGATCAAATGGTGAATCAGCGCGCTTATCTAGCCGCTTCTGTAAAGGTTGGTGAGCAAGAAGACATCATTCCTTTCATTCAGCCAGGAGGCGCCATGGAATACGCATTGACAACAGGAATTAAAAAAATGGCGGTAACGAATAAACCGTCAATCGGATTTGTGAGTGGTCACGGAGAACCTGGAATCGACCAATTTCCCCAAGCGTATCAAGCAATGGCGATTCTATATACGCCTGAACCCGTAACGCTAGATGCTGAAATCCCTATGAAGTATGGAACGATTGCAATGATCGCACCTACAGACTCTATGCCTCCTCAGCACTTTGCAACCCTTGACCAATTTCTAGGACGGGGCGGAAAATTATTCCTGGGTGTCAATTCAGTAAAAGGTGATTTCTCAACCGCGCAAGGCACCACTAGTACTACAGGTATAGAAGGGTGGCTGGCTCAAAAAGGAGTACAGATAAATCCAAGCTTTATCGTAGACAACAACGCGGGACAAATCTCTGTGAGACAAGGGAATTTCCCGTTTCCAATGCAAGTCAAATTTCCCTACTTCCCTAATATTGGTAAGTTTTCTGATCATCCGATTACAAAAGGACTGGAGGCGGTTATGCTTCAATTTGCAAGTCCGATTACTTATTCAGGAGACACGAGCACCACGTTTACACCAATCGCTTATTCATCCGCACGTTCTGGCACCATTAATACGCCCATGCAGTTTGATGTTCAAAAGCGATGGACTGGTCAGGATTTTCCGATGTCTAATTTGGTGGTAGCCGGTGTATTGGAAGGAAATATAGTAGGCAACGTTCCTTCAAAAATTGTGGTGGTTTCAGATGGTGATTTTGCAGTAAATGGTCCTCGAGGGCAACAGCAACAACAAAAACCAAAAGATAATATCAGCTTATTGGTCAACGGTGTAGATTGGTTGTCAGACGATACGGGTTTGATTGATCTAAGAACTAGAGGTGCCACGTCTCGTCCATTAGAAGAAATTCCTGACGGCAAAAAATCAACACTTAAATACTTGAATTTGTTATTGCCGATCGGCTTAGTGCTGTTGTACGGATTTTTCCGCTTCAACCGCAGAAGAAGCCAACGAATGAAGCGTATGCAGCAAAACTATTAATTCCATTTATTGATTTTAGCATTGAATATTTTAATGTCATGGCAAAGAAACTAAATAATACATCACTCCTTATTATATTGCTTTTGTTGGTTGGAGCTTATTTTCTGTCAACAAAATTTGGATCTGGGAGTGCAGAATCGAATATCAGAAAGGAGCTAGTAAAACTAGACACAGCTCAGATTACTGATATTGTGATGTACCCAAAGCAGGAAAACGGACAAGAAGTCAAACTGAGCCGTGCTAGTGGCAAATGGACCGTTACGAAAGCGGGTAAAACAGTGAAAGCAGACCAAAATGGTCCCGGTGCAATGCTAAATACCTTTTCAAGTATAAAGCCCAAGAGTCTAGCCGCAGTAAGCAAGGACAAATGGGCAAAATATGAGGTAACAGACAGCCTAGGGACCCGAGTAAAAGCAATGAATGGAAGCAAGGTGCTTGCTGATGTCATGATGGGCAAGTTTTCCTTTCAACAGCAACCGCAGTCAATGACATCCTATGTACGCCTTTACAATGAAGATAAGGTATATTCAGTAGATGGACCAATAGCTATGGGGTTCAATCGTCCCTTTGATGCGTTTAGAGACCGTAGTTTTCTCAGTCTAGATAAAGCAAACATCACTAAGGTAACTGTAGAGTCTGGAGGACAGACACAGACTGTATCCAAGCAAGGAAATAACTGGGTTGGAACAGATTCTACTAGGATAGACACTTATCTAAATGGCTTGGTGCGGTTAACTGGTACTGGGTTTAAGGATGGCTTTACTGGTGGCAATCCAATAAGTAAAGTAACAATTGAAGGCAATAACATGGCATCTACTGTTGTTAGCTGCTACCAAGACGGAAATGGATTTGTGTTGCAGTCTAGCCAAAATCCTGACACTTGGTTTTCAAGTGATAGTAGTGCGACCTACCAATCCGTGTTTGGTGCACTTGGGGCAGTGTTTCAATAGATTATAAGGGATTTACTACCTAGACCGAAAACACAGGCCTTCGGAAATCCAAAAACCTTTAATATAAAAAGTCCTTCATTCAGATTTGGTTTTATCTTAGAAAGATTAAGTTTCCTTCAAACTCTACTCCTTTTGCCTTTAAACTCCCTTACCATTGCAATTATAGGTAGACAAATTACAAGGACACCCAGAAATAACAAGTGATTTTAAATTCAGCATTGTTTTACCAAGCAGAATAACCTCCTACAAGGTTAAAAACGTTGGTAAATCCTTTTTTTTCTAAAATAGTTGCGGCTCTTCGACTTCTTTTTCCACTTCTACAATAGAGATAAATTGGTTGTTCTTTGTCGAAATCAGTAAAGCGATCAGCAAAATCACTTGCGAAAAAATCAATATGAGCAGCAGATTCGATGATTCCACCTTTCGTCTCTAATTGAGTTCTCACATCTACCAACTGAATAGAGGTATTGTCCTTTATTATTTCTTTTAGCTGTTTCGCATTAATATTTTGAACAATAGAATTTGAAGTAAGAGTGCTTTCTTTCTTCATGTTGATATAAAACAATGCCGATCCAATTATTAATAAAACAACAGTGACAATGAAATTATTCATTTGATTGATAATAACTTTTAAAGGTATATAAATTAAAGTGTACTTGGGCAAACAAAATCAGACACTACAATTCCACTTTTCTTTATTGCTCCAAACCCTCCAGCAATATCAACGATATGGTGAATACCCCTAGATTTTAGAATCGAACATGCAATAACAGAGCGGTAACCACCAGCACAGTGCACATAGAACCGTTCTTCAGGTAAATGAGCAAGATGGTTGTTTAGTTCAGACAAGGGCGCGTTTTCCGCCTTTTTTATATGCTCAGACAAATACTCCGAAGGTTTACGAACATCAACGACTGGTGCTTCACTGTTTTGTTGTAAAATAGTCTTCAGTTCCTCTGCAGGTATCGACTCTAAACTATCAATTTCCAGTCCAGCAGCTTTCCAAGCGTCAAAGCCTCCTTTCAGATAACCCAATGTATTGTCAAAACCTACTCTTGATAACCGTGTAATGGCTTGTTCTATCTTATCTTCATCGACAACAAGGAGAATCGGTTGCTGAACATCCTTAATCAGACTACCCACCCAAGGAGCAAAGCTACCATTTAGACCAATGAAAATAGACCTTGGAATATGTCCCGCTACGAAATCATGCTGATGTCTAACATCAAGTATAACAGCTCCCGTTTCATTTGCCGCAACTTCAAATTCTTTGGGAGTGAAGGCATGTTGCCCTTTTGCTAGGACTTGATCAATTGAAGAATAACCTTCTTTATTAAGCTGTACATTAAGTGGGAAATAAGCTGGTGGCGGTAACAGACCATCAGTAACTTCTTTAATGAACTCTTCCTTGGTCATATCAGCACGTAGTGCATAATTCATCTTTTTTTGATTGCCTAATGTATCAACGGTTTCCTTCATCATGTTTTTCCCACAAGCAGAACCCGCACCGTGAGCAGGATAGACAATTACGTCATCTGCTAGAGGCATAATCTTATTTCTCAAGCTATCAAAGGAATAACCAGCAAGATCCTCTTGGGTCAATTCTCCCATCTTTTGAGCAAGATCTGGGCGTCCAACATCTCCAAGAAATAACGTGTCTCCTGTAAAAATTGCGTGATCCTTTCCGTTTTTGTCACGAAGTAGATAAGTGGTGCTTTCCATTGTGTGACCAGGTGTATGAAGTACTACAAATGTTAGATCGCCTAGCTTAAATTCTTGGCCATCTGTAGCAATCGTTGCCTCAAAGCTGGGGTCGGCATTCGGCCCATAGATGATGGGAGCGCCTGATTTTTCTGAAAGAGTAACGTGCCCACTCACGAAATCAGCATGAAAATGTGTTTCGAAAATGTACTTGATTTTAGCTCCTGCTTTCTCAGCAAGATTTATATAATTTTGTACCTCTCGCAATGGATCAATGATAGCGACTTCGCCATTGCTTTCAATATAGTAAGCGCCTTGCGCTAAACATCCAGTATATATTTGTTCGATTTTCATCAAAAAAGATTTTAATAATTAATAACGATTCAAATTTACTTAGAATAAAAAAAAGAATTGGTAACCATTGTTACCCTACACTAACTCTCTCCCGAGAATATATATTCCCATCAACAAGACAAACCACCCAAATCCCTTTTTGAGTTTTTTCCCTTCAATAAAATTCGACAAATACATGCCTAGGAAGATTCCAACGATCGAAATACTCGTAAATACAAGAAGAAAAGACCACTCTATTTCAATATTTTGAAGATCACCAATAAATCCAATCAAGGATTTAACTGCTATAATAAGCAGGGAGGTCCCTACTGCTTTTTTCATGGGTAATTTTGCTAAAAGCACAAGGGCAGGAATAATAAGAAAACCGCCACCAGCTCCTACGATACCAGTTACAACCCCAACGATTAGGCCCTCTATCAATATTATAGGGTAATTGTAGGAAACGTCAGAATTTATCGTTTTTTCTTCCCTTCTACTTCGAATCATAGACACAGAGGCCAATAGCATAATCAATGCAAAAAAGATCATGATTCCAGTATCCTTTGATAACGTGAAATCGCCAACAGTAAATAAAACATCAGGAATAGCTGGTATTAGAAAAGCTCTAGTCAAATACACCCCTATAAATGCAGGAATAGCAAAAACGATTGCTGTTCTTACATCCACGAGCCCTTTCCGAAGGTTATTGATTGCACCAACCAATGCGACAGAGCCAACCACGAATAACGAATAAGCAGTTGCTACAATTGGGTTTGTTCCTAGGACGTATACAAAAATTGGAACCGTCAAAATAGAACCACCACCACCAACAAGACCTAAGATTATACCGATAATCAATGCACCAACGTAGCCTAACAGTGTATAATAGTCCATTTGTTTTTTTTAATACTTAGAAAGTTCTTTCGAAAGCTTTTCCATTAGTGGGGTAACCTATTTCTAAATAATCCATACGTAAATGTACCAATTAAGCTTCCAAAAATAACAACCCCGATTGATAAATAACCATATCCAATAAGCGTAAACATTGGTCCTGGACAAGCTCCTACAAGCGCCCAGCCCAAACCAAATAGTATTCCACCGATTAGATATCTTGGGAAGCTCATGCTCTTTGGAGAAAACGTTATCGGACCTCCCTCCTTAGTTTTTACTTGCTTTCTTTTAATTACTTGAACGCCGATCGCGCCTAGGATAACTGCCGAGCCAATGATACCATACATGTGAAAGGATTCAAAACGAAACATTTCAATGATACGGTACCACGATATAATTTCTGCCTTCGAAAGTATTACACCAAAGAGAATGCCCGTAAATAAAAATTTTAGGTATTTCATTAAATCATTTTTTGTTTAAAAGAGTAGTGGGAAAAAAAGATGAACCATCGTAAGCCCACCAATAAAAAAACCGATAACAGCAAGTAAAGATGGAACTTGCAAATTACTTAATCCGCTGATGGCATGCCCAGATGTACATCCGCCAGCATATCGAGCACCAAAACCAACTAAAAACCCACCAAACAATAGGATGGAGATGCCACTTAAAGACTGTAGAGCGGAGACCCCAAATAATTTTTTAGGCAAATAAGCACTCGTCGGTTTCGCGAAGCCCAGTCCTTCCAACGCATTGACAGTACTCGGATTTAGTAAGATCGGTGCCTCTGAAGTCAAGTAGTTGGCCGAAAGAAAACCGCCTAAAACAGCTCCAAACAAAAAAACAAGGTTCCATTGTTGACTTTTCCAATCGAATCTAAAAAAATTGGTCGCTTTGCCTCCACCAGCCATACTACATATTGTCCGCAGATTAGAAGACATTCCGAAACTCTCTCCAAAATAAAGGAGTAAAAACATGACTAGGGCGATGAGTGGTCCAGCAACATACCAAGGCCAAGGGTGTATTAAAAAATCCATGCGTTTGATTGTAATTAACAAATAGTAGGACAAACATACTGGATATTCTTTGTACAAAGTGTAACAAGTGTTACCAAGCAATTCAACAAAAACCCCGACAAGCTATTTGCGTGGCATTAAAGCTGTAACTTCAATGTTGTTTCGCTGGTTTCTTATTTTCCCATCAAGAGAAAGTTTTTTCATCAACCTTGAAATGACCACCCGAGAAGAATTTAGCTCGTCTGCAATTTGAGAATGTGTTATCTGCAATACGCCATCAGAACGAACCATCGCCTTATCTTTCAGGTATTTGTAGAGCCGACTTTCCATATTATGAAACGCCAAAATATCAATTGCTTCTAGCATTTCCTCCAACCGAACCGAGTAGCTATTAAAAACAAAAGACCTCCAAGACTGATAATTTACTGTCCATTCTTCCATATAGGCAACAGGAATGAGAATTAACTCTGTTGGACTTTCCGTTACTGCTCGAATGTTACTTCTTTTTCCACCTAAACAGCAAGAAATAGTCATTGCACAAGTATCTCCTATTTCAAGGTAATAAAGTAATAACTCATTGCCATTTGGATCCTCCTTCATTATTCTAATTGCCCCACTAAGAATCAGGGGCATGTGCGTCAATTGATCTCCAATATCGATTAAAGAAACCCCTTTGGCTAACTTCCGGAATTGACCAACTAGTGCAATAGTTTTTAGCAACTTCTCCTCCAGTACAGAAGTGTATTTTTCTTGAAGTTTTTCTAACATAAGTTCTAGGAAGAATTAAAAAGTTAATAATTTTTCACAAAGCATCTGAATGCTGTAGATGTTTTTGCTAAGTTAAGTGGATGCAAATTAGTTAATCCCAATCATTCGCTTTCTGATAGAAACTCTTCATTACATTGTTATACTTCGAAACAGCCTCCTTTACACTTAATTCAGCATTCAGCACTCCGTTAAACTTAATCCGACCACTACCTTTCTGCTTAACCTTTATCCACGTCACATAAGCTGGAAACGGGCTTGACAGCACTCCGCCTTCAGACGCCCGAGTCACAAATGCCTTATAAACCGTCCGTGCGTCTTCTCCAAGTGGCGTCGTTCCTACCTGTAAGGTAAAATACGGTCGATCAGCAATTGAGATGGAAGGATCTTCGGCCAGCTCACCATTCAAAAACTGACGACAGTCTTCCAGGTTTTCGCCAGCAGCCTCACGCTCATATATAAATACGACATCACTAAACGAGTAGTATTCGTCATCACTAAAAAACTCAACCAACTCCTTGTTTTGTTGGTCCGTGGTCGCCTTCAAATCATCCATCTGTTTTTGATACAACGCTCTTTTCTCATCCGTTGAAGCGCTGTTTGCTAATTTGTTGAGCATCGCGTATTTCTGGATGGGCTCAATCAGCTTCACTACCAATACGCCATCATTTAACCGGTTAATGCGATCTTTGGATAAATCGCGTGTTGAGTAGGTGCTTCGTTCCTTCTTTTGGGATTTCCGTGTTTTTGAGATTTCCTTTTCTTTTTTCTGTGTTTCGGGGACCACAAACGGTATGGAAACGCTTGATTTTACACGCAAAGGTTTATTCTTTTCTCGGCCAGGAACAAAATCTGGGAATAATCCGACTACCCGCAACGCTTCAGCATCACAGGCAGCACATAGGGACTTTTCTACGACCAAATTTGTCAACCGACCATTCTTTTCCACGACAAAACCAACCGTCACGTCCCCAACGCTCTTACTCTCCAATGCTTCCTTTGGATAGTTGAAATTCTTTGCAATAAATTTTTCTGTTTTTTTGTTGGAGCAAGCCAAGCGTGAACTAATCGTACGGTCACCATACTCACAACCGGGAAAAATAGGAGCGTATTTAACAGAGGCGTAAATTTTATTGTCTACTTGAGCAGAAATAGAGCTCATAAATAGATAAATAAAGCAAAATAGCATTAATCTTTTGATTTGCATGCTTGTATTAATAAATGGTTAAAAATGTTAAAATTTCAATGTTTTGCGCGCTATAAATGCTAATTTAGCACCCGTTTTTCTAGTTTCGCTAAATATACAGCGAAATTCGAACCAAGTAACGATATAAATATCAGATTGAATAGATCCAGTGCTTATTTTACCGTTACTAAGAATCAAAATTACTTGATTCTTGTTAATCATTCACCATTTAACGACTATTTTAATATCAAATAGAAATTAACATATGGAAACATCAGTAGACATACAGGCATTAAATGAAAAAATTTACATCGAAAGTGCCTTTGTAGAAACCCTAAATGAGGAAACAGCAAAAGTGATTGTTGGACAAAACCACATGATCGAACGACTTATGCTTGGTCTATTGGCTGGTGGGCATGTTTTGCTTGAAGGGCTACCTGGATTAGCAAAAACACTCGCGATCAAAACACTTTCTACAGCTGTCGATGCCAAATTCAGTAGAATTCAGTTTACACCAGACTTGTTACCCGCCGATATTATCGGTACTATGATATACAACCCCAACAAAAACGAGTTCACCGTACGGAAAGGGCCAATTTTTGCCAACTTTATCCTAGCGGATGAGATCAATAGAGCACCCGCAAAAGTACAGAGTGCTCTACTCGAAGCCATGCAGGAACGACAGGTGACTATTGGGAAAACAACCTTTAAGCTAGATGAGCCATTCCTAGTGTTGGCCACGCAAAACCCAATTGAGCAAGAAGGAACTTACCCATTACCAGAAGCTCAGATTGATCGTTTCATGCTTAAAGTCAACATCTCCTACCCGAATAAAGAGGAGGAACGGATCATCATGCGTCAAAATATTCTAGGTGGGGCGTTTGAAAAAATAAATGCTGTAGTAAAACCAGAAGACATTCTCAAAGCAAGAAAGACTGTCCGAGAAGTCTACATGGATGAGAAAATTGAGAAATACATTATAGATATCGTGTTTGCAACCCGTAGTCCAGAAGAATACGGAATGCCAGACCTAAAGCATATGATTAGTTATGGAGGTTCTCCGAGAGCTAGTATTAATCTGGCACTTGCTTCAAAGGCTTATGCCTTCCTCAAACGTAGAGGATACGTGATTCCTGCTGATGTTCGCGAAGTCTGTAAAGATATTTTGCGACATAGAATTGGTCTGACTTACGAAGCAGAAGCAGAGAACATTTCACAGGAAGATATTGTGGAGAAAATCCTTAACGAAGTCCCTGTTCCCTAGCCAATACGCTAAATTATGGATGCAAAAGAACTCCTTAAGAAAGTTAGGAAGATAGAGATCAAAACCAAAGGGCTGAGCAAGCATATTTTCTCAGGCGAATACCACAGTGCCTTCAAAGGAAGAGGAATGTCCTTTAGCGAAGTACGTAATTATCATTATGGGGATGATGTAAGGAATATTGATTGGAACGTCACTGCACGCTACAATGAACCGTTTATCAAAATTTTTGAGGAGGAACGTGAGTTGACCGTGATGCTACTTGTAGATGTGAGTAAATCAAGCATTTTTGGAACAGTCAATCAAATGAAGAATGCACTCATTACGGAGATCTGTGCCGTCCTTGCTTTTTCTGCAATCAATAACAATGACAAGGTTGGTGTAATTTTCTTCTCTAGTAAAATTGAACTCTTTATTCCACCTAAAAAGGGAAAGAAACATATTCTTAGAATCATCCGCGAGTTACTTGACTTAGAACCTGAAGAACAAGGTACTAACTTAGGAGAAGCCTTGAGATATTTCAACAATGTTTCGAAAAAAAGAAGTATTGCCTTTGTCTTATCTGATTTTATTGTTCCTGAAAAAGACTATGAAGACCCTTTGCGAATCGCAGCAAAGCGACACGATATCACAGGTATTCACATTTACGATCAAGCTGAAAAAGAGTTGCCAAAAGTAGGATTGATTCGAGCAAAAGATCCTGAAACAGGTAATTCCATTTGGATTGATACCTCAAGTAAAAGAGAAAGACAGCGATATAGTCAGTTTTTTCAAGACAACTTTGATTTTTTTAAGACCACCTTCAATAAAAGTGGCATTGATACGGTTAGTTTAGAGACCAATCAATCTTATGTGACCGAATTAATTAAATTTTTCAAAAAACGACATTAGTAAGAAGTGAACAGGTTTATTCTCATAGGGTTTATTTTGCTTATCGCGAATGTCACGCAGGCTCAACGCACTCAAGCGTCTGTCCGCTCCGACACGATGAGGATGCTGATTGGCGACCAAACCAAAATCCGGCTTCAGGCCAATCACAACCCCAATAAGTCTATCGTCTATCCTGAATTAACACCGCAAAACCTTGGCGGCCTCATGGTACTAGACATCGCTTCTATTGATACCATCAGAAAAAAGCCTACAGTCATCACAGAACAGGCAGTCACTGTCGCGGCGTACGATTCTGGATTTTATCAAATACCAGCATTGCCCTTTAAGGTCTATTTTAATGGAAAAGAACAGGAAACAGTGCGTTCAAAACCCTTGGAAATTGTAGTTTCTACAATGATGGTAGACACAAACTATGTCGCTGAGATAAAACCGATTCAAGGAGCTCCATACACCGTTTCTGAGTTTATCCCGTATTTGATTGGCTTGCTCTTTCTCCTGCTACTGGGCTTCATCCTTTACCGAATAAGAAACAGCCGCCTTCAAGAAACCGTAGAGCAGCCCATCGTTATCATCCCAGCACACGAAATAGCCAACACCAGACTGTTTAAACTAAAGGAAGAAAAGCTATGGCAGCAAGGAAAGGTCAAAGAGTATCATAGTCAAGTAACTCATATCGTAAGAGAGTACCTAGAAAATAGATTTGGTGTCAATGCCCTTGAATTTACCACGGAAGAAACAATCGTTGCCTTAAAAGGAAAGGATTTTGACGAAAAACATAAAACCAAGCTAAGGGAAATCCTGCAACGAGCCGACTTAGTGAAGTTTGCCAAGGACAAACCTGGTGCTGAAGTACACGAAGAGGCGATGACGGTTGCAAAGGATTTCGTTAAACAAACTAAGAAAACAATTGACTTATCCGCAGAAAACCAGTTAACACCAAACAAAGAAGAACCAACCAGTAATTCTAAAAATCAAGTAACTGAAGAGAAATGACATTGCCAACATTACATAACATCACCTTTGCGAATCCTGGCTTCTTGTTGTTGCTGGCACTGATTCCGTTGTTGGCATTCTGGTATTATTACAGCCGCAAAAAGCGGTATGCCTCATTTCAGTTTTCAAATTTACAAGCATTTGGGGGCAAAAGCTCCGTGCGTGGCTTGCTAAGGAGTATCCTGCTTCCAGCCCTGCGTTTGCTTGCGTTGACGCTATTTATTGTAGCCATGGCGAGACCGCAGGCAACACTAAAAGAAGAAGAAATTAAGGCCGAAGGCATCGACATTATGCTGGTGACTGACATCAGTAGTAGTATGCTAGCTAAAGACTTTAATCCGAACCGACTAGAAGCGAGTAAGAAAGTGGCGATGGATTTTATCTCTAAGCGAGAACACGATAGAGTTGGATTGACCGTTTTTGCAGGTGAAGCCTTTACACAGTGCCCACTCACCACAGACCACACGGTAATCAACAAGTTTTTGACTGATTTGAAATGCGGCATCCTAGAAGACGGAACAGCCATCGGCCTAGGCCTTGCAAGTGCTGTGAATCGCCTCAAAGAAAGTGAAGCAGACAGTAAAATCGTTATCCTGCTTACCGATGGAGAAAATAATGCTGGAGAATATGTAAAACCGCTTACCGCTGCTGAAATTGCAAAGGAACTAGGCGTAAAGGTTTATACCATTGGTGTAGGAACGATTGGGCGAGCACTGGCGCCTGTAGGCAGAAGGGGCAATGGAGAATATGTGTTTGGGCAGGCACAGGTGCGAATTGATGAGAAACTGCTCAAAGAAATTGCAAAAATGACGAATGCTTTATACTTCAGAGCCACCAATCAAGCAAGTTTAGAAGCGATTTACAATGAAATTGACCGATTGGAGAAAACAGAAATTGAAGTCTCCATTATTAAACGATATAGTGAAGAATTTTATCCCTGGGTAATGCTCGGGTTAATACTTTTAGGGTTAGAAACGTTATTACGATATACTTTATTCAGAACGATATTTTAAATGTTTAGATTCGAACATCCTGAACACTTGTATTTGTTGGCAATATTGCCTTTACTGCTGCTACTGTTTGCAGGGATCTACCTATGGCGTAAACGTGATTTGCAACGCTTAGGAGACAAGGTGATCATTGATCAACTCATGCCTGATTTGTCTCGATATAAATATATACTCAAGTATTTCATTGTTTTACTTGCCTTTGCTTCGTTATGTATCGGTTATGCTAACCCGCAATGGGGCTCGAAACGGGAGAAGGTAAAGCGAAAAAGTGCAGATATCTTTATTGCTTTGGATGTTTCAGCTTCGATGTTGTGTCGTGATACACGACCGAGTCGGATGGAGCGCTCCAAGCAATTTATGCAAAAACTGATCAATGAATTGCGTGGAGAACGCATTGGCACCATCGTGTTTGCTGGCAACGCTTATCTTCAGATGCCGCTGACAACTGATTATGCAGCGGCTCAACTCTTTGTGAAAAGCGCAAGCCCTCAAATGATCGGTACACAAGGAACTGCAATCGGTGATGCCATTCAATTGGCGATGGATTCCTACGAAAAGAAAAATAAATACCACAAAGCGTTAATCATCATTACAGATGGCGAAAACCATGAAGGAGAAGCCATGCGATTGGCCAAAAAGGCTAAAGAGGACGGGGTATTAATTTTTACGATTGGTGTAGGAACACCAAATGGTGGCCCGATTCCTGTGAATAACTTTGGTAGTCAACAGTATAAAAAGACAGCCACGGGTACAATAGTTACGACTCGATTGAATGAATCTATGTTGCAAGAAATGTCAGCTGCTGCCAATGGCAAGTACTACAATATTTCTTCCAATGAGAACGTAATAGAATCATTACAAAAAAGAATTGAACGGATTGAGAAACAAGAATTTGAACAACGATCTTTCAGTG
Source organism: uncultured Saprospiraceae bacterium (assembly GCA_937959115.1). GTDB lineage: Bacteria > Bacteroidota > Bacteroidia > Chitinophagales > Saprospiraceae > JAHDHB01. The sequence continues at coordinate 31,599 of CALGAW010000033.1, forward strand.
AATATCAAAGTAACTTCCAATATTTCCTTGGACTTGCTATTTTGCTATTAATTTTAGAATTTTTGTTGAATTATAAGAAATCAGATTTTTTCCGTTCTAGAGATATTTTTAAGATTTAAAATTCACCGAAAGGTATGAAATATTTAACTTTGTTTATCTTCTTAAGTCTCTCCTTTTCCACCTTTGCCCAGTTGGATCTTGGCTTTATACGTGATGGTAATGCTTCATATGAAGAGAAAAATTACACCAATTCCGAAGAAAGCTATCGAAGAGCACTGGAAGTTAATACGGATAATTTTAAAGGTTTATTTAATCTTGGAAATTCCATCTACCAACAAGGGCGCTATGAGGAAGCAGTAAAGCACTTTGAAGCTGCCACCTCCTTTGCACCAGATGATCCGAAACGTGCACAGGCATTGCATAACCTCGGCAATGCACACCTTAAACTACAGGATTACGAAAACAGCGTAAAATCATACATAGAATCCCTAAAAATAAACCCAAGCGACCAAGACACCAAGTACAATCTTGCTTACGCCATGCAAAAACTGAAAGAACAGCAGCAGCAACAAGAACAACAAGAAAAAAGCGATTGTGACAACGGAGAAGAGGGCGAGGACGGAGAAGAAAAAGAGCAGGAAGAAAAAGAAGAAAAGGAGCAAGAGGAAAAAGAGAGTGAAGAGAAAGACCAAGAGAATAAAGATAAAAAAGGTCAAGACGGCGAAGAGAAGAAGGAAGAACAGCAAAAAGACCAGAAGAAAGGAGATGAGGAACAAGAAAATGAGGATGCCGAAGACAAAAAAATAGAGAACCCAGAACAAGGAGAACCGTCCGATTCCACCCTCATGATGAAAAAAGAAATGAGCATGGAAGAAGTACTGAAAATCCTAGAAATCATGGATAACGAAGAACAAAAAGTACAACAAAAACTACGTGCTCCTAAAGGAGATAGGAAAAAGACAGATAAGGATTGGTAGAAGTTAATTGTTAATTATTTTTGTAATAAATAAATAGATCACTTATGAAACAACTAGGTGCCATTTTTGTGAGTATGCTGCTTACAACGATCCTGTTAGCACAACAGGATGTTACATTTACAGTTACAATCGGTGGGAATAAAGTCAGCCTCTACGAAACAGTAGATATCCGTTTTCAGATTGAAGGTGCTATGGCTGGCGATTTTACATTGCCAGAGATAGAAGGATTTGAAGTCATTAGCTCCAATCAATCCTCTCAATTCCAAATGATAAATGGGAAAACCACAATACAGAAATCCTACAACTATAAGCTTCGAGCAATAAAGGATGGCAAATTGGTGATTCCTGCAGCTAGTATAGTTGTAAACGGTAAGGAACTCGTCACTGAACAACAGGAAATTGAAGTGATAAAGGATGGCAAAATCAAACCGCCACCAATCAGAGACAACAACCCGTTATTTAAAGCAGATCCACCAGTTAAAAAGAAGAAAAAGAGAACAGGCATTATTACTATTTAAACCATGCGAAATCACGTAAGAATTCTGATTTATTGTTTTATTTTTTTGATTGGGAACACCCTCAACGCCCAAGCTAGGTTTGAAGCAACAAGCGACGCCAAGCAAGCGACCGTCGGTTCTGAGGTTGTAATTCAGTTTACACTATATGGCGCAAAAGGAGCGGGGTTTCAACCACCTGCATTCAAGAATTGTACTGTTATTAGTAATTCCAATAAAAGTAGTTTTTCTATTGTAAATGGAAAGGCAACACAAAGCATGACTTATCAATATCTGATTTCGCCTCAAAAAGTTGGGCGACTCAGAATCGCTTCAGCAAGAATCAAAGTTGGAAAGAATACCCTTAAAACCAAGCCGATTTATGTTACAGTGGTGAAGTCTTCCAATAAAAAACAGCAGTCTGTTGAACAGTTGCTAAACTCAGGGAAAGGCATGTTTATCAAAGCAGTGCTGGACACAGTAAACACCTACTTAGGTCAACAGATCATCGTAGATTACAAATTGTTTACTCAAGTAGGCGTATCAAGATATAATCCAACAAACAAGCTAGACTTCCCAGGCTTTTACGCACAAGAAATACAGCGATACAACAACAATATCATTGGTGAAGTGATTGAAAATACGTCCTATAAAACCAAAGTATTACAGCGGTTCGCTCTCTTCCCACAGCGAACGGGGATTCTTGAAATTCCAGTACTCAGAATGAATGCCACGATACAAATCCCGGGTTCTAGAAGAGGGAAAAATGTAGGAGCAAAGACTGATGTCGTGAAAATCAATGTAAAACCATTGCCCAATAAAGGGAAACCAGACAATTTCACTGGTGCTATTGGCAACTACAGGCTCGTTAGTCAGATCGGTAACACCACCGTCACAACAGACGATGCCATCACGATGCGACTAGAGATCATTGGTGCTGGAGATATCAAGCAAGTACAAGCACCAAAGCTAGATTTGCCAAAAGAAAATTTTGAGATATACGAACCAACCATGAATGAATCCGTCAGCCAAGCAAGTGGCATGGTCGCCGGTAAAAAGATATTTGAATACACCATTTTACCTAGGAAAGCTGGAAATTACTCATTCGCGCCCTCCTTCAGTTTTTTCAGCCCAGACTCTGCACGCTACATTACACTTACAGGCGATCGATATTCGATTGATGTAGGCCAGGGAAGCAACAAACGAGTCGTTTACGGTGAGAGCGCCGTGGATGATGACTTGGCCAACAAGGAAATGCGGTTTATACAATTAGAGACAAAACTTAAGAAGGTAAATCGAGGGTTCTTTGCATCCATTCCCTTTTGGGTTTTAACGGCCTTGCCCTTTTTGTTTTTAGGCGGCGTATTCTTCAAGAAAAAGCAGTTAGTTGCTACTTCAAACATAGACCAGAGTGTCTTGAAACGACAACGGGCAGAGCAAGAAGCGCTCAAGCAGCTCGCTGAAGCAAAATCCTTTCTAGATAAAAAGGATAGCAAGGGTTTCTACAATGAAGTATCTCAGGGATTGTGGTCGTACGTGTCAGACAAGTTAAATTTGAATGTCATCGACCTGTCGAAAGAAAACATCAAGGAAAAACTACTAGGCCTCGACGTAAACGCTGCTAATGTAGATCGATTTGTTAACCTGATTAACACATCAGAAATGGCGCTTTTCGCAGGTATGGACAATGCTGAATCCATGGACTCGGTGTACAAGGATGCTGCATCACTTATTACAGATATCGAACAAGAACTAGGAAAAGAGGAGGAAGAAGCATCATGAAAGTACTAATTAGCATAGTTCTATTATTCACAGCGTTTTCTCTTGTCGCTCAAGAGGAAGCAGCGCTTTTTCAACAAGGAAATGAAGCGTTTTCTAACAAGAAATACCAGGATGCGGTGACGAAATATGAGGCGGTGGTTGCTAAAGGTGTGCGCTCAGATGAACTGTACTATAACCTAGGAAATGCGTACTATAAAACCAATCAACTCGGCAAGGCTATTTATAATTTTGAATTGGCGCTACTCAATAATCCAAGTAACAAGGATGCAGCATTTAATTTAGAGATTGCAAACGCCCAACTCAAGGACGAGATTGCAGTATTGCCTACCTTTTTCCTTACGGAGTGGTGGCGTGGGCTGCGTGGGGTGTTTTCCTCTACGGTGTGGTCGGTTTTGGCTTTGCTTGCTTTATGGTTGCTAGTGGGTGGTATTGCGGGGTGGCTGCTGTATGCTGATCGTGGCAAGAAGAAGCGGATGTTTCTCTTGGCTGTGTTGGGTTTACTGTTGTCTGTTTTGCTCTTTACACTGGCAGGGCAACGGTGGGCCGATGAACTGGACACTGGTTATGCGATTATCCTTGAAAAGGTGCGGCCGTTGCACAGTGCGCCCGATGGGGAAAGCGCAGAGATTTTGACGCTGCACGAAGGCACGAAGGTCCAATTGCTTGGAGACTTGTCGGGTTGGCACAAGGTTCGGTTGGTCAATGGAGAGCAGGGATGGTTGCCGCGGGAGGCTTTGGGACGCATTATGCGTTAATACTAGGTTATGTGCTGAACGAAAATGACAGCGCCTCATGTACTCTGCTTTATTATAGACAGGACGAAAGTTGTTATATCTGATGTATCACAGGCGAGGCCACTTCAATAGGATCCTGATTTAAAATCCCTTTCAGTGCTTGGTACATGTCAGGCAAATGCTCCTTGAATTTAATAGGAGCTGCGAAAAAGTGTTCTACACAAATTCCGAATAGTTCATCGCTTTCTAGCTGTGCATAAGGTAGTTTAGGTAGGTTTTGCCAGCCACGGATAACGGCGAGCTTCTTGAATAATGCTTCTTCTGGAATTTCCCCGTCAGGGGCATCGAAAAAATAGAAATCTTTATCCTCGACCTTTTCATCATATTGAAAAGCCAACGCCATATGATGCACTGCAATATTGTAATTCGTCTTTTGTTTTGAAATTCCCTTTATCATATCATCAACAGCAAGAATGATACACCCATCCTCGTAATGAACCTCTCCTGTATGAAAATACTGTCGATTGGGCGTGTGAAAGGGTTGACGATAAAAGACAAGTTGACCCCAATGCCGCAATAAACCATCTTTCAGTCCAAAAGTAGTTTGTATCGCCGTTGCTGCGGTCAACAAACGGATGTCTCCTGGGATTTCTCTGAGTTCTTTAGAAATGTATTCCTTATCGAAGTTAAACATGCGCAGACGAGCGCCAAACCGTCTCTTGTTTTCTTCGTTAAGTCCTTTATAGTAAGGAAAGTAGTTGTTCAAAAAGTCATTGGTTTGCTGATCTATCTTTGGTGGATGCTTAGAATACCACCACCAATTAATTTGATGCTTAAAAATCAACACCAATATCGTATAAGGGACAAGTGGTGCGCACATCATCACCCATTGCGATGAAATTGGAATCAAAAAATAAAGAATCGCAATAATTGGAATAACTGGTGCTAATAATAAAAACGTTGGCATTAAATTAATAATTAATGGTTAATGATTATTGTTGTTTTTTGTAGAGATAAGCGGTTAAATATTGTTGGAGTAAAACTTTAATTGAAATAGATTTAATGATTGTAAATGAATTAATTATGTTTTTATGTGTGTAAAGCTTTAAACGGAACGATCCAAGAATATTATTGATTGAATTTTTTTTAAACTATTACTTTAACCTGTCTGTCATTAACTGCTGATTGTCAAGTGTTTACTTTATAAAAAGGTTAATTATACATTAATGTTTCACAATTTATGATTTTTACTTCATCCAGCCGTTTTCTTTATACCATGCAATTGTTTCAGGAATGCCTGTTTCTAGGGAAAATGCTTCCTTATAACCCAATTCTTCCACCGCTTTATTTGGGCTACATGACCAAGATGCTTGCGAGATTTCTTGCGCTTTCTCAATGGTTAAAATAGGTGGCTTTTTCTTGAATTTACCTAAAAACTGAGAAACTCCCCCGACAAGATAAATGAATGCATGAGGAACTCGGATACTCAGGACCTTCCGATTCACCGCTTTCTTTACTAAACGAGCAATGTATGGCCAATCGTATTCAGCTTGCTGAGAACTAATAAAATAAGTTGATCCTTTGCCCGCCTCTTTGGTTGCGGCAAGCCATATACCATGTACCAAATCCCTTGCATGCACAAGGCTAAGTGTCTTTTTGCCAAACCCAGCCATAGAAAACAGACCGTTGTTTACAGTGTTGAAGAACAAATACAATGCGCTATCCCTTGGCCCATAAACCGCAGGCGGGCGGATGATAGTAATCGGTAAGCGATCCATATACTTGTGCAATAGTTCTTCTTGTTCTCTTTTACTCTTTCCGTAGTTGTTTATTGGCTTATAGGGCGCACTTTCTACTAGTGGATTGCCAACTGTAGTAGAGCCAACCGCAGCCAGGCTACTTGTCACAGTGATCCGTTTTAAGTTAGGAGCGTCAAGTGATGCTTCTAGAATATTCTTAGTTGTCCCTACATTTCCCTGGTAAAAGCCTTCGCTGGTCTTAGAGCTGATCACACCTGCAATGTGGTAGATGTAATCTGCTTTCTGAAGGATTGGCTCAAGATCTTCCTGATTCATCAAGCCACACCGATGCAGTGTTACTGGTTTATTGTCCAAAAATTGCGTGTTGCTTGTCTTTCGGATGATGCAGTGTACTTCTTCTCCTTTTTCTAGGAGATAATCAACTAGATGGCTTCCCACAAATCCATTGGCTCCTGTAACTATTGATATTGGCATATAATTTTTTAGTTTTAACCTAATACATCCTTATCTCCCATAAAGGGTTGATCATAAAATCGCTTACCTGTTGCCCGATATAAGGCGTTTGCTACCGCACCCATGATTGGTGGATAAGGCGGCTCTCCAAGTCCAGTTGGGTCAATATTGCTTTTAACAAAATGAACGGCAATTTTTTCGGGTGCTTCACTGTGACGGATCAATCGATAATTGTTGAAATTGCTTTGTTGTGGCACCCCATCCTTAAATGTTAAACCACTGTATAACGCATGACCGATACCGTCTACGATACCACCTTCCGTCAGATTCGTTGCTGCATCCGGATTGACTACAATTCCGCAATCCACTGCACAATGCACCTGTTCTATCTTTGGTTTACCGTCTACCGTTGCCATATCCAAAATCTGTGCGATATAGGTATTGTGGCAAAAGTAAGCAGAAACGCCATGGTGCAAGTCTTTTGTAGATTCTTTTCCCCAATCAGATTTATCTCTTACGAGCTCCAAAACACCAGCATATCGATCAGCATCATAATCATTTTTCTCGCCAACGGGCACTTCCTTGGAACGTTTTAACAACTCCAACCGAAATGCTATTGGATCCTTATCCATAGCCTCAGCAATTTCATCTAGAAAAGACTGTTCAGCGCCAGCAATAAAGTTGGAGCGTGGTGCGCGAAATGCTCCAATAGAAATATTTGAATCAATCGACCAGTCTTCTGCCAGGTAATTGTCTACTGCTCCTGCAGGAAACCGATTGGCAACCAACGGACCTTCAGGAATACCACCGGCTCTAACATGAAAGCCGATTAAATTATTGTCTTTGTCCAATGCAGCCCGATATGTTGCGTAATATGCTGGACGATAAACACCATGTGTCATGTCATCTTCACGTGTGTAAACAAGCTTAACGGGCGCATTGGCTTGTTGGGAGATCAGAGCTGCCTCCAATAGAAAGTGACCATACAGTCTTCTGCCAAACCCACCACCCATTCGAGTCATTTGAATGTCGATGTTCTCTAGGGGCATTCCTAGGCGGGCGGCGACTGTTTTTTCCATGAATTCTGGAGTTTGCACAGGGCCGATGAGTTCTGCCTTATCCTTTGTTACATTTGCATAGAAATTCATCGGTTCCATGCAGTTGTGTGCAAGAAACGGAGCAGAATAACTGCGCTCTATTATTTTTGCAGCGTCCTTGAACGCTTTAGCAGGATTGCCATCTTTTCTAACCTCCTTGGCTGTTGAAGCTGCGATTTGCTTCATTTGAGATAAGTGAACCACTGAGTTTTCTAGAGCAGCAGGCAGTTTTTTGTTAACGGTTCCACCTCGAAAATTCTTTATTGTTAGGGTTTGTTCACCAGAATTCTTCCATTCTATTTTCAGTGCTTTTTTCGCTTGCATGACTTCCCAGGTCGTGTTTCCAACAACAACTACAAGTTCTGAATGCGCTGTTGAATCAACAAACCCTCTAGCATAATCATCGTTGAACAATTGAATGGTGAAAACGTCTTTGATTCCAGGCATTGCTTTAGCGGCAGCATCCTCAACAGATTTTAGCTTCATTCCAAAAGCTGGTGGATGTGTTGCCATTGCAATCAACATTCCTTCTTTTTGAACATCAATTCCAAACAGTGGTTTTCCTGTTACGATGTCCTTCCCATCTACGTTTTTGCGGCTGGTGCCAATGATACCAAAGTCTTTTACCTCTTTCAGTGTTACTTTTTCAGGTACTGGGAGCTGTGAAGCTGCTGAAGCGATTGCTCCATATCCGATTGATTTATTGGTGCTTTTATGAGAAAGAATTCCGTCTTTTGCTGAGATTTCCTCTACTGGCACTTCCCATTGCTTGGCGGCAGCTTGTTTCAGCATGTGTTTTGCTGTTGCTCCTGCCATTCTTAAGCCTTTCCACCCTTGTCGGATGGATTGACTACCTCCTGCTAATTGACGTTTAAACACACCCGTGTTGAGTGCTGCTTGTTCTACTACGACATCTTCCCAGCGCACGTCCAATTCTTCAGCAACGATCATTGGCATTGAGGTCTTTACATTTTGGCCGATTTCTGGATTTGGAGATTGGATGGTAACCACACCGTTTTCTCCGATCTTTAAGAATCCGTTTAATTCAAACCATTCTTTGGGCATTTCTAGTGCCTTTTCTTTTGTTTGGGGTATGTTGCAGCCTGCTAGCCAGTTAAAACTAAGCAGCATTCCACCGCCAGCTATTGCTGTTGCCTTTAAGAAGGATCGACGGTTATATGATGTTTTGATGACAGTCATTTCTCTTTGTTTTTGAATAATGAAGCGATTTGCTTTGCTTAGCTGTTTTTAGCTGCAGTTTTGATTGCTGCTTTGATTCGGGTGTACGTCCCACATCTGCAAATATTGCCGTTCATAGCAGTATCAATGGCTTTGTCATCTGGGTTCGGGTTATCTTTTAGGAGAGCGGAAGCGGACATGATTTGTCCTGCTTGACAGTATCCGCATTGCGGTACATCGTGTTGCAGCCAAGCCTTCTGAACGGGGTGATCTCCTTTTTCTGACAATCCTTCAATTGTAGTAACGGTGTTGTCTCCAACCTCTGAAATCGGGAAGACGCAAGATCGCATGGCTGTGCCATCTATGTGCACGGTGCAGGCGCCGCAAGCTGCTATTCCACAGCCATACTTTGTTCCTACTAAATTTAAGTGATCTCTTAGCACCCAGAGTAATGGGGTTTTCGGATCAACGTCTACCTGCTTTTTTTCTCCGTTAATTGTTAAATCGAATGTTGCCATAGTATAAGTGTATTCGTTTAAAAAGGTGTTGAGAAACAGTGCTAAGATAATAATTCGGATTTAATGAATATCTCAATGAAAGAAATTTCACAAAAAAATAGACAAAAACAGAAAATCATCGTAAAAAAACAAAAATCACTAGATCTGTATAGCATTGCTACAATTACACTCAGTGTAAAGTGTGATTTTAGTAGAAATCCAGTTAATATCTTGAATATGATTTTTAAAAAAACGAATAATTATTAAATTTATGATCTGTTCCTTCACAACTAACCAAACATATGGACGAGCAAATACTTGATTATATATTAGAACGGCCTCAAAAAGAGCAGGATATCTTCCTATACCTACATAATATTCTCATGCATTATCCTGGGATGACGTGCAAATTAAGGTATAAAATCCCATTCTATTATCGAAAATCGTGGATATGCTATTTGAACCCGATTAAAAGAGGAGGTGTTGAACTTGCTTTTACTAGAGCAAATGAACTGGTGGATGAACAAGGTGCACTAGACTATAAATCACGAAAACAGGTGGCTGGTGTTGAGTTTGGTAGTGTCAAAGAGTTGGATGATGTTGTAATTCACACCCTTTTAAATGAAGCAATTTTATTGGATGATACGGTTGCCTATCAATCAAAGAATAAAGGGCAAAAGGGAGAGCTAAACTAATTATCATCCTTAAAATTCTTCAATTTTCCCCTCTGCCACTAGTTTTGTTACGCCTCCTGACACAATGTATTTCATCAAGTCTGAGGAGTTTATTCCAGTCAATCTTCTTATGTGTTTTCTTGGTAGTAAAAAGAGGTTGCCACTGAAATTATAGGAGTGAGGTAAGTAAACAGACACCAGATCTGACAGGCCAAAGGTGGATAAATCGTCATCCGTCAAAAAGCCTAGGCGATATGGACCTTGATCTGTAAGTTTAACGATGATGGGTTTGTCAAATTTACGTTCATCGCTTACAAAAGCAGAAAGTAGATCTCTGATAGAAGAGTATACGATTTTAATCAACGGAGTTCGCTTGACGAGTCCTTCAAAAAACCGAATGAAGGGGCGCACAAAGAAGAAGGAACTGATTAATCCTAAAAGGGTGATGAATATTGCAATTGCAAGGAAACCAAAACCTGGGAAGTAATAGCCGAAAAACCGTTCTACGAATCCATCCATCCAACGAATGAAGATATAGACCAAATAGATGGTAGAGGCGATTGGTGCAAAGACCAATAAACCTTGAAGGAAATAACGACCGATTCTGGAAAATACCCGTTTCAAAGAAGTTCAATTTTGTTCAGCGGGAAGATACTAAAATCCCATACAAGGAACAAAATTGCGTCTGGTAAGATTACTCTAAAACCTCTAACGAGAATTTCGGACAGTTGCATTTGCCTGCACCACAACTACTTATTCCACCGACAAAGGCTACTAGTAAGACTAAGGCAAGAATTCTTTTTAATCGTGACATGAAAATTGTTTGATGATTAAACGGTTTAAGTCTGTAATTTATTTTGTAAGCACTAAACCAAGTTCAATTTACGTTTTTTTATTGATTGTTCCAATCAGTTGTTGTGAAGGCGAATACTTATGATGAAAATTAAAACCTATTTATCAATTTTCTCAATCTCCTCGTTGGTGATGGATTGATTAAAATCGAGGCTGTACCAATTTTCTAGATTGAATACTTTAGGCTGCACATCAGGAAAGTTCTTTTGCAGAATTTCAATAATATCTAGTACACACAAACCAGCACTTTGATTGACGGTTTTGAAGGCGTATGGACTCGAGCCACCAACTTGGTTGTCGTAAATCCAATATTTCTCAAGGCCGTATTGATAAAGCTCTTGTTCAGTAGGTGCTTTGTTTTCTTCAAATTCAATGACGTTGGCAATGGGTAATAGCTGATTGACCGATTGAAATTTTTTCTCCCCATCTTTCAATTCTCTATACAGCAAAATCACTGGAGCCGCCACTAGTGTATACTCACTTTTCCTTAAGAGATCGATGATCGGACTATCGTAAGCACTGAAATCCTGTCCGTTTTCATTTATATAATAATCCTTTCCATAATAAGGACTTTCATAAAATTCTAGACTATCTAAAAGGACTCGCAATCGGTACATTGATTCTTTGTCTTTTTCTTTTACATAAAGCACATTTTTCAATTTCCAGAACTTGTAGGTGGCGTTTTCTAGCTTTATCGTTTGCCAACCTTTCTTCAGTAGATTAATTGTAATTATAGAATTTGTAGACTGTTTATTGATCAGCAATGTTTTTATTTCATACCCTTTTGCTTCAATATGGACAGGGACAACTCCTTCAGGAAAACAATTGAATTGGTAAAGCTGCTGATTAAATACAGCAAGAGAATCAGAACCACAACTAGTATTGTCAAAGTAAACAGACGCATTCTTTACCAGCTTATTTTTCTTGCCGATAAGATTAAATTGAAGTGATTGCGCAAAAAATAAATTAGGCACAATTAGCAACAAAATTATTAATGTTGTAAAAAGCTTGGAACCGTTTATTGACATGTGAATTTATATAACGTGCAATATTACTAAAAATAAATTCAAACTTCGTGCCCTTTAAGTCGTATTCAAAACGAATGTTGTGACCGAAACGCTGACTCATTGTCTCTTAATAACATAAAAGAGGTGGAATATAGTATTGAAATGCAAAAATTCGATAGAATTTCGAATGATTTTAAAAACAATAGAAATTAAATTAATCAAAGTAGTTATATTACTACTATATTAAATACTTCAATTGATTTCAGAAAAGAAAATAGAGCAGAATTATAGTGATGAGGAATTACTGAAACTTATTAAAGAGGGGAAAAGAGAATTGATTGAGGATTTGTATGAACGCTATGCAACAAAAATTTATCGTAAATGTGTTGGAATGACGAATGACGAGCACATGGCGAAAGATTTGACCCACGATATTTTTATAAAAATAATAACCAAATTATCCTCTTTTAAAGGCAAGTCAAAATTTTCTTTGTGGGTACATTCAATTACACACAACCATTGTATAAATCACATTCTAAAAAACAAAAAGGTCAAAATTGAAGACATCGAAAGTGAGACGTTTAACAATGTAACGATTGATGAAATTGAATCAGAGCATGAAGAATTGGTAGAAATTCATGTCCATCAGCTCAAGCGTCTTATGAAGGAGTTAAGTTTGCTGGAGCGAGAAATTTTGATTTTGAGATATCAGGAAGAATTATCCATTAAAGAGATTTCGATCGCATTAAATTTAGGAGAAAGTGCTGTAAAAATGCGATTAAAAAGAAGTAGAGATAAGTTGGCTCAATTATTTAAAGAATTAGATTAACTTTAAGTATGCATCAAGAAGGAAAGTCAAAAAAAATCAACCAAAGTTTATCGAATGCATTCAAGGATTATGCAATCGTTGAACCTCCTGTTGAGTTAAAGAAAGAGGTGTTTAGAACTCTTTCTACCCTTGAATTTGCAGCAGAATTTGTAGAACTCTTTACAACAAAATTCTTCCAATCGGAACTAGAATTTCTCAATGGATTTAACGAGAAAAACGACCTGAATCAAAAAGATTAAAAAAAAAGTTCAATTAAATTGTGACCAATTTACATTATAGCTGTCTCTAAGCCAGTTTGATGTTTACTACTTATTTTAAAAGTACTGACTTCTCACTTACCTATCTTAAGATCGAAGTGGCCAATTTATTGGCCACAAGGTCTTAAACAGTCAGTAACGGTCAAACTATTTTGATAGTCTACAACACATCCATACTTAAAATAGTCTGGTTCTTAAGTAAAATTAAGCAGCAGACTTTTTTTTGTTCATTTTTAAGGAGACTCAACCCTAGAATTGGCATAATTGGGGTTTAATCGTTTTATTCCAATTATTTTTATAGTTTAGCGATAAGCTTTAATATTTCGGTGGTAAAAATAATTCGTTTTGGAAGAAGTAAAATCGTGGTCTAATCTATTCTATAGCTCCTTAAGCTCAATGGTATCAAAAGTGGGAGAATTTATCCCTAGTCTCCTTCAGTTGTTGCTCATCTTGCTAATTGGGTGGATCATTGCTAGGTTTGCGTCCAACCTACTCGTTAAGTTTTTAACGGCTGTGAAATTTAATGACCTTGCAGAAAAGATAAATGCAAAAGACCTACTTGAGAAAGCCAATATTAAAATTACAGTAAGTGAGCTAGTGGGTAAGGTCCTATACTGGTTGATCTGGTTAATGGTGCTTATGAGTGCCGCGGATGCACTAGGCTGGAATTCAATATCAAAAGAACTTTCAAGGCTACTAGATTTTATTCCTCGGCTAATTCTAGCACTCTTATTTTTTATTGTTGGAGTGTACTTTGCAACATTCATCCGTGACTTAATCAAAGGCGCTACCTCCTCTATTGGAATTGGGGCAGGAAGGGCATTGAGCAACATGGTTTACTACTTCTTATTAATCATTATTGCGCTTACCGCCCTTGAGCAAGGTGGATTTGACACAGACATCATTACCTCAAATCTGATGTTGATACTAGGGACTATTCTATTGTCTGCAGGTATTTCCTATGGTTTAGCCTCTAGAGATGTTTTGTCTAACATGCTTGCAGGGTTCTATTGTCGGAAGAATTTTGTGGAGGGCGCGCTCATAGAAGTCAATGGAGTAAAGGGTGTTGTTGTTGGTCGTTCCAGCGTTTCCCTTACCCTTAGAATAAATGAAACTGAAAAAGTGATTCTCCCTTTAAAGTCTCTCCTTAACAATCAGGTAAAAGTCTTTAGCAAGGTCGTTCCTGCTACTGATTAGTTCTTTGTGAATTGTTCTTAGGCACGTCAAGGGAAGTAAAAGTGGAATATTCAACAGATTTATTGTATATTTCCCACCAGAGGATGAAACAAAACGCGTTAAATTTCAGTTAAATAAATATGGAAAAACCGCTTGTAAATAGAGTTGCAAATAGTGGCTTGATTACCCTAAATCTCGAAGATTATTTCCCACAAGCAGATGTTTGTACATTTGACCTGAAAGACTATCTGTTTATGGAGTTAATGCTCAAAGAAAAAGACTTCAGAACATCCCTTAAAGAACATGACTGGGAACAGTATACAGGCAAAAACCTTTGTATTTACTGCTCCGCAGATGCCATCATACCCGTTTGGGCTTATATGTTGGTGGCAACCTATGCTGCTCCATTTGCACAGCATATTGTACAAGGAAATCAGGAAGTGTTCCTTACAACGCACTATAAACAAGCACTTAGTAAGCTCGATATGACAGCTTATGATGGCAAGCGAATTGTGATCAAAGGATGCAGTTCAAAACCCGTTCCCGCCTCTGCTTATGCTGAGCTGGCTCGGTTGTTGCAGCCTTATGCTCAGAGTATTATGTACGGAGAACCCTGTTCAACCGTTCCTATTTTTAAACGACCACGGAAACTTAATAAAGGCTAATTAACCAGCCATAAATTGTAGAAAATGCAGAAATCTCTTTACGCTTTTGCACTCGTTGTGCTTGTTTTTATGACATTTGTATTCTTTTCCTCCTACACAAATGAGCCAGAAACCAAGGAATATGTTAGCGCTAATGGCGAAAAAGCCGCTCCTACTAAAAGTGCAGATGGCACTGGGATAGCACAAGTCGTAGAACCAGTACCGATCCCTTCAGATGCAAACCTAGCTGGTGAGTACATCCCTGTCGACAACCCAGATGCACGTGAAAGATTAGACCGTGAGCTCATGGTCAACACCTATTGGCAATCTGCAACGCTACAACACATCAAACTCGCAAACCGCTATTTCCCTACCTTCGAACGAATTCTCGCTGAAGAAGGGGTTCCTGATGATATGAAGTATGTGGCCGTAATAGAAAGTGGCCTCAGAAATGTCGTTTCCCCTTCTGGCGCTCGTGGCTTATGGCAATTTATGTCGGCTACTGCTAAGGGATATGGCTTGATTGTCAACACTGAAGTAGACGAACGGTATCACCTCGAAAAGTCGACAAGAGCTGCAGCTAAATATCTTAAAAAGTTACACAATCAATTTGGCTCCTGGACGATGGCTGCCGCAGCATACAATATGGGTGAAACACGATTGCGTGGACTTACTCGGAAACAAGGAAGCAACAATTACTACGATATCGAAATGAATAAAGAGTCTGCTAGATATGTGTCTCGTGTCGTCGCTGTAAAATCGATCATGAAAAATCCATCCAATTACGGATTCTATCTCAATGCTGGTGACCTGTACGCTCCACATGACAATTGTAAAATTGTAGAGGTAAAAACGGCTGTTGCGGATTGGGCAAAATGGGCCAAAGATCAAAACATTTCCTACAGAACGCTTAAGTACTACAATCCATGGCTTCGTGAAGGAAAACTTACCAATACAGCTAAGCGTACGTATAACGTAAAAGTTCCCTATTAAAACTAGCATCAACGCTCCATATGGCAGAAAAGACATACCACGATCGTGTATTCGAACTTACTAAACAAATTCCTCGTGGGCGAGTATGCACTTATGGCATCATTGCTGATCACCTAGCACTAGGCTCTGCCCGTATGGTCGGCTGGGCACTCAATAAGAGTTTCGGCTTCATAAATGGCGTCCCTGCTCACCGAGTCGTCAATCGAAAGGGTGAACTTTCAGGCCGGATTCACTTTGGTACTCCTACAATGATGCAAGAACTACTAGAAGCAGAAGGAGTTGAAATCGTAAATGACAAAGTGGTGCATCTAGAAAAGGTCTTGTGGAAACCTAGTTAATTGCCATAAATAATTATTTGCTACCGGTTTAAAATCAAAAATTCTGTTCTACGGTTGTTTGCCCTGCCTTCTGATGTCTCGTTGGTGTCTATTGGGCTGTGTTCACCAAACCCTTTAGAAGTCATGCGGTGTCCTGCAATGTTTTGGCTGATCAAGTAGGTTCGGACTGACTTTGCGCGATTGTCTGATAGGGTCAAATTGTCAGCGTCAGTTCCTACGTTGTCTGTGTGGCCGTTGAGCTGAATGTTCATTTTAGGATGCTCGTTGAGCAAGTCGCGGAGCTTGTTGAGTTCAGTGATTGATATTGGTAAAAGCTCAGCAGATGCGGTTTCAAAGAATACATTTTTCAAGATGATCGGCTTTGGCGCTGGCCTGGGAGTAGAGATGACCGGTTTTGTAGGTGCTGAAGCTGCAATTATCTTTGGAGGGATTTTCTGCAATTCGATTTCTAGCAAAAAGGGCTCGTCAAATGAGTGAATGCCCTTGAGTGCAAAGTTTTCTGAATGGAACAGATAACCCGTTTTGGATACATTCATTGAGTAATCAAAATTTAGCGGTAAGCTCACAATAAACTCCCCATTTTTATTGGTTTGGCTCTTGGTGTGGGTCTTCTCAGTCGTCAGGTTCATCAATTCTAGATCGGCGGTTAATCGCTCCTTGGTTTCAGCATCGATCACAGTTGCTTTTACATAGGTTACTGGAGCAGGACGAGCGGATTGTGGCAACGGAAATTCATAGAGGTCAAGTTTTCCGCTTCCTCCTTTTTTTGCTGAGCTGAAATAGCCTGTTTTACCATCAAAGCTGACGATAATGCCAAGTTCGTGGTCAGGACTATTGATTGGATAGCCAATGTTTTCAGCTTGCCCCCAAGAGCCATCAGGCTGTTTTCTTGAAAGGAAGATATCTGACTTACCCATTCCTGGGTGTCCGTCTGATACGAAGTAAATCGTTTGGCCATCAGGATGCAGGAAGGGTGCTTCATCAGCATACGGCGTATTGATTGAAGCGGGCATTTTGATTGGTTTTGCCCAAGTTCCATCTGCTTTTAAGTAACTCCCGTAAATGTTTTTATCTGGAGATCGATTGGTGATTCCCCTAGTAAATAAGATGGTTTTCCCATCCGCGGAAAGCGAAGGCTGAGATTCCCATAAGGAGGAATTGATTGGTCTTCCCATGTTTTCGGGCATTGACCAGTTGCCGTTTTCTTTTTTCTTAGAGATGTAGAGGTCGCATTTCCCAAAATCTCCCTTGCGGTTGCAGACAGTATACGCCATTGTTTGCCCGTCCGCAGATACCGTTTGTGCACCTTCATTTTGAGGGGTGTTGATTGGTGCTCCGATATTAAATGCGGGTTGCCATTTCCCATTTTTTTTGTTGGACTGAAAGAAGTCCTCATTATCTCCTAATCGTCGAGTAAAAATAAAGGTTTCTCCATCAATAGAGATCGAAGGCCAATATTCCTCATTCCCAGAATTAATAGCCGCGCCCATATTGGTTGGACTAAAAGATATTGGGTTTTTAATTGCATTATCTGCAAATTTAGCATTCGCTGAAAAGCGTTCTATTTTCTTCCTAAACATGCTATCTCTAAAGGGATAGGTCAAGAACGTTTCATAGTTTTTATGTGCGGCATCATACTGATCCATTCTCTCTTGAAGTTTGGCAAGCGCATAGAAGACTTTTGGTTTATAGCCACGATCCATTTCAATGACTTTGTTATAGCAGTCTTCGGCATCCTCATAACGATTCAACTCTTTTAGTGCATCTGCCTTGTAGAGGTAGACGTCAATAAATCTAGGTTCCTGTTTAAGCGCTTTGTCAAAGCCGGTATTTGCCTTTTCAAATTCGCCTCTCATCAGGTTGTCCTGTGCCTTGTCCACTATTTTTAGCAGTTTTGGGGATGCTGTTTTCTTTGTCACATAATCCTGTCCTACTGCTTGTAGTGTAAAAAGGATACTGAATACGGTTAACACTAGTCTCATATCGCTATTTATACGTTGATTTACTAAGATAAGTCTAAAAGTATACCAAAATTTTTAAAAACAGTAACAGGTATACAATAGCGTCACTGTAAAGGTAGAATTTCAAATAATAACAGATAATTTAAAAAATACTATAAAAAATTTGAAACAAAATAGAATCCTATCCGTAATTCTTGTTATTCTCTCAAGTATAAAGCATGAACCCAGACTTAAATAGAGGCAATATTATCAATTCTGATGTTCAGAATCTTTCTGAGCAACGCCTTGTATGGCATATCAAGCTGTTATGTACTTTAACAGTAATTACTACCGTATTTATTTTCACATCTAATAAGTTTTTGACCAACGACCCAATATTTGCTAACTTGAGCATTATGGTTGGTTCTTGTTACTTTGTAATGCTTCTATTGTTACAATTTGGCAAACAAAATTGGTATAAAACCTATTTCTCAGTTATCATGCCTGTTTGGGCGGTAATCATAGAGTTTTTCATTGGCTTCAATTCCTTTGGGCACGGTATTCTTTCCATTAGTTTTGGCATTACTACCTTTCTGTTGTTTCAAGAAAAACGTAGACTCAGAAGTCTACTATTGTGTTATACTGCATTGATGTATTTGGGGTCATCCATCTATACTTACCTTTATGGAAGTCTTTATAGTTTTGACTATCCTTTCGATCAAATGCTGGTCTATATAAACTGTATGCTCTGGGTAATTGTGATTTTTTCATACTACGAACATAAGATGGGTTCTTTTATCTCTGTACTTACCTCTAAAAACAAGGAGTTGAAACAGAAAAAGAATGAACTGGAGCGATTTAACTACCTGGCTTCACATGATTTAAAAACTCCTATTCGTACCATTACAAGCTTCCTTGGTTTAATCAATCGAGATATTGAACGAGAACAATACACTAATGTTAAGGAATATTCAAACTATGCTATTTCTGGAGCACATCAAATGCAAAACCTGTTAGAGGGTATTCTTGAAATTTCGAAAATTAAAATGGACTTTACAGACGAACAATTACAATTGATTGATCTAAACATTTTATTGAATAATGTTAAACGAAAAATGAGCTTTAAGCTTCGAGGTAAAGCGTTTAATATTTATTCAGATCCCTTGCCTAAAATAATGGGTATATCTTCAGATTTCGAAATCATTTTTGAAGAAATTCTAGAAAATGGAATTCGATATAACAACTCAAGAATGCCTGAAGTATTCATCAGTTGTTCTACGAATGGGAAAGAAGTTGCTCTTATTTTTAAGGATAATGGTATTGGAATTTCTAAAGCTTACCACGATCAAATTTTCCACTTCTTTAAACGCCTACACTCCATAAAAGATTATCCAGGAACTGGTTTGGGCCTTGGATTGTGCAGAAAAATTGTTGACAAATATGATGGTTGGATTGAAGTTGATTCTGATTATGGTGCTTCCTCTACGTTTATTACAAAGTTTCCAAAACGAATTTTAGTAGAAAAAGCGCCGGAAAAGCAGCTTAGAATTGAGTTCAGCAAGGCCGTGAGTTAGAAGTACCTCAATACTTATAAATCAGCAACTCGGATTCCCTCGCAACATATAACCTGCTTTTCTCCAATTGAATTAAATCAGTCATTGGATTAGCCGTTGATGGCAATACGATTTTTTCCGCTGAAAAAACAGCAAGATCAACAGCAATCAGCCGATTCCCCTGTGGATAAATCAGCCGATTATCTAATACCTGAAAACTAGCTAACCCCTTGATGGGAATCAGCTCACGATACTGTCCAAACAAGTCAAACACAAGCACACCAAGCAGAGAATCATTTAAAAATAATGTATTGGATCGCTGCAATAGGTAGTTCGGATTCACGGTTTCTTCAAATTCGAATGAAAGTGATTGGCTAGACTGTAATACCGCTCCCGTATGGCTATATTTCTTTAATTCGAGGGTGGAACCATCATAGATCCACACATTTCCATCATTTGAAAAACAAAGGTTATTTGCAAAATTAATCTCCAAGTCAAATAGCTCGTACATGCCTCGTTTATTAAGCGCTGTGCTCAGCGTGACTATCGTCATGAAATCTGGATAAAAGGCAAGTACTTGGAATGGATCAGTGGCGTCAAGATGTGTAGGAATACCAAGCGAAAATTCATTAAACCGAGCCACCTCTTCCCCGTCTTCATTGTATTTAATGATATTGCCATCACCAGTGATCACATATAGGTTTTGTAGGTTGTCTGTACTCAAAACCTTTGCATCCACAGAAATGTTCTTGACCAGTTGATATGTTTCTGGTTTTTCTAGCTCCTGGGCAATACTGGCTTTTAAGCAACAGAGCCAGACCAAGCAACCGAGTGTTAGATTAATAATGATGTTTAACTGGTTCTTTTTCAAAATAGTTGATTTCTAGTTGTTCCCCATCAAATACTGCATAGGAATTAAAGTTCATCCATTCGCCAAGGTTGATGTATCGGCTTTTCTTATTTTCCAATACTAAGTCAAGCGGTAAATGCCGATGCCCGAAAATAAAATAATCGATTTCCGGTGATTCGTTCAACTTTTTACTGGCGTACTGATACAACCATTCCTTCTCTCTTCCAAGGAATGATTCAGGGGTTTTCTCGTTTTGGTCCCGACTCTTTCCTGACCAGAATTGTGCAATCCTTATGCCAAGATCTGGGTGAACCTTACTAAACAACCATTGACAGACTGGATTTGTGAATACTTTTTTCATCCGTTTGTATCCTTTATCATGAGGACCAAGCCCGTCCCCATGCCCAATAAAGAATTCCTTTCCTTTTATTTTTTTGCGGATGGGGTGGCTATAAATGGGAATACTGAATTCTTCTTGAAAGTAATTGAACATCCAGAGGTCGTGATTGCCTTGAAAGAAGTAGATGGGTATGTTCTGATCACGAAGTTCTGCGAGTTTGCCTAGGAGCCTGACATAGCCTTTTGGCACTACACGTTTATAATCAAACCAAAAGTCGAACACATCACCGACTAGATAGATCGCTTCAGCATCATGTTGGATACTGTTTAGCCAGCGCACAATGCACTTTTCTCTTTTTAGTGAGATATCGGCATTAGGTGCGCCAAGGTGAAAGTCTGATGCGAAGTAAATCTTTCCCATGGCTGTAAAATACAAATCTAATTATGAATTAGGAAAACAAATTCTATGATCAATAGAAATTACAAGTCTATAATTAAACGTATAAAGCAGGATAAGATTTTAGTAGTTATGATTTTGTAAAAGAGGTAAAGACTCGATTAATTAGCTGCAGCCTTAAGTCGTTGTAACAAGCGGTCTGCTGTTTGGTAACCAATTAATTTATCCATTAGATTGCCCTTTGCGTCAAAGATTAAAATAGCGGGATAGGCTTTGATATTATGTTGCTGGGATAAGGAAATCCCATCAAAGCTCTGTGCGTGCAATTTAGAAGCGAGGTAATTGCTATTCACATAAGAAGTCAATTTTTTGTCGCGAAACGTTTTATGATCCATTTCAAAACAAGCTTTACACCATTGCGCATAGAAATCGACAAAGTAAGGTTTGTTTTCCTTTTTTGCTTGATTTGTTACTTCTTCTAAATTATCTTTTTTGAAGTTAATACTTGAGTTTTCCTCAATAGGTGTGGTGGCCAACATAAAAGGAAGGACTAGGATAAATACAATTTTTTTTATCATAAACTGGAAGGGGGAACTGGTTCTTAAAGCACTGCAAAGTTAGTGAAATCGGGCCTCAATTCCTAATTTGGTTTCAACTTTTGCGTGCACACGCAGTGTTCCCTGTCACTTTTTTTTAGGCCGTATCTGGCGTATATGTCGTTTGGGGAGAATATTGTTCTAGAATTTTTGTAAATACTAGAATATTCTTCTTACTAAAGTGGCTGACTTCTTTAATTATAAAAAGCGAAATGCGTATACAATGTCACAAAGCGGGCGTATTTATACTTCTTTTTTCTTTGTAAGATTAATATAAATATGTTAATATTGTCCAATACTAAATGAATTAGAGTGGCAAAAATACAACTGTTCAACGCTTCTTTTCCAAAATTAGAGGGCATTCCAGATGTTCCTGATTTTTTTAAAAATGCAAAGTATCTCTTTCCAGAATACTTAAGTAGAAAAATTTATTCTCGTTCGAAACGTCCAGGGTTTTATATTTATGAACAGGAAAATGCCCTAGGAGCTCATGTTGGTCTGATCGCACTAATCCATATCGAAGATTATCTAAAAGGAAAGGTTGTCAAACATGAATTGACACTAAGTACGAAGGAAGAAATCATGCTTGGCTTGCTTGACGAGCGGAAAGCTATGATTAAACCTACTGTTTTAACTTATCCTCATGTGCCAGCCATCCTAGATTTGTTAATGAAGATAAAAAAGGAGTCAGATCCTGTGTTTACAACTCATTTTTCTAAAGCCATGCACCGCTATTGGGAGGTAAAGGATGGGCAAGCCGTAAAAAAACTGACGAAGCTCTTTCGAAATCATATACCACTTACTTACATTGGTGACGGCCACCATCGAGCTGCTACAACTGCCATTCGCTATCATGAACTTAAGGCAGCAAATCCAAATCACACTGGGAATGAGTATTACAATTACCTGCTAAGCACCTTTTTTGATACTAGTCAGCTCAAAATCTACGAGTTTAACCGTGTTGTCACCACACTCAATAGTCATAATCCGGAATCACTTAAAAAGCGCATAAGTAAAAAGTTCCATCTGCATGAAAGCTTTGAACCAGTAAAGCCAGATGCCCCTTATGATATCGGGATGTATCTCGATAATAAATGGTACAGACTTTCACCCAAGAAAAAGTCCATGCCTAAGAATGGTTCGTTATCCGATCAACTATCAATAAGCATTTGGAATAAGGAAATCCTGACCGATATTCTGGGCATTGAAGACCCCAGGTCAGATACCCGCATCCAATATGTAGAAGGACCAAAGGGATTAGATGCGATCATGAAACGAGTTGGGAAAAACTCTTTTGCTGTTGGCTTTTCGTTTTATCCAGTTGACCTAGAAGACTTGATGGCTGTTGGAAGAGCAGGGGAGATCATGCCTCCTAAGTCTACTTGGTTTGTCCCTAGGATGTTCAATGGCATGATTGTCCATGAGTTTAAGTAAGGGAATCGACTTTAGAAACAGCGAAACTACCGTTCTATCACTTCTATATTGCAATTCGATTAAGGACATCGATCGCTTTTCCTTCGGTTAATAACCAATACTTCTTAAAAGTAAGAACAACAATAGTCTTCTAACTGATTAATTATCAAAATTTCATCCCTTAAATGCCATTTTTCCTGCTTTTGGTGTTAAGTTTGTGGACTAACAAAAAAACATCCGATAATGAGAAATATTATTTTCGTTTTTGTAGCGTTAATACTGCTTTCTAGCTGCAAAAGCGACTCGTCGACCACCAATGACAAAAATGGGAACGCGCTTGGGTTTGACCTCAAAGCATTGAAAGGAGGAAAATATGGTGGAGGAGTATTCGTTTATAATGAAGAAGAATACCTTCGTGACTTATTTCCATTAAACATTACTGAGGTGATTGCCCATAGAATCTCTTCTAACATCTATGAAGGATTGGTAACAATGTCTCAAGATGAACTGAAAATACAACCCAGTCTAGCAGAATCGTGGACGATTTCTGATGATGGCAAAACCTACACCTTCAAAATCAGAAAGGGCGTTAAGTTTCACGATGATCCTTGCTTCCCTGGTGGAAAAGGTAGAGAAGTCACTGCAAAAGATTTTAAGTATTCACTTGATTTGCTCTGTAGCAATTTCGCAGGTAATGAGGGCTTTTGGTTATTTAAGGATAAAGTAGTCGGCGCTCAAGCACATTTTGATGTTACTAAAGGAGGAAAAACAGTACCAGGAGGTGTGAAAGGTATCAAGCTAATCGATGATCAGACGCTTTCAATTGAGATCATGGCTCCGTTCTCCGATTTTATTAGGCTACTTGTCACGCCGTTTACTTATGTGCAAGCAGAAGAAGCATTTAAAAAGTACGGGGCTGCAGGTTTACGCACACACGCCGTTGGAACTGGTCCTTATACTTTAGTCAAAGTAGCAGACAATGAAGCAGTACTAATGCGTAAAAACCCAAACTACTGGGGCAAGGACGAACATGGGAATCAGTTACCTTACCTTGATGGTGTAAAAGTTGGGTTTATTAAAGAAAAGAAATCAAGTCTACTCGAGTTTAAAAAAGGGAATATGCACATGTTGTATCGTTTGCCCTATGAGATGGTAGACAACGTGCTCAATAAAACGCGAACAGCACTGCGCCCTGAGTACAAGCAATACCAGATGCAGATTGAAGAAACCCTAGGCTATCAGTACTATGGCTTTCAGAATAAAACGAAGCCATTTGACAATAAAAAACTGCGCCAAGCCTTTTGTTATGCCGTTGACCGTCAAAAAGTAGTTGACTTCGTATTGAAAGGAATGGGAACACCAGCGCATAACGGCTTTATTCCGCCTGGGTTTAAGAAAGCAGATGGGTATGATGTTTCAAAAGTAAAAGGCTATAAGTTTGACCCACAAAAGGCAAGGAAACTGATGGCTGAAGCTGGATATCCTGGAGGAAAAGGATTACAGAAAATCACGCTACAGATTAACAGTGGTGGAGGAAGAAATTCTCAGATTGCTGAGGCGATCCAAAAACAGTTAGAGGAAACGCTTAATATCGATATTGAAATACAACAAATGCCATTTGCTCAGCACTTGGAAACCTGTGAAACTGGGAAAGCCATTTTTTGGAGAGCGGGTTGGTTGGCTGATTATGTGAGTCCTGAAAACTTTATGCGGTTGTATTATGGCAAATCAGTTCCTTCAAAATTAGAAGAAAAATCTTACTTGAATACCACACGATATCAGAATGCTACATATGATAAAGCATTTGACGATGCCCTAGCCTCTATTGATAAAGCAAAGCGCCATTCGTATTACCGTAAGGCAGAACAAACAATGATTGATGATGCGCCAGCAATTCCAATATTCTTTGATAAAGATATTCGACTATTGCACCCTGGTGTAAGGAATTTCCCTCAAAATGCGATGGAATACAGACATTTTAGAGATGTGTATTTCATACCAGAAAATAAATAATAAAGACCAGTTCACACAATGACCTATAACATAAAACTACCACAGTTTGAAGGGCCATTTGACCTCCTGTTATTTTTTATAGAACGGGATGAACTGGATATTTACAATATTCCAATTGCGACAATAACGGAGAATTTTTTAGAATATATTCTGCAAATGGAAGCCTTAAACATTGACTTAGCAAGTGAATTCATTCTCGTTGCTAGCACGTTGATGCGAATCAAGGCAAAATTATTGCTACCTCGAAAGGAACTTGACGACGAAGGAAACGAGATTGACCCACGGGAAGAACTGGTACAACGATTGTTAGAATACAAACGATACAAAGAGGTTTTAGAGGAGATCAGAACCATGGAAGAGAGTCGTTTGAAACAAGAACGACGAGGGAATACAGCAAAAGAGCTAAAAGACATGTCGGTGAAAGCTTTGGTAGATGTGGAGTTGGAGTCGCTTTCGCTATTCCGATTGTTGCAATCATTTGAGAAAGTAATGGAACGGTATGAAGATTCCAACAAAAAGGTAATTCATACTGTTATTAAATACGATTATACCGTTAGAGGACAGAAAAAATACCTTAGAGCTGCTTTGAGTGAACAGCCCAAATCAGATTTTGAAAACATTTTCGGAAATTGCGAAAACCGGATACATGCAATCTTCAGATTCCTAGCACTGTTAGAACTATTACAGTTGCAGGATCTTGGAATTATTGCAGGCGAGGGGGAGAATAATTTCTGGATTATTGCGAAGAAAGCATGAATCCTGAAACAAAGGACAATCAATTCATATCCGTTGAAGAGCAAGAAGTACTTGACTCGATCAATATCAACAAGATCATTTTGCCTGTTGCTATTGGTATTGTAGTGGTCCTAGGTCTCATGTGGCGCCAGTTTGATCTAGAGATGCTATCGAAGCTTACTTGGTCAAGAACTGCTACGTTATGGGTCGTTGCTGCGGTTGTCGTAATTTGCCTTAGACATGTTGCTTACATGACACGGCTTCGCATAATGACAGATAAGGAGTTTACTTGGAAAAAGTGCTTTGAGCTCATCTTTATTTGGGAGTTCAGTTCTGCCGTAACACCGACAAGTGTTGGAGGTTCTGCCGTTGCGATGTTTGTCTTAGCACAGGAGAAACTAGCGGCAGGAAAAATCGCTACGATCATCTTTTACACCATCATTTTCGATACTTTTTTCTTTATATTGGGCTTGCCTGTGTTACTCTTAATTCATGGCAAATTTTTAATTTCACCAGGCGGGGTAGGCGGCGGAGCCCTCACAACTTGGTTTTTCATTGCCTATGGTATAATGATCACTTATGGGAGTTTGTTCTTCTATGGAATTATCATCAATACG
This sequence comes from uncultured Saprospiraceae bacterium, assembly GCA_937959115.1. Lineage (GTDB taxonomy): Bacteria > Bacteroidota > Bacteroidia > Chitinophagales > Saprospiraceae > JAHDHB01. The sequence continues at coordinate 57,795 of CALGAW010000033.1, forward strand.
AAGCACGTACAGCGAATTTTGCTATGGTTTTGTGAGTTTAGATTGCTACGCCGTTTTAAGAATCAAGCCTATCAATTGACAGAAGATATGGTACTAACGGCTAAAGAGATTAGGAGCAAGCCACTCAGCTACCACTTAGGTGGATTTCTGTCTACTGCTGCTGCGTGGAGCTTCCGTTTTATCACTGTCATGTGCTTGATGCTTGCCTTTGTTCCCTCCTTAAGTAATAACTTCAATCTAGGAGAACAGTTTCTCATTTTTGGCCGCTTGCTAGTGATGTATGTAGTATTGGCACTTAGCCCTACTCCAGGTGGCGCGGGTATTGCAGAGAGCGCATTCGGGCCATTTCTCAATGACTTTTTACCTGTTGCAGGCATCGCCTTAATTATCGCGTTACTCTGGCGGGTGTTAACTTATTACTCGTATCTGATTGCAGGGGCGATCGTTATTCCCAATTGGATTCGCGGAGTACTGAATAGGCGAAAGAAAAAGAAAGCGAGTTCAGAAAGCGGTAATTGATTGAAAATAACGTTTAAATCGTTCAAAAATATCCCCGTAGAATCTCAGGTGTCCTAGAACATAGAGCGTTATTCCTCCTTAATCTCTAAATTCTTCTATTTGGGTACACCTGAACTAATACCAGTATTCGAATTCCATAATATGCGATCTCCTCCAGTTGTTTCACCATCCATATTGAAATCAGAAAGGCGATACTCTTTGAAAACACCATTGTCGGCATTCCATAATATCCGATCTGCGCCATTAATGTCATAACTTACCACATCTAAAATTTGGTCTCCATCTGCAGCATACAGCCCCCAAAGGCCTGGAAGTAGTTGCTTTTGCCCAAAACCAGAAGAAGCCCAGCTATTCTGTGAAGAAAAATCGTAGCTCAACACACTGCCTTGAGGCATAATGGCTTGATTCGATAACGCTCCTATATGATTTCGATGTTCAATTAATATATAATATGGACCAGGAACATTCCCTTGATATCCACTTCCAGGCAAAAATTCAATTGTTCCGTCCTGTTTTAGTATCCCCGCAGCCTGATGAATCTCGGTTGTGGCATCTACTCCAGTTCTAAGCGACATAAGCACCCAGTCCACACTTGTCGGGTCGTAATCGCTATTGCTGTAGGTTTGCCCTTCAGTGCCAAGATAACTCCATGGCGGGATTAAATAGGGTTGCCCTGACGGTGTTTCTTGACCAATTTGATTTGGTGTTGTGAAAAGCATTCCTGGCAATAATTCTAATTGATAAAGGTCGTTTTTCATACCTCCAGTAGATAGATCATAAGCACCTTCTAATACGACTTTCAAATCAAACGTTAAAGAAGGAGTGGGAGTTCCTACGTCAATTGTGATTTGATCAAGTGCAATGTCACCCGTAAAGCTTGAGTCCGTTGTTCCTATAAATCGATAAGAGAATGTGCCACCAGTGTAATTGCTAAGATCAATGTTGGCGTTATGCCAGCTGTCACCTTGATCTCTTGATAAACTCCAGATTGCTTGCCAACTATTTCCTTGATTAGTAGTCACTTCAAGATCTAGTGTTCCTATAAATTCTCCATACATATGATACCAAAAGTTTATAGAAGCACCACCTACACCAACCATATCATAACACTCACTTTGAAAAGCAGCAAGCTTATTGGGGTGGTTGGGAGAAGAAGCTTCCATATAGATGTAATTCATTCCCTGATAGGCTGAACTAGGACCTGTATTCCCTGAAGATGTGCTACCACTCTGCACAGCCCAATCAAAATCATCTCCTTGATACTGGCATGTGGCACCACCAGTTTCAAAATCTTCTGTGTGCGGAAAGCTGTTGATTGAACTATTGTTCGTACAACTGCCACAAAATATATTCAGATCACAGCCATCGGGTATTCCATCTTCATCAATATCGATAGAGTCATCATATCCTGGGCATTGATCTTGGGTATCACAAATACCATCTGCATCTGTATCTTCGAATGTTCCAGCACAATTACAGATAGGACCATATACATCATTTATGGTGCAAGGGTCATTATCATCACAGGAAGTCCCTGGTGTGCAAGGTAACGTCGTTCCAACTGTAATTTGATCAAGTGCAAAATCGCTCGAATAGAAACCTACAATCCCAGTAAACCGATAAGAGAACGATCCGCCAGTGTAATTACTTACATCAACAACTGGGTTGAACCATCTGTTTCCCTGGTCTCCTGAAAGACTCCAAACATTTGTCCAACTTGCCCCTTCATCGGTCGTAACCTCAAGATTTAATGTTCCCATGTACTGCCCAAACATATGGCACCAAAAGTTTATATAGGCTTTGTTAATAGCGGACATATCATAACACTCGCTTTGAAACGCAGCGAACTCACCATTGCGAGAAGCATCAGAATCTATAACGTAGTATCGCCATCCTTGATAGGCTGAACTAGGACCTGACCAAGGTGCACTTCTGGTAGAGCCACTCCAAGATGTCCACTCAAGTTCATTCCCTGGATATTGACACAGTACAATTGGTTCTACTTCGAAGTCCTCGATGTGTGGATAGCTATTAATTATGGTAGGACTAGGGTTCGAATTATTGATTACAAAAGAAGGATCGTTGGTGTCTGAGCTATTCGTACTTCCTAGAACGGTATTGTTGTTTCCTGCATCATCTTTGAGGGTTTGTCCTGTTCCTTCATTGAATTTGTAATAAGCTTGAAGACCTGCTTCAGAACCTGATAATTCTGAACTACTGTTTGCCTGTAATTCTGCTAGAGTTCTTGCGGTATTCCAAATTCTAACCTCGTCAATTTTTCCCTGCCAAGGGTGGCCAGTTGCTGTTGGCGGATTGCCACCTATCCAAACACCTACAGAGGAATTTGTTGACACACTACCTGTTTTTGGCATACTTCCAACTAAGTTGCCGTCCAGAAATAGTTTCATTGTTGTGCCATCGTAAGTTGCCGCGATGTGGTACCACGTATTCTCTGACAAATCACCAGTGGTGGCAACTAAGCTAGCAGTAGGCTGATTATCATTTGTTTTTAATCTAAACCTTAGTACGGTGTTTGCTCCAGAGGTGGTGGTGCTCAACATCCAATAGTGGTCATTGGGGGTTGGACTAATTGCTTTCGAGATAATTCTGCATTGATCATTGTTGCAGTTACTGAGATTTGAACTATTTATAAGTGCTTCTAGGGTAAGTTCACTGCCTGATACATCCATGTTATTCAGACTGATGTAATCATTCGCTCCATCAAACTGTAGATGGTTGTTGGGTGGAGCTCCTAGACCGGAACAACTTCCGCAAAATATAGCTTGATCACAGTCATCAGGTATTCCGTCGGCATCAAGATCAATACCATTATCATCATATCCAGGACATTGGTCTTGGGGATCACAAACACCATCTAAATCTGTATCCATGTATGTGCCTGAACAAAGACAGAGGGCATTGTTTACGTCGTTTATTGTACAAGGATCATTGTCATCACAAGACGACCCTACTACACAATTTGTCGAGCCATAATCAACGGTGATTTGATCAATAGCAATATCACTAGTAAAGGCAGTGCCAGTAATTCCGGTAAACCGATAAGAGAACTTGCCACCAGAATAATTGCTGATATCAACATTAACGTTGAACCAGTTGTTGCCTTGATCTCCTGAACGACTCCAGATCGTTGTCCAGCTTCCACCCTCATTCGTTGTAACTTCCAGGTTTAATGTTCCAATAGTGGATCCATACATGTGGCACCAGAAATTAATAAAGGCATTGTTAGAACCTGGTAAATTATAACAAACACTTTCGAAGGCAGTTTGCTTAATAAAATTGGAAGAAGACTCTACATAAAAATAATATGATCCTTGATAGGCTGCAGAAGGGCCTGTATTTGTTGATGGAGTACTACCAGATAATAATGCCCAGTCAAAATCGTCCCCTGAATATTGGCAAATGCTTGCTGTTCCAGCCTCGAAGTCTTCAACATGAGGATAATTTGTAATAGTAACGGGACAACCACAAGATGTTTGGTCACAACCATCTGCTATTCCATCTCCGTCAAGATCAGTGTTATCATCAAATCCCGGACACTGATCATTGTCATTACAAATGCCATCCCCATCAGTATCCTGAAAAGTTCCTTGGCATGCGCAAAGTGAATTGAGAACATCGTTTACAGTACAAGGGTCATTATCGTTACATGGACTACCAACATTACAAGTAATAGACTGAATGGATAAGTCATCTATTACCAAGGGATAACTATTTAAATGGAAATCGTTTTTCTCAAATTTGATGACAAATGTATTACTTAGAGAAAAGCCATGATCCACAGCTAGTTGTGAAATATTTAACACAGCTTTGGAATAAGCTAGGTTTCCTCCTTCTAAATCAAAAACTTTCACATAGGTTTGGCCCCCATTATCTGATAAGTATACACCACGACCAAAATTGCTCGTGTTGATTATTTCTTTCCACCAAAAACTTAATTCCACATTAGATTTTCCTAGTAGATTTACGCCAAGACTTGCTGTGCTTGAAGTACTAGTAAAAGCTGTGGGTTTAGCACCAACGACCAGATGTCTTGTGTCTCTTGGCAATAACGAATCTATAACTTCAATTTGTCCAAAAACAGTTGATGAATTCCTACACCAAAAATTGTCTAAAGCCCCCGATTCAAAATTATTGAAATAAGGAATTGAAGCATATAGTTGATCGCACGGTTTTGCTCGTTGCGTAACAAGGAAGTTACGGGAAAAGCCAGGACATGAGATTTTTATCGTGTCTGTTCGAGGTTTAAAGTCTGAATTGGCACTAACATTGAAAAATACAGGACCATCTCCTGTTCCACTGGTAGTAAGCAATGTAATCCATGGAGCACTTTTCGTTACTGTCCAGAAGCCATCACTTTTAACTAGAACTTGATTATTGGTTGTCGTTTTGTGTTCGATACTTATTGAAATACTATCGATTTTGAGTAGACATTCCGTACCTCCACAAGGAGGAGGAATATTAAATGCTTCTATTCCATCTGCTCGTATGTTAGGATCAACCTGATCAGCATTTGCCCCCAATCCTCTTTTCGCAAAAGCGTCCCAGATCAGGCATTGATTTGCTCCTCCATATAGTGCCTGGTCAGCGGCTAAAATTGCATCTCTTCCATCTACAAATCCAGGACCACAAGGTTGAAGCTTCAATCCTTCTACCACTAACTGAAGGGCTATATTGTTTCCTCCAGTTCCATTGTAGAAGTCAGTATCAAAACCATATTGTCCAATTAGATTCCAGGTCATTTCCCATATCATCGCGCACCAGACAGAACCGTGGCGATGTGGTACTGGAAAAAGTGTTCCAGTAAAGCTATTTACATAAGTGTCAGGGTTGACAGACATGTCTGTGGTATATGGGTATTCACGAACACCAAGAGGGTCAAGCAACCAATTGCCTATAAGTTTTGAGTCAGTGCTCTGGTCTCCAGGTTTCATTGTCAGGATCAATGCAATATAATCACTCCAGCCTTCTCCCATTTGTTCCGCATTACCAAGGCAGCCGGCAGCAGCGGGTCCACCTGTTAATCGATTTGATAATCCATGTGCATATTCGTGTAGAACAACAGCATTAGCGAAATTTCCGTCACGCCCATTACATACGTACATAGACATCGTTGGATTAAAACCATCAGGTGGTGTACTAAAAGAGGCATTGCATTGTTCACCAATTTGTGAATTGGCATTTACAAAATCACTACCCATTCCACCTTTTCCATAGTTGTTTTCTTGAAAGTTGCCACTAGACTCATCAAACCCATATTGATATAATACATCATGCGCAATATTTGTCCAGTAAAATAGATTGGTCTGTGCTGCATCTTCTGAGAGCTCAGGATCTAAACTTAAATCTAACGGAAAATCAAATTGCAGTCCTGGTCCTCCATTTGGAGCATATCCAACGTTGTTACCCGCATCTAAGGCGTGGACATTGTTCCCCTGAGTTGTTAAAAATTCAGACCCGACCGCGCCGTTAGTATCGTGCCAACCAAAAGGAGATGCGGTAGAATTGTCTGGGTTGGTTACAAGGGTTCTTCCTCCTTCTCCAGGATGTGCTAATGGCATTGGGTAGACTCGATATCCTCCAATAAAACCAGCTTTTTCTTCGCATTCTAATTGGGTAGATTCCTTTTTGAGGGGGTGGTCTTCTTTGCAATTTGTCTCTTGACTGTGATTTGAACACTTTTGTGCACTATTTCCATGATTGAAATTACAGCTGACTATCCAACTTACTTTGTCAATGATTTTACCTGAATTGGCATCTACTCTGAGACTCCACCACTCTTCTTGTTTAGTTTCGTAAATGGATAAATCCCAGGCTAAAATGAGATTGCCACTTCCACTTATTGTATACACAAGTTTTACTGGTATTGGCCTTCGGGACAGGCTCCCTTTGCTTATTTTCTGTGATCGGTTGGTTAATACAGCGTGTTCCAGTACCTCTAATTTTCCTGTAGACTCGTAGCCGAGTTGTTTAGCAACGTGCTGAATAGCTTGTATCGGGTTGATTGAAGGCTGCTGTGCTATTTTTGAGGCACTGAAATCTCCTTTCTGAAGTCTATTATTAAATTTAAAGACGCTCCCATCTGGGGTTAGGTGGATACTTGATTCTGTTCCATGTATTTCAATGCCGTTATAGCTTTGCTGGAAATAATAATGCTCAAGATTGCTTTGTTTGCTCTTGTGAAAGGACTTTACTTTTAGTTTAATCTCATTAGATTCTGCTTTGGAAGTTTCTTTTTCAAGTTGAGCTTTTACAATCGAACGTATGGTGTTTTCGCTTTTCAGTTGTGCACTTAGCAATAGTGGAAGAAAGCATGCCAGAAACAGATAAAAGGAGCGCTTTTTCATTATGATTATTTTTCTAGAATACAGATCGGATTTGTTGAAAAAGCCTCCTTTTTCAAATTGATTCTTGACATCTGCATTGAGATTAGGAAATTATTAAACATCCTTACAAGTTTCGAATCTATAAAATTCAAAACATTGTTATACCTATTAGTTACTAATTTTAAGGTATATAATTTTTAATGTAAAAAACATCTTTTTTTTACACTAAACGGAGTATTCAAAATGATCTTTTTTTGAAACAGGCAGCCTCAAGTATTTGACTGTTAGTGCTATATGTTTTAGTCAAAAGAGATTATGCAACCTTTCTTAAACGAGTTGGTATTTATAAATCCGAAAACCACTCGAAAAATGAATGGTCCTAGATTCAAGTCATTTTTGATTGACTTAATACTCTGTGCAATAGGAATATAAGGCTAGTATTTTTCTGATGATAATAAGGAATAGTTCAAGTCACTGGATTAGGATCTGCATCGTTGAGTTTTTTAAAACAATCAACTCCCTAGTTCCCACAAGCACATTGCGTATTGTTCGTTGGACCAGTGGAGACATTTATCTTATCAAAAAACACATCATGTGTAGTACCAGTATTGTCTGGAGAACCACCGTGATATACCTGCAGCCAAAAGGAAATATTATGGTAAGCAGGTTCATTGGTAAAATGCAAATTGTTTTCTGAAATTACTTTAACACCATCTAGATAATACTCTACAACACCATCCCTGTAAGCCGCATTCGGGTCATTCGGATTCGCTGTATTGATGGTATTTAGTTTTATGTGTTGGGTGACACAATGCCAGTCATTATCTGTAATGGAAGCTGCAGATATTGGACTACCATTAATTGTTTCACCATACTGTTTGATTTGAACTGGATCGTTCCCGGCATTTACACAAGGATGATTTGACATTGCGCCTCCAGCATCTAGATGATAAATGTATTGAGATAATTTACCCCCACTCGCATGACTAGGTCTTACAATTCCGGAGCGAGCAGACCAGGATCTACACAAGCCTCCCCAGCCACCACCATTGCCACCTGGGGCACTAACTCCACCATTAAATTTACTGGAAAATCCAGGCATTTTCACATTGTCTGAAGGAGTCCAGTTTGTTCCCAGCTGCACACAGTAGGACACCCATGCTTCTTTTACGGTGGGATCAAATAAATACTTACGACTTGAACCATGGGTAGAATTGGGTTGGATCACAGAGCGAATCCAGCTGTTGCTTGTATTGTCGATTGGAGTGGAACCATTTACTCCTGTCCAATTACCCGTAGACGATTCATCCTTATTAGAAATATTATAATTGAAGTCAGGAAGTGTTAACCACAAGTTGCCTGAATTGTCTAGCGTGGTTACAGTAAACGGACATGAGATGTCTTCCCAGTTCATATTCGGGCAGTCAGCTATGCTTGTGCCAACATCTTGGGATGTTTGAATAGTAATTGTGTATTCTGTTAATGCACTTAATCCAGTAATGTCTTGAAGATGCTTACTATTACTGTCTCCATAGTTTGCAGACCACTCACAGGCTCGATATTGAATTTGTGCAGGATTGGCGGTTGGATAATAGACTAGCCGCATTGGTAGTTTTTGAGCCATTTCAACTTCTATCTCTAAAGAATTGGTCGTCACATTAAGAATGGAATGTGCAACATATCTATTATCAGGACAAGAATTAGCAGCATACAAACATTTCCAAACACCTAGAATATGAATTTTAAGGCAATGGTTATCCGTGTCATACACCATTAATCCTTCAGCAGGACTAGGGATAGAATTAATTTCACTCGCAGCCATTCTAGGGACAAGAAAGCCTTGGTTTTGGCTTTGAACCTCAAGTGCAGCGCTTGGGTCAGGTGAGTTTGTTCCGACTCCAACGTTTTGTGTGTAGGAGATTTGGCATAAACATAGGGATAGCGCAATCAAGATGAACTTAGGCATAATGACTAAATGTTAGTTAGTAATGAAAACAAAAAACGTTGTCGAATGTGATTAACTGATTTTAAAATCAGTGTTATTGGTTAAGACAATATAGTAAAAAAAAAACAAAAATTTATCTATTTCAACTTTCAAAAGCAAGGATTTTTTCTTCGAACATTTTGGTTTTCAATACGAACTAATGCTAAGGATAATTATTCTCATTCAACAACGAAAAGGTAATTAGATAACCTATCCAAGGTTATGTATTGTCTTTTCTCCGAATATTGAGCGTATTGACTTGATACTACTATAGGCATTCTTCATTTTTTTCTTCTCCTCCAATCAACATAGAACCAAAAAGTAGTACATTTGTCTCAAGATTATGAAATCACAGATTCCAAATTTTTTAACATTGACAAACCTGATGTCTGGGTGCATGGGGATTGTATCTATGTTTGTTGACCGTTGGGACTTGGTGCCAATGTTTTGGGGAATCAGTATCATAGCTGATGGGATGGACGGTATGATGGCAAGGGCGCTCAAAGTAAGCAACCCCCTTGGTAAAGAACTAGATTCTCTAGCAGATATGGTGACATTTGGTGTACTTCCAGGCGTCATTCTCTATCACTTAATGGCAAAAATGACTGGTGGTGGAGTGATGCCTGAAAAAGACTTTGTACTCTTAGCATTGCCTGGCTTTCTGATTACCTTGTTTTCAGCCATTCGACTTGCAAAATTCAATATTGATGAACGGCAGACTGAAGGCTTTATTGGCTTGGCTACGCCTGCTTGTACTGGTTATGTTGTTGGGCTTTTGGCCTTGCATACTAGTAACTCTTATGGCTTAGGAGAGGTTGTGCTCAATCCTTATTTACTGTATGGTTCAGCTGTGCTGTTTGCTTACTTACTGATTTCTGAGATCCCAATGTTTAGTTTCAAGTTTAAAGCATTGAAATGGAAGGGGAATGAGTATCAGATAATCTACTTGGCATTGGCTGTAGTCCTTATTGCTCTGCTTGGGACTTCTTCCTTTTCACTTGGCGTTTTGATTTATCTGGTGATGGTGGTTGTTCATAATTTAACGGTTAGAAAAAGTTTATTTTATAAATCATAATTTCATGAAATTTGTTGCTGAAATAAATGTTATGCCTCTAAAGGAATTGCTTGACCCACAAGGGAAAACAGTTTCAAACAACCTTAAAAATTTAGGGATTGAAGGCATTAATGATGTCAGGATTGGCAAACGCATCACAATGAACCTCGAGGCAAATAGTGAAGAAGATGCTAGGGAAAAAGTAGAGCAAACCTGCAAACGGTTGTTGGCCAATATGGTGATGGAAAGCTACGCGTACACTGTTCAACAGGCTTAGAGTATGCTGTATCTTGTTCCCACTCCAATCGGCAATCTGGAAGACATTACGCTTCGGGCCATTCGTATCCTACGTGAAGTGGATATTATACTTGCAGAAGATACCAGAACGTCAAAAAAACTATTGCTGCACCATGATATTCAGACGCCTCTGCGCGCACATCATGCCCACAACGAACACGGCACAACACCAAATCTCCTAGAAGAATTGAAGGCTGGTACCACAATGGCGTTGATCACAGATGCTGGAACTCCTGCGATTTCTGATCCTGGATTCTACTTGACGCGTGCTTGCGTGGCCGAAGATATAGATGTGATGTGCTTGCCTGGTGCAACTGCGGTGATTCCTGCATTAGTCAATAGTGGTTTGCCTGCAGACAAGTTTCACTTTGAGGGATTTCTCCCGCATAAAAAAGGGAGACAAACGCGCTTGAAGTATCTTGCTGACTTGGAGGTTACATTTATTTTGTACGAATCCCCTTTCCGCCTAGTGAAATGCTTGGAACAGTTAGTAGAACATTGCGGCACAGAGCGTCAGGCATGTGTGTGCCGTGAATTGACCAAACTGCATGAAGAGACGAGTAGAAATACGCTGCATGAATTAATTATTCATTACAAGGCAAAGACTAAAGTCAAAGGAGAAATCGTTATAGTTGTAGCAGGAAAAGAAAGTTCGAAAGCAAATAAAAAGAAATACAGCGAACTGGGTTGATTTTTTTTCGTATAAATGAACTGCTAAATCTATGAAGATCTAGTTAACTCCTAAATCCTACTATTTTTAATTTTCCGTAGGGGTTTGAAGCTATAAATGTTCCTTATTTTTGTCGTTCATACTCAAATGGTTAGGAAGAAGAAAAAGGATAAACAAACGAATCTACTGTATTATTTGAATTAAATAGATAAAATTTCATTATGAAAAATAATTCTCTTCCAGTTATTGTTGCTGGTGTTTTGTTACTTGGATCGCTCATTTTTAGCTTTCGCCAATGTGGCACAATTACTAGCCTTGAACAAACAATTGCCGAACAAACAGAACAAATTACAGGCTTACAAAGCAATCTGCAAGAAGAAACTGCTTCTAAAAATGTCGCTATTGAGCAAACAGCAGAGCTTCAAGAAGCTAATTCACAACTCGAGGAAGAAAAAGTGGGATTGAATAAGCAGCTTTTTCGACTTAAAAAGGAGATTAAGAATTTAAAACTCCGAATAAAGGCGCAAACAGAATCTTTAGTTGATGTGCGAACTCGATTGAAAGAAAAAGAAAATAAAGTTCTGCAGCTTGAATCTGACATGGTTGGACTAAATCGAAAAAAACGTGCCGATCGGAAAAAGATTGAAGAACTAGAAGCTCAACAGAAAGCATTATCAAACGACATTGTTCAGATAAACAGTGAAAAGCTCTCCATCTTGTCTGACAAGGACAGCTTGGTAAATCAGATGATGGATAAACAGGAGGCGGAAGACATATACAAAGAGAAAATGGAGATCATTGAAAACACTTCCGTGACCTTTCAGACGCTCGTTCCAAAAGAAAATGAAAATGGGAAGGCCATCAAACGCATCAGGAAGGGAAACTGGAACTATACAGAGATCGAAATCAGCATGAACCATGAATTCATGTCATTAATCGAAGAGGAGAACTTTGTACTTAAAATCTTGGATGCTCAAACTAGAGAGCCATTGGCAATACGCCAATCAAATCCTAAGTATCCAGATTCTGAGACCAATGCTAAAGCGGTGCCGTTTACCTTTACTGAAAACCCGATTTCGCTGAAACATTACAACAATGAAAACAAGAAAGGGAACAGCTATGAGGTTGGTATTTTCTATGTATCGGATGGCAAGGAGTTTTTATTGAGGCATGGAGTGGTTAGCTTTGTTCAAGATGGTCGCTTTACTGCGATTGGGCTGTAATTAATCAGGAATTCATTCCGTTAAGGATTAATTGAAGGAGCAACAACTTCCTAGGATAAAATGAATGATAATAAAAAACCGGATTTCAGCTATTGCTGAAATCCGGTTTTTTTATCATTAAGAAAGACCGCTATTCAAAATAAACGAGTCGTTCAGAATCTGCGTTGTTTGTTAAATTGCATTCACCACCACTAAAAGGAATGATCGTAGCCGTAAGCGTTGTCTGACCATCTGTGGATTGTGGATCGTACGTTCCCTCAAAACCGAATGGAGAAGATCCGTTTCCAGCAATCAGCACACCAGGACCGATAAAGCGCCAAGTATGCACAATTCCGTTATCTCCTAGATAATTCCAATTCATATTGTCAAGTGTTGTCCCAGCAGCTGTGGGAAGTGCTGGATTCCAAGCAAACACCAATCGTGGATCAGATGGCACTCTTACAATAATAGCGGAGCCATCTGTGTCATTTCCATTGACTTCGTTGACATTGACGGAGACCTCAATGGATGAAGACCCTTGAATATTTCCAGGAACAAGTGTCGTCACTGGAGTAAGATCAGGACAATCTTTTGGATCTGGTTCACCGATAAACACTGAACAGGTATTGGTACAGTTGTTTTTATCTGTTACAGTAATCAGGTAGTAGCCCGTTGACAATCCTACAGCTGTTGCAGTTGTTTGGCTTCCAGCTGCCATATCCCATTGGTATGTGAATGGGGAACTTCCTCCTTGTGGCGTAGAAGTCGCCTCTCCATCACTTCCACCGATCATTGTTACATCTTTGTCTACTCGTACGAAGCAAGTAAGTGGGTCAGGTTCTGTCACTGCTGCTGAAGCGACTTGTTCACATCCATCACTGTCTGTTATAGTAACGGAATAAACTCCAGGCTGAAGGCCTACGAGATCTTCTGTCACAGCACCATTGCTCCATAAGAACGTGTAGGGAGACTGTCCGCCTGAAACCGAAAGGTCTAATGTACCGTTGCTGTCTTTCCAGCAACGAATACCTGGGGAGACGATCGTAGCTGAAACGGGACATGGGCAATTGAAAAAATCAACAGTTACTACAGACCCAACAATTACTTGAACCACTTGACTACCTCCTACAGGGCTCAATGGATAATAGCCAGATTGTATAACTTCTTCTACGGTATAATCTCCCGCTTCTACATCATTGAAGAAGAAATCGCCTGCAGCATCAGTCGTTGTAGTGGCTACGATACTACTTGTTGAATTGTCAATTAAGTTGAATTCCCATCCAACACCAACCTGATCACCAGTACTAAAGATGCCATTGCAGTCATTATCAATGATTTTCTTACCAGAAATATAACCACTACCGCAACAATCACTGCCACCATTGGCAAGTAGGGGAGTTCCATCAAGCGTTTTGATTCTTCCGCCAAGGGCGTAACCCATAGCAACACCGCTTCTATTGATTAACTCCATTTCAAAATAATAACTTCCAGCACTCAAATAAAGCGTATCAGCAAACGGTGTATCTCTATTGAAATTGTTGGTATTCGGTGCATTGGGTTGCCCCTGCGTAAACAAAGGCGTAGCATTATTCACCCTGTAAAGGTTTAAAGTTCCTTGGTCGTCTGCTCTGAAGACTCCTCCTAAGATCACGTCTTTCCCCTCTTCTAGACAGAATGATCTTCTAAACCGCCAAGGCTGGGATAGGTTGACATTATTAATTCCAAAGTTTGGAATATTCCTAGGTGAAAGGGCTCTTGTATTCGGAATGGTATTCCAATTCGTTTGAAAATAATTAATAATAAAGGCATTTGGTACGCTAATAATTGGGGGAGGAGGGGAAGGCAATACAGGAATATTCACGAGCTTCCATAGTGGATCAATTGTACCAATTGGAAGAAGTGCTCCTGTGATAGAATCAATACCTGTGCTGATGTTTAATGAATCATTTTCACATAGTGCACAAGGAGGAATTCCATCTAAAATGGTAACATTGCAAACAGCAGGACAACCATTTGAATCCGTTACTGTAACCACGAAAGTTCCTGAGTACAAGCCTGTTGCAGTTACTGTTGTTTGACTACCCGCATTACTGTCCCAGAGATAAGTGTAACCACCGCTTCCTCCACCTACAAGAACAGAAGCGCTTCCGTCATTTCCTCCATAAACAGTAACGTGGGAATTGACTGATACATTGCAGATGATTGGGTTGGGTTCTTGTAGCAATACTGATCTAACAGCTCTACAGTTATTCGTGTCAGTGACGGTAACGGTGTAGGCGCCACCACTTAATCCTGTAATCAGTTTTGTAGAACCGCCATTACTCCAAACATACTTGTAGGGAGCGTCACCGTTGGTTGGCTGCGCGTCAGCACGTCCAGAATTATCACCGAAACAGGCTAAGTTAGTGCCAATAACACCTGTGCTCATAGAACAAACGCAATTAAAAAACTCGACGGTGCTAATACTATCTACTGTAACACTCACGACTGTAGAACCACCGGTTGGACTGATACAATATGTATTAGGTTGCTGAACTTCTTCAACCGTATAACTACCAGATTGAACACCATTAAAGAAAAAGTCGCCGAATAAATCAGAAAAGGCAGTTGCTACTACCGTGCTGGTGGAGTTGTCAATTAAATTAAATTGCCAGCCCGAACCAACTTGATCTCCTTGGTTGTATATTCCATTACAGTCATTGTCAATGACTTTTTTTCCAGAAATGAACCCGATATTACAACAGTTTGCTCCTTCTATATTATTGTTTGAAAGACCCCTTATTCCACTATCAATTTTGACGGAGCCTCTAAAAGCAAACCCCATGGCTACAGAACTTACATTGAGGAGTTCCATTTCCAGATAGTAGGTACCGGGCTGTAAATACAAGGAAGCATTGACGGGTGTATCAGAAAAGAAATTGGACGAATTTGGAGCATTGGGTTGCCCCTGACTATACAGCATTGTTCCGTTAATTGCGTTGTAAAGTTTTAAGGTACCTTGGTCATCTGCTCTGAAGACACCTTCTATTGTAATGTTTTCTGCTTTGTTCAAACAAAAAGACCTCCTTATTCTCCAAGGCTGTGAGGCATTTACATTGTTAATCCCAAAGTTCGGAACATTATTCGGCGAAAGCGCCCTTGAATTCGGAATGGTGTTCCAGCTTGTTTGGTAGTAATTGATTGCGTAGACATCAGGTACTGAAATGATAGGTGGAGGAGCTGAAGGCAATACTGGGATATTGACTAATTTCCATAACGGGTCAACTGTTCCAGTGGATATTAGCCCACCACCAGCAGGATTGACACCTGTAGTAAGATTTAAAGAATCAGTGAATTGGCAAAGTTGCGCTTTCGAACTGAGACTTATGCTTGATAAGAATAAAATAAAAATTAACGTTCTCATTGTGATTGGTTTTTTGTTAAATAGAATTGCAAGTTTATCAATCCCGAAGTATGCATTAAGAATTAACGTTTGTGCTCAAAGAAGACCGATGTTACCCGAACTGCAAACTCAAGGATTCGTGTATTTTCGCCTTTTCAAGTCTAGTGCTCGGACGTCCGAATATATTTAGGAAGATATTCGGACTCGAACACCATGGGGCACTCGGAACTAACCTTTCTCAATAATTACCGCACTTACTCAAATGATTGCAGTTAAAAATATCTGTAAAGCACTTCTTAATAAAGAATTGACTCGAATATCGCATTTGAATTCAAAAGTTGATTTACAATGCATTATCCAGGATTAATGAATATGTATTAAAATGGTAGGATGATTGTTGTAATATTAATAAAACCAATCGAATTATAAAAAAAAAGGATGCATCAGTGCAAATAAAAAAAGGTTAACATCAAGGGCAATTGAGTGAAGAATATCGAACATTGAATTTCGATTCGAAGTTAAAGGTTTTGAAGGTAAATTGAAGGCAGTAAGAAGTTTTGTATTTGCGCCTTGCTAGAATATAGGAGTTACCTACAATAGTGGATTTATCTTAAATAAAATTAGGAAGTAAATATCGAAGTTTTATAATCAATACAACTTCGATATTTACTTCCTAACACATCATAGTATACAGAAAATTAAACACCGTCAATCTAATGTACATGTAATTCTTCATTCGAAACTTCTTGTTCGAAATTCGAAATTCCTTTTTATCGCTTACCGTGGCATTGCTTATACTTTTTACCACTTCCACAAGGGCAAGGCTCGTTTCTACCTACTTTTTTCTCTTGTCGCTTATAGGTTTCTACTTTTTGTGGTCCTCCTGCTCTAGCCGCGGCGGCACGAGCACCATCTTCTGCCTTGTTCGCTCGAGTTTTACTCAAATCTGTTTTCTGTTTTTTCGCTTCACGCACATCTTCTGCTTCTCCAATAGGGACAGAGCCTCTAGATAACAAGGAGGTAACGTCTCTATTTAAGTCGCTCAGTTTATCTTTAAACAGATCAAACGCTTCAATTTTGTAAACAACTAAAGGATCTTTTTGCTCAAAAGAAGCAGCTTGAGTCGCCTCTTTTAAATCATCCATTGCTCTAAGGTGTTCTTTCCAACCTTCGTCTATCAATGCAAGTGTAATCGATTTTTCAATTGCTGCAACTACTGAGCGGCCTTCAGTTTCAATGGCTTTTTCTAAGCTTGCACTAATTTGAATTCCCTTTTGTCCATCCGTAAACGGGATTGCGATATTCTTGTACTGCTGCCCTTGGTTCTTATGCACATCTTTAATGATCGGCAGAACAGAGTCCACTAAACCTGTCATTTTTCGGTGGTAATTTTCTGTAACCTGCTTCGAAAATACTTCTACAAGTTCATCAGGGTTTCCTTCTGAAAAATCAGCAGCATCAAATTTAGGTTCTACACCAAAGTATTGAAATGCTTCTAGTTTGAAGGATTCGTAATCCCCGTGCGTATGGTGTGTAAAGAAAATTTCTTCACTGAGATCCATAAACATGTTATAGACATCAAGTGGGAGACGTTCCCCTATCATAGCATTACGACGTTTCTTGTATATCGCTTCACGTTGGATATTCATAACATCATCGTACTCTAACAGTCTTTTTCTAGTTCCAAAGTGATTTTCTTCGACTTTAGACTGTGCTCGTTCAATGGATTTCGATACCATTTTGTGTTGAATAACTTCTCCCTTTTCGTAACCCATTTTGTCCATGAGTTTGGCGATTCGTTCTGATCCAAACAAACGCATCAGGTTATCTTCCAATGAAACGAAAAACTGAGAAGAACCAGGATCTCCCTGTCGTCCAGCACGTCCTCTCAACTGGCGGTCTACGCGTCGTGACTCATGTCGTTCTGTACCGATAATCGCTAGTCCTCCTGCTTCTTTCACGCCAGGCCCAAGCTTAATATCTGTACCCCGACCGGCCATGTTTGTTGCAATTGTTACTGCACCAGGTAATCCAGCGTTTGCTACGATCTCAGCTTCTCTTTGATGCTTTTTTGCATTCAATACATTGTGATCAATTCCCTTACGGGTAAGAAAACGACTTAACAATTCTGAAATCTCAACAGAAGTGGTACCAACAAGTACTGGGCGGCCTTTTCCTGTTAAACTTTCTATTTCTTCAATTACAGCGTTGTATTTCTCAAGGGCAGTTTTGTAAACCAAATCCTCTCGATCATCCCTTGCAATTGGGCGGTTGGTAGGAATAACGACGACGTCCATTTTGTAAATATCCCAGAACTCTTTTGCTTCAGTTTCTGCAGTACCTGTCATGCCAGAAAGTTTGTGGTACATTCTGAAATAGTTCTGCAAAGTAACTGTTGCAAATGTCTGAGTTGCTGCTTCAATTTTTACATTCTCTTTTGCCTCAAGTGCTTGGTGCAACCCATCGGAGTAACGACGGCCATCCATCACACGTCCTGTTTGCTCATCAACGATTTTTACTTGTCCGTCTACTACGATGTACTCATCATCTCTAGTAAACATGGCGTAGGCCTTCAGCAATTGATTGATGGAGTGTAGACGCTTTGATTTTAAGTTGTAATCCTGCATCAGCTTATCCTTCGCCTTCATTTTCTCCTCGTCTTCCAATTCTTCACTGTCTTCAATTTCCATCAGTTCCAAGGATATATCAGGCATTACGAAGAAGCCATCATCTGATTGTGTCTGAGCAAGGAAATCCGCTCCTTTATCAGTAAGATCAATTGCATTTGTTTTTTCTTCGATTGTGAAGTATAATGGATCGTCTACGATGTGCATGTTTTTAGATTGTTCCTGCATGTAGAAATTCTCTACGTTTTGCAGGATCACTTTCACACCTGGTTCACTAAGGAACTTTGTTAATGGTCGATACTTCGGCAGTGCTCTGAACGCTCTTAGTAGAGCGATTCCTCCTTCTCCTTCGTCAGTTCCTGTGCTTCCTTCTGCTAGTTTTTGCTTTGCCTCTGCAAGGTAGGCAGTAGCTAGACTTCGCTGTACGGCCATAAGTTTTTCGATGGTTGGCTTAAGCGGCTCGTATTCTTGCACGTCTCCTTTGGGAACTGGTCCAGAAATAATCAATGGTGTTCTTGCATCGTCAATCAGTACGGAGTCGACCTCATCAATCATAGCGAAATGGTGCTTTCTCTGTACCAGTTCGTCTGGATTCTTGACCATGTTATCTCTAAGGTAGTCAAATCCAAATTCGTTGTTAGTCCCGTATGTGATATCGCACTGATAAGCCTTTACACGGCCTTCAGAGTGCGGTTTGTAGTTGTCAATGCAATCTATAGTAAGGAATAGGAATTCGAAGATGGGGCCCATCCATTCACAATCTCGTTTTGCCAAGTAATTGTTTACTGTAATGACGTGTACTCCTTTTCCTGCAAGGGCATTTAGATATGCTGGGAGGGTAGCGACGAGTGTCTTACCTTCACCAGTAGCCATCTCTGAGATTTTCCCTTTGTGCAAGGTGTATCCACCGATCAGCTGTACATCATAGTGAAGCATGTTCCAGGTAATCTTAGCACCTGCTGCTTCCCAGCTATTTTGCCAGATGGCTTTCTCTCCCTCAATACTAACATTAGGTCGGATGGGAGCGAAGTCTCTGTCGTGCTGAGTTGCCGCTACCTCTAGTTGTTCATTGTGCATAAACCGGTAAGCTGTTTCCTTAACGACTGCGAAAGCTTCTGGAAGGATTTCCATTAGAATTTCTTCTAAATGGGTATTTTTCTCTAAGTTTAGTTTATCAATTTCTTCAAAAAGGGTTTCTTTTTTGTCGAAATCAGAAGTCGATTCTGCTTCAGATTTTAAGGTGTCAATATCATTTGAGATACCTTCTAAATGTTCAGCGATTCGTTTACGAAATTCATGTGTCTTGTTCCGGAGCTCGTCATGGCTTAATGACTTCATTGCTTCGTACTCTTTGTTTGTGGCTTCCACATAGGGCATGATCTCTTTAACATCTCGATCATACTTACTACCAAAGACTTTTGAAATTGAATTTGTGATATATTTTAACATAATGTATGGATATGAATCTTTACTTTTTCAAAAAGGAATACAAAGATACGACTTTATCGAAATGATGGCCTTCTATCGTTCAATAAATACAATAAAATCTTCTTCAACGAATATTATTCCAACAAAAGGATAAATAAAATTTTACGACATTTTGGCTGTATTAGTTGCTTTTACATGACGAGTTGTCCAGGAAAAATTGCTAGGAATGACAAAGTAGACAACTTGATTGGGTCAAATAAAAAAGGCGCATAATTAAATGCGCCCTTGTTTTCTAATAAGAAAACGTAGTTACTCTCTCGAAAATATGAACAGCTATGTGGATAAAATGTTCAAAATTTTCTTAATTATTTGCTGGACGCATTGGCATTTTTCCGCCATATGGACCAAACATATTCATGATGTCGTTCTTAACGTCCTCATAACCAGGCCTATTGACAAATTCCATAATTCCCTGCATCGTTTGCTGAGTTTTTGAGATATCTCCTTGGAAAGATCCTTTGTCTCCAGCACCGAGTGATTCATAGAATTCCATATAGTCGGCCATTTCTGTTGCTAGCGTCATGATATGGGGTTTTGCTTTATCTTTTGCACCAGCTTCGTCATAAATTCTGAGCATGTAAAGCGTATTAATATCAAATTGGAAATTCATATGCGGAAATGCTTCAAAATATTTATCTGCCAATTGTATCGCTTTTGCTTTTTTACCTTCTCTAAGCAATTCATCACCGAGGCGAAGCATAGAGAACCTTAAGCTTGAAACACTTGGCATGTAGCTAGTGTTAACGTACAATCTTTCCTTGTCAAAGTTCCCCCATTTAAATTTCGTTAAAATGTTGTCTAACATTTTATCAGTTGCTACACGTCCTTTTCCTACTAGGATGTCGCCCCATTTGGCACTCTGAGCTGGCGTTTTCACTGGGACTAATCTTAAGGCTAACCCTTCTAATTGCAAGTATTCACCAAGGCCAAGTATTTTTCCTGGTTGGCAGGTAACTGCGAAGTAGATTGGACGTTCCCACTTGTTAGAAGCAATGATGTCAAGAATCGTCAGTTCATCTTTGATCAATCTATTTTTGTTTATTGTGAAGTCTAGTCTGTCTAGGACTTGCAAGGAGTCTGATGGGTTGACAGTACCGTTTGAATACACCTTGTTTTTGTCTACTGGAATGTAGAAGTTGTTTGCTGGTATATAGCTATCCATTTGTTCTCCACCACCACCTTTCAACGGGTGCTTTTCCGACATAAACTTAACTGCCTTTTCTATGTTTATCCGATCTGGTTTTTTGTACGGATTGACAAATAGCGAATTCCGCTTATTGCCACGATAGGCTTCAGCTGGCATTGTCATCTTAATTGGTGGAGAGTCATTCACTTTTCGGCGAAGCTGATCAATGTACCAGTCGACAGCCAATAGACTAAGGTTGGTGACCCGTACATCAGTTCTAATACCTTCTACCTCTTGAGCATACCAAAGCGGATAAGTATCATTGTCTCCATGTGTAAACACGATCGCGTTAGGCTCACAGCTTTCTAGGAAATTGGTGGCGTAATCTCTTGCACCAGTGTGGCCGCCTCGATTGTGATCATCCCAGTTCTGAATACCCATGATAATCGGAGCGAGCATGACTAACCCCAGCGAAGCAAACGCCACACCTTTACTCTTACTTGTTTCAGGAATGGCCCCAAGCGGTTCGTCTGAGTTCCCAAAAAAGGAGGTTCGATCAAGGATGAGGCGATAGATGGCCACCACGGCCATTCCTATCCATATACAGAAGGTGAAGAAGGAGCCGACGAGGACATAATCCCGTTCACGTGGTTCATTAGGAGGTTGATTCGAATAAAAGGTAATGGCCAAGCCTGTCATGAGGAAGAGGACAAAGATGGCAAATGCTTCTTTGGGTCGACTCCTAGCATGAAAGAATAATCCAATGATTCCAAAGAGGAATGGTAGGAAGAAATAAGAGTTTCTTGCTTGGTTATTTTTAAGGGTGTCTGGTAGTTTACTAGACTCAAATAGTCGCATGTCATCAATAAATGAAATACCTGATTGCCAATGACCATTACGTTTGTCAAGGGAGAAGTATCCTTGATTTCCATTTTGTCGACCAGCAAAATTCCACATGAAGTAACGCCAGTACATCCAACCGATTTGATATTTGAATGCAAATTTGATGTTATCCATTTGGGTAATTCGTTTCTTGCTTTGCGGGTTGGTTGGATTTAGCCAACGTCTGTATTCATTCGGACGATCATAATGCCCCATTCTAATAAATGGCATTTGTCCTTTGTCATATTTGTAGGATAATTTTCTATCAATGATTTCATACTTATCACCTGATCTACCCCATTTTTCCTCGCTATTTGTTCCTACTGGTTTTGCATCGAAATGCGGGCCGTAAAGCAATGGACGATCACCGTATTGCTCACGATTTAGGTAGGAGATCAAACTGAACGCGTCGCTAGGGTTGTTCATATTAATTGGTGTATTGGCATTTGCACGGATTACAATTAGTCCATAGGTGGAAAAACCTAGTACAACGACAGAAACTGCCATGACAAGCGTGTTAGCAAATGCCATTCGTCGTTTGTGTGTGTAGTATATTGCTCCAGCCAAAATTGTAGCGACAAGGATAGAGAAAAACAATAATCCGCTATTGAATGGTAGCCCAAACGAGTTAACAAATATTTTATCAAATGATCTTCCTATTGCAGGAATGATTTTCATGATAAAGGACATAATTACTACAGCAAACAAGACGACACCTGCTGCAGCAGCTATGATCATTCCTTTTAGGTTCTGTGCAGGGTATTTCTTTAAGTAGTATAATATTGCTAGGGCAGGTAATGTCAACAGACTAAGTAGGTGAACTCCTATAGACAATCCAATCATATACATGGTAAAGATCAGCCATCGGTCTGAATATTTATCATTTGGAAGGTGATACCATTTGATTACTGCCCAGATGACCAATGCTGTAAAAAAGCTAGACATGGCGTACACTTCTCCCTCTACTGCAGAGAACCAAACTGAGGTAGCGAAAGTTGTAGCTAGTCCCGCAACAACACCACTGCCAATGACGACGATGGTTTGAGTAGGGTTTAGTTCCCCTTTTCTCCCTACAAGAGTCATTTTTGAAAGGATCGTAGTAGACCAGAAGATAAAGAGGACGACAAAAGCAGTACAGATGCCCGAAAGGATATTAACGGCATGCGCTACTGCTGATGGAGTGTTGGGGAAAATTGTTTCAGCAACAAAAGCAAACATTCTTCCAATCATTAAAAACAATGGTGCTCCAGGTGGGTGGACAACTTGAAGCTTTTGAGCTCCTGCAATAAATTCACCACAATCCCAAAGGCTACCAGTCGGTTCTGCTGAAAGAATGTATACAATGGCTGCGATTGCAAATACGACCCAACCAGTGATATTGTTTAATTGTTTAAATGCCATGTTCTTATAATCTGTGTTTTGTTCTAATAGTTCAAATGAACAAATCTTGTTATTTAATGTACCCAAATGCGTAATTCGGGCTTAAATAGCTCAAATAGCTCGCAAAAATAGTAAAATACTATGGTATAATTATTAATTGATGGGATAAATCCCTAATGGATAATTGAGAACTATCCATAACAAATAATCAGAAGGTTACCTGATTGAGAAAATTTGGAGGTAGATTTTTTGACTCCAAACTTAGGCGAAAGGTATTATTTTTTCTTTTAAGATGCAACTAGATTTAAAGGAATATCGGATAAGGAGTAAAGAATTTCGAATGAAGAAGCGTCCTACATTTATAAGATTTACATAGGAAAGTGCGAAATTATCCTGCTAAATGAGAGTTTTTATCTCAAGCGCTTTTGTCTTTTTAAAGTAAAAAAAACATAATTTAATCATTAATTAACGATTTCAATATCATTCATTCCAAATTTCTACGTTATAGCTTTACACAATGAAATTAGAACACCACTTTTTAAAATTATTCAGACAGTTTTCTGACAATGAGGTCTACAACCAGCAATGCTGGGATGAAATCAGGAAACACTATTCTGGTCCCAAGCGCCACTATCACAATTTACAGCATCTAGAAACGATGATTACTGAATTGGAGCACGTAAAAGATCAAATCAAAAATTGGCAGACGATTATCTGCTCAGTATATTATCATGATATTATCTATACAGCAACAAAGAAAGACAATGAGCTGAAAAGTGGAGCATTGATGAAAGAGCGACTGCAGAAAACGGATTTCGAGCATGTAGAAGCCTGCTTTAACCAAATTATCGCTACCAAGTTACATCTATTGAGTAAGGACAGCGATACCAACTTTTTGTTAGACGCGGATCTGGTGATTCTGGGAAAACCATGGGCCGACTATGAGCAGTATACTCAAAATGTGAGAGCGGAGTATAAGGTTTACCCTGACCTTCTTTATCGGCCTGGAAGAAAAAAGGTGCTGCGGCATTTTTTAGAACAAGAACATATTTACAAGACATCTGCTTTTCGGAAACAATATGAAGCTCAAGCACGTGCTAATTTGAATCGAGAAGTTGAGCTGCTTTGAGTTTTCGATAAAATAACGAAACATGATTTTTTAATTGATTATTAAGGTTTTAGGTAAATGTTTTTAAAGAAATGTTCGATTTCAGGAACTTTACAGGCGAAAAAAATGTATTTATTAATACAGCAACAAATGAAAAATGAAAATCTTCAACACATATATTAGCATCCGTGGCAAGTCGACTGTCTTAAAGGCAGGTGAGGGTGTTGACGATCGCTGCCTAACCAAAGCCTAAATCAATGGATTGTGGCGGTTAGATGAACGCTGCGCATGAATTGATTTCAACAGAAATATACATAGAAAAATAGATACATCTGAGCAATCAGGTGAACAGGATAGGTATGCCAGTTTATGGCTTAACATCGCTTAAAAATCGATTAAGTGGTGGGCTAGATTCCCATGCCATTTTCCAACTGAAAAAACCAAACGACATAGGTTGCAACCGTCGATATTTATTAACTAAAGTAAGCCAATCACTTGCTTTTTAACAGTAGAATCATGAGAACATTAATGGTGCTTTTATTGACGATGTTTTTGACAACCGGTATCTTTGGTCAAACTAAATCCGGAGGGCTCGTTGTGATAAACGAAAAGGGAATTATTCTCTTAGAAGGATGCCCTAGTGAGAAGGATAGTCAACTTGTATTATTGGATGAGTCGGGAAATCTAATCTCATCTAGCAGTTTTGAAGGAGATATTATTGAGTTAAATTTTTCAGAGCTGAACGAAGTCCGCAGTCTGACTGTTATTTCTGGTGATTGTAAGGTTACTAGGAAGATAAAAAGATGACTGAAATATGCGCTCTATTGCACTTTGCAATAGAGCGTATTCTAATTTAAACGTTCAATTTTTTGGGTTAGCCAATTTCGAAAAGGGATATGATAACTGTTGTCTAGTTTTTGAAACAAGATGGATTTTTTTGTTGGATTGAATTCCCAATAAAAGATTTTAATGACCAGAAAGATAAAAATCAAGCCTCCTTTTTTTGAGTTGGTGCTTAATTCATTCGCTTTATGCTTTCGGAGAATATATGAGCGGAAGTTAGAAGTATATGTATCAAAATTGAATTTAAAACCAATCGATTCTTTTCCTTCAATGATCGTTCTAAAGAGCAGTACATAACGTCGCTCACCATATGTATAATCCCATAATTTGATTTTATCTAACAAAATGAACGTTTCACGATAATTGCCTTGGTAAAAATTAATGTAGCCTTCAAACAATTGGCTTACATTTTTCAAGGTATCCTCTTTCAATTTCAGATAGCCAATATACTTGTTTTTAAAGTCTGTAATCCAGGTGTATTTTCTCAAAGCACATCCAAGTTGAATCATATTCATAAAATGCCCAGAATTAATGTAACTGTTCTGAATCAATAAGTTCTGTTCAAGTGCAAGGACATAAATTTCAAAATACAATTTAATTCTAGTAGGATTTGGTGGAATAGAATTAATGAATTGGATCAAAATATTAAGATTGTCTTTTAATGAATTGTTTTTAATCAGACTAAACACTTGTTGCTTAATTGCAGGAATGGCGTCAACATCTTCTGACTTAAACAAATAAATAATTTTCAAGTAGGTGTCAATTAATGGAGTACTGTTTTTTGTTATGTGGGGTATAATTTCTTCTAATATATCGGGTGAATATACAAGTCCATAAGCTTTATGCCTTGTTAGTACCTCACAAGCAAACTGTAGTTTTTTAATGACATAGTAATTGTCTAAATTCTTGTCAATTGAAACAAATTGGCGATTGTTGATTGGATTACGAACCTCATAGTTAGGATGATAATATAAGGACTCTTGAATTAACATCTGTTGTCGATAGAAGTCAGCATCATGAACCGATGATTCTTCTAGCTGGTGTTTAAATTCTTTATCAAGTGTGGCTACTTTTCTAAAAAAGTATTTGTCAATGCCTCTAGATTTTAAGCCCTCTGTGAGCAGAATATCCTTTTTTGCTTTGTTCTTTTTTAGTTCTTGAATCGTGATGAACTCTTCTAACAGTAGAGATAGATCTGATACACACTCATTGATTTTCCATGCGGTGAAGCCGGTTTCTTTTGGGAAAACACTTTTGAAGGCTGCTTGTTTTGTTAGTTTTTCTTGTTGCAGTTTTTCTGAGGCGTTCCAATATTTTTTAAAATAACGCAGTAGGCTAATCACCTCTTTTTTGGGGTTGAAATAAGGGCTTTTCACAAATTTTTCAAAATCTAGAATTTCCCTAGGTTGTTGTTTGAGGGAGGAGAGCAAGAAAAACAATTTAGAAGAGTACATAAAGTGTTTTAGAATTAAATTAACTATTACTAAATAATAATTTATTTGTTAATAATTTGATAAATAGAAGATTATAATTTTTGTGAAAAATTAACTCAACTAAAATACTAAAAATCTGTCACTATGTGATTATTTAATCTTACCCTAAATTTGTTTTGTCAATGATTGATAACTCAACATAAAAGAACTTAGTAGAGTTTGTATTGACTACCTGTAACCCCTTAGAGTTCCTGTAACCCCAAAACAGAACTTTGTGAAATGAAAAAGGGCAGCTCATCGCTGGCTGCCCTTGGAAGTAAGTTGTTTATTATAAGATCTTAGGCATAAAAAAAGAGCTTTCAAATTGAAAACCCTTTTTTTAGTTTTAGTTCGTTCAACTATTTAGCCTTGTTTTTGATTTCTTGAACTTCAAGACGAATTTCTTGAGCTAGGTTTTTCAACTCTTGCATGCCTTTACGAACACGCGTGCCAGCAGCATTATTCTTGTCATTATAAAATTTTGCAAAATCAACTTCTAGGGCATCAACCGCGCTTTTTAACTCTTCAAATCTTTTCATTGTAATTACTTTTTTTTAATAAAATATTCCTTTTTCAGATAGGCGCAAAAATACAATAAGATTTAGACTATACAAGGGTTACGGTATATTTTATTAATGCAAAAATGACTTTGTTTTAATGGAATGATCAAGCAGAATTAGCAACTATTTTTTAGCTATTTTATAACCCCTTCTTTTTAAACCGAATACTTGACTCCTTTTAGTTCCTTGATCATCTCTTGAGTCATTTGATCTAGGTCGTATTCAGGCTTCCAGCCCCAATCTACCCTCGCTTGAGAATCATCTATACTACTTGGCCAGCTCTGAGCAATGCCATCTCGGAAATCAGGCGCATAATCAATCTCAAAATCAGGAATCACCTTACAGATAGAAGCCGCAAGCTCCTTAGGAGAGAAACTGACTCCAGCAACATTGTAAGCAGAACGAATTTTAATCTGATCAGTAGGGGCCTCCATCAGCTCAATAGTAGCGCGTAAGGCGTCAGGCATATACATCATTGGCAAACGAACATCAGAACTAACAAACGAGGTGTAGCGCCCATGCTTAATCGCTTCATGGAAGATCTCTACAGCGTAATCCGTCGTGCCACCCCCCGGCATGGCCTTATAGCTGATTAGCCCTGGGTAACGCAAGCTTCTGATGTCCAGCCCCTTCTTTGTATAATAGTGATGACTCCACCGCTCACCTGCTAGTTTAGTGATACCGTAAATGGTGGTAGGGTCGGTAACGGTGTGCTGTGGGGTTTGTTCTTTAGGTGTTTGCGGACCAAAAACGGCGATACTGCTTGGCCAAAACACGCGCGGTACTTTATGCAGTACTGCTGAATCCAGGATATTTAGACCGCCCGTTAAATTTACCTCCCATGCTAAGGTGGGGTTTTCTTCTCCTTTTGCAGAAAGTATGGCTGCTAGATGATAAATCTGACCAACCTTATAATCTCCAATTACTTCACTTATTCTGTTCTTGTCTAACACATTCAATTGAACATAATCCTTATCGCCTATTTCATTCTTGTGGATGTCCGAAGTAATAACCCGAGTATATTTGGTCTTCAACATATTCGCCAGCTCCGTTCCTATTTGCCCTTTCGAACCAGTAATCAGGATAGTTTGATCTTTCATGTCCGAAAAATACTAAATATCATCAAAATAATAATACGGCTGTAGGATTAAATCTTTTGATTGGTAATATTTAGTGAAAACAGAAAATCATAGCATGTTTTACTAAATTATCGTAACTTTATTTTATCTTGAACAAGAACAATCAGGTTTATTGATTGGAAAACAGTTATATTATATTCAATATCAAGATTTAAACAATTAAGTGATTCGTAAATAAGTATTATGGAAACTATATTATTATTTATGCCAGGAGGGTATGAAATTTTCATTATTCTTTTTGTAATTCTTCTTCTATTTGGAGGGAAAAAAATTCCTGAACTAATGAGAGGTGTAGGCAAAGGTATTCGAGAGTTTAACAATGCCAAAGCAACCGTTGAAGGAGAAATCAAGAAAGGAATTCGAGATTCAGAAGAAAAAGACAAAGTGAGTACAGAATCAGAAGCTTAATTCGATTCAGAATTAATGTTTTGTTAAAAAAAAAGTACCCACTACACAATATTCAAATGTGAATTGTTGTTTATAGGGTGTAAAAATTATTAATGCTAATACTAAAATTCATTAAATGGATAACACATTTACACAAGATTTAATCATACAATACATTTACAACGAACTGTCAGACACTCAACGAATCGAGGTTGAACAGTTGTTAGACAACAGCTTTGAGGCTCAAGAAATGCATGACTCATTTCTAAAATCAGTTAAAGGGTTGCCACTGGTAACGTTTAGCCCTCCTCAACAAAGTATTGATCGTATTTTGAACTATAGTGCAACGACTCAGCTAGAGACACACTAGGTTTGAAGCCAACTAGCATTTTGCCTGCAAAAGCGGATGCTACGTTTACATGAACGTGTTAAAGCTAATGGCCTGAATGTATTCAGAAAATTAGTTGTTATATTATAAATAGGGTGCCTGACTGGTTTGTCATATGATCGGTCAGGCATCGTTTTGTTTATGAGGATCAGTCAAACGCCTGCCCAACTTCTTCAGTCCTCTCCGCACAGCGACTTCCACTTCTTGGTAAGGTACTTTTTTATTTCCAGTGAAGATCAGCATCACGGCACACTGTTGGTCTGAAGGGTAGTCAAGATTTGCTAGTAGTCCTTTGTGCAATCGCACTGCTTCAAACATTTTTCGCCTTACATGATTTCGGTCTACTGCCTTGCGAAATCGCCGCTTTGGCACACTAAAGGCAAACTGAAAACGGAAATTAGTGTCCAACTCCGTTTCCAAATAAATTACACGAATTGGATGAACGCTGAAGGAATAGCCTTCTCTCTTGAACATACGATCGATGACTGTCCGCTTTTTGAGACGTTCTTCTTTTTGATATTTAAGTGATTCAGACAAATTAATTGAAGGGAATGAAGATTCGTGTCAGTACATCTTTTACGAATGAAGGACTTAAAAAAGGAACGAATGTGTTTGATAAGAATCCTCCGCATATAATCATCAAAATACGAACGTGCAAGTTGATGGAATTGTCAGCGTCGGTTTTTATGATTCGAGTAGCTTTGTCTTTTTTGAACAAGAATAGAGAAATTAGACGACAACCTGAATGTAACTGGTAGGAATTGAAAAGAACCAAGAGCTGGCTGGCCCTTGGTTCTTTTTTTACTCTATATATAAGAATGGTAAAATTCTACTTCTGTGTACGCTCGTCTGCGACAGTTAGCTTTTTGCGTCCTTTCGCTCTTCTTCTAGCCAATACCTTACGGCCATTTTTACTACTCATACGTTCTCTGAACCCATGTTTGTTGGCACGCTTTCTTTTGGATGGTTGAAATGTCCTTTTCATAATAGTATATTTTTAACTCTTCTAAAAGTGGATCACAAAGATAGAAAAGTTTTTTGTTTTTCGTTCTTAAATAATTATTTATTTTAAAATCCGCAAAAAAATGGTCTCACCCACACCCACACTCACACCCACACTCACACTCACACTCACACTCACACTCACACTCACACTCTATTTATCCATTCATGGACACCAAAAACTCATCGTTATTGGTTGTACCTTTAATGTTCTGAAGTAAGAAATGCATCGCTTCTTCTGGATTCATATCTGCCAAGTGGTTTCTAAGAATCCACATACGTTGAATTGTGTCCTTATCAAGCAATAAGTCATCTCGTCTAGTGCTTGACTTCACGATGTCAATTGCTGGATAGATTCGTTTGTTAGACAGGCCACGATCAAGCTGTAGCTCCATGTTACCAGTTCCTTTAAACTCTTCGAAGATCACGCTATCCATTCTTGAGCCTGTGTCAATCAACGCAGTTGCTAAAATAGTTAAAGATCCACCGTTTTCAATATTTCTGGCAGCTCCGAAAAACTGTTTTGGTTTGTGCAATGCATTTGCTTCTACACCACCTGATAATACCTTACCACTTGCTGGAGCGACTGTGTTGTAAGCTCGTGCAAGACGGGTGATAGAATCTAGGAGGATAACCACATCGTGTCCACACTCAACTAGTCGCTTAGATTTTTCTAGAACGATGTTAGAAACTCTTACGTGTCTTTCTGCTGGCTCATCAAATGTAGAAGCCACTACTTCGGCTCTTACACTCCGCTGCATATCTGTCACCTCTTCAGGACGTTCATCAACCAATAAAATGATTAAATAAACTTCTGGGTGATTTTTTGCAATGGCGTTTGCCACATCTTTAAGTAAGAATGTCTTACCTGTTTTAGGCTGAGCTACGATTAGTCCACGCTGCCCTTTTCCTATTGGAGTAAACAAATCAATCACACGAGTTGAGTATAATGTCGGATCGGAGATCAATTTTAGTTTTTCTGTTGGGAAAAGTGGCGTAAGGTAATCAAACGGTACACGGTCTCTCGCTTCTTGCGGAGCGCGCCCATTGATGTAAGACACTTTCAATAAAGCAAAATATTTTTCACCTTCTTTTGGAGGGCGGATTGCTCCTTGAACAGAGTCTCCCGTTTTCAGTCCAAACAGTTTAATTTGAGAAGGAGAAACATAAATATCATCAGGAGAAGTCAGATAGTTGTAATCTGCAGAACGTAGGAAGCCATATCCGTCAGGCATCATTTCTAAAACGCCATCTCCTTCAATAATTCCGTCCAATTCAATATTGAATGCAGGTTTTTTCTTTTCTTCTCGGCGATCATCTCTTCTGTCTTCATTTCTTGAATCCCTGCGATCATCTCTTCTGTCGTTTCTTCTATTGTCATCTCTTCTATCACTTCGCTCGTTTCGGCGATCATCTCTTCTGTCTTCATTTCTTGAATCTCTGCGATTCTCGTTTCTCGAATCTTTACGATCGTCGTTTCTTGAATCTTTCTGATCGTCCCATCCATCTTCCTTTTTCTCTTTGGAAGTAGCTTTTGGTTTTCTTTCGTCTGAGCTGTTTTTTTCTGAAGATTTTTCTTTTGAAGCAACTGGTTTTTCAGATTTAGTAACACCGTTTGCAGGTTGCTCTTCTTTTTTGGTGACTCTCTTTTTTCTTGGTTTCACTTCCTTTTTTGATAAGGCAGAGTCTTCTTTCACTTTTTCCATTTTTTCGGCGACTTTCTCACCGATTACTTTTTTAGAAGCTGGTTTTCTTTTGGTGGGTTTTGCTTTTTCTTTAGTGACTTTGGTTGCTGCTTCCGGCTTTCTTTTTCTTGGTGCTCGTTTAGGTCGAGTATTTTCGTCAGGAACATTTTCGATCATGTCACCTGAGACTGCTTGGTGATCCAATATCTTGTATATTAAATCTTGTTTATTTAGTTTTTTGTAAGAACTAATGCTCAACTTCTCCGCGATCGCTTTCAATTCCGGCACGAGCATTTCATTTAATTGCAAAATGTCATACATAATAAATATGTTGTTTTATGAAGTCTAATATTTTTTTAGAATGATTAGAATAATTTATTTTAATATAAGGTAAGTTTAGTAAATTTCGATTTGAGTCCTAGTAATTAGGATACTGGCATTAAGTAATAGTTTAACTTTTAATAACTACATCTGATAAAATAAAAGAATCTTGCAGTTAGTTAGGCCTTGGTATTGTATTCGTTGAATTTAGTGAAAAGGTCGCAATAAATGCAAAAATGTAGGATCACATTTGTGATGTTGGCGTAAATTTACACTTAATTTTGTAAATTCAAATAGTATCTTTGCTCAAAGTTTCAAAAAATATAGCAAAAAGTCAACTATGCTGCAAATTAATTTTATTAGAGAGAATAAGGATTTAGTGATAGAAGCCCTGGAAAAGAGAGGTTTAAGTACTAAAGAAACATTGGAAAGAATTATTGAATTAGACGATAGGAGAAAAGCAATTCAATTCGAAACAGACTCTTTTCAAGCAGAATTGAATAAATGTTCAAAGGAAATTGGAAAATTATTCGCCCAAGGAAAACAAAATGAGGCAAATGGTATGAAGCAACAAGTCGCTGATATTAAGGAAAAAGTAAAGGCGAATTCAGAAATACAGCATACCGTAAAAAAAGAACTCAGTGACCTAGTCATCAGTCTGCCCAACGTGCCACATAAGTCAGTTCCCCCAGGAAACACTGAAGAAGATAATGAGGTGTTCAAAGCCTGGTCAGCAGACCTACCAACTCTGGGAGAAAATGCACAACCACACTGGGATCTTGCAAAAAAGTACAACATTTTCGATCTTGAGCTAGGCGTTAAAATCGCAGGAGCAGGCTTTCCCGTTTTTCTTGGAAAAGGCGCACAGCTTGTAAGAGCACTGATCAACTTCTTCCTAGATGAAGCAAGAGAAGCTGGATACCTAGAAATCGTTCCTCCACTTCTCGTCAATGAAAGCTCAGCGTTTGGTACAGGGCAATTGCCTGACAAGGATGGACAGATGTATCACGCAACAGTGGATGACCTTTTCCTGATCCCAACAGCAGAAGTGCCCGTTACTAATATCTATAGAGATGTCATTGTCAATGAAGCAGATTTTCCGATCAAACTCACTGGCTACACACCGTGCTTCAGAAGAGAAGCGGGTTCTTACGGAGCACATGTCCGAGGGCTCAACAGAGTTCACCAATTTGATAAAGTGGAGATCGTACAAATTGTGCACCCAGATAAGTCATACGACACCCTTCATGATATGCTTAAGCATGTAGAAGGGTTGCTAACAAAGCTCGAACTTCCATACAGAATACTACGGTTGTGTGGCGGTGATCTTGGAACTGCATCAGCACTTACCTTTGATTTTGAAGTGTATTCTGCAGCACAGAAACGTTGGTTGGAAGTCAGTTCTGTTTCTAATTTTGAAACGTTCCAATCCAATCGACTCAAGTTGCGTTATAAAAACGAAACGGGTAAGTCTGTGCTTGCTCATACATTGAATGGAAGTGCTTTGGCGTTAGCAAGAATTATTGCCTGCATCATAGAAAACCATCAAACACCAGAAGGGATCGTAATACCTAAGGCTTTGCAATCTTATACAAGGTTTGATCTTCTTTCATAACAATGAAACTTTAAACTCGAATATCTGTTTAGATATAGAGGAGTGACAAAAACGATAGAGAACAGTCTAATTAATAAATAAAACGTAATAATCATGGGATACATGGGATATATGATCATCACTGCGATTGCTGCAGGTATTGGTGGTCTTGTTGGTAAAGTACTTAAAAGCCGAATTGAAAAATATTCGCAAATTCCAACTTCTTCTGGCTTATCTGGTGCAGAAGTTGCAAAACAAATGTTGGATCACTACGGATTGCACGATGTGCGAATTGTAGAAGGACAAGGATATTTAAGTGATCACTACAACCCAGGAACGAAGACAATCAGTTTGAGTCCGATTATCTATAGAGGAAATTCAATCGCTTCTGCTGCTGTTGCCGCACATGAATGTGGTCACGCAGTTCAGCATGCTGAATCTTATGCGTTCTTGCAAATGAGATCCAAAATAGTTCCAATGGTACAGTTGTCCGCTAAGGCGCAGCAATTTGTACTGATGGGAGCTTTCATGGGAATGGGGGCAGGATCAGCTTTGGGTGGAACCATCATGCTTGCTTGCGTAATACTGTTTGGAGTTACTGCATTGTTTAGTTTTGTCACCTTGCCTGTCGAGTTTGATGCAAGTAACAGAGCACTAGCTTGGTTGGACGATGCTGGCATCACGCATGGTGAAGAATACGATGGAGCTAAAGATGCGTTGAAATGGGCTGCAATGACTTATGTTGCTGCTGCACTTTCTGCCTTGATTATGGTATTGTATTTCTTAATGCAGTACATGGGATCAAGAGACTAAAATTAATGACCAATTAGTAAAGTAGGCCGGCTCATTGTAGTCGGCTTTTTTATTTTCTTTATCTGATAGAGAGCGACCCTAAAACTAACTATCTGTTGACAACCGAAACGTTGAACCTGAATGGTCTTCAAAACCAGTAAGGTTCCAAGCAAAATCACCTTTGGGAATCAACTCTTATTAAGCATTAACTAAGTGCCTTTTTGATTTGAAATTGAAAAATAGTGCCACCACCATTTCGCTCACGGACATCAATCTTGCCTTGGTGGTTTTCAATGATTCTCTTGCAAATGGCAAGCCCAATGCCTGTTCCATTAAATTCATTGCTGTGATGGAGCCGTTGGAATAGGTCGAAAATTTTTTCTTTGTATTGTGGGTCAATTCCTATCCCATTATCTTCCACCTCGAAACAGTGAAAATCCTTACTTTCCTTATAATTGAGCCACACTTTTTTATGATTACTTACATTATACTTCAAGGCGTTTTCAATCAGATTCTGAAATATTTGTTTGACCTGTAGTGCGTTTCCAATTATTTTATCAGGAAAGTTTTTGGATAAATCAATTTTAATAGTTCCCTTTTCTTCTTCTCCAATTGTATCTTTTTTTACTTCTTGTATGATCGTTCTTAGCGCTACTTCTTGAAAATGAACTTTAGAGTTTCCATACCGAGAATAGTCTAAAATGTCCTCAATCACTTGAGTCATTCTGTTTACACCACTAATAATGAAATCTGTATATTCTTCAACAGAATCAGTCTGACCACTATTGATTCTACGCTGAAGTAGCGAACTAAAAGAACCGATCGTTCTTAATGGAGATTTTAAATCATGAGATACTGCAAATACAAAACGTTCAAGCTCTTCATTTTTAAAGGACAATTCGTGGTTTAATTGCTGAAGTGTACTTACTGTGCGGACTCTCCATACCATTACAATAAAATACACAACGACTACAATGGTAGTAGAAACGAAATAAAGTTGTGGTGAAATTTCAATGTGATCCAAATATAAGAACGTTACATTTGTCAAAATATAAAATACACTGGTATAGACAATCATTTCAATTCTACTTGTTGCAATGATCAAACAACAACAGAACAGCATAAAAAGGCCTAAACTATAGTTAGGTTCATAATTGTTGAGTGCTACAATCCAAGTTACCCAAAAAATCAGTATTAAGTTTCCTATAAAAAATAATACTGCGAAATATCGAGAATTCTCCTTGTAGATAAATGATACACATAGTATTGCTCCCCAATACAAACCTATTATTATTCGATGAGATATATATTCTATGGCATCTGGTAGAAAGTGTATTAATACACATCCATATACCGGAACGAAAATCATTGCGAGGAAACTATAAATTCTTAAATTGTATAATTCAACCTCATCCAGATCGATTAAATCCTCAATTTTATCCTTTAAGCTTTGTGCAGAAATATAATTACTCCATTTTATTGTTGACACAATGTATGTTTCTATTGCAAACGAAAAATAAAATTGATTGTTTCGATACTGCTTTTATTCTCAAGTTTTTTTACAAAAGATCCAACGATTGGGTTTGTTAAACAAAAAAAGCTGATGATATTATATATCAAATTATTTTTGACTATTACTTTTCCGATCATTATAGAATGCTAGTCATATTCAATCCATCTTAGATTATGGCAAATTTCTCCTGCAACTTAGCGGTGAAAGCCATATATTTGCAAAATTATGAGTAACAAAGACGATAAGTTTAAAAAATTAATTTCCCATTGTAAGGAATATGGGTTCGTTTTTCAATCTAGTGAAGTCTACGACGGATTAGCAGCTGTATACGACTACGGACCGAACGGTGTGGAACTGAAAAATAACATTAAGAAATACTGGTGGCAATCAATGGTGCATATGCACGAAAATATTGTGGGCATTGATTCCGCGATTTTTATGCATCCTAAAGTATGGAAGGCCTCTGGCCACGTTGATGCGTTCAATGATCCGCTCATTGATAACAAAGACTCCAAAAAGCGCTATCGCGCAGATCAACTGATTGAAGGATATTGCGAAAAAATCGAAAATAAAATCAAAAAAGATGTCACGAAAGCCAAAAAACGGTTCGGTGATGACTTTGATGAACAACAATTCAGATCTACCAACGGAAGGATCATCGATCGACAGAAAAAAATCGACGCCATCCTTACCAGAATGAATGACAGCCTCACCAAAGAAGACCTAGGAGATGTCAAAGCACTCATCGAGGAACTAGAAATCGCTTGCCCAGAAAGCGGATCCAAAAACTGGACAGACGTTAGACAGTTCAACCTCATGTTTAGTACACAGCTAGGCACCATCGCCGGAGAAGAAGGAAAACTGTACCTCAGACCAGAAACCGCACAAGGGATATTCGTCAACTTCCTCAACGTACAGAAAACAGCACGACAGAAAATACCCTTCGGCATCGCTCAAATCGGAAAAGCATTCAGAAATGAGATCGTCGCACGTCAGTTCATCTTCCGTATGAAAGAATTTGAGCAGATGGAAATGCAGTTCTTCATTCGCCCTGGCACTGAAATGGAATGGTACAAACACTGGAAGGAAACTCGTTTAAAATGGCACCTCGCACTAGGACATCCTGCAGAGAAGTTACGCTTTCACGACCATGAGAAACTAGCACACTACGCTAATGCCGCTACAGATATAGAGTTTGAATTTCCATTCGGGTTCCGAGAAATCGAAGGAATACACTCTAGAACAAATTTTGACCTGAGCCAACACCAAGAGCTATCTGGTCGGAAATTACAATACTTCGATCCAGAACTCAATGAAAGTTACGTCCCATACGTGCTGGAAACATCAATCGGCTGTGATCGAATGTTCCTTGCAACTGTTGGCCATGCCTTGCAAGAAGAGGTAGTACCTGATGCAGATGGAAAAGACTCTACTCGGACGGTATTAAAGTTGCACCCTGCCCTTGCTCCTGTAAAGTGTGCCGTATTGCCACTGGTGAAAAACAAGGAGGAGCTAACCGCAAAAGCCAGAAAAGTACACGATAAAATCAAAATGGCATTTAA
The DNA here is from genome assembly GCA_937959115.1 of uncultured Saprospiraceae bacterium. Lineage (GTDB taxonomy): Bacteria > Bacteroidota > Bacteroidia > Chitinophagales > Saprospiraceae > JAHDHB01. The sequence continues at coordinate 95,116 of CALGAW010000033.1, forward strand.
CTGTCAGTATGATGAAAAAGATGCTATTGGTAGACGCTATAGAAGACAAGATGCAATCGGAACTCCTTATTGTGTAACTGTTGATTTTGAAACGTTAGAAAATGATACTGTAACACTTAGGGAGAGAGATTCGTTAGAACAGATAAGAATTCCTATTGATGAAATAGAATCAAGAGTTGCGCATAACGTAAGCATGCAAAGACTTTTTATTGACGAAAAGGAATAAATTACTTTATTTTGTATTTTTGTATAATATCTTATAGATTAACAGGTTGAAACCAAGCAGAAGATTTTGAATCAACACCATACAACCATTTGAAACCAACATAAATTCAAGAACATGACGCAGCGCATCATAGCTATAGTACTTACCCTTGTTTTCTTCGGTAGTGCTTGTTTTGCTCAAAACAATAAATATAAGTGGGGATTGGGTATTCACCCAAGTAGTTTTAGTTTTTATGCCGGACTTGATTCAAGCTTCACTGATCTTGGTGCCTATGAGAATGGTGTCCAGCTTTCGTTCAATCGGTATATGGGCAAACTCCTTGATGTTGGAGTAGAAGCGTCTAGTGCCATCTTAAGACATCCTGCAGGGGAAGATAATCCAACAAATGGTGGGCTTTGGAGAGATTTTTTCTATGATGCAAACCCTTTCGTAAAGATTAAAGCTTATAACGGATTTCTGCTAAAAGAAAACTCGTTTGTCATGCCTTTTTTAAAGGCAGGAATTGGGATTAACAAATATAAAACAGCAGATTTAGGCATTTCTGCTCCCCTTGGAGCAGGAATCGGATTTCGGTTTAAAGATGCTGGGTATTTAGTCGTACAGTCTTCCTACAACGTTGGTGTTGCGAACTCTGAAAGCTATTTACACCACTCGCTTGGCTTTGTTGTAAACTTGAAAGGGCGAAATTACAAGAGAAAATCAACAGACCAAACGGATAAAGATAAAGATGGTATTCCTGATTTTAGAGATGAGTGTCCTGAAATTTCAGCCAAGAACAGTAAAACAGGTTGTCCGGACATGGATGAAGATGGAGTGAAGGATTCTGATGACTTATGTCCTAGAAAGAAAGGTTTACCAGGTCTAAGCGGCTGTCTCGATCAAGATAAAGATGGTGTACCTGATCCCTTGGATAAATGTCCAAACAAGTTTGGTGAACAAGCAAACAAGGGATGTCCTGACACACCTGCCGATAAAGATAATGACCTAATTGAAGACAAGCTAGATAAATGTCCAACACTTCCTGGCCATTGGACAGGGAATGGCTGCCCAGATCAGGATGGTGACGGTGTACTAGATAAAGATGATAACTGCCCCAATCTATTTGGTGAAAACAAGTATGGCGGATGTCCATTTAATGAACAGGGAATGAAGGATCTTAGAGAAGGTTATGCACCAAACGGAGTCGCTATTTATATCGAAGAAGACCAAGCAACAAGTAGTACTTGGGTACCCTCCACTTCAATACCCAAAACAACTACGATTACCAAACCAATTAGCCCTGAAATAGTTAAGCCAACAAAGCAGCAGACAACAATTACGAAACCGCAAGAAACAACAATAGTTACAACGCCTCAAGAAACAATCATTGAGGATATAAAACCAACTACTGCAAACGATGCTGCTCCTTGTAGTTTGCCGAAAGGATTGCTTAATACTGCTGGAAAATCCATTCGCTTTGAAACAAACAAAGCAACGCTTACTCCAGATTCTAAATTATTATTAATAAAAATCGCTACACTGCTAAAACCTTGTAGTCACCAATTGAACATCAAAGCGCACACAGATTCAGATGGCGATGCGGAGTACAATCTTCGATTATCAGAACGAAGAGCACAGGCTGTCTCTAGATATTTGATTGAGCAAGGCTTAGACCGTAAATACATACAAACAAGCGGTGCTGGAGACACAGAGCCAATAGGAAGTAATGACAGTATAGAAGGGAAGATGATGAATAGAAGAGTAGAATTGACTGTGACTCCTCGCTAAGCATTATAGGCAAGGCTTTTTTTGGTGATTTGTGACAGCCATTTCCTTTTCTTTCGTTTGGCTGTCAATTAGCTTAACTGGAAAGAAAAGGCAAATATGTTACAAAAATTGTAGGTGAATTCATGCAACCAAAATTGAGTTAACTGAGTCTTATGAGTAGTTCCTTGATACAAGGATCGTCTGACCATCAGAAAAAATAATGTTTTATTGACTAACAACGATTCTTTGAAAGAAATTTCAAAAGCTTAAAAAGGGAGTTCTATACATAGAGCTTCCTTTTTTTATATCAATTAGGATTGGTGGTTAATCCTAGACAATGGCAGTTGTCTTGAAAACGCTGTTTCAAAAACCATAGTCGTGTTCGTTCCTTCCACGCCCTTCAACGGAAGAATTTTCTCGTAAATGACATCTCTTAAGTGCATGTTATTCTTAGCAAAGATCCGAACCATAATTGCATACCGGCCAGCAATATTTACACACTCTACAATTTCTGGAATTTCTTTCAAGGCGATTTCTACTTGTCTGTGATATTGGGAGTTGGTGAGCATTAACTGTGTAAAAGCAGAGGTCTCGTAGCCGATTTCTCTAGGATCTAATAGGAATGTTGCCCGATTTAGAATCTTAGCTTCCTTCAGTTTTTTTATCCTTTGATGAATCAATGTATTTGAAACCTTGAGCTTTTTGGACAATTTGACAAATGAAGTCCGTGCATCAACTGTCAATTCTTCAATGATTCGTAGGTCGATTGGGTCAAGTTGATATTCTATCATTTTATAAAGCTTTATTTGGTTTTAAATTAACACAAATTTAGTCAAATTTAATTAAAATTGACTCAGTGGTCAATCAACTATTGTTATTTTGGTTTAATCCCTTTTAATTTGTGGTCATAATTAAACCGAAGAAAACCTATGGTATTCTATTTTTATCATGTAAAAAAATTAGCGGATTAAATCCTAATTAAAAATTACTTACTATGACTTTAATGACTTTAACATCGGTATCATTAATCTTGTTTTCTGTAATCGATATTATCGGGTCGCTTCCTGTTCTAATCAGTATGAGAAAGCAAGGAATCATATTGAACGCACCAACCGCAACTGTAACGGCAGGATTGTTAATGATGGCGTTCCTATTTTTTGGGGTAACAATTCTTAACTTGTTTCATTTAGACGTGGCCTCTTTTGCAATGGCAGGTGCACTCATTATCTTTTTTATTGGTTTAGAAATGATATTGGGTATTCGCTTTTTTCGCCATGATCATGACGATGGAGGTTCTGGAAGCATTGTTCCTGTTGCCTTCCCAATTTTGGCGGGAGCAGGTACACTTACCACTATTATTTCCTTAAAGACGGAGTTTGATACGTTTAGTATCGTAGGTGGAATTCTACTCAACTTACTACTCATTTACTTCATTCTACGCAATGTAGACTGGCTTTCACACAAGCTCGGCAATCAGTTGATTTCTACACTCCGCAAGGTGTTTGGGATTATCCTAATCGCCATTGCCTTTCAAATGTTTAAGGATCATTTGATGGCATAAACTAAAGAATAGGGAATTGGGTTAATGTTTAGGTCGGCTTTCTTAATTGAAGTCGACCTTTTTGCTGTAAGCCTGCAGCGTGGCCCCTAATTATTCTTAATAAGGTTGTCATTGAAGACGTACTGACACTGTATTTTACTCTTTCCGCTCAAACCACTCCTCCTTCAACATACTATAATAAACAGTATCCCGCCGATGCCCATCAGTCATAAGCACATGATGTCTTAAAACCCCTTCCATCTTACAACCCAGTTTTTCAGTCGCCTTCCTTGAGCGAATATTGCGTTCATCGATCCGCAGTTCAACCCGCTCATAGCCTAGCGTCACAAATGCATAAGTCATTAGCAACTCCTTACAAGCAGCGTTAAGTCCCGTCCCTTGAAATTCAGTGCCAATCCACGTCCATCCGATTTCTAGACGACTGTCATACTCGCTTATATTCCCAAACCGTGTACTGCCTGCCACTTGACCTGCTTGCTTATCATAGATCAAAAAAGGGTAACTATTTCGTTCTGTTACCCGTTCCAACGCAGTCGTAATGTACAAATTTAGTAATTCAGGCGTGTGAATATCTGTAGGCGAGTAGGCGAGTAGATCAGGATCTTTTGCAATTGGCCACAAAGCCCCCGCATCTTTTGCCTTCAAGGGAGTAAGACGTGCACGTTCATTTTCAAGAATAATTGACTGTTCAAAAGGAAATTTGGCCATATGGTTGAGCGTTTAAGGATATTAATGTATTTTCAAAACTAATAAAATTTCAGTTCGGAATCAATTCCATAAAGTCCCATGGAAACCATTCCAATTCTTAATTAAAAGACTCACTTTTAAATATTATCTACAATTTCAAGTTACTACCGAAAAAAACATTAATTTTACCCTTTCAATAACGTTATGAATTTTAATTTTCTACATGAATTTGGTCGGTATCTAATTTTGATGAAAACCATGTTTGCTCCACCTGAGAATGCAAGAATGTATTGGAAGGAAACCGTGCGGCAAATGAATGATATTGGAATTGGATCACTTGGGATTATTGCATTAATTGCCTTATTTATCGGGGCAGTGACTTCAATTCAATTCGCCTACCAGTTGTCAGACTCCTTTATTCCCGCCTATTACATTGGATATATCGTACGTGATTCTACCATCATTGAATTAGCCCCTACTATCTCAGCCCTCGTACTAGCAGGAAAAGTTGGGTCAAATATCGCAGCAGAAATAGGAGGAATGCGTCAGAAAGAACAGATTGATGCACTCGAGATTATGGGCGTCAATACAGCAGCTTACCTCGTTGGTCCTAAGATATTCGCAGGTTGTGTAGTGATCCCAATGCTGATTATAATCGCAGCAGGGGTGAGTATTGTAGGAGGGTATCTAGCTGCCGTTTCCTCTGGGTTTGTAACAGCAACAGATTACATCTTTGGAGTACATGCCTTTTTCGTAGAATATTATGTATTTATGATGCTAGTAAAGGCATTCGTATTCGCCTTCCTTTTAACGTCAATTGCATGTTATAAAGGATATTATGTGAAAAATGGAAGTGTTGAACTTGGAAAATCAAGTACACAGGCTGTTGTGATAAGCTATATCTTTATCCTTCTAGCAGATTATGTAATTGCGCTTATTCTTACTTAAACTATGATTAAAGCTGTTGACATAAGAAAATCCTTCGGAACACAGGAAGTGTTGAAAGGTGTAAGTGCCACCTTTGAAAAAGGGAAGACAAACCTGATCATCGGACGTAGTGGAGCGGGTAAGACAGTCTTCCTAAAGCTGTTGGTCGGTCTGCTAGAACCTACCTCCGGTGGAATCTGGTATGGTGATATCAATTTTCTAAACCTAGAAAAATCTCAACGCACAGATATTAGACGAGAAGTTGGTATGCTCTTTCAAGGAAATGCCTTATTCGATTCCCTCAGCGTAGAAGAGAATATCCGCTTTCCACTTGATATGTTTACCAAGGGTACCAAAAAAGAAAAGGATATGCGGGTCAACGAATGTTTGGAACGTGTAAATCTAGTGGGATCCAACAAAAAACTGCCAGGAGAAATTAGTGGAGGAATGCAAAAACGGGTGGGCATCGCCCGTGCCATCGTACTCGATCCCAAATACTTGTTTTGTGATGAGCCAAATTCGGGACTCGATCCTAAGACCTCGATCTTAATTGATGAGTTGATCAAAGAATTGACTATTGACAATAATATGACCACCATTATCAATACCCATGATATGAACTCCGTAATGGAAATTGGTGAAAAAATTATCCTTTTGCATATGGGTGAGCTCGCTTGGGTTGGAAATAAAAACGAGGTAATGGAAAGTGAAAACCAACTATTGCAAGACTTTATCTTCGCTTCTCCATTTCTGCAAAGACTGAGAACAGCATTCATAAAGAAGTAGGTTTTTTCGAAACGCTTATTTTTTATGAATATCCATCCTAGTGCTGCTCTTTTCTAATTTACATTATAACAATCAATTTCTTTACGGTTATTTGCTCACTTGTCATCGTTCCCTATTATCATAGGTGAATTGCTTTGTTTGCAAACTATCTTCCTAAGTTTTATTCAACGAGTTGTAAAACGTTTACTCGATAAACCAATTCTAAGTAGCAGTCCATTACCCCGAAACAGACCCAACCTTTTTATTTAGATGCTTTCTAAATAAATCCCTTGTCACAATTTTAGCAATTAAGTTCCATAATAAATTCTTAGTGTTTTTATCTTTGCAGCGAATTTGTCTAAAAATTTTCTGCCTTAGTGAAATAAGGCAATTCAGAAAAACAGATTACTTTGAAGAATACATATATTAAAGGGGTGAGTTTAACCGCCTTCATCTTCTCCGCTTCGTTGGCTCAGGCTCAAGGAACTGGAACACTTTCAAACGGGTTTATTGTCGCAATGGCAGTAATAATTTTGTTATTATTGGTATGCGCAGTAATCTTCGTTGCAGATAGTTTACTTGGCATAGAAGCAGAAAAGCAAGGAATTGATAAAGGAGTGAACCTCGGCATCGTTCCTAAATTTTCAGAACTGTTTGGAAAACGACCTACCTTTTTGCCAAATGGAGCACCAGTTACTAAGCTAACCAAGGGATATGACATTCCACTTGCAGGTGCACCAGCCAATCGAATTGTAGAAGTGCCAGCTGGAACAACTTATTCCGTCAAGCCGAAAGACTTTGTAGGAATGTCTCCAATTCCAAAGACACTTAAGGGAGAAGGAGAGGAAATCCTAGCAGGTGAAGTATTAATGTTTGATAAAAAACGTCCTGAAATCAAATACGTCGCTCCAGTTAGTGGTGAGATTGTTTCGATTATAAGAGGAGAGAAAAGATCAATCAACGAGATTGTCATCCTAGCAGACAAAGAACAGAAACAACATGAATTCAAAGCGTTTGAGCTAAACGATTGCAAGCGAGAAGACTTAGTTGAATATCTATTAGAAAGCGGAATCTGGCCATTTATTCGTCAACGACCGTTCGACACTGTTGCTGATCCGAAAGATCTGCCAAGAGCAATTTTCGTTTCTACGTTTGATTCAGCCCCATTAGCACCAAATCTTAACTTGGCTGTTGAAGGAAAAGAACATTACTTCCAAAAAGGATTGGATGTGCTTAATCTACTTACGGAAGGAACAGTTCACTTAGGCTTAAATGCGGGTGGTTCAGAAAAACCTTCTACCGCTTTCTCTGAAGCTACAGGCGTTCAGAAAAATTGGTTTAGCGGTCCACATCCTTCAGGAAATGTTGGAATTCAGATTCACCACACCGATCCAGTTACAAAAGGCGAAGTCGTTTGGGTAATGAATACACAAGATGTAATCATCCTAGGCCGTCTGTTTGTAGACAGAGTCTTCAACTCAGAACGATTGGTAGCCGTTTCCGGAGCAGAACTTAAAGAAACATATCACGTAAAAGCACACCAAGGAGCGAATATTGAAAACTTTGTATCAAATAACTTGATCAATGACCACGTAAGATACCTTTCAGGAGATGTCTTGACGGGTAAGAAGATTGAAGGAAACGGACACCTTGGTTTCTTCGATGATCAAGTAACGGTTCTTCAGGAAAACGATGAATATGAAATGTTCGGATGGTTGCTAGGAATGACACCTAGGCCAACAATCAGTTCTTCCTATCCAAAAGGATTATTCGAAGGGATTCCGCTTCGTGCAGAAACAAACACACACGGAGAAAAACGAGCCTTTGTTGTCAGTGGACAATACGAAAAAGTTTTGCCAATGGACGTATATCCACAATACCTGTTCAAATCAATCTTATTTAATGATTTTGAACAAATGGAAGGATTAGGAATTTATGAGTTAGTACCAGAAGATGTCGCACTTTGTGAATTTGCTTGTACTTCCAAGCAAGATCTTCAACAAATTTTGGCGAAAGGCCTCGAATCACTTAGAGAACAAGGATAATAACACTACCGGGATCGCCGGGTAAACATTAACCATGAAGTCATTAATAAAATTTTTAGAAAAAATAGAACCAGACAAGAAGAACTCACCATTTCTTCATACACTCTTTGACGGGTTCCATACATTTCTTTTTTCACCAAACCATACAACTAAAGGCGGCGTTCACATCAGGGATGCAATGGACCTTAAGAGAACAATGGTAATGGTGGTGCTTGCACTACAACTGTGCTATGTATTTGGTACGCTCAATATAGGTCACCAACACTATGTGTCACTTGGTCTTCACAACGAAGGCTTTCTTGACGGTTTAGGAGCAAAGCTATTGTACGGGTTACTTCAAATACTCCCAATTTTTGTTGTTTCGCATCTTGTAGGGCTGGGTATCGAGTTTTACTTCGCTGCGAAAAAGGGACACCCGATAGAAGAAGGATTCCTAGTGTCAGCTGCCCTAATCCCATTGATTATGCCGCCAGACATTCCATTGTGGATGTTGACGCTCTCTATCATCTTTGCAGTGATCATCGGAAAAGAAGCCTTTGGTGGTACAGGAATGAATGTATTGAATATTGCACTACTCGCAAGGGTGTTCGTATTCTTCGCATATCCAACTGAAATTTCAGGAGACATCTGCTGGGTGGCTTATGATTATAATATTTTACACCAACTGTTTGGCATTGAGGCAGGAACACTTGAAGCACTTGGTATGGCCGCATTGCCTGAAGGACTTTCCTGGAAGGATTATGTCTGGTCGCACATGCCTGATGGCTGGACGGGTGCTACACCGCTTGGCTTAGCAGCGAAAGGTGGTTGGGATGCCGTTCTAGCATCTCCTCAATACACAACATCTAATATGTTCTGGGGTACAATTCCTGGCTCAATAGGCGAAACGTGTAAACCGTTAATTCTAGCAGGTGCTGCACTATTAATCTCAATTGGCATTGCTAGTTGGAGAGTAATGTTGAGCATGTTTGTTGGAGCTGCTTTAACTGCAATGCTTATGAGCGCTGCGGTTGGTGGTGATACTTCATTCTTCCTCGGAGTACCTTGGATACAGCATTTCTGGATGGGTAGTTTCTTCTTCGCGATGGCTTTTATGGCTACCGACCCAGTGACTGCTTCCGCTACAAATACAGGGAAATTTATTTACGGGTTCTTTATCGGCTCAATTGGTATGATTATCCGGGTACTTAACCCTGCATATCCTGAAGGCTGGATGCTAGCGATTTTATTTATGAATGTATTTGCACCGTTAATTGATCACTACGTGCTACAATCAAATATTTCTAAACGATTAAAAAGAATAAAAAGTGCACAGTAACGCTCAAACACTCACATTTGTAACCATTATGACGGTGATCGTAGCAGCATTGCTAGCGGTACTGTTCTCTGGCTTAAAGCCCATTCATGATAAGAATGAGGCCAATTACAATAAAAAAGAAATCCTTGGATCAATCAATCCTAGTGCCTCAAAAATGAAGGACGCTGAAGTCGCCTCTATTTTTACTTCTAGTGTTAAACAATTTGTGCTCGATGCCAATGGAAAAGTAATTCCTGGTTTGAAAGCAGAAAAAATTGACATGAAAAAGGAAAAGAAGAAGCCAGAAGCTGACCGAAAGTATCCACTATATGTTTATGATGGTCCTGAAGGAAAGCATTACATTGTAGCGGTAAGAGGAAAAGGACTTTGGGATGAAATCTGGGGTTCAATCGCTATCAAAGATGACTTTAACACGATAGGCGGTGTGGCATACAATCATACTGCTGAAACGCCAGGTCTTGGTGCTGAAATTAAAGACAACAACAACTGGAAGTCAATGTTTACAGGTAAGAAGCTTTTTAATGCAGCAGGAGAATATGTATCTGTTGATGTAGTAAAAGGTGGTGTAAAAGAACCAAATCATCAAGTAGATGCAATTTCTGGAGCAACAGTTACCTGTGTAGGTGTTGCTGAAATGTTAGATAGAGGAATTAAAGTATATTTACCCTACTTCGAATCCCTTAAAAAGAAATAAATTATTCATTTTATAATTATAAAAAATGGCTGATACACAAACAGATGTCGCTGTAAAACCTAAAGACAAGGCATTTGCCTTCGGGAAAAAGGAAAAGGCATTAATAACAGACCCATTTAACGATAACAATCCAATTACCATTCAGGTACTTGGTATTTGTTCTGCGCTTGCAGTAACTACACTGGTTCTTCCTTCCGTGGTTATGTCGATAGCAGTTGTCTTTGTTATCGCATTTTCAGCTCTGATCATCTCCCTATTGAGAAACTCCATACCAAAACAGGTACGGATGATCGTTCAATTGGTTGTGATCGCAACGCTTGTAACTGTGGTAGAATTAGTGCTTAAAGCATTGAACTACGATGTTTACAAACAACTATCTGTATTTATCGGATTGATTATTACCAACTGTATCGTAATGGGTCGATTAGAAGCCTTCTCAATGGCTAATCGTCCTTGGAGATCATTCCTTGATGGATTGGGCAATGGATTGGGCTATGGAGCCATTTTAATCATTATTGCGGTAGTACGAGAACTCTTCGGAAAAGGATCACTCTTAGGGTACCAAATTATCGGAAATACGGACGATTTCATGATTAATACAACGACTAGCTGGATGTTTGGTTGGTATGCAAATAACAATCTAATGGTATTACCTGCTGCTGCAATGTTTATTGTAGGAATTATCATTTGGATCCAACGATCCATGTACCCACGTTTGGTAGACGCATCCTAATCAATTTTGAATAGTTAAAAACAAGAAAAAATGCTCGATATATTTTTAAAGGCGGCGTTTATTGAAAACATGGTTCTAGCATACTTCCTAGGAATGTGTTCTTACCTAGCCGTTTCCAAAACAGTAAAAACTGCAGTCGGTCTTGGATTGGCAGTTATTTTCGTACTCGGAATCACCCTGCCAATTAACTGGGTGATCAGTACTTACTTACTCGAACCAAGCACGAGTGTGCTAAGTGGTATTATTGGTCAGGAAACAGACTTAACCTTTTTACGGTTTATCCTTTTCATTGCAGTTATTGCCTCCATGGTTCAATTGGTGGAAATGATGATTGAAAAATTCTCTCCAGCACTTTACATTTCACTGGGAATCTTTCTTCCATTAATCACAGTGAACTGCGCAATTTTGGGTGGTAGTTTATTTATGGTAGCCAGAGAGTATAATTTTGCTGAATCACTTTCCTTTGGTTTTGGTTCTGGATTTGGGTTCTTCCTTGCCATTGTAGCGATTGCTGCAATTCGCGAGAAATTACGGTATTCAGATATTCCTCCAGCTCTAAGAGGTTTAGGAATCGCTTTTATACTAACAGGCTTAATGGGAATTGCATTTATGAGTTTGATGGGAATCGATCCAGGCAACATCATCCCACAGAAATAATTTGTTAAAGAATTAAATTTATCCGAAATGGTACCGATTATATTAGCTGCAATAGTTGTTTTCTCCTTGGTTATTCTACTTCTGTCCTATGGACTGATTAGTGCAAGAGAACAGCTTATTCCACAAGGAGATGTTTCTATTATCGTTAATGGTGAAACAGATAAGCCAATAACAACCAAGCCAGGTGCAACACTATTGACAACACTTTCAGAAACTGGATTGTTTTTACCTTCTGCTTGTGGTGGAGGTGGAACGTGCGCTATGTGCTTATGTCAAATAGACGAAGGTGGTGGTGAAACACTTCCAACAGAACTAAATCACCTTTCTAGAAAAGAAGCAAGAGATAACTGGAGACTAGCTTGTCAGGTCAAGGTGAAGAATGACATGGAAATCAGAATTCCTGAAGAAATCTTTGGTATCAAAAAATGGGAATGTGAGGTGGTATCTAATTACAACGTTGCATCTTTTATTAAGGAGTTTGTTGTAAAACTTCCAGAAGGAGAACACTTAGAGTTTGAAGCTGGAGGATACATTCAAATTGATGTTCCAGCAACAACCGTAGATTATAAAAATATTGACATTACAGCACATCCAGATCTAGGTAGAAGCCCTGATGATTTCCAATCAGAATGGGACAAATTTGGACTATGGCAGTTTAAAATGGTCAATGAAGAGCAAATATTCCGTGCCTACTCAATGGCCAATCACCCTGCAGAAGGAAACATTGTGATGCTGAACATCCGTATTGCAACACCACCTTGGGATAGAGCAAAGAACGCTTGGATGAACGTAAATCCAGGAATCTGTTCTTCCTATGTATTCGACCAAAAACCAGGTGACAAAGTAGTCATCTCAGGTCCATTTGGTGAGTTTTTCATCAAGCCGACTGAAACGGAAATGCTTTACGTTGGTGGTGGAGCAGGAATGGCACCAATGCGTTCTCACTTGTATCACTTATTCCACACTTTGAAAACAGGTCGAAAAGTAACCTTCTTCTATGGTGGTAGAACAAAGCGTGAGCTATTTTACATAGATGAGTTCCGAGCAATTGAAAAGGAGTTTCCTAACTTCCGTTTCGCTGTAGCATTGGATAATCCGCAAGAAGAAGACAACTGGATATTAAAAGAACACTTAGACGATCCTAATGGTGATGGCTTTAAAGGATACGTCCATCAAGTAGTAATTGATGAATATCTAAGCAAGCATGAAGCACCTGAAGATGTCGAGCTATACTTCTGTGGCCCACCATTAATGAATAAAGCCGTGATTAAAATGGCTGAAGATTGGGGGATTCCAGATGACCAAGTAGCATTTGATGACTTCGGTGGATAGTGCCAGGAGTTTTAAGAGATTGTAATTATTCTTAACGTATATAAATCCTGTTGTCTTTGGCAATGGGATTTTTTAATTTGGGCTTATGATAGAGAAACTAATTGAATATTTTTCAAAATTTCGGACGCTTAGCAAAGAAGAAATAGAAACAATTTCTAAGGATATTAAAATTGGTGAGTTTAAAAAAGGAACTATTCTACTTCGAGAGGGACAAAAACCTTATGATAATTTTTTTGTATTAAAAGGATGTGTTCGGCAGTACATATTAAAAAATGGCGAGGAAAGGGTTACAAATTTTTATGCAGAAGAAGATTGGATACTCCCCGCCATTGGACAATCAAATAATCCATCTTCAAAATTTTATTTAGAATGTGTTGAAGATAATTTGTTAGTTATCGCCAATGAAACCGAAGGAAATGAGTTAATGAAAACCAATCCAAAGTTTCAAGAGCTGTCGCAAATTATTCTTGAAAAGGAAATAATGAAGCAACAACAACACTTTGCAGAATTCCAAAATAGTTCACCTGAAGAAAGATATATAAGATTACAAAAAACAAGACCTGATTTAATTGATAGAGTCCCGCAGTTTCAGCTATCAAGTTATATCGGTGTCAAACCCGAATCCTTAAGCAGAATCAGAAAACGGATAGCTGATAAAAAGCGGAACTCATAAAAACAAACAATGTAGAAAGAATCAACGCTTCTTTTTGCCCGTTTTCCATTTGAGTGCATCTATAGTAATGAATGTAGTCGCACCCATTTCAATAGCAGAAAAAAGAAGATAATAAGGCGTGGGTTTCCCAACAAATAAAGTTGCGCCTTGGGCAAGCGTTGCAATGCTTCCAGAGATAATTTGAATCCAACGTAATGTTTTATCATTTTTGATAACTTGAGGTAAAAATACATTTGATAATGGAAGTTGCATATAGGCTGCTGCTACAGTCAAAAATGCAGGTGTAATTTCTACCCTATTTACAACACCAGTTTGATATTGAATTAAGAGGTTAGCATCCATCAAGCCAACTAAATCGGCATACAGATAATTTAAAGAAACAAAAGTCCATAAACTGGAATATTTAAGTCGTCGGTTTGAAAACATATTGTTATTATTTTGTGATGACAGCGTTAAATTTTTAAAAGTATATTTTGGACGAGGAGTAGACCACAATTCCGAAAATGACTTGTTATTAGGCTTGTTCAAAAAGGCAAATTCCAAATTCGAGTGATTGTAGCTGATAGTTTGATGCTTTAATACTAGAGAAGAACTAAATTGAGCCTGCATATAGATTGGTGCAAACAAAATAAAAAAAAGTGCTAGCTGTAAATTTTTCATCCTAAGAATTTTATTGATTAAATAATAAGACAAAGTTGCAGCTGAGCATGAGGGAATTCATTGACTTTGGTTAAGAAATAATTTTATTGAAGGCTAGTAATTAACCTAGCAATAGACATTCAGCATGCTATACGGGCAGGGTAACGTGACATTGAAATGTAATATTCGCAACATACGGAGTTGACGGCAGGCTTATCACAGGACAAAATTGGAAATCATCAGCCATAGTTTCTCAAAAAAGCATAGAACTGTTGAAAACCCATAAAACAAGATCAAAATATAATGCCGAACCGACTTTTGTCTATTGTATTATTTTGAGGATTCCTCAATTGTGGTGGTAGCTTCTAAAATTGTTGAATAGCCGTTAGCCTTAGCAAAAAGCCAATCGTCTAAGATGTTTAAAATAAAAATTCGACGATGTAAATAAACTGTAAATATCTCTTTTAGTTTTAATTGGTAGGTTTGGTAAATTTTAATTTGCTCTTCTTTCGAATGTATTGTCGAAGTTAGTTTATGAAGAAGACCTAGCAATAGCTCAGCAGCTGAATTATTCCTTAAGAAGGAAGAGTAAAGACGTTTGGTATTTTCGATCTGATTAAAAGTGTAATTAAGATCGCCCAGTTCAAAATGAAGGAGGATATGACAAATTTTTGCAATAAAGCGATTATCCAATGTACTTTGAGGTCTTTCTTTATTATCGTGAAATTGTTTTTCAAATTGTTCTGCCATTTTATAATCTCCAGCGGCAAAATAAACTTGAAAACAGGTCAGGTTAATCTGAAAAAGATAACTAAAGGGCATTTCTTCTGCATATTGGGTATGAAATTCTAAAAGTTTAGGAATAGCATGATCAACCAAACTTTTATAATCACTTATGATTAATAATTCAAAAATTTTTATGCTATGATAATAGTTGGTGCATTCTAGTGATTGATCCTTTTTATTTAATGAATGAAATTTCGATATAAATTTAGTACAGATCTTATTGCAGTTTTCAACATCTCCTAATAGAAGATAATATTGCGCTAGGTTTGTATATGCAACTAGCAAGTTTCGAGTATTGTTTAGATTCTCTGATACCTTTTCAGATTCCCAAAGCTCTACCAGCATTTTTAAATAGTATTCACATTTTTCTCGGGTATATTGCTGCGAATATTGCAAAACATTGCCCATTATAGAAACCAAAACTACTTTGCTTCTAATATTTAGGTTCGGTTGGTTCAAAAGTTCCTCTGTTTCAAGCAAGGCATCTTCCATCATTTCTTGATGTTCAGGAGAAAGACTCCAAACACCATCCTGTAAAAAGTGATACGTAAGTTGTGCTAGATAATAGCTTCTCGATCTTACTGAAATTGCACTTAACAGTTCTTTTTGACTCGTCTGATAATTACTCAAGACTTTTAACGTATTACCTGGAACATAAAATCCAGAATAGTGGGCAATCTTCATGTTACACTCAAAGGCTAAACTAAAACTATTACCTGAAATGGCTACTTTTTTCGCATTTTCCATTTGAGAAATGCCTTCGTGATATAGCCCTTTCTGTATTAAAATAGTTCCTGCATTCATAAGGTTTAATGCATCCTGCAGTTTATTATCTCTTTGTGATTGATCGTTCCAAAACTTAATAATTAATTGATAAAGCTCATTACAACTATGTCTAAAATTACCATGCAGTTTCTTTCTCTTGATTTGATTAATAACCAACTCCTCGTTATCACTGCCTTTGTGTTTTAAAAGAATTTCAAAAATTAATACTAGCTTTTTCCTTTTTTTATATTCAGCATATCCAATAAAAAGCTTGATTTCTTTCTTTTCAAGCCGATCAATCAACAATCTAAGTGTTTTAAATACTTTCATTTAATTCCTTGCAATTCAATTCAAGTGTTAATATACTTGTTATTTGATAATATTAATAACCTTAAACACTATATAACAATCAGTTAACGCTCTCCTAAATCGTAACAAACCGTATTTTGAAATGGTTGGGGTATAGAATGCGCTGTAACCAGCATAAATTAAGTCCTACCTCTTGCTTTTTACAGCAAAATATTACGGATACAAGCTGCGTCACCAGTGGTTCCGAGCAAGACTATTAAATTATTTCAATTTTTTGTTAAAAACAGTTGCATGGTAAGAAAATGTTTTCTACTT
>CALGAW010000034.1 GCA_937959115.1 uncultured Saprospiraceae bacterium
GTTCGGAACTAACGTTCCTCTATTTTTAACGAACTGACACGAATGCTTTCAATGAAAAATAGGCGTGGAGCACTTCTTTAAGACCGAACTGACTCGAATATTGTATTTTAAACCCAAAAGCTAATTCCCAATGCATAATGAAGGTTAAACGTGTGGATTTTTTCCGATAAAGTATTGATTGGTTAAAAATATTATTGGATTTCGTTTGAATTGGAACTAAACTGCGCGTATATTTGTATTCTATTCAATAAATGGCTCCGTAGTTCAATGGATAGAATATCAGATTTCGGCTCTGAGGGTTGCAGGTTCGAGTCCTGCCGGGGTCACAGAGAATGAAACGTCTTGTAAATCAAATGATTGCAAGACGTTTTTGTTTTAATGTGGTTGATGGTGGAGCTACTAAATTTAACGTCTACTTTTTTCCATAAGTAAAATAATCTCCTTCAGGTAGATGACGCAAAAGTTCAATAAGTTTAATAGGCGGAACGGCTAACTTTCTCTGTTGTAAATCAATCCAAGCTCCTTTAACACTGATGTGTGCACTTTTCTCATTATTTTGATTGAATATTTCATGATGTAGGACCCATCTTGATCCGTCCTCTGAGAAATCACCTTTCAATAAATTAACTTTAATGGATTCGCTTGGACGAATTTCTTTGATAAACGAGCATTCTTCTTTGAATATAATTGGTCCTATTTTAAGTTGATCCATTTGGTCAGCACCAAAGCCAATTGAATCAAAATAGCTAATTCGGCTATGCGCACCGTATTCATAATAAGCAGAATGCCGAACGTGCATATTGGGGTCACAATCAGACCATCTTACTTCTATTATCTTTTCATTTTTCTTCCTATCCATACTTCATTAACGCTTATATTTCTTGATGGTTCGCGAAAGTACAAAAATAAATAAAAATTGAATCACAATTGGTGTTCTCGTCCTTACTTCTTCATTTAACAGAGAATACAAGGCGTACAAAGTCAATTGGTCCTAGCAGGATAATGCGATTTAAGTTGATTGATAAGAGACGTATAATTTGGATTGCTTGTTTATTCTTCTCCCTCTCCAGGCTCAGGCACCCCTTCTTCGTCAATGATTTCGATGTATCTAACCCAAGGTAACTGCGCAACGCTTTTGACCTCAGATTCCGACAAGGTGAGATAAACAAATTTGGCATCACCACCATAATTGTCAACGGTTAGTCCTAGGGAGTTTAGATTAGATTGGAACGCCTTGGCCCGTAGGCCTTTCATTGTAATCACGGCAACCTTTGCCTTACTTCCTACTGCTGCATGATTTGGGATGTTCCAGCTCTTGAGTTGGTTGTTCGTTTTAAGTACGGCAGGCACTTTTTTTATCGTTTCAGCAGCAGTTGTTAAGAGGAGCTCTTTGTTGAATGTTGTGGAAATAGACACCAAATAAGAATTGTCAGGAATGTATTCCAATATTTGAATGCCAGGAGATTTTAATACTGCTTGGTCTTTTGCTGAAGGAGTGGTCGGAAACTCAATGATTCTATAATAGAAATTGTTGACCAAGTCGCTTGGTGTTTTATCTGCTACAAAAGTCTTGATATCTGACTCGTCTTTATCTGCGTTCGTATTATTCGACATCCCTTTTTTTTGTGAACAGGCAAACAACACTGACATCGTCATACAAAGAAGCGTGTAATTGAATAATGTTTTCATGGCTTGGAATTGGTTCTTGATAATAAATTGGCCAACCAGGAAATACAAGTAGATATAAGATTTATCATCCCTTTATATTTCATAGTTGGCCGACTTCTTAATGTTTATTCTAATTTCAGTACTTTTCGTGTAATACTGTTGTTATTGTTTGTATATCGCAGGTAATATATACCATTTGAATAAGAACTTGTTGGCAATCTGATTTCAAAATGATCGTTCCATTCTATGGGTTGTTGCACTAAGATAGACCCTAGGACATCTATGATTTCCAGTCTTCCATTTTGAGGGCCACTGCCTTGATAGTCTAGCTGAATTTCTAAATATTCACTAAATGGATTTGGCGTGACATCAAGTTGCATCACTTTTTCTAAATCAATAATACTTGTCATTACAGAATCGCATCCGTTTGGAATACCATCGTTGTCATCATCGAGCAAATCATCATGTCCAGGGCAAATATCGTTTGCATCACAAACGGTATCATTGTCACTGTCTTGGAACGTTCCTGCACACGTACAGTTGGCCAAGAAAACATCGTTTATTGTGCAGCTATCATTATCATTACATGCTCCTCCAACCATACAACTATTGGCATCAAGGACAATTTGGTCCAATGCAATATCACTCTCAAAGCTAGACCCAGTTATTCCTACAAACCGATACATGAAGGAAGGACTACCCGCATAAGCACTGACATCAACGTAGGCATTTTGCCAAAGACTTCCCTGATTACCGTTAAGGGCCCAAACACTTGTCCAAGTGTCTCCGTCATTCGTTGATACCTCAAGGGTCAATGATCCCATTGTTGCGCCATTCATGTTGTACCAAAAATCAATACTTGCTTGAGTTTGTCCAGTCAGGCTGTAGCAACCATTTTGGAATGTCGTTTCTTTTGCTGGGTTGTTGGGAACCGTTGCTTCAACATAGAAATAATTCGTTCCTTGATATGCGTTGCTTGGCCCAGTGCCTGTTGAGGGTGTGCCACCAGAATTAATGATCCAGTCAAAATCTTCATTATCGTATTGGCAAATATTTCCTTCACCGATTTCAAAATCTTCTATGTAGGGGAAGCTACCACCAATAGCAGAACATAAGCAACCAGACCCGTCATCTATTAAAACAACACTTGAAGTTTCAGTGCAACCTGTTGCATCAGTCACACTTACTGTAAATGTGCCAGGCGCTAAACCGCTAATCGTCGCTGTGCTTTCTCCATTACTCCAGATATAAGTAAAAGGCGGCGTTCCGCCAGTAGGAGTGCAAGTTGCAGTGCCATTGTTTCCATTTGTTGGATCGAATGTTGAAAAATTTGTAAAAAATCCACAATTATTCGCAGCAAGCGCAATATTGTCAAGGGCAATATCCGACGTATAGTTTGTTCCAGTGATTCCAATGAATCTAAAGGTAAACGTGCTACCAGTATAGCTGCTAATATCTATATTTTCGCTCTGCCATACATTGCCTTGGTTACCATTTATTGACCAGATAGACGTCCAAGTGCCACCGCCATCTGTAGACACTTCAAGCTCTAGTGATCCCATTGCTGCTCCATACATATGATAAGCAAAGGCTAAGCTGACAAAATTGTAACTTGATAAATCATAACATGGTCCTCCTAGGATTGCTGTTTTACCAGGGTAGTTGGGCGAACTGGCTTCTAAATAGATATAATCAGAACTTCCTGCATCTCCACCATTCGGACCAGTGCCAGTAGACGCTGTTGATCCACTATTGATCACCCAGTCTGTATCGTCTCCAGTATCATTACAAAAGTCTCCCATTCCCGTTTCAAATCCGTGCGTAGAGGGAATTACGGAATTAAAGGTTAGGCAACCGCCACAGGCTGAGTTCGGTGTAATTTTAATTTTTACGGCATTCGATCTTTCTCCTTCAATGCCTGGCGCATTCGCAGAAACCGCTAGCCAATATTCCTGAGCAGTGGTCACATTTATTTGGTAAGAATTCGTAGTTGAAGTTGCTATAGTGTCCATGTATTTTGCTCCTAGTTGATAGACATAGTAGGAAGTAGCTCCAGGAACACTATCCCAAGTAATTGTAGCGCTATTAGCGGAAGAGCCACCTACTGTAAGTCCAGAAGGGACAGGGAAAATATTAAAAATTTCGTCTGAGGTATCCGATTGTACACCTCTTTCTACTCTAATTAACGCCTGCCCTGTAGGTATGTTTGGTACCGTCCAGTCAATCAAGCGTAAACTGCCACCTGCAGTTCCGATGTTGGTCCATGTAAGTCCATTATCAACAGAATAATCTACTGAGAATGAACCAGTGTTTCCAAGCGCATCCCAATGAATGATTTCATCTCTTCCTGGAATCAAACTTTCACCACCTAAAGGATAGGTTACTTTTATCTCATCTTTAATAAGCGTATAAACAATTACATATTCTTGAGGGCCTTGTGGTACGGCAAATCCTTCTATATCTATAGCGTACGTCCCTGGAGTTGGATTGTCAATAGAAACTTGTTCCATATTGTTTAAACGATCAATGCCTGTAGTAGCAGGATCATCTAGTGTGCTTGGGTTTGGCGTAGGATCCAAGATGTAAGGAAGTAAGGTTCCGTTCACTTTAAGGTCAAGGTCATTGACCAATGCTTTGGTTGTGTTTACAGCGCCAGCAGGGTCGTGCCAGTATACCATTACTCTTAGCTGTCCGATGCCTGCTGGCACAACGATGCTATCGCTATTGGTCTGTCCTTGTCCAATGGTCGCAAATTTATATTGATTGTTGGCAATGATCTCATAAGCTCTTCCTGCGTTTATGAGTCCCCATCCGAAGGTAAAATCTGGTCCTTTAGTACCAAGGTCTGTTGTAGAGTTTAAGGCAGCGGCTTTAATTAGAGCCGAATTAGGATCTGCACCACCATTCAAGGAACGATATACCTCGTATAATTGAGCTAAGTTGCCGCCCATACTCGGAGCAGCTGCGGAAGTACCTCCAAATGGAGAATACATATTGTTTGGGTCGGTAGACATTTGTCCAGCACCGTGACCAGAGATATCAGGTTTGATTCGGCCATCATGAGCTGGGCCTCTTGAACTGGAAGCGACGATAGTGGCGTCATTATTTAGGTTTGCTGTAGTCATTACATTCTTCCCCATTTTGTGACCACCAGTGATATTTCCCCACTGTGAGCCTGCTCCATATCCGCAATCACTGTTGTTCGAGTTTCCGGCAGAAAAGGTGTGCATGAGTGTTTGATTCGTGAAAATCATGTCATCTACAAACTGAGTCGTAGAGGTATATCCTGCATTACAACCGTTTGAATAAGAAGAATTCGTAATCATGACAGCGCTATCTTGATGAAGACTCAACGTGTTGTCTTGAAAAGTAGATTGATAATTGATGACAAATACCTCGGCTCCTGACCCACCAGCTTCTACACTTGGATCAAGGTTTCCTGCAGCAGACATTACACCCGCTACACCATCTCCGTGTGTACCAGTAGCATCTGTTGTGAGATTATGTAGTCTACCATGAAAATCAATGTGAGGGCCGACTAGACCATCATCTCTTACTAAAACTCCTACACCGTCTGCGTTATAACTCAATCCTGCAGCGGACAGTTCATTGTTAATGACATTTGCTTTTTGTACGGTTCTGCCTTCTGTTGATTCCGGTTTGCCTTCTTCGTCAATGATTTCGATGTACCGTACCCATGCTAGCTGAGCAACATTTTGCACTTCGAATTCTGAAAGGGAGAGGTAGGCAAATTTAGCATCTGCTCCATAATAGTCTACGGTTAAGCCTAGTGCCATTAAGTCGAATTGGAAATCTTTGGCACTTAGTCCTTTCATCGCAATGACTGCTACTTTTGCTTTATTTCCTACTTGAGCGTGCGCTGGAATTCCCCAATCTGTTAATCGGTATTCTACTTTTATGCTAGGATCCATTTTTCTAACGACTTCAGCGGAGGTGCTTAAAAGAGCACTTTTGGGGAATGTAGTCGGAACGGAAATCAAATAGGCATTGTTTGGGATATATTCTAAAATTTGTGCTCCAGAAGATCGCAACACCATTTTATCTTTTTCTGTTGGTTTCGAAGCGAACTGAATGATTCGATAATAAGAATTGTTAACCAGGTCAATCGGAGTCTTTTCAGCAACGAAGGCATTAATGTTCGATTGATATTTGATTGATCCAGTACTTTTGAACAACAGTTCATTATTTTGGGAAAAGGCAATCGAGGGAATAACTAATACTAAATAAGCAAGGATGAATTTGAACAGAATTTTCATGATACGAAATTGAGGATAAATAAAATTAAATATATAGTTTATTGGTTACTATTTTGTTATAGTACTAAGCGGGTAACTTGGTATTTAATTTTTAGCAGGTACCGTAAGATAAGTCATTTGAATTAGAATTCAGATATTATATTGAGATTTCATTAGCGCTTTATCATTAATAATAAAACGTTTTTTAATGTGTTATTGCTGCTTCGATTCATAAAATTAGATGCTACTGATGATTAATTAAAGGTCTATTTTTACAACTTGATTTTTAATTTTTTGAAAGTAATGCAAACAAAAAGCTGCATCAAATGAATGATACAGCTCTATTTATTGTTATGGTTAAACCTTTAACGCGCATTATGGATAAATGCAGTAATATCCAGTACAAATTTGACCGTAAGGACAAGGAGGGCTGCAAGTTGGGTAGTAAATACAATTACCTTGCGAACAATACTGGTATGAATTGCAATTTGCATTTGCACAAGGGTCTACAGGAGGTCCACCACATTCCTCAGCATTGATCACTGTTAAAGCAGTTTGGTTCCAACAAACGAACCAGACACAACATCGCTCAGTGACGATAAGCGTATTTCCAAAACACTCTTCTCCAGTTATATTACAACCTCTTAAACCTGTTTTTTCATGTGTGTAAAAATTATCTGCCTCCCTTGGAGCGTATTTGTAAACATCATCAATTGTTAGGTTCTCGAAATTGGGGTTTTCTTTGACAAGTTTCTCTAAGTTGCCTGTTGCTTGGAGGAAGTTAAACACTTTAACGGTGTTAATTTTTGCTACTAATTCTCCTTCTGACAATGAAGCAATATACTCAGCTCTTTCTCCGTCCTCAAGACCATCAGGAGTAAAAATAGTAATGTCGCCTATCAAACCTCTAATTTTTTCTACTGGTGTTGGTGCGACTTCTGTGATTTCATTTTCTATTGGTGTTTCCAATTTTTCAGTACAAGATGAAAATGTAAAAAGACAGAAGAATAGCAGCGTTGTAATGCTTAATAAATTTTTCATGATTAATTGATTTGAACGATTAATAAATAATTTGTTCAAAAGTACATGAGTAACGTCCTCCTTCCTAGGTATAATTATTAAGCCTTGTTCTGTAAATGAAGGTTAATTATTCATATAAATAAGACATGGGATCTGATGATGTCATGAAATGGTTGTTGTTCGTACAAAACACTTAATTGAAAATAAAATATTTTGTTCTGGATGATACCTGCTTTTCAATTGACTTAGTATTGTTTTATTTGTACAATTCTTCCAATGAATCGCATAATCGTTGTTTTATAATATTGAATATCCGTTTGTTCAACTCTCGTTGTGTTTGAAGGTAGTCTTGGTATTCTTCGATCGTAAAATGCCCAATGATCAGTCCTTTCAATTCATTTCTGAAGTGAATATCTTGCTTGATCGCCTGTGAAACAAATTCAATTTTTCGCTGGTCGGATAAATTTTGGAACACGATTTTTTTATTGGAAAGATACTGACGAAAGAAAGCAATTAACAAGTCATGTTGCATCTTGATAATTGGACGTAGTGTTTCGTTTTGAAAGCGCTCAGATTCGCTTGATGAAGTTGCTTTTATGGACGATATTTTGGGGCGTTTTTTAGACATTTATTGTTATTTGGTAGTTAAACAGTATAGTTTGATTTTGGTTTAGTGGATGTATTTGAACATGGAAATCGAGTACTTTTGAGATCCATAAAATCCTACAAAAAATAATTTAGTCTACCAAAACAAAAAAGAGGCAAACCTAATGGTCACCTCTTCTAAAACTTAGTATTTTACTTAGGAAATAAAAATCCCTTTTAATCCAAGAAATTCTAAAATCCTAGTCAACCTTTACTAGCTTATGCACGGACATTTCACCACCGATCGATAAGTGTACCATGTACAGGCCTGCAGGTAAGTCATGTCCTTCAAATTTTAAATTGTGCACCCCAGCTTCAGTTGGCTCATTTTCTGTCAACTGTCTGACTAACTGGCCGTTGCTTGCGTATAGACTTGCACTCACCTCTGTGTTTTCTTTCAAGGAGAACTGAATGTTGAAATTTTGGTCAAACGGATTAGGAACCACTTTCGTAGGTACTTGGGATGGTAATCTTCCGTTTCCTTTCTTTGTATCACAAATGTCCTCACAAAAATCCTCACAAAACTCTTCTTTTGTGAATGAAACACTTGGACAATTTTCATTTTTGTTTTGCACCACTATTTCTATGCTCGGATCAAGTGCTGCTACTTCACCACAATAAATCATCATTTCTGTAGGTTCAATTGTACAATCCTTATTAATATCTCCTTGGGTTGTAATAACAAAAGCCTTAAGTGATGGACCCAACCCTCCAGCGAGACAAAGAGGGGTAATAGAAACCTTGGCTGATGTAGCTGTAGCCGGAATAGTAACTGCATAGGAAGGAGATAGAACAGCACCACCAGATAAAGGCCCTTTATCAAATGCTATTGTAACATTATATCCCATTGTATTGGGATTAGAAGTCCAATACAACCCTAGTTGACCATTGCTAATAGAAACTGCCAAATTGGTAGGAGTGGGACACGTCTGGGCGAAAGATTGATTAGAAATAAAAAATAATAAAATTGCAATAAATAGACAATTAAGATTTTTTTCGAGTAGTTTGATCATAATGATATAATTTATTTATTTAAATACATTCATTGGCATTAGTATTTAAATTATTGCAGGTAGAAGAAATTTAACTAGTAATTTTATCTAATTAAATTACAATTTAATTATATTGTCGCCTAATTTTCAGGCTTTTTTAATTTAATAAATTTATAAATCACAGGTTAAGAAGGTTTTAGAGCAATGTTTTTTTCTAAATTGTCCCAGAGAATATCCTCGTTTTTGTAAATGAAAGAAAGAAAAATTATAAAAATATTAACTAACCTTAACTTAAAGGAAAGGAAATCATTTCTTAGATATGTTTCTTCACCCTATTTTAACACGAATCAAAAATTAACAGATTTATTAGTTTATATCTATCAATTTGCACCCAATTTCGATAATGAAAAGTTGACCATTGAAAATGCATTTGCACATCTATTCAGGAAAGAAGTATTTAGTGAACGCATTATTACCCGATTGATTTCCAAGCTTTTTAAATTGATCGAGGAGTTTATCGCTTTGACAAAACATGAAGAAGATAGCTTTAACAAAAAAGTCTATCTACTTGAATACTATTTTGATAATCAGCTGACTCCATTTTTTGATTCCATTCATAAGAAAATGGAAACTGAAATTGAAGCGACTCCGTTTAGAGATGATCGATACTTTTATAACCAGTTTTTGGCCGAATTTCATTCCATCCGACTAAAAACAAGAGATGACAGAAGGGATCATCCGATTAAGTTCGATAAAATGATTCTGGCATTAGATATCCAGTACTGGATTCGGAAGTTAAACCTATTAGGTACAAAATTGAATCATCAAACCATTGTTGATCATCCAGAGTTTGACAACTCAGAAACTAAATATGTACTTAAATATCTTGAGAAACATCCGCTTCAAAAGATCCCAGCTATCAAAGTTTGTTATAGTGCGTTGGAATTATTAAATGATCCAAAAATACTTGATTCTTATTTAAGCTTAAAGAAAAACTTATCTCAGTACCACACAACATTTCCGATTAATTTGATTCAGCATTTTTATACCATTTTGATTAATAATGTACCTAACTATTATCCAAGAGGGACAAAAAGAATGGAAGAATACTTTAATTTGTTTTCTGAGCAAATAGAGCAAGGATATATCTATACGAATGGATATATTCTTCCTCAAGTACTCAAAAATGTGATGACAGTTTCCCTGCGATTAAAAAAATATACTTGGGCTGAATCCTTTTTGGAAAACAATCGAGAATATATTTATTCAAATGAAGTATACTCATGGAATTTATCTGCGTTGTTGTACGAAAAAGGGGACTATGAAAAAGCACTTGATCTTCTTACAGAAACAAAGTATGATGATATTTTTTACTTGTTTACAACTAAACGACTTTTAATTAAAATTTACTACCGATTAGGCTATGAAGAGTTGTTGCACTCTTTTATCAATACATTCAGAGTTTTTATTTCAAGAAAAAAATTGGCAGCAGGAAAAAAAGAAGAAAATCAACAGTTTTTAAATTACGCACTTAAACTCATTAAACTTAAAGGGCACCAACAAAAAGAACTCAAGCAACTCCTTTCTAGAATAGAAGAAGCCCAACATCTGGCTGAAAAATATTGGCTCATAGAAGAAGTTAAACATAAGCTTGGGGAAGCTAATTGACTTTCGTAATGAACAATTTTGTCAATACAGAATTACAAGTCAAGTTATCATTTATTCTTTCTTCTTGTTGACTCGTAGAGTTGTTATTTGATTTGTAAATGAATATGATCGTCATGCCGCACAGCATGGCACCCTTGAAACCGAACCTTCCCGCCAGCCACACCCCACCGATTTGCCAAATGAGGCTCCAGAAACACCTTGCCAATCTTTGTCTCAGCCGTAATGTGTTTAACGAGCCGACCCGTCCGCCAACCATCTACAACCACAGATTCGCCTCTACTGCGAAATGCCAATCGCCTAGTAATATCATAAAACCACCTCCCCGCTCCCAAGCATTTTGCAGTCTGATCAACCTCGCTAGCTCTAGGCAACGCACAATCTCCATAGCCAGTAAGCGTGGCAGCACCGCTTGGGATAATCAGATCCGTCCCTTTCTTCTTGTATACAAAAGCTAAGTCAAGCTTTCTGCCATCATCATGGCTCAAATGGGGCAGCAGTGGAAACCCATCCCAAAACGGAAAATTTGCATCTAAATACACGATGGGGACGTCTGGTATTTCATTTTCGAAAGCTTCCTGAATCCTATTAACCGATGTGCGTAAAGCAGGAGTTACATAATGCCGATTGAGCAAGCAAGTTATCCAGGTATGTGGTCTAAGATCGCCTGATTTTTGAATCGGTAATGCCACTCTTCCAAACAAGGGCGCCAACATGGGAACAACAATAAAGGTACATGCAAGATAAATGACTAAAAACAACCCAATCCAATTTCCCCTAGAGGACATATGATTATAAAAAGACAAACAAATCAGATAAATAAACCCACCCACCTGTGTCAACAAGGTCAATAGGAGAAAAACAATCAAATGTCCCAGTAGTTTAATGATTCGTCTCAATAGATTTATCTTGTTTTAAGAGTCATTATGAATGATTAGTAAGTTCTTAACAGAAGTTTGAATCTTTTAATTTACAATTGTAGAGAGAACCATATAGTGAATTTTTCTAATCAAACGTCATCTTGTTTTGCCTTTTTAAACTCAACGATTTTGCTCAAAATAGATAGAAAAAAATTAAATCACGGCATTAAAAATTAATAATTATCCATTAATAATTAACATAAAGCTATCTTCGTTGCATGAAATTGATTGTTCTTTCATATCCAGATCTCCTAGAAAACGAAGCACGAAATGTGACAAACATGATGGAGGCGGGGCTAGATTGTTTTCACGTTAGAAAACCAACTTGGAATAAAGAACAAGTAAAAGCCTTTTTGGAGGAGATACCTCAGTCGTTCCATTCTAAAATAGTGATCCATAGTCAGCACGAATTAGCCAAGCAATATGACTTGAAAGGAATTCATTGGACCACTCGTCATCGGCAAGATCCGAATACAGCACAAGGAGTGCAGCCCGTTTCTACTTCCTTTCATGAAATTGATGAGTTAGTCGTGACAAAAAGGTCTTATGAGTATTGTTTTTTAAGTCCGATATACAATAGTATTTCAAAGACAAATTATCCCTCAAAATTTAGCAAAAAAGTTCTACAATCTGTGCTTTTACAAGTACCTTTACAGGTGGTCGCTCTAGGAGGAATAACCCCAGATAAAATAGAGGAATGCAAGCAATTAGGTTTTGATGGAGTTGCGTCCTTAGGAGCCATTTGGCAATCAAGTAATCCCCTAGAAAAATTTTATCAATTTCAGCGTATAGTTAAATTACAATAAAAGTCAGATTACGATCAATTATCAATTAATTTCCATGATTAATCCGAACCAAAAAATAGATATCATAGGAGCTGGAATTGGAGGGCTAACCCTTGCCATCGCACTCAAAAAGAAAGGCTTTGCAATTAATGTGTTTGAACAGGCAAATGAATTGAAAGCTGTTGGCGCTGGGATTGTCCTAGCAAATAACGCAATGCAGGTTTACGAGAAACTGGGAATGAGAAACGTCTTAGAACAACATGGGAATGTAGTGAAAGAGTTTTACCTAGCAACACCAGATCTAAAGCCAATGGCTGGAGCATCACTTCAACAGTTCGAGGATAAATATGGGGTGAAAAACATTGCAATTCACCGCGGCACTCTTCAAAAGGAATTGGAAAAACACTTAACAAGTGAACAGCTGCATACAGGCTACCTTCTTGAGCAGATTACTAGGGGAGAAGATGATTATCAACTACAGTTTGCAAACAACAAAACAGTACATTCCACTTTGATCATTGGAGCCGACGGGATTCATTCCAAAGCAAGACAAGCGATTTTTCCAGAAAGTGAAATTAGAAACACCAACCAAATTTGCTGGCGTGGAGTCGCAGAATATCAATTGCCAGATGCCTATCAGCATCAGCTAATCGAAGCTTGGGGAAAGGGAGAGCGGTTTGGCTTTGTAAAGATTGCCTCAAATACTGTTTACTGGTTTGCAGTGAAATCATTTAAACCAGGAAAAGCAGAATTAGGATCAGAGCAACTAACAGACTATTTTAATTATTTTAACCCAATGGTCAACGAAATCATTGAAGCCACTCCAGTCAATCAAATACATGCAGCACCATTAACTGATCTTAAGCCAATGAAAGAGTGGCACAAGGGAGGGATTTGCTTGATTGGCGATGCTGCACATGCAATGACACCCAATATGGGACAAGGTGCTGGTCAATCAATTGAAGATGCGCATATCCTTTCGCAATGTTTGGGGCTATTCAATCCACATGAAGCTTTCGAGCGTTATCAGGATTTGCGATTAAAGAAGGTAACACAAATCATCAATCGAAGCTGGCAAATTGGAAAGATTGCGCACCTCTCAAACCCAGTTGCGGTGTTCCTACGAAACCAATTGCTTAAACTCACTCCTGATTCAGTGAATACCAAGCAGACTGAAATGATCTTCGAACTAGCTAAAGTGAGATAGGGTTTTTAATGATCAACTAGGAACGCATTCTGATAGTGATGGCTTGATATCCCTAAAGCTGATTTGGGTTAATCTGTTATAATTTGAAGATAATTAATTAACGCATTGCCTTTGTAATCAACTCCTCAAGCTCTTCCCATTGTAAAACGCCGTCATTATTTTTATCTAGGGTATGAATAATCTTTGTAGCGGCTAAGCTTCGAATAAATCCACCGATACCTGCCTCTTTTAGAAGTGCTGTCAGCTCAATCCGATTCAGTCCTTTGTCATTATCCTTGTCAAAGAAGTTAAACGCATCTTGTGGCGTATCAAATCTACGGATAATCATTATTTTGATTTTATCCATTAGGTCCTGCTCTGTCATTGGTCTTGCTGTTTTCGGTGAAAAATATCGGCAAAGTTAACCAATTCTTGTTAAAAGGGAAAGGAAGATTCTTGTAAGGGCACTGCGCTTACAGCGTGTTTCAAAAAAGCTTGAAATATTAGTAAGCTAATAATTGGCAAATTGCATTCGATTGAAGCATTGGTTAATGTGTCTTTCTTTCTAGAACGATAATATCCCCAATTTTAGTTCTTAGGCACTCGTGATGTCACACCATTGTTTCTATGCCACAAGATTCGGTCTCCTCCATTCACATCTCCATTCATGTTATAATCACCAAGGATATATTTATCGAAAAACCCATTGTCATTTGTCCATAGAATTTTGTCGGATCCATTGATGTCATAACTTGGAAAGTCTGATTGATCGCCATCTCCAGCATACATTCCCCATACGCCAGGTTCTAACTCCTTGCATCCAAATCCATTGACACCAGTATAAGAGTCCTGAGTCGTGAAATCGTACTCCAAGGTTCTATCTATTACCACTACAGGATTGGGCGTCATGATGCCCATGTGATTCCGGTGCTCAATAACAACATAATAGGGTTGCGCATCTTCTAGTGTAAAGTTACACTCGTCAATGAAAACAACCTCGCCGTCATCCAATAATATAGCAGCAGCTTGGAATACAGTAGTAGAGGCGCTTTGATCAGTTCTAAAGGATACGATTACCCAGTCCACTACATTGTTGCCGTAAACATCTACATAATAGTCGTAATTCGAATTTGTCCAGCCTGCACCCTCCGTCCCAAGGTAATTCCAAGGTGCTTTGTAGTAAGGTTGTCCAGAAGGAGTTGGCTGTACACCTAGCCCAATGTTTAATGGGGTTTGTCCAGGAAGCAATCCACGATGTAAAGAACTCCCTTGTTTTAAACCAAGGAAGGTGTTCATAGAATCTCCCACTACATTATAGGGTCCTTCCATGAATACTGACAACTTGACATTCACACAACGGTTTTTCTGAGTTACAAAGTAGATTGTGGCTTCAGAGCAATCACTGCTTCCGTCACAGACTTCATATGTACATTTGTCAGGACCAATATAGCCTGGATTAGGTGTATATACATAGTCTCCATTTGGCATTAATGTAAACGTACCATTCGTTGGTGAAAACAATACTGCAGTAGTAGAAGTCAATGGATCATTGTCTAAGTCGACATCATTTAATATTACATTACCTTTTACAGAAGAGTCCGCAATACTTACGGCAAGATCATCCGCTGCAAAGGGTGGTGAATTCGTAGATCCATCTCTCCTAGGAGGAAGTATTTCAATAAATACTGTAGCCCTGTTACACTGGTTAGGCGTTCCAAAATCACATACCTCATATTCAAAAGAGTCACTCCCTACATAGTCAGTATTCGGATAATAGGTGTATGAACCATCTGGAACCATCACAACAAAACCAAAATCTGGTTGCTGCATAACGGTAGACGTCAGACTATCATTTTCTATATCATGGTCATTCGAAAAGACAACACCACTAACTGGAGAGTTGAAATAAGTGACCAGGTCATCGTCGCTTGATATCGGAGCAGCGTTTACTGCTGTTTGTCCTTCAGGGAGAACATTAATGTTTACTTTGGCGATTGAACAAATAGGGCCTGGCTCACCATCATCACATACCTCATATTCAAAATAGTCAGTACCAGTGAAATTCGTCGTAGGGGTATAATCATACGTGCCATCTGGGGCAAGAGTGACCGTTCCAGAAGTCGGGTTGGTTACAAGTACGGGGTTTACCGTTAAATTATTCCCATCAATATCAAAGTCATTCGTTAATACTTGACCCGTCAATGGTATATTAATCAACGTAGCATTGTCATCATTAATAGCGATCGGCCCATAGTTAAAAGGGAAGACAACGATATAGACAGTGGCATCAACACAAGTTTGTACGGCATCACATACGGTATATACAAATTGATCAGAACCTGAATATCCAGCATTTGGTGAATAAACATATCCACCTGTTGAATCAATTGTTACGGTTCCATTTGCAGGACCTACCTTCGGGGCTGTTGCATAAATCACAAAGGAGAATTCAGGATCAAAATCATTATAATCCATTCTACCATTGACAGGTTGATCAACGTAAGTGACAATCGCATCATCATCTGCTCTTGGTGGTAAATTGTTTGGTTGTAATCCAAAGAATCCTTTCGTTACCTCTAAGAATACTGTTCCAATATCACAGGTGTTATTGTCATCACAGATTTGATATTTAAACTCATCAAACCCTTTAAAACTAATATTGGGAACATACACAAATGAACCATCAGCGGAGAGCTGTAACGACCCAAAAGCAGGGTTTTGTGTAGGATTTGTATTAATCGTTATTAAATCAGCATCAGCATCAAAGTCATTTAGTAACACATTCCCATTAATTGGAGCACTTTCTGAAGTCGTATAATGATTGTCTAATGCATTTGGTGCAAAATTTAATCCATTTCCAGTGATAATATTAATCACAACGGCTACTGTATCACATAAGCCAGATGGATCACATACCTCGTACTTAAATTGATCCATTCCTGAAAAAGAGGTGTTTGGAGTATAACTAAAGCTGCCATCTGTATTAAGCGCACCTTGTCCAAAATCTGGATCATCTACTAAGGTGATTGTCATAGTCAATGTATCACCTTCAGGATCCAAATCATTCATCAATAGATTTCCCATTAATGTTCCATTGGATAAAATTGAATAGTAATCTTGACCAGCAGTTGGAGAATCATCAATCACTGGGCGGTTTTCAACTACCTCTATATAAACCTTAGACTCATCACAACCACTTATGTTATCACATATTTCATAAGCGAAGGAATCTACACCAATAAATCCAATCGTTGGGCTATAACGAACAATACCGTTACTCAGCATTGTCACAGTGCCATTCGATGGAGGTGTTATAGGGCTAGATACTAGCGTTAAAGCATCTAAATCTATATCTATATCATTCGAAATTACATTGATGTCTATTAGTTTTCCAGAAAGTGTTGTTGAGTAATCAGGAATTGCAATAGGAGCATTGTTGTTAAATGGATATACATCAATCTCCACCTTTCCCGTCCCTGCGTTACCAGCGATATCTGTAATTTGATAAACAAAGGAATCTGGTCCTTGGTACCCACCATTAGGGACATATTCAAACAATCCATTCACCTGTAAATTGATTGTTCCGTTTGAAGGTCCTGAGACTGGATTTAAGTCTAGAATAATTGGACTTCCCTCAGGGTCTGAGTCATTTGTTAAAACATTACCATTCAGTATTCCATTTTTCTCAACGCCTAAAATATCATCCTTTGCAATTGGTGCTTTGTTTTTGGTATAATCTTCCTCTATAATAAAGGTAACCACACCTGTGTCACATAGAGAATTGGGATGTACATCACACAATTCATAGATAAATGTATCCTCTCCTAAGAAGCCTGTAGGTGGAGTATAAGTATATTCTCCATTGGATAGCAAGGTAATTGTTCCGATTGGATTAGCAACTGGCATTACAGTGATATTGACAGCATCACCATCTGGATCACCGTCATTTTCAGCCATTCGACCAACAAAATTAGAGACTCCCAAGGTAAGTATGTAGGTGTCATCAATGGCAAGTGGTCGGTTATTATTAATATCGTTTACTCTAACTTCAATTTTCAGATTGGCGGTATCACATCCAGGAACAGCAGATCCAGTATCACATACCTCATATTCAACATAATCAGTTCCTAGGAACAATGAATCCGGTGTATAAACATAGGAGCCATCTGAGTTAAATACAATTGTTCCATTAGAAGGATTAACAAGTAGTTGGCTGAATGTTAATACATCCATGTTTCTATCCCGATCATTTACTAATACATTACCACTAACTGAAGTGTTTAGAATTGCTATGTTATCATCATTTAAGGCAAGTGGTGGCTCATTACAATTGTTTACAATGACCGTCAATTCTTGACAATTTTGACAGTTTACGTTGTTTGTTACACAAAGTTCATAAATCGTAGTTTCTGTAGGGGTTGCCACTGTAGTCGCACTTGTCGGATCAGCAAGCCCTGTTACAGGAGACCACTGATAAGTCATGTTCGGTAAGTTTGGAGACCCAATAATGACACCGTTTGTGTCGCTAAGGCAGATATATTCATCATTCAGCGGGTGAATAAAAGGCTTAGGTAAAACGGCTACGATCACATCATCCGTTGCAATACATCCATCATACTCGACTGTAAGAGTATACGTAGTCGTATTTGAAGGGATTAAAGACGGATTAGGCGAAAAGGGATCGTCTAGCCCAGTAATTGGAGACCAGCTATAATTTGCTCCAAATGGACCTGAAGGTGAACCTCCCAGTGTAACACTCGTGCCTGGGCATACAGGTTGGTCTGCGCCAGCATCAGCTATCGGTTGAGCCTTTACATCTACTAAAACATTACTGACTTTAGGCAAACATCCGTTTATTGATACTTCCAACATGTAGTTTGTAGAACTAGAAGGGGAAGCAATTGGATTCGGAACTGTCGGGTCATCTAATCCAGCAATAGGAGTCCACTTGAATATCGCATTAGCAGCACCACTTGGACTACCTCCAATTTGAGCAGAATCTCCTGGACAAATAGATTGGTCAAAACCTGCATCACTAAATCCACCATCTAAGATATCGATCTCCATGCTATCTGTATAAGAACAAATACTATCATTTATTCTAAGAACGATTGTCTTTTTACCTGGTATTGACCATGAAACTGTAGGCGTGGCAATTGAAGAGGTTGTTGGTTGTGCATCTGGTCCAAATTCCCAATTGTAATTTATTCCAACATTATTAGTTTTAGCCTCCAATAGAAGTAACTCATCCGTACACCCAACACTTTGACCGATTATTTCTGCATTCAACAAACAAGGGTTGATATTTATCGTTACATCTGCTTGTGAAGTTTCATTATTTAAATTTATTACTTCATACTTAAAATGATCTACCCCTGTGAAACCAACCGTTGGCTGATAGGTAAACATTCCATTTAAACTAAGTGATAATACCCCGTTCGTAGGAGTGGTGACTGCTGAATAGGTAAGTGGTAGGCCGTTCGGATCACTATCGTTCAATGATACATCAGATCCTAGAATACTCCCTTCTACCATTTGATAGATGTCATCAATCGCTGTCGGGACAAAGATGTCATCTATGTTTGCAGTAGCTGCAGATGATGGCTCACTTGAGGAAGGGGCATGAGCAAAACTTAGCTGAGGTAGCATTAAAGTACTACATGTCAATACGAACAGATAAACAAGATGCATTAGGCAACTTGTGTTTGTTGAGGATAAAATTCTTGATGAATTCATTTTCGCAATTTTGGGTGTCCAAACAGAACCACTCATGAAAGTAGATCGTCTAAATTCAAAAGAAGTTGCACCTTTACCGAATGTTTTTAATAAAACGATGAAGTAAGGTCAGTTTAGGAACTAACACAATTATTAATATCAAGTAATTTAGGTTGGAACTTGATCTTTAAGTTTAATATTACTATTGGAATTAACTGATCTAATACAAATTAAAGCTCAATTGTTTAAGCATGAAAAAAATTAGCTAAAATAATTAAGATTTATATTGTCTAAAATAAGCCAATTCAACGGAATTACAAAGGAAAACCGCCGAAATGCTTATATAATTTGCTTTATTTATTCAGACCACCACAGACACTAATGACTTGACCTGTGATGTAGCTTGATAGTTCCGAGGCCAAATAGAGTGCTGCATTAGCGACTTCTACTGACGATCCCATGCGTTTTAATGGGATTAAACTTTCATAATTTGCTCTGGTTTTTTCATCAAGCGCGCCAGTCATGTCAGTCTCAATGAAACCTGGAGCAATAGCATTAATTCTAATGTTTCGACTTCCAACTTCCTGAGCTAAAGATTTAGTAAAGGCGATTACTCCTGCCTTAGAAGATGCATAATTACTTTGACCAGGATTCCCTGTTATTCCTACAACAGAACTCACATTGATGATGCTGCCCTTCCGTTGTCGTAGCATTTGGGGCAATACATTTTTCGATACATTAAAGACAGATTTCAAGTTGGTGTTTACCACATTGTCCCACTGCTCTTCTGTCATTCTTAGAAGTAAATTATCCTTCGTAATGCCCGCATTGTTTACTACGATATCTAATGCCCCATACTCTGAGATGATGGCTGCTGTTAATTCCTTCGATGAGTCAAAAGAAGCGGCGTCTGATCGGAAGGCCTTGGCACGACTTCCTAGTTGCTTTAGTTGTTCCTCTAATTCCTTTGCCCGTTCTTCTGATGACAGATAGGTAAATGCTACATGTGCACCTTGTTCTGCAAAGCGCAAAGCAATTGCTCTACCAATACCTCTGGATGCTCCAGTTACCAACGCAATTTTATCCTGCAATAACTTCATTTCTTTACAATTTATCCTTTTTGCGAATTTAAATTAAATGTTCGACTTAATTATATTTTATTCAATAAATAAGTTTTCACAAGGAGGATAAATAAATTCTTGCTTGATGTATATACGATTAAACATTGATCCTTATTATGAATCTGAGTTCTCTAATAATAAAATTCAGGCTATTAGATTTTCTCTAAATCGCGCACGGTACGTTCTCCTTCTTGATTACCAGTATTTACGGTTGATTCTGGTTCAAACATCAATAACTTTACTTCCTCCGGAGCATAAGGCTGATGATTTGTTCCCTTAGGGATAACCACCATCTCTCCTTGATTAATTTCAAGCGTTTGATCTTCTAGTCGAATAAACAACTTTCCCTCTACGACAAAGAATAATTCATCGGCATGCTCATGTTGATGCATGATAAACTCTCCCTGTACCTTTGCAATCTTAACATGTTGACCATTCAATTCACCAATGATTCGTGGGTGCCATTGATCAGTAAACGTTGCAAATTTTTCCTGTAGATTTACCGTTTTTATATCCATTGTACTATGATTTAATTTCTTATTGAAAATATAGTCATTATAGAAAGAACCAATGAAAGAAGACATTAAGACAGCCTGTTTCTACGTTTGAGAATTTACAAAATGGGTCCTTTTTACTACTGCATTCGATACTCTTCAATCGTTATTCTTCATTCAGCTTCTCAATTCATTAAAGACTCCAAGCTTTCCTCCAATATTTTTACCCGCTGTTCGCCATCACGCATTTTCTGGCGTTCCATTTCGACAACAGCTGCGGGTGCACCGCTTACAAATCGCTCATTACTTAGCTTTTTCCGAACGCCTATTAGGAAACCTTGTGCACGCTTTAGTTCACCTTCTATTCGTTCTTTTTCAGCTTCAATATCAATCTCCTTCTCGAAAATTGTGAAGAATTTTTCAGCACCACCAATAAAAGAAGTAGCGTTATCCGCTTCCTCTGTTGTAATTTCTACGGTACTGATGTTGGCTAGTTTCTTTATCGTTTCAGCAACACCAGGCTTTGCTAGCAGCACCGAAACCTTATCACTGGAGAGCGCGAACAGTGGTAAAGCGTCATTCGGGCTAAGGCTGTTCTTTTGGCGAATATCTCGAACACTGGAAACAACACTTTTGATTAGTTCCATGTCACTAAGCATCACTTCATCATATTGCTCACCAGTAATCCAGCTACTTACGATACAGTCTTCTCCTTCTTTTCGTTCCTTCAATAAGTGCCATACCTCTTCAGTTACAAACGGCATAAACGGATGCAGCAGGGTCATCAGCTTACTAAAAACCTCCACTGTTTGATTGTAAATGCCTCTACCAATTGGCTTTTCGTACGCTGGCTTTATGGCTTCTAAGTAAATAGAACAGAAGTCATCCCAAATTAATGCTCTGATTGTCATTAAGGCTTCTGATAAGCGGAATTCTGTAAAGTCTTTCTCTATATCTGCTAACGTTTTATTTAGCTTGTGGTTGATCCAGTCGTGTGCCCACTTATTGCAGTTTCTAGTCGTGTCTGACTCCGCTTCATCGGTGATCTCCCATCCTTTTAACAAACGAAGAGCGTTCCAGAACTTATTACTGAAATTACTTCCTAGTTGACAGAGTTTTTCATCAAACAACAAATCACCTCCTGCTGGAGAGCAACTAAGCATTCCAAAACGGACACCATCTGCTCCAAATTTACTAATCAACTCTAGGGCATCAGGCGAATTTCCTAAGGATTTACTCATCTTACGACGTTTCTTATCTCTAACCAGTCCCGTAAAATATACCTTATGGAATGGACGTTCATTTTGCCATTCATATCCAGCCATGATCATTCTTGCTACCCAGAAGAAGATGATATCTGGACCAGTTACTAAAACATTGGTAGGGTAGTAGTAGTCTAGTTCTGCTTTGGATTCGAAGCCATCAAAAACAGAGATTGGCCACAACCAAGAGCTAAACCAAGTATCCAGTACATCCTCATCTTGCTTTAGGTCGGTCAATTGAAGATCTGGATTGTTGAGTTTTGCCCTTGCAGCTTCCAAAGCCTTTTCCGCTGTTTCTTCTACAAAAACTTCCTCGCCAATAAAATAAGCTGGAATTCGTTGTCCCCACCACAACTGTCTGGAGATACACCATTCTCTGATGTTTTCCATCCAGTAGTTATAGGTGTTTTTTAGCTTTTTCGGGAAGAACTCAACATTGTCATTCATTACGTTGTTGAGTGCTGGCTCAGCTAAAGACTTCATATCTACATACCATTGCAAAGAGAGTTTTGGCTCTACAACAGAATTCGTACGTTCTGATCGTCCAACGTTGTTTTTATAGTCTTCGATCTCAACTAGATTCCCAGAAGCTTCTAGCTCAGGAACGATAAGCTTTCTAGCAATAAAGCGTGTTTCTCCAATGAAGAATTGTGCCTTTTCATTAAGCGTAGCATCATCGTTAAGGATTTCAATCACTTCAAGGTTATGTCGTTTCCCGATTTCATAATCATTGGTATCGTGCGCTGGTGTTACCTTCAGCGCTCCAGTACCAAACTCACGATCTACATAATCATCAAAAATGATCGGAATCGAACGGTTTACCAATGGAACGATTGCCTTTTTACCTTTTAGGTGCGTATAGCGTTCATCTTTAGGGTGAACAGCAATGGCTGAGTCCCCTAGGATGGTTTCTGGTCGGGTCGTTGCGATGGTTACATATTCGTCTGTACCTTCAATCTGATATCGAACGTGGTATAGCTTTGAATCTTCTTCTTTATAGAGTACTTCTTCGTTGGAGAGAACGGTTAAGGCTTTAGGATCCCAGTTTACCATGCGTAGGCCACGGTAAATCTTACCTTTCTTGTGAAGGTCAACAAATACTTTTATTACAGCGTCAGACAGCTTCTCTTCCATTGTGAAGCGGGTACGGTCCCAGTCGCAGGAAGCACCTAGCTTTTTAAGCTGGCCAAGTATTTTTCCACCGTATTCTTCTTTCCACTGCCACGCGTATTCCATGAATTCGTCACGGGTGAGGTCTGATTTCTTTATCCCTTTTTCACGGAGCATGTGTACGACTTTTGCTTCAGTAGCTATACTGGCGTGGTCGGTACCTGGAACCCAGCAAGCGTTTTTGCCTTCTAGACGCGCTTTACGGATGAGGCAATCCTGAATTGTATTATTGAGCATGTGGCCCATGTGCAGGACTCCGGTGACGTTTGGTGGCGGTATGACGATGGTAAAGGGTTCTCTGTTATCGGGGGTCGATTTGAAGTATTTTTTGTCTTCCCAATGGCTGTACCATTTGCTTTCCGTTTCTGACGGATCATACCGTTTTGAGATCATATTTGCTGTATTTTTAAATTAGTTATTTCCTTATCAACTACAAAGAGGGGAATAAAGTTCCTATTTCCTCTGTTTTTACGTCGCAAAGGTAAAAAAAATGGTTGATAGTGAGAACTCTTTACGAATGACTGGTAATGGCGAATAGCGATTAAACCCGCAATATGCATTAAGAATCAACTTTTGTCCTTAAACTACTTCAAAATCAATGAAGACGTAGGTTGCTCGAACGTCCGCCTATTTTTAATTTCACCATAGGGGTTACTATGCTTTCAATGAAAAATAGGCGTGGAGCACTTCTTTAAGACCGAACTGACTCGAATATTGTATTTTAAACCCAAAAGCTAATTCCCAATACATAATGAGGGTTTAACAAAGCAATTTTTGTCTAACAAGCACAACGCAAAAAAGCAAACCTGATCACAGGTTTGCTTTTTTATAAAGACTATTTTTTAGGTTGCTTCGCTGTTATTTAACAGCGTTGACAACAGCAGTAAAAGCTGCAGGGTGATTCATTGCAAGATCCGCAAGCGTTTTTCTGTTTAGCTCAACATTTTTAGTTGCAAGTTTGTGCATAAGTGTTGAGTAAGTCAAACCTTCTTGGCGAGCTGCTGCATTGATACGAGCGATCCACAAGCGGCGAAATTCGCGTTTCTTGTTACGTCTGTCCCTGTAAGCGTATTGTAATCCTTTTTCAACAGCATTTTTTGCAACGGTGTATACCTTGCTTCTTGCGCCAAAGTAACCTCTAGCTTGCTTAAGTATTTTTTTCCGTCTTGCTCTTGACGCTACTGAGTTCGTTGAACGTGGCATTCTATTATAATTTAAGACCGATGTTTAACAATAGATGTATCTAATACTAGATACAAAGTAATCTTTTAAGTCGTGGGCTATCTGCCTTACTAACTAAAGCTGGATGACGAAGCGCTAATTTCTGCTTCTTTGTCTTCTTACGTAGTAAGTGAGATGTACCCGTTCTAAATCTTTTTAACTTTCCAGATCCAGTCACTTTAAATCGTTTCTTGGTTCCAGAATGCGTTTTCATTTTCGGCATTTCTCGAAATTTTTATTAAAAAGGACTGCAAATATAAGGCTAAATTCCTTAAAGACTAAATAAAATCAATTTAATTTTAAAACTACTTTGAAGTAGCGCGTTTTTCCTGGAAAAGAGTCGAATGCTTAAGACGCATTGTTTTCATTATTAGGCGCTTCTGGTTCCTTAGCATCTGGAGCAGGTGCTTTGGGTGCTTCAACTTCAGACACATTAGCTTCAGCTTTTGGGGCTTTAGCTTCAGCAGATTTATTTTTCTTAGGTTGTTGCTTGTCTTTTTTCTTGACTTTAGTTGTTTTTGCAGATTTATTTGGTGCAATAAATACAAACATTTTTCTACCTTCCATCTTAGGTAATGCTTCCGCGTAGCCAAACTCCTCTAGCTCTTGGATAAACTTGAGCAATAAGAGTTCTCCACGTTCTTTAAACACGATACTCCTACCTCTAAATTGGACCGTTGCACGCACTTTCTTTCCACCTTGGAGGAATTTCTCTGCATGTTTACATTTAAAGTTGAAATCATGATCATCTGTATTCGGCCCGAATCGAATTTCTTTGATTTCAGTTTTAACCGTATTGGATTTGATTTCTTTCTCTTTCTTCTTTCTTTGATAGAGAAACTTCTTATAGTTTATTATTTTACAAACTGGTGGGTCTGCCTTTGGCGAGATTTCTACCAGATCAAGATCCATAGCGTTTGCCATTTCTTGAGCATGTCGGGTGGAGTAGACGCCTGGTTCTACAGGTTTACCGATTGTTTCAGCAATATCATTTAGATTCTCTCCAACCAGTCTGATTTTTGAGGCTCTTATCTGGCCGTTTATTTGAAATCTTGGTTCATTTTTAGGCCGAAAATTCTTTCGATGTCTTCTTGTCAAATTATTGTTATTAGTTAAAAAAGTATAGTTTAAAAAACACGTATTCTTAGAATTCAGTGTTTACAACGTTTAAAGATAAATTTAGATTCAATAAAAAACCAGTTTTTTATATTTTAATTCAAATTTTATTGATTTTTATTTTTCAACAAAACTAGTTTGAAGGTTGCCCTTGTGTGGCTGTTTGATAAATCTGTCTAAAAAATATTTTACCATTTGGCGACATCTGAAAAGCGTATTTCGGTTTTTTACTCTTATCACGCATCAAGAAATATCCGCAATCTGCTTCGTAGTCATAATGGATTCGTAGCTCAGCAATATGATTGCCTTTTGCTTGATAATAGGCTGATCCAAT
Source organism: uncultured Saprospiraceae bacterium (assembly GCA_937959115.1). Lineage (GTDB taxonomy): Bacteria > Bacteroidota > Bacteroidia > Chitinophagales > Saprospiraceae > JAHDHB01. The sequence goes on from CALGAW010000034.1 coordinate 25,571, forward strand.
GGCACCTGCGCATCCGAAGTTTTCTACTGGTTTATCAGACATATAGCTAATATTCCCTCTGACATTACTTTTTTGTTTTACAGAAACACTGAAGGAATAGTCATCAAAAATATAGTCAATGAAATCGCAATTTTCTGCTAAGTTTTGGAAAAATTCCATCGGTGGCACTACAATTTGGCTTGCTGGATCTTGAGTCTCTGTTTTTTTATTCGACTTACAACTGGTTGTCAAAAAAGCAAGTGTTACGACCGCTATTAAAAATTGAATCCGCATAAAAGATGTTTATTTTTTGACAAAAGTACATAATCCATATCAAATTAACTTAGTTATTCCCTTCTTCAATCTCCTTTATTTTTAAAGAAACACTATTTATCCCTGTAAGCGAGTCTTGCCTCATATACTGTTTGAGGGTGAATTTATATGTTCCAAGTTGATTGAAATATGCCTTTTTTTGAAGATTTATTAAAACATCACAGTTTTGCCGATTGCACTCCCCGTGCCAGTTGCCAGTTGACTCCGCCAAATCAATGCTCAACCGTTTACCAAGCCGTTTGCCGTTGGGCATTTCTGTATGAACATATACGTAAAGGTTCTGTGTTTTATAATCAACTGAATGATTAAGGTCGAGCAAAAGCGAATATAGCTGCGTTGAATCCTGTATATCGACTTCAAAATTAAGCGAATCCTGATAACGCCATATCCCGTTTTCGATTTCCCGATCACTTTCAAAGTAATAGGACTCACCACAGCCAAAAACAAATAGAAGACTCGCTGCAAGAATAGTCAGAATGTGGGGGTGTTTATTGATTGAATGCTCGATGATCTTGGTTTGATTGGTTAGTTAAAATAATCTCGCATTTTATCAAAAAAGCCTTTCTCCGACTTGGATGGATTTGGTATAAAGTTCTTAGAAGTTCGTAGACGTTCTAGCAAATTCCGTTCTTCTGAGGACAATGTTTTGGGTGTCCAGATGCTCACATGGATCAATTGGTCTCCTTTTCCATATCCTTGAATGGAAGGCAGTCCTTTTCCTCGAAGGCGGAAGATCTTACCTGCTTGAGTTCCAGGTGGTAGTTTTATCTTTACTCTTCCTTCGATGGTAGGCACTTCCAAATTAGTTCCCAGTGCCGCATCCGCAAAATTGACATACAATTCGTGAATGAGATTTACGCCATCTCGCTGTAATTCCTCATGTTCTACCTCTTCAATATTAATGAGCAGATCACCTGGACGTCCGCCTCGTTTGCCAATATTTCCTTTTCCGCTCATGGATAGCTGCATGCCTTCACTTACGCCAGCAGGGATGTCTATATTGATTGTTTCATCTCCGTAAATCCGGCCATCTCCTTTACAAGGATTACACTTAGAGGTGATTGTTGTTCCTTGTCCTGAGCAGGAAGGACAAGATACTGTTGTTTGCATTTGTCCTAGGAAGGTACTAGCTACTTTACGAACATATCCTGAACCGCCACAGGTTCCGCAGGTGGAAACTGATCCTTTATCTTTTGCTCCGCTATTACCACACGTTTTACAACCGATGTACTTCTTTACTTTGATCTTTTTATTGACTCCCGCATTGATTTCGTCAAGGGTCAACTTTACTTTTATTCTTAGGTTGTTGCCTCGGTTGCTTTGTCTTCTTGCGCCGCCACCGCCTCTTGAACCCCCAAACATACTACTAAATGGGCTATCCCCGCCAAAGATGTCACCGAATTGGGAGAAGATATCCTCCATATTCATGTTATTGCCACTGAATCCTCCTTGACCACCGAGCCCAGCATGCCCAAATCGGTCGTACTTTGCTCGTTTATTGTCGTCACTAAGTACTTCGTAAGCTTCAGCAGCTTCCTTAAACTTTTCTTCTGCTTTCGGGTCGTCCTCATTTCTGTCAGGATGATATTTCATCGCTGTTTTCCTGTAGGCTTTTTTGATTTCTTCTTTTGAAGACCCCTTTGAAACCCCTAATACTTCGTAATAATCTTTTTTTGCCATAGTTATTTACCGATTACCACGCGCGGGTATCGAATTATTTTTTCATTCAGATAATATCCTTTCTCAAGCGTGTCAATTATTTTGCCTTTCATGTCTTCGGATGGAGCAGGCACTTCTGTTATTGCTTCATGCATATCCGGGTTAAACATTTCTCCTGTTGACTCAATTGCTTTAAGTCCTTTTTGACCAAGGATGCCGGTCATTTTGTTAAACACCATCATCACACCTTCGCTTATTGGCTCAGTGCTCGTATCGTCGTTTGCTGCTTTTATAGCACGTTCAAAGTCATCTAGGATAGGTAGTAGGGCTATAATCGTTTCTCTGTTGGCGGTGCCAATCAAGTCCAGTCTTTCTTTACTTGTTCTCCGTCTAAAGTTGTCAAATTCAGCTACTTTTCTGACAAACTTGTCTTTCAGCTCATCTCGTTCTTCTTCTAACGTGCTGATTTCTAACTTTAGTGCTTCCGTAGGACTTATCTTCTTCTTTTTGTTTGACTTTTTACTAGCGCTCTTAGCATCTTTTTTTTCAACTGCTTCTTCCTTTGTCTCAGAAGTTTCTTCTTTACTCATTTTCTCGTAAATTTTGTTGATAAAATTTCTCATTGACTTAAATCAAAGTTTTTGCCAACCCCATCGAATAAGTCAATTTGGCAGCAAATGTAAAAAACGGATGCAAATATGGCAAAATTTCAAGTGAATCTAGAATGATCGGTCAAAACTGTCAGTCTCAATTGGAAAATTCTAATGAAGACTTGCAAAACTTTCCTCATATTGTATCTCATACTATCAAAGCTCCTCTGTGAACAATCGTAAACTTTGGGTAATTGTTGAAAAAAGACCTTGATAATAGAGCGGTAGAATATGAAAGTGTCAAACTCAAAACTTCCAGCTTTTATGCATCCACCAGTTGCCATATATTCCAATAGTGGTAATACATAAGATGATAAATTTAGTTGAATCAACAAGGTCAATCTCTTGATGGTTGGAACTTGATTCAATAGCTGAGTCTAAAATGCTATCCTTGTTTATTGAGTAGGATTTTGGTTGAAAGTATAATGGAGTTACACTGAATTTTCGCTAAGTTTTTCCTTCATTTGATCAATCAATACTTCAATGCGATCAAAGTCGATTCCTTGCTCCTTCGCATTCTTGAAGTGCTCTAGTGCTGTGTTATATTCCTTGAGCGCTTCGTAGTAATATCCTAAATGTAAGGACAAAAACGGATTGTCTGGCTGGAGCTCTCGAGAGCGTTCTATCAAAGGCAACACCTTCTCAAGTTCCCCTTTTCTCAAATACACTAAAGCCAAATTGTTATACGGAAATCCGAACTTCGAATCTTGCCGAATTGCCATCCGTAAGTCAGATTCTGCGCGCTTGTAGTTTTCCAACATCAAATAAGCATACCCTCTCTTGTTGTAAGCTATTGCATTGTTAAAATTATAATAAATGGTTTTATCTAAACATTCGATTGTTTTTGTGTAATTTTTATTTACTAGAAATACAGTAGAAAACAGATCGAAGTCATTAGGTTCCAACTTAAAGCGTTGATCAATCTCCTCACAACAATGTAAAGCAGACTTGTAGTTTCGTTGATTCAATAGGGATTGAACTAAGCAAAAATAAACGCCTTTATCAGCATGCCCAGCGTCTATTGTCTTTCTAAAATTCACGATTGCATTCTGATAATCTCCTTCTTGAAAATAGGTTTGCCCCTTGTGAAATTCGGGTGGATACTTTCTAAGCTGTATAGCAGTCATCAACTGCTGTCCGTCATTGTACGTCATCGAGCCATCATACATTCGGATGGGTTGACTGAAAGGAATCAAATTGATGAAAAAATCCCAGATTGATGAAATGATAAATGCCATTAATACCAGCATCCCAGCATCTGGCAGCTGAAACAATTTGATAAGCAAAATCAATAGCAAACCAAGTAATAAACTGAACAAAGGACCGCCCAAGATAATTCTAATTATATGGTTAAAAGTCGCAGGTTTTTCGTGTTGACATAAGCCAAAATTCAAATGAAGAGGATTGAACTTGAAATAAGCCGTGAGTCGCCCGAATTGAAGGTTTTTGCTTCTATCATCTCCGTAGGAACCAACGTGTATCTTTACATTTCCATCAGTATAAAGTAGGGCAGGAATCGCATGACCCAATTCATGAAACGTTGTCGTAATAAATCGACAACAAACAACGACTAACAACCAACCCACAATGTAACCAACCGCAATAAGATATTCCATCAATTACTGATTTCGCTTTGCTTCGATGACCAGTTCAATTAGTTTTTGAAAGTGGTTGTCAAACGCATGTTCTTTTAATGATGTGAAGTTACTGAAAGTAAACCCTAAACTATCGGTAGTTGGCATTTTTTTATATTGGTAAGGACCTGAAACACCAACCATCCAGCCCTTTTCTTTCCAATCTGAATGATCGCTTCGAAATCGCCAAAGATAGAAGGCAACCTTGCCCCAGCCCTTGAACTTAAGCTTGTATACCTTTAGCAGAGCGATGTCATCTGGTGGACGTCCTAACTCATTCGGGTAGGTTAGCCAATTGATCATCTCGCTTTCTGAAAACGCAGATTGATTCAGATATCTCTTAGGAAATAGCTGCTGTTTTTTCTCCTTTTGCATATAATCATACAAATAGACTCGAGATTCAGGGTCACTAGCGACACTTTCTAACGCCGTACTATTAATTTGTTCACCTCGCCTGATAAGGCTGCAGCTAGCAAACAGGCGCATTTTCTTGTCCTCGTACATTGTAAGTGCTTCATTTAGCTCAGCAAGGGATGTTTCGTCGTTTAGAAAGCCCATTAAGTCAAGTAGTAGCCCGATCTGGTATCTGCGCAGTAGATAGTTGTCATCATCCCAAATGGTTTGCTTATAATCGACTGACTGTAGTCTTCTAAGGTCTATTTTTTCGATAGAATAGGCGTTTACAATTTTCTTTTGAATAGACTCGTTGAAACGAATAACATCATCTGTTCGCATATCAAGCAACAAATGATACAACCCAAAGTTAGGATCGCTGGAGTTTAAACCATCTAATATTGATTGTTGAATTGCTTTTTCCCTTACCTTAATCTCACTCTTATTAGACTCTATAAATCGGTACATATTTTCAATTGCGTTTTCCTGCGACTCATAGTCTTCTACACTAAGTAACTCAATTGTTTCATTAAGATCTGGTGCCTGTCCACTGCAAAAGAGGGGGATTAAACCAAGGGTAAGGATCAGTATTTTGTACATTGGGGCAATATCAGATAAATCATCTAAAAACGCAAGTTGGGCTTAATGAGTAAATATAAGCACTCGGACATTACGGAAAAGATAATTGGGGCTTCATTTGAAGTGCACAAATTTTTGGGAACAGGATTTTAAGAACTAATATATCAGCGTGCCTTAGCATGGGAAATGAAAAATGTGGGATTAGGTTTTTCTAGAGAGGTTGAAATGGATATTTATTATAAACATTTGTCAGAACCGATTGGTAGCAGAAGGGTAGATTTTGTCATTTAGAATTGTGATTTTAGAAATCAAAGCAGTCAAACAGCTAGAAGATGTGCACTTGGCTCAGGCTTTAAACTATCTCCGCATATATAATTACGAAACTGGACTGCTAATCAATTTTGGTAGTAGGTTGTTAGAGTTTAAATGCCTCATTCTTTCTAAAAAGTAAATACTATTATCCAATAGTAGAAACATATTCAAGAATAATCATGCGAATCATTTAATTCAATGTAATCAGTGATTGCATTTCTCCTCAAAATCAATTACCTTCGAAACAAATAGTTTTAAATGAAACAATCAGGTTTTGCAGATTTGCCCCTTCACTATGGCAGAGTTCCTCCTTGGCTAGCCAAGCGAATGGCGACACTAGGCGGTGCGATTATAGAAGCAATCGCTTTAGAATATGGCAAGAAGGCAGTGTTAAGTCGTCTGAGCGATCCTGCTTGGTTTCAGTCGCTAGGTTGTGTGCTAGGGATGGACTGGCATTCTTCTGGGATAACGACATCAGTTATGGGAGCATTAAAAAAATCGATCAATCCTATTTCTAAGGAATTGGGAATTTATATTTGTGGTGGTAGGGGGAAGCATTCAAGGAAAACACCACATGAATTGATGCAAGTAGCTGAGAAAACAGGGTTGGATGGTCATGCGCTTTCCCGCAGCAGCCGGCTGACCGCTAAAGTAGACAATACGGCAATACAAGACGGGTTTCAGATCTACCTGCACAATTTTATTTTGACCGATGAAGGTGATTGGACGGTCGTTCAACAGGGAATGAACAAGCACAATGGAATGGCAAGGCGCTATCATTGGCACTCTGAACAGTTTGACTCTTACGTGGAAGATCCACATACCTTCATCTATGGTCGACAGCATGCAGCACCCATCTTAAATCTAACGTCTCCTGATTCTAAGCCGACTAAGAACGGAATATTGGAAATCGCAGAAGAAGGGCCAAAACGACTAATGAAGGAAATTCGCAAAATCATCGTGCTGCCATCCCATCATCAAATAAAGGCGAAAGATGTAGACATGAAACGGTTGGGAAGTGTGCTAGCGCTTGCTCAGTCCACTGAAGTGAAGGACTTTGAATCCATGCTGTTGCTGAAGGGGCTCGGACCCCGGACATTACAATCCTTAACACTAGTAAGTGAAGTGATTCATGGAACGCCTAGTCGATTTGATGATCCCGCACGGTTTTCCTTCGCACATGGAGGGAAAGACGGACATCCCTTTCCTGTACCACTAAAGATTTATGACCGGACGATCAAGACGCTTAAAACGGCTGTCAACAAGGCGAAGCTCGGATATACTGACAAGCAGGTTGCCATAAAGAATTTACACAAAGCAGCAAAACGGATCGAAGAGCACTTTAAACCAAACAACAATTTTGACGCGTTGATTGAGTATGAGCGTAAGATGTCACCTCAGTGGGGAGGAAGAACGGTAATGGATGATGAGCGGGAACGACGGTCAGGAAAGCGGAAGCGGAGTGGACAATTGCGGTTGTTTTAAGGACAATGGGAATTAATGCTCACCCTCTAAATCAAACAGGCCTAAGATTTCAGGATCACCACTGGCTTTGGCTAGCTCTAAAACAGATTGACCCTCAAGAGAAAAAGTGGGATCAGCTCCTTGTGATAAAAACAATGCAATCAGAGGCTTGTTTCCTAGCTCAACGGCCTTGTATAATAGAGATTTTCCAGTACCGTCCACAGCGTTCAAATTAGCTTCATATTCAAGTAGCAATTGGATAATCACTAGCTCACTTTTGGTGTCAACTGCTAAATGCAATGGAGAATTACCAATTAGAGTATCTACAAAATCTGGAAAAGCGCCTTGTTCAAGAAACAACTGCACTACAGTCGGACTGTTCATATACTTGATGCCTGCTTGGAGCGGGGAAAGCTGAATATCGTCAAACATGAAATTTAGATCTAGTCCTGATTCTACGAGCTGACTGATTTGGGGCATATCATTTTCATACATTGCTTGTAGCAGATTTTCCCGCTGACGAATGTGTATCGCACCTGCTTTTGTAAGTGAACTGATAAGTAGTGTGTCCTTGTAGCGAGAAGCTAGGTCAAGTGGCGCACCTGCTTCTCCTTGTATAGTGTTTAGTTTGGCATTATGATCGATTAATGCGGAAACAGCGAGTTGATTTCGATTTTGCACAGCAAAATAAAGTGGTGTGTTCTGATATAGTTGAGTAGAGACGTTTGGATTTGCCTCATACTCTAAAAGCAATCTTGCTATAATTGCTCTCAGTTCTGGTTTGTCCGTTTCTTCTAGGCACTGTAAAAGTGGGGTGTAATAACTTTTATTCTGGATGTTTGCATCAGCTCCTTCTTCTAATAACAATCGAGTAAGTAGTTCATTGAGATCGGTTACTGCGTGGTGCAAGGGAGTGTTGTGAAAATCGTCCTTCGCATTTACATCTGCACCATATTCGATTAACAGTGCTGCAATCCCCGCATTTTTGGAGTAGTGTAAAGCAGTTTGTCCGTCTTCAAGAATATAATTTGGATTCATGCCTTCTGAAAGCAAATTGCAAAGCGCAATCGTATCATCTGAAAGCACATAATCAAGAAGAGGGTTCGTATTTGTAACAGTTTCAGTGGGTGTATACGTATCTGAAGCCTCAAGGAGAGATAACTCCTGAGCAGCAGTAAATGGTAGTAGTAGAATGATGAACCAACCGGTTAAGGAAAAGTGCTTCATAAAGAAAATGAGGATAATCTAGGATTAAGACTCAATTTGCTGGTTAAGTAACAAAATTTTATTCTGTTTGCAAAGATCGCACATAGAATCCATATATCCAAGCATTGCCTAATCAACGTTTTATAAAAGAATATTTTTTTTTGAATCGATCCATAATCAATAGGAAATGCTGCGAATTACATATTATGAATATTTTATGTATAATTGCATTCCTAATCAGTCGGGTTAATCAATCCCATCCTTTTCAACTGCTCCCCAAGCCATCAAGCAACACAACTCTGATGCTTTATTAAGATAGGCGAACTTCGGATCACTTGTATGTCCATGTTTAAAACGATAATAAATTTGCTGTGCGATAACTGCAATCTTGAACAACCCATAGACGTAATAAAAAGTCAAATGGTTGATCTGTCGTCCGCTTTTGAGTGTGTACTGTTGTACGATTTCGGAGCGAGAAGGGTTACCTAACTGACAAGTTGGAGATTGAATACCCTGCTGCATAAACTCAGGATCGTTGGCTGTTGTCCAATAGGCTAGTGAAGTACCCAAGTCCATTAAAGGGTCGCCGAGTGTGCACATCTCCCAATCCAAAATTGCTGAAATTTCTGTCCACTGATCATCCTTGAAGACCACGTTGTCATATTTGTAGTCATTATGAATGAGTGAATGATCGTATTGACGCGGTTGGTTTTCTTCCATCCAAGACATTACCTTCTGAGCAGTCGGCACATCATCAGTAGCTGCTTTTAGGTATTGCTTGCCCCAGTTAGACACCTGGCGTTCTACGTAACCTTCAGGGCGGCCTAAGTCTTCCAGATTTGCATCCTTGTAATCAATCTGATGGAAATCAACAAATGTGTCTAACCAAGTATTAGAAATGGTCTTGAATTCGTTTGCGGTAACTTGCCTCTTCTTTGCTTCCTTTGCCGTTAAAATCAATCCCTCTACCTTGCTCATGATGTAAAACGGAGCACCGATAATGTCGGTATCTGTGGAATAAGCAAATGCCTTCGGGGTTTTGCTGAATACAGCATTCAGATTACTGATTACTTTGTACTCTCTTCCCATATCATGACCACGTTTGGGCGCAGCAAATGGAGGACGACGGAGCACATATTCCTTCTCTTCAATATGAAGCAGATACGTTAAATTTGAAAACCCATTGGCAAATTGTTCTACGTTCAATTCACTTTTTTCGTCCTTGATCAGATGGTGTTCTAGGAGAAATGATTTGAGATGTTTGGAATTCAATTCTTCACCCTTTCTTACTGGGTTTGTAAGCCGATTCATGTCCATGGTTAGGTGTTGGAGTATTTTTTAATGACGTGTTTTCCTAGTTGACTCATATGGACTTCATCAGGTCCATCTGCTAGGCGCAAAATACGAGCGCTTGCGTAGAAATGGGCTAGGGGAGTATCGCTACTCACACCCTTTCCTCCCATGATCTGAATGGCACGATCAATGACGTTTAGTGCCATATTCGGTGCTACGATTTTGATCATAGCGATAAGATCTTTCGCTTGTTTATTGCCCACTTTGTCCATCTTATCTGCAGCAGAAAGTACGAGTAGTCTTGTTTGTTCTATCTCGCAGGCAGATTTGGCAATGTCTTGGCGCACACTACTGTACGTTTCTAGATTTCTGCCAAACGGGGTGCGCTGTGTCACTCGTTGCGACATCAATTCTAAGGAGCGTTGTGCCATACCAATCAGTCGCATACAGTGATGGATTCTACCAGGCCCAAGTCTTCCTTGTGCAATTTCAAAACCTCTGCCTTCTCCTAGTAGTAAATTTTCCTTGGGAACGCGTACTTCATCTAGGAGTATTTCAGCGTGGCCTTCTGGAGAATCTGTATACCCAAAAACACTTAATGGCCGTTCGATTTTTAGACCTGGCGTATCCATTGGAACTAACACCATGCTTTGCTGGACGTGTCGCGGGGCATTAAAATCTGTTTTTCCCATAACGATTGCAATTTTGCAGTTTGGGTCCATTGCTCCAGATGACCACCATTTTCTTCCTTTAATCACGTATTCATTACCGTCAGCGACAATGGATGTTTCGATATTGGTCGCATCGGAGGAAGCGACATCGGGTTCAGTCATTAAGAATGCTGATCGAATTGTCCCGTTTAGTAGCGGCTTTAGCCACTTTTCTTGTTGTGCAGGTGTTCCGTATTTTGCAAGGACCTCCATGTTGCCTGTATCAGGTGGACTACAATTAAAAACTTCAGACGACCATAGTATTCTACCCATAATTTCAGCTAGAGGAGCGTACTCTAGATTTGTCAATCCAGGGCTAAGATCTCCATAGGCTTTTGGCAGGAATAGATTCCATAACCCTGCTGCTTTTGCTTCTTGCTTAAGTGCTTGAAGTCCGGGCCATCTTTGCCATGCATTTTCAGGATTTACGAGGAAGGAGCTGACTTCTTTTTCTACTGGAAGCAAGTGTTTTGCAATGAATGCGTTTAATTGCTCTTGTAGTTTTAACGATTTATTTGAGTATTCAAAATTCATAGTTATTGTTAAGGTTATCCTGAAATTAAGTAGCCGCCGTCTGCTGAGTAGAGGCCACCAGTCATATAAGAACCTGCGTCTGATGCCAGAAGTACGACAATACCAACAATCTCTTCTGGTGAAGCGATTCGTCGTAAAGGCACCATTCTTTCATAGTTGGCGACTAGCTTCTCATTTGACCAAAGGCTTTGGCTAAATTTAGTTTTTACTAGGCCTGGACAAACAGCATTTGCTCGGATCCCATGACGTCCCCATTCCTTTGCTTGATTTTTTGAAAGCATATTCATAGCCGCTTTGGTCATACTGTACAATCCAAGTCCATCTCCAGGATGAATTCCTTCTACTGAAGAAATATTAATGATACTTCCTCCACCGCTTTCTTTCATATGTGGTTGTGCTAGGTTTGCAAGTGCCCAGGGCGCTTTTACATTTACGTTCATAATTTTGTCAAAGATGGCATCCTCGGTTGCTTCTAAAGGACCGTAAACTGGATTTATAGCGGCATTGTTGACCAGGATATCTATTTGCCCGTAGGTTTTTATGGTTTGAGTAATTAGATTTTCGCGTTGCTCTTTCACACCTACATGACAGGCAATTCCGACGGCTTCAAATCCTTCTTTTCTGAAGTCTTCTGCCACTTGTTCCACTGCCTCTTGTTTTCTGCTGCTGATGACCACTTTTGCTCCATTTTCTGCAAATCCTCTTGCTATAGCAAGGCCAATTCCTTTACTAGAGCCAGTGACCACAGCAACTTTGCCACTTAGATCAAATCGTTTTTGTATACTCATTTTGTGATTTTGAAATCAGGAGATTGCTTCTCGCTGAACTTTGAAAGTTTTGGCAAGTTAATTCAATTTTGATTAATGTTAAAAAAAACAATAACGCTACGTATGATTTGAGCGAGAAAGTGCGCATCAGGAAGAAAACAAAAAGTGGAAAAACATAAAAAATTGAGTTTGATTATAGTTTTGACTATAAATTGTAGTTCGCAATAATAATCGAACTCAGGTTAAAATAAAAAAATCGCCTTCCCCTTTTAGGATGACGACTTTACCTACTAATACCAAACTTAAAAATCTTTATTATGGGGTTTTGTATATACAGCTACAGTATTGATTTAGTGAGGTAACGTTTTTTAAAAACCAAACTTGTTTTCATATTCAGAACAAGGATTATGAACGTTAATGTTTCCTGAGGTTGCAATGATACAGCATCCACCTTTGTCATCTTTTGGCTTTTTAGCACTGATTCTATTAGACTGTATGACTCCACCTTCACACGTCATCTTTAAGAATCCGTTAAAGTGAAATGGCTCAACACTGTCGCAGGACTTTTGAATTCGAATGCTAATACCGTTATCCGCAAATTGAGCGTTTATCGGCACTGCTATCGACCTTTGATCAACGACATACGTCATTTCGTTTATGGTAACAGCATATGATAAGTCGGTACTGCGTTCGTCCCATTTTATTAGAAGTGTGCCATTTTGATTATCATAAGCAACATGGATTTGTTCGATAGAATTACATTTCAGGTTGTCATTGTTTTCTGAATTTTCTACATTTGTAAAGTTTGAACACAAACCGATTAGAAAAAATCCGAAGAGAGAAGTGTAGTATTTCATAGTAGCTGTTTTTGATAGTATAATATTAATTCATTTTTTTAGTGGAATCAATTTCCTTTTTTTTTCAAAATCCTAAGTAAAAACAAACAGTGATTTATTTAAGTCCCACATATACAGAGTGTTGCATGGATTGTAGAAGTGTCAAAATCCATTAAAAATGCAAAAGACAAAAGTTGTTCGATTATTGGAAATGATGACAAAAGCTGAGCTTCAAGGTATAAAAGATTTTTTATATAATCCAGTCTTCAATAAAAATCAAGAAGTCATTCAGCTATTTGAGTTTATATATTCCTTCAATTCAAACTATGACAATAAGCGTTTTACTGCGGAACAAGCATATAAAGCTCTAAAACCCAAAGGGAAATTTGACAAACTAGCACTTAACAGAACACTAAATCAACTCTTTGAAGCTGTAAAACGATTTATTAACTGCCTACAAATCAACAGTAAAAAGTATTCAGAGGAATTTGCGTTGTTAGATTTCTATTTCGAACGAATCACCAGTATTACAAATGACAATCGATTTGAGAACCAGCACAAACGGATTGAGCAACTCATTGATAAAAACTATAAAGGAATTGACCTGCTTCAGAAAAAACTAGATCTCAGCTACTCCTTTGCCAATTACCTCAGCAAATTCTATCCGCTAAAAGAACGGAACAGTGAACTGCTGAACAATATGAATCATCATCTATATGTTTCTGTATTGAATTTGTATTGTGATATATTAAACAATAGTCTCATTGGAAATCTCAACGAAATTCCTCCTCAGATCAATGATTTTATTGACTCTATTCCTGATTCCTTTATCGCTCATCCGATGGTTGAGCTTTGGTACAAAACTGCTTCTACATTTTTATTGATTTATAATACGGTTCAGAAGGATTCTGAAGAGAAAGCAATCAATAAAATTTCACTGGACAATTATACTGAACTGAATAAAATTTTCCAAGAAAGAAGTGAGTTACTTAGTCAGATTGAACGCTACAATTTTTTCGTTTTTCTAAACACGGTACTTAATTATACGGATATTTCGGAAGAAGATTTTTATAAGGAACATTTTCAAAAGCATAAGTTTGCGCTAGAAAAAAGCTACCTGTTTATCGATCAAAAGATCCGAGGACAGGATGCTAAAAATATCATAACTGCCGCCATTAAAAGTCAGCACAGTGATTGGTTGGAAGAATTTCTTAAAACCTATGAGAAAAAGATAGAAAAACGGTTTAGAAAGGACTTGTATTTTTACGGTATGGCTAAAATAGCATTTGAAAGACGAGAAATCAAAAAATCGGATCAACTGATTAGTCAAATCGAAGTGTCTAAATATATCTTCTTTCAGATTTCTGAGAAAATTATGAAAATCCAAATTTACTATGAGCTAGAGGAGGATGGTTTGTTTGGAGCCATCTCCAATCTGGAGGTTTTTCTCAGTAAAAAACAAAAACAACTCGATAAAAATGACCTTCAAAGCAATCGAAATTTCTGCAGTCTCGTTAAACGTCTCATCAATACGCTCAAGGGAGATAAGTCTGGAGCAAAACAAATTCTTGAGGAAATTAGTGCTATTCCTACTAATGGATTACCAGAAAGAAGCTGGTTGATCAATAAACTGAATGAAAAATGAAATTGTTGAAGATTCTTTATCTACACATTTTTTCTGAACTATTAAGTTCTTGTCTATGCGTTTTAAAAAAGGATTTAAGGACATAATGTGGTGATCATCTTATTAAGAAAATTAAGAAGGATTGCGTTGGTTGGCATCATTCAAAATTGATTCCTTACAGCTCAAAAAAAAAGAGCTACTTTTTGCAGAAGTAGCTCTATTGAACAAATAATCGCACCGATTTTGTCGGAATATATAGTTATGGTTTTATTCAAGTTAAGGAATGAATATGGAGAAAAAAGGAACTGTTTAGCCTGTGAACAAAAACAGCTCCTTTTCTAAATGTTAATCTCCATTGTCAAACATTTATTCGTTTTATATCGTTTTGAGATTCTACTAACCAATAGTATTAATCGTAAGATAGATTGCCATTTAGATTCCTACAATTATCGTTTTTCTGAAAAATCCGACTTGTAATGCAAATCACTTTGTGTTGAAGTATTGCGTATGTTGCAGATTGTCAATGGTTTGGATGGTTTCCGTTTTAGGTTGAAATTCATAAAAAATGAACAGGTCAAAAGTGGAATTCAATCAAAAAAGCCGCCATTCTATTGAATGACAGCTTACCTTTACTCAAAACTAAATACTAATGATTCTTTTTGAATTCCTTTATAGATTAAAGGTCGTTATCAAAACTACCTGAAATCGGGACCATATTGCCTGAGTTCGTATCCAGTATTTGGCCACTGAATGTTCCGATTATATCTGTTGTATTATAGGTTGTTACATTAAATGCTGTCAGTTGTCCTGATCCTTGTATAAACCCAGTAGGAGTGGTGAAGTAGAGCGAAACACTATTTTGAGCTCCTGGATAAGAGCCAACTGTTGAGCCTGCAAAATTTAATGTGATATAATAAGTCCCATTTGACTGATCATAAGCATCAATTGTAGTGCTATTGACTGCTGTGCTATCATATATCGCCAGGAATACGTGGTTATGACCATCTACATTTAAGGACAAGAACTCAGGGAGCGTATTTTGACAAGCGTCTACTGTCCCTAAATTGTTCGTTGTTCCAGATGTTCCTGAAAGTAGAATACTTTCTTGGCTGGTTAACGGGTTAATTAATTTTAAAGAGTAAGGGATTCCTGGATTACAAAACGTTTTATTCATTGAAAAACTGGACCCCGTTCCATATCTGTATTCAACGATGCCACCTGATTCAAATCTTAGAGCCCAATCGTTGATCGGTGCACCACTGCACACAGCATCACCAGTAATCGTAGTAGTTAAAGAAGGAGGAAGGTTCACAGTAATATTAACGGAGTTGGTTGAGTTGGTAAATGGACCAACGCTTTGACTATGTAACAATCCTCCACAATTATTTGGATAGTGAACTTCTAACAATAAAACCTCTCCTGCTGGAATTTGTCCAGTAATTTCTCCTGCTGAGTTGGTATAGCTCCAACCCGTGCCAATAGTTGCCGAGGTTAAATTAACTAAATAGTTATTAAGTTGATTTCCATTCTGATCAGTTAGCGCAGTCGTTAAATCTACACTTTCAAGTGGGTAATCCCAGTTCCACCAAGAAAAATGAGTGACTTCTCCGATATACGATCCATTGGTAAGCGTTGCTTCTCCTTCTTCAGTCCATACGCCAAAGGCCTCGTTGTAAGACCACAGAGGAATCGTTGCTGGTGCTCTACTTAGGATACTTGCAGGAACTGGCATTGTGATGGTGACAGGTGTGTTTTCTCCAAGATTAAGGGGATTGCCATTGTCGTCAATCAACTCTACAGCAATCATCCCATAAGTTGCTAATATGCGCTCCTCCAATGCCTCGGTTACACCGAACAAACTACCTGGCATTTGGGCACTTGTGATTTCAGCTGTCGGATCAAGGTACTTTACTGCGACATCTACATTGCCAGTAAACACATCACCATTTGCATCGACAATACTATTGGAAGGGAAGGCAATCGTTCCTGCAGAACTACCAATAGAGACATTCCCTCCAGTAGCACCATCAACAGATTGGTCGAACAGTTTTTGTAAAAGTTGTATCTGTACACGGTCTACAGCATTACCTGAAGGCAAGAAACGGCGTGAGCCATCAAAATAACCAGTCTCAGTTACCTGAATAATCGTTCCTTCTTTGTTCATGTCCACATTCAGGAAGTTGAAGTGACCGTCTATATTCGTAACCGTTGTTTCATTCCCTAGTTTTACCTGTGCACCTTGAACCGGATCACCGTTTTCGTTTGTGACAAAACCATCTACGCTTCCTGTAATCGGAACAACAGTTGGTATGTAATCTAAAAGAACGTCTGTGTAGACAGTTACTTCAGGTACCTCTGGAATAATCTCATCTGGTCTACAACTTGACATTACTAATAAAAAACCTATTGATAGCAAAAGGATATTTTTCATTTTAATTTTGTTTAAATTATTTTTTAAAAAAATACTAGAAGTATATAAGCTTATGATTGGAAAACTACTTAAGGATTAAAAACGCTGCATCAAGTTTTTTTTATCTGCACTTTATTCAATGAATTCATCATTTTTTACAATTGTTTGTAAGGTGAGTGACTCCATTTTACTGAATGGCGGCTTGCATTTTTGTAAGATTAATTCTGGGTAAATTTTGATTAAACTTCTTAAATATTGGTTTAATCGTTTAAATTTGCCTTCATATTCATTCACTAAAACACCACACATGAGTTACGAGAGTCTGCTTACTGAAAATAGAAATGATGTATTAATTGTTACCATCAATAGGGAAAAGGCTTACAATGCTTTGAATAAACAGGTCATAGATGAACTCAGTGATGTGTTTACCAATCATGTGCCATCAGTACCCACACTTAAAGGAGTTGTGCTTACAGGGGCTGGAGAAAAGGCCTTTGTAGCCGGTGCCGATATCAAAGGCTTTATGGGAATCAGTCCTGAAAACGGAAAGCGCTTAGCGAAGCATGGACAAGAGGTGTTTTTTGCCATTGAACAATCCTCTATTCCAGTGATTGCGGCGGTTAATGGCTTTGCCCTCGGAGGCGGCTGTGAACTATCGATGGCTTGTCACATGCGGATTGCAGGTGAGAAGGCTAAATTCGGGCAGCCGGAAGTCAACCTAGGGCTTATTGCAGGTTATGGAGGCACACAGCGATTGACGAGTTACATCGGTAAAGCAAAATCAATGGAGTTGCACCTTACTGGTGATATGATTGGAGCGGAAGAGGCACATCGCTTAGGGTTGGTTAATTATGTTGTTCCGCAAGGTGAAGAAGTTGCAAAAGCAATTGAGCTTATTGAAAAAATTGGCACCAAAGCACCATTGGCCATTGCGAAAGTCATAAAATGCATCAATGCCTATTACGAAAAAGGCAATAACGCATATGAGCTAGAGGTAGAGCTATTTGGTGAATGCACTGGAACGGATGACTTCATTGAAGGGACTTCTGCTTTTATTGAGAAACGGAAAGCTGAATTTAAAGGAAAGTAAATGTTTAATTATCAATGATAAGATGATTTGAAACCGTTTAAATATGGAGTAAAGTCATCTTAATAAATAAAAAACCACTGCCCTTTCCAAGCAGTGGTTGAACTAAAACCAACTTTACTAAACCAAATTTTTTATTGTCATAAATCTGCGTCAAAGCTACCAGAGATCGGTATGCTATTCCCTCCACTATCTGTCATCGTGCCACTAAATGGACCAATTATATCAGTTGTGTTATGGGGCGTAACATCAAATGTTGATAGTCGATGAGTAAATTATTAAATATTATTGAGGGGTTACTAGAGAAACTTCCGAAAATGGAAAAACGCTGCATCAAAGATTATTTTTTCTAGTGGTTAGTGCTTAGTAGTTCATTGTGCGTTCTTTGCTCATAGGTAGGTATTATGGAATAAGCGCAACAAAGCAATGAGTATTAATCCGAAAAGCATTGCCACATCGAAAAGACATCCTTAAAGGCGATGGTTGTAGGGGCGAATTGCAATTCGCCCTTGACAGGTAAACTAATTTATAAGTTTGCTGTAAGTAATATCAATGAAATGAGATTCACTGGTTTTCGCTATTGTTGGCGAACCATGATGAGTTATGTACCCATCGTGTTGAAGTGGTATCTAAGTTTACTAAATAGAAAAAAGCCAGCGTTTTGTTGCTCTGGCTTTTTATAAAATTTTATTTTTCGAGAGGTTTAATCAATTCTTTTGAGTAATTCTTCGTTCATCTTTTTGAGTTCATCAATTTCTTTTTGTTGTTGGATGGTGTGTAGAAACAGTTCTTCAATCTTTTCCATGAATAAGACATTCATCTCTGTCATTTCATATCCTTTTTCGCCAATTTCTTTAGCAGAAGGGATATTGGGTAAGTGACTATTTTGCTCGATAAATTGTTCTACTTCGGTTAAGCTTTTTAAATCATATGCTGAATCAAAAACATAATCTGCCCATTGAGGAGAGCCAGCAGCTGCTACTTTTACTCGTTCCGTGAGAATACCATTAGGCACATACAGGCTGTAAGAGCCAGGCATGTTTAGTGTGTTGATTCCAACTTTTCCTTCAGTTATCCAGATTCCACCACCTGCTCGTTTCGTGTTATCTACGTCAAAGCCTAGGCCTAGTGCTGTTCCATGCCAGTTATTGACTGCTGTTGATCTAATGGCTCGAATTCCTAGACTTACGTTATTCCCACCACTTTTAATACCAAAGCTAGCTAATGCAGTTTCTTCTAAAAAACTAGTGCTTAATGTGCCTGAATTTGTTCGAAAGGTGGTACTTGCTGCTGTCCCTCCTAGTTGAGTGCCATCTGCTACGGATAACAAGGCTGCTGGTGTAGCAGTACCAATACCCACTCTACCATTGTTGTGAAGGGTCATTCTCGCAGGTGGATAGGTTGTATTGTCATGTAATCTAAAGGAGATTCCGTTTACAACCCGTTGGATGTCTGCTCTGTATTCGGATGGGCCATTACTATATAACGATATGCCAGGATGACCACCAGGAGACGTTACTCTTACTGATCCAGTCGAAGCTCCGGGGGATTCAAATAAGGCAGCCCCGATAACATGTAGGTTTTCTGAAGGGGTCGCGGTTCCAATTCCTACGTTTTGAGCAATCAATGTATAGGAAAATGAAAGTGTGATTAGCAACACAAATATAGAGCGATTCATAGGGAATAGTTTAAAATATTCTGAATAAGATTCACTTATAAACTTACTAAGAATTATGTATTTTTTCTAATGTAATCGATCCTTTTTCAAGGGATTATCCTTCTTTAAGTGTTTTGATTTCTGATTTTAATTCTTCAATTTGCTTTTGTTGCTCAATGGTATGTAAAAACAATTCTTCTATTTTCTCTAATAGTAATGCATCAGTTTTTCCTAGATCATTACCATTCTCAACCATTTTTTGGGCGGAAGGAATATTAGGTAAATGCTTGTTTTCTTTAACAAATTGTTCTACTTCATTAAGTGGTTTGAGGTAATAATCTTCTGCAAAGACATAGTCTGACCAATCACCAGTACCATAAACAGCAATTTTAACTCGTTCGGAAAGAATTCCACCACGAACATATAATTTGTAGTTGCCAGGAAATGCCTTTCCTGCACTTAGGCTTAGTTTTCCTGCATTGTTCATAACAAACCACTCGCCTCCACCTGCGTGCATTCTAACGTCACCATTTAGATTGTCAATTTGCCAAGTAGTTTTACCTGTCGTTCCTTTTAGTTGTAGTTCACCACCTTCTCCACTAGCATTGTTTTGTGGATCGATTGTTAAATAATCGACTCGAGCGATTCCAGCAACATCGAGCTTTTGTGTAGGGTTTGCTATTCCAATCCCAACGTTTCCTCCTTGTTCGACAAAAACATGACCTGAACTTACTCTGTATCCGATTGCTAAAACATTACCTTCTACTTCGATATTACCAAAATTACCATTTCCAGTTCCTTCTCTAACAATGACTCCGTAGGTTGGACTATTTGTTTTTAGTTCAACATATCCTGCGGTTCCTCCATGGATTCTGAGGTTGCCAGATCCTCCATAGACATTATTTCCTTGGAATCGTGCATTACCGATTACGTCTAAGGAATGTTGTGGAGAGGAAGTTCCAATTCCGACGTTTTGTGAGAATCCTGGAATTGAAAGAAGTATACCAGCAAATAAAAGGAATAGGCTACTATTTAAATTTTTCATAATCGATTAAATTAAGGGCGTTATTGTTGATTTTTATTCTTTCTCAATTGTTTGTTTTCTGATTTTAGGGTTTGGTTTTGTTGTTCCAAAGCCTTCATTCGCTTGTCCATATCAATCATGTGAAGGTATAGTTCTTCAATTTTTTCAAGGAGCAATGCATCAGTTTTTCCTAAATCATTACCCTGTTGAACCATTTCTTTAGCAGAGGGGATATTCGGAAGGTGTTTGTGCTGTTTTACAAATTGTTCTACTTCGGTTAATGGTTTTAAGTCATAGTCTTTGGCAAAGACATAGTCCGCCCATTCCCCAGTGTTGTACATCGCTACCTTAACCTGTTCTGCTAAAACGCCTCCTCTGACATACAATCGATATGCACCAGGGAAGGCTTTGCCTGCACCTAAACTTATTTTTCCGTCTGTATTGATCACAAACTGTTCTACTCCGCCACTATGCAGTCTGAAATGTCCTGCATGGTTGTCAACCTGCCAGTTAGGAGCGCCATTCGCACCTCTAAGTCTTAGTTCACCACCCTCATTAACGCTGTTTTGTGGATCGATGTCCATGTAATTCACCCTTGCAGTTCCTTCGACGTCTAGTTTAGCGATTGGGTTAATGGTTCCTATTCCAACATTTCCACTTGGGAAATAGGCAATGTTGGCTTGTGGATCAATACCGAACATTCTTCTAAAATTAACTTGGCCAGGAGTTGCTGTTCCGTAGAGTTCGATTTTTCCATTATCTCTTAATTCAATGGTAGAGCCATTTCTAGTGGTGTCTTTTAGTGTCCATCCTCCTGGAGCAAGGTATACATTATTAGAAATTCGACCAGTTGCTCCTATGCCGTTAATAAAAATGTTGTTTCCTAGGTTGATGTGGCTATATCCTGCCGGGATTTTTATATTTCCATTCACATCTAAACGCTCTGTTGGAGAAAGCGTTCCAATACCAACTCTTTTGTCTGTATGGCTCGCATATAAGGTATTCGTTCCTCCAATCCTTACATCACCAGAAGCATTGTTTATGATAAATGGTCGCAGCGCATTCCAACTACCATCAGGAGACCCGTTTTCGGTCAATAACATATAATAGTTGGTGTTGTCATTTCTATGAAAAACTGAATAGGTGTTTTGTCTTAATCTGAATGCATTTGCTGATCTCGAAGTAACTTGTCCTACAACATCCAATTTGTATGCAGGAGTAGTGGTTCCAATCCCTATGTTTTGAGCAATTAAGGTTGGAGAAAGTAAAATAGAAATAAAAACGAAGGCTAAAAGAGTTCTCATGGATGTGTTTTTGTTAAGTGAATAACGAACGGATTAATTCTTATTATTCTGCTTAAGTTGTTGATTTTCTATCTTAAGTTTTTCATTATTCTCTTCCATTACTTCCAGACGCTTATTGAGTTCAATTACATGTAGAAATAGTTCTTCAATTTTTTCTTGTTGCAATACCGTCATTTTACTAACATCGATGCCATTAGTGGTAACTTCTTCCTGGTTTGGTGTGTTTGGTAAGTGTCCATTCAACTGAATAAACTGTTCTACTTCATTCAATGATTTTAGTTTGTAGTCTTTTTTAAAGACATAATCTGCCCAGACGTTGGTTTGAACTAGAACGGATGAGCTACTGATTCTTCCATTCCAGACAAAATTATTGTTGTTGAGATTCATCCAACCTACTACTTTGTCAGCATCTGATTCAATAAACGCGACCAACGCATCAGAACGAATTTGTGTTCCAAAGTCAAATGGTGCATTGGCTCCTATTCCTGTAAATGCTTGAATCCCATTTGCATTTGGAAGATAAGCATATTCAGATCCACCACCCCAGCCAGTAACCACTCCATAGTTACTATTCACACTCATGT
The DNA here is from genome assembly GCA_937959115.1 of uncultured Saprospiraceae bacterium. Lineage (GTDB taxonomy): Bacteria > Bacteroidota > Bacteroidia > Chitinophagales > Saprospiraceae > JAHDHB01. The sequence goes on from CALGAW010000034.1 coordinate 47,610, forward strand.
TTCCATTTGCTAGGGTAATTTTTTCAACGGGAGCTTTTGTGCCGATTCCTACATTGCCAATGCCATCAATTGTCACACGACTAATAGAATCTGTAACGAACTCAATGTCAGCGTCAGGATTATCCCAATTGTTTTGGATGGTTAAGTGGTTGGTTCCACCTGCAAATCCAACAATACCTCTGATAATACCACCGTCTTGCGAGAATTCGACTCTTGGCTGATCTGTCTCTGTAATATTGTCAGTATCTGCCTCTAGGAGTAGGACAGCTGATTTTTCACTCTTTAAATGCAATAACTCTGAAGGATTATTTGTCCCAATTCCTACATTTTGCGCGTAAGAAAATTGAAAAAGTAATACGCATAGTAATGTTCCAATAAATAATTTCGGAATGTTCATAATGTTACTTTTATAGTTATTGATTTTCGAGTTGTTCAATTCTTTCTTCTAGTTTTTCATTCGTTTCTAGAAGTTCTTTTACTTGCTTGTTCAATTCAATGCTATGAAGGAATAACTCTTCAATTTTCTCCATTTGCCAAATTGATTGATCGTTTAAATCCAATCCATTTTCAACAATTTCTTTTTCGGAAGGAACACCTGGCAAGTGTCCTTTTGTTTGAATATGATGCGCTACTTCTTCAAGTGTTTTTAAGTCATAATCAGCTTTGAAAACATAATCAGGATAGCCTGTTGTTGTTACTTTTACTCGAGTAGCAGAAAGCGTGTTTAGCACATTAAACTCTGCTCCTTGGACAGTTAGTCGATCATCGCCTAAAAGTATTATTCTTGCGTCATAATCAATTGATGCGTCATTCGAGAAATCGACAAAAGGAGTACCTGTTCCTCTTAATTCTATTGCTGCACCTTGATTGGCTGTAAGTGAAGCGCCTGCGCTACCCCAAGCAATAGTGCCATTCACATCCAGTTTTGCGGTTGGCGTTTTTGTACCGATTCCAACTCTTCCTGTCCCATTCGGTTGTATAAATACATCTCCGTTTCCAGGACGTAATACAATGTCTCGGTGATCATAAGTAAAAAAGACTAAGTCATCTCCGTCACCGTAGGTTGCTGAATTGATGTTTTTCATAATTCCTCCCCAGAAATCACCAGGATTACCGATCCGAAGAAACTCATAGGGCGCTGATTTTAGACCAGGCTGTAAATAGTCGGTCTGAGTTGTTCCATTTACATCAAGGTTATATTCAGGCGTAGCTGTTCCAATACCTACATTTTGAGCAATTATCCCATTTGATAACAATAGTAAAAACAACGTAAATAGGACAAAAAGATTTAATGATTTCATACTTGTAGTTTTTATATAGATCGCTTAAAATACATTCTTCAAACGAATCTGGTTTCTTTTATTGTTTGTGCTTTAACTGGCTGTTCTTTTCTTTAAGTTGCTGGTTTTCTTTCTTAAGAATTTCAACTTCTTTGACTAAAGCATCAACCCGTTTTTCATTTTCAATCATGTGCAAGAATAATTCTTCAATTTTTTCCATTTGCCACATCGACTGATCATTTATATCCAAGCCATTTTTAACAATTTCTTTTTCAGAAGGAACACCAGGTAAATGGCCTTTATCTGAAATGTGTTGGGCTACTTGTTTTAATGTTTTTAAATCATATCCCTCCTCAAAAACATAATCTGGATAGCCTGATGCTGTGACTTTTATTCGTTTTGCAGAAACGGTATTCAATACATTGAATTCAGCACCTTCCAAGGTAAGTCGGTTATTTGTTTTTAAAATTAACCGTGCGTCATAATCAGTGGTGGCGTCATTGGAGAAGTCGATGTACGGCGTCCCAGTTCCTCGTAGTTCCATATTTGCTCCTTGTCCAGTGCCTAGACTTGCACCAGCCGTTCCCCAGCGAATTCCTCCATTAACATCAAGCTTTGAGCCTGGATTGGATTTGCCAATACCGACATTTCCACCTTGTTCAATAAAGATATGACCGCTGTTTACTCTGTAGCCAATGGCAAGGGTGTTGTTTTCTACTTCAATATTACCAAATTGGGTACTGGCGCCATCTCTTATAATTACTCCAAAGTCTGGGCTTTTAGTTTTCAACTCAATGAAGCCACCCGTTCCTCCATGAATTCTAAAGTTACCAGTGCCTCCAAGTAAATCATTTCCTTGAACCCGAGCATCTCCGTTTACATCTAATGCATGCGCTGGTTGGTTGGTTTTAATACCAAAAAAACCATTTGAATAGTTAACAGAGAATCCTGGACTCCAAGAAATTGCTGAACCAGCAGCACCATAGCCACCATATCTCATTTGATAATTCGAAGCAGTAGAATTTGCTGTTACAGAGGTGAAATGTTCATTAAATGCAATGCCCGTAGCTAGGCGGACAGGAGTCGTGCCTCCTAACGTATTCCAATACTGTTGATAATTACCTGCGCCGTCATTTGGTTGGATATACATAACTGATGCGCCATTGGTTATGTCAACTTTTATTCCTTTATGAAAAGACGTTCCATTAACATGGAGTAATTCGGTTGGACTAGTTGTTCCGATACCTACATTCTGTGCATATCCAGTAGTTGCCAGAAGGAAAAGAAATATGCTATAGAATAAATTAATTGAAAATTTCATTCGGAATAAGTTTATCGCGTTATTATTTTGGAGGTTGTTCACTTTGAATTACAGATGTCTTCTGTGGTGGAGTAACTCCACATCCACCTATGTAAGCATCAAGAATACTTCCGTTTTGTGCTTCAAAACCTGGAATCAAATCAACGAATGCTCCAGCGCTAAATTCAACATTGCTTCCGTTTGGAACTGTTCCAGCTGAAGTAATTGAATTACCTGCAGTGACATCACTTGTCACATTTCCAGTACTTGTAGTAACGTTTAATGCGCAACAAGATGTAGGGGCATTGGCAGATGTACCATGGTCTCGTTGCCTAGGGTAGCCACTATTCATATCAGTAAAAGCAACCCATTGTTGTTGGCCAGAACCAGAAAGTGATTGTCTTACCTCAAAATGAAGATGTACTCCATAGCTACACGTTCCTCCTGTTCCTCCTTCTACTCCGACGCCTTCTCCTTGACCAACGCATTGGTTGATTGACACTGAAACGCTAGCAAGATGTGCATAATAGGAATACCAAGTAACACCTCCACCCATATCATGAGATACGCGGACTAAATTACCATATCCGCAACTTCCTGGACTAAGGTCATAGTTACTTACGACAACTCCTTGCCGTGCTGCTACAATTGGTCCTTGACCATTATTGCTACCAGGGAAGTTTAAGTTACTCCAATCTGTTGCGCGATAGCCATGGTGATTAAAACTGTATCCACAGCTTGAACTAGATTGCCCAGTTTGTGGGTTTGGGGGTCTAGGTGATCCATCTCTTGTAACACACCAATCTTCGTCTAATGTGAAGGGTAGTTTCCAGTCATTTGCAATCTTTGTTTGTTGGGTGTATATTTTATCGAGGGTCGTGGTTTTGATTTGTTGCTTGGTACTGTTGACACCAAGGAGAATGATTTGTGCGCCTGAAGACTGATGCAGTGTTTTCTCGGTGCCCGTTTTTATATCGAATTCCATCAGTAGGTCTGCAACACCGTGAATCACATTTCTATTTGGATCAGAGGCGGCGGTGTAATATAGTTTTGTCCGATCTGAAGATAAGATGGGGGTGCACATATAGTTGTCCGTCAGGTCTAGTTTTTGGAAATTATTGGTAGATAACCGGTATTCCCATACACCTAGATACTCTTCATTTGTCAGTATGTCCATTTCCTGTAAAAATAAGATGTCAGGATCTGTACCAAATCCAATTGGAAGAAAGCTATGACCAGGATTAGGGACTTGATTTTCAATGAAAATGACTTGTGTTGCTTGCGTTGTTTTATTAAAACGATATAGTTTCGCGGCAACATGCACACCTGGAATATCAGAGTAATAGAGATCATCTGCTACGTGAGGCGATTGCACTCCTTGTAAGAAATGAACTTCTGTCCTTAGATTCACGCCAAGTTCGGGTTTTGAGTAAACAATTCGATCAGTTTTTAACGCATTCTCATCGGCTGGCCAAGACCCATTTCCTAAATGGCTGATTGTTTGAGAAGCCAATTTTATTGATTTTAACTGATCTTGCTCAAAAAAAATCAGTTCGTCTGTTTGATTATTAATTCCAAACAAGGCTACAAAGAAAGAAATAAAATATAGACCTAGAGATTTCATATGTTGATAATTATAAGATTGTAGTCTTAAAAATAACAAATTGAATCAATAATTAATAATAATTACCAGGTTATTTATAATAGGATACCTATTTGATTAACAAGGTTTTTTGTTGTGATTGGAATGGCTTTACTTCTTGAGCCATTATTGATGACATGCCTTAATTGTAACTGACGTAACCCTGTTCAGCGATTAAATCTATAAATAGAGACCAAGAATGTACTTGATCGATGTAAGCGTATTGGATCTTCGGGATAGTTTAACAATTGGTCTTAAAACTAAAATGAGGCTGTCTCAAAACGAGATGGCCTCTTTTCATTTTCAGAACTTTCTACCAGGAAGATTGGTACAAGATCCTGTCCTTAAATTTTCAAATTTTAGTTTTGTGATGGATTGTGGAGTATGGTGCCAAAAAAAAGACTAAAGT